>NZ_CP101432.1:3307500-3690000 GCF_051124255.1 Rhizobium sp. YTUHZ045
AGTGGGCTTATAATCCCACCCCCTTTTCTAAGTCAACAGCCATTCCAAAAGTTTTTTGACATTTTTGTAACAGACTGATTTGGTTGCTATTTTCTTCGCGTTCTTTATCCACAGGCGGCGTGTTCGCGACAAATTTCCGAAGATTTCTTTATCAGCTGGTCAAAAAATCCCCGAATTGCCGCCCGCAACCGGCGAAAAATCGCGTGAAAACAGCGCTTTGAGCCAATTTATGGTTAATCGAGGATTAAATCGAGGCTGGAAAGCGAGCTTTAAATTTCCGTCACAAATCAGCAGCTGCAATTTCGGAACCTATCACCGTTTGAGGTGTTGTCTTTCCCATTGAAGGAAGGAGACCGACATGGCTGCCAACACCGATGACATCAGAGCATCTGTCAGCAAGGACATCGCTGCGCTCCAGCAGGAAGTCTCTCGTCTGCAGAAGATGATTTCCGCCCAAGGCGCCGAGGCCTATTACGAAGTGCGCGGCCGCGCCGGCAAGGCCTACGATGAAGCCCTGCCCCGCGCAAAAAACGCCGTCGCCCAAATCCGGGCCGAAGGCGCAGCCGCCGCCGGCGCCGCCCGCGAGCATGCGGCCGCAACGACCACCGCATTGGTGCTTGCCGGGGCGGTCGGTTTCCTCTTTGGCTACCTGCTATCCGGCAATTCACAGCCGCAGCCTCGCCATTGGTGGCACTGAGCGCTCAATCCGCCTCGAAGCCGGCTCTTTTACGCACCCGCCGAGCCATTTTCGGCGAGGTGCGTAAACGCTTATGTCTCAGAAAAACCAATTTTTAATGCAAGGGATGGCAATATAAAAAACGAACGGGAGGACAACCAATGGACAATAAGAGGGCCAATTGCATCATTGAAGTCAGCGCCGACGGCGTTAACGGCCGTTACGCGGTCGGCATCATGAATATGCGTCAGGCGCTCGAGCTGCCGGAAATGCCAAGCCTGTCCTATACTCATCCCGACCCAGCGAAGGCCGCTGCCGGCATCGTCGTCAGCCGCAAGGAACTGGCAGGCTTCATGGCCTGCCGCTGAGGCGGCGCGACCAACCGGTTTTCGCCCAGACGGCGCTTTATCCGAAGCGCTGACGTCCTTTGCAACCCTATCATTCCTTAGTTTTCGTTGTCACGCTGGCATCGTTGGGCCGTTCGTGCCAAGAAGCGGCATCGAGGCTGGACAGGGATGGCAGATGAGGGACCGGCGCCCATCGCATAAGACACGCGAGCGGCTGAAGCCTGCCGCCGACACTGCAGGCAAGCGGGTCACCCTTCCGCGCGCCCTTTCCAAACTCGGCTATTGCTCCCGTACGCAGGCCGAACGGCTGATTGCCGAAAGCCGCGTCGCCATCGACGGCCGTACCGTCAGCGATGCCTCTGCATGGGTCGATCTGTCGACGGCGAGGATCAGTGTCGATGGACTTGTCATTGCCGCCGAGGCGAAAATCTATTTGATGCTCAACAAGCCACGCGGGCTCGTCACGACCCGCCATGATCCCGAGGGCAGGCCGACCGTCTATGATTGCCTCAAGAATTTCGACATCCCGCACCTCTCTCCTGTAGGTCGGCTCGACAAGGCGAGCGAAGGCCTGCTGCTTTTCACCAACGACACCGAGTTCGCCCAGACCTTGCTCGATCCGCTCACCCATGTGACCAAGACCTATCATGTCCAGATCGACCGCCTCATGGACGACGAGGAGATTGCCGCTATGACATCCGGCATCCGTCATGACGGCGAATTGCTGACGGCCACCGCCACACGACGCCTGCGCCAGGGCGACAGAAACTCATGGATCGAGGTCGAGCTCGATGAAGGCCGCAATCGTCAGATCCGTCGTATGCTGGAGGCGCTCGGGGCCGAATGTTTGCGCCTTGTGCGGGTCGCAATCGGCGGGCTCGAACTCGGCGAACTCCCAAAAGGCGCCGTGCGTGCGCTGACCGAAGGAGAATTGCAGGGGTTGCGCCGAAGAGCCGGCATGGAAAGGGCGAGACGTTGACCGATCTGTCGGAGATGGCGCCGCATGACTTTTGCCAGGAGATTCACCCGCCCGGCACCTTTCCCCACGATCGGGAGTTCACGACTTTCTATGTCGCCACGCTGGAAGACGGCCGCCAGCTTCGCCTGCCGATACGCGTGTTGGCAGATGGCGATCACGCCCTCGCTTCGCTGATTGTCAACCAGGCGAGCTTCGCCGTCCTCGACGCGCTGGCCGACGGTCTCGCCGAAAAGCTCGGGCCTATGGGCGTCGACGTCGTCGCCGGCCTGCCGACGCTCGGCTTGACGCTTGCAGCCGCCGTTGCCCAGAAGCTCGGTCACGACCGCTATGTCCCGCTCGGCACCTCGCGCAAGTTCTGGTACCGCGACGAGCTCTCCGTTCCTCTGTCATCGATCACGACGCCGACACAGGACAAGCGCCTCTATATCGATCCGCGCATGTTGCCGCTGCTGACCGGGCGGCGCGTCGCCCTGATCGATGACGTCATTTCCAGCGGCGCATCGATCGTCTCGGGCCTTGATCTGCTGACGGCCTGCGGCATCGAACCCGTCGTCATAGGCGCGGCCATGCTGCAATCGGAGCGCTGGCGCGACAGCCTCGCAACCGCCGGGCCGCAGTGGGTCGCGCGCGTCCGCGGTGTCTTCGCCACGCCCGTGCTGGAGCGGAATGCCGAGGGCCGCTGGCAGGTTTCGGCCCGACCGAAGACGTGACATCGTTCAATTTTGCCGGCTGACGCCTCTGTACAGCAGATGAGGAACGACTACAGTCCGCCCAAGGCCTGTCACCCGGAAATCTGCAGCGGTTGCGGTACAGCGACATGCCTCCATCGATGAAACACCGGATCCGCCCATGTCGTTTGAGCAAGCATCCCTGCTGATCCTTCTGCTGGTGATGCTCGTTCTCTTCTCGCTCGAACGCATACGCATCGAGGTGACTGCGATTGCCGGCCTGCTCGCCGGCTATGCGCTCGGACTTTACCCAGTCGATCAGATCTTCGCGGGCTTCGCCAGCCCCGTCGTTATCACCGTCGTCGAAATCCTGCTGATCGTCCAGGTGCTCGCACGCGCCAAGCTCTTCGACAACCTCGCTGCGCGTGTCGCAACCGCAAGACCGTCGAACTTCAAGGTCATATCAGGCGCTTCCTCGCTGGCAGGCTTTCTTTCCATCTTCATGAACAATATCGGCGCCTTTGCGATCACCCTGCCGGTGGCGCTGCGGCTCGGCGTGGCGCTCTCAATCCCCCGCCGTCAGCTCGTCATGCCCATCTCGTTTGCAGCCCTGCTCGGCGGCCTCGTCTCGCTGATCGGCACGCCGGCCAACCTGCTCGTCAGCGATGCGCTTGCCAAGACGTCCGGTGCGGGTTTTCATTTCTTCGATTTCAGCTATGTCGGGCTGCCAGTCGCGATCGTCGGCATCCTGCTCATCGCCGTTCGGATCCGATACTTGTTCCCGGAACCCGACACAGTGCCGGCAACGCTCGCCCAGGGCTCGCGTCGCGTCGTCGTCGAACGTCGCATTCCCAATGCTTCGCCGCTGATCGGCACGCGGCTTTCGGAGTGTCGGACCCGCTTCGGCATCAAACCGCACGCGCTGATCCGTGACGGCAACTTCGTGTTTGGCCCGCTCGACCAGTCGATGATCAGCGCGGGCGACGTGCTGCTTGCCGAAGGCGCCGATGACATCTTTGCCGGCCTTGCCGCCACACAGGCCCTGGTGGCAGATGCCCATCTGAATATTCGGCCGCCAAATTTCACCCGGGTCGAAACCGTCGTCATGCCCGAAAGCACGCTGGTGGGTTCGCGCGTCAGTTCACTCGAAGTCTTTCACAATCGGGGCGTCGCAGTCACTGCTCTTTCCATGCGCACACCGCGCATCGAAGGCCGCTTTCTCGATCTGCAACTGTCGATCGGCGATATATTGACGCTGGAAGGGCCGCGTACGGCAATTGCCGAAGCGCTGGAGGAAAGCGAGTGCCTGCCGCTTGCTCCGACAGCTTCAGCTGAACCGCCCCTCCTCTCCTGGCGGCCTTTCGCATTGTTTGCCTGCGGCGTCGCCGCGTCGGCGGCGGGCCTGCATCCCGAGGTCGCTTTTGCGGGTGTCGTCCTCGTCCTCGCTTTGCTCAATCATCTCAATATCCGCCAGGCGATGGCCGACCTCAACTGGCCGATCATCATCATGCTCGCGGCGATGATTCCGATCGGCCAGGCAGTGGCCAGCACCGGAGCGGCCGAAGCGATTGCCGGCTGGCTGAGCCTCATCGTGCCGGTTAACCATGCGCTTTCCGGCATCGCCCTCATCCTCTTCCTCGCAATGGCGCTGACGCCCTTCGTCAACAACGCGACGGTCGCAATCGTGCTCGCCCCGATCGCACTCGAATTTGCGAGGATCGGGCGGCACCCACCCGACGCCTATCTGATCGCGGTTGCCGTCGGGGCCTCGCTCGATTTTCTGACGCCCTTCGGCCATCACAACAATACGCTGGCGATGGGCGTCGGCGGTTACCGCTTCAGCGACTTCCTGCGGGCCGGCTGGCCGCTTGCCGTCGCAACTTACGGCCTCGCTCTGTTTCTTCTGGCTCTGTTCTGGCTGTGATGCGATACTTCCGCTTGGCTTGACTTCGCCGGTAATGAAACTAGAGCAGGAAGCCATCAGCCAAATACAAGGACAGTCGAGCGCCGTGCGAATCCTCTCCGAAGCCCATTTCCCGGAACTGCCGAACTACTATCGCGGCAAGGTGCGCGAGAATTACGACCTTCCCGACGGACGCCGCATCATCATCAGCACAGATCGGCTGAGCGCTTTCGACCGCATTCTCACCTGTATTCCGTATAAGGGTCAGGTGCTGACGCAGACGGCGCGTTACTGGTTCGAGGCGACGAGGGACATTTGCCCGAACCACGTGCTCGACTATCCCGATCCGAATGTGGTCATCGGCAGGCGGCTCGACATCCTGCCGGTTGAAATCGTCGTGCGCGGTTATCTCGCCGGCACCACCGGCACCTCGATCCTGACCCTCTATAAGAAGGGTGAGCGGGAAATGTACGGCATGCGTCTGCCGGACGGCATGCGCGACAATCAGATTCTGCCGGAACCCGTCATCACGCCGACGAGCAAGGAATTCGACGGAGGCCATGACGAGCCGCTGACGCCTGCTGAAATCGTCACGCGAGGCCTTCTGACCAGCCAGCAGTGGGAAACCTTGTCGAAATATGCACTCGCGCTCTTTGCCCGCGGCCAGGAAATGGCCGCGAGGCAAGGCCTGATCCTCGTTGATACCAAATATGAATTCGGCACCGATGGCGACGGCAATATTATCCTCGCCGACGAGATCCACACGCCGGACAGCAGCCGCTACTGGCTTGCTGAAACCTATCCGGCAAGTTTTGCCGCTGGCAAGCGCCCGGATAGTTTCGACAAGGATTTCGTCCGTGCGTGGGTGGCGGAGCGCTGCGATCCTTATAAGGACGAGATTCCAGAAATCCCCGCCGGACTGATCGAGCAGACCTCGGCCGTCTATATCAGAGCCTACGAGGCGATAACCGGCGAGCGCTTTGTTCCCGACAATAGCGGTGAGACGCCGCTTGCCCGTGTCCGCAGCAACCTCGCCCCCTATTTCCCTTGAAAAGGCGACATGCGAAAGCCGCCGGGCCTTGCATCGGCTTGGCAGTTTTCGCTGAATAGCGCTAGCATCGGCAAAAAAGGAGTACCGGGCGCGGCCCGGCGGGGGACGGATGGCAAGAAGGCCGAGACGCAAGGCCGAGGAAACGCGACAGGACATCCTCTCGATGGCGGAGATGCTGTTTCGCGAACGTGGCTTCGCCGCAGTGTCGATCGCCGATATATCAGCTGCGCTGCGCATGTCGCCCGCCAATGTCTTCAAGCATTTCCGTTCCAAGGTGGCGCTGGTCGATGCCATCGCCGGGCGCCATCTCGACAATGCCGCCGAGCGTTTTGTCCCCCTCGACCAGAACATGTCGGCGAAAGAGCAACTGCTCCGCTTCGTCCTGCGCCTGCTGGAGGGTCATCTGCAGGATATCCAGAAGAACCCTTACATCTTCGAAATGGTGCTCTCGACCATCGAAGCCAAACTCGAAGCCGGCAATCGCTATCGCGCCCGTATCGAGGAGAAACTCGGCGAGATCATCCGCAAAGGCATGATGGAAGGACGTTATCACTGCCGCGACCCTCAGCGTGCCGCACAGACCGTCGCCGATGTGCTGGCCTGCGTGTTGCACCCTGTCCTCATCGTTCGCGACGACACTGAGACACTGGTGCATCGTGCCGAGGAAATCGTCGGCTTTGTCGATGCCGCACTGCAAAATAGCGCTTGCTAAGTGACGGTTGCTGAATTACGTCACTTCGTAAAGATTTTGTTAGATCTGGGATTATGGCATTTGAGGCCAAGTTCATCCGGACGCTTAAATAAGCATGCCTCGGCCCGGCCGAGCCCGTAGATCGACGGCGATTGCCACCGCATGAAGGAATTAGAATGATTCGGCGTGCCGTTCTCATCTCCTCGGCCCTGATGGCCGGCGCATTGCTTGGCGCCTGCAGCGACAACGCCGGCAAGCCCGCGGGCAATGCCGGCGCGGCCGCGCAGCAGGCAACCCCCGTCGGGGTGATCGCCCTGGCGAAGGCGAGTTTCCCAATCACGACAATTCTTCCTGGCCGCGCCGAAGCCTTCCAGACGGCCGATATCCGGCCGCAGGTGAGCGGCATCATCCGCGAAATCGCCTTTAAGGAAGGCGGAGAGATCAAGAAGGGCGACCTTCTTTATCAGATCGAGGATGCGCCCTATATCGCCGCCGTCGAGCAGGCCAAGGCCGCCATCTCCAAAGCCGAGGCGAGCGTGCCGAGCGCTGAAAGCAATCTCGAACGCTACCAGCGCCTCGTCGGCAGCGGCGCCACCCAGATCGAATATGAAACGGCCAGAACGACGCTTCTCCAGGCGAAGGCGGAGGTCGAGTCGGCAAAGGCTGCCCTTACCGCGGCGCAGATCGACCTCGACCATACGAAGATCGTCGCACCCTTCGACGGCGTCATCGACCAGACCGCCTACAATATCGGCAATGTCGTCTCGGCCAACCAGACGACGGCGCTGACGACGATCCGGCAGCTCGATCCGATCTACATCTCGCTCACCGAGTCGAGCACCAATCTACTGAGGCTGCGCGATGCGATGGCCGCCGGCGATATCAAGGGCGCGGAGAATGTCGCCTTCCACCTGATCCTCGAAGACGGCAAGGAATATAATCAGCAGGGCAAGCTCGACATGTCGAAGCAGGTGGTCAGCGAGACCACAGGCACCTTCATCATTCGTGTGCTTTTCCCCAATCCCGATCGTATCGTGCTGCCCGGCATGTATGTCCGCGCCACGGTCGAGCTCGGCGCCGAAACCGGTTATGCGCTGCCGCAGCTGGCAACGAGCCGCGACGCCAACGGCCGGCTGACGGCGCAATTCGTTTCCGCCGACGGCAAGGTCGAAACCCGCGCCTTTGAGAACAGCTCGCCCTCCAACAATTCCTGGCTGGTGACCGAAGGCATAAAAGACGGCGATCAGCTGATCGTCACCGGCCTCCAGTCGGTCACGGCAGGCATGCCGGTGAAGCCGGTTCCGATGAAGATCAACGACAATGGCGTGGTCGTGGCTGCCGAGCAGTCTGCGGCCGGTGACGCTGAGAAGCCCGCAGCGAAGTAATCGCTCCGAGCCCGCATCGTCACCGTCTCAGCCGCACAGGAACAATCGATGGCCAAGTTTTTCATCCGACGTCCGATTTTCGCCTGGGTCATTGCGATCACCATCATGCTCGCCGGCCTTCTGGCGATCTTCACCCTGTCGATTTCGCAATATCCCGACATCGCCCCGACGACGGTTCGCATCAACGCCACTTATCGCGGCGCCAGCGCCGAGACCGTCGAAAAATCGGTAACGACGATCATCGAAGACGGCATGACCGGCCTCGACGATCTCACCTATATGACTTCGACTTCGTCGACCGGATCGGCCAGCATCCAGCTCACTTTCGGAACCAGCATCGATCCCGACATCGCCCAAGTGCAGGTGCAGAACAAGCTGCAGCTGGTTCAGTCGCAGCTTCCGGGCGATGTTATCGATGCCGGCATCAGCGTGACGCGCTCGACCTCGAGCATCCTCCTCGTCGGCTCACTCGTTTCAACTGACGGCAAGCGCAATTCGGTCGATCTCGGCAACATCATGTCGACCTCCATCGAGGATCAGATCCAGCGCTTGGAAGGCGTCGGCAGTATCAACGTCTTCGGTTCCGGATACGCCATGCGCATCTGGCTCGATCCCTTCAAGCTAGTGAAATATCAGCTGACGCCGAGCGACGTCACGGCGGCGATCCAGGCGCAGAACACTCAGGTTTCCGTCGGTTCGCTCGGCGCCCAGCCGGCGATGTCAGGTCAGCAGCTCAACGTCACCATCACTGCGCAAAGCCAGCTCACCACCGTCGCCGACTTCGAGCACATCATCCTGAAGGTCGAAAAGGACGGCGCGACCGTGCGCCTGAGCGATGTCTCGCGCATCGAGATCGGTCAGGAGAGCTACGGCGGCAGTTCGCGTTACAACGGCCTGCCTTCGAGCGGTTTTGCCGTCAACCTCGCGATCGGCGCCAACGCCATCGATACGGCCGCACGCGTTCGATCCGCACTCGATGTCATCGGCCGCACTCTGCCGGAAGGCGTGAAGATTACCTATCCCTACGACACGACGCCCTTCGTGGAACTGTCGATCGAGAAGGTCGTGCATACGCTGATCGAGGCAATCGTGCTCGTCTTCGTGGTGCTGCTCGTCTTCCTGCAGAATCTTCGCGCAACGCTGATCCCGACTATCGCCGTTCCCGTGGTATTGCTGGGCACCTTCGGGGTGCTGGCGGCCACCGGCTATTCGATCAATACTTTGACGATGTTCGCCATGGTTTTGGCCATCGGGCTTTTGGTCGACGATGCGATCGTCGTCGTCGAAAACGTCGAACGCATCATGTCCGAAGAGAAGCTTTCGCCGCTCGAAGCGACGGAGAAATCGATGGGCGAGATCACCGGCGCCATCGTCGGCATTGCGCTCGTGCTGACCGCCGTCTTCATTCCGATGGCCTTCTTCGGCGGCTCGACCGGCATCATCTATCGCCAGTTTTCCATCACCATCGTCTCGGCCATGCTGCTGTCGGCGCTCGTCGCCATCGTGCTGACACCGGCGCTCTGCGCCACGATGCTGAAGCCGGTCAGCGAACACCGGAAGCACCGCGTCGGCGATTGGTTCAACCGCAACTTCACGCGCTCGACCAACGGCTATGTCAGGACTATCGGCTATCTCTTGAAGCGCCCGATCCGCGTCATGCTGGTCTTCCTTCTAGTCGGCGCCGGCTGCGCCTACCTCTTCACCCGGCTGCCGAGTTCTTTCCTGCCGCAGGAAGATCAGGGCGTGCTGCTGACTATCGTCACCACGCCGCCGGGCTCGACGACGCAGCAGACTCAGGCCGTCGTCGAGAAGGTGGAAAACTATTATCGCGAGAATGAGAAGGATGCCGTCGAATCCGTCTTCGGCGCACTCGGCTTTGGCTTCAACGGCTCCGGCCAAAACAGCGCCATCGTTTTCACCAAGCTCAAGGATTTTTCGCTGCGCACTGATCCAAATCTGAGCGCCCAGTCGGTTGTCAACCGGGCGCTGCGCAGCTTCTTTGCGATGCGCGAGGCGCAGGTCTTCGCGCTCCTGCCGCCGGCGATTCAGGGCCTCGGCGTGTCGAGCGGCTTTTCCATGTATCTTGTCGATACCGGCGGCCACGGCAACGACGCTCTGACGGCTGCTTCCAAGCGGCTGATCCAGATGGGCAACAGCTCGGGTAGGATCGTGGCGCTGCGCAGCAGCAACAAGGAAGTCGAGCCGCAGATGCGCATCGTGCTCGATCAGGAAAAGATCGGCGCCATGGGCGTCGACATCGCCTCGGTCAATTCGATGCTGTCGATCATCTTCACCGGCCGCGATGTCAACGACTTCACGCTGAACGGCGAGATCAAGCCGGTCTATGTCCAGGGCGACGCGCCGTTCCGCATGCAGCCGGACGATCTTAATCACTGGTATGCCCGCAACACGGCCGGCGAGATGGTGCCCTTCTCCGCCTTTACCAAAACCGAATGGGTGAAGGGCGCACCTTCGCTTGCCCGCTTCAACGCCGTCAGCGCGATTCCGCTCGATGGTGCCGCCGCGCCCGGCGTGTCCTCCGGCGATGCCATGAACGAAATGGAAGAGCTGACCGAGCAACTCGGCGGCGGTTACACGGTGGCCTGGCAGGGCATTTCCTATCAGGAGCGCCTTTCCGGCTCACAGGCGCCGATGCTCTATGCGATCTCGGTACTCGTCGTCTTCCTCTGCTTGGCAGCACTTTACGAAAGCTGGTCGATCCCTTTCTCGGTGATCATGGCAGTGCCGGTCGGCGTTCTCGGCGCCCTGGCGGCGGCAACACTCTTCGGCCAGACTAACGATGTTTATTTCAAGGTCGGATTGCTCACCACGATCGGCCTGGCGGCGAAGAACGCGATCCTGATCGTCGAATTCGCCAAGGATCGCATGGAAAGCGGCATGGGCCTTTTCGAGGCGACACTGGAGGCGGCGCGGCTGCGCCTGCGGCCGATCATTATGACATCGCTTGCCTTTATCCTCGGCGTCGTGCCTCTGGCGATCGCTACGGGCGCGGGCTCTGCGGCGCAGAACGCTATCGGCCTCGGCGTTCTCGGCGGCATGCTGTCGGCAACGATGCTCGGAATTTTCTTCGTGCCGTCCTTCTACGTCGTCATTCGACGCATCTTTGCCACACGCGACAAAAATGCGGCAGGAGTGTGATATAAATGCACTGTGATAATGCTGTTCCGATTGCTACATTGCGCCCGACTGCTTCGGTGTGTGTGTTTGTGGTAGGACGAGGCGCGGCTGCGATAGTGAAGCATGAAGCTTCGGACAAGAATTGACTTGCTCGAGTACAGGATGAAATGAATGGTATCTCTTCGTTTTGCCACACCGGCATTATTGTTATTACTGTCGGGCTGCGTTGTTGGCCCGGATCATGCTCCTCCTGAAATGCCGTTGCCCGCCAAATTCGGAGAAGGCGGCACGAAAAGTGTCGGTGACGTTGCTACCGCAGCCTGGTGGACGGCCTTCAACGATCCCAAATTGAATGGTTATGTCCAGGCCGGGCTCGAGCAGAATCTAACGGTCCAGCAGGCAATCGAACGCATTAATGCGGCCTCTGCAAACGTCACCACCGCCGGCGCAGGCGCCCTGCCGAACCTGAATGTCGGCGCTTCGCACACGGTCAGCGGTCAGAAGGGCGAGCTGCGCTCGCAGTTCGACACACGCAACACCAGTGCCGGCGAAGTCCAGCTGACCTGGCTGCTCGATCTCTTCGGCCTCTACAAGCGCAGCACCGAAAGTGCGCTCGCTTCGCTCGATTCGGCATACGCATCCGCCGACGTCGCCAAGCTGACTCTCGTGCAGGATCTTGTCTCCAGCTACATCGATGTTCGCTACTATCAGCAACGCCTGGCGCTTTCGAGAGCCAACCTGAAGTCCCGTCAGGAAACCTACGAGCTGACCAAGTTCCAGCTTGAAGCCGGCGCCGCCTCGCGTCTCGACGTCGTTCAGGCCGAAGGCCTCGTACAGTCGACGCTCGCCGAAATTCCCGGCCTCGAAACCAACATCCGTATATCCGCCCATCACATCGCCACGCTGCTTGGCCTGCCGGCCTCGGCCCTCGTCGACGAGCTGCTGAAGGGTCGCGGTCAGCCGGTCTTCCGTGGCGGCATCAATTCGGGCATCCCGGCGGACCTGATCCGCAACCGTCCCGACATTCGCGTCGCCGAGCGTGATCTCGCCGCCGCAACGGCCAATATCGGTGTTGCCGAGGCGCAGCTCTATCCGAGCATTTCGCTCAGCGGCTCGATCTCGCCGTCCTACATCAACCAGCGCGGCATCCATGGCGACCTGACCCCCTGGTCCTTCGGCCCGACCCTCAACCTGCCGATCTTCGATGGTGGCCGTCTGCGCGCCAACGTCAAGTCGGCGCAGTCCACTGCCGCGACCGCCTACCTCAACTGGAAGTCGACGGTGCTGACCGCGGTCGAACAGGTCGAGAACGCACTCGCCGCTGTCCGCCGTGACGCCCGCACGGTCGCAGCCCTACAGGCTCAGGTAAAGACCACGCAGGAAACGCTCGAACTGTCGACCGCGTCCTACAAGGACGGCGCCTCCTCGCTGCTCGACGTTCTCGATGCACAGCGCCAGGTCTCGCTTGCCCAGGCAAGCCTTGCCCAGGCCGTCCAGCAGATGGCCAAGGACTACGTCTCGCTGAACATTGCGGTCGGCGGCGGCTACGCGCCCGGCGGCAAGACCACAGCAGCGGTGACGCCGGTGCCGGCAAAAGCCAAGAGCTGATCGGGCATTCGCCTTTCTGAAAAATGCGAAACCCCGCGATCACCTCGCGGGGTTTTTTCATGCCCGACAATATCCCGGAATAATCGGGCACCAGACGAATTTGGATTGGACAAGCGGAGACGGCTGCTATAGCACTGATTAAACGATTAATCAGAATGCATCAGATCATGGCTGCATCGCGCTCCGGACCGAACCTCAGCAGGATAGCGACCTCGCTCGGCGTCTCTATTGCCACGGTCTCCAATGCGCTTTCCGGCAAAGGCCGGGTCTCCGGCCAACTGGTCGAACGGATCCGCGAACATGCCGCCGAACTGGGTTATGTCCCGAGCCAGGCCGGCCGCGCGCTCAGAACCGGCCGCAGCGGCGTTCTCGGCCTGGTGTTGCCGGACATCGCCAATCCTCTGTTCCCGAAGATCGCACAGGCGATCGAATTTGCCGCCTCCACCGCTGGTTACGGTGTTCTAATCGCCGACTCCCGCGGCGATGCTGCCACTCAGACGGAGGCGATCAATCGTCTCGTCGAACGCGGCGTCGACGGCATGGTCATTATTCCCCGCCGCGCCACCCGCATTTTGTCCGCCGCCTGCCCAGTCGCTCTCATCGATACCCCCTCGACGCCAGGCAACACCGTTTCCGCCGACCATTGGCAGGGCGGCCGCGAAATCGCTCTCCATCTCGCGGCCCTCGGCCACCAACGCATCCTCATCATCGGCAACAACCAGGAGTCCAGCGTTCAGAACGATCGCGCCGATGGAATTCGCGCCGGAATGCACGCGGGCATCGATGCCGAAACGCTGTGGATCGGGAAGGTAGAGCAGGATGGCGGCAGCGGCTGTCCGCTCGGCCTTGCCGAAAAGGTGCGGGAGGGTTTTACCGCTTTCGCGGCTCTCTCCGATCTGCAGGCATTACGCGCGCTGACCGAGCTGCAGCAAGCCGGCATCAGCGTTCCCGGCGATGTGAGCGTCACCGGCTTCGACGACCTCATCTGGTCGCCTGTTGTCACACCGTCGCTGACGACGGTCAGAATGGACATGGATAGAATTGCGGGGATTGCCGTGTCGGCGCTGGCCGATACCATCAGAAAAAGCCGCACCCGGGAAGGCGTTCTCGTGATCGCGGAAATCGAACGCGTGGCAATGCAGCTGATTGTCCGTCAATCATCCGGGCCTGCGAGCCCGGCACCAAGAACCTCAGAGATGGAGAACATGTAAGATGAAAAAAGCTCTCATGGCGTCGGCGGCACTCGCCGCACTTTGGCCGTTTGCCGCCTCCGCAGCTGAACGGACGCTGACCATTTCCGTCTATGCCTTCGCGCAGGACGACTTCAAGACCCTGGTCTATGATCCGTTCGAAGCCCAATGCGGCTGCAAGCTGGTGGTCGAGACCGGCAACAGCGTCGAGCGGCTGGCAAAAATGGAGGCGAACAAGGCCAACCCCGTGGTCGATCTCGCCGCCGTTTCGATGGCCGATGCGCTTGCCGCATCACGCACCGGACTGATCGACAAGATCGATATCGCGAAGCTTGCCAATTTCGCCAAGCTCTACGACGTCGCCAAGGACCCGAACGGCGACGGCATGAGCGTTGGCTACACTTTCTATGCCACGTCGATCGCTTATCGTTCCGACAAGATGAAGATCGAGTCCTGGGCCGACCTCCTGAAGCCGGAATATGTTGGCCATGTCGCCTTCCCGAACGTCACCACCAATCAGGGCCCGCCGGCGCTCTACATGCTGGGCCTGGCGCTCGGCAAGGATACGCCCGATCTGCAAGGCCCGATCGCAGCGCTGGGCGACAAGAAGGACGACATCGTCACCTTCTATGAAAAATCCTCGCAGCTCGTGCAACTGATGCAGCAGGAGGAAATCTGGGCAGCCCCCATCGGCCGTTTCTCCTGGGCCGGCTTCACCAAGCTCGACCTCCCCATTGCCTGGGCAACGCCGAAAGAGGGACAGACCGGCGGCATGAATGTTCTCGTGCTGACCAAAGGTTCGAAAAACCAGGATCTCGCCATGCAGTTCATGGATTTCTGGCTCTCGACCGAGACCCAAACCAAGCTCGCCGAAAAGCTGATCGACAGCCCAGCGAATAGCGAGGTCAAGCTTTCGGACGCTGCCGCTGGCAACCTCACCTATGGCGAGGAAACGGCCAAGAGCCTCAAACTGATCCCTTCTGCCATCGCCCTCGACAACCGCGCCGGCTGGCTGAAGACCTGGAACGAGAAGGTCGGCCAGTAGAGCCCGCATGAACCCGCCCCGGCCGCTCGCCGGGGCATCTCCTCTCCTGGAAAGGCGCCTCATGTTCCAGAACCGCGCGGAAGCCCTGGCGCTTGCCCTGCCGGCAGCCGTCTTTGCGACGGTGGTATTCCTGCTGCCCGTCGCAATCCTGCTGTCGGAGGGTTTTCGCGCCGGCGATGCCTGGACGATATCGGCCTACACAGGCTTCTTTTCCGAGACGCTGAACCGGACCGTTTTCCTGCGCTCCTTCCGGCTTGCCCTCGAGGTCACCGCTGTCTCGGCCGTCATCGGCTACGCCGCAGCCTTTGCAATCGTCAACCTGCCGGCGAACGGCAAAGGCCGCATGATCGGCTTGGTCACCCTGCCGCTGATGATCTCGCCAGTGGCGCGCACCTATGCCTGGATCGTCATTCTCGGCCGCACCGGCATCGTCAACCAGGCGATCACGGGCCTCGGTTTCAGCGCCGAACCGCTGCGCCTGCTCTTCACCGAGACCGCCGTCTTCATCGGCCTCCTGCAGCTCTTCCTGCCGCTGATGATCCTGTCGTTGATCAGTGCGCTGGAAAACATGCCGAGGGATGCGATCCCGGCCGCCCGCGTGCTCGGCGCCAACTGGTTCCAGGTCTTTTGGAAGGTCGTCCTGCCGCTCACGCGCGAGGGCCTCGTCATCGGCGGCACGCTCGTCTTCACCGGCTCGCTCACCGCCTACATCACCCCCGCCATCCTCGGCGGTTCCAAGGTGCTGATGCTCGAAACACTGATGTATCAGCAGGTGTCGGTCGCCAATGATTTCGTCTCGGCAAGCGTCATCGCCTTCATTCTGATCGTCATGAGCTTTGCCGCCAACATCCTGCTGAAACGCCTTGCGACGGCGAGGAGACGCAGATGAGCATCCGTCTCTTTTCGCCTGTCGTCCTCTTCCTGCTGCTTGTTTTCCTGATCGGCCCGTTTCTGATCATCATCGCCGCCTCGCTCTCGGCTGGTGAGACGCTGGCTTTCCCGCCGCAGGGCCTCTCGCTACGCTGGGTGATGAAGGTCTTCACTATTGAAAACTTTCGCGACAGCTTCGCCATGTCGATGTTCCTTGCCGTTTTCGGAACACTGGCAGCCCTCATCCTCGGCATCCCCGCCGCCTATGCCCTGTCGCGTTACCCGCTGCCCGCAGCAGAGACCGTCCGCACCATCGTCTCGCTGCCGATCATCGTCCCCGGCATCATCGTCGGCCTGGCATTGCTGCGTTATCTCGTCGTGCCCTTCGGCTTCAACATCACGCTTGCGCTCTTCTTTGCCCATGCGGCCCTCGTACTGCCCTATGCCGTGCGCGTCGTGTCGGCGAGCCTCGATAATCTGCGCTCGGATATCGAGGAGGCGGCCGTCCTGCTCGGCTCCTCCAGGCTCGGTGCCTTTTTCCGCGTGGTCATGCCGAATATCCGCGGCGGCATCCTGGCCGCCTTCATCCTCGGCTTCGTCACCAGTTTCAATCAGGTGCCGGTCTCGCTCTTCCTTTCCGGCCCGGGTGTCCGAACCCTGCCGATCGATATGCTGGGCTATATGGAAACCACCTACGATCCTTCCATCGCGGCGCTCTCCGCCCTTCTCGCTTTCCTCTCGATCGGCATCGTCTTCCTCGCCGAACGCTTCCTGGGATTCTCGCGTTATGTTTGATGCCTATCTCCAACTCGACAAGCTGACGCTTCGCTATGGTGACACGGTCGCCGTGAGGGATCTCGACCTTGCGATCGCCAAGGGCGAGCTCGTCGCCCTTCTCGGCCCCTCCGGCTGTGGCAAAACGACAACGATGCGCGCCATTGCCGGCCTGCTGAAGCCCGCATCCGGTCGCATCGGCCTCGACGGCGCCGATATAACCGGCGTCTCCGCCAACAAGCGCGCCGTCGGCCTCGTCTTCCAGTCATACGCGCTGTTCCCGCATCTGACGGTCTACGAGAACGTCGCCTTCGGCCTGCGCCTCAAGGGCATTTCGGGCGCGGATCTCGATGCCCGCGTCGGCGCCGGCCTGAAATCCGTCGGCCTCACCACTTTCGCCGGCCGCAAGCCCGCCGAACTCTCCGGCGGCCAGCAGCAGCGTGTCGCACTGGCGCGATCCATGGTGATGGAGCCGAAGGTCCTGCTGCTCGACGAGCCGCTCTCCAATCTCGACGCCCGCCTTCGCCTCGAAATGCGCGCTGAATTGCAGCGCGTGCAGAAGGAGACCGGCGTCACCATGATCTTCGTCACTCACGACCAGGTCGAGGCCTTGGCGCTCGCCGACCGCATCGTCGTCATGCTGGACGGCGGCATCGAACAGATCGGCACGCCGGAGGAGATCTATAACAATCCCGCCTCCGCCTTCGTCGCCGATTTCGTGGGCTTCGAAAATGTCTTCGCTCTGAAAGACGGAAAGCTTGTGACGCCGCACGGCCCCGCAGCACTCTCCGATCCGCCGCCCCAAGCTGCGGCCGGCCTGGCTTGGCGCCCGCGTACGGTGACCCTCGGCTCCGGTCCGTTCCAAGGCAAAGTGCACGGCACGTCTTTCGCCGGCAACACACGCGAATACCTCCTCCATACGCCGCTTGGGCCTATCAAGGCTGAAATCGACGCGAGCCTGCCGCCGCACGAGATCGGCAGTGCGCTCGCCTTCGATCTGCCGGTCGCCGGCGCGGCCAACCTCAAGCGCTTCGGGTGACATCATGGGTGTGTGGATCGATACCGACATGGGCTTCGACGACATCGCCGCCATTCTGGTGGTGGCGCAGTCGAAATATCAGATCGACGGCGTCTCGCTGGTCTTCGGCAACACGCCGCTGCCGCAGGTGAGGATGAATGCAGCGGGCGCCGCCGGCGCCTTCGACTGGACGTTCCCCGTCCATACCGGGCGTGCTGCACCCGTTCTCGGCAAACTCGAAACCGCCCAGGCGATCCTCCGCGAAACCGGCATTCCGACATCCGGCAAGAGCCTACCGAAAGCCGCCGCCCTGGCCGAGAGCGACGCCTTCTCCGCGCTCTGCCGCTGGCTCGAGGGCAACGGACCACACCGCATCCTGGCTCTCGGTCCCCTGACCAATATCGCCGCCGTGGCGCTCGCACGCCCCGATCTTGCCGCATGTATCACCGAACTCGTCTGGATGGGCGGCGGCGTCACATCCGGCAACCATACGGCCTCCTCCGAGTTCAACGCGCTCGCCGATCCCGAGGCGCTGGCGATCGTTATCGCCCATGGCCTGCCGCTGCGCATGGTCGATCTCGACCTCTGCCGCAAAGTGCTGGCAAGGCCCGAGGATGTCGAGCCGGTACTCAGTGCCGGCGGCGCAAATGCCGAACTGATCGGCGACATGTTCGCCGGCTATATAAGCATCGGCACCAGCCGCGGCCGTCCCGGCATGGCGATTTACGATCCCTCCGCCGCCGTGGCCTTCGTCGCCCCCGATATCGTCAGCTTCCGCCCCGCGCGCATCGACGTCGAACTGCAGGGCGCCCTCACCCGTGGCCGCACCGTCGTCGAGACTCGCGCCACGCATGCGACCTTCAACGCCCAATTCGCCGCCGATATCGACGTGGAGAAGGCGCGTACCATCATTCTCGCCGCCCTGATCAATGAGGCCCGCAGATGAACGCCATTGCTCGTCAGGAACCTTTCGATCTCAACGATCCAGCCTTGCGCGCCCGCGCCGTTGCCGCCGCCCGCGGCGACGCCCCGTTCGATATGCTCATCACCGGCGGCCGCCTGCTCGATACGGTGACGGGCCTGATCCGGGAGGCTGATGTCGGCCTCGTCGGCGCGCTCATCGCCAGCGTCCATGCCCGGGCGAGCCGAATCGACGCGGTCGAAATCATCGATGCGACTGACGGCATCCTGACGCCGGGCCTGATCGATACGCACATGCACGTCGAAAGCTCGATGGTGACACCCGCCGAATATGCAAGCGCCGTGCTGCCGCGCGGTGTCACCACGGTCGTGTGGGATCCGCATGAATTCGGCAACGTCCACGGCCTCGACGGCGTGCGCTGGGCGATCGAGGCGGCACGTGCTCTGCCGCTGCGCATGATCCTGCTCGCCCCCTCCTGCGTGCCGTCTGCGCCGGGCCTGGAACTCGCCGGCGCCGATTTCGATGCCGCCGTCGTCACCGAGATGCTGCGTTCTCCTGCCGTCGGCGGCGTTGCCGAAGTCATGAACATGCGCGGCGTCATCAACGGCGATCCGCGCATGAGCGCCATCGTCAACTCAGGCCTTGCTTCCGGCAAGCTCGTCTGTGGCCATGCCCGCGGCCTCACCGGCGCGGACCTCAACGCCTTCATGGCAGCGGGCGTCACGTCGGACCACGAACTCACCTCCGGCGCCGATCTTAGCGCTAAACTTTCCGCCGGTCTGACGATCGAACTGCGTGGCTCTCACGATCATCTCTTGCAGGAATTCGTCGAGGTGCT
This sequence comes from Rhizobium sp. YTUHZ045, assembly GCF_051124255.1. NCBI lineage: Bacteria > Pseudomonadati > Pseudomonadota > Alphaproteobacteria > Hyphomicrobiales > Rhizobiaceae > Rhizobium > Rhizobium sp. YTUHZ045. Next base: position 3,326,604 of record NZ_CP101432.1, read on the forward strand.
GAACGGCCTCGGCCATCTGCCGCCAACCATTACGCTCTGCACCGACGACGTCTTTCCCGATGAACTCTACCAAAGCGGCGGCCTCGATGATGTCGCCCGCCGCCTGGTGCGCTATGGCATGAAACCGGAATGGGCACTGCGCGCCGCGACCTTCAACGCCGCTGAGCGGCTGAAGCGTTCCGATCTCGGCCTTGTCGCCTCCGGCCGCCGCGCCGACCTCGTTCTCTTCGAGGATCTCACGGAATTCCGAGCACGCCTCGTCATATCAGATGGCCGCGTCGTCGCCCGCAACGGCAGCATGGAGGCGACCGTTCAGCCGCTCGATACGGCGCCGCTGATCAAGTCCGTGAAGCTGCCGCTGCTGACCGACAACGATTTCCGCATCCCCGCGAAAGGCAAGCGCGCCCGCGTCGCCACTATCGACCGCCCACGCTTCACTCAATGGGGAGAGGCGGAAACGTATATCCGGGACGGCTTCGTCGTGCCACCTGTCGGCAGCGCCATGATCGCCGTCGCCCATCGCCACGGAAGGGCCGGTGGCACCCCGCGCAACGGTTTCCTCAGCGGCTGGGGCGAATGGCGCGGCGCCTTCTGCACCACCGTCTCGCATGATAGCCACAACCTCACCGTCTTCGGCGGCAATGCAGCCGACATGGCGCTCGCCGCCAACGCTGTCATAACAGCCGGGGGCGGCATGGCGGTCGCCAAGGACGGCCAAATCGAAGCGATCCTGCCGCTGCCGCTCTCCGGCCTCGTCACCGACGCCTCACTGAAGGACACCGCCTCAGCCTTTGCCGACATCCGTAAGGCCATGGGCAAGATCGTCGATTGGAAGCCACCTTACCGCGTCTTCAAGGCCTGCTTCGGCGCGACACTCGCCTGCAATGCCGGCCCGCATCAGACGGACCGGGGGGTTGCGGATGTGGTGACGGGGAAAGTGCTGGAAGATCCGGTGCTGGAGATTTTCTAGGCAGGGACGCACGGATCAAAAGCGAGCGGGAGTGCTGTACAATCCGCCTACGGGCGCCTGCCGCCGTGACCAACATAACTTATTGCCCATTCCGGAATGGACGTTTGGAATCAATGAGTCCTGACCAGGCCGAAAGGCAGCACATTATCAGATTCAAGCTGAGCTGCCGGCGCGGGCCGTCCAATGTAATATCCTTGGATCTGGTTGATTCCGTACTGCTGCATCAGCCGCTGATGTTCGATGGTCTCAACGCCTTCAATGAGTATCCTCACGCCGCGATTGCGCAGCAGGCTGATGATGTCAAGCAACATCCTCTTGCCTTTTTCCGTATTGCAATCATGGAGGAAGGATCGATCGATCTTGACGGTGTCGAATTCGATCAGGCGCAGCCACGAGAGCCCGGCGAAGCCTGTGCCGAAGTCGTCCAGCCAGACTTGAGCGCCCAACCTTCTCAGGTCGCTGATGCAACGAACCACGGTCTGGTCGATTTCCAGCTCAACGCCTTCGGTAATTTCGAAAGCAAGCCGAGCGCCCGTCACCCCGAATTCTGCGAGCGTCGCTGCGACATAGCTGGCGAAACCTGGCATCTTGAGCTCAATCGGCGAAACGTTGACGCTGGCAACTTGCACCAAGCCGGTCGCCAACAGGTCTCGGCAAACGGTGCGAATTGCCCACCGGCCGAGTTCAACGATCGAACCTGTCCTTTCCGCAACAGGAATAAACATAGCAGGTGACACCTGCGTCCCGTCCAACATCCTCAAACGCATCAAAGCTTCAACGCCGTCCGTCTTGCCTGTCTGAATGTTGCGGATCGGCTGATAGACGAGTGAGACAAGGCCGTGTTCAATCGCGATTTTCAAGGTCGCTGCTATATCCTCGCTGTCATCGCTCCTCTGCGGGTCTTCGGGATCGAAGACCACGAGGGTGTTGCGACCCGATGCCTTGGCGGCATAAAGCGCGCGATCAGCTTCATGGATGACCTTGTCGACCTGTTTGGTCTCATCCCGCGTATAGGACACGCCGATACTCACGGTGATGACCGTGGTCCCGTCTCGCCTATGCTCATGTGGCCAAGCCAACGCTCGGACGGCAGCACAAATCGCTTCTGCGAGTTCCGTCGCTCTTTCCGAATTCAGCGTTGGTGTGATGAGGATGAATTCCTCACCCCCGTATCGTCCGATGATGGAGTCCCAGGACGAGGCCACACTTTGGAGAAGCTGCGAGACAGCGACAAGGCATCGGTCGCCTTCTTGATGGCCATAGCAGTCGTTGTAATGTTTGAAATAATCGACATCGATGAGCAGCACGGCAAAGGGCGCCCTATGGTCCTGCCATCGTTGCCAATAATCACGCAGCCGCTGGTCGATCGCCCGGCGATTTTCCAGGCCGGTCAGCGAGTCGGTGTTGGAGAGGTGCAAAAGCGCCTTGCCCCTTTCCTCGGCGGCGGCTTGCTGCAAACTCGCTTCAAGAGCATTCAGGAAAACTTTATAGCGCTCTCTGTTGAGCTGAAGGTTCACGTAAGAGGTAAAAATGAAGCAGGATATGCAGAACGCACCCAGGATCAGCTTATGAAGAAGCAGCATCGGCGCGAATAAACAGAGCGCGCCGATGAAGATGAGCATGTTCGTTACGGAGGCCGCAAGAGCTAGCGGAAACCGGAAACTGAAGAACAAGTTGACGCTCATCATGAAGATCGAGCCAAAAACCATATAATATGAGAAGGCGTCTCTGACCGTGGTCATCTGTGCCGTCAGAAGCCAGACTAAATAAGCCGCTAGCACGGACGTCGCCGCCGCCATATCGACCGTATCGGCCTTTGCTTTGCGGTAGAGCAAGAGCTCCAGCATGCATATCGCACCGACGCCAACCGCCAATCGGCCGGCGATCGTGTACCGGACGACATCGCCAATAAAAAGGTAGTCAGTGAAAGAGTATGCAAGGTAAGCAGCCACCGCTATCCAGAGGCCGTTGCGCGTAGCGGTCTTTCGGCCGCTCTCGCTCTTCTGCTTGTACAGGCGACGCAACTGTCCTGACGATAGCGTCGGCCCTATGGTGGCGACTGCGGTCTCGGCTAACACGTGCATCATGCCCCTGCCACCCAAAATAATGCAGCATTGCCCTACGCAGACTGCCAGCTAACGCTGGATAGCCCCCCGCAGACTCCACATCAACCGATAACGCTGCACCGAGCTTCCGGCGGGCAGAGTATCTGTCGGGTTCACTAATATTTTCTAAAATTAAGACGTGCACTTCGACTGCGCCCCAACCTTGACGCTTGACCTTCATGAGAATGATGAAGATTTTACTCAATGTTTAAATCATTATCCCCGATGAGGTTTCCGTGGCTCAGCCCCTCTTTTCTCTTGATGGCCAAAGCTTGATTACACCGCAGTCAGTCAGCAAAAAGTTCCCCTCACCTCACCACCATAATGAAACGGACCTCCTGCGGACGGCAGAGGCCGAGTTTGCGATTCTCATCAACATTGCAATGCAGCGGTTCAGCGCCGGGAAAGACCTGCCTGGTGCAGTCAGGTGGTTGATCGGCCAGCTTCATGACGTCCGCCAAAAATTCGGTACTGCTGTATGGCAAAAGCTCATTCCATTCATTCAGGCCCATCCCTCGGCAAAGATTCTGCAGCAGTGCCCGTTCACTCGTTGGTCCTTTGAAAAACCTCGCGGCTATTCCGGTGACGCCAGTCTTATAGACTTTATTTATGGGCATCCGGCGGTCGCCGAAGAAGTTGCCAGATCCACGCTTCTCGGCCTGGATATCTTTGAATACACGATCAATGCGCCCGGCCCGGTAGCGGTCAGGGAACGTCGCGACATTCTGACCCGCTACGTTGATGACACCGCTGCGCGAAGGGGATCGGACACCGAGGTTCTGGCAATCGCCGCGGGTCACCTTCGCGAAGCGGAGGCATCAAAGGCGCTTGCAGAAGGCCGCCTTAAGCGCTGGGTTGCTCTTGATCAGGATCCGCAAAGTATTGGTTCGATCGCGAGCCAATTCCATGGGACTTCTGTCGAGCCTATCGACGGATCGGTGCGCGGTTTGCTCGCGCGCAAACATCAGCTTGGCACCTTCGATCTGATCTACGCAGCAGGGCTGTACGATTACCTTGCCGATAAAGTAGCAATCCGGCTCACGCAGATTTGCATGGAAATGCTGAAACCGGGCGGCGTCTTTCTATTTGCCAACTTCTCCGATGAGATGGCGGATGACGGATACATGGAATCCTACATGAACTGGGAGCTCCTCCAGCGTTCCGAGGCCGACATGTGGCGTATTGCCAATAGTAGTGCGGCGGAAAACACGGTTGAGAAGACAGTCTGGTTCGGTGCCAACCGTAACATCATTTACAGCACCATCAGGAAGCTGTCGTAAGTCGGGACGGCCGCCCGGCCGCGCTGCTGCAGACGGCCGGGACATCCGCATCAAGGGAGAGTTAGCGAGCGTCAAAGACAGACGGAGCAATCGGATTGCGATGACGCAGCAGGGCCACTCCGCGACATGCTGATGACGAGGCCGCGGCGAGCACACAGAACTGGAGCATACGGCGCCAAAATCCACTAATTTCGGCATTCCTGTTCCTGGCGGTCGTCGCAGTGAGTGGCTTCGTGCTGTTGGCATCCCGCTGGCTTCGCCGCTCGGATGAATCCACTACAACGCTTTTCCTGCTACCCGTTTGGCAGCGCAGGGTCGATTTGCGCCTGCGCGCTCGTACTGATGCTCATCGGCCTTGATCGCCGCGGAGGTGAAAAAACAGGCTGCGCCGGCTCAGGAAGCCTTTCTGCGGTAAATGCGCCAATCGGCCGTCTCCCGCACCAGCGCATAGTGGCGGGCGATATAGTGGGCATAAAGATCGCGCAGCCCGTTGCCCGTCCAGATCTCGATCGGCCATTTCGGATCGAGGATAAGATCGACGTCGGCGAACATCTCTTCCGCGGCCGGATGATCATACGGCCCAAGAGTTCGCCCCCAATGATACCAGACGCTGTCGCCCGCGGGCGGCGTCAGCCCCAGGCCGGCGGAGAAGGGATTGACGAAATCGAGAACCGCGACGCGCTCGTCACCAGACATGAGTTGCGACAGGATGGCCGAAGCGTCCACCAGTGTCCTGTTGTATTCCTCAAAATATTCGTATTGGCCGGCGCTCCACATCTCAACGAGCCTGATCTCGGAAAACGCCGGCAGCGGGATCGCTTTGCCTCGGCCGCCGGCAGCGTAATAGGCGTGAATTGCGAATGATGCAGCGTTGCCGACGGCGGCGGGCAATAACAGGAATCCCACGAGTAGCGGCAGCGCGAACCGCGCTTTCCCGAATCGGGAGAGCAGCTTGGCGCGAAAGAGGCTTTCCGTGATGATGGCGGCGCTTGCACCCAGAGTCAGAATACCGACGGTCTGGAAATTCTGCCCAATCAAGAGGAGTCCGGTCGTGCCGCAGAAGGCAACGAAGAGCAGATGCCGATAGCTCGGCGTCAGGCTGAGCACGATGAGCACGACTGTCAGATAGACAAGAAGGTCGGCGAGATTGTTCCGTACCAAATGACCGAGGGCGGTCAACGTCAGAACGCCGCCACTGTTCTTTGCTGAAAGGTCAAGGTCGGCAAGGTAGTTGAACCCGCCGCGCCAGACGACTTCAATCCCGATGACGCTGAAGGCGATCATCCCCAGCGCCAACCTCACCCAACCGATCTGGCGACGATCGAAAAGCATGAACAATAGGAAGCCAAGCCCTACGACCCCATAGGTGATTTTGGTGTAGAGCATCAGCAACACAAGGAAACTGGCGCATGCCGCATCGACTGCTTTGCTACTCCCGGCGGCCGGCAATCGAGGCAGATACATCACCAACAAAAAGCCGAGCGACGCCCATCCAATCCGGTTGTAGAACATCGCAAAAGTTAGCTCCCCTATCCGCTCGCCCGGATTCGCGGGAGCCGCAACTATCAGGAGCAGGAAGAGCGCAAGCGGAAGTCCGAACGCCTTATGCATCCGGCCGCTCACGATTTCCGCGGCAATGGCAGTAAGCAGGAGGACCACTATCGCCATTCCAGCCGGCATCGCGCCGCCCAGATTGCCCGACAAGCCATAGCCGGCAGCGGGAATATAAAATGTCAGCGGCCCGAGCGACGAATGGAAATCCACATTCGGCACTTGGCCACGCACGATGCGATGAGCACCATCCAGGAAAACGAAGAGGTCGTTGACGTACTTGGTCGTCGCCGTTCGGCCAGGCAAAGCGAGAAGGGCGGCGAGAACGAAACCCATGCCGACGATGACAACCCACGACCGGCTCAACCGTGACGCCAGGGGCGATGCGGCGTCTGCCGTTTCCACCGACCTTTCCGTCTCAGTCACTGCACCTCGCTTTGCGTCTTCGCCTGGCGCCACTGGTAGATCGTCCACTCGGATGTTTTCTGAACGACCTCGAACCGAGCCGAAAGAAACGGGCCGTACAGCGCCTGCAGCGGCAGGCTGTTGATTCCTGTTTTTGGCACCATGACGAACTTTACATCCGCAAAGAGCACTTCCGGTGGGATGTAGGCTTTCTCGTTGATATTGCGGTTCCAGTGAAACCATGCGGAGTCACCGGTAGGCGGACGAATGCCGAGCCCCGCTGAAAAAGGATTGGCGAAATCAAGCACGAAAACGCGCTCCGGCGGTACCGGCAATGCCTGCAGCAGACTTCCCCCGGTGATGATGTCGTCGAGATAACGCCTTATGAAGTCAGGCTCGCCGCCGGGCGGATCGATCTCCCGAACATCGTCGAAACGCGGCAGCCCGAGAGATTGCCCTGCTTTCTCAGCCGCAAGCGATGTATGCAGAATGAGAGCTGCGGCGTGGTGTACGATCGGCGGCAACAGGAACAAGGTCGCAAGCAGCGGCAGAGCCGTGGCAGGAAGAGCCAAACCTCCCGCCCTTCTCCCTTCATCACCTTGCTGAAGCCACGCGGCTTTCTGCGCCAGAACGACTGCACCGCAGTAGAGCGTGATGATGCCCCAGCTGTGGGCGTTCTGGTTGATGATCGCCAAGCCGGCGCCTACGCAGAACCCGGAGAAGAGAAAATCTCGGAAGCTGCGGGTTTGCCAGATGGCGATCAAAGCGAAGGTCGCAAATACGACGAGGTCGGAAAGGTTCTCACGTAGGTTCTTCAGGATGCTGCCGAGATCATGGCCGCCGCTGACACGCGCCGCCGCCCGCAGATCCTCACTGTGCTGAGCGGTTCCGCCCCAGAAGAACTCGATGGCGATCATGGCCAACCCCGTCAGCAGCAGGGCGGTCACGACCCAGCGGCGCTGCTGCCGATCCAATAGGATGATCACGAGAAAGGCGGTTCCAGCAAGCCCGTAGGTCGCCTTGGTGTAGAATGAGACGAGCAGAAGAAAGACGGCGGCAAGAGCATCGGCGGCATCGCTTCGCCCGCGCGCGGGCTGCGGCGTCCGATACATCACCAGCAGCAGGCCAAGCGCGACCCAACCGATGCGGTTGTAAAACATCGCGAAGGAAGGATACCAGATGGAACTGCCGAGATTAATCGGCGCCGCGAGGATGAGAATGAGGAATATGCCGAGCGCGGCCGCCAATGACGGGCTGAGGCGGGACACGAGAATGCGGATCATCGCCGGGATGAAGGCGACGACAACAATAGCCATTCCGACCGGTATGGCAGCGCCGAAATTCCCCGTCAGTTGATATCCAGCCGCCGGAAGATAAAAGACGAGTGGCCCGAGCGCCGTGTGGAAATCGCGATTCGGCACCTGACCGAACGTGATGCGGTGCGCACCGTCGATAAAGACCAGCACGTCATTGATAAAGGCGGCGTTGATGGTCCTCCCGGGCAGGGCAAGCATGGCTGCGCAGGCCAATGCTGTTAGAATGATTGCGCCTTCGGCCGACAGCAACCGCCGTATCCTCGCCGCCGGTCGCTTGCTGGCACCTGCGCTCGTTCCGATGGCCGCGTAAGCGGCGTGATTGCCTGGTTCCGTCACAGCCGCAACCTCTTGAAGATCGGTTCCGGGATTAACCGGATCGTCGTCATGAGCGGCCGCCATATGCGTCTGACATAGACGACGTCCCCGCCTCTGCCTCCCTCCGCGACAGTAAAGATCTTCTGCGCGACCTCCCGAGGTTCGGCTGTGAGAAGCGGCGGCAGCTTCATGCCATGCGTCATGCGTGTCCGAACGAAACCCGGCTTCACGGTGAGCACGCGCACGCCGGACCCGGACAGCCGGTTTCTCAGGCCGGACAAGTAGGCGGTCAACCCGGCTTTTGCGGCGCCATAGACATAGTTGGACGCGCGTCCGCGATCTCCGGCGACGGAGCTTATGCCGACGATGGTACCTGATCCCCTTGCCGCAAAACGTTCTGCCAGAAGGCCAAGAAGCAAAGCTGGTCCTTCGAAGTTCGTCCGCATGATCATGGCGGCGTGCTCGAGCTGCCGTTCAGCGCGAGACTGCTCGCCCAGTTCGCCGACAACGCAGACCACCGTGTCGGGCAGAGGCGAAACGACGCCCACAAAATCTTCGAAGTGGCTCGTGGCGAGGATATCAAGTTCGTGAACCAGGACATTAGCGCCGGTCCGCGCGCTGATGTCGTCGGCTTCGCGCTGTACGGCGGAGAGCTTTCGTCCGGTGAGAAGCACATTCCATCCGGCCTCCGCATAGATCAGCGCCGTCGCGCGACCGATATCCGACGTCCCGCCTATCAGGAGCAATGTCTTGCAGATCCCCGTCATATGCCGAGCCTCTTTGCCAAGCGGGAATTAAAGTGACGATCGGCGCCCGTTATTTTGCGTAGCTCTTTGAACGCAGCCAACCGAGGGTAACCGGCCTCGAATGTGTGACGTGACTGTCGTGCATCCTTGGCGAGATAGAGCCGCCCCCCTGCCTTGACAACCAGCTCGTCGATCTCGTCGAGCAGCCGGAACACTTCCTGCGTGACGGGAAGGTCGAGTGCGAGCGTGTAGCCCGGGGCAGGAAAGGACAGCAGCCCGCTCCCGCGCCCCAGCTTCTTCAGAACGGCAAGAAAGGAGCCTTTTCCCGAGCGCGCAAAGCGCTCGAGAATGCCACTCAGGACTGCGAGCGCATCCTCGGCAGGAACCACGCACTGATGCTGCAGAAAGCCCCTCCTGCCATACAGCCGGTTCCATTCAAGGATACCGTCCAGTGGAAAGAAGTATTTATCCCAGTGGACCAGCGACGTCTTGGCTGCCTTTCGCGCTCCCGCCCTGAAATAAAGCTCGTTGAAGGCTGCTACGCTTGTTTTGTTGAGCACCCATTGCGGCAGATCGAATGGCAGTGAAAACCTCCCCTCGTTTTTCGCTGCAAAACGATCGGCCTCCGGCATGCCGCCGACCTCGTCCAGCGACGCGTGTTCGCCGGCGAAAATCAGCGAGCGTCCAAGGGAAGCGCCTTGCAAAAAGCAATCGATCCAGGCGACCGAATAAGTTGCATCCTCGGTCTGCTGCAGCGCCTTCAACGCCTCGCCAAGGTTTTTCGTGACGATCGTCTTTTGCACGATCCAGCCGGATTCGATCGGTCTCAAGCGGAAGGTCGCTTCCGCGATAATCCCGGTCATGCCCATGCCACCGACCGTCGCGAAGAAAAGCTCAGGGTTGCGCGTGCGGCTACAGGTGAGGATCTCTCCGCCGGCGACCACCAGCTTGAGCTCGCTGACATGGTCACCGAACCCGCCGTCGCGATGATGGTTCTTGCCGTGCACGTCAGAGGCGATCATCCCGCCGACCGTGACAAATTTGGTGCCCGGTACCACAGGCGGAAAATAGCCTCTCGGGACAAACGAGCGCAGAATGTCCGAGAGCATTACGCCCCCTTCCACGGTCAGCGTCGCATTGGTGGGATCGAAGCTCCGAATCCGGCTCAGCCCACGGCACATTAAGGTGGAGTGTTCGCCGATCGCCGCGTCACCATACGAGCGCCCATTTCCGCGCCCGATCAGTCCCACGCAAGCCGCCACGGTACCTGCAAGCGCCTCCGGCAGCCGGCAGTCGATGGCCTCGCTCTCATGGTGCGGATAGCGTCCCCAGCCCTCCATGAGTTTGTCACGCCTCCTCTGGTTTGAATACGAATTTCCGGTCCAATGCGTATTTGGAGATGTAGCCGATCGCCAAGCCGAGCGCTCCGCCGGTGTATTTTGCGAGGTCCGTCTTCCAGACCGTCCAAAAAGCAATTTCAAACCCCCAGAATATGAGCGTCGTCAGGACACTGAACAGGCCGTAAAGCGCCACCTTGAGCATCTCGTCGCCGTATGACGTGTAGCCGTCGAAGAAGATCCATCTTTTGTCGAGGACGTATTTCAAGCCGAAGCCGGCAACAGTCCCTGCGAGCATAGATGGCATGAGGCTCGGCGACGGCGCCAGCTGCATGACACTAGCCTGGACCGCGAAATTGGCGGCCGTGGAGAGCATGGCAAAGGCGAGGTAGCGGGTTGCGAGGCTGGCAGAAGTGCTTCGCTCTGAAGACTGGCGACCCATGCGACCACCTCACATCGCGGCAATGACAAGTGCGCCGGCAACGCCGAGCGTGGCAAGGCTGACCTTGTCCTTCATCGCGAAGACGACTGGATCGTCATGCATCTGCCCCCGATGAGCGAGCATGAGGATGCGGGCAATCCAGCAGGCAAGAATCGGCCCGGCCAACCACAGCATAGCTGGCCTAGTGTAGATGTCTTGGGCACTGTCGCTTGCGGCATAGAGGGCAAATAACGTCAGCGCGTTCATTCCTGCTCCAGCTGCCAGGGCACCCACCATACCGATATCCGCCTTCCTGTAATCGCGGTTTCTGGAGTCCGGCAGGTGCGCGGCGCGTCGCGAAATGAGCTCGGTGTATCGCTTCACCAAAGCGAGCGAGAGAAACCAGCTCATCATGAAGGCAAGCAGCCAGGGAGATGGCCACACCGAGACGGCGGCAGCGCCGCCGATCACCCTTGTGGTGTAAAGGGAGGCGAGAGCCACCACGTCCAGGATCATCTTCCGCTTGAGGAAGAAAGAATAGGCGGTGGTCAAGGCGAAATATCCCGCCAGCACGAGCACAAAGACGGATGAAACCATGGCGGCGACCGTTAGCGCCAGCAAAAGCAGGATCGGGATTGCCAGAACGGCGCGCGACAGTGGTATCTCGCCACAGGCAAGGGGTCTGCGGCATTTGGTTTTATGGCGGCGGTCGTCCTGCAGATCGACCAAGTCGTTCAGAAGATAAACGCCCGAGGCACAGAGCGAAAAAGCCACCAAAGCCAAGCAGGCATTCGCAAGGCTATGGAGCTCAAAGAGTTGATTTGTCAGCAGCGGGACAAATACCAACGCGTTCTTGACGTATTGATGCACTCGCAACGAACGCGCCCAAATCCGCCATGTCGTTTTGTCGTGGCTCAGATGCTCGACGTTCTCGCATTGGCACGAAAGCGCTCGCGCAACTGCCGCCGATGTCCTTATGGCATAAGACTTTGCGGCGTGGCGCCAGACTGCCAAGTCAGCCGAGTCGTTGCCGATATAGTCGAAGCCACCCTCCCCGAAGGCGGCGACGAGTTTTGCCGCCTTTAGCTCCGCGACACAATTCATCGTCTCGCTTGTTGCAAACCAGCCGGTGAAGAGGCCGAGGTGGTCTGCAACCGCACAAACCAGGCGCTCGTGGGTTGCAGAAGCGAGATAAACCGAACGCCCCTGCTCCCGTGCGGCCTTGATGACCTTCAGCACTTCCGCGTCGTAAGGAAGGATGGATGGATCGAAATCCGCTGGCTGAGACAGGCGGTGCTTCAGACATGCTTTTCCGGCGGAAAGCGACCTGATGAAATCGACGATCGAATGGGGCCGACGGCTAAGCTCCGAGAAGGCCGCCTCAATTAGCAGGTCCGATCGCACCAGGGTGCCGTCAAGATCAACCACTAATGGGCGGGGCCACAGCGGTCTTTGCAGGTCCGGTGGACTGTGCACCGACAATGCCGCGGGCTCAGGTTGAGGCCACTGGTCCTCCTCGGCTCTCGGCAGAAAATCTCTTCGTAGCTGGAATTCGTGATGCAGCTCGTTCAAAGGATTTCCCTTATGCTTCGAAACCATGAAAGTTCGCCGAACCACGGCTAGGCAGTTTAGTTCCATCACCAAAATGGGTGAGGTGCCGGCTGGGAGAACCTTATCGGAGGTTGAGTTTTTTCTCGTAAAACCGAGAGTATCTCCGCAGATCCAGAGGTTCGGGCCCCGGAGGAACTTGCACAGCGTTACAGCGTTTCTGAATATCATTTTCAGCTCGGCTGTCCGCAACATCCCAGCCTCTTCCCAGGGCCGCATGACAACACAACAGATAATCGCCTTTTCTGTCATCGGGCTCATGATGGCGGTCTTTATATGGGATCGCTTCCGCTATGATGTTGTCGCGTGTTGTGCGCTTGTATTGGCAGTCGCGACCGGCATTGTTCCGCCGGAAAAAGCGTTTTCCGGATTTTCGGATGACATCGTCATTATCGTTGGCAGCGCACTGGTCGTCAGCGCAGGCGTAGCGCGGTCAGGCATTGTGGATTCGGCAATCAAGAGATTTTTCCCGAATCTGGACACGTTTTACACGCAGCTTGCGCTATTGATGATTGCGGTGGCGGTGCTTTCTGCTTTCATTAAAAATATCGGCGCGCTTGCGATCATGATGCCCGTCGCCTTCAAGTTCGCGAAAAAATCCGGCGCCTCTCCCTCAAAATACCTGATGCCGATGTCGTTTGCCGCTTTACTTGGCGGATTGATGACGCAGATTGGCACCTCGCCCAACATCGTCGTTTCACGGTTGCGGGAGGAGATGACGGGGACCTCCTTCACCATGTTTGACTTCACGCCGATAGGTGGTGTTCTCACGATTGTTGGCATCACCTTCCTCTTGTTCTTCCACTGGCTGGTGCCAAGCCGCACCAAGCAGAACAGCTCGATTGAAGATGCAATCGAAATCAAGAATTACACCAGCGAAGTCGCGATCACAGACCAGTCAACTCTGGTTGAGCAGGCATTGAGCGATCTCCTGAAGCTCGGTGATGGTGAGGTCATAGCCACGGCTGTGCTGCGGGGTGGTACCCGAATGGCTGCATTCCCTGATCTCACGCTTCGCACCGAGGATATTATCATGCTGGAAGGTCCATCGGCAGCGATGGACCGCATTGTGTCCCAGGGGAAATTGAAGCTTTCCGGCAAGCCTCTGGCAGAAGGCGGCCATCCGGAAGCAGACATCATTTCGCTTGAGGCAATCGTTAGTCAGGAATCATCCCTCGCTGGCCTTTCGGCCAAAGAATTGGCGCTTTCCTACACGCGCGGGGTCAACCTTTTGGCGATTAGCCGGCGCGGTGAACGCCTCAAGGAACGTCTTGGAAACTTGACCATCAGCACCGGTGATGTACTCCTTCTGCAAGGCAACCGGAAAAGCCTGACTGCCCTTCTGCAGGATTTCGGCCTGCTGCCACTCGCACAGCGCGAGGTGCTGCTCGGCACCCGCCGCCGCGCCTTCATTCCGCTTCTTATCCTGGCGCTCGCGATGGCAACGACCGCCGTCGGCCTCGCGCCGGTTCCGGTGGCCTTCTTCGCAGCCGCCCTGGGCATGGTCGTTTTTCGAGCTGTTCCACTTGCCGATGTCTATAAATCGGTTGATGGACCGATCCTCGTGATGCTCGCGGCCCTTATTCCCGTCTCCGACTCCTTGCGCACCTCCGGCGGCAGCGATTTGATTGCCGGCTGGCTGAGTGGGGCGGCGATGAATCTGCCGGCATGGGGTGCGCTCGGCCTGATCTTGGTGACCGCCATGGCCGTTACCCCCTTCCTCAACAACGCTGCAACGGTCCTTGTCATGGCACCGATCGCCGCCGGCTTTGCAACGGGTCTAGGCTTCAAACCGGAAGCCTTCCTAATGGCGGTGGCTATTGGCGCGGGTTGCGACTTCCTCACGCCCGTCGGCCATCAGTGCAACACGCTCGTCTTCGGTCCCGGCGGTTACAAGTTTTCCGATTATCCGCGTCTCGGCTTGCCGCTGTCGGCTTTGATTATTCTCGTCAGCGTGCCGGCACTGCTATTTGTCTGGCCCGTCAACTAGTGTGGAACGACGTCTCACTTCCGAAAGGTCGTGCGTGACTGCCACAGCGCCGCAAAACAGCGAAAACCGAGCAATGGACATCGCTTAAACCTTCAACTCCCCCTCCACCAACGCCACCCAGTAAGCCGCCCCGTATCCAAGCGCCTCATCGTTGAAATCATAAGCCGTGTTGTGGTGCAGCGCGCCGTCAACCGCCGGTCCATTGCCCATCCAGACATAACAGCCCGGCGCATTCTCAGCGAAGAAGGCAAAGTCATCTCCGGCCGTCGACGGCGGAAAACTCCTCTGCACTTTTTCACCAAACACGATGCCGGCGGCGGCAAGCGCCCGTGATGTCGCATCGGCATTATTGATGACAGGTGGTATCCGCCGCTGAAAACGATAGTCGGCTGATACGCCGTACATCGCAGCCGTCCCACTTGCCAACCGACCGATCTCGGTCTCCAGCTCGTCGCGCACCGCAGGCGAAAAGGCCCGTGCTGTTCCGCCGATCTCCACAATATCGGGAATGACGTTCAACGCCTTGGCATCGCCCGCCTGCAGAAAGCAGGCGCTGACGACCGCGGGCTGCAGCGGGTCGACAACACGGCCGACGATCGTCTGCAGCGATGACAGGAAAGTACCGGCTGCTGTGATCGGATCGCGGCCGAGATGCGGCTTGGCGCCGTGCGTGCCGACGCCGCGAAAGGTGATGCGCCAGCTGTCGGAGGAGGCGAGCTGCGGTCCCTCGACCACGGCGATCTCGTCGACGGCAAGCCCCGGCATATTGTGCAGGCCATAGACGGCATCGCAGGGAAAAAGCCGGAAGAGCCCTTCCTCGACCATGCGCTTTGCCCCGCCGCGGCCCTCTTCGGCCGGCTGGAAGATGAAATGCACAGTGCCGGAAAAATTCCGCGTCGCCGCCAGATGCCGCGCGGCGCCGATCAACATTGCCGTATGGCCATCATGGCCGCAGGCATGCATCTTTCCAGGCACTGTCGATTTATAGGGCCGCTCCGCCATCTCAGGCATGGCGAGCGCATCCATATCGGCTCTCAACCCGATCCTGCGCGTGCCATTGCCGACCTGCAGTGTGCCCACCACGCCGGTGCCGGCAAGCCCGCGATGCACGGCGATGCCGGCCTCCTCAAGAAGCTTGGCGGCGATACCGGCGGTGCGCTCCTCCTGGAAACCGAGTTCCGGATGGGCGTGCAGATCGCGGCGCAACGCGGTGAGGAACGGCAGATCGTCCTTGATCCGGGCAGGAATACTCATGGGCTGGATATCCCTCCATGTGAAACGGGCGCCCGAACGGCGCCCGCGTCAGATCATTCGTTTTTCATCAAACAGCTGGCGAGTTCAACCCTCAAGCTTCTTCGACGAATACCTCCTCGCGCTTCTTCCTAACGCTCGGCAGGAAGACGACGATGAGCACGGCGACCGCGATTGCCAGAAGCGTGGCGCTGATCGGCCGAGTGATGAAGGTACTAGCGTCGCCGCGCGACAGGATCATGGCGCGCCTGAGATTCTCCTCCAGCAGCGGCCCGAGCACGAAGCCGAGCAGCAGCGGCGCCGGTTCGCAGCGCAGCTTGGCCAGCACATAGCCTATGAGGCCGAAGAAGGCGACGGCATAGAGATCGTAAACGTTGGAATTGACGCTGTAGACCCCGATCGAGCAGAAGGCCATGATGATGGGGAAGAGTACGTAATAAGGCACCGTCAACAGCTTCACCCAGAGCCCGATCAGCGGCAGGTTGAGGATGACGAGCATCAGATTGCCGATCCACATCGACGCGATGATGCCCCAGAACAGCGCCGGCTGCTCGGTGGCGACGTTCGGGCCCGGCACGATGCCCTGGATGATCATGGCGCCGATCATCAGCGCCATCACCGGATTGGCCGGAATGCCGAGCGTCAGCAACGGAATGAATGAGGTCTGCGCTCCGGCATTATTGGCCGATTCCGGGCCTGCAACGCCGGCAACCGCGCCCTGGCCAAATTCCTTCGGCGTCTTCGACAAGCGCTTTTCCACCGTATAAGAGGCGAAGGAAGCGAGGATCGCCCCGCCACCCGGCAGGATGCCGAGCGCCGAGCCGATGGCGGTGCCGCGAATGATGGGCGCGATCATCTCCTTGAATTCCTGGCGCGAAGGCAAGAGGCCCGATACCTTGGCCATCAGCACCGTTCTTGTCGACTCTCCCTCGAGATTACGCAGGATTTCAGCGACGCCGAAGACGCCGACGGCGAGCGCCACGAAATTCAGCCCGTCGGCATATTCACGGATGCCGAGCGTAAAACGCGGCGTGCCGGTATAGATATCGGTGCCGACGAGGCCGAGCAGCAGCCCGAGCGCCACCATCGCCAGCGCCTTGACGACCGAGCCATGCGCCAGCGCGATCGAGGACACGAGACCGACGATCATCAGCGAG
The DNA here is from genome assembly GCF_051124255.1 of Rhizobium sp. YTUHZ045. Lineage (NCBI taxonomy): Bacteria > Pseudomonadati > Pseudomonadota > Alphaproteobacteria > Hyphomicrobiales > Rhizobiaceae > Rhizobium > Rhizobium sp. YTUHZ045. Next base: position 3,343,056 of record NZ_CP101432.1, read on the forward strand.
AAATATTCAGCCGATCCGAATTGCAGCGCAATGTCGGTCAGCGGCGGCGCGAAGACCGCAACGAGGAAGGTCGAGACCGTACCGGCGAAGAACGAGCCGAGGGCCGCGATCGCCAGCGCCGCCCCCGCCCTGCCCTTGCGCGCCATCTGATAGCCGTCGATCGCGGTGACGGCCGAGGAGGATTCGCCCGGCATGTTGATGAGGATCGCCGTTGTCGAGCCGCCATACTGCGCGCCGTAGTAGATGCCGGCGAGCATGATGAGTGAGGAGACCGGCTCGAGCTGGAAGGTGATCGGCAAAAGCATGGCGATCGTCGCCGTGGCTCCGATACCGGGCAGTACGCCGATCAGCGTGCCGAGCAGCACGCCAATCAGGCAGAAGAGGAGATTATCGAGCGTTGCCGCCGTGGCAAAGCCGAGCGCGAGATTGCTGAAAAGATCCATCGCCGCCTCCTAGAACCGGACCCAGGGGCCGAAACGCTCGAACGGCAGTCCGAGCCCATAGCTGAAGACGGCGACCGAAAAGACCGTCAGCAGCAGCGACAGGATGACCGCGAACACCAGATTCATCTTGCGCGACGCAAAGCAGGCGATGAAGGCGGTGAAGAACAGCGCCGGCGCAAATCCGAGCCCGCGCACCGTCAATCCGAAGAAGACGGGAGCCGGCAGAATGAAGAGCATGCCGCGCCAGGCGAAGGGATCGACCGGCTCCCCCTCCACACGCAGCGCCTGAATGAAGATGATCGCGCCGAGAAGTATCAGCGCGCAGGCAAGGATAAACGGAAAATAGCCGGGGCCCATGCGCAATGCCGTGCCGAGGTCGAGCCCGACCGACTGATAGGCAAAGAAAGCGCCGATCGCGACGAAAAGCGCACCGCAGATCGCATTGGTGTTATCGAGACTGATAGATTTCATGGTGTCTCCTGAAGTTGGAGATGGTTCACGTGATGCCGTCACTGCCGCGATGGCCCCTCATCCGCCTGCCGGCACCTTCTCCCCGCTCGCGGGGAGAAGGGAACATGCTGCAGCCTCTCCGTCCCTCGCCATGTCTCGCATGGCAGGTCCCCTCTCCCCGTTTAGGGGAGAGGGTTAGGGTGAGGGGCTATTCCTGGCACATCCCTCACTAGTCCGCATATTCCCCGGCAGCCTCGATCACCGGCTTCCAGCGGGCTATCTCGCTTTCGAGCTTGGCTTTCAAAGCAGCAGGCGTTGCATCTGCATCGGAAGACGGCGCCGTGCCGAGTTCGGCGAAGCGGGCGCCGACATTCGGATCCTTCAGCGCCAGCTGCAGCGACTTGGACAGGCGCTCGTTGATCGCGGCCGGCGTACCCTTCGGTGTGTAGATGCCGTGCCATATGCCCACTTCGAAGCCCGGCAGGCCGGCTTCGACAGCCGTCGGTACATCCTTCAACACATCGAGACGCTTCGGCGAGGTCACCGCATAGGCCTTGATCGTGCCGCCCTTAATCTGTTTCGTCGTGTTGGTGGTCTGGTCGCACATGATATCGACCTGGCCGCCGAGCAGATCCGTCATCGCAGGGCCGGTTCCTTTATAGGGTACGGTCGTGAGTGGCGTCTGGATGGCGCTCATGAACATCATGCCGCAGAGATGCGAAGCCGCACCGATGCCGGCATTGGCGACCGTCACCTTGTCCTTGTTGGCCTTGACGTAGTCGATCAGTCCCTTGAGATCGCTCGGCTCGAAATCCTTGCGTGCGACGATCGTCATCGGCACCTCGGTGACGAGGCCGACATATTCGAAGGCGCCGAGCGTGTCGTAGGCGAGCTTGCGATAGAGCGTGGCGCTGGTCGCCATGCCAATATGGTGCAGCAGGATGGTGTAACCATCGGGATCGGCGCTCGCCACCCGGCCGGCGCCGAGCGTGCCGCCGGCGCCGCCGACATTTTCAACGACGATCTGCTGGCCGAGATCCTTCGACATGGATTCCGCCACAAGGCGCGCAACGGTGTCGGTGGGGCCGCCCGCCGCAAAGGGGACGACCATGGTGATGGTGCGTTCGGGGTAGGTCTGCGCCGAAGCGACGCCGGCGAGAAGAGAGACCGCGGCAGCCGCGGTCAGGCCGAGCACGGCCTTCAGGATTTTCATCGTTTCCTCCCTGATGAAACAGCCGCCCCGCCGACACATCCTCCGCCGGGGATGACCTATTTGCCGCCGAGAGAAATCGCGCCGCAATCATTACCGTCGCTTCCGCAAGATGATTCTGCGGCAGTGCAATGCAGCATGGGTCGATTTGGAAACAAACGGCATAGGCGATGGGTGGATTTCCACCCAACGCGCAACGTTCCGGGCTGGAGCACCATTGTCCCGGAGAATGCACGACGCAAACCAGGATCAGCTTTCGGTAGTCAGCATCCGCTTGTCGAGGCCGTATTTCTGCATCTTTTCGTAAAGGGTCTTGCGGGAGATGCCGAGGGATTCATAAACAGGCCTGAGGCTGCCCCCATGCGCCACCAGCGCGCTGGCGATAATCCCTCGCTCGAATTCGGCGACCCGCTCTGCAAGTCCGATTGCCTCCTCGGTATGCCGTCCGCCATTGTCGAGACCCAGGACCAGACGGTCGGCGGCATTCCTCAGTTCCCGCACATTGCCGGGCCAGTCGCGCTGGGCGATGTCGGAGATCACCTCCGGCGGCACGGCCACCTCGTCGCGGCCGTAGCGGGCGGCCGCTTCCCGCACCAACTGTAGAAAAAGCAGCGGAATGTCCGCCCGCCGCTGCGACAGCGACGGCACATGCAGCGTCGCGACGTTCAGTCGGTAAAACAGATCGGCGCGAAAGCGGCCAGCGGCTACCTCCGCCTCTAGGTCTACTTTGCTCGTCGCGATGAAGCGCACGTCGAGCGGCACGACCTCGTTCGATCCGAGCCTGGAGATCACCCGCTCCTGCAGCACCCGCAGGAACTTCGCCTGCAGATCGAAGGGCATGGAGCCGATTTCGTCGAGCAGGATGGTGCCGCCGCGCCCATGTTCGAACTTCCCGTAACGCGGCCTGACCGCGCCCGGGAAGGCGCCAGGCTCGTGGCCGAAGAGCTCGCTCTCGATCAGGTTCGCCGGCAGCGCGGCACAATTGATCGCAATGAACGGCCGGCTCGCCCGGGCACTGATATCGTGAAGTGCGCGGGCCACGACCTCCTTGCCCGCCCCGGTATCACCGACGATCAGCGTATCGGCATCGCTGGCGCCGATCGCGCGGATGCGATAGCGCAGATCCACCATCACCTGCGTGCGCCCCGGCAGCCGCGCCTCGATGTCGTCGCGTTTGCCGGCAACCGCCTTCAGCAGTCGGTTTTCGAGCACCAGCCCGCGCCGCTCCATTGCCCGGCGAATGACGCCGGCGAGCATTTCAGGCGTGAACGGCTTCTCGATGAAATCATAGGCGCCTTCGCGCATCGCCTTGACCGCGAGCTGTACATCGCCGTGGCCGGTGACGAGGATCACGGGCACCTCCTGATCGATCTCACGGATCTTCTGCATCAAAGTCATTCCATCGATGCCGGGCATTCGGATATCGCTGACGACGACGCCGGGAAAACTGTAACCAATCAGTTCCAGCACATGTTCGCCGCTCGAAAAGGTCTCGACGCTGAAGCCGGAGAGTTCCAGCGCCTGCGCCGTCGAGCGGCGCAATTCTTCCTCGTCGTCGACGAGCAGGATCTTCGCATCATTCATTCAGCCGCCTCCGGAATCAGCCCTGCCGCCGATTGCAGCTCAATGCGGAACACCGCGCCCCCTTCGGAATGATTGGCAGCCGTCAGGCTGCCGCCGAAATCCTTGACGATGTTGTAGGAGATCGAAAGCCCCAAGCCGAGCCCCTTGCCGACACCCTTGGTCGTGAAGAAGGGATCGAAGATGCGCTCGGCGATCGCCGCCGACACGCCGGGTCCGTGATCGCGCACCGTCAGCACCACCTTGCCGGCCTCCTCGAAGGCCGAAACCTCAATGCGCCTGTCATCCAACCCCTCCACCGCATCGGCCGCGTTGGAGATCACATTCACCAGCACCTGCTGCAGCCGCACCGAGCCGGCGCGCACCACCGGCGGCTGCGTTCCGAGATCGAGCCGGAGCTCGGCGTCCGCCGCCTTCAGCCGCCAGGCGATGATCTCGAGTGTATCGCGCATCGCCTCGTCGAGCGAAACGGGCCCGAGCTTCTCGTTCGGCTTGCGGGCAAAATTGCGCAGGTGCCGACTGATCGCGGCCATGCGGTCGATCAACCCGCCGATCCGCCTTATATTGTCGCGCGCCTCCTCCGTCCGGCCTCGATCGATCAGCACCGAGGCACTGTCCGTATAGGTCTTGGCGGCGGCGAGCGGCTGATTGAATTCATGCGAAAGGGCAGCCGACATCTGCCCGAGCCCAGCGAGTTTGCCCGCCTGGATGAGATCGGCCTGGGTCTGGCGAAGCTGCTGCTCGGTCAACCGCCGCTCGGCGATCTCCTCCTCGATGCGGCTGTTGACGCGGGCAAGATCCGCCGTGCGCTCCTCCACCCGCCGCTCGAGCTCACCCCGCGCTTCGGCCTGCATCTGCATGCGCTCGGCAAGTCGCGCCCGCCGCTGGCGAATGACCGCGACAGCAAGGCCGGCGATGCAAAGGATGAGAAAGACGGCGACAAGCGCGGTGCGCGCCTGAGCGCGGATGGAGCTTGTCTCCATCAGCACATTCACCGTCCAGTCCTCGGCCGGCATGTAATGCGACAGCACCAGATACTCCCTTGCGCCCCGATCACTCGCAAGCGTCATCAGATCATGCGGCTCGAAGCGATGGCGCGTTACCGGCAGGGCTGTCAGTCTTGCATTGGCATAGCGCCGCGACGCTTCCGTGCGGGCGATACGATCGGCCGTCAGCGGCAGGATCGCGCCGTAGAGCCATTCCGGGCTGCCGGACATGAAGATGATGCCTTCCGGATCGGAGACGAAGATTTTGTATTCGCCGCCGCTCCAGGAGGATTCGATCATGTCGATATCGACCTTGAAGACGATGACGCCGCGAATATCGGCGCCGACCCTGATCGGCGCCGAAAAATAGTAGCCGCGCTTTAACGACGTGGTGCCGAGGGCGTAAAACCGCGCCTGCCGGCCCTCGATCGCCTCCTGGAAATAGGGCCGGTAGTTGAAATTCTGTCCGACGAAGCTTCCCGGCCCATCGTAATTGCTGGCCGCGATCGTCTCCCCGTCCGGCTTCACCACATAGATGTCGGAGGATTTTAAAAGCCCGTTGATCTCCTTGAGATAGAGATTGGCCGCATCACGCAGCGCCATATCGTTGGGCGCGCTCACCAGTTCCTTGATATCGTCGTGATCGGCGATCAGCGCCGGCAGCGCCTCGTAGCGGTTGAGGTGGCCGCTGAGCGCCGAGACGGCAAGGCGCAGCGCCGTTCCCGCCTGAGCGGAAGCCTCCTGCATATAGGCGCGCGTCGCAATCGCGCTTCCATAGGTGAAGAAGGCGAAGATGACGAGCGGCACCAGCAGCAGCGCCGCTATCGCACGATATCTCGAAGACAGATCCGGCTCCTCCCTTTCTGCCTTCACTCCCCAGCAAGGCATGCCCGACGGCTCAGTTTAATGAGGCAAGCGAGGATTTCCAAGGGCTCGCCGAAACTTGACACTCGGCAGGGACGGATGTCCTATTGCTGCACCGCAAGGAAACCCATTCATGAGCGACGACCAAACGCCCGCCGAAAGCAAACTCACCAACTCCAAACGCCGCTGGGCGTCAGAGGGCAAGTTCCTGACCGGGCGCATCAGCAGGCCCGAGACCGAGCGCCTGCCGCCCGGCCAGCATCTCGTCAAGAATTGGCCGGTGCTCGATCTCGGCCAGCAGCCGGTCATCTCAACCGAGAGCTGGCGGCTTGAAGTGCGTGGTCTGGTCGAAACGCCTCTCACCCTCACCTGGGCCGATTTCCAGGCGATGGAGCAGAGCACTGGGGTGAGCGACATCCACTGCGTCACCACCTGGTCGCGTTATGACAACAACTGGAAGGGCGTATCGACGCGGGATCTGCTCGATCGCGCCATGCCGAAACCGGAAGCAGCCTACGTGATGCTGACGAGCTATGACGGCTACACCACCAATCTGCCGCTCGCCGATTTCGCCGCCGAGGATGCGATCCTGGCGACCTCCTGGGAAGGCCTGCCGCTGACACCGGAGCACGGCGGCCCAATGCGCCTCGTCGTGCCGCATCTTTATTTCTGGAAAAGCGCCAAATGGCTGCGCCGCATCGAGTTGCTCGCCGCCGACGAGGCCGGCTTCTGGGAAAAGAACGGCTACCATATGTATGGCGATCCGTGGCGCGAGCAGCGCTATTCCGACGACTGAGCCTTCGGCCGCAGGAAACGGCGAAGCGCCAGGATGGCAAGCCCCAACATGGCGGCCAACCCCGTCAGGGACGCCATGCTGGCAGGATGAAGCGGCACCTTGCTCCAGCTCGGCTTGACGATATTGGCGGTATTGAATGCCTCGCCGCTGAACTGGCAGGTAATGAAGGCAAGCCCGCGACCCGCCATCTCGGCGTCGATGGCCGAGATGATTTCGCCCGCCGCGGTTGCCTCCCGCGGCATTTCACGCATCGCCATCAGCACGGCTTTCGTCGCCGCGAGATAGGCATGGGCGCATTCGTTGAACGGGCTTTCCTCGTCGGTCACACTGCCCGGCACTCGGCCCCAGAGGCAATAGGAATATTGGATTTCCGAGTAGTTCAAGACACGCCGGAACGATTCGTTCGTATCGGCCGCCCGTGACGCCAGCATGCTGATGCTGCTGCGATACTCCGAAATGATCGCCATCTCGCCGTGGGAAATTGCCGGAATATCGAGCCCGGTATCGGAGCCGCCAGAGCTGCTCCCATGGCCGAAAGCATTTCCGATAAACATTGGCAACAGGCTCGCGATGAGACCGAGAAAAGCAAACCTGCCAATATGCTGCATCACCGGAACGCCGGCCGCAGTCCACTCTTGGCGGCAAGACCCCTTTCTGCCAGCGCTCCGAAAACCAGACCGAGCGTTGCCCAAAGGATCGCATGCATGCCGAGCGAGGTGGTGCGGAACCGCCAGAGTACCATCGCCGAGAAATTCTCGGGCACTTCGTTGATCGGCGGCAACAGATAAAGCACGAAGCCGATGAAGACGAGATAGGCGATGCCGGCGATGATCGCGCCGTTCCAGAGACCGAAGCGCTCGCCAAGGCGGCGCGAAAGCGCGACCGCGGCAACCAGCGAGGCGAGCGAAACGACAATCATCAGGAAGAACAGCTCGGTCCTGACGCCGATCGTTTCGGGATTGCCGACCGCCGGGGGGTTGGCCGGATATTTGATTCCGGGAACAAGCACCACTGCCACGAAGGCGGCAATGGCGATGACGGCCGAGGTGCCGCGCGCCGAGAGGCTGCTGAAGCGGCCATGTACGAAGGCGAAGGCGAGCGAGAAGAGCCCGCCGACGGCGATACTATAGGCCATGACGCCGGTGAAAAGGCCGAGACCAGCCTGCGTGGCCCGGCTGACGATTTCAGGTTCGGCAGCTTCGCCCGCCGCCTCAGCGCTCGCCTCCTCGAAGGCGATTGCCGCATCGACCAGCGGCTCGCCGAAGATATGGGCGAAAGCGAAAACGAGGATGCCAGCAATCAGGCCCGCGAGCATGCCGCGAAGCAGAAGCTTTCCAACCATCTCAATATTCCCACTAAGCATGTCGCACAAAAGTGTGCAGCAGTTTTGCGATAACGACATGCGTAAACAAAGACCTAAAGCGCGAGAAGCGAATTTGAAAGATCGCGATGCGCTTTAGTGGCAGGGAAAGCCCAGGAGATGGCGGCCGTCATGCACGAATTCGTGCACATACATGCCGTTGAACAGCGCCATCGCGCCTTCCTCGGTGCCGACGAAATAAAGAACGATGAGCATCAGCAGGCCGCCGAAAACCGCCCAGGGCAGGATTTCCCCTACAGGGATTGGCGCCGGTGCCGCAACGGGCGCGAAAGTGGTGTCAGACATGTATCCCTCCGGAATGACGCGTTCAGTCGAAAGAGTGTTGTGCGGCAGGGTCTGACTTCCAGCGTAAAGAACTTCGAACCGCTGGTCACAGTGGCGCGACCGCGCCGGATTTCCACCGGCTTCCAAACCCGCAACAGCACGGTTATATCTGGACGCCGAAGAGACTGTCAACGAAACTTCGAGACGCCGGCGAAGGGTCGTCCCCACCATATTGCGAAGATCGGAACAACCGTGAATACCCGCCTCACCTGGATCTGTCACGGCGCCACGGCGGCGAGCCGCAAGGCCCTGTTCCCACTGGATGAGCCGCTGGAAGACAAGGCCTCTGAAGAAGCCGCCCGGATGACTGCCCTGCCTCGCGCCGACCGGATCGTCACGAGCCCGGCTTTGCGTGCCCGCCAGACCGCTACAGCCCTCGGTCTCGACGCTCAAATAGAACAGCGGCTTGCCGACTGCGACAATGGCCGCTGGGCCGGCAGGCCGATTGCGGCAATCGGCACCGAAGAGCCGGAGAACCTCATGGCTTGGATGAGCGATCCGGAAGCCGCCCCACATGGCGGCGACAGTTTTCTCGGTCTGCGGACGCGCGTCGCCGGCTGGATGGATGAACAATCCACGCTCGGCGGTCATGTGATAGCCGTCACCCATGCATCGATTATAAGAACAGCGATTGCGCATGTGCTTCAGGCTCCCCTCCCCTCCTTCTGGCTCATCGATGTCGAGCCGCTGGTGGTCGTTCGGATGACCAGCAATGGACAGCGCTGGTCGCTGCGCCTCTAGAGAATTAGACATCCCTCATACTATCCAGCCTTACGCAAGCAAATCGCGTCATCTCTATTGAACCGGTCTGACCGGGACTACTTCCTTGTCCCAAGGAGACGGAAGCTATGGCATATGATTGGAGTGGGGAGCGTACGCGGCGCCTGCGCTTGATGAGGGTCGTGACGCTCACCTTAGTTATGGTCGGTCTGGTCGTCAGCGTTCCGCTGCTGATCGTCACCGCCTGAAGAGCGAGACAGGGCGAGCGATGCGACAGCACGCTCGCCCTCGTTCTTTCGTGGGGCTCCCCTCGTCTTGAATCCGGACATCCTCTAATCTTCCAAGCAGCACCAGCGAAACGCCGTAGCGCAGCCGAGGTCCGGACAGCACCGCAACGGACGGGCTGCCACCTCCAACAATTCGCCTTATGGTTTCAACGAACATTTCAGATTTTCGTGATAGTCCGGCAGAGGGTGGAGATGGAGAATGCGATAATGCCTGCGTTTTTTCGAAGCAGGGCCGGAAGGCAATGCGTGTCGGTTGTGGTTTTCGGAGTAACCCTCTGGATCCTCGGCACGGTGCTGCACTTCGACGACCGCCTCGTCTCCTTCATGACCAGTTTCGGCGAGTACGGGGCGGATAAGCTCGTTCTGGCTCTCGGCATCGCTGGCGCGATGAGCTTCATCTATTCGGTGCTGCGCATCGCCGACCTGCGCAAGGAAATGGAGCTGCGCGCCACCGAACAGGCTAAGGCCGATTGGACGGCAACCCACGACCATCTGACCAAGCTGCCGAACCGCTACGCCTTCGAGCGCAAAATCCTCTCACGGCCGGTCAGAAGCGGCGAGGCCGAGATCGAGGAATGGGACGACAACGTCACGATCTTCTCCGTCGACCTCGACGGCTTCAAAAAAGTCAACGATCTCGTCGGCCACAAGGGCGGCGACGTGTTGCTGGTCGAAGTTGCCAGACGCATCTGCGCGCTTGGCAACGCGGATTGCGTTTACCGCTTCGGCGGTGACGAATTCATCATCGTCGCCTTTTCCCTGACGGCAGAGCGCGAGGAGCGTTTCGCCAAGTTGCTGATCCAGGCCGTCACCCGGCCGATCCATATCGATGGCTTTGCCGTCGAAGTCGGCGCCAGCGTCGGCTACGATCGGTGGCTTGAGGGCAGCGAGCCGCTGGAAGACGCCGCCCACCGTGCGGACCTCGCCATGTATGAGGCCAAATCACGCGGCCCTAACCATTATCTCGTCTTCGAAGCTTCGATGCAGGACAAGGTAACGGAACGCGCCTCTCTGGAAAGCAGGCTGCGCGCGGCAATCGCCGACAAGGCGATCATGCCTTTCTATCAACCTCTGATTGATTTGAAGACTGGCAAGCTTTGCGGTTTCGAAGCCCTCGCGCGCTGGGTCGGCGAGGATGGTGTCAATATTCCGCCGCCTGTTTTCATCGACATTGCCGAGGAAACCGGGATGATCACCGCCCTGTTCGAGGATCTCCTTGCGCAGGCCTGCGGCGATGCGCTCACTTGGCCAGCGCATGTCACCCTGTCCTTCAATGTGTCGCCGGTGCAGATGGAAGACAGGCTGCTGGCCTCCCGCATCCTCAAGGTCCTTTCAGCAAGCCGGCTGCCGCCGCAACGCCTGGAGATTGAGATCACCGAAAACGCGCTGATCCAGGATCCCGCTATCGCCGCCATCATTCTCGAAGAGCTGCATGCGGCTGGCATCCAGATCGCTCTCGACGATTTCGGCACGGGCTATTCGAGCCTTGCCCAGCTCGCCCGCTACCGCTTCGACAAGATCAAGATCGACAAAAGCTTCATCGCCACCTATCGCGATGACGAACGGCAGGAAAAAATCGTCCGCGCCATGCTTGGCCTCAGCAGAAGCCTCAACATCAAGACGACCGCGGAAGGTGTCGAGGAGCATGGCCAGCTTGCCTTCCTGCTGCAGCTCGGCTGCGACATCGGCCAGGGCTATCTTTTCGGTAAGGCGATGCCCGCCGCCGAGGCGAGCATCTTCATCCGCGATCGCAACGCCAATCTGGCGTCAACCGCCTGACCCTCGCGTAATTCGACAAAACTGCCCCAAGGCTGCCACGCACCGTCAGCATGTGGCGCTCGGGCGGCCATGCCTTTCCGGCGGGAGTTTCGGCGCTAAGTTCGGTCATCGTGACGACTGTGCGGAGTCTCTGAAGACATGTCATCCACCGACCTCCTCCTGACATTCAACGCCGGCTCATCGACGGTGAAGGTCGGCGTCTTCTCGATTGATGGTGCCGAGGCACGACACCTAGGAAAGGGCGTCATCGATCTCCGCGCCGAGCCGCTTTCGCTTGTCCTGACCAAGGGATCGCAGACATTCGATATCTCCCTGAAGGCGGAGGTGACGGACGATCTGCACGGGGTCATCGACGAGACCTTCACGCGTCTCGCCGATCACTTCGATATGGCAGCGGCGGCCGTAGCCGGCCACCGCGTCGTCCATGGCGGCGAGCGCTTCACGAGCGCCGTCGCGCTTGATGACGCCGCCACCGATGGGATCGAAGCGCTGATCCCGCTCGCGCCCCTGCACCAGCCGCAAGCGCTGCGCTTCATCCGCGCGCTCCGCCATCTGAAGCCGCATCTTGTCCAGACAGCCTCCTTCGACACGGCCTTCCATGCCACGCAGGACGATCTCGTGCGCCGCCTCGCCATACCCCGTTCCTTGCATGAGGAGGGCATCAAGCGTTACGGCTTCCACGGGCTTTCTTATAAGTTCATCGCCAGTGAACTCGCTCGCAAGACGCCGCATACGGCAAGGGCTGTGGTCGCCCATCTCGGCAGCGGCGCCAGCCTCTGTGCGATGGAAGACGGTATCAGCCGCGATTGCAGCATGGGCTTTTCGACCCTCGACGGCATCCCGATGGCGACACGCCCGGGCTGCCTCGATCCCGGCGTGATCCTGCACCTGGCAGGAGAGAGAAAACGGTCTCTGGGTGAGATCGAGGATTTGCTCTATCACCGCTCAGGCCTGCTCGGCGTCTCCGGCATCAGCGCCGACACGCGCGATCTGTTGAAGGACAGCCGGCCGGAAGCGCGCCAGGCGATCGACCTTTTCACACTGCGCATTGCCGGCGAGATCGGCCGCATGGCGGTAACCCTCCGCGGCCTCGATGCCGTCGTCTTCACCGCCGGCATAGGCGAGCATCAGCCGGAAATCCGCGCCGGCGTGGCGAAACACCTGTCCTGGCTTGGCCTTTCGATCGACGAGAAGGCCAATGCAGCCAATGGTTTAACGATCAGCACCAGGGAAAGCCGCATGGTCGCCCATGTCATTGCCACGGACGAAGAACAGGTGATCGCCGATGAAGCGCTGTCCGTTCTTCGCGCCCGCTGATCCAGATCAATGGCGCGCCGGCGCTAACGGCTAGAACTGACGTTGAACGTGTTTTCGAACGGGAGAAGCCAATGGAAAAGCATGTCTCGACCGCCGCCGCCCTGACCGATGCTGAACTCACCCTGATCGACCGCTACTGGCGGGCCGCCAACTATCTCTCGGTCGGCCAGATCTACCTGCTTGCCAATCCGCTGCTGCGCGAGCCGCTGAAGTCAGAGCACATCAAGCCCCGTCTGCTCGGCCACTGGGGCACGACGCCCGGCCTCAACTTCATCTATGCGCATCTGAACCGCCTCATCCGAGCCCGCGATCTCGACATCATCTACATATGCGGCCCCGGTCACGGCGGGCCGGGCATGGTCGCCAACACCTATCTCGAAGGCACCTACAGCGAAATCTATCCCGATATTTCCGAAGACGCCGAGGGGATGCGCAAACTCTTCCGCCAATTTTCCTTTCCCGGCGGCATTCCGAGCCATGCGGCGCCGGAAACACCGGGGTCGATCCATGAGGGCGGCGAACTCGGCTACGCCCTCGTCCATGCCTATGGCGCCGCCTTCGACAATCCCGGCCTCACCGTCGCCTGCATCGTCGGCGACGGTGAGGCCGAAACCGGGCCGCTCGCCGCCAGCTGGCATTCCAACAAGTTCCTCAATCCCGCCCGCGACGGCGCCGTTCTGCCGATCCTGCATCTGAACGGCTATAAGATCGCCAATCCGACCATTTTAGGCCGGGCGGGTGACGACGACCTCCGACGTCTCTTCGAAGGCTACGGCTACGAGCCGCTTTTCGTCACCGGCCATGAGCCGCGCGACATGCACCAACAAATGGCTGCGACGCTGGACCGGGTCTTCGAGCGCATCCGCGAGATTCAGGAGCAAGCCCGCAGCGGCAAGAGCACAGCCGGCTGCCCGCGCTGGCCAATGATTGTGCTGCGCAGCCCCAAGGGTTGGACAGGCCCAAAGGAGGTCGACGGCAAGAAGGTGGAAGATTTCTGGCGAGCCCACCAGGTGCCGGTCTCCAACTGCCGCGGGAATGACGACCACCGCAAGATTCTCGAGGACTGGATGCGCGGCTATGATCCCGAAGACCTGTTCGGCGCCGACGGCCGGCTGAAACCGGAACTGCGCGCCCTTGCCCCCGCTGGCAAACGCCGCATGGGCGCCAATCCGCATGCCAATGGCGGCTTGCTGCGCAAGGAATTGGCCGTGCCCGATATTCGGGATTATGCAGTTGACATCGGCAGGCGCGGCAGCGTTGTCGCCCAATCGACGGAGATCCTTGGCCATTACCTGCGTGACACGATGAAGCTCAACGCCAAGGCGGCAAACTTCCGCATCTTCGGCCCCGACGAGACGGAATCGAACCGCCTCGGCAGCGTCTTCGACGTCACCGACCGTGTCTGGATGGAGGACATCGAACCCTATGATGTCCACCTCTCTCGCGATGGGCGTGTCATGGAGGTGCTCTCCGAACATCTCTGCCAGGGCTGGCTGGAAGGTTATCTCCTGACTGGCCGGCACGGCCTCTTTTCCTGTTACGAGGCCTTCATCCACATCATCGATTCCATGTTCAACCAGCACGCCAAATGGCTGAAGGTGACGCGCGAGCTCGAATGGCGAAAGCCGATCTCATCGCTGAACTACCTGCTGACCTCGCATGTCTGGCGACAGGACCATAACGGATTCAGCCATCAGGATCCTGGTTTCGTCGATCTCGTCGCCAACAAGAAGGCCGATATCGTCCGCATCTACCTGCCGCCGGATGCCAACAGCCTGCTCTGGGTCGGCGATCATTGCCTGCGCACCTATGACCGCATCAACGTCATCGTCGCCGGCAAGCAGCCGGAGCCGCAATGGCTGTCGATGGACGAGGCGGTGAAACATTGCGAAGCCGGCATCGGCATCTGGCATTGGGCAAGCAACGAGGACGACGCGATCTCGCCTGATCTCGTCATGGCCTGCGCCGGCGATGTGCCGACCATGGAGACGCTCGCCGCCGTCGACCTGCTGCGCAAGGCGATTCCCGAGCTGAAGATCCGCACCGTCAATGTCGTCGACCTCTTGGCGCTGCAATCCAGAGACCAGCATCCGCACGGCCTTGCCGACGAGGCCTTCGACGCGATCTTCACCGCCGATAAGCCGGTCATTTTCGCCTATCACGGCTATCCCTATCTCATTCATCGCCTGACTTATAAGCGCGCCAACCACGAAAACATCCACGTCCGCGGCTTCGTCGAGGAGGGAACGACGACCACGCCTTTCGACATGACCGTCCTTAACGCACTCGACCGCTACCATCTCGCCATCGAAGCCATCGAGTGCGTGCCGGGCCTGAAGGAGAAGGCGAAGGACGCGCTGGCCGCCTTCCGCGGCAAGCTCGCGGAACATCATGATTACGTCAGGGAACATGGCGAGGACATGCCGGAGGTGCGGAACTGGATGTGGCCGGCGGCGTGAGGCCAGGACCAGGAATCGCCCGGAGAAGTACGAGGTTCTGATATTCGCGGTGTTAGGCAGACTCAATCGGGTGGGTCACTGGCATCTAACAACCGCAACCTAGCAGCATCCGATATCATCCTTCGTGGGATAGCTGCATCAAATGGAATTGGTTTTGATAACCGGAGATGTCAGTCGCGCGCGGGCTGGCATTGATTATCTCAGTAATGTCGGGCAAGTTTACTGTTTCACGGTTATTCCAAATATGATCCGCAAAGACAGTACAATGATTCCAAAAATATCAGTAAAATTTCTTGATTTAATGTTGGCTTCGTTACTAGCTGTTGAAATATTATATATCATGAACAACACGCATTTCCACGTTAACTGGGAGTTGTACAGAATTTACACCAGCGGTCGCTACAAGAATTTTGATAGGATAAACGAACATGACGAGATGTTCGTGGCCGCGAATAAAATGATTGACTGCAAGAAACCTTCAACAGGTAGCGCAGTTAACCTTGAGATTATGGCGTATTCTATATTTTTTATTGAAACATCACTGTTTCTTGAGGTGGCTTATAAGAAAACGAAAAATGGGCATTGCGTAGATCATATAATATTCAGGACCATGCCGGGTTAGTTCACTAAGCGATCTGCAGACAATCGAGTATCTGGCGCGGTAAAGATCGCGCCGGGGGTTCTCCGTGAGTGATTGCTTCTATGCACCCTCAAGCCGAACCTTCTCCCTCACGCGCCAGACCCGCGGCGTTTCGCCCGTATATTTCAGGAAGAAGCGCGAGAAATACGCGGGATCGGCAAAGCCAAGCCTAAACCCGATCTCCTGAACACTGCCAAGCGTAAAGACGAGCTGGCGCTTCGCCTCTTCGATCAATTTCCCGGCGATCAGCTCATGCGGGGTGTTTCCCGTCATGGAGCGAACGATACGGCTGAGATGCGTCGACGAAATGCCGAGTTCCTTGGCATAGAAGGAAGCCGGCCTGTGCGATCGAAAATGCTGCTGGATCAGTTCGTCCAGCATCTCCATCCGCCGCTCGTTCTCGTTTGACGGAAGCTCCTGTGCATGTCCTTCATGCGAAATCCGCGCCGTCAGCCGCAACGCCAGACCGACATAGGCAGCCAACACCTCGTTGCGGCCGCCGCGGCGGTTTTCGAATTCGTCGCCGAGCCGCCTCAGCGTCTGCATGACATAGGCAGCCTCGGCATTATCGGGAGCGAGCGGCGTCAGATGCGGCATCGCCAGCCACTCGCCCAGCTGGCTTCGCTCGCCTGGCGGGTGGCTAAGATGGGACCTCAATATAGTGATCACCAGGCCGTCGATATCACGTGAGAAGCGAAAGCCGTGATTGAGCCCAGGGGGAACCGTGATGATCGCAGGCGGGCAGATGGCGTGGTTCCTGTTGCCGAAGATCGCATCGCCCGAACCGGCTTCGATGTACAATATCTGAAAGAAGCTCTCGTGGCGGTGAAGCCGAATTTCCCATTGATGCAGGCTGCTGCGGGAGCGAATTGTTTCGCAATGCAACCAGAATTCCGGAGATCGCCCGGTATTTTCGCCATAGAGCTCGTAGGTCGGTATATGCCTGCTCATCGGCTCTCTCCTGTGCCAATGTTCGATAAGTGCAATTTTTCGGTCGGAATGTCCATTGTTGCGGCAATGGCGGCACGGCAGAATCTGACAAAACGCAAAAATGCGAGGGAGGAAGCATTTGCGAACTAAGGTCGCCATCATCGGTTCGGGGCCATCCGGCCTTCTGCTCGGTCAGCTTCTGACCGAAGCTGGAATTGACAACGTCATCCTCGACCGCGTGAGCAAGAACTATATCCTCGGCCGCGTCCGTGCCGGCGTGCTGGAGGAAGGCACTGTCGGGCTGTTGGACGAGGCCAAAGCTGGAAGAAGATTGCATGCCGAAGGCTTGCCGCATGACGGCTTCTCGCTAGCCTTCGACGGCCGCGACCATCGCATCGATCTTCACGAATTGACCGGCGGCAGGCGCGTGACCGTTTACGGACAAACCGAGGTGACGCGCGATCTCATGGAGCGGCGGGAAGCTTGTGGCGCCCTTTCGATCTATGATGCCGCCGATGTGGCTCCGCATGATATCGACCGTGGCTCGCCCTTCGTTACCTACGCGAAGGATGGTATCGGCCACCGCATCGATTGCGATTTCATCGCCGGCTGCGACGGCTTTCATGGAATAAGCCGCAGAGCCGTTCCCGAACGGGCGATCCGAAGTTTCGAGAAGGTCTATCCCTTCGGCTGGCTCGGCCTACTCGCCGACGTGGCGCCGGTCAGCCATGAACTGATCTACGCCAACCACCCGAGGGGCTTCGCGCTCTGTTCGATGCGCTCGGCCACGCGCAGCCGCTACTATATCCAGTGCCCGCTTGACGCGAAGATCGAAGACTGGAGCGACGAGCGCTTCTGGGACGAGTTGAGACGGCGCCTGCCGGGCCATCACGCCGAAGCATTGACGACCGCCCCATCCTTCGAAAAATCGATCGCTCCGTTGCGCTCCTTCGTCGCCGAGCCCATGCGTTTCGGACGGCTCTTTCTCGTCGGCGACGCCGCCCATATCGTGCCGCCAACCGGCGCCAAGGGGCTGAACCTTGCGGCTAGCGATGTCCATTACCTGTTCTGCGGGCTCCTCGAGCATTACCGCGAAGGCTCCGACAGCGGCATCGACGCCTATTCGCAGACGGCGCTCGCCCGCGTATGGAAAGCCGTGCGGTTTTCCTGGTGGATGACGACCATAATGCACCGATTTCCCGATACCGGCGATTTCGATCAGAAGATCCAGGAAGCCGAACTCGACTATCTCACACATTCCCGTGCGGCCTCGACGGTGCTCGCGGAAAACTACGTGGGATTGCCGTTCTGACACGAAGATCGAGCATGAAAGTCGCACATAGACGCAGCGAACAACGAGTGGTCATGACCACGCAGAACCATAACCGGCAAATCATGTGTTTGGGGATTTATTTCATTTTACATCACCATTTCGCATGACAAGCTAACCAGAAATTCAATACGGCGCTGGAGTACGCCGAAAAGGGAGAGAGAAGAATGAGGAAGCTGTTTCTGGCCGCCGCTGCGGCAATTGTTATGGGCACCAGCGCCTATGCCGACACGATCAAGGTCGGCGTCATCGGGCCGTTCTCCGGTCCCTTCGCGCTTCAGGGCAAGAACTTCAAGGCCGGCATCGAAGCCTATATGGCTGTCAACGGCAACAAGGTCGGCAGCGACGCGGTCGAGATCGTCTACCGCGACGTGCCGCAGGCCGACCCGGCCCAATCCAAGGCGCTGGCGCAGGAACTGATGGTCAAGGAAAAGGTCCAGTATCTCGCCGGCTTCTATTTCACCCCCGACGCCATGGCGGTGACGCCGATCCTGAAACAGGGCAACGTGCCGATGATTATCATGAACGCCGCCACCTCGGCGATCGTGACCAAGAGCCCGCTCGTGGTGCGCACCTCCTTTACGACGTGGCAAACCTCGACGCCGATCGCCAAGGTCGCTTTCGACGCAGGCGTCAAGAAGGTGATCTCGGTCGTCAGCGATTACGGCCCCGGCATCGACGCCGAGAATGCCTTCAAGGCCGGCTTCGAAAAGGCCGGCGGCCAAGTGGTCGAGGCCATCCGCATGCCGCTTGCCACCAACGACTTCAGCCCGATCATGCAGCGCATCAAGGATTCCGGCGCCGAGGGCGTCTTCGCCTTCTTACCATCGGGCCCGACGACGCTCGGCTTCGTCAAGGCCTATAACGAGAATGGCTTGAAGGCCGCCGGCATCAAGTTCTTCGCGCCGGGGGATCTGACGCAGGAATCCGATCTGCCGGCGCTTGGCGACGCCGCACTCGGCATCCAGACGACCTTCCACTATGCCGTGTCGCACGACTCGCCAGAGAACAAGGCTTTTGTCGAGGCTGCCGCCAAGGCGATCGGCAACAAGGCTGAACTCTCCTTCCCGGCCGTCAGCGCCTATGACGGCATGTATGTCATCTACAAGATGATCGAGGCGACGGGTGGCAAGCAGGATGCAGAGAAGGCCGTCGACGCGGTCAAGGGCCTTGCCTGGGTGAGCCCGCGCGGCCCGGTCTCGATCGATCCGGAAAGCCGGCACATCACCCAGAACATCTATCTGCGCGAAGTCGCCAAGGCCGATGACGGGACCTACATCAACAAGGAGGTCCAGACCTTCGAAAAACAGGGCGATCCGGGCCTCACCGCGGCCAAGTAAGATTGCGGCATCCGGACCGGCGGCGGGCTCGCGCATCGCGCCCGCCGCATCGAAGTAAGGTATTTACATGCAGACAGTCTTCAGCATCGCCGTCGACGCCTTTGCCTATGGCATGGCGCTCTTCGTGATCTCGATCGGCCTTTCCGTGACCATGGGGCTGATGCGTGTCGTCAACCTGGCGCATGGCGCCTTCGCCATGATCGGAGGCTACATCGCCTCCTATGCCGCCCGTGACCTCGGTCTTAGTTATGCTGTCGCAGTCGTCGCGGCCGTCTTCGTCACGATCATCATCGCAATTCCGCTCGAGCGTTTTCTCTACCGCCGGATCTATGGCGCCCCTGAACTGACCCAGGTGCTGATGACAATCGGCATCACTTTCTGCGTCATCGGCATCGCGAACTACGTGATGGGACCGACGCTGAAGACGATACCGCTTGCCGGCGCCTTGCAGGGATCGGCCGATCTCGGATTCCGCACCATTCCCGTGCACCGGCTTTTCGTCATCTTCTGCGGTCTCGCCGTTGCGCTCGCCCTGTGGTTCGCGATCGAGCGAACGAGCTTCGGGGTCAAGCTGCGCGCTTCCGTCGACGATGCGGCGATGGCTGCCGCACTCGGCGTGCGCACCGAGATCATCTATGCGGTGAGCTTTGCCGTTGCCGTCGGGCTTGCCGCCTTCGGCGGCGTGGTCGGCGCCGAACTGCTGCCGGTCGAACCTTACTACGCGCTGCGCTATATGGTGACCTTCCTCGTCGTCGTCTCCGTCGGCGGCGCCGGCTCCATTCCGGGCGCGCTGATTGCCTGCCTGCTGCTTGGCGCCATCGATACGACGGGACGCTATCTGATGCCGGAATTCGGGGAATTCTTCTTCTATCTCGCCGTAATCGCCATCATCTGCGTCTTCCCGCGCGGCCTTGCCGGAAGGATGAAATAGGATGACGCTCGTCATGAACAACGAAACCGAGCGCCTCCGGCATCGGCGCGCAGTGAATGCCGATCTTCTCGGAATAGCGGTGATCACAGCCATCGCCGCGATCGGCTATTTCACCTTTCCCGACAATCTGGCGCTTCTGACGCGGATGATCACGATCGCCCTGCTCGTCCTGTCGCTCGATCTCGTGACCGGTTATTGCGGCGTCGCAACGCTCGGCCATGCCGCGCTGTTCGGCTCCGGCGCCTATGCCGCCGGGATCCTGTCGGCGCATTACGGCATCAACGACCCGCTGCTGATGATGCTTGCCGGCATAACAGGGGGTGCGGTTGCCGGGCTGCTCTGCGGCGCGATCATCCTGCGCGCGCATGGGCTGCCGCAACTCGTGCTGTCGATTGCGCTCATCCACCTCTTCCATGAATTTGCCAACAAGGCCTCCTCCTGGACGGGAGGCAGCGACGGGCTTTCCGGCATTGCGCCGGACCCGATATTCGGCATTTTCGAATTCGATCTCTACGGCCATACCGCCTTCTTCTTCGGAACGACACTGCTCGTCATCGTCTTCGTGCTGCTGCGATTGCTGGTTCGGTCACCCTTCGGCATGCTCTGCCGCGGCATCCGGCAAGACCCGCTGCGCATCCGCGCCATGGGCGGCTCGCCGAAGGCCGCTCTCATCAAGATGTACGTGATCTCAGGCGCCGTTGCCGGCGTCGGCGGCGCGCTGAATGCGATCTCGACCCAGGTCGTCGGGCTCGACAGCCTGTCCTTCACGCAATCGGCCGAAGCGCTTGTCATGCTCGTGCTCGGCGGCACCGGCTCCCTCTTCGGCGCGCTCTCCGGCACCGTCATCTTCATGCTCTTCGAAGATCATGTCTCGGCGGCCAATCCCTTTCACTGGCTGACCATGGTCGGCGCCCTGCTGATCGCCGTCGTGCTGTTTGCGCCGAAAGGCCTCTACGGAACGGCCGCTGCCTTCATCGGCCGCCGGAAGGAGACCCGCGCATGAGCCCGGTCTTCGAAGTAACCAATCTCAGGAAAGCCTTCGGCGGCCTTGCCGTCACCAATGATGTCTCGCTGGCAATGGCGCCCGGCGACCGCATCGCGCTGATCGGCCCGAACGGCGCCGGCAAGACCACTTTCGTCAACCTCGTCACCGGCAATCTCTCCCCCGATTCCGGCGAGGTTCGCCTCGGCGGCGAGGCGGTGACGAAGGTGGATGCGATCGGCAGGGTCAAACGCGGCCTCGTCCGATCCTTTCAGGTGACGCGGCTTTTTCAGGATATGACGCCCGCCGAACATGTGGGGCTCGCCCTCCTTCAGCGTGACGGAAAGACCCACAAGATGTTTGGGAATTTCCTCGCCATGCCCGACGTCATGGCGGAGGTCGACGATCTCCTGGGTAAACTCGGGCTGGCCTCGCTGATGCATCGCAGAGTCAGCGAGATCGCCTATGGCCAGCAGCGGCTCCTCGAAATCGCCGTGGCGCTGGCGCTGAGGCCGAAGGTGCTGCTGCTCGACGAGCCTGCGGCCGGCGTGCCGCAAAGCGATACCGGCCGCATCGAACAGGCGCTGGCCGACCTTCCCGCCGATCTCGCCGTCCTGATGATCGAACACGACATGGACCTCGTCTTCCGTTTTGCCAAGCGCGTCATCGTGCTGGCGGCCGGCGCGATCATCTTCGACGGCCTGCCGGCCGATGTCACCAAGGATGCCCGCGTGCGCGAGGCCTATCTCGGGAGCTATGCCAATGCCAGCCCTGTCGCTTGAGGTTGAAAACCTGTCGGCCGGATACGGGCCGACGCGGGTGCTCGAAGGCATCTCCTTCACCGTGCCGGCGGGCGCCCGTCTTGCCGTGCTCGGCCGTAACGGCATGGGCAAAACCACGCTGCTGGCAACGCTTGCCGGCCAGACCAGGCGGTATCAAGGCCGGATCCACCTCGGTGGTTCGGATGTCACCGCAGCGCCGAGCGCAATGCGCGCCCATAGGGGTCTCGGCTATGTGCCTCAGACACGCTGCGTCTTTCCGACGTTGACGGTCGAAGAGAACCTTTTCGTCGGTCTGAAGGCGCGGCCGAAGACGGCGCTGGAGGAAGCCTATGCCATGTTCCCGCGCCTGAAGGAGCGCCGCCGAAACCTCGGCAACCAGCTCTCCGGCGGCGAGCAGCAGATGCTTTCAACAGCCCGCACCATTCTCGGACGCCCGTCCGTGCTGTTGCTCGACGAACCGTTGGAGGGCCTGGCCCCCGTGATCTGCGAGGAACTGATGGCGGCCTTCACAGAACTCGCCAAATCAGGCGACATGACGATCCTTCTGGTCGAACAACGCATTCAGAGCGCGCTCGATTTCGCCGATCGGGTCATCATTCTCGAACGCGGCAGGGTGGCCTGGACCGGAACGCCGTCGGACTTGTCGAAGGATCACGAAGCAGTAGAAAGCTTGCTCGGAGTGGGCGGCCTGCATTGAAGCAATCAATGCAGTATATCGTCGGGATCACGTCATCATCGGCTCGCAGACGTCGAAGCCGACGCCTCTACTTGGATATTTGAGCTGCAGAAAAATTGCGCCTGTTGGATTTGACAGCTGAATTGATCTGACGCTCCGTCAATTTCGTTGCCAAGCACCCGATAGGGTTGCATATTCAAACAATACTTCAGACGGGAGGTGGAAATGGCAAACCACAAGCCGATCGCAGGTGACGTATACCAGCCTATTTTCGATGTCGACAAGCCGATTGACGGCAACATTCTGGACAGCACCAGTTACATGGATGCCGACGGAGACCTTGTGCGTCTCAACTTCGTGAACGGGCAGCGAATTCCGCAACCACCCAATCCGGATGGACCGGCCACGACGACGATCGAGGGAAAGTACGGCACGCTGACCGTCTATTCCAACGGCTATTACACCTATGAACTCGATCCCTCCAATCCGGTGGTATCAGCGCTCGGCCCGGGAGATCAACTCCTCGACCAGTTCAGTTTCAAGATTTCGGACGGTAGAGGCGCTACCGACTTCGGCTTGCTCAATATCGCTGTCGACCTGCCGGAGCGCGGCGACATCTTCGTCAATTTCGAGGATGTCGGCAAACACGATTTCCCCACAGGCTACAAGGGCTTCGATTGGGGCGCCTGGCACGATGGCGATGATGCAACGATACAAAAGGAAGCTGATGGCAATCACTATCTTTCGGGCGGCGTATTCTGGACGCCCATCCAGGCCGCAGATGGCGGCACCTTTCAGATCGAGCAATTCAGCGTGGCAAACGGTACATCAGACTATGACAACGTTCTGACGATCGAAGGCAGGCTGAACGGCGATACCGTGTTCTTGGTCACGGTCAACGTGACCGCCGACAGCATTCATGACCCGCAAGTGATTGATCTCAGCGCCTATGGGCTGATCGACTATCTCATACTCGACACCGAACCCGTCATCACCGAAACGAGCGGGCCTGATTATTATGGCGCGCAATACGACAATTTTTACTTTGTCGTTTGAGAATGGAGGAGGCGTCGGGTTCCCGAAGGCTTACCGAGCGGCTTTTCTGGTAGCAATTTCTTGCGATAGCTGATCGACCTCCACCCTGCTAGCCTTCGATCGTGCGGAGGAGCACGATCATACTCGGATGGAGGAAATGATGCAGTCAGTCGGGGTTAAGTTAGCGGCGGTGATGTTCTCACTGGCCTTATGGGCTGCTATCATCGCTGCCGCATCCCATCTCTACGCGATGAAAATGCCGCTATTGCATTTAGCGCTCTACAGATAACTGTTCTCGGCGTAGCTTAATCCTGAGGCTGAACTGTTTTGTCCGCTTGCCGCAGCGTTTGGAGCTGGAATGTGCTACCGCGCCCGCGTGAATGCCGCTCAATATCGAGCCGCAAGGATCACAAATTCTTTGACTGCCCGGCCTGAGAGATAGGTGACGTTTTGTACCGGAGACATGGGTAACACTTTTCGCTTTTTTGCGGGAGGTGTTGATGCCGTGGAGAGAGACTTCGGTCATGGATGAGCGTCTTCGATTTGTCGCCCGGTTGCTGGAGGGCGAAGGGATGAGCGAGGTTTGCCGGGAGTTCGGGATCTCGCGCAAGACCGGCTACAAGATCTTCAATCGCTACAAGGAGGACGGGCTGGAGGCCCTGACGGACCGGTCTCGGCGACCGGTGCGCTATGCCAACCAGTTGCCCGAGCCGGTCGAGGCGATGATCGTGCGATGCAAGAAGGACAAGCCGCACTGGGGCGCGCGCAAGATCCGCGAGCTCCTGGTCCGCCGTCTGGCCGGCGACGTGCGCATCCCAGCCAGAAGCACGGTGCACGCGGTGCTCGACCGGTACGGCCTTGTGAGCCAGGCCCGCAAGAGGAACCGGGCGAACAAGGCCGTGGGCACGACGCTCTCGACAGCCATCGGACCCAACGATCTTTGGTGCGCCGACTTCAAGGGCGAGTTCAAGCTGGGCGACGGCAGATATTGTTACCCCCTGACGATCACCGACCAGGCTTCGCGCTATCTCCTGTGCTGCGAGGCCTTCGAGACGACCCGCGAACGCGGCGTCTTCGGTGCGTTCCGGCGAGTCTTTGCCGAGCGTGGGCTTCCGCTTGCCATTCGTTCCGACAACGGCCTGCCGTTTGCCAGCCCGAACGGGCTCTACAATCTCTCGAAACTGTCGGTCTGGTGGCTCAGACTCGGCGTCGCCTTCGAACGCATTCGCCCCGGCCACCCGCAGGAGAATGGCCGCCATGAACGCATGCATCTGACGCTGAAGAAGGAAGCCACCCGTCCGCCGGGACGCAATATTCTCCAGCAGCAAATGCGCTTCGACGCATTCGTCAGCGAGTTCAACACCGAAAGACCGCATGAGGCCCTGTCGATGAAGGTCCCAGCCGATGTCTACAAGGCTTCGCCGCGACCCTATGAGGGGCTGCCCGAGATCAGCTATCCCTTCCATGACCGCGATGCCATCGTCACCAACTGCGGCCGTCTGTGCATCCATCGCAAGAAGATCAACATCTCAACCGTCATGGCCGGTCAGAGGCTCGGCCTCAAGGAGGTCGACGACGGCATTTGGCTCGTCAGCTTCATGCACTATGATCTCGGATATATCGATCTGGAGCAGAGGACTTTACAAACCATCGACAACCCGTTCGGCACGAGGTTGTCACCCATGTCTTAGGGACAATCTGTTACCTATGTCTCCGGGTCGGACAGACAAAGAGATGGTAGCGGAGGAGGGATTTGAACCCCCGACACAAGGATTATGATTCCTCTGCTCTGACCTACTGAGCTACTCCGCCACTGGTCAAACGATACCTGCTCGCGAAGCGCTGCGGGCTCGTGGGATGAGCGGCTTATAAGGTGCGCTTCGGCTCTGTGTCAAGCGCAGGATGGAGAAAAACGCTGAGCTTTGCCGCCCGTCGTTTCCGATGGGTTTCAGGCGGCGACGGGGCCGGCCAGCAGAGCCTTCAGCGAGGCTTCGGCCGAAGGTTCGCGTTCGGAGCGTTCGATAAAACCGCCACCGAAGACGCGGGCGTCGTCGCCGGGCGCCGAATAAAGCGCGCAGGCTTGCCCCGGCGCGATGCCCGCCTCGCCGACGGTCAGGTCGACATAGGTGCCTGTCGCATCGACATGCAGTACGGCAGGCGCCGGTGCCCGCGTCGAGCGGACCTTGGCGTAGCAGGCAAAGCCATCACCGGAAGCAGCCTGCGCGAGCGTCTCGTCGCCCAGCCAGTTGACGTCGCGCAAATAGACGCGGTGCGTCTCCAGCGCCTCCTTCGGCCCGACGATGACGCGGCGCGAACGGGCGTCGAGATAGACGACGTAGAGCGGCTCGCCGGTGGCGATGCCGATGCCGCGGCGCTGGCCGATGGTGAAATGCAGGATGCCTTCATGGTTTCCCAGCACGCGGCCGTCGAGATGGACGATTTCGCCGGCGAGCGCCGCATTCGGCTTCAGTTTGGTGATGATGTCGGAGTATTTGCCCTGCGGCACGAAGCAGATGTCCTGGCTGTCGGCCTTCTTCGCGACGACGAGGCCCATTTCTTCGGCAAGTCGGCGGGTCTCGGCCTTCGGCAGGCCGCCCAGGGGAAAGCGGAGATAGTCGATCTGCTCCTGCGTCGTGGCAAACAGGAAATAGCTCTGGTCGCGATCGGCGTCGGCCGGGCGGAAAAGCGCGCGGCGGCCGGGATGTTCAGACGAGGGGTTCGGTCGCGAACGGATATAGTGACCGGTCGCCAGCGCGTCGGCGCCGAGCTCCTTCGCCGTTGCCAGAAGGTCGGCAAACTTGACGGTTTGGTTGCAGGAAACACAAGGGATCGGTGTTTCGCCCGCCACGTAGCTTTCGGCGAAAGGATTGATCACCGTCTCGCGAAAGCGCTTCTCGTAATCCAGCACATAATGCGGAATGCCGAGGGTTTCGCAGACACGGCGTGCGTCGTCGATATCCTGGCCGGCGCAGCAGGAGCCGGCACGGTGAACAGCGGCGCCGTGATCGTAGAGCTGCAGCGTGATGCCAAGCACATCGTAACCCTGCTGCTTGAGAAGGCCGGCCACGACGGAGGAATCGACGCCGCCCGACATGGCGACGACAACGCGGGTCTCTTCCGGCTTCTTATCAAAATCCAGTGTGTTCAACGGTGGTGCCAAATTCTGCGCGCTCATAACCCGCCCTTGCGCTGCAATTGCGGCGGATTGCTGATCTCAGGCGGGATCGGCCGCCTTTCTGGGTAAGCGACCGATATAGAAAGGATTGCAGCAGGACGCAAGGGGAGCCGATCGTTTCGCAATTGCGTCACAAAGGAAGGCGCGGCCGAAGTCACGCCTTGGAAGCGGGGGGGCGGCTCAGGTGACGATCAGCTTGTGGCAGGCGAATGCGATGCCTTGATTGGCGATGACAACAGACACGATCGCCAGTCCGATTATCGACCATGAATAGCGTTTCACATCATCCTCCATTTCAGCCCATATGAATTAACTCAAAATAACGAATGCTTGAACATCAACTAGCTCAACTGGAGATCGCCGGACAATTAATTATCGCCCTATGGAACTATTCCGTCGATCATGCGTTGCAAGTAATCAATGTCGCAATCGAATGCTGCGGAGGGTTTGATGGCCAGGTTCGGCACGACGACAGATTACAGCAAGATCAGAGATTGGATCGAGGCGCGCGGCGGTCATCCCGCCCGGATCAAGGATGCGAGGGATAGCGAAACTGTTCGCGTCGATTTCTCGGCGGACTCACAGGAGGAGATCTCCTGGGACGAGTTCTTCCAGGGTTTTGACGGAAGCAGACTCGCCTTCCTTCACCGCACGAAGGCCGAGGACGACAGAGCCCGCTTCGGCAAGATGGTCCGCCGCAAACGCCGGCACCACTGAAAATCATCTTTCCCCAACGTGGAAAACCCGGTGCCGTTTCCGGCACCGGGTTTTCCATGTTTTCCTTGGGAGGAGGAAACCAGAGCAGGTCGCGCCGCGACGCGCTTTAGTCGATGTTGAAGGTCAGCAGCTTTGCCTGCCGGATCGCCTGATGCGCCGTCAGCTGCGCGAGCACGCCATCATCCACTTCGCCGTCGACATAGAGCAGCGCAATGGCGTCGCCACCCTGCTTGTCGCGGCCGAGCTGGAAGTTGGCGATGTTGACGCCGGCAGTGCCGAGCGTCGTACCGATGAAGCCGATCATGCCGGGGACGTCGGTATTGGTGATGTAGATCATATGCGAGCCGACATCGGCATCGAGATTGATGCCCTTGATCTGGATGAAGCGCGGCTTGCCATCTGAAAACACCGTGCCGGCGACCGAACGGGTCATGCTTTCGGTGGTCACCGTCAGCTTGATGTAACCGTCGAAGACGCCCGTCTTGTCGCGCTTGACCTCGGAAAGCACGATGCCCTTTTCCTTGATCATGATCGGCGCCGAAACCATGTTGACGTCGGCGACCTGCGGGCGGATGAGGCCGGCAAGCACCGCGCTCGTCAGCGCCCGCGTGTTCATGTTGGCGGTGACGCCGTCATAGAGGATTTCGATTTCCTTGATCGGCTCTTCGGTGACCTGGCCGACGAAGGCGCCGAGAACATCGGCGAGACGGATGAAGGGCTTCAGGATCGGCGCCTCTTCCGCGGTAATCGACGGCATGTTGATGGCATTGGAGACGGCACCGTTGACGAGGTAATCCGACATCTGTTCGGCGACCTGCAGGGCGACGTTTTCCTGCGCTTCGGTCGTCGAAGCGCCGAGATGCGGCGTGCAGACGACGTTCGGCAGGCCGAAGAGCGGGCTTTCCTTGGCGGGCTCGACCTCGAAGACGTCGAAGGCAGCGCCGGCGACGTGGCCTGATTTGATGGCTTCGGCAAGGGCTGCCTCATCGACGAGGCCGCCGCGGGCGCAGTTGATGATGCGCACGCCGGGCTTGGTCTTGGCCAGCGCTTCCTTGTTGAGGATGCCGCGCGTCTTGTCGGTCATCGGCACGTGCAGCGTGATGAAATCGGCGCGGGCGAAAAGCTCGTCCAGCTCGACCTTGGTGACGCCCATCTCCTCAGCGCGCTCCTTGGACAGGAACGGGTCATAGGCGACGACATGCATTTTCAGGCCGATGGCGCGGGCGCAGACGATCGAGCCGATATTGCCGGCGCCGATGACGCCGAGCGTCTTGCCGGTGATTTCGACGCCCATGAATTTCGACTTTTCCCACTTGCCGGCCTGGGTCGAGGTATCGGCCGCAGGCAGCTGGCGGGCGACGGCGAACATCAGCGCGATTGCGTGTTCGGCCGTGGTGATGGAATTGCCGAAGGGCGTGTTCATGACGATGATGCCGCGGCGCGAGGCGGCCGGGATATCGACATTGTCGACGCCGATGCCGGCGCGGCCGACGACCTTGAGATTCGTCGCCCCTGCGATGATCTTTTCCGTCACTTTGGTGGCGGAGCGGATGGCAAGGCCGTCATATTTGCCGATGACTTCGAGCAGACGATCTTTGTCTTTACCGAGCTGCGGCTCGAAATCGACTTCGACGCCACGGTCGCGGAAGATCTGGACAGCGGTTTCCGACAATTCGTCGGATACGAGAACGCGAGGTGCCATTGTGGCCTCCTTCAAAAGTGTTCAGCGATGATTGAAATCAGGGGCTCCGCCCAGTGGCGGAGCCGGATGCGATCACGTCAGGCAGCGGCCTGAGCGAGCTGCGCCTTCTGCGTTTCGAAAGCCCAGGAAAGCCAAGGCATCAGCTTCTGCATGTCGGATGCCTCGATCGTGGCGCCGGCCCAGATGCGCAGGCCCGACGGCGCGTCGCGGTAATGGCCGATGTCATAAGCGACACCTTCTTTTTCCAGGAGGCCGACGAGGCCCTTGGCGAAATTCGCCTGGCTGTCGTCATCGAGCGCGGTGATGTCCTTGTCGACAATCTTCAGGCAGACGGAGGTGTTGGAGGCCGTTTCCGCCTTGACGGCGAGATTGGCGATCCAGTCGTTCGCCGCGACGAAATCGTGGATGACCTTGGCATTGGCATCGGCACGAGCAATCAGCGTCTGGAGACCGCCGATTTCCTTGGCCCAGAGCAGCGCGTCGATATAATCCTCGACGCAGAGCATCGAAGGCGTATTGATCGTCTCGCCCTGGAAAATGCCTTCAGTCAGCTTGCCGCCCGAGGTCATGCGGAAAATCTTCGGCAGCGGCCAGGCGGGCGTGTAGGTGGTGAGACGCTCGACGGCCCGCGGCGAGAGAATGATGACGCCATGGGCGCCCTCACCGCCCAGCACCTTCTGCCAGGAGAAGGTGACGACGTCGAGCTTGGCGAAATCGAGCTCCTGGGCAAAAGCGGCCGAGGTGGCGTCGCAGATCGTCAGACCCTTGCGGTCGGCTGGAATGAAATCGGCATTCGGCACGCGCACGCCCGAGGTCGTGCCGTTCCAGGTGAAGACGACGTCGCGGTCGAAATCGACGGCGGATAGATCGGGAAGCTCGCCGTAGCCCGCTTCGAGCTTGCGCACATCCTTGAGCTTCAGCTGTTTGACCACATCGGTGACCCAGCCGGCGCCGAAGCTTTCCCAGGCGAGCATGTCGACGCCGCGTTCGCCGAGCAGCGACCAGAGCGCCATTTCGACGGCGCCGGTGTCGGAAGCCGGCACGATGCCGATGCGGTAATCCGCCGGCACTTCGAGAATTTCACGGGTAAGGTCGATGGCCTGCTTGAGCTTGGCCTTGCCGACCTTCGCGCGGTGCGAACGGCCGAGGGCCGCGTCGGAAAGGGCTTCGAGCGACCAACCGGGGCGCTTCGAGCAGGGGCCAGAAGAAAAATGGGTATTGTGCGGACGGATGTCCGGCTTTGCGGTCTTCGCCATGATGCTATCCTCTCAGATAGAAAGCCCTTCGTTGGGGAAGGGTGTCCCGCCGCCGTGTGTATGGATCGGAAGCGTCATAGTCAAGATCGAAGTGTCGCAAGCTGTGGATATTTTGACGCAGGCAGGGTGGCGAAAAAATGAAAAAGCCGCCCGGCACGAGGGCGGCTTTCTGATGCGATGGTTGATCGGCCTACTTGTAGACCGGCTGCTGCAGCGGGATTGCCGGCGGCTCGTAGGCGACCGGCTGAGCGCAGCCACCGAAGAGGTAGCGGGCGCCCACGCGGGCTTCATGGGCGTTGAGGCCCCTGTCGCGGCCCGGGCCGCCATTATCGGCGTAGCCGAACATATTGCCGCCGTCGATATGCAGATAGCGGTAACCGACGTCGGCCTTGATGTTGCAGGTCACGTCGATCGAGGCGCCGGCCATAAGCGCATAGGTGAAGCGCCAGTTGCCCTTGCCGCCATGGGTCACCTCATCGTCGCAGAAGCTGCCGTCGTCGGCGCAGGCGACGTTGCGCAGGTTTTTCCACTTGACGTAGGAACCGCCGATACCGGCGCCGACATAGGGCGTCACATAGCCGTAGGTGCCGAGATCGACATAGGCGTTGGCCAGTAGTGTGTAGGCGGTCAGCGAAGAGCGGTCGCTCGAGGTGCAATCCACCAGCGGGAAGCCGCACTGCCCAGATGTCGAGCCCTTGAAATCCGCCTGGGTGAGATAGTCGAAAGTCAGATCGGTGCGCAGATAGCTGTTGATCTGGTAACCGACACCGCCACCAACCGTCCATGCGTCATCGAGATCGGCGTCGTCGAAATCGACCTCCGTGGCGTTGCTGCCTTGGAAATAGCGCGCGCCGCGCAGATCTGTGAAAGCATAACCGACATCGCCGCGCAGATACCAGCCGGTCGCTTCGCTGACGGTCACCTCCGGCGGCTGCTCCGGAATGGGCTCGGCAGGCGCGAGATCCGCAGAATAGGCATTTGTCGCTATCAAGAATGCGGCGAGGACGCCGGACAAGCTTCTTTTCATGGATTTCACTCCAAAATCCCGTTGCGTCGGCAAGCTCCGTCGCTGCCAATCTGATACGCTTTGCATGGATAATGAATTGGAAACGTTAAAAGCTGCTTAACCACGCTTGTTTACTTTGATTTCAAGCATCTCGGCCGCATGAAACAGAAGATCGACCGCGTCATGAAATGGTTTGCGCAGAGATACATGCCACCCGCGTACGCAACAAAAAAAGCCGGCGCTCACGCACCGGCCTTTTGATTGTCTGTTCTCGCAGGGTCAGGCAGCGGTCCGGACATTCGAGATCGTGCCGATCAGCTCGTTGACGATGCGCTCGATCTGGGCGCGGTCGTCGCCCTCGGCCATGACGCGGATCAGCGGCTCGGTGCCGGAAGGCCGGATGACGAGCCGGCCGTTTCTGGCGAGCTCGGCTTCGGCATCGGCGATCGCCTTCTGGACCTGAATATCCTCCAGCGGCTTGCCACCGCTGATGCGGACATTGCGCAGGAGCTGCGGCACCGGCTCGAAGCGGCGACAGACCTCGCTGACGGTGCGGCCGGTGCGCTTGACCGCGGCAAGGATCTGCAGCGCCGCGACCAGACCGTCGCCCGTCGTCCCGTAATCCGAAAGCACGATATGGCCCGATTGCTCGCCGCCGACATTGTAATTGTGCTGGCGCATATGCTCGACAACGTAGCGGTCGCCGACCTTCGTGCGGGCAAGCGCCATGCCGCGTTCGTCCAGGAAACGCTCGAGGCCGAGATTGGACATGACGGTGGCGACGATGCCGTTGCCGCGCAGCTGCTGGCTCTCGGCCCAGCTCTCGGCGATGACGGCCATCAGCTGGTCGCCGTCGACGATCGAACCGTTCTCATCGATAATGATGACGCGGTCCGCGTCGCCGTCGAGCGCGATGCCGATATCGGCGCGAACCTCGTCGACTTTCTTCTGCAATGCGACGGGGCTGGTGGAACCGCAATTGAGATTGATATTGGTGCCGTTCGGTTCGTTGCCGATGGTGACGACATCGGCGCCGAGTTCCCAGAGCACGGCGGGCGCCACCTTGTAGGCAGCACCATTGGCGCAATCGATCGCCACCCTCAGTCCCTGCAGCGTCACGTCGCGCGGCAGCGTGCGCTTAGCATGTTCGATATAACGGTCATGCACGCCGTCGACGCGCTTGGCCCGGCCGATATCGTCGGATTTGGCAAGCTGCGCGTTCAGGTCCTTTTCGAGCAGGTCCTCGATCTCGGCCTCGATGTCGTCCGACAGCTTGTAGCCGTCGGGACCGAACAGCTTGATGCCGTTATCTTCATAAGGATTGTGCGAAGCAGAGATCATTACGCCGATATCGCAGCGCAGCGAACGCGTCAGCATGGCGACGGCAGGCGTGGGGATCGGGCCGAGAATGAAGGCGTCGAGGCCCGCAGCCGTAAAGCCTGCCACCATCGCATTCTCAAGCATATAGCCGGAAAGGCGCGTATCCTTACCGATGACGACGCGATGACGGTGGTTGCCCCGGCGGAAGATCGTGCCGGCGGCGATGCCGACCCGCATGGCAAGATCCGGTGTCATCGGGAAGACGTTGGATTGACCGCGAATACCGTCCGTACCGAAATAGCGTCTTTTCATCTGCACTCCTGCGCTTTGGCGCGCCATTCAAGGCAGCGCATCGTTCCAAGCAAATCCGGCTTCAATGGATTGTCGTCAGTCCAGGAGCGTGATTCATGCTTGCTTCTCTTCAGCGGAATGCCACAAATTGTGGCAATCGGCACGTAAATTAGCGAGAAAAATGATTATATCCCGTTACCAATGAAAAAGGCCGGATCTCCCATCGCGGAAATCCGGCCTTTTTCGAGATCGTGTCGCAGCTCAATGCGGCTGCGGTTCAAGGCCGCCCTCGGGCTCATCGCCCTTGGTGGCTGGCCGCACCCCAGCCTTCGGAACGGCCGATCCGCGGCTCGGCGGCGAATCGTCGCCGAGGTCGCGGGACGGCTTCTCGCCGCGGATCAGAGCCTTGATCTCATCGCCGGTCAGCGTTTCGTACTCAAGCAGGCCTTCGGCAAGCGCGACGAACTCATCGTGCTTTTCCGTTAGGATCGTGCGGGCCTGGTCGTAGGCTTCGTCGATCAGGCGGCGCACTTCATTGTCGATCTTCTGCGCGGTCGCTTCCGAAACATTCTTCGACTGCGAAACCGAGTGACCGAGGAAGACTTCCTGCTGGTTCTCGCCATAGGCGACCTGACCGAGCTGGTCGGAGAAGCCCCACTGCGTGACCATGGCGCGGGCAAGCTTGGTCGCCTGCTCGATGTCGGAGGAGGCGCCCGATGTGATGTTCTCCTTGCCGAAGGTGAGCTCCTCGGCGACGCGCCCGCCCATCATGATGCAGAGGCGCGAGACCATCCATTTGTAGCTCATCGAGTAGCGATCGCCCTCGGGAAGCTGCATGACCATGCCGAGCGCACGGCCGCGGGGAATGATCGTCGCCTTGTGCAGCGGGTCGGCAACGGCGACGTTGAGCGCGGTGATGGCGTGGCCGGCCTCGTGATAGGCGGTCAGCTTCTTCTCCGCTTCGGTCATTGCCGAGGAACGGCGCTCGGCGCCCATCATGATCTTGTCCTTGGCGTCCTCGAACTCCTGCATGGTGACGACGCGCTTGTTGCGGCGGGCAGCCATGAGAGCGGCTTCGTTGACGAGGTTCATCAGGTCGGCGCCGGAGAAACCGGGCGTGCCGCGGGCGAGAACCTTCAGATCGACATTCGGCGCCAGCGGAACGTTGCGGGCATGCACTTTGAGAATGCGCTCACGGCCGACGATGTCGGGGTTCGGTACCACGACCTGGCGGTCGAAACGGCCGGGGCGCAGCAGCGCGGGATCGAGAACGTCAGGGCGGTTGGTGGCAGCGATCAGGATCACGCCTTCATTCGCCTCGAAGCCGTCCATTTCGACGAGCAACTGGTTGAGCGTCTGCTCGCGTTCATCATTGCCGCCGCCGAGACCGGCGCCGCGATGGCGACCGACGGCATCGATTTCGTCGATGAAGATGATGCAGGGCGCATTCTTCTTCGCCTGCTCGAACATGTCGCGCACGCG
This sequence comes from Rhizobium sp. YTUHZ045, assembly GCF_051124255.1. Taxonomy (NCBI): domain Bacteria; kingdom Pseudomonadati; phylum Pseudomonadota; class Alphaproteobacteria; order Hyphomicrobiales; family Rhizobiaceae; genus Rhizobium; species Rhizobium sp. YTUHZ045. The sequence goes on from NZ_CP101432.1 coordinate 3,377,248, forward strand.
GCTTGCACCGACGCCGACGAACATCTCGACGAAGTCGGAACCGGAAATGGTGAAGAAGGGCACGTTGGCTTCGCCGGCGACCGAGCGGGCGAGCAGCGTCTTACCCGTGCCAGGAGGGCCGACCAGCAGCACCCCGCGCGGGATCTTGCCGCCGAGACGCTGGAACTTCTGCGGATCACGCAGGAATTCGACGATTTCCTCGAGATCCTGCTTGGCCTCGTCGACGCCGGCGACGTCTTCAAAGGTAACGCGGCCATGCGCTTCCGTCAGTAGCTTGGCCTTGGATTTCCCGAAACCCATCGCGCCGCGCGAGCCGCCCTGCATCTGCCGCATGAAAAACAGCCAGACGCCGAGAATGAGAAGCATCGGCAACAACGTGCCGAGATAGCTTAAAAAACCCGAAGAACCATCCGTTTCGGGACGGGCGGACACCAGCACATTCTTCTGCTGCAGGCGATCGAGCAGGCTGTCGTCGATGACAGGCGAATAGGTCTGGAAGGTGGAGCCATTTTCAACATAGCTTCCGGAGACCCGGTTGCCCGTGACCACGACTTCCTTCACACGGCCCGCATCAACCTCACGCAGAAACTGCGAATAAGGGATATCGCGGGAGCCCGTCTGCGCCGGCGCCGTCTGAAACATGCTGAAAAGGGCGATCAGCAAAAGCGCGATGATCGCCCACAATGCGAAATTACGTAAGTTAGGGTTCATTGAACTCCCCAGCACTGCAACAGCCGCCTCATGGCGACCGTCTTATTAGGTTCTAACATAGGGTTGCCCCGCGCTATTGCCAAGGCAATCCCCCAAGTCAGATGGTTTTTCCGTCAATACTTCTTAAAGGCAGCCCCGCATAGGGCGCCATCGCGAAAACCGCCGAAAGCCTGTCGGCAAAGATGAAATCAAATCGTGTCAAAAAGCGGTCGAAGGGTGCGAAATAAGGCGTCAGTTCAACCATTGAAGCGGATTCTGGAGATAAATAGGCTCCATCTGAGGATAAGGCAGGCGCCGACGCGATTGCGCGTTTCCATGCGGATGTGGGAAGCCCCCTGCCTCGCCCTCCCTCATTCCTGTGCTCGTCACAGGAATCCAGCGCGCCCAAGTCCTTGGGCGCAGAAGACTCGTTACGCATCGGTGAGTCATTCACCGCGCCGACGCGCGGTGGCTGGATTCCAGGCACAGGAATGAGTGAGGAGCGCGCGGCCTGAGCTTCCACCCTCATGGTCGTTCCTAATCGGTTTTCAACAAGGAACCTGCCATCCCAAACCCCCGTCTCCCCCGACTGCAATATCAGCGGCACCATCCCTCGGTGCTCGCGCGCCAGATAAAGCCCGTCGCGCCTCAGATCGAACACCACTCTGCCGGCGGTCATCCGTCCCGGCGCGCTGCTGCCGGCGGCGAATGCGAGAATACGTTCCATCTTCACCCTGCCCGGCGCGAATGGCTGCCCGCCGAATACCGCCGTCAGGCGGCCGAGCGTATAGTCCAGGACCGCTCGGTCCTGCCGCAACCCGCCAGGCACCACCTGCCCAAGCACGCCGCCGTGAAGCTGGAAATGGCGATCCAGCCATTCGGCGGCTCGAGACGAGAGAGTGAGCCGCTCCGCCCAGGCGGCGCGTATATCCTTCTCCACAGATGTATGGGCCGAAAGTTGCCGGCGCATCCGCACACGTTCGTAATTCGTATCCTCATTGCTCGGATCGTCGATCCACCGCACGCCCCGCGCCCGCAGGAAAGCGCGGATATCCATCCGAGTGGAAAATAGAAGCGGGCGCAAAATCCAGAATCGCCGGTCGAAAAGCACGGCATCGGCGATACCGGTCGAAACCTGCTCCGTTCGCATGCCACGCATGGCAAGCGTTTCGCGCTGGTCGTCAAGCGTATGGCCGGTGACGATGAGGTTGGCGCCGAGCGCTTCGGCCGCCTCGGCTAGAAGGCTGTAACGGGCCTCGCGTGCCGCGGCCATGATGCCGGTTTTCGGTTTTTCGCCCTGCCATGTGGCGCTCATATGGGAAATGCCGAGGGCTGCACAGAGGGCTGCGACCTCTCGCGCCTCGTCTGCGGAACCGGCACGCAGCGCGTGGTCGACGGTCGCGGCACAAAGGGAAATTTCAAGATGGGGCGCGGCCTTTACGACTTCATCGAGGAGGAGAAGCAGGCCGGTAGAATCGCTGCCGCCAGAGATCGCGACGAGAATGCGCGCAGGACTTCGAAGCGATGCGAGAAACTGGCGGATCGCCTGTCGAGGCGATGCGGCGTCCGGAGACATTCCGGAAGACCTCAGCAGGCGAGGCGTTTCTGTTCGCTCGCAACCTTGCTTATGACGGCGCGTGACGCCTTCGGATAACGCTTCGAGACTTCGCGCAGGGTCGCGCAGGCGGTTTCCTTGTTGTCGAGGGCAGCAAGCGACATGCCAAGCTTCAACAGCATTTCCGGCGCCTTTTCCGAGCTGCCGTATTTCTGATGTGCGTTGAGGAAAGTCTTGGCCGCCTCGTTATATTTGCCCTGCGAATAGAGCGCTTCGCCGAGCCAGAAATTGGCGTCCGCCGCGCGTGCGCTGCTCGGGTAACGGGCGATGTACTGATTGAATTCCTGCTCGGCCGTGCTGTAATCGCCCGAGAGCACGTGGCCGTATGCTGACTTATACTGATCCGCCTCGCCGCCGAGTGAGGCCGTCTGCTGCGCCGTGCCGCTGTTGGCAGTGGGAACCGGGCCGGATCCGATGGTGGCGTTTTCATCGACGCTTCCGCCGATCGCATTGCCGTTCTGGTCGAACTCGATCGAGCCGAGCTGCTTCGGCGGCTGTCCGAGGCCGGTATTGGCAGGCACATCGGTGGAGGGAGCCGTTTCGGCCCCCTGCGGTGCTTGAATCACTCTGGCGACGTCGTCGCTGCCGGACGCTGCCGGAGCGGCATCGGTCTCGCTCTTTTTGACCGGAGCCTTGGCGCCGCCACCGCTACCGGTTTTTTCGAGCTGCTGGAAGCGGAATTCATTGTCTTCCTGCTGCTTGCGGATCGTCTCCTGCATCTGCAGAAGCTGAAAGCTCATCTCCTCGATTCGGCCATTCAGCTGCCGCATCTGCTCTTCGAGCTGCTGCACGCGGATTTCCGCGTCTCCGCTCTGCACCTTGACGACGGGCGGGGCCGGCTGCTGTTCCGCGGATCGGCCGCCGAGATGCAGCCCGAAGAACGAGGCCGAATAAGCCGTCCGTTCGCTCGCGGTGATAGCCGCCAGGCACAGCATGCCTGCCACGACAAGTTTCTTCATATGTATCGTCCTGTCCCAGTGATTCTTCGCGCCATGAGGCACGAACAGGAGATTTTTCCAATTGCTGTCAAAAAGCAACGGAGTCTGGCCAAAGTGTGGTCAAAAAGAAAGGCGGCCCGCTGCGGGACCGCCTCTGCGAAAACGAATTATATCCGAAGATTACATGCCGGCGCCGCCGAGCACGGTGACCGCGCGGCGGTTCTGCGACCAGCAGGAAATATCGTCGCAGACGGCGACCGGACGTTCCTTGCCGTAGGAGATCGTCTTCATGCGCTGTGCCGGAACGCCGCGCGAAGCGAGGTAGTCCTTGGTGGCAGCAGCGCGACGGGCGCCGAGTGCGAGGTTGTATTCGCGGGTGCCGCGTTCGTCGGCATGGCCTTCAACGGTGATCTGGTAGTTCGGGTAACGACCGAGCCACTGTGCCTGACGGTCGAGCGTCTGAGCGGCATCGGCGCGGATCGACGTGGAGTCGGTATCGAAGAAGATGCGGTCACCGACATTGACCGTGAAGTCCTGGGTCGAGCCCGGCGTCGCGGCGCCTGCGCCGAGACCCATGTCGCCGGCGCTGTTCGGCATGCCGCCGTTCTTTTTGTTGGCGCAACCCGCAAGCGCGAGACCGGCGACGAGCGCGATCATGACGGGGTTGCGGGCGAAATTCTGCATGCGGCTCAGTGCCGGGGTATGAATTCGGCTCATGGCCGGTCTCCTTGCGAGTTCATCAGGGTTTCCGGACAGTAACCGCACTCGGTTAACCGCCCCTCAAAGATTATGGTTAACAGTTTACTGATTTGTCCCGTGCCGCCCGGTTTCCACGACTTTGAGGCGACATAAAGGCAGTGATGCACTCGCTACTCCAGCAGCGGCGACCAGGCCGGGTCGGAAGCATAGCTCGGCGTCTTGACCAGCTGCTCGTTGTAACCGGTCAGATCAATCGAATAGAGTTGCGGGCCACCCGCGCCTGCCGCTTGGCGGAAGAACATCAGCACCCGGCCGTTCGGCGCCCAGGTCGGGCCTTCATTGTGGAAGCCGGACGTCAGGATGCGCTCGCCCGAGCCATCTGGCTTCATCACGCCGATCGAGAACTTGCCGCCGGACTGTTTGGTGAAGGCGATGAGATCGCCGCGCGGCGACCAGACCGGCGTCGAATAGGAGCCGTCACCGAAGGAAATGCGGGTCTGGCCCGAGCCATCGGCGTTCATCACGTAGATCTGCGGCTTGCCGCCGCGGTCGCTTTCGAAGCTGATGCGGGCACCGTCAGGCGAATAGGAGGGCGAGGTGTCGATCGCCGCCGTCGAGGTCAGCCGCGTCGTCGTGCGCGAGCGCAGGTCCATCGTATAGATGTTGGAATTGCCTTCCTGCTGGAGGCTCATGATCACCTTCTGGCCATCCGGCGAAAAACGCGGCGAGAAGGTCATGCCGGGGAAGTTGCCGACGACTTCGCGCTGCCCGGTTTCGAGCTGCAGCAGATAGACGCGCGGCTGCTGGTTGGCGAAGGACATGTAGGTGACTTCCTGCCGGCTCGGCGAGAAGCGCGGCGTGAGCACGAGGTCGCTGCCATCCGTCAGCATCCGCACGTTGAAGCCGTCCTGATCCATGATCGCCAGCTGCCGCTTGCGCTGCTGCTTTGTGCCGGATTCGGAGACGAAGACGACGCGGGTGTCGAAGTATCCCTCTTCGCCGGTGATCTGCTTGTAGATCGCATCGGCAATGATATGGGCGACACGCCGCCAGTTCTCCGGCTGCGTATAGAACTGCTGGCCGGTCATCTGCTGGCCGGCGAAGGGGTCCCAGAGACGGAATTCGGCGCGAAGACGTCCATCCGCCTCCTGCGTCACACGACCGGTGACCAGCGCCTGGGCGTTGATGACCTTCCAATCTTCGAACCGCGGCGCGGCATCGGGATTGGAAATCTTCTCAATGAAGGCACTCTTGTTGATCGGCGCGAAGAGGCCGGAACGCTGCAGGTCGGCTGCAATCACCTGCGAGACCTGCGCACCCATATCGCCCTGCAGGAAGTCCGTCACCGCAATCGGCATCGGCTGGACGTTACCTTTTCGAAGATCGAGGGTGACCAACGCGTTCGCCGGCGTCGTAAAGGCTGCGACCCCAATCAGGCCTGCAATGACCATCAGAGCGCGGATGAGGGAACACTTGACCATATCAAACAAGCCTTTCAGCATCTTATTGGGTAAGAGCGCTGGTGTCGAAATTAAAAACAATTTCCTTCCAGACATCGTATTTATCTTTCGGAAGCATCGTAAAAGGAGCTGCGCGACGAACTGCGCGGAGGCCGTCGTCGGCAAGACTTTTCTGCGCACGCTCACTGCCACCGGTGACCTGCACATCAGGGTTGCCTACAATCTGCCCGCCTCTGGTTAGCTTTATGTGGATCATCAAACGCGCGTTGCCGATGTCCTTCGGGCGGCCGTGAATGGAAAGTTGACGTTCGATCGAGTGCACAACCGCCGTGATTTCAGCCTGGCTGAGGATCGGGGCGCTTGCGCCGTTTCGGGGATCAGCCGTTTCCGCATTTGCATCGAAGGGAAATGCGAGGCTAAGGATCGCCCCTGTCAGCACCGCGTATACCCCGAAAGCCTTCGCGAGACGGATCGAATTCCTCGCCATTTAAATTCCCATATCGCTGGGATGAAAGTTAAGGACGACCTCGTTCCATACGTCATACTTGTCCATCGGAAGCGTCGTGTGGAACGAGGGAGCAGATTTCATCACGGCACGGTAAGCGCCACTTTCAAGCGCACGACGTGTTGAATCGGTGCTGCTTCCGCCGGACGACTCGATGTCAGGCTGGCCGATAATGTTTCCATCTTTGTCGAGCTTGAAACGCACCGTGATGACCATGCCGGAAAGGCCTTCCATTCCCGGAGTGATAAGCCAGTTACCCTGGATCAACCCCTGTAGCGCATCTTGTTCGCTTTGGCTGAGCTTCGAGCCACCATTGCTCTTCTTCGCCCCCAGCGAGGCCTCCTGCGTCGAGCGCTTGGCGCCGCCGGCGGAAGGATCGGTCTTGTTCAGCAGAGCCGAAATCTCATCGGCATTGAAATCGCTCTTCATCGTCGAGGCCGATTTCGCCACTTCCTGCTTCTTGTCGGCCTTCTTCTTGTCCGTCGGTTTTTCGGCAGCCTTGGGTTCGTCCACAGGCTTCTCAGGCGGCTTCTCGGCAGCTTTTTGGGGCTCAGGCGGCTTTACCTGCGGCTTGACGACCGGTGTCGGTACGTTGTCCGGCAACGCCTCGGCATCCGGCTTCGGCGGCTCTTCCGGCTTGGCCTGCTCTTCCGGCGGCTTCTCCTCCGGCTTCGGCGGCGTTACCTCGACCGGTTTCGGCGTCGGAATGGAAGCGACTTCCTTCGGCTGCTCGACCTCGGTCTCTTCCTTGTTGACTTCCTTGACGTCGTTCGGCTTGGGATCGATTGTCGGCAGTGGCTTCTCGCTCGAATTTGCCGCCGCAGCTTCGCTGTTGCTGGGCTTGGCGTTCGGGACCGGCGGCGTCTTCAGATCCGCATTGTTGTCGCCGGCATTTTCCGCAGGCTGCGCGATCGGCGGCCGTGTCGTCGGTACCGGGGCGGACGTCTCCTTCTTCGGAGCCTTCTTGTCGCCCTGCTGCATCTGGGTGATGGATTCCACCGGCACGAGATCGACCGGCATCGCCTCGAAATCCTCGACCTTGAAGGATTCTGGCGCACTCAGCGACACCATCGCCCAGGTGAGCACCAGGCAATGCAGAACAGCAGATGTGACGACGCTAGTCTTCATCTTGAACGCTATTGGTCCTTCTTCTGCTGCGTCACGAGGCCGATATTCTTGAAACCGGCCCCCTGGATGCGAGCCATCACGTCGGCGATGACACCATAAGGCGCCGTCGCGTCGCCGCGCACGAAGATGCGTTCATTGTAGCCGGTGGTAGCGATCGCCTCGAGCTTGGCGGCGATCTCGGCGGCCGGGATGGGAGTTTCCTGCAGGTAGACTTCGCCGGAGTTCTTGACCGAGATCGTGATCGGCTGCGTCTCGGAATTCAACGCCTTAGCCTGCGTTTCTGGCAGGTCGATCGGCACGCCGACGGTCATCATCGGTGCTGCGACCATGAAGATGATCAAAAGCACGAGCATGACGTCGACAAGCGGCGTCACGTTGATTTCGGAGATCACTGCCTTGTTCCGACCGCCGCGACGGCGGCGTCCGCCGCCTCCGCCGCCATTGCCTCCAACAGCCATACCCATGTGAGAATACTCCGTTGGTTACTGCGCGGCAGCGCGGGGCTGCAGCTTCTCGTCGATCTGGCGCGAAAGGATGGCGGAGAATTCGTCCGCGAAACCCTCCATGCGCGCCGAGAGCTTGCCGGCATCGGCAGAGAACTTGTTGTAGGCGATGACGGCCGGAATAGCGGCGACGAGGCCGATCGCGGTGGCGAGCAATGCTTCAGCGATACCGGGTGCGACCACCGCGAGGTTCGTCGATTTCGAGCCGGCGATCGCCTGGAACGAGGTCATGATGCCGACGACCGTGCCGAAGAGGCCGATGAACGGGCCGGCTGAACCGATGGTGGCGAGTGATCCCAAACGGGCGCCGAGATATTCGGTTTCACGGGCGAGCGTCACGTCCATGGCGCGGTCGATACGCATCTGCAGGCCGATCGGCGAGCGGGCTCCGCGTTCGAAGGATTTCTTCCATTCGCGCATGGCTGCGACGAAGATCGACGCCAGGCCGGTGTTGTTGCGTTCGGACAGCGAACGATAGAGTTCTTCCAGCGACTGGCCCGACCAGAAAACCTGTTCGAACTTGTCGAACTGGCGCCTTGCGCGGCCATAGGCCAGATACTTGTCGATGACGATCGCCCACGTCCAGACCGAGGCCGCGATGAGCCCGAGCATGACGAGCTTGACGACGATGCCGGCCTGCATGAAAAGCGACCAGAGGCTGACGTCCGTCGTGGCTGCTGCCAATCCTACTTGTTCCATTGATCCAAAATCCCCGAATCCAAACGCCCGGCGCTGGACCGGGCGGCACAAAATGATCTCGCAAGAAGTGTCCGGGACCGCCGCCCAAAGCCCTGGTCAAGCTTCCAAGCTCTTCTTCCGCCTTCTTGCCGTCAAATTTGGTCAAAGGAAGGCGTGCACCGCACAAACTCCGACTTTCCCAGTAAGACACTATTATGGTTAATAGATCGTTAGTGCCAGACGATGACAGAAAGCCTGTGTTCGGAAGCTTTTGTTCCATGGATTACTTGACCGGAGCATGGTCCGGCTGCCGAAAGAGCGCTCATCCTGCAGCGCGGGAATTCCTTCACATAAAGTTCAAGTTTTGACAAGGCCGATTCGGAACTACAGCGGCCGGCTGCCTTCCAGGAACTTTGCCGCCAGCGTTTCGGGCAGCCGCCGCGGCCGCCCCTTGGCGTTGATGACGGCGATGATCACCTTGGCTGCAATCAGCAGAGTTTCGCCTGACCGGATCTGCTGGTTGAGCACCATCTTGGCGCCTCCGGCCTTTTCAGTATGCGTCAGGATCGTCAGCACGTCATCCATGCGCGCGGGGCTCTTGAAGTCGATCTCCATGCGGTGGACGACGAAGACGAGGCCTTCTTCATCGGCGCTGACGAGCTCGCGCTGCTCGACGCCGAGGCAGCGCAGATAATCGGTGCGGCCGCGCTCGAGGAAATGCAGGTAGCGGGCGTGATAGACGAGGCCGGAGAAATCCGTATCTTCATAATAGACCCGCTGAACGAGGCGATGCCCGGCCTCCGTCAGCTCTCCCGAGATGGAAAAAGGGCGTTCGGTCATAATTTTCTCCAAAGTGAGGTGCCCTCTTTGGCGCAACGTTTGGCGGCAGGCAAGCATTGAATGCCGGGCCGTCCGGCATTCAATGCGCCGCCGGCAGGCATTGAATGATTGTCATAATTCCTAACTATTCCCGATAATAGCGACCGATCAGGAGACGATGCGATGAAGATTGCGGTTATGGGCGGAGACGGTTTCATTGGTTGGCCCACCTCGCTCCACCTTTCCGATGCCGGTCATGACATCCATATCCTCGACAATCTCTCGCGCCGCTGGATAGACACCGAACTCGGCGTTCAGTCGCTCACCCCGATGGATTCGATCCAGGAGCGCACGCGCATCTGGCACGCAGAAACCGGACGCCGTATCCACTTCAATCTGATCGATCTCGCTAGGGATTACGAACTTCTGAAGAAATGGCTTTCGGAACACCGGCCTGACGCGATCGTCCATTTCGCCGAACAGCGGGCCGCGCCCTATTCGATGAAGAGCGACCGCCATAAGAACTACACGGTCAACAACAATGTCAGTGCCACGCACAACCTCCTGAACGCGCTGACCGATCTCAATCTCGACGCCCACCTCATCCATCTCGGCACCATGGGCGTCTATGGCTATTCGACGGTCGGTGCAGCCATCCCCGAAGGCTATCTGCCGGTCAGCGTTGAAACCGTGGACGGCGAAACGGTCAGCCAGGAGATTCTCTACCCCTCCAATCCGGGCTCGATCTACCACATGACCAAGTGCCTGGATCAGCTTCTCTTCCAATTCTACGCCAAGAACGACGGCTTGCGGATCACCGACCTGCACCAAGGCATCGTCTGGGGCACGCATACCGAGCAGACGCGCCGCCACGCGCAGCTGATCAACCGTTTCGATTACGACGGCGATTACGGCACGGTGCTGAACCGTTTCCTCATTCAGGCAGCGATCGGTTATCCGCTGACGGTGCATGGCACCGGTGGCCAGACCCGCGCCTTCATCCACATCCAGGATTCGGTACGCTGTATCGAGCTGGCGCTGAAGAACCCGCCCGTCCGCGGCGCCCGCGTCGAGATCTTCAATCAAATGACGGAAACCCACCGGGTGCGCGACCTGGCCGAGATGATCGCCAGAATGAGCGGCGCCAAGATTGCCTGGCTGCCGAACCCGCGCAAGGAGGCTGCCGAAAACGAGCTGATCGTCCGGAACGAAAAGTTCCTCGACCTTGGCCTTGAACCGACCACGCTGGAAGCCGGGCTGCTGGGCGAAATCGTCGACGTGGCGAAGAAATTCGCCTATCGCGTCGACCGCTCTCGCGTGCCGGCCGTCTCCGCCTGGACTAAAGACATTGCCGCGACGCTCAATCACGATCCGGAAGGCAAGCGGCTGAAGTCTGTGTCGTGAGCGCTGAGATGACGAACGCCAGAGGGTTATCGGCCGACCCGAAAACTCCCCCACATCACGTCAGTTCAACCAAGGGCCGGCATCTCATTCGGACTCGCCAAAGAGGAAAGGTCGCGGCTTGCTCCCTCATCTCCCCAGCGGGGGTCCAAAGGACGGGTCGAGACCCGCGGCTCGGCCCCGGGCGGTGGCCCGCAGGGTCGGATGAGGGGGCCACACGGCACGCCATACATTGCCTTTTGCTCGCGCTCAGAGCATTCGCTCCTGTCGTCGCTCACCCCCTCAACCGCCTGCCGGCACCTTCTCCCCGCTGGGGAGAAGAGACGCGTAGCAACGCCTTGCCGTCTCTCTTTCGCCGAAGCGAGATTTATCGGGGCAGTCAAATCCGATGAGCCGCTCGCCCGTCTTCGCCTACGTCACCCTCGCCACCAATGCTGACTACGCTATGGGCGCCACCGCCCTGGCGAAGTCGCTTCGCCGAACCGGTACCAATGCCGATATCGTCGTCCTGCACACCGGCGGCGTCGACGTGGCCGCCCTCGCTCCGCTGAACGCGCTCGGTTGCCAGCTCGTTGAGGTCGAGCACTTGCCGCTCTCCGATGCCTTCAACGAGCGCCACGCCCGCGGCCATCTCCACTCCGCCGCCCCCTTCACCAAAGGCCGCAAGCCGGAGTTCCATTCGCCGCTCGACAATTTCTGCAAGCTCAGGCTCTGGCAGCTGGTGCAGTATGATCGCTGCGTCTTCATCGATGCCGACGCCCTGGTGCTGAAGAACGTCGACAGGCTCTTCCTCTATCCGGAATTTTCTGCCGCTCCAAACGTCTATGAAAGCCTCGCCGACTTTCGCCGCTTGAATTCCGGCGTCTTCGTCGCCACGCCGTCGCATGACACATTCGGGAAAATGCTCGAAAGCCTCGACACGCCCGAGGCTTTCTGGCGACGCACCGACCAGACCTTTCTGCAGACGTTCTTCCCGGAATGGCACGGCCTACCGGTCTATTTCAACATGCTGCAATATGTATGGTTCACCATGCCGGAGCTTTGGGACTGGAAGAGCATTTCGATCGTGCACTATCAGTATGAAAAACCGTGGGAAAAGGATCATCCAAAGGCAAAACAACTACAACCATTGATCGACCTGTGGCACAATATACACGATCATGGCGACTTGCCTGAGATCACGGCGCTGGGAAATCCGGAAGGGACGGCATGAAAGTATTGGTATCCGGGGGAACGGGTCTCGTCGGCCGGTACGTCGTCGAGGAGCTGTTGGCCGCCGGCTATCAGGTGATTGTCGGCGGGCGCCGGGCGCCGCTGCCGCGTTTCTTCTCTCGCCCGGTCGAGTTCGCAGCACTCTCCCTCGATCCCGATAAGGATCAGATCGACGTCTTCGACGACGCTTACTTCTTCGTGCACGCCGCCTTCAGCCATGTCCCCGGCAAATATCGCGGCGGCGAGGGCGACGATCCCGAGAGCTTCCACAGATTGAACCTCGACGGCACCGTCCGGCTCTTCGAAGCGGCCAAACGCGCCGGCACGCGCCGTTGCGTCTTCCTGTCCAGCCGCGCTGCCTATGGCGATCAACCGCCGGGAACCGAGCTTGTCGAAACGATGCTTCCAAAACCGGAGACGCTCTACGGCCAGGTGAAACTCGACGCCGAAGGCGCGCTCAGCCATCTCTCGACGCCGGGTTTTGCCGGCGTAAGCCTGAGGGCAACTGGTGTCTATGGCGATCTCCCACCGAACAAATGGGATGGCCTCGTCGCCGATTATCTCGCCGGCCGGCCGGTCGCTGCTCGCGCCGGGACGGAGGTTCATGGTCGCGACCTCGGCCGCGCGGTGCGGCTGATGCTGGAGACGGAAAGCACCCGCATCTCGGGCGAAGTCTTCAACATATCGGACATAACAGTCGACACGCGCGACATTCTCGCGGCTATCCGCCGTGAAACGAGCTGTCCCCACGCTTTGCCGGCCACCGCCGACAAGGCTGCCCTCAATCCGATGAACACGGCGAAAATCCGTGCGCTCGGCTGGCTGCCAGGTGGAACTCCTCTGTTCGAGGAAACGATGCGGTGGCTGGCGGCCGCCTTGCCGGTGTCGCCGCGGCACGAATCTGCGCAGTATCGATAGGCATCCTCGTCTGACGATCGGTAACCGCAGGGTGATACGACGTGAAACGGGTGCAGCCCTGTCGCAGCCGGCATTTGCATCGGGTCTCCAGCCGGCTATGCTCGGTTAGACCTCTCAATTCGGCAGATCGAATGACCGCAAAAGAACTGAAAGCGCAGCTGCGCAACGAACGGCTGGCCGCCCGCGACGCCATCGCTCCTGAAGAGCGCATCTCCAAAAGCCTTGCAATGGCCGATCACGCCGGCGAGGCGGTCGCCTTCGAGGCGGGCACCATCATCTCCGGCTTCCTGCCGATCCGGTCGGAGGCCGATCTTAGGCCGCTGATGTCGCGCTTTGCAGCACGCGGCGCGCGGCTCTGCGTGCCGGCGATCCTCGACAAGCAGACCATCGTCTTTCGCGAATTGGCGGAAGGCGCACCGCTTGTCGCTACCGGTTTCGGCACGGTCGGCCCAACCGAGCATGCCGCCGTCCTCGATCCCGAGATCATGCTGGTGCCGCTTTCGGCTTTCGATGTCAGAGGCCACCGCATCGGCTACGGCGCCGGCCACTACGACCGCGCCATCAGCCGGCTCAGAGAGAAAGGCCTGCACCCCAAGCTGATCGGCATTGCATTCGACTGCCAGGAAGTGGCACATGTGCCCGACGAGCCGCATGACATAAGCCTGGATGCCATCCTGACAGAAAGCGGCCTTCGCTTTTTTGCTTCTTGGATTGGATAGGGAATGCGTCTGCTTTTTTTGGGTGACATGGTCGGCAAGACGGGACGCACGGCGGTCTGGGACCGCCTCCCCGGCCTGATCTCCGACCTCAGGCTCGACTTTGTCGTCGTCAACGGCGAGAATGCCGCCGGCGGCTTCGGCATCACCGAGGACATCTTTCTCGAAACGATCAATGCCGGCGCCGATGTGGTGACGACCGGCAATCACGTCTGGGACCAGAAGGAAGCCGTCGCCTTTGCCGGGCGGCACGATCAATTCCTGCGGCCGGCCAACTATCCGCAAGGCACGCCCGGGCGCGGCTCCGGCCTTTTCTATGCCAGGAACGGTGCGCGCGTGCTCGTTGCCAATGTCATGGGCCGCGTCTTCATGCATCCGGAACTCGACGACCCCTTCAAATCGGCGGAAGCGATCCTCGATGCCTGCCCGCTGAAAGAGCAGGCCGATGCAATCGTCTTCGATTTCCATGCAGAAGCGACCAGCGAGAAGCAATGCTTCGGCCATTTCGTCGACGGCCGCGCCAGTTTCGTCGTCGGCACCCACACCCATGTGCCGACCGCCGATGCGCAGATCCTGAACGGCGGCACCGCCTATATGTCGGATGCCGGCATGTGCGGCGACTACGACTCCTCCCTCGGCATGGACAAGGAGGAGCCACTCAACCGCTTCATCTCCAAGATGCCGAAGGGTCGCATGGAAGCGGCAAGCGGCCCGGCGACGATCTGCGGCGTCGGCGTCGAGATTTCCGATGCCACCGGACTGGCCGAAAAGATCGCGCCGCTTCGGCTCGGGCCGCGTTTGGCCGAAACGGTGCCGGAGTTCTGGCGGTAATCCAGCCGCTCCAACACGCAATTGTGAGCATCGCGGCTCTGGACCGCTGCGACCTCATGACGCATCCTCCGCCGCTCAATGAAAGCGCCGGAGGAGGTGGCATGAGGCCGCATTATCTTATCCTCGCTATCACATGCCTGACGGCCTTCGCCGCATCAGATCCCGCCGAGGCACAGGAGCAGCGCCGGCGAGCCAGCCAATGCCACGTGATCGCCGAGAATATGCCCAAGGCGACCTTCGCCAGTTTCTCCGTCGCCCCGGCGCCGATGCCGGCTGTATCCGAAGGCGAGAATGTTAGATTCACCTATCTCGGCCATTCCACCTTCGAAATCGAGACACCCGGCGGCATCATTATCGCGACGGATTATAATGGCTGGTACAAGCCGGCGACGACCCCCGATGTCGTCACGATGAACAAGGCTCATACGACCCACTTCACCCTGACGCCTGAGCCCGACATCAAGCATGTGCTCCACGGCTGGAGCGACGTGCCGGGCGAGAAGGCCAGCATCCATCTCGTCGTCGGCGATGCCTATATCCGCAACGTCACGACCGATATCCGCTTCAGCTACGGCATCGGCGGGTCGCAGGAGGATGGAAACTCGATTTTCATCTTCGAGATTGCCGGTCTCTGCATCGGCCATCTCGGCCATCTGCACTACGAGCTGACTGATAGCCATTATACCGAAATCGGCCGCCTTGACGTCGTCATGGTGCCCGTCGACGGCGGCCTGACCATGGGTGCCGACAGCATGAGCCGCGTCATCAAGCGGCTACGCTCGTCGCTGATCCTGCCGATGCACCGCCGTGGCCCGCCGGTCAATGCCTTCGTCTCCATGTTCGGAAAGAACTTCGATATCACTTATGCGCCTGATGACAGCCTCACCGTTTCCATGCGCACGCTTCCCAGGAAGCCGCTGATCTATGTGATGAAGGGGGTGCAGTAAAAGCCGGCGGGCCCCTCCAAACCTTGCTGATCAAGCAAATTGCAGGTGGCGTTTGACGCCGACCTCGGGCATCTTGTCGTCGTCCAGATTGGCCTTGGCGATCTCCCAACCGAATTTTAGCGTGCTGCCTGTCGAAACCCAGATCTCGGCATCATCGACATGCAGAGAAAGCATGGTGAGTTTCGGGTCTTTCTTGCCGCCGTCATACCAGGCCGCCACCATCGAACTCCAATATTCCTCGATCTTGGACGGGTCGGGGCGTACCTCGATGACGCCGGAAAGGCAGGCGTGATAATCGTGATCCTTGCCGATGACGCAGAAATGCGCGCGGCTGCCGGGCTTGATGGCCCGCACGATGTCGGCGTCGGTCTTGGTGTAAAACCAGATCGTGTTGGTGGTGGGATCGGCATGCGGCGCCATCGGCTGCATGTGCATATCAAGCCCGGAAATTCCGAGCATGCCGGCATGAATACCGTTGACCTGATCCCAAAGCTGACGTGCTGGTTGTTCCCGCGCCTCGCTGAGACTTGCCATGACCGTTCCTTTCCGTTGGGTGGAGTTCGGTTGAAACGTCATCCTTTCGCCTTTGTTCCGAACTGCTTTCCCCTTGAACGGCTGCCGTTTCGCTCTTATAAGGCGGCCCATTCCGAACAATGAGACGTGAACAGGGGTGCCATGGCTGGCCATTCACAGTTTAAAAACATCATGCACCGCAAAGGCCGTCAGGATGCTGTGCGGTCGAAAATGTTCTCCAAGCTTGCGCGCGAAATCACCGTTGCCGCCAAGGCCGGCCTGCCCGACCCGACGATGAACGCCCGTCTTCGCCTGGCAATCCAGAACGCCAAGGCCCAGTCCATGCCGAAGGACAACATCGACCGCGCCATCAAGAAGGCAGCTGGCGCCGACAGCGAAAACTATGATGAAGTCCGCTACGAGGGTTATGGTCCGGGCGGCACGGCGATCATTGTCGAAGCCCTGACCGACAACCGCAACCGCACCGCCTCCAACGTCCGCTCGATCTTCACGAAGGCAGGCGGCGCCCTCGGAGAAACCGGTTCCGTTTCCTTCTCCTTCGATCATGTCGGCGAAATCACCTACAAACTTTCCGCAGGCGACGCCGACAAGGTAATGGAAGCCGCGATCGAAGCCGGCGCTGATGACGTCGAGACCGGCGAAGAGGGCCATTACATCACCTGCGCTTTCGAAGCCCTTGGCGAAGTGTCGAAAGCCCTGGAGGCAAGCCTCGGCGAAGCCGAAACCGTCAAGGCTGTCTGGCGCGCCCAGAACAACGTGCCGGTGGACGAGGAAAAAGCACAGTCGCTGATGAAGCTCATCGACTCCCTCGAAGACGACGACGACGTGCAGAACGTCTATTCCAACTTCGAGGTCTCGGAAGAGGTTCTGGCGAAGCTTTCAGCTTGAGCCGCTCAACAATCGGAACCCGGCCTTGGCGCCGGGTTTTTCCATTTCTGGCGACTGCTCGGAAAATCTTAAGCGGCCGCCCGCATGAAGTTCCCAAGGCCTGCGAATAATTCCACCGACTTCAGCCGCGCCTCGATATCATGGATCGGCATCGAGATGATCACCTCGTCGGCCTTCGTTTCCTTGAGAAACTCCGCCAGTTTCGCCTCAGCCGTCGCCGGCGAGCCCACCACGGCATAACGCAGCGTGTGTTCGACGTTCATCTTCTCCATCGGCGACCAGAAGCTCTCCATATCGGTGACAGGGCGCGGGAACGGGCCGCGGACATTGCGGCGTAGGTTGACGAACTGCTGCAGGGCGGAAGTGAAATGGTAGCGCGCCTCCTCGTCCGTCGCCGCCATCGCGCCCATGACGCCGACCATTACATAGGGCTTGTCGAGCGCCGCCGAGGCCTGGAAGCGGTCGCGATAGATTGCGATGGCGTCGAGCAGCATATCAGGGGCAAAATGCGAGGCGAAGGCATAGGGAAGCCCGAGCATCGCAGCAAGCTGGGCGCTGTAGAGGCTGGAGCCGAGCAGCCAGATCGGGATATGCGAACCATTGCCGGGCACCGCAAGGATCGCCTGGTTCTCGAGCGGCGTGCCGAGAAGCTGCTGCAATTCCACCACGTCATTCGGGAAGCTGTTCGCGCCGGCCTCGAGGTTGCGCCGCAACGCCTGTGCCGTGCGCATGTCCGTTCCCGGCGCCCGCCCGAGACCAAGATCGATGCGGCCGGGAAAGAGCGCCTCCAGCGTGCCGAACTGCTCGGCGATGACGAGCGGCGAATGATTGGGCAGCATGATGCCGCCGGAGCCGATGCGGATGCGTTTTGTCGCAGCCCCGACATGGCCGATGACAATGGCGGTCGCAGCACTGGCGATGCCCGGCATGCCATGATGCTCGGCTAGCCAGAAGCGCTTGTAACCGAACTCTTCAGCCTTCTGAGCCATCCGCGCGGAGCTTTCGAGCGACTGGCGCACGGTGCTGCCTTCGGCAATGGGAGAAAGGTCGAGTACCGAGAAGGGAACCATGGAAACCTGCCGGGCAGTTGAAGGATCCCGTCTATGTAGGTTGGCGCCCGCCCGATTCCAAACCATGCATGCAAACAAAGGGCCGCGCGAAGGCGGCTCTGGTCGAATATTGGAAGCGATGCCTCACCGGTGACGGCGCAACACATGCACCTCGGCGCTCGGTCTGTGGTGCCCTTGCGGCAGCGTGAAATTGCCGAGTTGGCGGTCCATTTCCAGAGCTTCCGTCGCCAGGCGGTGGATCGCCGCCGTTGTCTCCTCGACCATTGAGGCGTTCTGCTGCGTCATCGCGTCGAGTTCGGCCACTGCATTGTTGATCTCGCGCAGCGTATTGGCTTCGTCGCGGGTCGATTCCATGATCTCGTTGATCTGGCCGTTGATCGCCTCTACATGGGCGCCGATGCCGGTAAGGGCAACGCCGGCCTTCTCGACCAGCGCGACACCGCTTTCGACCTCATGCGTGGACTTCTGCAGCAGGCTGGAGATCTCCTTTGCCGCACTCGATGAGCGCTGGGCGAGCTCCCGGACTTCCATGGCGACGACGGCAAAGCCCTTGCCCGATTCCCCCGCGCGGGCCGCCTCAACGCCAGCGTTCAGCGCCAGAAGATTGGTCTGGAAGGCGATGTCGTCGATAACCGATATGATGGTGTTGATCTGGCGCGATGAAGTCTGGATGGCCTCCATCGCCGCAATCGTCTCACGCATGATCTGGCCGGAGCCGGTCGTCTCCGTCTTGGCGTCTCGGGCGATACGCTCAGCCTGTTCTGCCCGCTCGATCTGACGGCGAACGGACTGGGTAATGGCGCTGATCGCATTCGCCGTCTCGGTGATCGACCCGGCCTGACGTTCGGTGCGCCCGGCAAGCTCGTCGGCGCCGGTGCGCATCTCCTCGGAGCCGGCACGCACCGCCATCGAGTTGCCGCCGATCGCCGTCATAGTTTCGCTGAGCGTTGCAAGCGCCTCGTTGAAATTGACGCGCAGGCTTTCGAGCTCGTTCGGGAAGCGGGTGTCGATCTGGTAGGCGAGATCGCCGCTTGCCAGATGATGCAGACCCTCATCGAGCGCTTCCACCACCTGCTGCAGCGACTTCGCCTCGGCCTCCCGTTCTGCGAGATTCTGCTGGCGCTCCTGCTCGGCCTGCAGGCGTGTCTCTTCGCTCGCCGCTTCGAGTTCGCGGCCTTCGATCAGCGACTGCCGGAAGCGGGCAAGCGCTTTCGCCATCGTGCCGATCTCGTCCTTGCGGTTCAGGCTGCCGATCTCGCTGTCGAGCTTGCCGTCGGCGACGTCGCGAGTCACACCGGCGAGCCGCGCCAGCGGTGAAAACAGGAAATTCGTGACGAGTCCGGTTGCGACCGCCATGACGACGAGCACACCCAAGCCAATCATCGTCAGCAAAGTGGCGATTTCGATCGAGCCGGCATTGAGCTCGCTGAGCAGCACGCTCTCGACCACGAGAAAGCGGTCGCCACGATAGTCGATGCCGCGGACATAGGCACGGGCCGCGCCATCCGCCCTGTCGAAATCGGCCACGGTCATCGCGGAACTGGCAAGCGCGTCCTTGATGAAGGTGAAGGGGGTGGCATCGAGCGTCGCAAGCTTGCCGCCGGTATCGAGGGCGATAGCGGAGCCATCGCTGGCGACGATCGCAGCCCGCGCGGTGCTGCCCTGGACGATGCCCTTGGCAAGGATGCTCGAGATGATGTCGTCGCGCACTTTGAACAGGATAATGCCCTTGGCCGCTCCGAGCTTGACGATCGGCACGGCATAGAAGATCGCGGGCTTGCCGCGTGCCGCATCGACACGGAGGCCGGAGAAGCCCGTCGGTGCGGCGTCATCCGTCGCCTTGGCGGCATTCTCGATCGCCTTGGCGAAAGCGACGCCGGCGCCGGTTGTCTTCCAGGCGTCCGACTTCAGATTCTCCGCGAAGTCGTCGTCCTTCTTGTAGGAATAGAGTACGCTACCGTCGAGATCGGCGATCAGCAGATCGCTGAAAGCGGTGTTTTCGAGGTCACGGGCAACTTCGCCCTGCGTCTGCTCATGGTTTGAATAATAGAACCCGCTCGGCCCTTCCGGCTTCATCAGCTTCTCGCGCTGGTCTGCCGGGTTGGGATTGCCCGTAATAAAAACCTTCTTCAGCTCGGCGCGGGCATCCCCCGAAGTCTTCTGGATTGTCTTCCAGCCGCTCTTCAAGCTGGTGATCGACATCTGCAGCGCCTCGATGCGCGCGATGGAATTGGCTTGGTTCTCGAGCTGCACCAGTTGGTCCTGCAGCATGTCGCCACGGAAGATCAGCACGCTCTCCTTGGCCTTCAGCGCCTGCTCGTCGGAGATGCGGCTGCTGGCGAAATAGGCGAGCACATCGATGACCGCGATCGACAGCACGGTCATCAGGATGAATGTGGCAATGACCTTGAAGGACAGGGATTGAAATCTCTGAGCCATATACGACGAACCCTCTGAACGGCGCCTGCCAGCCTGGGCGCGCGGCCGGCTGACCTCAACAGAATATCGGGGGCTTATTCTTGCGGAACGAAGCCCCACCCACATTCGACGAACAAGAATTCAGGCATCTCTTTTAATTCGCGGTAAATGGCGCATCCGAAAACAACGATGTTTTTGTTTTGTTCACATATCGATGGCACTTATTTTGCAATCGCTATAGGTTGAACCATGCAAAATACGATTCGCATCATCGGTATCGATCCCGGTCTTCGCCGCACTGGCTGGGGAATCATTGACACATTAGGCAATTCCCTGAAATTCGTGGCCTCAGGGACGGTGACCTCAGATGGCGAGATGGACCTCGCCTCCCGCCTCTGCCAGTTGCATGATGGGTTGGCCGACATCGTCCATAGCTACCAGCCAGATGAAGCCGCCGTCGAACAAACCTTCGTCAACAAGGACGCGGTGGCGACCCTGAAGCTCGGCCAGGCCCGCGGCATCGCCATGCTAGTGCCGGCGCGCGCTGGATTGCCGGTTTCCGAATATGCCCCGAACGCGGTGAAGAAGGCGGTCATTGGTGTCGGTCACGGCGAAAAGCAGCAGATTCACATTATGTTGAAGATCCTGATGCCGAAGGTCGAATTCAAAGGTAACGACGCCGCCGACGCCTTGGCGATCGCAATTTGTCATGCTCACAATCGCGGCGGCCACCGGATGCGTCAAGCGCTGGCCGGATAATTCGTTCTTGACTTGTTCTTTTCTCCTGGTAAGTAATACCGCGGAGGTATTACCATGCGCGTGACCGAAAAAGGCCAGGTGACCATTCCCAAGGACATCAGGGATCGCTTGAAGATCGGCCCGGGATCCGAGGTCGATTTCATTGCGGATGAAAAGGGCGCCCGCCTCGTCGTGCTGTCCAGCCGCACGGAATCATCGCAGGACGATTTTGAATCCTGGCTCGGCAGCATGAGCGGCACTTTCGACACCAACGGCATGACCACCGATGAATTCATGGAATGGCTGAGGGGACCACGCGATGACCTCAGTCCTCGTTGATACGAACATCTTCATCGATATCTTCGGCCCGGACAATCCTTTCAGTCAATGGTCCGCACGTGCCTTGAGCACATTGCGCCCAGAGTCACAATTCATCATGACACCCGTCGTCTGGGCGGAGCTGGCAAGCATGACCCCGCGCGAGGAAACGCTTGCGTTTCTGCTGTCACGGTTAAACCTGATCCGCGAGGCTCTGCCGTTTTCCGCCGCTTATCGGGCCGGCATGGCGCACGCACAGTACCGGAGGAGCGGCGGCCTGCGCGAGCGCACCCTGCCGGATTTTTTCATCGGTGCGCACGCCGTCGTTCGATCGCATCGTCTTCTGACACGCGATGGCGCGCGCTACCGCTCCTATTTCCCGGAATTGGACATCATTTCTCCCCAAACGCACCCTTGAGAGACCGCGACCCATGATCGGCAAGCTGAAAGGCACTATAGACGAGATCGGCGAAGACTACGTGCTCGTCGATGTGCACGGCGTCTGCTACGTCGCCTATTGCTCGGCCCGAACGCTGTCGAAGCTCGGCTCGGCCGGCGAGGCCTGCGTACTGTTCATAGAGACTTATGTTCGCGAGGATCAGCTGAAGCTCTTCGGCTTCATGACCGCACTGGAGCGGGAATGGTTCAACCTGCTGCAGAGCGTCCAGGGCGTCGGCGCCAAGGTGGCGCTCGCCGTGCTCTCGACGCTGACGCCGAGCGAACTTGCCAATGCAATCGCCCTGCAGGACCGCGCCGCAGTGTCGCGCGCACCGGGCGTCGGTCCGAAAGTGGCAATGCGCCTCGTCACCGAACTGAAGAACCGGGCGCCCGCCTATGCCGGGGAAGCGATCAATATCGCCCTCAAGCAGGAACTCGGCGAAGGTGTTGCCGCCGCACCGGTTGCCGATGCAGTGTCCGCGCTGACCAATCTCGGCTACAGCAGAGATCAGGCTGCGAATGCCGTCGCCTCGGCATTGAAAACGGCCGGCGAAGGCGCAGACAGCGCCAAGCTGATCAGGCTCGGATTGAAAGAACTGGCACGGTGAAGACCGGGAAAACCTAGGAATGGATGTCGAGGCAGCTGACTTTTGGTGTATTGCTGTAACAGGTTTCAAAACGGAATGAGAGCATGAGCGAACCCGCCCGCCTGATATCGCCGGAAAAGCGGGGTGAAGACCTTGATGTCACCCTACGCCCGCAATCGCTGGACGAGTTCACCGGCCAGGCTGAGGCGCGCGCCAATCTGAAGATCTTCATCGAGGCGGCGAAAAACCGCGGCGAGGCGCTGGACCATGTGCTGTTCGTCGGCCCGCCGGGCCTCGGCAAGACGACGCTGGCGCAGATCATGGCCAAGGAGCTCGGTGTCAACTTCCGATCGACATCCGGTCCCGTCATTGCCAAGGCCGGCGACCTCGCCGCCCTGCTTACCAACCTCGAGGAGCGCGACGTACTCTTCATCGACGAGATCCATCGCCTCAACCCCGCGGTCGAAGAAATCCTCTATCCCGCTATGGAGGATTTCCAACTCGACCTGATCATCGGTGAAGGCCCTGCCGCTCGCTCGGTGAAGATCGACCTCTCGAAATTCACGCTTGTCGCCGCCACTACCCGCCTCGGCCTGCTGACGACACCGCTGCGCGATCGTTTCGGCATTCCGGTGCGGCTCAGCTTCTATACCGTCGAGGAACTGGAGCTGATCGTGCGCCGCGGCGCGCGGCTGATGAACCTGCCGATGACCGAAGAAGGCGCCCTCGAGATCGCCCGGCGCGCCCGCGGTACGCCGCGCATTGCCGGCCGGCTGCTGCGGCGCGTGCGTGATTTCGCCGAAGTGGCAAGGGCCGAGGCCGTCACCCGCGAGATCGCCGACGAAGCGCTGACCCGCCTGCTGGTCGACAATGTCGGTTTCGACCAGCTCGACAAACGTTACCTCAACATGATCGCCGTCAATTTCGGCGGCGGACCGGTCGGTATCGAAACCATCGCCGCCGGCCTTTCGGAACCGCGCGACGCGATCGAGGACATTATCGAGCCCTACATGATCCAGCAGGGTTTCATTCAGCGTACGCCGCGCGGCCGCGTTCTGACCGCAATCGCGTGGAAACATCTGGGAATGCAACCGCCCAAGGAGATGGAGGCTGCGCAGTTCCGGCTGTTCCAGGAGGACGACTGAGTGATCACCCGCCGCGGATTTTTCAAGGTTCTTGGCGGGGGTGTCGCAGGCGTCATGGCGCTCGGCGGTTATGCCTTCGCCTATGAACCGCTGGCGCGGCTCGGCATCGCCCGCTACCGACTGACGCCGCCGGGATGGACATCGGGGCTGAAGCTTCGCGTTGTCGCACTCGCCGATATCCATGCCTGCGAACCCTGGATGTCGGCAAACCGCATTACCTCGATCTGCCACCGGGCCAATGAACTCGAAGGCGACGTGACCGTCCTGCTCGGCGATTACGCCTCGGGCATGAACATGGTGACGCAGTACGTGCATTCGAGCCAATGGTCCAAGGCGCTGGCCGCACTCCAGGCACCACTCGGCGTCCACGCAATCATGGGCAATCACGACTGGTGGGAAGACAGGACCGCCCAGAAGAACGGCGGGATGGAAACCTTCGGGCACCGGGCTCTTGCCGATGTCGGCATCCCTGTCTACAGCAACCGCGCCGTCCGGCTCGAAAAGGATGGCCGCGGCTTCTGGCTCGCAGGGCTCGAAGATCAGCTGGCGCTGCTCCCGGGCAGGAAATGGGGTCGCACGCGCATGACCGGCCTCGACGATCTCGATGGAACGATGGCTCAGGTCACTGATGACGCGCCCGTCATCCTACTTGCCCATGAGCCCGATATATTTCCCCGCGTGCCCGAGCGCGTCTCGGTGACGCTCTCCGGTCACACCCATGGCGGACAGATCCGCTTCTTCGGTCGTTCACCGATTGTCCCGTCGCGCTACGGCGATCGCTACGCCTATGGCCATATCGTCGAGGAGGGGCGTAATATCATCGTTTCCGGTGGGCTCGGCTGCTCCATTGCTCCTGTCCGCTTCGGCGTACCACCGGAAATCGTCGTAATCGATCTCGGATAAGAACGACATGAGCAAGCGCACTCCCATCCGCCTGACTCAGGGTGCTGCGCGTTTCAACTACCGCATTGCCGGCCTCGGCTTTCGCGATGGGCACGTGCTTGTTCATCGCGCCGTGCACGAGCCCTTCTGGACCTTTCCGGGCGGTCGGGCGGAAATCGGCGAGACGTCGGAGGAAACGCTGAAACGCGAGATGATGGAGGAGCTTGGCCTCACGGTCCCCGTCTTGCGCCTGCTCTGGATCGTCGAGAACTTTTTCCACTACGAACAACGCGACTGGCATGAACTCGGCTTCTATTATCTGATGGAAATCCCGGCGGAATTTCCCTTTCAGCCGCATGAGATCATTCATCGCGTCGAAGATGGCGACAACCATCTCGAATTCAAATGGGTGCCGGCAACGCGCGCGGCCCTGACCGCGCTCGACATCCCGCCCTATTTCATCGCTGATGAAATCGAGAACCTGCCCGGGGCACCACGTCATCTCGTCTGGCGCGACGGCAATCTCGATGACTGACACAAACATTCCGGAGTGCTGAAAGAGGAAAGCCGCCGATGTCGACCTTCGATCCCGCCAGGGCGTTTCGCAAGCTTGCCTATAACAACGCCCTTGCCAACCACCGGCTGCTTCACGCCTGCGCGGCGTTGAAGGCGGGCGAATTCGAAGCGCCGCGCACGAGCTTCTTTCCGTCGATCAAGGAGACCCTGAATCATATCATCACCGTCGACTGGTTCTATGTCGACGGCATGGAAGGTGGCACGCTCGGCTTCCAGGCTTTCGAGGTGGACGAACCCTTCGACGATGTCGAGTCACTGACCCAAGCGCAGGCAAAGGTCGATCAGCGCCTGATCGACCTTTGCGAAGTCCTGACGCCGGACAGGCTGATCTCGATCGTCAGTCTCCATCGCGGCGATCGTATTCAGCAGGAGCGGATGGACGACGTGCTTGCCCACCTTTTTCAGCATCAGACCCATCATCGCGGCCAGGTCCATGCAATGCTTGCCGGCACCAGCGTTGCCCCGCCGCAGCTCGACGAATTCATCGTCGCCGATGATGCGCGGTTTCGCGGCAGGGAACTCGCCGAACTCGGCTGGAGTGAAGAACGGCTGATGCGTTAATCCTGCAGCCGTCTCTTCAGCCCATCGATGATTGACTTGGTGAGAAGATCGTAGTTCTCATCAAAATGATGGTCGCCGGGCAGTTCGACCACTTCGGCGCCGCTATTTTTGAGTGCCGGACAAGCGACATCATCGTCATCTTCCTTGCCGTAGATGCACTGCACCAACTTCGGATCGACGTTCTTCAGGTCGCTGACCGGATCTCCCCCTGCCCCTTCGGTCTTCTGGCCGAGCCAGCCGAGAACGGAGATGACGTAATCAACTTGGTGCGAGAGCGACAGCAGCGACAACTGCACCACGGAGGACTTCTCGGCCGGTTTGAGCAACTGATAGGTAGCGGGCACGACATCGGCGCCGAAAGAGTAGCCGACGAGCAGAACATGCTTCACCTTCCACTGCTTACGATAGAAATCGATGATCTTCGAAAGATCGTTGGCTGTCTCCTCGGGCTTGCGCTCCGACCAGAAATAATGAAGTGAATCAACGCCGACGACGGGAATGCCTTCTTTTTGCAGCGTGCCGCCGACCTCCTTGTCGATGTCGCGCCAACCGCCGTCGCCGGAATAGATCACGGCCATCGTATCAAAGGCAGGCCTTGCTTCCAGCACCGCCAGCGGCAGGCCGAGCGGATTGCCGAAGGCGCCGGAGGCAGTGACGAGGTCATCGAGCGTATCGCCGAATACCGTCTGTGCATCGTCTGTGGAATCGCGGATCTCGATCTCGGAATGGGCTTTCCGTAGCGCCTCGGCATGCGCCCGGCCGTCCTTGTCAGCTTTAGGCGTGAAAACTGATATGATCGGATCCGGCAGGGCGCCGTCGCTGAGGCCATAGACCGTGCGTTGGCCGATCACCTTCTTGGAAGCCGGCGTGCAAAGCTCCTTGGTTAGCGGAATGCCGGCCAGCGGATCGACCGCAAGCGTCTGACCGATCGTCGCATCCGGCGTCTGAGCCGCGATCGCCAAGGCCAAGGCGCCGCCCTCGCCGATGCCGGCGACGATCGGCAGGTGATAGCTATTGTTGCCGGTCGCGCGCTGAACCTGCTGGCTCAGCGATTCGATATCCGAGACCATGTAGATGCAGCCGTCGTTGAGGCTGACGTCGTAGCGGCTGAGCGCCTGCATATAAGAGGGAAAGTCGACGCCGATGACGACAGCGCCTTCGGCGACCAGCCTGTCGGCCTCGGCCTTCTCATAATCGCCCCAGCCGGCGGCATCCGAGATCAGCATCACGGTGCCCTTCACCTCCCCTTCCGGCAGGAAGATGTGCGGCGATGGGATGAGCCCACTTTCGAAGCTCTGCGTGGTTTCCTCGGCGGCATCAGCCGGCGCGGCCGCGAGCATGCAGACGCATGCCGTGGCAAGAAGGATTGTCCTGATCATTTTCTCACTACCCCTTTCAATCCGCCCCCGATCAGAAATGTCGCGTCCATCAACGCGATCATCGGATTGCCTCCTCCGGAAACCGCAAGATAGCGCGGTTGCCAGTGCGGATGAAACTTGGATTTGAATGCCCGAAGGCCTTTAAAGTTATAGAAGCGCTCGCCGTGCTCGAAGATGGTGCTACCGATACGGTCCCAGACGGGCGCTGCTTCGCGTTTCGACATGCCGGAGAGAGGCGCCATGCCGAGATTGAAGTGGGTGAAACCCTGGTTACGCAGATATTCCATGATCTGCACGAAGAGAAAGTCCATTGAGCCCTTCGGCGCGTCCGGCGAGAAGCGCATGAGATCGATCGTGCTCTCCTCGCGTGATTCGGTGACGAGGATATTGGCGAAGGCGACGATCTTGCCGTCCTTCTTCAGGATGCCGACTGGTTGCGAGGAAACGTAATCGGGATCGAAGGAACCGAGCGAGAAGCCTTTTTCCTTGGCATTGTGATGTTCGAGCCAGGCCGTGGAAACGGCGGCGAGATCATCGATGATATCAGGCACGTCCTCGGGCTCTACCACCGCGAATTCCAGCCCGTCGCGCTGGGCTCGGCTCGCCGTCTGGCGAAGGTTCGCCCATTTGCCGCCCTTCATTTCGAAGGTCCGGAGGTCAACCACCGCCAGTTCGCCGAGCTTGAAGGCGCGGAGGCCGGCATCGGCGCAATGGGAAAGCAGCGCCGGCGAAATCTGGTAGAAGACGGCGCGGCAGCCGGCAGCGCGCGCCGCTTCGACGAACCGCCAGACAAGTTCCTGCACGGCGCGATGATCGCCAATCGGGTCGAACAGTGCGATCCATGAGCGGCCCTGCCGGCCGTACATGATGAAAGCGTCGCCCTTTTCCGAAAACATGATGCTCTTGTCGCCCATGCGCACCAGATTGGCATCGGCATTGCCCTGCTTCCTGACAATGTCGACGGCACGCGTCAGCGCCTCCTCTGTCGCCGGCTCGGGCCGGAAAGCAGCCGGTCGGAGCAGGCTGAAAATGGCGATCGCCGAGGAGATGATGGTGATGCCGAGCAAGGCGCGCAGCCCCCGCGGCGCCTCGGCGGTGAATTCGAACTGCCACCAGAGTTCGTTGCTGTATTCGACATCGCGATAGACGAAGAGCAGGATGACGACGGCGCCAACGATGATCACGGCGATCGCCATCAGCCAGGATGCCGTCATCGCCTGGTTGAGCAGCGATGCATGCCGGGTGAAGAGCCGCCGGCTAACGAAGAGCCCGAAGATGAGAAAGGCGAGAAAGGCTGCTTCGACGAGGGCAATCGCCTTCAGAAGCGACAAGGTCAATGCGGCAACGGCCGAAAACACGGCCACCCACCATGCGCCGTCGAGCCTCTGACCGAGGCCGCGCGCCGCGACCACCAGCGCGAGCCCGAGCAGGCTGGAGAGGAAGTGCGCCCCTTCGACCATCGGCAACGGCAGATAGTTGGAAAGAAATTCCAGGTTCTGGTCCGGCGTCGGCGTGACGCTCGAAAACACCAGCATGACGCCGAGCAGCAGCGCCAAGGCTGACAACAGCTGCGGCATCAGCCGTCCGCCGATACGGCGGACGCTGGAGGCGGCGGGGTGGTCGACGAAACGGCGCAACTCCGCCGCCGAGACCGCGAGCACGGCGATCAACAGTGGCAAGACATGGTAGATCAGCCGGTAGAGCACCAGCGATCCCAGCACCGCGTCGATATTCACCGCGCTGCCGAGCGAAGCGATGATCACGGTCTCGAACACGCCGAGCCCGGCCGGAACGTGGCTGAGCACGCCGAGACCGACGGCGATCGCATAGACGGCGAGGAAGACCGGCCATCCAATCGCCGTCTGCGGCAAGAGCACGTAGAGCACCGACGCGGAGGCGGCAATATCGAAGGCGGTGACCAGAAATTGGCGCGACCATGTGCGCGAGTCCGGCAGGCGGATTGCCACGGCGCCGAAATCGAGCACGCGGCCTTCGCGGCCAATGATCATCACAGCCCCGAGAATGGCGATGATCGAGCCGGCAATCAGCCGCAGAAGAAATGGACTGACACCGATCAGCGGCCCGATCTCGCTGGCGATGATGATGAGGGCGATCGACGCGACAGCAGCCAGCCCGAGGCCGAAGGAGAGTGTGACGAAGGCGATGATGCGGCCGATATCCTCCGGCGAGAGCCCGAGGCGCGTATAGGCGCGATAGCGGATCGCCCCGCCCGACAGTGCGCCGAAGCCGGCGGTGTTGCCGACCGCATAGGCGCTGAATGCCGTCAGCGCCACATGCGGAAAGGGCAGCTTCTTGCCTATATATTCAATCGCATTGAGATCATAGAAGACCAGCGAAAGGAAACTCAGCGCCGTGAAGAACAAAGCAAGCAGGATCGCGCTCGGCCTCGTCGCAGCCAGCGCTGCGACGACATCGTCATAGCGCACCTCGTTGGTGAGCTGCATGATCGCGTAACCGACGAGACAGAAGACGATAAGCGTCGCGGCCGCAGTGAGCGGCGTCCTGTAACGTCTGAAAAGCGTGCGAAAAGAAAAACCGTCCGTCGCCTCGATCTCTTCCAAATTGCCGTGACCCGACATCTCTTACCTGCGCAGTTTCCAATTCGGCGGGAATCATTTTTCGAAGACGTAACATGACGGGCATAGAAGCTCTATGAAGCCATGCCGACGCTACCCAACCCCGCCGCCTGCGCCTCAATCATCTTCAATTGGGGCGAATTTGCGCAGGAATACCTGATGGCACATTGCATTTTCGTAAGCTTGAATGCCTTGCGGCGGTAATGAGGTTCAGGTGGCGGCTTTCATGCAGCCGGTTCGCCGTTGGCTCGCATATGAGAAGCGTAACGCGCGACGGCAGCCTCCAAATCGGCCTCGCGATCGCCCGCCACCTGCACCGTCGGCAAGGCGAACTCGATGCCGTTTTCCTTGAAGGCGTTGCGGATCATCGCCAGTGCGTTGCGTCGGATGACGAATTGCTCGCCGGGCTTCGTCATCATCGACAGGCGGATCTCGATCGCGAATTCTCCGAATTGCTCGACGCCCTTCATCTTCAGTGTCTCAATGATGTGCGGGCCGAATTCCGGGTTTTCGAGCAGTGTCTGGCCGATCTGCTTGATCACCTTCTTCGCCTTAACGAGATCGGTGTCGTATTTGACGTTTAGGCTGATCTTGTCGATCGTCCAGTCGCGATTCAAGTTCTTCACCGCGCCGAGTTCGCCGAACGGCACTGTTGTCAGCGGCCCGCGATGATGTCTGAGCTTCACCGATCGCAGGCTGAAGGCTTCGACGACGCCCTTGTGGCTGCCGCTTTCGATATATTCGCCGACGCGGAAAGCATCGTCCCAGAGATAGAACATGCCGCTGATGACGTCCTTGACGATCGTCTGGGCGCCGAAACCGACGGCAACGCCGACGACCCCGGCTCCGGCAATCAGCGGCCCGATCTCGATGCCGAGGCCGGAGAGCACCATCAGAACCGCGATGACGGCGATAACCACGGCAAGGATATTGCGGAAGATCGGCAGTAGCGTCTGGATCCGCGCGTGTTTCGCCTTTTCCTCGTCCGTCGCGGTACCATCCAGGGGTGAATCGAGCAGCTTGCCGTCAATATAGGCTTTGACGACGTGCCAGAGCAGATCAGCCGCAAGCAGGATGACAATGCCACCGATGACGCCGCGAGCGATCTTGTCGACCATCTTGTCGCCGGCAGCCATCGTGTCAGCGCCGACACCAAGCAATCGACCGAGCCAGATTGCCGCGATTGCAATGATCAGCGCACGCACGCCACGGTCGAGCAACACGGTGGCGATGCGGCGCGTGGCAAGGAAACTCGCCTCGGTCTGCCGCAGCGATTTCACTGCGATCGTCGCGACGGCGAGCACCCGCGACAGCATCAGCACATAGATGCCGAGCCAGAGCAGCCAGTTGAAGCCGGTGACCCAGAGGCCCCAGAGCAGCAGGAAATAAACGGTGAGCGTCCAGGAAATCTCGTGACCGCGCTTCTCGTCCTTATGAGGCCGCGACCAGACCGCCTCGATGGCGATCAGCAGCAGTCCAATGCCGAGAATGTATCCCACAAACAGCCGGGCGCTCGGGGAAAAGCCGAGCGGCTCCATCGACTGAATGGCCGCCCAGCCAAAGATAAAATAGATGACGAAGGTTGCAGAGCGGCGATACCAGAAGAGTGCGACGGCACGTCCCGGCATGGTCGGCGCGGGGACGCCCTGCCGTTCTTCCTCGGCTCGCGCCAGTCCGATGAGATCGACCAGCACACCGCCGAGGCAGATTGTAAAACGCTGGACGATCAGCGCAACGACACAGACGATCGCGATACTCTGGCTGAGTGGCGGCCAATTGAGGCTGAGAAGCGTGAGCACTGTCGCCGCCGCGAAGATCAACGCCGGGATGACGCGCGGCGCCAGATGCATGCCTGCCATCTGAGCCAGACGGCGACGGCGGCGGCGGAAGGCATAGCGGGCAATGCTTTCGATGATCGCGCCCAGCAGAAAGATCGCCAGGAACTGGGCGATCATACGGACCCGGCCAGTGGCGGCGATTTCGCCGAAAAGCAGCGAGGATGCATTGCCGATCTGCGAGGGCAGGGTCATCGCGGCATCGGAAACCATCGAGACATGACGACGGGAATGCTGCAGCAAACCCGACAGGACAGACATCTGGTTTTCCGCCGCTGTACCGCCCGCAGGCGTCGCCGCCATCTGAGTCGACATCCATTGCTTAACCTCGGGCGTCTGCATGAGCTGCATCATCTCACGCACCTGGGCCGGCGGGTTGGCCGCGGCTGGCGCTTGCGCCGGCTGGGCCTGGGCAAAGCTGGGCGAAGCCACGGAGAAAAGCGCAATGAATGCCAATATGCCCGATATGGCGGCCGTCAAGCCGCCTGCCCTGTCACGCTTCACGACCGCCCTCCAAC
The DNA here is from genome assembly GCF_051124255.1 of Rhizobium sp. YTUHZ045. Lineage (NCBI taxonomy): Bacteria > Pseudomonadati > Pseudomonadota > Alphaproteobacteria > Hyphomicrobiales > Rhizobiaceae > Rhizobium > Rhizobium sp. YTUHZ045. The sequence goes on from NZ_CP101432.1 coordinate 3,408,792, forward strand.
GAAGTGTCGGCGCTTGCACGAAACGAGGCCGACATCTTGCAATGGATACTCGCGACTGCTGCCGCCAGCAAGCGGTAGAAAAACCATGCCGATGGCTAGGAACAGCCGGGGCTGCCGCCTGCCCGAGCCACGCCTTCAATCTGCCATTTACGGGGCGACGGTCGCCTGGACTCAGTGAAGGGAGCCTCAGGATTTCGAAGCCGGCTTTTCCACGTGGCCTCCGAAACCCGCCCGCATTGCCGACAGCACCTTGTTGGCAAACTCGTCATTGTCGCGCGAGGAGAAGCGGCCGTAGAGCGCCGCACTCAGCACCGGCGTCGGCACGCTTTCATCGATTGCCGCCATGATCGTCCAGCGGCCCTCGCCGCTGTCCGAGACCCGGCCGGCAAATTTCGAAAGTGCGGGGTCGGCATGCAGTGCATCGGCGGTGAGATCAAGCAGCCAGGAGGTGATGACGCTGCCGCGGCGCCAGACTTCCGCGACATCCTGCAGATTGAAGTCGTATTGGAAATGTTCGGGGTGTGCGAGCGGCGCAGTTTCCGCATCGGCACCATGCGAAGCGGCGCCGATATTGGCATGTTTCAGAATGTTGAGGCCCTCGGCATAGGCGGCCATCAAACCGTACTCGATGCCGTTATGCACCATCTTGACGAAATGGCCGGCGCCATGCGGGCCGCAATGCAGGTAGCCCTGTTCCGCGGTGCTGGCTGCAGCCGCTTCGGCGCTGCGGTTCGGCGAGGCTTCCGTCGTACCGGCGCCGGGCGCCAGCGTTGCGAAAATCGGCGAAAGGTGCTGGACGATGCCCTTTTCGCCGCCGATCATCAGGCAATAGCCACGCTCCAGGCCGAAGACGCCGCCGCTGGTACCGACGTCGACATAATGAATGCCCTTGGTGATCAGCTCAGCGCCGCGGCGGATGTCGTCATGATAGTAGGAATTGCCGCCATCAATGACGATATCGCCGTTCTGCAGCAGCGGCACCAGGCTCGCCAGCACCTTGTCGACGATCACCGCCGGCAGCATCAGCCAGATCGCACGCGGATGCGTGAGCTGCGAGACGAATTCCTCCAGCGAAGCGCTGCCGGTCGCGCCGAGACCTGCCAAATCGGCAACGCTTTCGGGCCTGGTGTCGTAGACGACGCATTCGTGACCGCCCCGCATCAGGCGCTGGACCATATAATTGCCCATGCGGCCCAAACCGACCATACCAAGCTGCATAATGAATCTCCTGGAAACCGAGATGAAGTATCGACTCCGGAAATTAGCACCCGCAGTGTGACAGGCAAGCAAAGTCTGGCAATGGACCGCCGATCTCCTTCGAGACAGCCTCGTCAGGCATCCGGGGCGCTGGCCGGCTCGCCCTTCATCTCGCTGAGATACATGCCCTCGCGCAAATTGATGCCGTATTCGACGAAGGCCTTCATGCTGCAAAGCATCTGCGTCCAGCCTTCGCAGTTGAGATAGGTGCCGCGCCGGCCGGCCTCGTCCTCGCGCCAGCCGTTCTCGGCAATCGTCACCAGCGTGCCGCCATCCTCCAGCGGCTTGAAATTCATTTCCACCAGCGTCTTATACCTTGTCTTGTCCTCAGCAGTGCCGCCGTCCCAGCGAAGCACGATGCGACTTTCCGGCACAAGCTCAACAACCTCGACCGGTGCATCCTTCCACCAGGTTACTGTCGTGCCTTGAACGAGCGGGGCGCTCGCCCCGCCGATCGTGGTGAAATAGCTGCTGAGCTTCTTCGGGTTGACGACGGCATCGAACACTTCGGCAACAGGACGGCCGATCCGGCCGGAAACGCGGATTCCGAGAGACATGGCACTTCTCCTCTTCTCCATTGTGCCTGATGCCATTATGTTATAAAAACATAACATGTCAAGCGAATCAACCGACAACTCTGTCTTCAAGGCGCTAGCGCATCATCGCCGCCGCGAGATTCTCGACCTGCTCAAGGACGCGCCCCGCACCACCGGAACGCTTTGCGAAATGTTTCCGGAAATGGACCGCTGCACGGTGATGCAGCATCTGAAGGTGCTTGAGGAAGCGGATCTGATCATCGCCAGAAAGGAGGGCCGCGAACGCTGGAACCACCTGAACAGCCTGCCGATCAAACATATCTACGACCGCTGGATCAGCGCCTATGCAGGTCATGCCCTGTCGATCCTCGATCAGCTAAGAAGCGATCTCGAAGACCAGCCGGAACAATGATCCGGCGTGAGGATCGGCTTGCCTTCCGCCCCGCCGAACTCCTATCCTGGCAGAGATGCATGGGAGCTCAGGACAAGTGACGATATCAGGAGCCGGCATACGCCGCATGCGGTTGCTGCGCAGCATGAAGCAGCAGCACCTTGCGGAACTCCTCGGCGTCAACCAGGCGACCGTCTCGCGCTGGGAGCGCGGCCAGCTTGGACCCTCGCCCGAACAGGCCGTCAAGCTGGAGCGGATCTTCGCCTCGCCGCAACACGCTGCGGCCGACGCGGCTTTAAGGCGCCTGGTTGAGGATTCCGTCCGGCCTGTACATCTGATCTGCGATAGCACCCATCGGCTGCTTTCTGCCTCTCGCTCGCGGCAGGCGGAATGGCGCGCCCCGCTCAGCACTTTTCTCGGCCGCTCTCTTTTCTCTTACGCTTCCACCGAGATCGCCGCCGCCGAACAGTCTCTGGAGGTAAGAGGCTGGCACGAGGGCAGGCTGCTGTCGTTGACCTTCGATACCGGCTCCAACGGCAATGCACGCCTGCCGATTGCCCCCGGCCGCGTCACCTGGGAGCGGATCAGGCTTTCCGACGGCAGCGCTGGCCGCCTCGTCACCACAATCCGCTGAGCCTGCAGCTTTCCTGCATGCCCATGCATAATTTATGCGTTGTCCCAGGACACCGGTCTTTATAGCGTCCGCCGCCTAAACGGTTAGGAGAGGACGCGATGACGATACTGGTGACGGGCAGTGCGGGCCATCTCGGCGAGGCGCTGATGCGCAGCTTGAGAGCGCAGAGTCGGTGGGCGCGCGGCATCGACATTAAGCGTTCGGCTTTCACCGACACGGTCGGATCGATCTGCGATCGCGACTTCGTCCGGCAGGCCATGTCGGGAGTTAGCCAGGTCATCCATGCCGCAACGCTGCACAAGCCGCATGTGGCAACTCACGGCAATTGCGATTTCCTCGACACAAATGTCGGCGGCACGCTGAACCTGCTCGAAGAGGCCGCCGCCTCCGGTGTTTCAAGCTTCGTCTTCACCAGTACGACCAGCGCCTTCGGTGCCGCATTGACGCCGGCCGCCGGCGAACCCGCCGCGTGGGTCACCGAGGACGTGCCTCCTATAGCGAAGAATATCTACGGCGTGACGAAGCTCGCCGCCGAAGGCGTCTGCGAACTCTTCGCCCGCAAATTCCGCCTGCCGGTCATGATCCTCAGGACATCGCGTTTCTTTCCCGAAAGCGATGACGCTCCCGACATCCGCAACAGATATTCAGCGGCAAATGCCCAGGCTAACGAGTTGCTTCACCGCCGCGTCGACATCAGCGATGTAGTCGGCGCCCATCTGCTGGCGCTGGATAGGGCGCCGGCAATCGGTTTCGGCCGCTACATCGTCTCGGCCACGACGCCCTTTTCGTCGGGCGATCTTGCCGAGCTCAGGCGAGACGCGCCTGCCGTCGTCGAGCGGCTGTTTCCCGGTGCGAACGCCCTTTACGTCGAACGCGGCTGGAAGATGTTCCCGACGCTCGATCGCGTCTACGTCAACGAACGCGCAACGCGCGAACTTGGCTGGCATCCGCGCTATGATTTCCGCTTCGTGCTGGATTGCCTGCGCGACAACCGCGAATGGCGAAGCCCACTGGCGCTCGACGTCGGCTCCAAAGGCTATCATGACGAAGTCTTCGCTGAAGGACCCTATCCGGTCGCCTGAGATAAGACGCTGAATGCCGTGGTCGCAAAGCGTCATCCAAGCCATGGGCCTTGCAAGCGTTCTCGATCCGCAGTCGCCGGACGATTACTTCTTGTTCGTCGCCAACTACAACGACTTCCTCACACAGGATGGCTTCCAGGTGGGCGCAGCCTACAGGCGGACGCGGCGCCGACGTCGACACGATGTTCCAGGTCTTCCAGGTCACCCTTCCCTGAAGAAGTAAGGACATCTTGAAAGGGGGGACGTGCAACTCACGTTCGCTCCTGCATCCGGCGCACTGCCAACGATAAAGAGAAAGTGCGATCCACGACGACCGATGGATGTTTACGATCCTGGGCGCCTACAAACGTAGGTGGGCACCGTGTGTCCAGGCCCACGAGCCCGGACAGGGACAGCTCCCTTTGGATCGAGTATGGCCCCAGGGATTGTGGTTCCTGTCGAGAGGCGCAGACCGCATCGCGATATATAAGGTCGTTTGCATCGGCGCGCCAGTGGCGACCGCAGCCCGACTCTATTTAATTGACATCAATTGAGTTCGGGGGCGGCCCGGCCATTCAGCTTGTCGGTGATACCGCGAATGCGGCTCGACACCTCGCCGAGCGCCGCCGCGAGGCTTTCCTCGGTGCGGGCAGTCGCGGCAAGCACCGTGTCGCGGTTGCCGCGCAGCGACTCGAGCTCGGTTTCCAGCTCCGCGATGCGACGTGTCAGCTCGGCAATCTCATCCATGATCATGATGCCGGCCATGACGGTGATCCGGAGATCGCCGATCTCGCCGAACTGGCCCTTGAGATGGCCGACATAGCTGTCAAAACGGGTGGCGAGGTCGGTCAGATGATCCTCCTGCCCTTCCTCGCAGGCCATGCGATAGGCCTTGCCGTCGATCGTTACCGTCACCTGCGCCATATCAAATTCTCTCTCATCAGCGGTCCAGAACCGCGCGGATCGTCTCCATGGCCGTCACCAGCCGCCGCGATACCTCACGATTGACCTCTTCCAGCCGGTTGGCGCGAAACTCGGCCTGATCGAGCTCCTGGGCTAGACGGGAGCGGTCGGCATGCACACGTCGCACCTCGCCCTCGATCTCACCCTGCTCTCGCTGCCGCTCGATGCGCATATCGACTGCGTTTTCGAGGCTCGAAATCGCCTGTCTCAATTCGTCGAGCGCTGCTTCCATGGTTTTGCCTGTGGGCATCATGCCTTTCCGATTCCCGTGCAGGACCTGCGAATCGGCCACATCTGCCGATCTTTTGATTTCAAGAGGATATGCAGCTCGCCAACGGCCCGTCAATAAATCCCGTCACCCGGCGGCCTGCCTATCTGTGGATGAACGTTTGGGCAGGCCCGCCGTGCCGCTTTGGTCTTTTGTAAAGTTGCGCGAGCAAATGTCAAAAATCGCCGCAGGCCGCTGGGTTTTGCCCCGCCATTGATTGACTCGCCAGCCCCAACTGCTATGTGTCAGCCGCTTTCACTCGATGGTCTTGGAGGCTCGAGGCCATCCCCCGACACCCGGAGCTTGCAGAAAAGCTATGACCTCTCTCCAACAAAACGACCGGATGGCGAACGCGATCCGTTTCCTCGCCATGGACGCCGTGGAAAAGGCGAATTCCGGCCACCCTGGTATGCCGATGGGCATGGCTGATGTGGCGACGGTCCTGTTCACCAAATATCTGCGCTTCGACCCCAAGAAGCCGCATTGGCCGAACCGCGACCGCTTCGTGCTGTCGGCCGGCCATGGCTCGATGCTGCTCTACTCGCTGCTGTATCTGACCGGTTATCCCGACATGACGATCGAGGACCTGAAGCAGTTCCGTCAGGTCGGCTCCAAGACCGCCGGCCACCCTGAATACGGCCACGCAACCGGCATTGAGACCACCACCGGGCCGCTCGGCCAGGGCATCGCCAATGCGGTCGGCATGGCAATCGCCGAACGCAAGCTGCGCGAGGAATTCGGTGCGGACCTCCAGGACCACTACACCTACGTGATCAATGGCGACGGCTGCCTGATGGAGGGCATCAGCCATGAAGCCATCGCCCTTGCCGGCCACCTGAAGCTCAACAAGCTGATCCTTTTCTGGGACAACAACTCGATCACCATCGACGGCGCCGTGTCGCTGTCGGATTCGACCGATCAGATCGCCCGCTTCAAGGCCGTTCACTGGAACACGATCGAGATCGATGGCCACGATCAGGCCGCCATCGCCGATGCGATCGAAGCCGCCCACAAGTCCGATCGTCCGACCTTCATCGCCTGCAAAACGGTGATCGGCTTCGGCGCCCCGAACAAGGCCGGCAGCCACAAGGTTCACGGCAGCCCGCTCGGTGCCGATGAGATCGCAGCCACCCGCAAGGCGCTGAATTGGGAGTACGAGCCCTTCGTCATCCCCTCCGATCTTCTCGATGAATGGCGCGCAGCCGGCACCCGCTCCGACAACATCGTCAAGGCATGGGAAGAAACGCTTGCCAAGTCGCCTTCCAAGGCCGAGTTCACCCGCCGTTTTGCCGGCGATCTGCCCGAAGGTTTCGACAAGGCGATCGACGATTACAAGAAGAAACTGGCAGAAACCAAGCCGACGGTTGCCACCCGCAAGGCATCGGAAGACGCGCTTGAGATCATCAACGGTTTCGTGCCGGAAACGCTCGGCGGTTCCGCCGATCTGACGCCGTCGAACAACACCAAGACCAGCCAGATGGTCTCCATCACGCCGACGGACTTCAAGGGCCGTTATATGCACTGGGGTATCCGCGAGCACGGCATGGCATCTGCCATGAACGGCATCTCGCTGCATGGCGGCCTCATTCCTTACGGCGGCGGCTTCATGATCTTCTCGGACTATTGCCGCCCGCCGATCCGCCTCTCGGCTCTGATGGGCATTCGCGTCATCCATGTCCTGACCCATGACTCGATTGGCGTTGGCGAAGATGGCCCGACTCACCAGCCGGTCGAGCAGATCGCCGGGCTGCGCGCCGTTCCGAACCTGCAGGTCTTCCGTCCGGCCGACGCCGTCGAGACGGCGGAATGCTGGCAGATCGCCATGAAGAGCAAGAACCGCCCGTCCGCTCTGGCTCTCACCCGCCAGAACCTGACGACCGTCCGCACAGAGTATAATGCGAAGAACCTCTGCGAACTCGGCGCCTACACGCTTGCCGGCAATGCCGATGCCAAGGTGACGATCTTCGCTTCGGGCTCCGAGGTCGAAATCGCCGTTGCCGCCCGCGCAACTCTGGAAGCCAGGGGCGTTTCGGTGCGTGTCGTCTCGGTGCCCTGCACGGAACTGTTCTTCGAGCAGCCGGACGCCTACCGCAAGGACGTGCTCGGCAACTCACCGGTCAAGATTGCCGTCGAAGCCGCCGTTCGCGAAGGTTGGGACGCCTTCATCGGACCGGAAGGCAGCTTCATCGGCATGAAGGGTTTTGGCGCGTCCGGTCCGGTCAAGGACGTTTACAAGCATTTCGGCATCACCGCCGACGCTGTCGTTGCGGCCGCCGAAGCAAAGCTTTAATGAGAGCGCCTTGAGGCGCTCTCCATCTCCTCAATTCCAGGCCGCCCGGCCTATCGGGCCCTATTCTATCGGGAGTGAATGAACATGACAGTCAAGGTTGCCATCAATGGTTTCGGCCGCATCGGCCGTAACGTCCTCCGCGCTATCGTCGAATCCGGCCGTACCGACATTGAGGTCGTCGCCATCAACGACCTCGGTCCGGTCGAGACCAATGCGCATCTGCTGCGTTACGACTCGATCCACGGCAAGTTCCCGGCCGAGGTGAAGGTCGAAGGCGACACGATCATCGTCGGCGGCGGCAAACCGATCAAGGTCACCGCGATCAAGGATCCGGCAACGCTGCCGCACCGCGAGCTCGGCGTCGACATCGCCATGGAATGCACCGGTATCTTCACCGCCCGCGACAAGGCCGCCGCCCACCTGACGGCCGGCGCCAAGCGCGTCATCGTCTCGGCTCCCGCCGACGGCGCTGACCTGACGGTCGTTTTCGGCGTCAACCATGACCAGCTCACCAAGGAGCACATGGTCATCTCCAACGCCTCCTGCACCACCAACTGCCTGGTGCCGGTGGTGAAGGTTCTCGACGACGCCGTCGGCATCGACCACGGCTTCATGACGACGATCCACTCCTACACCGGCGACCAGCCGACGCTCGACACGATGCACAAGGACCTGTATCGTGCCCGCGCTGCCGCCCTCTCCATGATCCCGACCTCGACGGGCGCCGCCAAGGCCGTCGGCCTCGTGCTGCCGCACCTCAAGGGCAAGCTCGACGGCACCTCGATCCGCGTTCCCACCCCGAACGTCTCGGTCGTCGATTTCAAGTTCGTCTCCAAAAAGGCCACGACGGTCGGCGAAATCAACGAAGCCATCAAGGCTGCCTCCAACGGCAAGCTGAAGGGCATCCTGGGTTACACCGACGAGCCGCTCGTCTCGCGCGATTTCAACCACGACAGCCATTCGTCGATCTTCGCAACCGATCAGACGAAGGTCATGGAAGGCAATTTCGTGCGCGTCCTGTCCTGGTACGACAACGAGTGGGGCTTCTCCAGCCGCATGTCCGACACGGCAGTCGCCTTCGCCAAGCTCATCTGAGCGCCCGACTATCGAAAATCGCAGACGGCCCGGGAAACCGGGCCGTTTTGTTATAGGCGCACGAAGCCGGTGATGGCATTGTTGATAACCCCGGAGCCGCAATCGCACTCGGGGAGATAAAGAGGGATGGATGGATTATTTTACCGTTGAAATCGCCGGCCGCGCCGTCGCCAGCTTTCGCTCGAAAAATCATGAGGAAGCGACGCATTTCTTTGAGGCAGAAGATTTTCGCGACGACCTGACCATCCTTGAGTCCGAGGGCAAGCCCCTGTGGGACCGCAAGGAGACACTCAGCCTGCGCAAGGCGACTGCTGAAGAAGCAAGCGAAGTCGAGCACGCCTATGAATTCGACGACGATCCGGAAAGGACCATCGACGACGAGTTCGTGGTTTTCCTGGTCCCGGTCGAAGATCTGACCGACGAGGGTGAGGACACCGAAGACTGACAGTCGATATGTATCGGCCTTCCAAGTTTAAAAGCCAATCTCGAAGCGACGATTTCGCTGCGGCCGCGGAGCGTGATAAACTGAAGGGTGCATCATTTTGCACAATGGCTGAATGATCCAAGCGGAGGCGATAAATGGCAGAGGTGCAAAAACGCTTGCCCCACAGCACTCTCAAGCGGCGGCAGCGGTTTCACCCCAAGCGAGACGTCCGACCTGCCGTGCTGGCAAAGGCCAATCGTCTGGTCGTCCGGGTCGCCGCGTTCATCGGTGTTGCGTTTCTCGCCATCATCATACTTCAGGCGGTGTTTTGATAGCGGAGCAATGGCCGGCCACATAGCCACAGTCGGCTCATCGTCGCAGACCTATTCGCTTCATCGGGCAAAGCCAAACCGGCCGCGCGGAGGAATGTGTCCTATACTGTTGCGATCTACGGGTAGCTGCAGGAAAAATCGATCGCACCGTCTTTCGCCCTGCTCTTGCCTGATTTTCTTATACATTCTTTGTAGAGAGTTTCTCCCGTAGCATTTCCGTGTCGGTGTCCGGCAGCCGTTCAGCAGCATGATGCAGCACGAGACGAGGTAAGCCGCAAGGCCTACCCTTCTATGCCGGTTTGCCGTTTACTGATGGATCGACGTGGAATGGAGGGGTTGAGACAGGCGGATCGGTCAGGGGTGGCCGCATCCGCAGCATTCGGTGGAAAGGGGTGGGCATGGAAGCGTTCTATATCGTGGTGCTGGTCGCGACGGCGCTCGTGCTTCTTGCCGCTTTTTCGAGCCTGCTCGCCTTCCGCTTCGGCGCTCCGCTGCTTCTTCTCTTCCTGATGATCGGCCTTGCCGCCGGCGTCGACGGGCTCGGCATTGAATTCAGCAACAACTATCTCGCCTATATTCTCGGCTCTATCGCGCTCGCCGTCATCCTGTTCGATTCCGGCTTCGGCACGCCGATGCAGGCTTTTCGGCTCGCGGCCGTGCCTTCTCTGACGCTCGCCTCGGTCGGCGTTCTGATCACCGCATCGCTCTTTGCCGTCGCTGCCATGTGGCTGTTGAACTTCACCTGGCTCGAAGGCCTGCTGCTCGGTTCGATCGTTGCATCGACGGATGCCGCCGCCGTCTTCTTCCTGCTGCGCATCGGCGGCATCAACATCCGCGATAAGGTGCGCTCGACGTTGGAAGTCGAATCCGGCACCAACGACCCGATGGCGATCTTCCTCACCATCGCCCTTGTCGAGGTCCTGGCGAGCGGCGAGCGTTATGCCGGCATCAATATCGGCATGCTCGCCATGTTCGTGCAGCAGATGGGGCTCGGCGTCATCCTCGGCCTGCTCGGCGGCATGATGATCGTGCTGATCGTCAGCAGGCTCGACACCGATCGCGGCCTGACGCCGATCTTCGTGCTGGCGCTTGCCCTTCTCGTCTTCTCCTTCGCCGGCGCAGTCGGCGGCAGCGGCTTCCTCGCCGTCTATGTCGCCGGCATCTACGCCGGAAACCGGAGAATGCAGGCGCTCGGCACCATCAAACGCTTCCAGGACGGCATGACCTGGCTGGCGCAGATCATCATGTTCCTGGTGCTCGGCCTGCTCGCCACGCCGTCACAATTTCCCGCCATCGTCATACCGGCCATCCTGCTTGCCCTCTTCCTGATCTTCATTGCCCGGCCGCTGGCAATCTGGCTGTCGCTGCTTCCATTCGATTATACGCAGCAGGAGATCGGTTTCGTCGCCTGGGTCGGGCTGCGCGGCGCCGTCTCCATCTTGCTTGCTATCATGCCCATCCTCGGCGGCCTGGAAAACGGTCAGCTCTTTTTCAATACCGCCTTCATCATCGTGTTGGTCTCCCTGCTCGTCCAAGGCTGGACGATCAAGCCGATCGCCAAGAAGCTCGGTCTGATCATTCCGCCGCGCATCGGCGCCGTTGACAAGGTCGAAGTCGATCTTCCGGGCGCTGCCAACCATGAGCTTCTCTCCTACCGTGTCATCAAGGATAGCCCGGTTTTGCGCGGCGAGCGCATTCCGCGATGGGCTACCCCTTCGCTTGTCATTCGCGACGGCAAGTCAATGCGTTATCAGTATGCCGGGCGGCTGCGCGAAAACGATCTGATCTATCTCTTCATCGTGCCGAGTTATTCCCGGCTGCTCGACCGGCTCTTCGCCAGCCGGGCGCCGGTGGACGAGGATGATGCCGAATTCTTCGGCGCCTTCGCGCTCTCGCCTGCCCGTCCCGCCGCCGATCTCGATGCCGCCTACGGGCCGGGCCTGCTAAACGAATCCGAGAAAGGCCTGACGATCGCGGAACTGATGCGGCAGCGCCTCGGCGGCAAGGCCGATTATGCCGATCGCGTCCGTCTCGGCTCGATCATCCTCATCGTCCGCGATCTCGACGAGCACGACCATATCACCTCCGTCGGCATGTCGCTCGAAGCGGTCGAACCCGCCACCACCCTGCCGATCTTCATCAACCTCAAGGACATTATTCAGCGCATCCGCGACCGGTTGAAGGGACGCCGCAACCGCGAAGCGGCGGTCCCCGAAACCATGCCGAAAACATCGGTCGGAGGCGAGAAAGCCAGACGCGAAAACGGTCGCTGAACGCCTTGCGTCTCGAATGATCCTTGCTATGGTCGGCGCGACTTCCGCCAACCAAGACTGGATCTCCCCATGCCTTCTTTCAAGACCCTCGACGATCTCCCCGACATCAGCGGCAAGCGCGTGCTCATCCGCGTCGACCTCAACGTCCCGGTCAAGGACGGCAAGGTTACTGATACGACGCGCATCGAGCGGGTGGCGCCGACGATCCTCGAACTATCGGGCAAGGGCGCCAAGGTGATCCTGCTTGCTCATTTCGGCCGGCCAAAGGACGGTCCGTCGCCGGATCTGTCGCTGTCCCTAATCGCCCCTTCCGTCGAGGAAGTGCTCGATCATGCCGTGCTGACGGCCTCCGACTGCATCGGCGAGGCCGCCGCCTCCGCCGTTGCCGCAATGAAGAATGGCGATATTCTGCTGCTGGAAAACACCCGCTTTCACAAGGGCGAGGAAAAGAACGATCCTGACTTCACCAAGGCGCTTGCCGCCAATGGCGATATCTATGTCAACGACGCCTTCTCCGCCGCCCACCGCGCCCATGCTTCCACCGAAGGCCTTGCCCACCACCTGCCGGCCTATGCCGGCCGCACCATGCAGGCCGAGCTGGAAGCGCTTGAAAAAGGTCTCGGCAATCCCACCCGTCCCGTCGTCGCAATCGTCGGCGGCGCCAAGGTTTCGACCAAGATCGATCTTTTGATGAATCTCGTGAAGAAGGTCGACGCACTCGTCATCGGCGGCGGCATGGCCAATACCTTCGTCGCCGCGCGTGGCACCAATGTCGGCAAGTCACTGTGCGAGCATGATCTCGCTGAAACCGCCAAGCAGATCATGATCGAGGCCGCGACATCAGGCTGCGCCATCATCCTGCCGGAAGACGGCGTCGTCGCCCGCGAGTTCAAGGCTGGTGCCGCCAATGAGACGGTCGATATCAACGCCATCCCCGCCGATGCCATGGTGCTCGACGTCGGGCCGAAATCCGTCCAGGCCATCAATGCCTGGATCGAGCGCGCCTCGACGCTCGTCTGGAACGGTCCGCTCGGCGCCTTCGAGATCGAGCCCTTCGATGCCGCAACGGTTGCTGCCGCAAAATACGCCGCCGAGCGCACGGCCGCCGGCAAGCTGACCTCCGTGGCCGGCGGCGGCGACACCGTCTCAGCTCTGAACCATGCCGGTGTTGCCGACGATTTCACCTATGTCTCCACCGCTGGCGGCGCTTTCCTCGAATGGATGGAAGGCAAGGAGTTGCCCGGCGTCGCCGTCCTCAACGCCGGCAAATGACCGCTGGGCGGATTTGACAGGTTTTACATGTGGATAGACCGCGGCGGCGAGAAGCTTTCCGCGGTCTTTTGCCCAAGCGTCGGAAAAATTCCCAGTTTTTCAAACGATTGAAATGATTTCAATCGTTTCAATGACTTAGCCTTCCATTTTCCTCCCTATAAACTTCTGTTATCGCCGTCCTATATTCTTAAACCGCCGATGTTTCATGCTGTGGAGAGAACGAATGAGCGAACGACTGGAAGACATTGCAGTGCAGATGGTTGCAGGCGGCCGGGGACTGCTTGCGGCTGATGAATCGACCTCCACCATCAAGAAGCGTTTCGACACGATCAATCTCGAATCGACCGAAACGAGCCGCCGCGATTACCGCGAGATGCTCTTCCGCTCCGACGAGGCGATGAAGAAATATATTTCCGGCGTCATCCTCTTCGAAGAGACGCTCTTCCAGAAGGCCGCAGACGGCACGCCTTTCGTCGACATCATTCGCGCTGCTGGTTCCATTCCCGGCATCAAGGTCGATACCGGCGCCAAGCCGATGGCCAAGTTCCCGGGCGAAACCATCACCGAAGGCCTCGACGGCCTCGGCGAGCGCCTTGCTCGCTATTATGAGGCCGGCGCCCGTTTCGCCAAGTGGCGCGGCGTCATCGCCATCTCCTCGACCCTGCCGACCCGCGGCTCGGTTCGCGCCAACGCTCAGGCGCTTGCCCGGTACGCGGCCCTCTGCCAGGAAGCCAAGATCGTTCCGATCGTCGAGCCGGAATGCCTGATGGACGGCAAGCCGGGCGACCATAATATCGACCGCTGCGCCGAAGTCACCGAATCCACGCTGCGCATCGTTTTTGAGGAACTGGCCGAAGCCCGAGTCAGCCTCGAAGGCATGATCCTGAAGCCGAATATGGTCATCGACGGCAAGAATGCCCGCAAGGCCTCTGTCGCCGAGGTCGCGGAGCGCACCGTGCAGGTGCTGAAGCGCACGGTCCCATCAGCGGTTCCGGGCATCGCCTTCCTCTCCGGCGGCCAGTCGACCGAAGAGGCAACCGCACATCTTTCCGCCATCAATGCCACGGCCGACCTGCCCTGGTTCGTCACCTTCTCCTACGGCCGCGCCCTGCAGGACAGCGCGCTCAAGGCCTGGAACGGCAAACCGGAAAATGTCGCCGCCGGCCAGCGCGAATTCACGCACCGCGCCGAAATGAACAGCCTTGCCGCCAAGGGCAGCTGGCAGAAGGATCTGGAAAAGGCAGCCTGATTATAATGAGCCTTTAATCGCCTGCAGGAAGGGGCGGCAACGCTATGTTGCCGCCCTTCCTCATTGTCTCGGCGACAAGATACCGCTTCGCCTGACGAAAAATCGTGATTATTCATAAAGGCCCGCCGAAACAGGAGCCGCTATGGATACCATCCCCTACGTCACCGTCGATGTCTTCACCTCCACGCGTTTCGAGGGCAATCCGCTTGCCGTCATTTCCGATGCGCGCGGGCTCAGCGATGCAGCGATGCAAATGATCGCCACCGAATTTAACTATTCCGAAGTGACCTTCGTCCTGCCGCCGGAGGATCCTCGCAATTCGGCCCGTGTCCGCATCTTCACTCCGACGATGGAAATACCATTCGCCGGTCATCCGAACGTCGGCACCGCCTTTGTCCTCGGCCAGCAGGCGGACATCTTCGGCAAGCCCGTTAGCGAGAAGCTGCGTTTCGAGGAACAGGCTGGCAACGTCGAAGTCGCCCTCAAACGCAGCGGCGGAAAGGTCGCGGCCGCCGCCATCCGCGCGCCGCAGCCGCTGACAATCGGCGATGTCATTGCCGAGGAGACTATCGCCCGCTGCATCGGGCTCGAACCCGGCGCAATCGTCAAGACCAACCACGCCCCGGTCTTTGCCTCGGTCGGTCTGAACTTCGCCATTGCCGAGTTGAGCGGGCTTGAAGCGCTGGCCGCCGCCCGACCGGACCTTGCCGGATTCCAGGCGGCTGCCGGCCACCAGACGACGAGCGGCCATGACTTCTCGCTCTTCGTCTATGTCAGGACATCCGAAGATCCGTGGAATATACGCGCTCGCATGTTCGCGCCGCTCGATAACGTGCCCGAGGACCCCGCGACCGGCAGCGCTTCCGCAGCCCTCGGTGCCTATCTCGTCACACTGACGGCGGAGGCCGACATGAACGTCCGCATCACGATCGATCAGGGCGTGGAAATGGGCCGCCGCAGCACCATCGCCCTTGATGTCACGAAGTGCGATGGCACCGTCACTGACGTCGTCATCTCGGGAAGCTGCGTTGCCGTGATGCGCGGCGAAATCATCCTGCGGGACTAACGCCCGCATCGAAGCTCGAATCCGAGGCTTACATCAAGAAATCGCGCGACAGTAGCGCCATCGCCCATATGCCGAAGGCGATCAGCGCGATCTTCCAGAAATCCATCCGCCGCTTGAGGCCGGGAAGCCCAAGCGGTTTGATCACCTGTATCGCCATGGCAAGGATGAGCAGCAGAGCTATCAGCTTTGTCATGCTTTATTTTTTCCGTTTTTCGGAATGTCACAGGACGGACATTTTTCCGCGCGAACAAGAGGATCTCGACACGCCGTAAAGATATTCCGGGGCACAATCAATCATCTTGAGGCTGGGCTGACTGAGGTCGTGCCTTATGTCCATCGCAAATCGCTTAAGACCGAGTCTGGGGAAATGAAGAGAAATCTGCTGTCCGTCGCCGCGCTGCTCTTTGGCACGCTCTTCCTTTTCATGGGCAATGGTCTGCAGGGCATCCTGCTTCCCGTGCGCGGCAATCTCGAAGGCTATGCCACGACGACGCTCGGTCTGCTCGGCACCTCATGGGCGGGCGGCTTCGTCATCGGCTGCCTGGTGGCGCCGAAACTGGTGCGCCGCGTCGGCCATGTCAGAGCCTTCTCCGGCTTCATCTCGATCATCGCCATCATCGCACTGGTCAGCGGCATCATCATCGATCCATTCTGGTGGGTGATCTTGCGCGCGGCGACCGGCTTCTCCACCGCCGGCACGTCGATGATCATCGAAAGCTGGCTGAACGAGCGCGCCAGCAACGAGAGCCGTGGCGCGATTTTCTCGCTCTATATCGGCATCACCCTGCTCGGCGTCGTCGGCGGCCAGATGATGATCCCGCTCGAAGATGTGCGCACGCCGGTGCTGTTCATGATCTGCGGCATCTTCTATTGCATCGCCATGCTGCCGACGACGCTTTCGACCGCGGCCTCACCACAGCCGCTGAAAGCTGTGCGCCTCGACCTGCCGGCGCTCTACCGCAATTCGCCCGTGTCCT
This sequence comes from Rhizobium sp. YTUHZ045, assembly GCF_051124255.1. NCBI lineage: Bacteria > Pseudomonadati > Pseudomonadota > Alphaproteobacteria > Hyphomicrobiales > Rhizobiaceae > Rhizobium > Rhizobium sp. YTUHZ045. The sequence continues at coordinate 3,424,880 of NZ_CP101432.1, forward strand.
GCCTCGGCATCCTGCTCGTCGGCATTGCCAACGGCGCTTACGGCACGCTCGGGGCTGTCTTCGGCGCCGGCGCTGGCCTTTCCGACACCAGCATCGCCGTCATGATGAGCTCCACCATCTTCGCCGGCGCCATGATGCAGCTGCCGGCCGGCCGGCTTTCTGATCGCATCGACCGGCGCTACGTGCTCGCCGCCCTGTCGGCGATTGCCGCCATCGCCGGCTTGCTGATCTTTCTGCTTCACCCGACATCCCCTGCCTTGCTGATCGGGCTCGTTGTCCTCTACGGCGCGGTGGCCAACACGCTCTATCCGATCGCTGTCGCTCACGCGAACGACTTCGCGGCGTCGGAGGATTTCGTCAAGGTCTCCGGCGGCCTGCTGCTGCTCTACGGCATCGGCACAGTCATCGGCCCGACGCTCGGCGGCCCGGTCATGTCGGCAATCACCCCGCATGCTCTTTTCCTGGTCACCGCCGTCGCTCATGTGCTGATCACCGTTTACGCCATCATCAGAAGCCGCATCCGCGCGGCCGTCCCAGTCAGCGACCGCGACGCCTATACGACGATCCCGACCGGCACTTCGCCGATGCTGACGCCGCAGAGCATGTCGCTGGCCGATCGCGGCACAGGCAAATCTCCCGAAAGCAGCGATCCTGCTATAAAGTTCGGTTAGGCCCTCTCTACAAAAGCCGCACTGCGGTTTTCGCCCTGGCTCGGAAAAAAATGGGGAGGGCGAGGCTGGATTTGGGCCGGATCAACCTAAATTCCGATTCCGTATCGGCCGCATTTATCGGCATTATGCTGCCGGCAGCAAAAGGAGGAGAACCGATGAGCTTTATCGATGACGACCGGCCGCAGAAAAAACCCGTCCACGAGATCGGCGCCGATCTCTCCATGCTTTCGGTGGATGAGCTGAAGGCGCGAGTGGAATTGCTGAAAACCGAGATCGCCCGGCTCGAAGCCGAAGCCACCCGCAAGGCATCCGGGCGGCAGGCCGCTGAAAGCTTCTTCCGCTCGTGATCCGCTAAAAGCCTTCGTAACAAGACCATAGGCAGGCAAAATGAGCCAGCCTCAAGTCTTCATCCGGCACAATGTTAATAAAATATTAAGCTTTATAAGGTATTACTGTACTTATCCAGGCTTTCTCTGGATTTCAGACAGTTTTCCAAGCGGTGAATTGGTCTGATTTTTCTCCCTGTTTTACCTTGAGAGCCGCTTTTGCGGCTCTTCTTTTTGCTGCCGTCGGCACATTTCCATGAAACTGTGGAGATTAACCCTTTCTTAAGAAACGGCTTGCGCATTTGCGCTAATGATACCATCTTAAAGTCATAAAGACCGGACACGGAAACTTTTCCGTCAGCCCCGGCGTTACCTGACCATAAGTAGCTGCGTGCAACAGGGACTATTGCGATGTCGGAAGTTGGAGTGAACACGATCAGTTTTGCAGGCCGCGCGGCTGCATCCTCACAGTTCAAGGCACTCTATGCCGAAGGCATGTCGCTGGTCGAAGAGACCGCCGCCTATCTCGACGGCCAAGGCCGCGCAGCCTCCAAGGTTCTGCCGCGCATGGCATCCGTCCTCTACGCCGCGGAATCGATGCGGCTGACCACGCGCTTGATGCAGATGGCCTCGTGGCTGCTGCTGCAGCGCGCCGTCAACAATGGTGAGATGTCGCGCGACCAGGTGCTGGCCGAGAAGAACAAGGTCCGCCTCGACGGCTTCAACGTTGACCGCGCGGCACCCGGCTGGGGCGATCTGCCGGAATCCTTCCGCGATCTCGTCGAGCGCTCCCTGCGCCTGCAGAACCGCATCGCGCTGCTGGATCGCGAGATCTATCGTCCGGCGGAAGCCGTGATCGTTCATGACAATCAGAACAGCGTCCAGGCGCAGCTTTCTCTGCTGCAGACGGCCTTCGGCAACAACTGACCAGATCTGCTAAATCCATTAGGGCCGGCTGCGCAGTGCGCGGCCGGTTTTTTGTTGCCGCTGCGCATGTTCTGCCAACGCAAAAAAGCCCGGCAGAACCGGGCTCCTTGCGAAATTTCGTCGAGCAAAAGCGATTAGAGACCGAGGCCGCCGAAACGCTTGTTGAACTTGGAAACGCGGCCACCGCGGTCCATGAGCTGCTGGTTGCCGCCCGTCCAGGCCGGATGCGACTTGGAATCGATTTCGAGGTTCATGACAGCGCCTTCCGAACCCCAGGTCGAGCGGGTTTCGTATTCGGTGCCATCGGTCATGACTACCTTGATCATGTGATAGTCGGGATGGATGCCTGCCTTCATAACAATCTTCCTGCGATACCGGAGTTCAATTTGCCGCATGCAGTTGCGGCCACCGAACCGATTGAATAAATGAAGCCGCAGTCGTGATGGCTACGGCTTCCCATTAGGATGCGGTGCCTATACATGAAGGACGCCGGGATAACAAGAGCCAACAGGCCCGCATTAGCGGGTCCTGCAGGCGATCGGAGACGATTTGGCAGAACAGGCACGGGCTGAGGAAAACAGAAGGCGGTCGCTGCGGCCACTCGGCAGGCTGATGCCTTATGTCATGCGTTATCGCGGGCTGGTGGCCGGCGCGCTGATTTCACTGGCGCTCGCCGCCATGACCTCGCTGGCGCTGCCGCTAGCCGTGCGCCGCATGGTCGACCACGGCTTCACCCAATCCGACGGGAGCTTCATCAACAGCTACTTCGCCATGCTGATGGTCATGGCCGTCGTGCTCGCGATCGCGAGCGCGCTGCGTTATTATTTCGTCATCACCATCGGCGAACGCATCGTCGCCGATCTTCGCCGCGACGTCTTTAACCATGTGACGCGGCTGTCGCCCTCCTTCTTCGACGTCAACCAGTCCGGAGAGATCGTCTCGCGGCTGACCGCCGATACGACGCAGATCAAGTCCGCCGTTGGCGCTACCGCCTCGGTGGCGCTTAGGAATCTCATTCTCTGTCTCGGCGCCTTGGGCATGATGGTCGTCACTTCGCCGAAACTGTCGAGCCTCGTCATCGGAGCGATCCCGCTGATCGTCTTCCCGCTCGTCGCCTTCGGCCGCTCGGTGCGCAAGCGTTCCCGCGCCGCTCAGGACACGCTTGCCGAAGCGTCCGCCTTCGCCAACGAGACGATCGCCGCGACCCGTACGGTACAGGCCTTCAACGGCGAGGACGCCGCAGCGAGACGTTACGCCGGCGCCGTCGAATCCGCCTACGAGGCCGCCCGCGCCGCCATCCGCTCGCGCGCACTCTTGACCGGCATCGCCATCACACTGATCTTCGGCAGCGTCGTCGCCGTGCTTTGGGTCGGCGCCCACAGCGTGCTGGCCGGCACGCTGTCTGCCGGCACGCTCGGTCAGTTCCTGCTTTATGCCGTCATCTCCGCGGGATCGCTCGGCGCGCTGTCGGAGGTCTGGGGCGAACTCTCGCAGGCGGCCGGCGCCGCCGACCGGCTGACCGAACTCCTCGACGAGGTGTCGCCGATATCAGCCCCCGCCAACCCCGAGGCTCTCCCTTCGCCCAGCCGCGGCCGCGTCGAGTTTTCCGACGTGCATTTCGCCTATCCCTCGCGCCCCGGCAAATCGGCCCTGCATGGCTTGAGCTTCGCCGTTGCGCCGGGCGAAACCGTCGCCATCGTCGGCCCCTCCGGCGCCGGCAAAAGCACAGTCTTTTCGCTGCTCTTACGCTTCTATGATCCGCAGCAGGGCAGCGTGGCGATTGACGGTGTCGATGCGCGGTTGGCGACGCCTGACGAGTTGCGCCAGCGCATCGCCATCGTGCCGCAGGACGTCACCATCTTCGCCGCATCGATCCATGATAACATCGCTTTCGGCCGCCCTGGTGCATCGCGTGAGGAAGTCCGCGCCGCAGCGCTTGCCGCCCAGGCCGACGAATTCATCGCCCGGCTGGATAACGGCTATGAGACCGAGGTCGGCGAACGAGGCGTCACCCTCTCCGGCGGCCAGCGACAGCGCATCGCGATTGCCCGCGCCATCCTGAAGAACGCGCCCGTGCTGCTGCTCGACGAGGCGACCTCAGCGCTTGACGCCGAAAGCGAGACGCTGGTGCAGAAGGCGCTCGACGGCTTGGTTGACGGTCGCACGACACTGGTCATCGCCCATCGCCTGGCGACGGTGCTGAAGGCCGACCGCATCCTCGTCATGGATCAGGGACGCGTCGTCGAGGAAGGCACGCATCAGAGTCTGATCCGCCACGGCGGCATCTATGCCCGCCTCGCCCGGCTGCAGTTCGACGCCGCCAATGAGGATGTGCTCGCCGCCGCTAAATAGCCGGCGGGCGACTCTGGTCGCGCGCGACTAAAGTCTGGCTTCGGATGCGCCTCCCTGCGGTTGTCTTTCCCGCCTCCTGCCCTACCCTCTTCATGCCCCTGGGTGGGGATTGCTGTTGAAATCGTGGGAGGAGATAGGAATGGCGCTTTCCAACATGACGCGACGCAAGGGCCTGGCGCTCGCTCTTGGCCTGACTGCAATGCTGGGACTTGGCAGGTCAGCCGTTGCCGCGGATTTTCCCGAGCGCGCCATCACCATGGTCGTGCCCTTCGCGGCCGGCGGCTCGACCGACGTCGTCGCCCGCATCGTCGCGCAGAAGATGTCGGAAGATCTCGGCCAGCAAGTGATCGTCCAGAACGTTGCCGGCGCCGGTGGCAATCTCGGCGCCGGCAACGTCGCTCGCGCCGAGCCCGACGGCTACACCATTCTGATGGGCACCGTCGCGACCCACGCCCTCAATCCGCTGATCCTGAAATCGACGCCCTACGACCCCGAGAAGGATTTCGCGCCGGTCTCGCTGCTCGTCGTCGTGCCGAACGTACTGGTCGTCAATCCGGAATTACCGGCAAAGACCGTGCAGGAACTGGTCGCGCTGCTGAAAGCCGAGCCCGACAAATACAGTTACGCCTCGTCGGGCAACGGCACGCCGCTGCATCTTTCCGGTGAGCTCTTCAAGTCCATGGCCGGCGTCAGCATGCAGCATATCCCCTATAAGGGCGCCGGTCCGGCATTGAACGATGTCATCGGCAACCAGGTGCCGATCATGTTCGACAACCTGCCCTCCTCCTCCAGCCACATCAAGGCGGGCACGCTGAGGGCGCTGGCGGTGACCACCGCCGAGCGCGCGCCCTCCTTCCCCGATGTGCCCACGATCGCCGAGTCGGGCATACCGGGCTACGAGACCTATACCTGGAACGCGCTTTTTGCCCCAGCCAACACGCCGAGCGAGGTGGTGACGCGCCTCAACGCCTCGGCGAACAAGGCGCTCAAAGACCCGGCCGTTGCCGAACGCATGAAGGAATTCAGCGCCACCATCGTCGGCTCGACGCCCGAGGAACTTGCCGCCCACGTGAAGGCTGAGCTCGCCAAATGGGGGCCGGTCGTCAGGGGCGCCAACATCCAGATGGAATGATGCGAGGACATTTGCCCGGTATCTTCCGCGCAGTGCTGATTAGCACCAGTTGAACTCAATCCTCATTAAGGCAGTGGAAAAGCTCGCCATTTTGATCTAGCCTCCTCGACGCTGATGGTGCAATTCAGCGTTTCGGGAGACATCCATGTATAAATTCGAAGTCTACAAGGATAAATCAGGCGAATTCCGTTTCCGCTTCAAGGCATCGAACGGGGAAACCATGTTCAGCTCCGAGGGTTACAAGGCGAAGGCGTCCGCCCTGAATGCCATCGAGTCCATCAAGAAGAATACCTCCGGCGCCGAGATCGTCGACCAGACGAAGGCCGAAGCCTGAGCGGCATGGCACGGGCGGCATCAATGCCGCCCTGCTTTTTTGCGCCCTCGAGCGGCGCTGGTGTCTTAGAGACCGGCTCGCTTGTTTGTGATTTCCGGCGCGATTTTTCTTTTTCAAATATTTTTTCAAAGCCATGTCGAAACGACCGGCGATCGCGCCTCATTGTCTCGGAACGGTTAGCCGCTCCACCAGGCTAGATGGCTTTCGCCGGCGGCCTGGATCAACGCCAACAACGATATCAGGAGTTTTCCATGCAATATGCCCTCATCATTCGCGAAGCGCCGGAGGATTTCGCCCGCCGTAGCGATCCGGCCTATCGCGACGGCTGGGTTGCCTACACCCAGGCGCTTGTCCAGGCCGGGATCATGACCGGCGGCGCGGGGCTGACAGCCCCCGAGACCGGCACGGTCATACGCCGCAAGGGCGAGGATCACGATGTCCAGGACGGTCCCTATCCGGAAGGCAAGGAGCAGCTCGGCGGCTTCTATCTGATCGAGGTCCCGGACATCGACACCGCGCTCGAATGGGCTACCCGTATTCCTATCTCCGACAAGGGTTCGGTCGAGGTGCGCCCGCGCCTGCAGATGTGAGGCGGCAATGCCGCCCGATGCCGGACGCGCCGCCGAACAAGTGGCGCGACAATCCTATGGCAGGCTGATCGCCTTTCTCGCCGCCCGCTCGCGCGACGTGCCGGCGGCAGAAGACGCATTGTCGGAAGCGCTGGCTTCGGCCCTGCGCGTCTGGGCGGAGCGCGGCATTCCCGCCAATCCGGAAGCCTGGCTGCTGGTGGCCGCCCGCCGCAATTTGATGCAGGCGGCCCGGCACCGCACTGTCGAGGCCAACGCACAAACGACGATATCCGTCGCCCTCGAGGAAGCGGAGGCACGAATGAACGAGGCCGGCAATTCCGTCTTTCCCGATGAACGGCTGAAGCTACTCTTCGCCTGCACCCATCCTGCCATCGACAGCTCCGTGCATACGGCGCTGATGCTCCAGGCGATTCTCGGCATCGAAGCCAGAACCATCGCCCGGGCCTTTGTCGTTTCAGCGGAAGCGATGAGCCAGCGGCTGGTGCGGGCCAAGGTGAAGATCCGTGATGCCGGCATTCCCTTCACCATACCACCTCGGCCCGCGCTGCCTGGGCGGCTTGCCGCCGTGCTTTCGGCGGTCTACGCCGCCTACGGCCTCGGATGGGATGGTCTCGATGGCGAGGAAGCGCACCGTTCGCTTGCCGGCGAAGCGATCTGGCTCGGCCGGTCGCTTCTGACGGTACTTCCGGATGAGCCGGAAGCGATCGGCCTCCTCTCGCTGATGCTTCACTGCGAAGCCCGCCGTAGCGCCCGGCGCGACGGCAACGGGCGCTATGTGCCGCTGGACGAGCAGGATCCGGCCGGCTGGGACGCCACCATGATCGCGGAGGCGGACGCGCTGCTGCGCAAGGCCGGAAGCTTCAACCGTTTCGGCCCCTATCAGTGCCAGGCGGCGATTCAATCGGTGCATGCGGCGCGCCGCCTTTCGGGAGTGACCGACTGGCAGGCGCTGACGACGCTCTATGCCGCGTTGCTGACGATGAAGCCGACGCTCGGCGCGCGCGTCGCCCAAGCGGCGGTGATCGGCCGGGCTTTAAGCCCTGCCGAAGGCCTGACCCTGCTCGACAGGATCGATCCGCGCGCGATCGCTGCCTATCAACCCTACTGGGCCGTACGTGCCTTTCTTCTGGCACGAGCGGGCGACGATGCGGCCGCGGCCGATGCCTACATGACGGCGATCGGCCTCAGCGACAGCCCCTCTGTCCGAACCTTTCTCGTCGATCGGCTCGCCGAAGCGCGGCGGACGACATCAGGCTGATCATTTCTCGGTGAGCTTCAGCTCGATGCGGCGGTTCGTGGAACGGGCGTCCGGGGCATCGCCGGGTGCGATCGGCTGAAATTCGCCGAAGCCTGCGGCAACGAGCCGGTCTGCCGGCACACCCTGGCCGATCAGGAATTTGACGACCGAAATCGCGCGTGCCGAGGAAAGCTCCCAATTGTCGCGGTAGCGGCCCGTTCCCGCAAGAGGCACATTGTCGGTATGGCCGTCAACGCGCAAAACCCAGTTGATCTCCGGCGGAATTTCTTTGGCGAGGTCGAGCAACGCCGCGGCAAGCTTCGCCATCTCCCCCTGCCCTTCCGGGTTGAGATCGGCGCTGCCCGAGGGAAACAGCACTTCGGACTGGAAGACAAACCGATCGCCGACGATACGAATGTTCTCGCGATCCGAAAGGATTTCACGCAGGCGACCGAAGAAGTCGGAGCGGTAGCGATTCAGTTCCTGCACGCGCGCCGCCAGCGCCACGTTGAGGCGACTGCCGAGATCGGCGATCTTGGTCTGCGAGACCCGGTCCTTCTCCTCGGATGCCTGCAGCGCCGCTTCGACCGCGGCGATCTGGCTGCGGAGTGCGGCGATCTGCTGGTTCAAGAGTTCGACCTGGCTCAGCGCCCGTTCGCTCACTTGCTTCTGCTCGTCGAGCTCCTGCGTCATCGCGCCGATCCGCTTCTGAGCCGCATCCTGGCCGCCCGAGCCGGCGTTCAGCAGCGCCTGAAGCCGTGAGCGTTCCCCTTCGGCAGTCGCGAGGGAGGCTTGCAGGTTGGCGACTGAATCCTGGAGATCCTGATTGCTACCCTTTTCGAGTGCCAGAAGCTGCGTCAGCTCGTTGATTTGGCTATTGAGGCGATTGAGCACCTCGTCGCGCCCGGTGATTTCGCGGCTTAGGATGAACTGCCCGACGACGAAGACGGTCAGCAGGAACATGATCGAAATGAGCAGCGTCGACAACGCATCGACGAAGCCCGGCCAGTAATCCACCGTGCGTTCGCGGCGGCGGTTGCGGGCAAGTGCCATGGCTTACTTGCCCTCGCTCTTTTCTGCATGGCTCGTGCGCTCGCGCAGGCGCTCGGACCGCTCGCCGCCCCGCTCCTGCAGGCCGATGCGCTCGGCCAGCCGGTCGAGCGTCCGGCGCATGGCTTTCGCCTCATCCTGCTGCGCCTCGATCCAGTCACGCAGCATCTGCTGCTCGTTGCGCATATTCTTGACCAGACCCTGAATGCCTTCGGCAAGGCTTGCCATGGCAGCGACAGAGCGCTGGTTGCCGACACCGCCTTCTTCGGAGACCTTGCGCAGATACTCGGAAAGTGCGCGCATGTCGTCCGAGGAAGACCCGGCAACGGCGTCGAGCGCCGGCGCAAGATCGGAGCCGACATCGGTGACCGAGGAGAGCCAGTTTTCCAGCTCCGTATAGAAGCGATTCTGCGCGCGGCCGGCCTGCAGGTCGAGGAAGCCGAGAATGAGCGAACCGGAGAGGCCGAGCAGCGACGACGAGAAGGCCTGCCCCATGCCGGAAAGCGGCATGGAAAGTCCCTCCTTCAGCGCCGAGAGCACGTCTCCCGTGCCGTTCGAGCCGGGATCGAGCGACTGGATGACGGCGCTGATCGAGCCGATCGTGCCGATGAGACCCCAGAACGTGCCGAGCAGGCCGAGGAATACCAGGAGGCCGATCAGGTAACGCGAAACGTCACGCGATTCGTCGAGGCGGGTGGCGATCGAATCCAGAATCGAACGCAGCGCCGTCGTCGACAGCGCCACCGAGCTCTTGCGGCTGCCGATCAGCGCCCGCATCGGCGCAAGCAGCCGCGGGTTACGGTTGACCTTATCCGCGCTGCCGGCAGCGCGGAAGGAGTTGAACCAGCGCACTTCGGGGCGAAGCGCCAGCACGTGATTAAAAACAAGGACGATTCCGACTGCGAGAACGCCGAGGATCAGGCCGTTGAGGCCCGGATTGTGCATGAAGGCGGTCTGCGTCTGCCGAAAGAGGATCGCGGCAATGAACCCGACAATGACGAGGAAAAGCAGCATCGTCCAAAGGAAGGGCATGGGGCTCGAGAGCCTGTAGGTATAACCGCCGGCCGTCTTTTCGGTGGAGCCGATCTCCGCCACATTCACATTTTCCATAGGTCCAGCAGCCTCCGAACTCATTGCTGGCGGAGACTAGAGCAACATTGTGCCGAATTGAAGTATGCCGTGGCGAAAACCGTGACTTTACAACAGCCGGATTTTTATGGGCTCACTTGGCGGGAATCGGCCGCTTGATGACCTCGATCAGCGCCTTATGGATGTGTTCGTTGCCGGCGACGATCGCGCCGCCCTCCAGAATGGCCGTTCCGCCATCCCAGTCGGTGGCGAAGCCGCCGGCTTCGCGGATGAGCAGGATACCCGCTGCCATGTCCCAGGGCGCAAGCTCCGCCTCCCAGAAGCCGTCGAAACGTCCGGCGGCGACATGGGCGAGATCGAGGGTCGGTGCGCCCAGGCGGCGGATGCCGGCCACTTCGCCCATCACGTGGCGCAGTTCGACCAGGAACTTGCCGTGATTGCGCTTGCCGAGCGCGGGCACGCCGCAACCGATGACGCAATCCGACAGCACGCGGCGCGCAGCGACACGCAGGCGCCGGTCGTTGAGGAAAGCGCCGCCGCCGCGCTCGGCAGTATAAAGTTCGTCGGTCGCCGGATTGAAGACGACGGCGGCAACGATCTCGCCATTGCGCTCGAGCGCAATCGAGACAGCGAAGGCCGGGATGCCATGCAGGAAGTTCGTCGTGCCGTCGAGCGGGTCGACGATCCAGCGATGCGCGCCATCGGTGCCCTTGATCTCTTCGCTTTCCTCGCCGAGGAAGCCATAGGTCGGACGCGCCTTCATCAGCTCTTCCCTGACGATCTTCTCGGCCTTGCGGTCGGCGGCGGAAACGAAATCGCCCGGTCCCTTCACCGAAACCTGCAGGTTCTGCACTTCGCCGAAATCACGCCCCAGCGATTTTCCTGCCTTGAGAGCAGCCTGAACCATGACATTGAGAAGAGCTGAACGGGCCATCGGCGCATTTCCTTGGGACTGATACGGGACGCGCGCTGCCAGGGGCGGGAAATGTCCCTGAACATGCATGACAGGCAGCGCTAGCAAAGATTGGCGGCCTCAAGACCACAAAATCGCGGAAATTTCAAGGGGAGGCACGGAGGGCTGCTCACAAGCCTGAAAAGCGTCGGCCTTATTTGCCATTGGAGCTGGACCGGACTCAGAACTTCTGCTGCGTTATCAGGACTTCGCGGGCGATCTGATCGAGCGGCAGAATGCGGTCGACGCCGCCTTTTGCAATCGCTTCCTTCGGCATGCCGAAGACAACCGAACTCGCCTCGTCCTGCGCCACCGTGTAGGCGCCGGCTTCATGCATCTCCAGCATGCCGCGCGCACCGTCGTCGCCCATACCCGTCATGATGATCCCCATCGCGTTCGAGCCGGCCGAGCGCGCCGCCGAACGGAAGAGCACGTCGACGGAAGGCCGGTGGCGGGAGACCAGCGGCCCGGTCTTCACGCTCACATGATAGCGCGCACCCTGGCGTTCGAGCAGCGTGTGCTTGTCACCGGGCGCGATCAGCACATGGCCGCGCAGCACCGGATCGCCGTCGGCGGCCTCCTTGACCTCGACCTCGCAGAGCCCGTTCAGGCGCTTGGCGAAGGCGGCTGTGAATTTCTCCGGCATATGCTGGACGATCACCATGCCGGGCGCATTGGCCGGCAGTTCCTCCAGGAATTCGCGCAGTGCTTCGGTGCCGCCGGTGGAGGCGCCGACGCAGACGACCATTTCCGTCGTCTTCGCCATCGCCCGCCCCGTCGGCGGCGGCAGCATGGCATCAGCCGTCAGTTTCTTGGCCGGCCCCTCGGCGGAAGCGGAGCGGATGGTTCCCGCGGCGCGGCGCACGGTCGAAAGCCGCGCCTGCGAGGCGCTTTTAACGACTTCGCGAATGCGCATGGCGTCGTCGGCAAGGCTGTCGGCGGCGCCGATCTTCGATTTCAGAATGACGTCGACGGCGCCCGCCTCCAGCGCCTGGATCAGCGTTTCCGAGCCCGCCTCCGTCAGCGACGAACACATCACGACCGGGATCGGCCGCTGCGCCATCAGCTTGCGCAGGAAGGTGATGCCGTCCATGCGCGGCATCTCCACGTCGAGCGTGATGACGTCGGGGACCTCGTCCAGCAGCCTGCGCGCCGCCACGAAAGGATCGGACGCCACCGCCATGATCTCGATATCAGGATCCTGCTCCAGCACATGAGCCAGCGTCTGCCGGACGCTGGCGGAATCGTCGATGATGAGAACCCGGATTTTCTTGCGCATGAATGCCTCTAGACACGCTGAAACACCGTATTCGAGACCTGCTTCAGCGGCAGGTCGAAGCCGGTGATCGATTCGGAATGACCGATGAACAGATAGCCGCCCTTCGCCAGGCAATCGCAGAGGCGGCTGAGCACGCCCGCCTGGGTCTGCTTGTCGAAGTAGATCAGCACGTTGCGGCAGAAGATGACGTTCATTAAGTCGCCAACGGGATATTTGTCGTCCATCAGGTTCATCCGGGCAAACCCCACTCTGCTGCGCAGCTTGGGGCTTATGCGCACCTCCTTGCGGCCCGGCTGCTTGGCGACCAGAACATATTTGCGCTGCAGGTCGCGCGGCACCGGCGCAATCAGATCGTCCGGATAGACGCCCCGGCGCGCCGTCTGCAGCACGTCGGTGGAAAGATCGGTGGCCAGCACGCTGTAGGAGACATCGCTGCGGCCTTCGGTGAATTCCGCCAGCACCATCGCCATCGTATAGGGCTCGGCTCCAGTCGAGCAGGCCGAACTCCAGGTGCGAATGGTGCGAACACCGCTGCCGGCGATCGCCGGCAACGCCACGCTCTGCAGGTAATCGAAATGCTTGGCTTCGCGGAAGAAGTCCGTTTTGTTGGTCGTCACCACGTCGATCAGGTAGACGGTTTCCTGGGCAAGCCCGTCGTGATTGAACAGGAAGTCGCAATAATCGTCGAAGGTCGAATGATTGGTCGCGCGAAGGCGCCGCCGCAGCCGCCCTTCGAGCATCGTCAGCTTGGTCGGCGGCATCTTGATGCCGCTATAGTCGTAGATGAACCGGGCCAGCTTGTCGAAATTGCGCTTGCTGATCCGGTCGCCCGGCAATTGGGTTTCCACCATTGCTGCCATACTCATGGACGCAGTACTCCGTTAATGCGCGGTCAGGCGGCCGATTGCAGAGCCGAGGCATCCTCCCGCGACAAAAGCCGCGCGAGATCGATGATGACGACGAAGCCGTTTTCGCGGCGAACGACACCTGCAATGTAGTCCGAACGCCAGCGCACGCCGATGTCGGGCGCCGCCTCGATCTGGTCACGCCGGAACGGCGTGACCTCGAAGACGCGATCGGCGACAAGGCCGAGGGTGAGCAGCCGGCTTTCCATCGGCACGTCGAGCACGAGCACCCGCGTGTGCGGCGTCGGCACCGTCTTCGTCATGCCGAGCTTCAATCGGAGATCAATCGTCGGCACGCCCTGCCCGCGCACGTCGCGCAGGCCGAGCAGATAGTCGGGACCGTTCGGAATCTTGAAAGCTTCCGCATAGTCGAGGATTTCCCGTACGACCTCGACGGGCACGGCGAAAATCTCCTCGCCGAGGCTGAAGGTCACGAATTGCGCTTCCAGAGATGTCGTCGCCATGATCATGCGCTTTCCTTGAATTCGGTGTCCCCGTCATCGGGGCCGCCCATGGAGAGATCGAGAGCAAAGCCTTTTGCCCGCGCCTGCTGGCCGGCGACGCTGTTGGCGGCCGGCGTCCTGGCGCCGAGCTTTCGGCCGGCCACGGACGCAGGACTGCGGACCGTCATCCTGGCAGCCGGCGTGCGGGATTGACGGCTGCTCGCGGCATCGACCTTGAAGAAGGCGATCGAGGCCTGCAGTTCTTCGGCCTGGCTCGCGAGCTCTTCCGAGGTGGCGGACATCTCTTCGGAGGCGCCGGCATTCTGCTGCGTTACCCTGTCGAGCTGCTGGATTGCTTCGTTGATCTGGCCAGCGCCGATATCCTGTTCGCGGCAGGCCGCGCTGATCTCCGAAACCAGCTCGGCCGTCTTCCGGATATCTGGCACCAGTCGGCCGAGCATGTCGCCCGCATCCTGCGCGGCCTTGACCGTATCGCTCGACATCGAGCTGATTTCGGAGGCGGCCGACTGGCTGCGTTCGGCAAGCTTACGCACCTCGGAGGCAACGACGGCGAACCCCTTGCCGTGCTCGCCGGCGCGTGCCGCTTCCACAGCCGCGTTGAGGGCCAGCAGATCGGTCTGTCGAGCGATTTCCTGGACGATGCTGATCTTCTCGGCGATGGTGCGCATCGCCTGCACGGCGCGCGACACCGCCTCGCCGCTCATCTCGGCATCCTTGGCCGACTGACGCGCGATCTTTTCCGTCTGCGCGGCATTGTCGGCGTTCTGCTTGATGTTGGCCGCCATCTGCTCCATCGACGCCGAGGCCTCTTCAGCCGACGCCGCTTGTTCGCTGGCGCCCTGCGATACCTGCTCGGAGCTCGAGGACAGTTCCTGGCTGCCGGCCGAAACATTTTCGGCGGCCGCGACCGCATCGGCAACGACGCTGCGCAGGCGCTCGACCATCTGTTCAAGCGCAATCCCGAGCGTATCCTTCTCCGAAAGCGGCTTCGGGGCCACCGTCAGGTTGCCGTCGGCAATCTGCGCGGCGATGTCGGCGGTGACCCGGAGATTATCCGTCATGATGTTGATCATGTTGACCAGATCCTTGATCTCGTCGTTGGTCCTTATCTCGACCTTTTGGTTCAGGTCACCGACGGCGACAGCGCTGGCGACGTTCATGATCTTGCGCAGGCCGCTGTTGACGCCGAGTGCGATCCAAAGCGCAGCGGCGAAAGCGATGACGGAAGCACCAATCGCGATACCGATCAACATGGTCTTCGTTGAACTATAAAGTACATCGGTATCGCTGTCGGCTTGCGCCATCGATTTCTGCTGCAGCAAGACCAGCTTTCCGAAAACCTCTTCCATTTCGGTAACAAGAGCGCGGACTTCCCCCGAGGAGAGCGCTATCGCTCCCGCCCTATCCCCGCCTTCCTGAATGGCGGCGACTTTGTTGGAGCCCTCGTCGAAGCGTTTGGTAAGTTCGACCAGCCTGTCCCAGCTGGGCTTGCCTTCAGCAGTCGCGAGCTGCTGACCGCTTGTCACGAAGCCAAACATTTCATCGACGCTCTTCGCGGAATTCTGGTAGTCCTTCCTGGCGACTTCGGGATCCATTTCGAGAAGCGCATTCTTCTGCCAGCGCACGGCATCAAGCTCGGCAGTCTTCGCCTCCAGAGCCAGTTCCAGCCTTTTTGCAGGGCCGGAAACAAGATCGCCGACAGCGTCGTTCAGCGAGCTGAGGCTGATGATTCCATAAACTGCGCTGCCTACCAGCAACAAGATGACAAAGCCGAATGCGGCCGCAAGCTTGAGTTTGATCGTAATACGCATCTCAATATTCCTCTCAGAGAGCGAAGCAATAAATATGGTCCAGATGGCGCGGCATCATGCAGCTATCAAATTCCCTCCGACGAAACCCCACGCCGGAATGAATGGACTTCCGTGTCGCTCCCTCGAGCGTCGAAAGCTTGCGTCGCGGGCCATACTGGCCGGCCCACGATAGTGGCGAAGGGAGATAGCGCTCATGCGCTTCCCCCGGGGAGGCGCCTAGGCGCTCTCCTTGAATTCGTCATCACCGGCGTCCGGGCCGCCCATCGACATGTCGAGGGCAAATCCCTTCACGCGGGCCTGCTGGCCGGCGACCGTATTGACCGGCGCCTTGCCGGCCGGCTTGCGCGGTGCGGGCTGAGCCCGGCTGCGGGCGGGGACTCTTGCATCGGGTGCGCGCTCGCGGCGTGCACCGGCCATATCGACCTTGAAGAAGGCGATCGATGTTTGCAGTTCTTCGGCCTGGCTCGCGAGCTCCTCGGACGTCGCCGACATCTGCTCGGAGGCGCCAGCGTTCTGCTGCGTCACCTTGTCGAGCTGCTGAATCGCTTCGTTGATCTGCGCAGCCCCGATATCCTGTTCGCGGCAGGCCGCACTGATTTCGGCAACCAGTTCCGCCGTCTTGCGGATATCCGGCACCAGCCGTCCGAGCATTTCGCCCGCGTCCTGGGCGGCCGTCACCGTGTCGCTCGACATCGCGCTGATTTCGGCGGCAGCCGACTGGCTGCGTTCTGCAAGCTTGCGCACTTCCGAGGCGACGACCGCAAACCCCTTGCCATGCTCGCCGGCGCGTGCCGCCTCGACGGCCGCATTGAGAGCCAGGAGATCGGTCTGACGGGCGATTTCCTGGACGATGCCGATCTTCTGGGCGATCGTGCGCATGGCATCGACCGCACGAGAGACCGCTTCGCCACTCGCTTCCGCGTCCTTGGCCGACTGCCGCGCGATTTTCTCGGTTTGGGCGGCGTTGTCGGCATTCTGCTTGATGTTGGATGCCATCTCCTCCATCGAGGCTGAAGCCTCTTCGGCCGACGCGGCCTGTTCGGTAGCGCCCTGTGACACCTGCTCCGAGCTTGCCGATAGCTCCTGGCTGCCGGCAGAGACATTCTCCGCAGCCGAAATCGCGTCGGCGACGACGCCACGCAGGCGCTCGACCATCTGCTCCAGGGCGATGCCCAGCGCATCCTTGTCGGAGAGCGGCTTCGGAGACACGGTGAGATCGCCGTTTGCGATCTGATTGGCGATGCCCGCCGTGGTCCTGAGGTTGGCGATCATGCTCTGCATTGCGATGCCGAGCGTATCCTTGTCCGAAAGCGGCTTGGCATCGGTGGTTAGATCGCCCATGGCGATCTGATCGGCTAGCGCTGCCGTGGCGCGCAGATTGGCGGTCATGGCATTGACCGTATTGATGAGATCCTTGATCTCGTCATTGGTCCTGACATCGACCGTCTGGTTGAGATCGCCGACGGCGACGGCGTTTGCAACGGTGGTGATCTTTCGCAGGCCGTTGTTGATTCCGAGTGTGATCCAGAGCGCGGCACCAAGCGCGACAAGCACGGCGAGACCTGATGCCGCCGTAAGGATCAGCTTGGTCGAGTTGTAAAGCTCGGTGTTGGAATGGTCGGTCGCCTGCATGCCCTTGCGCTGGATCTCGGTGAGGGCGGTGATCGCCTCGCCCATCTCTTCGGTCATCGTTCTCAGATCGCCAAGCGAAAGCGCCAACGCACCTGATTTGTCCCCCCGAGTCTCCAAGTGCTGCAGCTCGGCGGATTTTTCACGGAATTTCCCGCCGATGGTCCGCAGCTTCTCCCAATACGGCTTGCCTTCCGGCGAGGCGATGGCAAGGCCGGCGTCGACGGCGTCGAACATCACCTGGAGGTTCTGATCGGCTTCCTTGTAGAAGCCGGTAGCAGCATCGGGATCCGTGGAAAGCAGCGCGTTCTTCTGGGCACGAATGGCATTGACTTCGGCAATGTTGGCGTTCAACGCCAGCTCCAGGCGCCGCATCGGGCCGTCGATCATCTTGCCGCTTGCCTCGTTTAAGGTGCCGAGGCTGAAGCTTCCATAGACCGCAATGCCGATCAGCAGCAGCGTCATGATCCCGAAAGCGAGACCCAATTTAAGTTTGATGGTGAAACGCATGTGATACCCCATTCTATGCGTCAAAACGATTGGATAGCGACGTTCCCGTCCACGGAACATCGAACTTCAAAGTGACATGTCTGAAAGGGGGAAAGCGATTGCATTCACTTCCCGGCAGCCGGACATCGATCGGTCGCAGCGCCAACGCCTACACGCGTTGGGGATATTTGCGCCTCGGGCCATAGGAGCAGCCAGAGGGATCACATCGAGGCGAAAGCATTCCCAGGGTGCTTTCGCGGGAGCGCCTATGCGCTTTCCCGAAAATCGTCGTCGCCGGCATCCGGGCCGCCCATCGACATATCGAGAGCAAAACCCCTGAGGCGCTGCTGCTGGGCGGAAACCGTCTGGCCGCGGCCCTGGCCTTGCGCCTGCGGCGCCGGTTTGCGGACGCCGGGCTGGGCCTTGGGTGCCCTGCCGGCAGCATTCGTCTGGGCCTTCTGAACGCCGGACCGGGTGCTGCCTGCCGTATCGACCTTGAAGAAGGCGATGGAAGCCTGCAGCTCTTCGGCTTGGGAAGCGAGTTCTTCGGAGGTGGCCGACATCTGCTCGGAGGCGCCGGCATTCTGTTGCGTCACCTTGTCGAGCTGCTGAATCGCCTCGTTGATCTGCGAGGCGCCGATATCCTGTTCGCGGCAGGCGGCGCTGATTTCGGAGACCAGTTCTGCTGTCTTGCGGATATCAGGCACCAGCCGGCCCAGCATTTCGCCGGCATCGGCGGCAGCCTTGACCGTGTCGCTCGACATGGAGCTGATTTCGGCGGCGGCCGACTGGCTGCGTTCGGCAAGCTTGCGCACTTCCGAGGCCACCACCGCGAAACCCTTGCCGTGTTCCCCGGCGCGAGCGGCTTCGACAGCAGCGTTCAAAGCCAGCAAATCGGTCTGTCGAGCGATTTCCTGGACGATGCTGATCTTCTCGGCAATCGTGCGCATGGCGTCGACAGCACGCGTTACCGCTTCGCCGCTCGCTTCCGCGTCCTTGGCCGACTGCCGGGCAATCTTCTCTGTCTGGGCGGCATTGTCTGCGTTCTGCTTGATGTTGGCGGCCATCTGTTCCATCGAGGCCGAAGCCTCTTCGGCCGAGGCCGCCTGTTCGCTGGCGCCCTGCGACACCTGTTCCGAGCTTGCCGAAAGCTCCTGGCTGCCGGAGGAGACGTTATCGGCGGCCGACAGCGCGTCGGCGACAACGCCGCGCAGGCGTTCGATCATCGTATTAACGTTGCCGAGGAGCTCGCCAATTTCATCATGGCTGGTGATATCGGCCATCTTCGTAAGATCGCCTTCCGATACTTCGCGAACCACGGTGTTGGCGCGCTTGAGGCCCCTGCTGATCGTGCTGGCGATCCAGAAGGCAGTGAGGGCAGCAATCAGCAGGGCAACGACAGCGACCGCGACCATCATCGTGCGTGTCGTCATGTACTGCTGCTCGGCGCCGTCGTCGGCAGCCTTCATGCGCTGCTTTTCAAGCGCGAGGATCTCGCTGAGCGTCGAGTCGATGTCATTGGCAGCGGCCCGCGCCGTGGTGACGGAGATGCTATTTGCGCCTTCCGCATTGCCGGCTTTCACATATTCGCGGATCTGATCATCGGCCGTATTGAAGGCCTTGGCGAGTTCGGCGATGCGGGCCCAGCGCGCCTTGCCTTCTTCCGTCGCCAGTGCCTGCACCTGGGTGAAGGCGTCGGCGAAGTCTTTGCGGGCCTGATTGCCCTTCGCGATTGAACCGGCCGTCTCTTCCGCTGTGCGGGCGGTGAGCAGGTTCTTCTGCTGGCGGATGGCCTCGAGCTGGGCGATGTTGATCTGCTGTGCCAGATCGAGGCGGGCTGCCGGGCCGGAGAGAAGCTTATCGATCGTATCGTTCAGCGATCCAAGGCTGAAGACGCCATAGCCGGCGGTGCCCAAGAGCATCAGAATGATAAAGGTGAACGCGCTCACCAGTTTCGTCTTTATTGTCAGTCGCATCGTCAAAACCCCCGTTGAATTCATCCAGCGTCAACTGGCGGCCCCCGCCGCATTATGTCTTGATGAAAAAATCGCCTGCAGATTTGGGAGAATGATGAACTCCCCGCCCCTCTTCACCAGGCAGTTGATGTAATCGGCGCGCCAGCGCATCCCGACGCTCGGCGGTGCCTCGCTCGCGGATTTTGCAAGCGTCGTCACCTCGTTCACTTTGTCGGTTCTGAGCCCGACGAGCGTCGCCTCGCCCTGCAGATCGATCTCGATGACGATGAAACGGCTGTCGATCGTTGCCTCTGCCGCCTCCATCCCGAAGGCGAGACGCAGGTCGGCCAGCGGAATGACCTTGCCGCGGAAGTTGATGACGCTGGCGACGAAGGGCTGGCTGCCCGGCACCGCGGTTTCCGGCAACAAGTCCAGGATTTCCTGGACGATGACTGCTTCGAGCGCGAAGGTCTCGCCGTTGAGATCGAAGGTCAGCACCTCGACTTCCTCGGCATAATTCCAGTGATTGTCGAACCGTTCGGCTGTTGCTGCTGCACTCATCCTGCTACCCGCAATTGCGCCTCCTGTTGCTGACCCGCGGCAACCAGGTGCCCGACATCGAGAATGAGGGCGACGCTGCCGTCGCCGAGAATGGTGGCGCCCGAAAAGGTCGCCACGTCATTGTGCAGTTTCGACATCGACTTGATGACCGTCTGGTGGTCGCCGATGATCTGGTCGACGACGAGGCCGACCCGCTCCGTGCCTGTGGAGATGACGACGACCTTCTGATGCACGTCCGGCTTGGTGCCGGTGCGGAAGAGGTCGCGCAGGCGCAAAAATGGCACCAGGCTGTCGCGCAGCGAGATGAAGCTGCGGCCGCGCGAGCGGAGATCTTCCTCGAGCGACAGTTCGAGGCATTCCTCGACCGCCGAGAGCGGGATGACGTAGCGGCCGGAACCGACCCGCACCAGCAGGCCGTCGATGATGGCAAGCGTCAGCGGAATGCGCAGCGACACTTCCGAACCCTGACCGGGCACGCTGACGATATCGATCGCGCCGCGAAGCGCTTCGACCGTCTTCTTGACCACGTCCATGCCGACGCCGCGCCCGGACAGATTGGTGATCGCCGCCGCCGTCGAAAAGCCGGGGGCAAAGATCAGCTGCAGGAGCTCGGAGTCCGAAAGCGGCTGGCCGGGATGAATGAGACCGGAGGATTCCGCCTTGGCGCGAACCCGTTCACGATTGATGCCCCGCCCGTCGTCCTTGATGGAGATGATCACCTCGCCGCCGGCCTGGCGGGCCGAAAGCGTCACCGTACCGGCTTCGGTTTTGCCGGCGGCCAAGCGGTCGGCGGGTGTTTCGAGGCCGTGATCGATCGAGTTGCGCACCAGATGCACCAGCGGATCGGCCAGGCGCTCGATGACCGTCTTGTCGACTTCGGTGGTCTCGCCTTCTGTCACCAGCTCGATCACCTTGCCGGTCTCGCGGGCGAGATCGTGGACAAGGCGGCGGAAGCGGGAGAAGAGTGTTGCGACCGGCACCATGCGCAGCACCATCATCGTGTCGCGCAATTCACCGGAGAGGCGTTCGATTTCTTCCGAGACGGAGCGCAGCGCGATATCGGCGCTGGCGCTGGCGAGCTGGCTGAGGCGCGATTGCGCGATGACGAGCTCGCCGACACGATCCATCAGTTCGTCGAGACGTTCGGCCGGAACGCGGACATTCTCGGCCGCCTTCGCCTGGCTGGCCGCAGGCGCCTCGCGCCTGGCCGGAACCGCCTCGACAGGACGGAATTCCGGCACGGCGGGTGCCGGAACAGGCGCCGGCGACGCAGCGGCGACAGGGGCAGGCACCGGCATTGTTTCGGCCGGGCCGGTCAATGCCGCTGCCGCGGCGTCGATCTCCTCGACGCTGAGTTCCATATCGTCGAGCACGAAGATGAAGACGTCGTCGATTGCCGAACGATCCTGCTCGCTGGTCAGTGTCACATCCCAGGAAACGTACAGTTCCGTCGGCGTGAGATCGCCGAGAGGCGGAATGGCCGCGGTGTTGGCGCGCACGCTGCATTCGCCGAGATCGCGCAACTCGTCCAGCAGGCCGAGCGGATTGGTGCCGTTGGCCATCGAATTGGCCGGCAGGCTGAAACGGATGCGCCAGCTGTTCTTCTTCTTTGCAGGCGCCGCATTGACGGCGGCGGGTGCGGGAACGGGAGCTGCCGCGGGCGCTGCCGTCTTGCCGCCGACGGCCGCCTGCAGCTGCGCCAGAAGCCTGCTGCCGGTATCGCCATGATTGGCATCCGGCTGGTCGACAAGGGCGCGCATATGGTCCTGGGCGGCAAGGACGGCAGCGACGAGCTCACTGGTCGCTGCGACCTCACCCTTGCGGACGCGGTCGAAAGCGGTTTCGCAATGATGGGTGAAGGCGGCGAGCGCCTCGAAACCGAACATTGCGCCGGATCCCTTGAGCGTGTGAAGCCCGCGGAATACGGCGTCGACGAGATCCTTATTGTCGAGCTGGTGAGTGAGGTCGAGAAGACCGGTCTCGATCGCTTCGAGGCATTCGGCAGCCTCTATGCGGAATACTGCGACGGGGTCGAGCGTACTCATCGTCCGAGGACCTTCTTCACGATCTTCACGAGACTTTCCGGGTCGAACGGCTTGGTCAGCCAGCCGGTCGCGCCGGCGGCCTTGGCACGCGCCTTGAGATCGGCATCAGACTCCGTCGTCAGAAAGATGATCGGAACACCGGCCTGCGCTGGCAGCTTGCGCAGTTCCTCGATCATCGTCAGGCCATCCATGACCGGCATGTTGAGATCGGTCACGATCAGATCGAAGCTGCTGCTCTTGGCCGCCATGAGGCCTTCCGCCCCGTTGACCGCTTCGGTGACGCTGTAGCCGGCATTGGTCAGCGTGACTTTTGTAGTCAGGCGGATGCTGGCGGAATCGTCTACGGTCAGGATGTTGGCACTCATAATGTCACCTCTTTATGCAACCAGAACTTTAAGTCTTCTTGATCGAAAGATTCGATGAAACCGGCGCGCTCAAGTACCTTCAGCAGTGAGCCGCTGACCGGAGAAGAAAGCCTGAACGTCTTTCCGTCAGATTTTGCTTGACGACGCGCTGCCTCGATAAGCTGAATGAAACTAATGTCAGCTTCGGCGTCAGCGATTATGCTGACGACAATGTCATATTTACTATTAAATTCGTCCATAAGCTTGGAATGTAGTTCAGCCACATGACGAATGCTTAGCACACCCGGTAAATTTATAGATTCATAATATTGGCTCTTAGCATCCAATGCAGCCTCCTGGGCCCGAGAAATACTTGCGACCCTAAGAGGACTCTCACGACAGCGTTAATGCAGCGTAAACAGCGGTTGTAGAAAACCGACGTGGGGCGCAGTCCGCGACTCCCAATTCTTATCTGGAATAAGTTGTATATTTCTCGGAAAATTTAGAGATAAATAAAGTAAAAACAGAATCTTAAATGGCCCCTTTCGGCCACGCGCTGCACCGGGCGCCTCGTCTCAAACCTTTCATTAATCACAACGCAGGCGAGTCTGGCGCGTTTACCGGACATTTCCATCCTGCCCGTAGAAATAGAGTCAAATGGCCTGCGTTTTAAGAAAAGGTATAAATGTGGCACACGCTCTGGTAACATCCAACGCTGCAGCCTACACATCGGGGCGGGAGATCAGTCAGACCTTGGAATCCGCCCGCTGCCAAGTCGAGGAGCGTTTTCTCGAGGGCGGCTCGGTGCTGCTGTCGGTGATGGATGTCCTCAACCGCTTGCTGAATTCGCTCGAAAGTGTCGCCAAGGCACTCGATGACAACGAGGCGAGCGATACCAGCGCCGATCTCCGCGCCACTGTGGAGAGCCTGCTTGCGTTGCCGGTGACCGAAGAAAACCGCCAGCAGGCACTCGTCTCACTGGCGCAAACCGGCAGGGAACTGCGCAAGCATGTCGCCGACATGCAGGAGACGATGCGTTATCTCAGAACCTTTGCCGTGACCGTAAAGATCACCGGCGCCGGCCTTGCCGAATTCGCCGGCTTTGCGCAGGAGATTTTGGAACGTATCTATTCGGGTACCGACGAGGTCAATCGCTTCGCTGCCCATCTCGACAGCCTCGAGAAAGAGGTCAAACTCGCCGCGTCCTTCGGCGTCAGCGTTTCCAAAGGCTACGCCGATACCGTTCCCGCCGTCGCCGAAGCCCTGCGCGACGATGCCGCCAAAATCGCCGAACATCGCAAGAATCTCGGGGTTATCGCCCGTGAGGTCGGCGCGATCGCACGCGGCGTCCAGAGCAAGGTCAGTTCCACTCTATCGGCCCTGCAGATCGGCGATATCACCCGTCAGCGCATCGAGCATGTACAAGCAACCTTTTCGCTGCTTGAAGATTTCCTCACCGGCGAAGATGGCACGAGGCTCGAGACCGGTGCGCGCCAGCGTCTCCAGAATGTCGTTCACCATCTGACCGCGGCGCAGATGAGCGACATGTGCGTCAATTTCCAGCGGGATTCGGAGAATGTCGTCAAGACGATTGCGAGTTTCGACCACGACATGCGGGAAATCCTCAAACTGCGCGATCAAATGGGCGCGGAAAGCGGTGAAGCCGGCGGCAACTTCATGCGCGCGCTGGAATCCAGCGTTTCCGCCGCCCACGAGATCGTCAAGCAGGTCGACACGGCAAGCCGGCAGGCCGACCAGGTAAGCCATTCGACAATCGGCACGGCCGCCAAGCTTTCCGAAGCCATCACCAACATCCGCGTCGTCAGGACCGACATCCATTACATGGCTTTGAACACCAATCTGCGCTGCAGCCGGCTTGGAGAGGAAGGCAAATCGATCAATGTCGTCACAGCCGAGTTGCGCATCTTCGCCGGCAAGCTCGACGAATCCGCCGACGCCATCGTCAACGGCCTGCCGGCGCTCGAAGCCGCCGCCGGGCGCGTGGCTCCGGCCACGGACGCCGCGGCCGGCGGGCTGGGCGAGAGCCTGACCTCGGCCGTCGGCAACATCCGTTCCGCGGCCAACGTCATGGAAAACGAGTTGAAGGTGCTCGCCGAGAACGGCCGCGAGGTCGCCACCAAGATCGGTCTGTTGATCGGCAAGCTCGACTTCCAGCACGAACTCGGCGATGTCCTTGCCCGCTGTGCCGATGTGCTCGAAGGCGTCGCCGGCACCGATGTCGCCGATATCTCCGATCTCGCGGAGGCCATCGCACCGCTCGACCGCAAGATCTTCAAGCTCTATACGATGGTCCAGGAGCGCAACATTCATCGCGACATCATCCCGGCAAGCGAGGAGAGCATTCCAGCGCCGGCCGAGACCGCCAAAGTCGAAAATGACGAGGATCTTTTCGCCGACGCGCTTTTCTAAAGCATGTCTCGCAAAACTGTGCGGCGGTCTTGCGATAAAGACATAAGGAAAAACCGACAGCATGATAAGCAAACCTGAAAGATCGCGGCATGCCTTAGAGAATGAAGCGCGCGGCCGCTATCGCCGCCGGAACTTGTTGGCGGCATCGATCGCCGCCTTCTGCTGATCGTCCTCGATCCCGAGATAAAAATCCTCGAGCGAGGGATCGGCAAGCCCGGCACGGCGCGACAGCACATACCACTTCGCCGCCTCGATCGGATTCGGCGCCGTGCCGATGGCGTTGATGTAGAGATGGGCGAGTTTGTTCTGCGCGACGACATTGCCGCCATTGGCGGCAAGTTTCAGCCATTCGAAACCCTTGACGTAATCCTTCGGGCCACCAACGCCGTTGACGAGCCAGATGCCGAGATCGAGCTGGGCCGTGTCGAAGCCGGCACGCGCTGCGCGCGCCATCCACTCGCGGGCGAGCTGCTTCTTTTCCTGCGGCAGGTCCTTCAGCGTTCCATAGATCTGCGCCACGGCATATTGCGAATCGGCAATGCCCTGCTCGGCTGATTTCTCGTAGAACGGCAGCGCGAGCTTCAGCCCCTTTTCGCCGGGATTGTCGGCGACGAGGATCTGCGCCCAGTTGAATTCGGCTGAAGGATTGCCGGCTTCGGCGGCCTTGCGCATATAGTCGTCGGCTTTGGCCTTGTCGCGCGGCACACCCTGGCCTTCCATCAGCATCAGGGCATATTTGAACATTGCCGCAGGATCGCCGCCTTCGGCCGCCTTGCCATACCAGAAGGCGGCATTCTTCACGTCCTTCTTGACGCCGAGACCCTGCGAGAGGATTTCGCCAATCAGCGTCTGCGCCGCCGGATCGCCGAGCTGGGCGCGCGGCAGCGCCTTGTCCATCGCGGTCAGATAGTAACCGCGCTGAAAGGCGCCGTACGCCTCGTCAATCGGCCCTTTGTAGTCCTTCTCCGGCGGAAGGTCGGGCAGCTTCGCGCCCATGCGGTCGAAAACGCCGACGCCATCCGAGGGCTTCACATCCCCGTTGGGGAGCCGGTCGGTGCGAAAGCTTGACGCCGGCGCGGTGCCTGGCTGGCTGATGACGCTGTCCGGTGCCTGCGCCACGGCGATATCAGACCCGCCCGCAGTGAGGGCGACCATGCTGGCAAGCAGATATTTCAAAGGGCGGGCGGGCAGGATCGGCATGAGCGGGATTTCAATCCTCAAACCGTGGCGCTTTTTCGTCGAGCAGAGCATTGATCTCGGCAACGATGGACGGCGCTCGGCCGGGCTCCCCGAATACCGCCAGCCGCAGCGCCACGAACTCTGCTCCGGTCTCAGCGACGGCAAGAGCCGACGCCGGATCGGTGCCGCCCATGACGATGCAGGGGATTTCGATCATTGAGGCCCACCATTCGCCCAGCGCAAGGTTCTTGGGATGCGCCTCCGGCTTGATATCCCCATCGAGCTTGCCGAAGAAGATATAATCCGGCCTGACTTCGCCGATCTCCAGCGCATTGTGCCGGTCGCTGGCATTGCCGCCGCCGACGATCAGCTTCGGAGCGTGTTTGTCGATCGCCTCCGACAGTGCCTGGGCATTGCCGGTAATATGCAGGCCATCCGCCTTCGCCCGTCCCGCCACGCGGCTATCGCCTGCAATCAGCGCGGCGGCCCCCGCATCCTGGATCACCGGCACCAGCTTTTCGGCATGTTTCTGGAAGGCGCCGTCGTCGAGCCCGTATTGCGGCACGATGACGGAGGCGACATCGCCGCCCTTCAGCGCATCGGCGACGATCTTTGCCTGTTCATCGGCGTCGGCGATATCGGGGACGATGAGCACCAGGCGGCAGCGGTTTTCGGCTTCGGTCATGAGGTCTTTCCGTTTCCTGCGAATTCCCTTCTCGAAATAACGGATCCGCACTCGTTTTGTGTGAGTAGTTCCGTTAGAGGAGGCTTGCAAGAGGAGGACGTCGAAAGCATGCCGCAGGACTTGTCATTCTACTACGCCGCCGTGCCCGCGGTTCTGCTTGTCGGCCTAGCAAAAGGCGGCATGGGCGACGCTTTGTCGCTGATCGGCCTGCCCTTTCTCGCCCTGGTCGTCTCGCCGCTCGAAGCCGCGGCGATCCTGCTGCCGATCCTGGTCTTCATGGACATGATCTCGCTCGTCATCTGGCGCAGGCATGGCGATTGGGCGACGCTGAGGATCATGCTGCCGGGCGCAATTTTCGGCATTGCCCTCGGCTGGGCGACCTCGGCGCTCGTTCCCGGCAACGTCCTTCGCGTCGTCATCGGCGCGGTGACGATCCTCTTCTGCCTGCGTTATTTCTGGAACAATTTCGGCCCGGGTGCCGGCAAGGTGGTTCCGCCGCGCGGCCAGCGGCCGGTGGCCGCCGGCCTCTGGGGCGCCTTCTCCGGCTACGGCAGCTTCGTCGCCCATGCAGGCGGCGCCCCCTTCCAGATCTATGCTTTGCCGCTCAAACTTCAGCCACGCGAATATACCGGCACCAGCGTGCGTTTCTTCGCGATCCTCAACGCCATCAAGCTGGTCCCCTATTTCGCGCTCGGCCAGCTCGACACGCAGAATCTTGCGACTTCGGCGACGCTGCTGCCTTTCGCGCCACTCGCTACCCTTGCCGGCGCCTGGTGCGTGCGGCGCATGAAGCCGGAGATCTTCTATCCTTTCATGTATGCCATGGCCCTGATCGCCGCCTTTCTGATCGCACGCGAGGGCCTTAGCGGCTGACAAAGGCCACGCTACGCTGCAATGCACAATTTCCTTGCCGGAAGGGCCGGTTTGACGTAGCTTTTCCAGCATGTCGAACACGGACCCTTTCTCTGCGATTGCTGATCCGAACCGGCGGTTTCTGCTGGAGGAATTGCGTCGCGCTCCAAGGACGGTCAACGAGCTCGCCGAAGGGCTGCCGATCAGCCGCCCGGCGGTCTCGCAACACCTAAAGGCGCTGCTCGACAGCAATCTGGTCTCGGTGACCTCGGAAGGCACGAAGCGCATTTACACGGTCAACAACCGAGGCTTCGACAAGCTCAATTTATGGCTGGATCAGTTCTGGGCCTGATGCCATCCCCGCCGTGGGACACGCTGCGATCACATGAAACTACTCGAATATGCCCTCGTGAAAGCGCCAGCCGCAATGCCTCAAGCATCGGACTGGCGCAAATCTGGTATGAGATCACCGGATCTTGCTGATCTTAGGCGGAATGGATGGATTTACCTCTTCTAACGCAAGATGATCGACCGGCGATCTCCTGGGAGGATTAGTGGACGGATGACTTGAGACGCTGAATCTCGTCCTTGATGCGCAGCTTGCGGCGCTTGCATTCGGCAATTTCGGTATCGGAGATAGAGGGAGCTGTTCTGAGCGCGTGCAACTCCTCCTCGAGTGCTACGTGCTTTTTCTGGAGTGATTCAAGATGAGCTTCAACTGTCATTTGACCCTTCCTTCCTCTTACCCTCCCCGACCATCATCGTCGGGGATCAAGGTGTCAACGGGGCGGACTGTGACATATTTTTGACGGCTTGTCGAAGGCCAAAAGATGAAGAAGAGATGGCAAATTCATGATCAAGACTAACTAGCCGTTACCCGTATTTGGTGATAGGAGCTTGCGGAAATCATCGGCAGATCGGACAAGGTCCGAGGACGATAACGGGGAATGCATATGGCCGATCAGGAACAGGCGGAAATCAGGCTCATGGTGGCGCGTCTGCGCCAGGAGCACGAGGATTTCGACGCTGCGATCAACGCCATGATCGAGACCGGATGCGACGCTCTGCGAATCCAGCGCATGAAGAAGAAGAAGCTCGTCATCAAGGACAAGCTCTCCAAGCTGGAAGACCAGATCGTTCCCGATATCATTGCCTGAAAGGAACGGTCGCAGGATGACAGATAGACCACTCGTCGCCATCATCATGGGCAGCCAATCCGATTGGGAGACCATGAAGAACGCGGCCGACACGCTGGAAGCGCTGGAAATCGCTTATGATGCGCGCATCATCTCAGCGCACCGTACGCCCGAGCGAATGATGAATTTCGCCAAGGGCGCACGTGCGGAAGGTTTCAAGGTCATCATCGCGGGCGCCGGCGGTGCGGCGCATCTGCCGGGCATGACCGCATCGATGACGCCGCTGCCGGTCTTCGGCGTCCCGGTTCAGTCGAAGACCATGTCCGGCCAGGACAGCCTTCTTTCCATCGTGCAGATGCCGGCCGGCATTCCGGTTGGGACCCTAGCCATCGGCAAGGCGGGTGCGGTCAACGCCGCTCTTCTCGCCGCTGCCGTGCTGGCCCTTTCCGACGAAGAGATTGCCGACAGGCTCGACGAATGGCGCGAGCGGCAGAGTGCTGCCGTCGCCGAATATCCAATGGACGACCAATGACCATAGGAACGATCGGCATTGTCGGCGGCGGCCAGCTCGGCCGCATGCTGGCCATCGCCGCCGCCAGATTGAATTTCCGCACTGTCATCCTCGAGCCGCAGCTCGACTGCCCGGCCGCCCAACTGGCGAACCGGCAGATCGTCGCCGCCTATGACGATCCCGCGGCGCTGGCCGAACTGGCAGACGCCTGCGACGTCGTCACCTACGAATTCGAGAATGTGCCCGTCACAGCCGCCGACGCGCTCTCGGCAAGCATCGCCGTCTATCCGCCTGCCAAGGCGCTCGAGGCCGCCCAGGATCGGCTCGTCGAAAAACGCTTCCTCAACGGCTGCGGCATATCAACCGCTCGCTTTCATGCAGTCGACAGCCAGGCCGATCTCGAAACCGCACTGAAAGATTTCGGCGGCCAAGGCGTGCTGAAGACCCGCCGTCTCGGTTATGACGGCAAGGGGCAGAAGGTTTTCCGCTCGCCCGCCGACAACCCTGACGGCGCCTATGGCGCGCTCGGGGCCGTGCCGCTCATCCTCGAAAGCTTCGTCGCCTTCGAGCGAGAGGTCTCGATCATCGCCGCGCGTGCCGCGGATGGGACGGTCGTCTGCTTCGATCCCGCCGAGAATGTCCACCACAACGGCATCCTCCACACCTCGACCGTTCCGGCCGCAATCTCGGCGACGACTGCGGAGGCCGCTCGTCAATCGGCGGAAAAGATTCTCGCCGCGTTGAACTATGTCGGCGTGATCGGCATCGAATTCTTCGTGCTCGCCGATGGCGGCTTGGTCGCCAACGAGATGGCGCCGCGCGTCCACAATTCCGGTCATTGGACGGAAGCCGCCTGCGTCGTCAGCCAGTTCGAGCAGCATATCCGCGCTGTCGCCGGCCTGCCGCTCGGCAATGGCGAGCGGCACTCCGACTGCGTCATGCAGAATTTGGTCGGTGACGATATCCTTGCCGTCCGCGACTGGCTGCAGCGTCCCGACACGCTGGTTCACCTCTATGGCAAGAGCGAGTGGCGCCCCGGCCGCAAGATGGGTCATGTCACGACATTGGCGCCGAAATTGCCGGTTTCGGGATGAGAAAACGGCCGTGCGGCTTGGGAAAAACACCGTCACGTGGTTGACACGCTGGAGGTGACGAGGTATCTGCACCCCCACCTAAAGAGCGCGCCCCGACGGCGCGCTTTTGATTGTTAAAGTTACGGGCGAATGTGAATTCCCCCATAGAGATCGCGGATCAGAAAAATGAAGATCAAGAATTCGCTCAAGTCGCTCAAGGCACGTCACCGTGACAACCGTCTGGTTCGTCGCAAGGGCCGCATTTACATCATCAACAAGCTGAACCCGCGCTACAAGGCTCGTCAGGGCTGATTGCGCGAATCCGGATCGTGCGCCGCTCAGAGTGCGGCAACGGACATCCGGGGGTCGCTGCGGTGATCACGGCTAATTTGTTTGATCTTCGGCGCTGGCGGACTAATATGTCCGCCATGCGCTTTTTTGCTTTGACGTCAGCGGTGCTGCCGCTCGCCTTCATCCTCTCCACCTCCCCGTTTCCGGTCGCCGCGGCGGAAAAGAACGTCATTGTCGAGCGGAGGGATGCCACTAGTTCGCCGAAGCAGCGTCTCGATCAGCTCTTCAGTCAGCTGAAGCGCGAGCGTGATCCTGATAAGGCCAGCAGCATCGCCAATGAAATTCGTCTGGAGTGGAATGATTCCGGCAGTGCGACCGTGAACCTGCTGATGCAATGGGCCGACAAGGCGATCGAGGAAAAACGCAATCCCGCCGCCCTCGATTTCCTCGACGAGGCGATTGCCCTCAAGCCCGATTACGCCGAGAGCTGGAATCGCCGCGCCACGCTGAATTTCATCATGGGCAATTACCGAAAGTCGATGTCCGACATCGAGCATGTGCTGGATATCGAGCCACGCCATTTCGGCGCGCTCTCCGGCATGGCCGCGATCCTCAACAATTCCGGCAATGATCAATTGACCCTGAAGGCCTGGGAACGGTTCCTCGATATCTATCCCGCCGATCGCACCGCGCAGGAGCAGGTCAACATGCTTGCGGAAAAACTGGCCGGCAATCGGACCTGAAGAAGCAGGCTCGCCGAGCTTGACCTGCGCCCAGAGCGCGCAATTTTAGAACTGTCGAGGGAATTTGACACGATCGTCCCCCGCAAAATCCATCGATCGTCGCCGTTAAGATCATGCTTGCCGAAGTTTCCGCTCTTCTCGCCCCGCTCGCCGCCGTCATCGGCTACTCCTCTTACAAGGCGCGGCAATTCGAACAGACCTATCCGAATATCGGCGAGTTAACGGATGTCGGCGGCTACCGCATGAACGCCGTCCATGTCGAGCGTCCCGAAAATGCGGACCTGCCGGCGCTCGTCTTCATTCACGGCGCCAGCGGCAATCTGCTCGATCAGATCGTCGCTTTTCGCGCACCGCTCGAAGGCCGGGCGGAAATGCTGTTCGTCGATCGTCCCGGTCACGGTTATTCGGAGCGCGGCGGCCCTGAGAACGCCCTTCCCTCGGGCCAAGCCGATGCAATCGCCCGACTGATGGAAAAGCGCGGCATCGAGAAGGCGATCATCGTCGGCCATTCCTTCGGCGGCGCGATCACCGCCGCCTTCGGCCTGCGCCACCCGGATAAGACCGCCGGCCTGCTCTTCCTCGCGCCGGCCACCCATCCGTGGCCCGGCGGCATCGACTGGTATTATCATGTGGCGACCGTGCCGGTCATCGGTTGGCTCTTCAACCACGCCGTCGTCGTTCCGCTTGGACTGAGCCGGCTGGAGCGCGGCACGCTGAATGTCTTCCGTCCCAATCCACGCCCTGCCGACTACATCGAAAAAACCGGCCCGTCGCTGGTGCTGCGGCCGCACACCTTCCACAACAATGCAGCCGATTTCAAAAGACTGCTCGCCTATGTGAAGGAGCAGTCGCCGCTCTATTCGCAGATCACCGCGCCGACCGTCATCATCACAGGCGACCGCGACGAGATCGTCTGGGAACACCTGCATTCGCGTGGCCTTGCCCGCGATATAGCAGGCTCCGAACTCGTTACGGTCCGCGGCGTCGGCCATAAGCCGGATTATCTCGCCACCGACGTCGCCATCGCCGCCATGGAAAAGATCGCCGGCGAGCCGCACGACCTCCAGTCGGCCGCCCGCCGGGCCGAAGAAAGGCTCGCCGCCTCTCTGCATAGTCCGGCGGTCCAAACCCAGCCGTCGCTGATGCCGGGGGCTCTCCACGGCGTTTGATCTCTCCGGCGGTGTTCCTCTCGGGACATTCGCTCCGCTTCCTCGCACAAAGCCTGCTCCTTGCATTGCCGCGGGCCGCAGCAGCCCCATATGTCTTTCCGTTGTTGTCCATAGGAGGGGAAATCATGGGCCGGCTGCATATCGGGACGATCTCCGTCATATCGGCATTGTCGCTAACTCTGACGACGGCCTTCGCGGCCTCGCCCGCACCGGTCGAAGCCGAACACGGGATGGTCGTCACCGCCCAGCATCTGGCGACCGATGTCGGCGTCGAGGTGCTGAAGAGCGGCGGCAACGCCGTCGATGCAGCGGTCGCCGTCGGTTATGCACTGGCGGTCGTCTATCCCTCGGCCGGCAATCTCGGCGGCGGCGGCTTCATGACCATCCGCCTGAAAGACGGCACCAAGACCTTCCTCGATTTCCGCGAACGCGCGCCGCTCGCCGCGACAAAGACCATGTATCTCGATGCTAAGGGCGATATTGTGCCGCGGGCCAGCCTTGATGGCTATCTCGCCGTCGGCGTTCCGGGCTCCGTCATGGGTTTCGAGACGGCTCGCGAGAAATACGGCACCCGCTCACGCCAGGATCTGATCGCTCCCGCGCTCCGCTTCGCCAAGGAGGGCTATACGCTGGAACAGGGTGACGCGGCGATCCTTGCCGGCAGCACCAAGCGCCTTGCCAAGGACGAGACGGCGGCGAAGATTTTCCTGAAACCGGACGGCAAGCCCTATGGCTCCGGCGAAAAGCTTGCGCAGCCGGATCTCGCTGCAGTCCTGGCGGCCATTTCGGAAAAAGGACCGGACGCCTTCTATAAGGCTTCCCCCGCCGAGGCGATCGTAAAAGCGAGCCAGGCCAAGGGCGGCATCCTCGCCAAGGAGGACTTCGCGCAGTATGCCGTGCGCGAGCTGAAGCCGATCGAGTGCAATTACCGCGGCTATGACATCATCTCCTCGCCGCCACCCTCTTCCGGCGGCGTGATCATATGCGAGATCCTCAACGTCCTCGAAGGTTATCCGCTCTCCTATCTCGGCTACGCCTCGGCTGAAACCGTGCATGTGATGGTCGAGGCGATGCGCTACGCCTATGTCGACCGCAACGCGGCCCTCGGCGATCCCGATTTCGTCGACAATCCGGTCGAAAAACTGCTCGACAAGAGCTACGCCAATGAGATCGCAGCAAAGATCGATCCCTACAAGGCCGGGACTTCGGCCAACCTGGAACCGCTCGGCGGCAAGGAAAGCAACGAGACGACCCACTATTCGATCATTGACGACGAGGGCAATGCGGTTGCCGTGACCTATACACTGAACGGCTCCTTCGGCGCAGCGGTCGTGGCACCCGGCACCGGCATTCTGCTCAACAACGAGATGGACGATTTCACCTCCAAGCCGGGTGTGCCGAACCTTTATGGCCTCGTTCAGGGCGAAGCCAACGCCATCGCTCCGAAGAAGACGCCGCTCTCCTCGATGAGCCCGACGATCGTCACCCGCGACGGCAAGCCCTTCATGGTGATCGGCAGCCCCGGCGGTTCGCGCATCATAACCATCACGCTGGAGGCGATTTTGAATGTCGTCGATTTTGGCATGGATATCAGCCAGGCAGTCAACGCACCGCGGCTTCATCACCAATGGCAGCCCGACAAGGTCTATCTCGAGCCCTATGCGCTCTCGCCGGATACGGAAAAGACGCTTGCGGCAATGGGCTATAGCTTCGACGGCGGCAACGACGCGCCGCTCTGGGGCCAGGCCGCTGGCATCCTCGTTGGCGGCAAAAGCCTTGCCGCCATCGAAAAGGGCGGCGGCGCTCGTTACAACGGCGCCATGGACGCCCGCGCGACAGAAGGCTCGGCGGGCGGCTATTGACGGTCGGCGAGCCGCCGGGCATTGCGCATGGTCATTCATGTCACGGTGACAAAGTCGCCGTTCACAAACCGTTTGCCCCGTCCTATGCATGAGCGACGCCGCAAGCAGGACGATTCTCGAATGGTCAGCATTGAAATGATTGTTGCCGCCCGCGCTCGACTGCGTGGTCGCGCGCGCCGCACGCCGCTTCTCTCCTCCCCCTTCCTGGACGAGATCGCCGGCCGGCGCCTGTTCGTGAAGGCGGAATGTCTGCAGCATTCGGGTTCCTTCAAGTTTCGCGGCGGCTGGTCTGCCGTCTCCGGGCTCGACCCGGCAGTACGCGCACGCGGCGTCATCGCCTTCTCCTCGGGCAATCATGCGCAGGGCGTCGCTCTTGCCGCCAAGCTGCACGGCGTGCCCGCCGTCATCATCATGCCGAGCGATGCGCCGAAGCTGAAGATCGCCAATACCCGCGCCTTTGGCGCCGAGGTCGTACTCTACGACCGCGCCAACGAGGATCGCGACGAAATCGGCGCCCGCCTCTCCGCCGAGCGCGGCCTGACGCTGATCAAACCTTTCGACGAACCGCTTGTCATCGCCGGTCAGGGCACGACTGGTCTCGAAATCTCCGAACAGGCGGAAGAAGAAGGTATAACGGAAGCCGAGGTGCTCGTTCCCTGCGGCGGCGGCGGACTGACGTCAGGCATCGCGCTCGCCCTCGAAGCCAGCGCCCCCGGCTTTCGCGTCCGTCCCTGCGAGCCCAGGGACTTCGACGATACCACCCGCTCGCTCGCCTCCGGCAGGATCGAACGCAACGCCTCGATGTCGGGTTCGATCTGCGATGCGATCATCACACCGGAGCCGGGCAGGATCACCTTCCCGATCTTGAAGCGCCTCGCCGGCGCCGGCATCGTCGTCACCGACGACGAGGCGCTGCGCGCCATGGCGCTGGCCTTCGTCAGATTGAAGATTGTCGTCGAGCCGGGCGGCGCCGTGGCGCTGGCTGCCGCCCTCTTCCACGGCGAGGCGCTGGAAAGCGATACCGTCGTCGCCGTCACCTCCGGCGGCAATGTCGATACCGACATCTTCGCTATGGCGTTGGAACGCTTCGGCTGAATAACAGGGCGGATTCATTGATCGGGGCCTGCGCTCGCAGAGGCAAGCGAGAGATCAGCCTGCCGTCCCGTGCAGCGCGCCATGAACGGACTGTAGAACCAGTTCGCCAAGCCGCGCCGCAGCTGGTTGCAGCTCAGCTTCGGCTCTATGCAGCACCAGGCCGAGCTTCGGCAGCTCAGGCAGGCCGATTGCCTCTGGCGCAAGCGCCCGGACCTTTGCCGGCAGGCCGATCGGCGTGCGGATGGTCAAACCGAGACCCGCCGCCGTCGCTGCCCAGAGGCCGCCGAGACTGGGGCTGACGAATGCGAGCCGCCAGGAGATTCCCGCCGCGTCGAGCGCCTTGGTCGCCGCACTGCGCAACAGGCACGGCGCCTCCAGCGAGGCAAGCGGCATCGGCTCGCCGCTTGCCGCATGCCAGCCGGGCTGTCCCTCGGCAGGCCCGATCCAGCACATCGGCACTTCGCCGATGCGCTCGCAATGCGCCGTCAATTTCCCGTCGCTCCAGGCGAGTGCCAAATCGAGCTTGCCTGAGGTGACCCGCTCGAGAAGTTCGGCATTGCGCACCACCCGCGCCTCGATGCGGACTTTCGGGTGGGCCCGCGCGAAACGGCCAAGCACCTCAGGCAACAAGCTCTCGCCGAAATCCTCCTGCAGACCGAGCCGCACCCAGCCTTCCAGCTCAACGCTGTGCACGGCCGCCGCCGCCTCGTCATTGAGCTCCAGCAACCGTGTGGCATAACCTAGCATTGTTTCGCCGGCATCGGTCAGCGCCAGCCCGCGCCCCGCCTTGCGGAAGATTGGGGTGCCCGCCTGTTCCTCCAGCTTCTTCAGCTGCGCGCTGACCGCTGACGTCGAACGCCCAAGCTTTTCCGCCGCCTTGGCGAAATTGCCGAGCTCCATGCCGGTCGAAAAGGTCCGCAGCACATCGAGATCGAAGATCGTTCGCCGCATCGTATTGTTCCAAATTTTGGGATATTTGATCCATAAAATTCTGATTTTCAGCATCATCCTGTGCTGCGATGATGCTGTTGTCAAGGCCGCCGGACGGCCCGAACCATGGAGATCCCAATGCCCTTCGTTCGCATCTCTCTTCGCAAAGGCAAGTCACAGGACTATCTCGCAGCGCTTGCCGACAACGTCCAGCGCGCACTGGTCGAGACCTTCGACGTGCCCGAAAACGACCGCTTCCAGGCCATCCATCAGCATGATGAGAATGAACTGATCTTCGACCGCAGCTATCTTGCCGGCCCTCGCTCGGACGATTTCGTCTATATCTCAGTCACGATCGGCCGGCCGCGAACGGGGGAGATGAAAGCAGCGCTGTATCGGCGGCTCGCCGAGCTGCTGACCCAATCGTCGGGCCTTCGGCCGGAAGACCTGATGATCGTCGTCAGCACCAGCGCGCC
This sequence comes from Rhizobium sp. YTUHZ045, assembly GCF_051124255.1. Lineage (NCBI taxonomy): Bacteria > Pseudomonadati > Pseudomonadota > Alphaproteobacteria > Hyphomicrobiales > Rhizobiaceae > Rhizobium > Rhizobium sp. YTUHZ045. The sequence goes on from NZ_CP101432.1 coordinate 3,461,454, forward strand.
TGAGGACTGGTCCTTCGGCAACGGAATCGCCCAAATGACCGATCCGGACTGGCGGCTGCAGATAGCCGGAGGCCGGCAATGAGCGCTTCGAACCCGAAATCGATGACCGTCAGGCGACCTGGTAAGGTGACCCGCTCGCCCGAAGGCGTGGCAACCGCGCCCTTCTGGGTTGAGATGCTGCTCGAAGGCACCGACGGCGAAAATACCGCGATGCGTGCCACGCTCGATCCGGGCACCATCACCCGCTGGCACACCCATCCCAAGGGGCAGTTGCTCTATGTCCTTGCGGGACAGGGCTTAGCACAGAACGAGGGCGGCTCGGTTGAGGAATTGCGTGCCGGCGATGCGGTTTGGTTTGCGCCCGGCGAACGCCACTGGCATGGCGCCGCCGCTGACAGCCCGTTCACTTATATCAGCATCCAGCCGGCGGAAAATGGCAGCTTTGTCGAATGGCTGGATCCAGTGGAGGCACGGCCATGATCGCTATGCAATACAGCTTTACCCTGCCGGCCGATTACGACATGTCGAACATCGACCGCCGCATCCGCGACAAGGGGCCGTTGCTCGACGGCTTCCCCAATCTCGGCTTCAAAGCCTATCTCAGCGCCCGCATCGGCGAATTCGGCAGCCGCGACAACCTGTATGCACCCTTCTACCTCTGGCGGAGGCCGGAACGGGCAGGCGACTTCCTCTGCGGCACGGGTTTCCAGGCGCTCACCAGTGCCTTCGGCTGGCCGCAGGTGAAGACCTGGATCGTATGGGAGGCGCAAATCTCGCCCGATATCGCCGCTGCCGCGTTCGCAACCCGCAATATTCTGCAGACGGACGCCCATGCACCGCTTGCCGATCTCCGGCGGGCCGAAATCGCAGAGGCCGAAGCCGATCTGGCGGTAGGCGCACTCGCCTCCGTCTCCGGCTTCGAACCGACGACATGGACCCGCATACGCTTCAGCTTGTGGCGGGAGCCTCCCGAGATCGGCGATGACGCGCAGACCTACCGCGTTGGCCATATGTCCTTGGCCCGATGAGTTTAGGCGGTGGCCCGACGGTAAAAGGCAAGCGATCCCGCAAGGGCGAGCAGCGCGCCGCCGCATGCGCGTTCTAGCCATAAGGCGCCTGACGTTTTCAGGAAACGGACCGCCTGCGAGCCGAAGAAAGCGTAACCGAACATGATGATGAAATCGAGCACAGCGAAGACAAGGGCGAGCAGCAAATACTGCGCCGTCTGCGGCTGGGTGGGCTCGATGAACTGCGGCAGAAAGGCGGAGAAGAAGAGATATCCCTTCGGGTTGGTCGCTGCGACCATGAAACTCTTCAGCCCGAGCGAAAAGGTCGATCTCGCGGCCGCCTCATCGGACTTCAGCGCCGCGTCGATCGTGCCCTTCGAGCGCAAGAGCATGATGCCGAGAAAGCCGAGATAGGCGGCACCCGCCCATTTCAGCATCGAGAACCAGAATTCCGATGCCGCAAGCAGCGCGCCGAGTCCGACAGCCACAGCGCCGATCAGGACGAAATCCGAAAGAACCGCGCCGACCATGCCGGCGACCGCGCGGCGCAGCCCATGCCGAGAACCATTTGTCAACGCCAGCAGCACTGTCGGTCCTGGTGTGGCGATACCGACGAAGGAAACGGCCGCGAAAGCCAAAAGAGTGACGATATCCATGATGATCCCTCCAAACCCGAGGATCGAGACTTGCATGCGCCGCATCCCTTGGCAATGCCTGGTCACATGAACAAAAAAAGCCTGCCGCCCTTTTAGGCAGCAGGCTTCATCACAGATGCGATCGGATCAGACGCCGCTCTGGCCGTCCGAACCGATATAGGCGATGCGCAGCATGTTGGTGGCGCCCGGCGTGCCGAGCGGCACGCCGGCCGAGATGATGATGCGATCGCCCGGCTTGCCGAAACCCTCGTCGGCGACGATGCGGCAGGCGCGGTTGACCATGTCGTCGAGATCGGTCGCGTCATGGGTGACGACGCAATGCAGGCCCCAGACGATGGCAAGCCGGCGCGCCGTCTTGATGATCGGCGACAATGCCAGGATCGGCACCTGCGGGCGCTCTCGCGAGGCGCGGAGACCCGTCGTGCCCGACGAGGTGTAGCAGACGATCGCCGACAGCTTCAGCGTTTCGGCGATTTGACGGGCAGCAAGCGAGATCGCATCGGCGCCGGTTGCTTCCGGCTGGGCGCGCTGAGCATAGATGATACCGGGATAATGCGGCTCGCGCTCGATGGCCGTGGCAATCGAGGCCATGGTCGAGACGGCTTCGACCGGATAGTCGCCCGAGGCCGATTCGGCCGAGAGCATGACGGCATCGGCACCTTCGAAGACGGCGGTCGCGACGTCTGATACTTCGGCGCGTGTCGGCACCGGCGCTGAAATCATCGATTCCAGCATCTGCGTGGCGACGACAACCGGCTTGCCCGAACGGCGGCAGGCACGGATCAGCTGCTTCTGAATGCCTGGAACCGATTCGAGCGGCATTTCGACGCCGAGATCGCCGCGGGCGACCATCAGAGCGTCGGAAAGCTCGATGATCTCCTCGATGCGCTCGAGAGCCTGCGGTTTTTCGATCTTCGACATCAGGCCGACGCGGCCGCGGGCGATCTTGCGCACTTCGGCTAGGTCGTCTGGACGCTGGACGAAGGAAAGCGCCACCCAGTCGACATCGTCGGTGGCGAGCACGGCGTCGAGATCGGACCGGTCCTTGTCTGTCAGCGCACCGACGCCGAGCAACGTGTCGGGAAGGCTGACACCCTTGCGGTCGGAAATGCGCGTGCCGGAGATCACCGTCGTGACGATGCTCTTCCCGTCGCACTTGTCGGCGCGCAGGCAGAGCTTGCCGTCATCGATCAGCAGACGGTGGCCAGGCTGCACCGATTCCAGGATCTCGGGATGCGGCAGGTAAACGCGTGTGGCATCGCCGAGCGCTTCATTGTTGTCGAGCGTGAAGGTCTGGCCGGGTTTCAGATCGACCTTGCTGTCGACAAACTTGCCGACGCGCAGCTTCGGTCCCTGCAGGTCGGCGAGAATGCCGATCGGCCGGCCTGAACGCGCCTCGACCGAGCGGATGCGCTGGATGAGCGTTCGCATGAGGTCGTGGCTCGCATGGCTCATATTGATGCGGAAGACATCGGCACCGGCCTGGTGCAGCTTCTCGATCATCGATTCCTCGGCGGAGGCGGGCCCGAGGGTGGCGAGGATTTTAACTTTGCGATTACGCTTCATCAATTCTGACTTTCTTGCGTCCCTGGGGTGTCGGAGAGTTGAACCATCCAGCTGCCCTGGCGGCCCGTGTCATATTCCTTGAATCCCATCTTCTGGTAGCCCCGGGCATAACAATCCTGCACGCCCGAGATCTTGAATTCGTTTTCCGCCACGCACATCTGCACGTCCCCCGTCCACCGTCCTCCCCGGGCGGCGTCCTCTGCGTAGAGGTAATAATAACGCGACTGCAATTCTCCCTCGATCAGCGTGGCGCAAGTCGTTGCCGGCACCTGCCACCAGCCCTCCGTGATCCAGCCGTCTTTGGCTCTGTATCCGATCGCTACCCCAACCAGATTTTGCGTTCCGTTGCACACGCGAAAGTCGGCGCGTGCGGCATCTGCGATGAAGAACGGCATGGCGGCTGCAACAGCAAACAGGGCGAGTCGGACCAGCGGTCCGGACCGCGTGAGGAAACTTGGCGCGGCTTGAATCAACACGGCTCCCAAATAGCTCCACGGTTATTCATATCCGTGCCTTCTTGCGCCGCCGCCATCCGAAAGTCAACGCAATGCTAATCGATTATATTCCCTTTCATAACGGTCCGCAAAGGTTCATATCCGCTGTCGCCGCCCGTCGCGCTTGAACCGGTCGCGGGCTCATGCAATCACTGGGCGCGACTGCGCAATGAGCAACGGCAATTCCTTCATGGACGACTTCCAATCCTTCGAAATTCTACCCGGAAAACATGACAAAGGCATGGTGATCCTCGCCGATCACGCAATGAACCGCCTTCCCGCCCGGTATGAAAGGCTCGGCCTGCCGGAGTCTGCCTTCGCCCGCCACATCGCCTATGACATCGGCATCGAGCGCGTGACGCGCCAGCTTTCAGCGAGGCTCGGCATACCAGCCGTGCTCGGCGGTTTCTCGCGGCTGCTGATTGACCCGAACAGAGGGGAGGACGACCCGACGCTGATCATGAGGATCTCGGACGGCGCCGTCATCCCAGGCAATCACCCGATCACGCCGCAGGAGTGGATTTACCGGATCGAAGCCTTTCATCGCCCCTACCACGAGGCCGTGGCAGGCACGATCGACGCGGTGGCGAATAGCACCGGCAAGGCACCGCTGGTGCTATCGCTGCATTCTTTCACGCCGGCATGGAAGAGCATTCCCCGACCCTGGCACGCCGCCGTTCTTTGGGACAGCGACCGGCGCGCCGTCGGCCCGCTGCTCGACAAGCTGCGCGCCGATCCCGATCTCGTCGTCGGCGACAACGAACCCTATGACGGCGCTTTGAAGGGCGATACCATGTACCGCCATTGTATGGCGACAGGAATCCCACATGCCCTGCTCGAAGTGCGTCAGGATTTGATCGCGGATGAAGCCGGCATATCGGCATGGGCCGAGCGCCTGGCGCCGATTTTTGCAGCGATGAATGCGAATCCGGCCCTGCACGAATACGACGTCCATCCGTCGCGCACCGGCCCCTATTGAGGCCCACGGAATGAAAGGAGAGCGAGATGACCGCGCTCAGCAAGGAACAACAGACCGAATTCGAAGCCGCCGCCTTCCGTCGTCTGGTCAAGCATCTTCGTGACCGCAGCGACGTCCAGAACATCGATCTGATGAACCTGGCCGGCTTCTGCCGCAACTGCCTGTCGAACTGGTACCGCGAGGCCGCCGAGGCCGAAGGTGTTCCGGTCAGCCGGGACGAATCGCGTGAGATGATCTACGGCATGCCCTACGAGGACTGGAAGAACCTCCACCAGAAGGAGGCCTCGCCTGTGCAAAAGGCGGCATTTGAGCTGAACAAGCCACACAAATAGTCCGCTTGGCCTTTAACAGGCTTGACCGTGACGCCGCTTCGCGGCAGTCACGTGCATCCCGAATTGATCACCGAAAAATCAGGAGAACACGATGTCTGATGCTCATGGCGTCGCCCGCGATCAGCTTCGCGCTTTCATCGAGCGCATTGAACGGCTGGAAGAAGAAAAGAAGACCATCGCCGACGACATCAAGGACGTCTATGGCGAAGCCAAGGGAATGGGCTTCGATACCAAGATCCTGAAGAAGGTCGTGGCGCTACGCAAGAAGGACGAGCAGGAGCGCATGGAGGAGGAAGCCATCCTCGACACCTATCTGCACGCGCTCGGCATGATCGAAGCGCCGCCGGAAGGCTGATTCGCCGACGTCGCTCCTTCGATAAAAGCCGTCGGACCTTCCGGCGGCTTTTCTTTTGCGCCGGATCTTGCTGGCACTCCAACTGTCCAGCCGATCGAATAGTCAGAAGAAAACCGCCGGATCGCTCCGGCGGTTTTCGGTCTGACGCGATCGGCAAGCTCAGTTCGTATTGAACTTACGCACTTCCATGAAGTTGACGGCATTGCCGCTGAAACGGGCCGGGTCGACTGAGGCGGTCTTGACGTTGAAGCCCTCGGCATACACAGCGGTCGGTTGGGCGCGCATCGTCTGGCTGACGAAGCGCGGCGCCTTGACCTGTTTGGACGCCATTTCGAGACGGGCATTGGTCAGCGCCCACTGCGAGATCATCTTCTGCGTCAGCTTCGGCTCGGTACGCACCGTCGCGCGGCTGGCATCGGCTGCGGCCGCTTCCTTCTGCGTCGGACGGCCGCCCTTGACCGGGAGGGGCTGCGGCGCGGGGCTCTCGGCAGCCGGGGCGTCGAAAGCATCGCCGAAGCTTGCCGACTTCGTCGCCGGCGCCAAGGCAGCGAGCTGCAATGACGGCTTTTCGGCGGGCGCCTTTTGCGGCATCGCCGCGGCGATTGCCTGCTCCACGCTCATTTGAGGCTCATGCGAGGCGACCTGGCTTTGCGTATCCTTGTTCTGCTGCTCGAGCGCGGCGGCGATGGCAGGAGACAGGCCGCCATCCTGATCGGCCTCGTCTGCCTCCGCTTCGGGATCGGCATCCGCCGCAGCAAGCAGATTTTCAGCAACGGCAGGGCGCTCGACCGGAGTGGGAACTGGCATTCCGTTCTGCATGTTCGGATCGATCGACGCGACCTCGGCGTCACCCGGCGCGCGGCGCTGACCGAGAAGCGAGGGAACGGGAATGCTGTAGGCGCTGAGATCGGCGAATTGCTGTGGCTGGGCCTGATCGGCCGGAAGCGCCGCGACGAGGGCCTGCTGCGCGGCGTTACCCGAAGAGGGCGCCACCAGTGCGCTCGCCATTTCGCTGCCGGCCGGCTGGTTGCTGAAGGCCGGGCGAACCTGCGGCACCGGCGCGTTCAGGGCTGCGACCTCGGTCTGCTGTGGCTCGGCAGGAGCAGGCTCCGCCTTCGGCGGCGTCGCCTTGGCGACAGCAACGGGAGCCGAATCGTCGGAATCATCTTCCTGTTCGTCAGCCCCGCCGCCAAACAGCGCCTCAAACAGCGTCTTATGCTTCGGTGCCGATTCGGAAGCACTGGCGATCTCGATCTGCGTGCCGCTGACGCGGCGCTTGTAGTCGGCCATCGCTTGCTGATAACCGGGCAGCGGCTTGCCGTCGGCCGGGATATGAATGGTGTTGCCGTTCGGGAAAAGTCGGACAAGCTCGTCGCGGCTCATACGCGGCCAGGCGCGAACGCCGCCGACATCCATGTGGACGAAGGGCGAACCGGATTTCGGATAAAAGCCGACGCCGCCGATCTGCATCTTCATGCCGATGGCCCTGAGCGTCGCAAGCTTGACGTCGGGAATGAAGAAGTCCATCGCCTTGCCGAGCATGTGCTGGCTTTTTTCGGCGACGCCGGAATTGCGCGAGCGGCCGCGCAGCATCTCGTTGGTTGCCGGCGAACGGAAACCGCAGACGACGTTGATGTAGTCCCGCGAACCGCTCTGGCGGTAGACTTCCCAGATCAGGTCGAACAGGCGCGGATCCATCTTGGTCGGCTGGTTCTTGCGCCAGTCACGCAGGAACCGGTTCAGTTGCTCCAGACCCTTCGGGTCGAACTTGCCGTTACGCTTGTAGGTGATGACGGCCTTTTCGCCGGTATGGATGAAATAGAGCTTGAGGCTGCGGGTTTCGCCCGCTGCTTGAGAAGGCGTACCGACGAATACCGGCGAGGAAACCGCAAGCGCAAGAAGGGCGGCCGCCGCCGTCCTCACTGCCTTTCCGCAAATGTCGGCGCACAAAGAACGCCAGCTCAAGCGCGAAGGCTTGGAATTCCCATTCAGATTCGGCAACTCGATCCCCGTCAGACAGACAATGTCCCGTACTGTCCCAGATGACTGTCAAATGCGGTCACACGATGGCAAAAATGCCACACATGATCAACCTTTTCTTTACATAGTGAACGAGCCACTAACAAGTGGTTTATGATCAGTAACAAATCGTGGTTGCCCGAGTCTTAATAAATAAGGCCTAAGCCGCATCTTTCTGGGGATTATCGGGATCTATGCCGTAATCTTTGAGCTTGCGATAAAGTGTGGACCGGCCGATGCCAAGTTTGCGCGCCACTTGACTCATCTGCCCACGATAGAATTTGAGCGCGAATCGGATGAGCTCCTCCTCAACGTCGGCAAGTTTGCGCACGTCTCCGGAGGGATTGACACTGGCAATGGCGTTTTCGGAAGTCTCCGACAGGCGGTGATGCACCTCACTTGGCATCGGCGCCTGGTATTCCTCGCCATAGGCTTCATCCGGGTCGAGGCCGGTATTGTCGGCAACGAGCGCCAGGTGGTCCACCACTTCATATTCTGGAAGCTGGGCGGCGATTTGCGGGAAATCCGCCTCCGTCAGCTCCGGCCCTTCGGCGAGAACGACCGCACGGAAGATCGCATTTTCGAGCTGGCGGATATTGCCCGGCCAATCATAGGCGGTCAGCAGTGCCAACGCGCCTGAATTCACGGTCATGCGGCGGCCGCTCTTCTGCTCGCTGGAGAAGCGGTCGGTAAAGACGCGCACCAGATGCGGGATGTCTTCCTTGCGCTTGCGCAGCGCCGGAATGGTAATCGGGAAGACGTTGAGGCGATAATAGAGGTCCTCGCGGAAATGGCCGTTCTTGACCTCTTCGATCAGGTCCTTGTTGGTCGCGGAGATCAGCCGGACATTGACCTTGTGCGCGGTGCGCGCGCCGACCGTCTCGATCTCGCCCTGCTGCACGGCCCGCAGGAGTTTCACCTGCACCTCGAGCGGCAGGTCGCCGATCTCGTCGAGGAAGATGGTGCCGCCATCGGCTTCCATGAATTTGCCGATGTGACGTTCGGTCGCGCCGGTAAACGCGCCCTTCTCGTGGCCGAAGAGGATGCTTTCGACGAGGTTGTGCGGGATCGCCCCGCAATTGACGGTGACGAAAGGCTTGTTCGAGCGGTCGCCGCCGGACTGGATAGCGCGGGCCACCAACTCCTTGCCGACGCCGGATTCGCCTTCGAGCACGACGGGAATGTTGGACTGGGCCGCCCGCTGGGCCAGATCGATGACGCGGATCATCGCCGGGCTGGCCGAAACAATGTCGTCGAAGCCGACGGAGCCCGAGCGCGACCGGCGTCCGGCCCGCGCCTTCACCTCGCGCTGGTCTAGCTTCATCGCGTTGGAGATCGAGGTGGCGATGCGTTCGGGCGACACCGGCTTGACGACGAAATCGAAGGCGCCGGCACGCATCGCCTGCACCACGGTCTCGATGCCGCCCTGGCCCGTCTGGACGATGACCGGGATCTGCGTGCCGAATTCGTGAAGCGCGTCGAGAAACTCGAGGCCGGTCATCTCGGGCATCATCAGATCGAGCACGATGACATTGAAAAGGCCGCTGTCGCGTTTGACCATTTCCAGGCCGATGCGGCCGTTTTCGGCCTGGTGCACGACATGGCCGTGACGCTCGATTGCGTTCTTGAGCAGACGGCGTTGCACCGGGTCGTCCTCGACCACGAGGATTTGCCCTGCTCCCTTGAGCTCATTGTAACCGGTCATTGTCGCTCCACTTCATGCGAAACCATGAAGCGCACTCTGGCAGAAAGGCTTGAACATCCAGTTTTGAGAAATAATTGCATTTTAACGATTGCGAAGGCCCGATTTCGTGCCGAAGCGAGGCCTTTTATGCGCCGAAAGACCCTTGATGCGGGGCCTTCTCGCGCTTATTCAAGCAGACCTGTCATAAAGTGGAGAGGAATTGCGCCCATGAAAATCGAGCCCCTGCACGCCGGTTTTTTTTTCTCGCCAGCAACACCAGCCGGGGCGGCGGCCGATCCGGCGCTCGGCGACCTGCCGGTTTGGAAGCTGCAGGATCTTTATCCCTCCGCCACGTCCACCGCCTTCGTCGCCGACATGGAAAAGGCCGGCAAGGCCGCGATCGCTTTCGAAGAAAAGTGGAAGGGCAAACTCGCCGAAGCGGCAGCGAAGACCGGCACCGAAGGCATCGGCGCGGCGCTGAAGGAATATGAGGCGCTTGACGACATCATGGGCCGCCTCGGCTCCTTTGCCGGCCTCACTTATTTTTCCGACACCACCAATCCGGCAAACGGCAAGCTCTACGGCGACGTCCAGGCCAAAATCACCGAATTCTCGGGCCATCTCCTGTTCTTCGCGCTCGAGCTGAACCGGATCGACGACGCCGTGATCGACGCCTGCATGGCCAATGACCCCGATGCCGGCCATTATCGCCCCTGGCTGATTGACCTGCGCAAAGATAAGCCCTATCAGCTCGATGACAGGCTGGAGCAGCTCTTCCTCGAGAAGTCGATGACATCGGCCTCCGCCTTCAATCGCCTCTTCGATGAAACCATGGCGGAGCTTCGCTATGAGATCGATGGCGAGAAAGTGCCGCTCGAGGTGGCGCTGAACATGCTGCAGGAGAAGGATCCGGAAGTGCGCCGCAAGGCGGCCATGGCGCTCGCCGAAACCTTCAAGGCGAATATCCGCATCTTCACGCTGATCACCAATACGCTTGCCAAGGACAAGGATATCTCCGACCGCTGGCGCGGCTTCGAGGATATCGCCGACTCCAGGCATTTGGCAAACCGCGTCGAGCGAGAGGTTGTCGACGCCTTGGCCGCAGCCGTCCGCGAAGCCTATCCCCGCCTTTCCCACCGCTATTATAGAATGAAGGCGAAATGGCTCGGCATGGAGCAGATGAATTTCTGGGACCGCAACGCGCCCCTTCCGGAAACGTCGAGCGCCGTGATCTCCTGGTCCGACGCGAAGGACACGGTGCTATCGGCTTACGGCAATTTCGCCCCCGAGATGGCCGATATCGCCAGGCGCTTCTTCGACGAGCAATGGATCGATGCCCCGGTTCGCCCCGGCAAGGCGCCTGGCGCCTTCGCTCATCCGACGGTTCCCTCGGCACACCCTTACGTGCTCGTCAATTATATGGGCAAGCCACGCGACGTCATGACGCTTGCCCATGAACTCGGCCACGGTGTCCATCAGGTTCTCGCCGGCGCGCAAGGCGCATTGATGTGCCAGACGCCGCTGACGCTGGCCGAAACCGCGTCGGTCTTCGGCGAGATGCTGACCTTCCGCGCGCTGCTGGAAAAGACGACCGACAGGCGCGAGCGCAAGGCGATGCTTGCCCAGAAGGTCGAGGACATGATCAACACGGTCGTGCGCCAGATCGCCTTCTACGAATTCGAGCGCAAGCTGCACACCGCCCGCAAGGCAGGCGAACTCACCGCCGACGACATCGGCGAACTCTGGCTCTCCGTCCAGTCGGAAAGCCTCGGGCCGGCGATCAATATTTCAGAGGGCTACGAGACCTATTGGGCCTATATCCCCCACTTCATCCATTCGCCCTTCTATGTCTACGCCTATGCTTTCGGCGATTGCCTGGTCAATTCGCTCTACGCCGTTTACCAGAAGGCCGAGAAGGGCTTCCAGGAAAAGTATTTCGAACTGCTGAAGGCCGGCGGCACCAAGCATCATTCTGAACTCTTGAAGCCTTTCGGCCTCGACGCCACCGATCCGTCGTTCTGGAGCCAGGGCCTGTCGATGATCGAAGGGCTGATTGATGAGTTGGAAGCATTAGATCAGGGGTGAATTCTCGTCGCCAGGAGCGGAGAGGCAGCAATGAGTCTCTTCTCCCCTCGGGGGAGAAGGTGCCGGCAGGCGGATGAGGGGGCGACATAGCAGAAGCTGTCCTTCGCATCTGCTCAGGACGTCGCTCCGCCCCCTCATCTGCCCTTCGGGTATCTTCTCCCCCATGGGGAGAAGAGGGAAGTATCTCACCCTCCCCATCTCACCTCGAGCAATGGAGAGCAGAACAAATTGAAAGTGTCGCGTGGCCGACCAACCCTATATCCTTTTTCGCGACGACACGACCGACGAGGTGATGCTTTTCGCCAAGCCGGCTGAGATCATCGTCGCTCGGACGCGCAGCGAATTCTTCGCCGGCCTTGTCCGCATGGAAGAGGCCAAGGCCGAGGGCAAATGGCTTGCGGGCTACATGGCCTACGAGGCCGGATACCTCTTCGAAGAAAAACTCGCTGCCTTCGCCGGAGAAGGTCGCGAAACGCCGCTCCTCTGTTTCGGCGTATTCGATGCTCCGCAGCCGGACACACACCCGCTCGCCCAGCCGAAACAGCGTCTCGAAAACGAGGAATTCCTCACCGCACCGAAGGCCGCCTGGGATTTCCCTATATATAAAGAGCGTTTCAACCGCCTTCACCAGCACCTGCGGCTCGGCGACGCCTATCAGGCGAACCTCACCATGCCGATCGAAGCCCGCTGGAGCGGCGATCCGCGCGCCGCCTTCTGGTCGCTGATCGAACGCCAGCCGGTGAAATACGGTGCGCTGGTCGATCTCGGCGGTCCGGTCATCCTGTCGCGTTCACCTGAACTGTTTTTTCGCACCGATGAAGAGGGCTGGATCGAGACCCATCCGATGAAAGGTACGGCAAAGCGTGGCACCACTGCCGCCGAGGATGCCGAAATCATCGCGGCCATGCGGACAGATATCAAGACGCAGGCCGAAAACCGCATGATCGTCGATCTCCTGCGCAACGATATCTCCCGCATCACCGAGGTCGGCACGCTCGATGTACCGAAGCTCTTCGACGTCGAGACCTATCCGACCGTCCACCAGATGGTCAGCCATGTGCAGGCAAGACTTCGCCCCGGCCTTTCGATCCGCGATATTTTTGCCGCCCTCTTCCCCTGCGGATCGATCACCGGAGCGCCGAAGATACGGGCGATGGAGATCCTGCACGCACTCGAGGATGACCCCCGCGACGCCTATTGCGGTGCGATCGGCATGATCTCGCCGACCGGCGCCATGCGTTTTTCCGTCGCCATCCGCACCGTCACGCTTTTTGGCGGCGGCAGGGCGGTCTTCAATGTCGGCGGCGGCATCGTCTTCGATTCCACCGCCGAGGCTGAATATGAGGAATGCCTGCTCAAGGCCCGCTTCGCCGTTGGCGACCAGTGGATCGCGCGATGACCGATTTCTCGCTGATCGAGACACTGCGCTGGCAGCCCGGCGACGGCTTCATCCGCCTGCGCCTGCATCTCGCCCGGCTTTCCCGCTCCGCCCGCCGCCTCGGCTTTCCGCAGCCGCTCGGCGCGGCGGCGAAGCTCGATAAAGCCGTCAGTGAGGCAAAGGGCCCCCTGCGCATCCGCATGACCTTCGACGCACAAGGCCGCATCGACGTGACGAGCGCGCCCTTCGTCCCGTTGGCGCCTGATACAGTCTGGACCGCGCGCCTCGCCGCAACGCGCCTCGATTCCGCCGACCGGCTGCTGCGGGTCAAAACCACGCGACGCGCCGTCTACGAAACCGCGCGCTCCGAATATGCTCAAGCGGAAGCCGACGAAGTCATCCTCTTGAACGAACACGACGAGGTCTGCGAGGGCACCATCACCTCCATCTTTCTCGACGACGGAAGCGGCATTTTACGCACTCCGCCGATCTCCTGCGGCCTGCTAGCCGGCGTGCTGCGCACCGAACTCATCTGCGCGCGTAAGGCCCGCGTCGGTCGCTTGAGCCTCGCTGATCTCGATGCCGGCACGCTCTATGTCGGCAACTCGCTGCGCGGCCTGATCCGCGCAAACCTCCTCAGGAATTGACCATGTTCATTCTCTCCCTCACCTACGCTAAATCCAGCGACGAAGCCGACAGGCACATGGAGCCGCACATGGCCTGGGTGAAGGACGGTTACGCCAAGGGCTGGTTCCTCGCCTCCGGCCGTAAGGTGCCGCGCACCGGCGGCGCGATCCTCGCCATCGGCGACCGTGCCGCAATCGAAGCCTATGTCGCCGCCGACCCCTTCACCGTCCACGGCGTCGCCGAATACGAAATCACCGAACTTGCGATAACGACGACGGTCGAAGGATTGGAAATCCTGAAGCGGTGATTTTTCGGTCAGGGCATCTTGTCGCGCCGATATTTGGCCTTTCCCCGTCAACACTCTTTATTGTGACGGCGTTTTGTGGTTAGAGCCGGTCACTTCGCAATTTCTGCGGCAATCTCACAAGAATTCTTCAGGCTGAGCGCCTTCGTCCCCTTCCACAGGAGAAAAGAATGACGGAACAGAACTATCCGGTATATGCCGAAATTACCGGTCCGATCGTGATGATCGGCTTTGGCTCCATCGGCCGCGGCACCCTGCCCCTGATCGAGCGCCACTTCAAATTCGACAAGAGCCGGATGGTCGTCATCGACCCGCGTGAAGAGCCCTCCGATATGGAGATCCTGAAGAAGCACGGCGTTCGCCACATCAAGGAATATGTTACCAAGGACAATTACAAGGAGCTGCTGAAGCCCCTGCTGACGAAAGGCGAAGGTCAGGGCTTCTGCGTCAACCTCTCGGTCGACACCTCCTCGCTCGACATCATCAAGCTCTGCCGCAAGCTCGACGTTCTCTATATCGATACGGTCGTCGAACCCTGGCTCGGCTTCTATTTCGACAAGGGCATGAGCAATGCCGACCGCACCAACTATGCGCTGCGCGAGACGGTGCGCAAGGAAAAGGCGAAATATCCCGGCGGCGCCACCGCCGTCTCCACCTGCGGCGCCAATCCGGGCATGGTCTCCTGGTTCGTCAAGCAGGCGCTCGTCAACCTCGCCAATGATACCGGCGTTAAATTCGAGGAACCGGACCAGCACGATCGCGAAGGCTGGGCCAAACTGATGAAGAAAGTCGGCGTCAAGGGCATCCACATCGCCGAGCGCGACACCCAGCGCACAAAACATCCGAAGCCGCTCAACGTCTTCTGGAACACCTGGTCCGTCGAAGGCTTCATCTCCGAGGGTATGCAGCCGGCCGAACTCGGCTGGGGCACGCACGAGCAGTGGATGCCGAAGAACGCCAAGAAGCACAAGAAGGGCAACAAAGCGGCGATCTACCTGGAGCAGCCGGGCGCCAACACCCGCGTGCGCACCTGGTGCCCGACCCCCGGCCCGCAATACGGCTTCCTCGTCACCCACAACGAATCGATCTCGATCGCCGATTACTTCACGGTCCGCGACAAAGACGGCGAAGTCACCTTCCGTCCGACCTGCCATTATGCCTACCATCCGGCCAACGACGCCGTGCTCTCGCTGCATGAGATGTTCGGCAACGGCGGCACCCCGCAGCCGGTCCACCACGTTCTCGACGAGGACGAGCTCGAGGACGGCATCGACGAACTCGGCGTCCTGCTCTACGGTCATGAGAAGAATGCCTACTGGTATGGTTCGCGCCTGTCGCTGGAAGAAACCCGCCGCATCGCGCCTTACCAGAACGCCACCGGCCTGCAGGTGACCTCCGCCGTTCTCGCTGGCATGGTCTGGGCGCTGGAAAACCCCAAGGCCGGCATCGTCGAAGCCGACGAGATCGATTACAAGCGCTGCCTCGACGTGCAGATGCCCTATCTCGGCCCGGTCGAAGGCCACTATACCGACTGGACGCCACTAGACGGCCGTCCCGGTCTGTTTCCTGAGGATATCGACACCAAGGATCCCTGGCAGTTCAGGAACATCCTCGTTCGCTGACATTGTCAGTGCAACTTTGAAGATGCCCGCCGCGAGGCGGGCATTTTTGTAACGCTGGCTGTATAAATGCCGTCCCCACTGCTCCAAGCCTTGCCATCATGGCAGACGCACGCCATGTTTTGCCCGAACTTGGCGGGTGACCGCCACGCCGATTCGCCGGGAGAAGCCTTATGAAAATCAGAACTGGTCTCGTTCTTGTCGGTGCAGCGGCCACTCTTGCCGCCTGCGTTTCATCAGGACCGCAACAGCGACCGATCGCGGTCGCGCCGCCTGCAACAAACTCTGTTGAAGGCGAATGGACGGATGCCAACGGCTTGACCTCCGCCTTCACGAATGGACAATTCGTAACCCGCACCAGCGACGGAACGAACACGCAGATGGCGTCGGGAACATATACAACCACCCCCGACGGAATCATTCAGATAAACCTTTACTCGAATGTTAAGCGGACGTCTTCGCTTGTTAATTGCGCTTTGAGCGGCACGAGTCAGCTGAATTGTACGACTGCAACGAATTCGCAGTTCACGCTTACACGTCGTTTGTAACGCTTCAACATGGCCCTGCGAAAGCTCCCACTCGGGAGCTTTTTTGTTTTGCGGCCTCTTGGAAAGCGCCGCAGCAAACCCAGCTTCCCTCTTGCGACTATGCGTCGTTTGTTGAAACATCGGCACGCGGGATACCGCCTGACACTACGATAGGGATCGGCGAGGATCAGGGGGATCTCTCGCCTCAATCAGGAGAACAGGGATGACGAAGTCTTTAAGCTTCGGTCTTTTGACCGCGTCCATGCTGGCGCTGAGCGCGGGCGCCGCCTTTGCCGATTACGAACTCAATATTCTTCACATCAACGATTTCCATTCACGCATCGAGTCGATCAACAAATTCGATTCCACCTGCTCGGCCGAGGAGGAAGGCAAGAAGGAATGCTTCGGCGGCGCCGCCCGCCTGAAGACTGCGATCGACCAGCGCCGCCAGGCGCTGTCGGGCAAGAATGTCCTTCTCCTGAATGCCGGCGACAATTTCCAGGGCTCGCTCTTTTACACCACCTACAAGGGCGCGGCCGAAGCCGAATTTTTGAATCTGATGAAGTTCGACGCCATGACCGTCGGCAATCATGAATTCGACGACAGCGAGGATGGGCTTGCGACCTTCCTCGACAAGGTGCAATTCCCCGTCGTGACCGCGAACGTCAAGGCGAGTGCCGTCTCAAAGCTCGGCGACCGCATCAAGCCCTCGCTGGTGCTCGATGTCGGCGGCCAGAAGATCGGCATCGTCGGCGCCGTCACCAATGATACGCCGGAGCTCTCCTCGCCCGGCCCGAATGTCACGATCGAAGATGACGTTCAGACGATCACATCAGCCGTGCAGGACCTGAAAAGCCAGGGGGTCAACAAGATCATCGCGCTGACCCATGTCGGCTATCCCCGCGACCTAGCGTTCATCGCCAAGATCCCGGACGTTGATGTCGTGGTCGGCGGCCACTCCCACAGCCTGCTTTCCAATACCGATCCGAAGGCCGAAGGCCCGTATCCGACGATGGTCGACAACCCCGGTGGCTATAAGGTGCCGGTCGTTCAGGCCGCCTCTTACAGCAAGTATCTCGGCGACATCGTTGTCAACTTCGACGACAATGGCGT
Organism: Rhizobium sp. YTUHZ045; assembly: GCF_051124255.1. Taxonomy (NCBI): domain Bacteria; kingdom Pseudomonadati; phylum Pseudomonadota; class Alphaproteobacteria; order Hyphomicrobiales; family Rhizobiaceae; genus Rhizobium; species Rhizobium sp. YTUHZ045. Next base: position 3,478,199 of record NZ_CP101432.1, read on the forward strand.
CGTCAAGGATGCCAAGGGCGATCCAATCCTGATCGACTCGTCCTTTACACCCGATCCGGCCGTCGTCACCCGCGTCGCCGAACTGGCAAAACCGATCGAAGAACTGCGCAAAAAGGTGATCGGCTCCTCCGAAGGTCCTATCGAGGGCGATCGCAAGGTCTGCCGCGTCAAGGAATGCTCGATGGGCAATCTGGTGGCCGACGCCATGCTTGACCGTACGAGGAGCCAGGGCGTCACCATCGCCGTTCAGAATGGCGGCGGCCTGCGTGCGTCTATCGACGGCGGCGATGTCACGCAGGGCGAAGTCATCACCGTCCTGCCTTTCCAGAACACCCTCGCCACTTTTGAAGCCACTGGCGCGGAAGTCGTCAAGGCGCTTGAGAACGGCGTCAGCCAAATCGATCAGGGCGCCGGCCGCTTCCCGCAGGTCGCCGGCCTGAAGTTCTCGTTCGACCAATCGAAGCCTGTCGGCAGCCGCGTCAGCGATGTTCAGGTGAAGGAGGGCGACAATTTCGCGCCAATCGATCCGGCCAAGACCTACAAGATCGCCACCAACAACTTCATGCGATCAGGCGGCGATGGCTATTCGATCTTCAAGGAAGGCAAGAACGCTTACGATTACGGTCCAGATCTCGCCGACGTGACTGCCGACTACGTGGCCGCGCATTCGCCCTATAAGCCCTATACCGATGGCCGTATCAACGAGGTGGCGCAGGCCGCGCCCGCACCCTCCGCGGAACCGGCGCCCGCCGCTCCGGCACCCGCGGCCCCTGCGCCTGCAGCTCCCGCTCCATCTGCCGAACCGAGCCCGGCTCCGGCAACGCCCGCTCCCGCAGAACCGGCGCCAGCACCTTCTGCACAGGCTCCCGCTGCAGAGCCCGCACCGGCCCCGAGCGCCGCTGCTCCAGCCACGGAGCCTGCCCCGACCGCCGCTCCCGCATCCGCCACGCCGTCCACCCACGTCATCGCCGAGGGCGACACATTCTGGGATCTCGCCGAGACCTTCTATGGCGATGGTACGCTGTGGCGGAAGCTTTCGGATGCCAATGGCAAGCCCAACCCACGTCATCTGACGGTCGGCAAGGAGATCCAGGTTCCCGCAAAGTAAGACGATTTGTCTCGACACCATAGGCCGGCCCGGGGTTTCCCGGGTCGGCTTTTCTTTCTATAGGGTGAACCATGTTCTCGAGGCTGCGTATCAGCCGACGAGACAACGACCGTTGGGGCCAGAATGACAGCAGATATTTCACTCCGTCCGGCAGATCATCCAGCCATCAAATCAGGCAAGATCGGCGTCCTGCTGGTCAATCTCGGCACGCCCGACGGCACCGACTACACCTCAATGCGCCGCTATCTCAAGGAGTTCCTGACCGATCGCCGCGTCATCGAATGGTCTCGCTGGAAGTGGTATCCGATCCTCTTTGGCATCGTGCTCAACACCCGTCCACAGAAAGTCGGCAAGGCCTATCAGTTGATCTGGAACAAGGAGAAAAACGAAAGTTATCTCCGCACCTACACGCGCAACCAGTCGGAACTGATGACCGAGCGCCTGCGGGATCTCGAAAATGTCAAGGTCGACTGGGCGATGCGCTACGGCACGCCGTCGATCGCTTCGCGCATCGACGCGCTGAAGCAAGAAGGCTGCGATCGTATTGTGCTTTTCCCGCTTTATCCGCAATATGCGGCGGCGACGACCGCGACGGTCAACGACAAGGCCTTCCAGCAGCTGCTCACCATGCGCTGGCAGCCGGCGCTGCGCACCGTGCCCGACTATCATGACGACGAGACCTATATCGAGGCGCTCGCCCAATCCGTCGAAAAGCACCTTTCGACGCTCGACTGGAAGCCGGAAATGCTGCTCGCCTCCTTCCACGGCATTCCGATGTCCTATTTCAAACAGGGCGATCCTTATTACTGCCAATGCCAGAAGACCGGCCGGCTGCTGCGCGAGCGCCTCGGGCTGACCAAGGAAAACTTCATGGTCACCTTCCAGTCCCGCTTCGGGCCGGAGGAATGGTTGCAGCCCTATACCGACAAGACCGTGGAGAAGCTCGCTCAGGACGGCGTCAAGCGCATCGCCGTCATCAATCCCGGCTTCGTCTCCGACTGTCTGGAAACGCTCGAGGAGATCGCCGAACAGGCCGCCCACTCATTCCATGAGAATGGTGGCGAGAAGTTCGCGCATATCCCCTGCCTCAACGACAGCGAGGACGGCATGACGGTGCTGGAAAAGGTCGTTCGCCGCGAGCTGCAGGGCTGGGTCTGAGAGACTCTCGACAGAAAGCTGGGGCCGGACAAGTCGCCGGTAACAGTCGGGTGACGTAGCCGAGGCGGAACCTCCTTCTCAGTTGGAGTCGGGGCGGTTGCGCCCTCATTTCTTCCTCGCAAATAACGTGCTAACTCACCACATCAGTTGGGCAGGCGCGCATGCGCCGATGGGAGGAATTTTTCATGCTGTTCGGCGGCTTCGACATCGTCGTGATCGTGCTGGTCATCTTCGTCATTTTGGTGCTCTTTGCCGGGATCAAGACCGTACCGCAGGGCTATCGCTACACCATCGAGCGCTTCGGCCGTTATACCCGCACGCTGGAGCCGGGCCTCAACCTCATCACTCCCTTCATCGAGCGCGTCGGAGCGCGAATGAACGTGATGGAGCAGGTACTGAATGTGCCGACCCAGGAAGTGATTACCAAAGACAATGCCTCGGTTTCAGCCGATGCCGTCGCCTTCTTTCAGGTTCTGAATGCTGCCCAGGCCGCCTACCAGGTTTCCCACCTCGAAAATGCCATCCTCAATCTCACCATGACCAACATCCGCTCGGTCATGGGCTCCATGGATCTCGACGAACTGCTTTCCAACCGCGACGCGATCAATGACCGGCTGCTGCGCGTCGTCGATGAGGCGGTGCAGCCCTGGGGCATTAAGGTCACCCGCGTCGAAATCAAGGACATCCAGCCGCCGCGCGACCTCGTCGATGCGATGGCCCGCCAGATGAAGGCCGAGCGCGAGAAGCGCGCCCAGGTACTGGAAGCCGAAGGAGCGCGCAACGCGCAGATCCTCAGGGCCGAGGGCGCCAAGCAATCCGCCATATTGCAGGCAGAAGGCCAGCGCGAAGCCGCCTTCCGCAACGCCGAAGCCCGCGAGCGACTGGCCGAGGCCGAAGCCAAGGCGACGAAGATGGTCTCCGAAGCGATTGCCGCCGGTGATGTTCAGGCGATCAACTATTTCGTCGCCCAGAAATACACCGAAGCGCTCGCCTCGGTCGGCTCGGCGCCCAATTCCAAGATCGTGCTGATGCCGATGGAAGCCTCTTCCATCCTGAGTTCGCTCGGCGGCATCGGCGCCATCGCCCGCGAAGTCTTCGGGGACGCCGGCAATCCGCCGCCGCCTTCCCCGCCGCGTCCGCGTCCCGCGCCGATCCGCTCTACGCCGCCGATCAATCCGCCTGCCCCCAATCCCTTCAATCCGGATCAGGAGCGATAAGCCATGCTGGCGAAGATCATCGCCGAACTCGGTCCATGGAACTGGTGGGTTGCGGGCCTCGTGCTGCTCGCCGCCGAAATGATCGTGCCCGGTTTCTTCCTCGTCTGGATCGGCCTCGCGGCCTTGATCGTCGGCGCACTGTCGCTGCTTTTCTGGGACAGCGCCTTCTGGGTCTGGGAACTGCAAGCGATCCTTTTTGCGGTTCTGGCCGTCGCCACGACCTTTGCCGGCCGCCGGCTGACGCTGCGCAGCGCCGAGACCGACGAGCCCTTCCTCAATCAGCGCGGCGCAAGTCTTGTCGGACGCACCGCCACGCTGCAGGAGCCGATCCGCGAGGGCCGCGGCCGCATCCGCCTCGACGATACGCTATGGCAGGTAATGGGGCCCGATTTGCCCGTAGGAACACAGGTGAAGGTCATCTCATGTCATGGCCGCGACCTGCGGGTCGAACCGGTCTGATCAGGCGACGCCGATCCGCAGCAGGTCATGGAAGTGCACCAGCCCGATCGGCCTGATATCCTCATCGATGACGATCAGGGCGCCGATGTGGTGCTGGTTGAGCAGCGCCAGAGCCGCCGTCGCCAGCACTGTGGGTTTCACCGTCTTCGGCGTCGTCGTCATGATGTCGTCGACGGCAAGCTCAGCAAGATTGCGGCTCAGGTTCCGAGCCATGTCGCCTTCGGTGACGATGCCGCAGAGCCGCCCATCCTCGTCAAGCACGCCGACGCAGCCGAAATGCTTGCGCGACAGCACCGTGATCGCCTCCGGCATCGGCGTGCCTTTGGCAACGAGCGGCACCTTCTCGCCGGTATGCATGATATCGGCGACATGCATCAGGCTCGCACCCAGCTTGCCGCCGGGATGAAAAACGTGGAAATCGGTGGCGGAAAAGCCCCGCGCCTCCAGGAGTGCGACCGCCAAGGCGTCGCCGAGTGCAAGCTGCATCAGCGTCGAGGTCGTCGGCGCCAGCCCGTTGGGGCAGGCTTCCTGTTCATTCGGGACCAGAAGCACGATATCGGCGGCCGTCGCAAGCGAGGAAGCTTCGCTGCAGGTGATCGCGATCAAGGGGATCGAGAAGCGCCGCGTGAAGGAAATGATACTCTTGAGCTCGGCGCTCTCGCCGCCTTTGGAAATCGCCAAGACGACGTCATCGCGCGCGATCATGCCGAGATCGCCATGATTGGCTTCGGCCGCATGCACGAAAAAGGCGGGGGTGCCGGTCGAGGCGAATGTCGCCGCGAGCTTGGTACCGATATGGCCGCTCTTGCCGACGCCGGTAACGATGACCCGGCCGGAGATGTCGCCGATGATTTCGACGGCGCGGGTGAAAGGGCCGGCCAGTCCGTTGTCAAAGGCCCGTTCGAGCGCTTCAAGACCGCGTTTCTCGGTCTCTATCGTGCGTTTTGCCGATTCGAGCACGCTGTTTTCAACGAGTTTGATCGCTCTTCTGTTCATGGAGATGCGTTAGACCTTTTCACTTTCCAAGTCCACCCCGCACCATTTCCGAATTGTGAACAGCGCCCGCCGGCGACAACGAATGATTAACCACAAGGCTTTACCTTTGAGTAAGAACCGAAAGCATGTCAGGCGAGTGAATGGGCCAGCCAAAACAGACGAGCAGTGTGACGCCGCTCCGCGCGATGAGGCGTGTCGTCTGCTTTACTGCGTTCGGCACACTGCTGTTCGGCCAGACTGCAGCACTCGCACAGTCCGCCTCACAGCAGCCTGTCGCAAGCCGCTCCGCCAGCCCGGACAATCGCACTACGAACAATGCCGCAGCCGGTTTCGATGACGAAATCAGCGTTTCTACCACTCCTGTGGCAACGGGTGCGGCGGGAGATCCGGACGATACCCAGCAGAGGCCCGCCATACCGGACGCGCAATCCGGTGACGACATTACCGGCTCCATCCTCGATGAGGACATGCGCCGACTGAACACCCGTGAAGCGCGGATCGACGAGACGCCGCCGATCCGCAGGGCTGGCGAAAATGCCTCGACGGCAGAAACACCCGGTATTCCGATCGGCACTTTCGTGCTCCGCCCGAGCGTGACCCAAAGCATCAACACCGAGACCACCAAGGACGGCAATACCAAGCAGCGGCGCGCTTTCCTCGAAACGGACGCAGCCGCGACGCTCACCTCCGACTGGGGACGGCACCAGCTGACCGTGACCTCGGAAGGCGCCTGGCAGAGGAATATCAGCGGTGAAGGCGAGGAGCAGCCGTCCTTCAAGGTCAACGGCGATCTCCGGCTGGACCTTCCCGACGACACGGTCGCGCAGCTCACGGCCGGCTATAATTTCTACCGCGAGGATACGGACGATCCCGACGCCATCGCCGATGCCACACAGCAGTCCGACGTGCAGGAGTTCACCGCCGGCGCCTCCGTCCAGCGCGATTTCGGCATCCTGCGCGGCACGACGGCGCTCGCCCTGAACCGTTCGATCTATTCCGACGCCACGCTTGCGAACGGCACGACCGTGGCGTTGAGCGATCGCAATCAGACGACCGGTACGCTGCGCGGTCGCGTCGGCTACGAGCTGTCGCCGGCGCTCATCCCATTCATCGAGGCCACGATCGGCCGTACGATCTACGACGAGACGCGCGATTCCGCCGGTTACGAGCGCTCAAGCCATAGTTATGGCGCCAAAGCCGGCGTCGAGGTCGACCTCGGCGAAAAGCTGAAGGGTGAAGTCGGCGTCGGCTACGAAAGGGCGGATTTCGAAGACAACCGGCTGGCCTCGATCGATACGGCCACGCTCGATGCGAGCCTGCTCTGGTCTCCGATCCGCGGCACCGACGTCAATCTCGACCTGCAGACGAGCATCCAGCCCTCGACCACCGCCGGCGAGAGCGGCTACGTCTCGCATGCGCTGACGACGACGGTCACCCACCAGTTGCGCGACAATCTGGTCGGAACCATGATCGGCGGCGTCATATGGCGCGATTATCCCACTGACAGCACCATCAACGACGAGCTCGTCTATACCGCGGCGACCGGACTGACCTGGAACATCAACCGTTATCTCGATCTGACCAGCACGCTCGGCTACGAGCTGACGACGCGCAAGGACGGCGACGACTCGCGGCAATGGCGCGCGGGGGTCGGCCTCAAGCTGAAAAGATAAACGCCACGCTTCGATGGAAGGCGCGGCGTTTATCAATGACAAGTCTGAGTGAAGCCTTACTTCAGCCCGGCAAGCAGTTCCTTGAAGCCGCCTTCGACCGACGGACGGATATCAGCACGTTCGAGGGCGTAGGCGACGTTCGCCAGGATGAAGCCGTCCTTGGCGCCGCAGTCGTAGGTCGTGCCGCGGAAATGGTAGCCGGCGAAATCCTGTTCCTTCAGTAGCTTCAGCATGCCGTCGGTGAGCTGGATCTCGTTGCCGGCGCCACGTTCCTGAGTTTCGAGGATCTTAAAGATCTCCGGTTGCAGGATGTAGCGGCCGTTGATGAAGAAGTTGGACGGCGCCGTTCCCTTGGCAGGCTTTTCCACCATGCCGGTGATGCGGAAGCCTTCGCCGATCGCTTCGCCGACGCCGACGATGCCGTATTTATGAGCCTGATCGGGCGCACATTCCTCGACGGCGATGATATTGCCGCCGCTCTGGCCGTAGAGATCGATCATCCCCTTCATGCAGCCCTTGTCGCCCTTCATGATCATATCGGGCAACAGCAGCGCGAAAGGTTCGTCGCCCACGATCTCGCGGGCGCACCATACGGCGTGGCCAAGGCCGAGCGGCTCCTGCTGGCGAGTGAAGCTTACCGTTCCTGCCTTCGGCAACTGCTCGGCAAGAAGGGTAATTTCCGCTTCCTTGGCGCGCTCGCGCAGCGTCTGTTCCAGCTCGAAATGGATGTCGAAGTAGTCTTCGATAATGTGCTTGTTGCGTCCGGTAACGAAGACCAGATGCTCGATTCCGGCTTCGAGCGCCTCATCGACGACATATTGAATGATAGGCTTGTCGACAACGGTCAACATTTCCTTCGGAACAGCCTTCGTTGCCGGCAGGAACCGCGTTCCCAACCCTGCCACCGGAAAAACTGCCTTACGAACTTTATTGTGATGCGCCACACAGGCCTCCTGCTTTGACTAAATCGCCTTTTAAATAAAGCCGTTCATGTCTGACTAGTATAGAATTGCTACTGTTTTGCAATGGTGACCGCCGCGGGCCGCCATGGTAAAGAATTTGTTGACTCCGTTCCTGTAGTCTCGGGTCTGGGCGGACATGATGCCCCCTGCTACACCGAAAACTGAAGATGACGGATACGACTGTCGATGATCCAGAATCACAAAAACTCCCTTCGTGGCCTTGCTCTCGCCCTCGTTGTCGCCGCCCAGGTGGGGCTGGCCCCCGACAACGCGAAAGCCGATTCCCGGTTCCAGAAATGGATCGCGGACTTTTACCAAACAGCCGCTGAGAGTGGCATCAGTAAGGCAACTTATCAAAAGGCCTTTTCCGGGGTGAGCGAACCCGACCCGACCGTGCTCGAAAAGGCGGCCTATCAACCGGAATTCACCTCGAAGATCTGGGATTACATTGATTCCCGCGTTAACCCCTACACCGTCAGGATAGGCCGCGAGATGGCCGTCAAGCATGCGCGGACGCTCAATGCGATCGAGCAGCGCTTCGGCGTCGACAAGACCATTCTGCTCGCGATCTGGTCGATGGAATCGAATTACGGCGCGATCCTCGACAAGGACGACCGACTGCACTATGTGCCGCGCGCACTGGCAACCCTCGCCTATGCTGATCCGAGCCGGGCCAAATTCGCCAAGAAGCAGCTGGTTGCCGCGCTGAAGATCCTCCAGAACGGCGATGTGCCGGCACGTCAGATGACCGGCTCCTGGGCGGGCGCCATGGGCCACACTCAGTTCATCCCGACAAGCTATCTGCTCTACGCTGTCGATGCCGACGGCAACGGCCATCGCGATATCTGGAATTCGGTGCCGGACGCGCTGGCGACCTCGGCCAATCTCCTGATGAAGAACGGCTGGGATACTGGCAAGACCTGGGGCTACGAGGTCGTCGTCCCCGCGGCAGCCGCCAAGCAGATCGGCAAGACCCATACGCTCGCTCAATGGGCGGAGCTCGGCCTGAAACGGCCGAATGGCAAGGCCTTCCGCGACGGCGGCACCAAAGCCGTATTGAAAATGCCGGCCGGAGCCGGCGGCCCCGGCTTTCTGATGACGGCAAACTTCTTCACCATCAAGAACTATAATGCGTCGGACAGCTATGCGCTTGCCGTCGGCCTGCTGGCCGACCAGATCGCCGGCTATGGCGGCATGCAGCAGCGCTGGCCGCGTCCCGACGGCGCGCTCGACATCACCGAGAAATTCGAGCTGCAGACTCGTCTCAAGACGCTCGGATATTACAATGGCGAGGTCGACGGCAATTTCGGCTCAGGTTCGAAAGCGGCGATATCGGCCGTGCAGGAGCGAATCGGCATGCAGCCGGACGGCGAGCCCTCGTTGCCGCTTCTGAACGCGCTTCGCCGCTAGAAGCGGCCCAACCGTGACCTACATAGCGGGGGTAGAAGCTGGCTTGCCCTCTGCGGAACTGCCCATGATGAAGAAAACTGACCGGACCCCTAAAATCCGCTGGCTCATGCTCGCATTGATGGCGGCTTCGCTTTGTCTCGGCGCTGTTGCGCCGGTGCATGTCGCGGAAGCTCAGGAGCAGCGCTATCAGCGCCGGTCGATCTTGGATTTCTTCCTCGGCAGGCGCTATCTCGACGACAGCCCGCAGGCTCCTGATGTGCCGCAGCCGAGACGCCAGCAGCGCAAGCGCCCGCCGCCAGCCCAGAAAGCCGTGATCAATACCCGCACCGCATCGCCTGTGCGCCCGCCGGTGCAGGAAGAGCCGGTCGTTCAGAAGCTTGGCGACGCCCGGAAAATCCTGATCGTCGGCGATTTCCTTGCCAGCGGCCTCGGCGACGGGCTCACCGCCGCCTTCGAGACCTCGCCGGGCGTCGTCGTCGAAGCCCGCGGCAACATTTCCTCGGGCCTTGTCCGCGACGACTATTACGACTGGCCGGAACAGTTACCGAAGATGATCGACGAGCTGAAGCCGGCAATGGTCGTCGTCATGATCGGCGCCAATGACCGCCAGCAGATGGTGACCGACGGCGCGAAGGAGAAGTTCCGCACTGACGGCTGGTTTGCCGAATATCGCCGTCGTGTCCTTTCTTTCGGAAAGGAAGTCACCAGCCGCAAGATACCGCTGCTCTGGGTCGGTCTTCCTGCCTTCGAATCCGATCAAATGACGGCCGATGCTGTCCAGATGAACCAGCTCTATCGCAACCAGGTCGAGAGCATCGGCGGCGAATTCGTCGACATCTGGGATGGCTTCGTAGACGAAAACGGCAATTTCATCGTCACCGGTTCCGACGTGAACGGTCAGCAGGTGCGTCTGCGCACCTCCGACGGCATCAATCTTACGCAGGCCGGCCGGCGTAAGCTTGCCTTCTATGTGGAAAAACCTGCCCGCCGGATTCTCGGCACCCAGGCAAGTCCCGATCTGGTGCGCCTCGATGAAAGCAACCTGCCGGGCCTCGGCCTTCCCACCAATCCGGTCGAGCATACCGTGCCGATCAGCCTCTCCGATCCCAATCTTGATGGCGGCGCCGAGCTCCTCGGCGCAAGGCCGCCACCGGTGACGCTGACGAAATCGCCGCGCGATCTCCTGGTCGAGCAGGGCGAGATGACGCCGGCACCTGTCGGTCGCGTCGACGACTATCGCATGCCGGCGGCCAAGACGCCGGCCGAAGTCTCGGTGAAGTAAAACTAGGCGAGGCGGCCTTCTTACGCTGCCTGCGGCCAGCTCAGATAATAGTAATTGGAGCCGATCAGCCCGAAGAAGGCATGGCTGTCATTCGTCTGGTCGACATAGCTGCCGTTCTCCTTGACGAAGGCGCCGTCGCTGCCGCGCTCCAGATGCGCATCGAGGAAGTCGCTCCAACCGCTGACATTGATCGCCTCGCCGGCCTTGCTTTCGGTGTCTGCCTCGTCCGGATCATCGATGTCCCAGGCAGGGACCGACACGCCCTGCGTCGGATCGGAGATGGTGAGCGTGCCTGCTTCGAGCGCAGCCAGCATATCGTGAGCCTTGCCGCTTTCGCCTTCGGCCGCGGCTGCTTCCTGCAGCTGCTGCTTCAGCATCGACATGAAGGAGGCGCTGGTCACATCGGCGCTGTCGTCAGTCGTGTCGGTCTCATCTGAGGTGTCGTCCTCGGACGAAAGCGCGCCGAGCAGCCCCGACAGCGCCTGATTGGAAAGAAGCGACGCCGAGCTCGAATCGAGTCCATAGCTGCTCAGAATGCTCCCCGCCGACGAACTCTGCGTATCCTCTGAGCTTTCATCGGAGCTACGAAGATTCTTCAATGCGTATTGGGCCGAAACCATCCTGGTATTATCGAGTGCAGAAACCATTTGAATAATCCTTGTCGATCATTCGCGGCGGCTCCTCCTGAGCCCGCGTCAGGCATAAGCCTCACCCTCCGGCATTGCTTCAAGCTTGCGCCCCAGCCTGGCGCGTCAAGCGGTCGCACCGGCGAAAAGAGGTCCCGCCGGATGCGCCGCGCACAATAAAAAACTCCGCCGGAAAGGCGGAGTTCGTGTCTTCGTCAGTCTATATGAGGTGCGATCAGTTCGGCAGGACGGTCGAGCCCATCAACGCCTCGTCGATGGCGCGCGCTGCTTGGCGGCCTTCGCGGATCGCCCAGACCACCAGCGACTGGCCGCGGCGCACATCGCCCGCCGTCCAAAACTTGTCGACCGAAGTCTTGTAGTCGCGGTCGTTTGCGACGACGTTGGTCGAGCCGCGCTTGTCGGTGTTGAGCGTCAGCTTGCCTTCGAGCTCCTTCAGCACGCTTGTCGTGAACGGGCCGCGGAAACCGATGGCGATGAAGGCGAGATCGGCGCGAATGACGAATTCCGTACCGGCGACCGGCCGCCGGCGCTCGTCGACCTCGCAGCACTTGACGCCGGTCAGCACGCCGTCCTCGCCGATGAATTCGAGCGTCGCAACCTGGAATTCGCGCACTGCGCCCTCAGCCTGCGAGGAGGACGTGCGCATCTTCGTCGCCCAGAAGGGCCAGACAGCAAGCTTGTCTTCCTTCTCAGGCGGCTGCGGCCGGATATCGAGCTGGGTGACCTTGACGGCGCCTTGGCGGAAGGCCGTGCCGACGCAGTCCGAAGCCGTATCGCCGCCGCCGACGACGACGACATGTTTGGCGCCGGCAAGAATCGGATCCGACGGCCAGCCGACACTATCGATGTTCTCCCGCCCGACGCGGCGGTTTTGCTGCACCAGATAGGGCATCGCATCATGCACCCCGGCAAGGTCGGTGCCCGGAATGCCCGCCTCGCGCGGCGTCTCGGAGCCGCCGCAGTAAAGGACGGCGTCGTGTTCAGCCAGCAATTGTCCGACCTTGACGTCGACGCCGACATTGACGCCGCAATGGAAGGTCACGCCCTCGCCCTTCATCTGCTCGACGCGACGGTCGATGAAGTTCTTCTCCATCTTGAAGTCGGGAATGCCGTAGCGCAACAGGCCGCCCGGCTTGGTCTCGCGCTCATAGACATGCACGTCGTGGCCGGCGCGACCGAGCTGCTGGGCGGCAGCCATACCGGCGGGGCCGGAACCGATGACGGCGACCTTCTTGCCGGTATGGACCGTCGCCGGCTGCGGCCGGATGAAACCGAGTTCATAAGCCTTGTCGGCAATCGCCTGCTCGACTGTCTTGATGGCGACCGGCGCATCCTCGAGATTCAAAGTGCAGGCTTCCTCACAGGGGGCGGGGCAAACGCGGCCGGTGAACTCCGGGAAGTTGTTGGTGGAATGCAGGTTCTGGATCGCCGCTTCCCAGTTGTTGTTGTAAACGAGGTCGTTCCAGTCGGGAATCTGGTTGTGAACCGGGCAGCCTGTGGGGCCGTGGCAATAGGGGATGCCACAGTCCATACAGCGCGCCGCCTGTTTCTGCACTTCCGGGTCCGACATCGGGATCGTGAACTCGCGGAAATGACGGATGCGATCCGACGCCGGCTGGTACTTCGCCACCTGCCGGTCGATTTCCAGAAATCCTGTTACCTTACCCATTTCTTCGTCCCTTACCCTCATGACCGCCTCACCCGCGGCCAGTTTCTGTCGTCAGTCCCGGTATCCCGGGCGGGTTGCTTCTCTTGACCGTCATTGGAACATATCCCCTGAAACATCCGCGCGATCCAGGCGGCCTTCACCGGCATGATCGTCACGGGTCATCGAGACGTTTCCGACATCGGCCATCTGCGCTCGGCAGGCGGCCGATATCCGGCGCAAATCACTCCGCGGCGATACCCATCCGGCTACGCTCCATTTCCTCGAGCGCACGGCGGTATTCCACAGGCATGACCTTGCGGAACTTCGGACGGTAGTCGGCCCAATTGTCGAGGATCTGCTTGGCGCGGGCGGAGCCTGTATAATGCAGATGGTTGGAGATCAGCTGGTAGAGGCGCTCCTCGTCATGGCGCGTCATGTCACCCGAGACGTCGACACGCCCCTTGTGCATGAGATCGCCGCCGTGATGATGCAGCTTCTCCAGCATGTCGTCCTCCTCCGGCACCGGCTCGAGTTCGACCATCGCCATGTTGCAGCGGCTGGCGAAATCGCCTGTTTCATCGAGCACGTAAGCGACGCCGCCGGACATGCCGGCCGCGAAGTTGCGGCCAGTGCCGCCGAGCACGACGACGACGCCGCCGGTCATGTATTCGCAACCATGGTCGCCGACACCTTCGACGATGGCGATCGCACCCGAATTGCGCACGGCGAAACGTTCGCCCGCAACGCCGCGGAAATAGCATTCGCCCTCGGTCGCACCGTAAAGCACGGTGTTGCCGACGATGATCGAGTTTTCGGCGACGATCCGCGAATTCTCCGGCGGCCGGATGATGATCTTGCCTCCCGAAAGCCCCTTGCCGACATAGTCGTTGCCGTCGCCGATCAGGTTGAAGGTGACGCCGCGCGCCAGGAATGCGCCGAAGCTCTGCCCCGCAGTGCCGCGAAGCGTCACGTTGATCGTGTCTTCCTTCAGCCCACGATGGCGGAAGCGCTTGGCGACTTCGCCGGAAAGCATTGCGCCCGCCGAACGATCGACGTTCTTGATGCCGACCTCGAAGGCGACGGGCGTCTTGTCGGTCAGCGCCGGCTGCGCGAGCTCGATCAGCTTGCGATCGAGGATATCATCGATCGGGTGCTGCTGCCGGCTCGTCCAGAAAGTCTCCTCCTTGGCAGCCTCGACCTTGTGGAAGATGCGGCTGAAATCGAGGCCTTTCGCCTTCCAGTGCGCCAGCATCTCGTCCTTCTCCAGGAGCTCCGAAGCGCCGATAATGTCGTCGAGCCGGGTGAACCCGAGCGAGGCGAGGATCTCGCGCACTTCGTTGGCGACGAAGAAGAAGTAGTTGATGACGTGCTCCGGCGTGCCCTTGAAGCGCTTGCGCAGCACCGGGTCCTGCGTCGCCACTCCCACCGGACAGGTGTTGAGATGGCACTTCCGCATCATGATGCAGCCGGCCGCGATCAGCGGCGCGGTGGCAAAGCCAAACTCGTCGGCGCCCAGCAGCGCCCCGATGATGACATCGCGGCCAGTCTTGAGGCCGCCGTCCACCTGCAGCGCGACTCGCGAACGCAGGCCGTTCAGCACCAGCGTCTGCTGGGTTTCGGCAAGGCCGATCTCCCAGGGGCTACCGGCATGCTTGAGCGAGGTCAGCGGCGAGGCACCCGTGCCGCCGTCGAAGCCGGCGACCGTGATATGGTCGGCGCGCGCCTTGGCGACACCCGCGGCGACGGTGCCGACACCGACTTCGGAGACGAGTTTGACAGAGACGTCGGAGGTCGGGTTGACGTTCTTCAGATCGTAGATCAGCTGTGCCAGATCCTCGATCGAATAGATGTCGTGGTGCGGCGGCGGCGAGATCAGGCCGACACCCGGCGTCGAGTGGCGGGTCTTGGCAACGGTCGCGTCGACTTTATGACCCGGAAGCTGACCGCCTTCGCCGGGCTTGGCGCCCTGCGCCACCTTGATCTGCAGCACGTCGGCATTTACCAGATATTCGGTGGTGACGCCGAAGCGGCCCGATGCGATCTGCTTGATCGCCGAGCGTTCCGGGTTCATCGAACCATCGGAGAGCGGCATGTAGCGGTCGGATTCCTCGCCGCCTTCGCCGGTGTTCGACTTCCCGCCGATCCGGTTCATGGCGATCGCCAGCGTCGTATGCGCCTCTCTGGAGATCGAGCCGAAGGACATCGCCCCGGTCGAGAAACGTTTGACGATATCGGCGGCCGGCTCGACCTCGTCGATCGATACCGGCTTACGTCCGAGCGCCTCGGCGCTCTTGATGTTGAAGAGCCCGCGGATCGTGTTCATCCGCAGCGCCGAGTTGTTCACCATTTCGGAGAATTCGCGGTAACGATCCTCGGCATTGCCACGCACGGCATGCTGAAGGGCTGCAACCGCGTCCGGCGTCCAGGCATGGCTTTCGCCGCGCATGCGGTAGGCATATTCGCCGCCGATATCGAGCGTTGTCGCCAGCAGCGGATCCTTGCCGAAGGCTGCGGTGTGGCGGGCAACGGTCTCTTCAGCGATCGCTTCGAGGCCGATGCCTTCGATCATGGTCGCGGTTCCGAAGAAATACTTATCGACCAGTTCCGACGACAGGCCGATCGCATCGAAGATCTGCGCGCCGCAATAGGACTGGTAGGTCGAGATGCCCATCTTCGACATCACCTTGAGGATGCCTTTGCCGACCGCCTTTATGTAGCGGTAGACGATTTCGGATGCATCGACTTCCTTCGGAAACTCGCCCTTGGCATGCATGTCGAGCAGCGTGTCGAAGGCGAGATAAGGGTTGATCGCCTCGGCGCCGTAGCCGGCGAGCAGGCAGAAGTGATGCACTTCGCGCGGCTCCCCCGTCTCGACGACGAGGCCGACGGAGGTGCGAAGCCCCTTGCGGATCAGGTGATGGTGCACGGCAGCCGTCGCCAGCAGCGCCGGAATGGCGATTCTGTCGGGACCGATCTGGCGGTCGGAGAGCACGATGATGTTGTAGCCGCCCTTGACGGCCGCCTCCGCGCGCTCGCAGAGCCGGTCGAGCATTTCAGGCATGCCAGCCGCGCCGCGCTCGATATCATAGGTGAAATCGAGCGTTTTGGTGTCGAAGCGGTCTTCCGTATGGCCGATCGAGCGGATCTTTTCGAGATCGCCATTGGTCAGGATCGGCTGGCGCACTTCGAGGCGCTTGGCGTTCGCCATGCCCTCGTGGTCGAGAATGTTCGGGCGCGGGCCGATGAAGGAGACGAGGCTCATGACGAGCTCCTCCCGGATCGGATCGATCGGCGGGTTCGTCACCTGCGCGAAGTTCTGCTTGAAATAGGTATAAAGCAGCTTCGGCTTTTCCGACATTGCCGAGATCGGCGTATCCGTGCCCATCGAGCCGATCGCTTCCTGACCCGTCGTCGCCATCGGCGACATCAGGATCTTGGTATCCTCGGTCGTGTAGCCGAAGGCCTGCTGGCGGTCGAGCAGCGACACGTCGCGGCGCAGCGCCCTCGGCTCCACCGGCTTCAGGTCTTCGAGGATGAGCTGGGTGCGGTCGAGCCAGTTGCGATAGGGATGCGCCGTTGCAAGCTTCGACTTCACCTCGTCGTCCGAGATGATGCGGCCTTCTTCCATGTCGATCAGCAGCATCTTGCCCGGCTGCAGGCGCCACTTCTGGATGATCTTCTCCTCAGGAACCGGCAGAACGCCGGCCTCGGATGCCATGATGACGCGGTCGTCATCGGTCACGAGATAACGCGCCGGCCTGAGGCCGTTGCGGTCGAGCGTGGCGCCGATCTGCTTGCCGTCGGTGAAGGCAACGGCAGCCGGTCCGTCCCACGGCTCCATCAGCGCGGCGTGATATTCGTAGAAGGCCTTGCGTTCGGCCGCCATCGACTGGTTGCCGGCCCAGGCTTCCGGGATCAGCATCATCACCGCATGCGCCAGCGAGTAACCGCCGCGGACCAGGAATTCCAGTGCATTGTCGAAACAGGCCGTGTCCGACTGTCCCTCGTATGAAATCGGCCAAAGCTTGGAGATGTCCTCGCCGAACAGCGGTGAGGAGACCGACGCCTGGCGCGCCGCCATCCAGTTGACGTTGCCGCGCAGCGTGTTGATCTCGCCGTTATGGGCGACCATGCGGTAGGGATGCGCGAGCTTCCACGACGGGAAGGTGTTGGTCGAAAAGCGCTGGTGCACGAGAGCGACCGCGCTTTCAAACCGCGGGTCCGACAGGTCCTTATAATAGGCGCCGACCTGATAGGCCAGGAACATGCCCTTGTAGACCACTGTCGCCGATGACAGCGACACTGGATAGAAGTTGCTCTCCTCGCCGTCGAACTCGTCATAGATACGGTTGGAGATCACCTTGCGCAACGTGAACAGCCGGCGCTCGAACTCGTCGTTGCTTTCGGCGTCTTCACCGGCGCCGATGAAGACCTGCACGTGATGCGGCTCGGTCGCGGCAATATCAGGCGCCTTGGAAAGCGAGGAATTGTCGACCGGCACGTCGCGGAAGCCGATGAAGACCTGGCCTTCCTCGACGATGACGTCCCTGATCACCTTCTTGAAGTGCTCGATCTGCTTTTCGTCGCGCGGCATGAAGATATGGCCGACGCCATATTCGCCAACGGGCGGCAGGGTGATGCCCTGCGCCGCCATTTCCTCGCGGAAGAAGCGATCGGGAATCTGCACCAGGATGCCGGCGCCGTCGCCCATCAGCGGGTCGGCGCCGACGGCGCCGCGATGCGTCAGGTTCTCGAGGATGAAGAGGCCGTCCTTGACGATCTGGTGCGACTTCTCGCCCTTCAGATGCGCGACAAAGCCAACGCCGCAAGCGTCATGCTCGTTGGCAGGATCGTAAAGCCCCTGCTTCTTCGGCAGGCCGGAAGCGGATTTGGACGTATTGGCCGTCGCGCGCGCCTCTGCAGCGGCAAACCGGTCAAATTCCATGGATGGCGTCTTCGTCATCGTCTTTCCTCCTGTCGAAGCCCGCGGGGCCGCGGGCGGCTTTTCGTCTTGCGTCGCAACCTGAAAATAGGTCCGTCGCATGACAGCGCTGTTGCATGGTGAAGATCGGCCGCAGACATCTGCTTCTTGAGGAAAGCAAACCGTCGCGTTCCACGCCTGCCATTCGCCCCCGTGCGCCAGCCGGAGGGCTGACGCTCGGAAGAACTATAGCGTGAAAGCCCGTCGCTGCCAGGGTTTTCGGCGCCTCTTCGGCCACTAAGGCCAGAATAGGACAGCAACACTGTCCTAATTCATCAGCTCTATGCCAGAAACCTTCTCCGTCCGCAAGAGCGTCACGCCAAAAATCGTGATTTTGCGACGGAAGATTGCCAGAAAAACCCCAGTTGCGAAATAAAATTACGCCAGGTAGCCTCATTATTTTTATTAATTGCGTCCCTCAATTTTCGTGATGTGTTAGTGCCGGCAACCTTGATCCCGTGAAGCTTTGGCGTAAGGTCCGCTGCGAACCTCCCAGCTCCTTCCACTCCCCAGGTCTCCACCATGTTCTTTGCTTCCGATAATTGGGCCGGCGCCCACCGATCCATTGCCGAACGCCTGCTGAGGGAATCGGCCGGATTTGCTCCGGCCTATGGCGCCGGCGACCTCGACAAAAAGGTCGAGGCTCGTTTCTCCGAGATCTTCGAACGTGAGGTTTCCGTTTTCTTCGTCGCCACCGGCACGGCCGCCAACTCCCTGGCGCTGGCGAGCGTTCAGCGTCCCGGCGGGATTACCTTCTGCCATTCGGAAGCGCACGTGATCGAGGATGAATGCGGCGCGCCGGAATTCTTCTCCGGCTCCGCCCGCCTCGTGGCCGTCGACGGTGAAGCCGGCAAGATCGATCCGGCGAAGCTTTCGGCAAAGATCGCCCACTTCCCCGAGGACGCCCTCCGTCAGGGCCGGGCCAGTGCTGTGACCATTACCCAGGCGACCGAGATCGGCACCGTCTATTCCCTGCCGGAGATCGGCGAGATTGCCGCAATATCCAGGAAGCGCAACCTGCCGCTCCACATGGATGGCGCCCGCTTCGCCAATGCGCTGATCGCGCTCGGCGCCACGCCGGCGGAGATGACCTGGAAACGCGGCGTCGACATGCTGTCCTTCGGCGGTACCAAGAACGGCTGCTGGTGCGCCGAAGCGATCATCTTCTTCAATCCGGATCAGGCAATGGAAATGCCCTTCATTCGCAAGCGCGCCGCCCAGCTTTTCTCCAAGTCGCGTTTCATCGCTGCCCAGTTCGATGCCTATTTCGAAAACGGTCTCTGGCTCGATCTCGCCCGCCATTCGAACGCCACGGCCGACCGGTTGCGCGCCGGAATTGCCGCCAGCAGCGCCGGGCGCCTCGCCTGGCCGACCGCTTCCAACGAGGTCTTTGCCGTCATCAGCAAGAGTGCTGCAAGAACCGCAGAGGAAAAAGGCGCGAAATTCTACGAATGGCCTGTGCCTGCGGCAACCTCGGAACTCGTTTCCGAAAGCGAAACCCTAATCCGCCTTGTCACCAGCTTCGCAACCACAGAAGCCGACGTGGATGGTTTCCTGAGGTGTCTGGCTGCCTGAGCGCCGATCGGTAGGGCTTCCGACCGGTGACGGCGACGGGTCATGCGGACCTCAGCCCCCTTACTTTTTGCAGAATATCGTCGGACAGCGCCGCGACCAGCACCTGATCCGCGCCCTTGCGCGGCACCAAGACGAATTCCACGTCCTCGAGCACCGGCAGTTTCCCCGCGGCGATCTCTTTCAGTTCGGCGGGAGCCATACTGCGCGGCTGCACCAGCACACCCATTCCCGCCCGCGCTGCTGCCGTCAGCCCGCTCAGGCTGCCGCAAGTGCAGACGATTCGCCACGGCACGCCATTGCGCCCGAGCGCTTCTAGGGCGATCGCCCGCGTGACGCTCGGTGGCGGAAATGCGATCAGCGGCAGCGGGCCGGAGGCGAGTACTCGTTCAGGATCGCGCGCCAGCCAGACGAGCGGCTCGCGATAGACCAGCTTTCCGCGCCCATCGCCAAGTCGGCGCTTGGCAAGCACCAGATCGATTTCGCCATTGTCCTGCATTTCGTAAAGAACGCCGGAGAGCGCCACGGTCAGTTCCAGGTCCACAGACGGATGCAACCGAACGAAATCCTCCAGCACCGCCGGTAGCTGGCTGGTGACGAAATCCTCCGACACGCCGAGCCGGAGGCTGCCGCGCAGGCTGGTGCTCTTGAACAGCGCCTGCACTTGCCCCTCGATCGAAAGCATGGCGCGCGCACGCGAAAGCAGCGCCTCGCCATCACCGGTGAGCATCACCTTGTGCGTGTCGCGCGCGAGCAGCTTGCGTCCGAGTGCCGCCTCCAGCCGCTGGATATGCTGGCTGACCGTCGATTGCCCGAGGCCCAGCCTTTCCGCGGCAAGGGTGAAGCTGCCCATCTGTTCGACGGCGACGAAACTGCGCAACTGCGAGAGGTCGAGCATAGGAAATCCAGAATCTCAATAACTGTTATTTCTTGCATCCTGGATCATAATGGAGGACAGAACAATGGTTACTTTATTGCTGCGAGACCGCGATGCGACGCTTTCTGCCCGATACGTTCACGATCCTGCTCGTCTGCGCCGTCATCCTCGCCTCCCTTTTTCCGGCGAGCGGCAGTTTTGCGGATTATTTCGGCATCGCCACCGATCTTGCCATCGCGGCGCTGTTTTTCCTGCACGGCGCGCGCCTTTCCCGTGACGTCGTCATTGCTGGTCTGCTGCACTGGCGGCTGCATCTGATCATCCTGCTGACGACCTTCGGCATCTTCCCACTGCTCGGGCTTGGGCTCGGCTTCATCCCCGACACGATCCTGCCACGGCCGCTTTATCTCGGCATTCTCTTCCTCTGCGTGCTGCCGTCGACGGTGCAGTCGTCGATCGCCTTCACCTCGATGGCGGGCGGCAACGTGCCCGCCGCGATCTGCTCGGCCTCGGCCTCGAACATTTTTGGCATGTTCCTGACGCCACTGCTGGTCGGCCTGCTCTTTTCCGTCGGCGGCCATGGCGGCTTCTCCTTCGACGCGCTTCAGCAGATCCTGCTGCAGCTGCTTGCCCCCTTTATCGTTGGCCAGATCCTGCAGCCCTGGATCGGCGATTGGATTCGCGCCAAGAAGAAGATCCTGATGCCGGTCGACCGCGGCTCGATCCTGATGGTGGTCTATCTTGCCTTCTCGACGGCGGTCGTCGAAGGACTGTGGAACACTTTCTCGATTGCCGACATCGCCGTCGTCGTCGTCGCCGACGTCGTGCTTCTGGCCTTTGTCCTTGTTTTGACGATGTTCGGTAGCCGCTGGCTGGGCTTCGACAAGGCCGACGAGATCACCATCACCTTCTGCGGCTCGAAGAAGAGCCTGGCAAGCGGCGTGCCGATGGCAAACGTCATCTTCGCCGGCCAGTCGATTGGCGCGATCGTGCTTCCCCTGATGCTCTTCCACCAGATTCAGCTGATGGTCTGCGCCGTCATCGCCCAGAAATATGCCGCAGCAGCAGCCCGGCGCGTAACGGAACAGCAGATGAAGGATGCCGCAAGCCCGGCCTGAACAATAAGCTGAACGGCAACAAAAAAGGCGCCCCGATCGGGGCGCCGTCCGGTGTCCCAGAGGGACAGCTGTTAACCGTTAATGACCTGCGCCTCGATCGCCTTCGGAGCCTCGACCGGCTCGGCGGCAATCGCGATCTTGCGGGGCTTCATGGCCTCGGGAATGTTGCGCAGAAGATCGATGTGAAGCAGGCCGTTCTTCAGCGAAGCGGCTGACACCTCGACATGATCGGCGAGCTGGAAGCGGCGCTCGAAGGCGCGCTTGGCAATGCCGCGATAGAGGAATTCGCCGCCTTCGGCGGTTTCCTCGTTCTTTTCACCCTTCACGGACAGCACATGGGCATGAGCTTCGATCGAAAGCTCGGTCTCGTCGAAACCGGCGACCGCCATGGTGATGCGATAGGTGTTTTCACCGGTGCGCTCGATATTATAGGGCGGATAGGTCTGCGCCTGCTCCGGCTGAGCAAGGCTGTCGAGCATGGTGAAGAGCCGGTCGAAACCGACTGTCGAACGATAGAGGGGAGAGAAGTCTACGTGACGCATGATGTCCTCCTAGGGAAGCGACGTGTTGCGGTAAAATGCCCCTGAAACCCCATCTTGGCAGTCTCGGGACGGTTGCGCGGGCCCTTTTGGCACCCGCAGAATGGAGATGGTGATGCGATTCGAGGAGTTCAAGACCTTTTCGAAATCACCTCGACCGGCCGTGAACCCCGCGTGAACGGCCGGTTCGGAGCGCGTTCAGACATGCCGGTCTAGAAATGACGATGTCGGGTGACACTGGCCCCGATGGCTGAAGTGCATCGTCCCTTCTTCTTCAGTCTAAACTTGGGCCGGCCGCGAGCGCCCTCACGCTCCCGCCGGCCCTTTTTCCCCGGCTTTCCAAGCTGGTCGCCATGCGCTATCCCTGAGGGAAGCATTCAGCAGCGGCGCATTGGTAAGTCATGGATCAGGTTCTCTATTCGACGCCCGATAATCCCGCCCCGGAAAACCGCACCGAAGGGTTCTTTGAAACCCATGACGGCCACCGGCTGCGTTACGCCGTTTTCCGCTCCGGTGGCCAAGTCGCCAAGGGCACGGTCGTCATCATCCATGGCCGCAACGAATATATCGAAAAATATTTCGAGACGATCCGTGACTTGACGGGCAAGGGCCTCTGGGTCGCGACCTTCGACCTGCGTGGCCAAGGCGGTTCGTCGCGGCTCCTGAAGCGCCGCAATCACGGCCATATCCGCCGCTTTTCCGATTACGAGCGCGACCTCGACACCTTCCTCGAAAAGATAGTGCTGCCGGATACCCGCCTGCCGTTCTACCTGCTCGGCCATTCCACCGGCGGGCTGATCGCGCTGTCGGCCGCTCCCTATCTGACTACCCGCATTGATCGCATGGTGCTATCGGCTCCCTTCATCGGCCTGACCGGTCAGTCGGCCTCGCCTCGCGTCATCCGCACCCTCGCCGGCGCGCTTACGACCGCCGGCCTTGGCTTCATGCCGCTGACTTCGAGGCTGAAGGATCCGGATTTCCGCGACAATCCGCTGACCTCGGACGAAGCGCGCTTCGAGCGCAATGTTGCGATGATGAAGGCTCATCCGGAACTGACGCTCGGGCCGCCGACGGCCCGCTGGCTGACCGAAGCCTTCCGGACCATGGACCGGGTCACCTCGCCCAACCATCTCTTCTCGATCACCATCCCGACCATCGTCATCGCCCCGACACGAGACGGCGTCGTGCCCTACACGGCGCAGGAGCGGCTCTCACGTTATTTCCGCGCCGGCCAGCTGGTGCCGATCAACGGCGCCCGCCATGAGATCTTCCAGGAACGGGATATCTATCGCGCCGCGGCGCTGGCGGCCTTCCACGCCTTCATCCCAGGCAGCGATGCCGAGGAAAACCATGATGTCGCCGCCCTCGGCACATAAGCCGGAGCAACCGAGCTGACTGGCATCGGCCTTTCCGACCCGGGGCATCGGCTTTGCCGAGCCCGGCTTCAGCGCTGCAGGATGGCGATTGCCTGCTCATAGACCGCGCGGCTGCCGGCGGCGATGATCGAGCCGCCATTTTCCGGCCGTCCGCCGTCCCAGGTGGTGATGATACCGCCCGCCCCCTGGATGACCGGAATAATGCCGCCGACGTCATAGGGCTTCAGCCCGTTTTCGATGACGAGATCGATATGACCGGCGGCAAGCAGCGCATAGGCATAACAGTCGCATCCATAGCGGAAGAGCCGCACCTGCGCCTCGATCTCCCGGTATTTCTCCATCTCGCCGCCGGTGAAGAGATGTGGCGAGGTCGTGAACAGGATGGCGCTCGAAAGTGCCTCGCACTGGCGGGTCACCAGCCGTCGCTCACCCTCCGGCCCGATATAGATCGAGCCGTTCTCGTCGGCAAAATAACGTTCGCCGGTAAAGGGCTGCTCGATCATGCCCATGATCGCCCGGCCTTGCCTCTGCAGACCGATAAGCGTTCCCCAGACCGGCACGCCCGATATGAAGGCGCGCGTGCCGTCGATCGGATCGATCACCCAGACATAGTCCCGGTCGAGCCCGACATCGCCATGCTCCTCGCCGAGAATGCCGTGGTCGGGGAAATTCTCCTCGATCAGCGCCCGGATGGCGAGCTCGGCCGCCCGATCGCCTTCCGTCACCGGATCGAAGCCGGAAGAAAGCTTGTTCGTGACGTCGAGGCCGGAGCGGAAGCGCGGCAGCGTCTCGGCGCGGGCGACCTCCGCCAGACGATTGAAGAATGAACGGTCAGGAAGCATGGTGACACCGTTTGGCTGGCGGGAATGCGCTTTCATAGCGAAAACGAGCGGGAATGCAAACGACGAGGGCGACTTCGGGCGAATTGCCCAAAGATATCGCAGCGCAATATATTGCTTGACATTTGTGCAACGCAATAGTAGCGTCGTCATTACAGTCTTCTGACTGTAAATACCCTCCTTGGGTGTTTCCTCCCTAGACTTAGCCGCGCTGACAAGCGCGGTTTTTTTTGGCCTGGGGAGGCAAGCCGAGATCAGGAAATCGCAGGTTTACTCGGCGGCCAGCGCCCGATCGCCGGCGAATTTTTCGACATGATCCGCCATCTGCCGCATGAAGGCCGCGACGGCGTCGGCCACCGCGGCGAAATCCTCACGCTTCTCCAGCGTCACCTCGTCGACATAGATCGCCCGGTTCACTTCGATCTGCAGCGCGTGCAGACCGCGCGAGGGACGGCCGTAATGTTCGGTGATGAAGCCGCCGGCGTAAGGCTTGTTACGGATCGCAGCAAAGCCCATTTCCTCGAGGATGGCGATGGCGGCGCGCGAAAGTTCGGCCGAAGCGCTGGTGCCGTAGCGATCGCCGATGATGAAATCGGGCCGCCCGGTGCAGCCCGCGACCCGAACATTGCCGGGCATCGAGTGGCAGTCGATCAAAACGCCGAAGCCGAACTGCACATGGGTGCGGGCGATCAGCCGTCGCAGCGCCGCGTGGTAAGGCTTGTAGACTGCCTCGACCCGATCGAGCCCCTCCTGCACCGGCAGCCGCCGTGCATAGATCTCCATGTTCTCGGCAACGATGCGCGGAATGGTTCCAAGCCCGCCGGCGACCCTCAGCGAATTGACATTGGCATAGGGCGGCAGCAGCCCGTCGAACATCCTTGGATCAAGCTCGTAGGGCTCACGATTGACGTCGAGATAGGCCCGCGGAAAATTGGCGGCGAGCAGTGGCGCGCCGAGTTCGACGGCCGAGCCGAACAGCTCGTCGACGTAATGGTCCTCGGAACGGCGGATCGCTATGCCTTCCAGCCTCGACTGCGCGATGAATTCCGGTGGATAAACGCGGCCGCTATGGGGGGAGTTGTAGACGAAAGGAATGGTCTGCGACACGGGCTCATGAACCTCAAAAAGCTCGTATTCGCGGATTTCCGGCACTTCTGGCCCTCTTTACCATGTCATGAACTGACTGCTTCGCCCATGTTGCCAGTTGCCCGGCCGCAAGTCCATACTATGTAGGAGGGATGGCGGTCGCGCATAGGCAATTCACCGGTTGTTTACCGGACAAAGACTAGTGTAAACGGCTGGCAGCCCACCCAAAACCTATTGATTAGCGGTCTGGATTGATGACTCAGAAGATACTTCTCGCCGAAGACGACAATGACATGCGCCGTTTCCTGGTGAAAGCCCTCGAAAAGGCCGGCTACAAGGTCCTTTCTTACGACAACGGCGCCAGCGCCTATGACCGCCTGCGCGAGGAGCCGTTCTCTCTGCTCCTGACCGATATCGTCATGCCCGAAATGGATGGCATCGAGCTGGCTCGCCGCGCC
The DNA here is from genome assembly GCF_051124255.1 of Rhizobium sp. YTUHZ045. Classification (NCBI taxonomy): domain Bacteria; kingdom Pseudomonadati; phylum Pseudomonadota; class Alphaproteobacteria; order Hyphomicrobiales; family Rhizobiaceae; genus Rhizobium; species Rhizobium sp. YTUHZ045. The sequence goes on from NZ_CP101432.1 coordinate 3,503,605, forward strand.
ACCGAACTCGACCCCGACCTGAAGGTGATGTTCATCACCGGATTTGCCGCCGTGGCGCTGAACCCCGATTCGAAGGCGCCGAAGGATGCCAAGGTCCTTTCCAAGCCTTTCCACCTGCGCGATCTCGTCGATGAGGTCAATAAAATGCTTGCCGCGTAAGGCTTGTCGGGCGGCGCGTCACAAAACTGAAAAAAGCCTATTGACGGCTCCAAAGGTTTTGTGATCTATGCGCCGCCATCGGATGGGCGTGTAGCTCAGCGGGAGAGCACTACGTTGACATCGTAGGGGTCACAGGTTCAATCCCTGTCACGCCCACCATCCGATCTCCCTGACATCATTGACAGATCTCCGATCGGGATTTTATTTATCAAGACCGGCGTGCGCCTGAATCCGGACTTTAGCGCGAGGGGGCTTGCGTGATTAGCTCCGACCAGATCGGGCGGGATCTATCGGCTGTGGGACGACCATCCATGCGGGAAGCAGGGGACGCATGACGCAAAGGACGCTGACACGTAAAGCGATATCCATAATTCTGGGGCTCGTCCTGGCTGGGGTTGGCCTCTTCGGTTTCGGTTACATGCAGTTTCATGTCGTTCAACCGATCAGCATCAAGTTTTGGCTGATTCCGATCACGATGTTCGGGGCTGGGGCGGCGATCCTCTGGGACGACTTCAAAAGTCCTTAAGGCACGTCGCATCAAACCTGATTCATGTGACGTGCTTTAGGGAGCGAGGCGATTGCTGTCTCCGTTTGAGGATGTCGCAATCATTTAGATCCGTCCCTTGCTCCGATTGATCGGCATGTCCAGGCAATCCGGTCGCCTGGCCCTGCGCCGACTCACGCAGATTGCAGTTACGGCGCGCTCTCATATGAGGATGCGTTCATTCGAGCATCAATTGCATACCATTGCTGAATGCTCAGCCCTCGTTGTTCAAAATTCAAAAGTATGATTTTTGCGACAAACAGATGACGAATTTGTGACAAAACGCGTGTGATTTCAGCAACATAGCTATCCAGTGTGTTGTCATGATCGACAATCACGTTGCGGTGCAACAACCCTTCTGTAACTTCCGCGGCGAGGCAGACACCAAGCTAAAAAGGTGCCGCTTCGATCACACGGGGTGAAGACATGTAGGGACTGCCGATGGCAACGGTCTTCATCCTCTCGCATCTGAACTGGAGGTTATTCCATGAACATCAAGAGCCTTCTTCTCGGCTCCGCTGCTGCTCTCGCAGCAGTATCCAGCGCTCAGGCCGCTGACGCTATCGTCGCCGCCGAACCGGAACCGGTTGAATATGTTCGCGTCTGCGACGCTTACGGCACCGGCTACTTCTATATCCCGGGCACCGAAACCTGCCTGAAGATCAACGGTTACGTCCGTTTCCAGGTGGACGTTGCTCCGAACGCCAGCTCGATCGGCGCCGGCGGCGGCGGTTCTGTCGCCAACGACTCGGATTGGGACGCCCGTACCCGCGGCCAGGTTCAATTCACGGCCAAGAGCGACACCGAATATGGTCCGCTGACCGGCGTCATCGTCATGCAGTTCAACGCTGACAACGCTTCGGCACAGAGGGCCCAGCTCGACTCGGCTTACCTCGACATCGCCGGCTTCCGCGCTGGTCTGTTCTACAGCTGGTGGGACGACGGCCTCTCCGGCGAAACCGACGATATCGGCTCTCCGGTCACGCTGCACAACTCGCTGCGTTATCAGTACGAAACCGACGCCTTCTACGCCGGCATCAGCGTCGACGAGCTGGAAGACAGCCCGTTCTACAACGGCGAAACCGCTAACAACGTCGGCGTTGCAGTCGGTCTCGGCGGCAAGGCTGGTATCTTCAGCTACCAGATCACGGCTGGTTACGACACCGACAACGAAGAAGGTGCCGTCCGTGCAATGGGTACGGTTGCCGTCGGTCCAGGCACGCTCGGCCTCGCAGTTGTCTACGCAAGCAATCCGAACGCTTATTACAACAAGGCTGAATGGGCGATTGCTGCCGAGTACGCCATCAAGGCGACCGACAAGCTCAAGATCACCCCGGCTGTTCAGTACTACGACAACTACGGCATCACTGCCGGCGAGTTCAAGGATGACGTTAACGCCTGGAAGGCCGGCGTAACGGTCGACTACCAGATCGTCGACAACTTCTCGGCAAAGGTTTCGGTTCAGTACCTCGATCCGGACAATGCTGACGACGTCACCTCGGGCTACTTCCGCCTGCAGCGCACGTTCTAATAAAAGGCTGCTGGCAATCAACCACAGCGCTCTTTGTGCATCTGAAAAGACGCGCGGCGCTGCGGGCCGGCGGCCACGAATTCCTGATCTGACTGACCTCCGATCGGGAAAGAATGGGCCTGGACTTCCCTGCCTGGGCCCATTCCCCTTGATCCGAAGTGCGTCCAACCCAGAAATACGGTCAAGACGGCAGGCGCTCGATGAGCGCCTTGCCACCGTCAAGTCGCATCGGGTCGCTGTCGATCTCGAGCATCCCAAGCCATCTGTACCCACTCAGTTCAAAAGACCTTCCGCTCATCCGCCACCGATCGCCGATCCGGCCCGGTCGTCGGCGAAATCCTGGTGCCGTCGACAACAGAGCCAAATTCGGACACAGAACCATGCCATGGCGAACCGAGGCTGAAGCACTGATTCGCTTCGCCACGAGATGGGGTTTGAGATCGAAATGAAATTATCCGCGCTTGTCGCCGCCGGCCTTGTTGCCGCCGTCCTCGCCTTGCCAGCCGCTGCTGCGCCCGCCTCCCCGCCAGAGACATTTCCCGGCGCCCCCGGCGTCATTACGCTTTCCGGCAAATGCGCCAAACTGGTCGTCGCCAAGTTCGACGCCACGAAGGGCTGCAAAAATGAGCTTGCCAGCGTCACCCTGGCCAACGGCTCGGTGACCTTCATCTTCACTTCGGACGGAAAGGCGCTCGGTTTCCAGGGCGATGGCAGCGGCATCAAGCCGGCCTCGAACGGCAATGCTCGCCTGCCGCTGAGCCTCGTCACGACGGGCGTCGGCAACAAGATGACCGGCCAAGTCAAGGTCGCCGGTTTCTGCACCTTCGGCAATCCCTACGCCGGCAAGCCGATCGCGATCGAATGCACCGCCGAAAGCAAGGACTCCTCCTTCACCGGCAGCTTCCGTACCGGCGGCAAGCTGGTGAAAAAGGGAAAATAGCTGCCGTCAGGCAGCGCACCACGCGCCGCCGGCAGCCCCCGGCTTGCGCGCCAGCCCTTCCTTGATCAGCTGTGCGCCAAAAGAGCGTCCGTCGCGCGAGACGATCCGCGGCGCGCCTGGGGACTCCGTCTTTCCGGCCGCATCGATGGTGAACGGGCCGGCGTTCAGAAGCGCCAGCAGGCGCAGCTTCGCGGCAAAGGCCACCCTGCGTTCGTCATCGCAGCGCGCCTGGTCGGCCACCGGGCTTGCCATATCGGCAATGACGATCTTTTCGCCCTTGTACCAGAAAACGCCGCCGTCGCCGACGCAATTGATGTGCGCGCCCTGCCCGCAATAGCCGAAGGCGCCCGTCGCCGTCTGCTGGGCTCCGGGAGAGGCCGGGGCCGGCACCGCCTTGATCGGTTGGATGGCCGGCGTCGGGATTGCGGCCGGCGGCAGCGGCGGCGCCTGTAGCGCCGTCGGCGCGGCTCTCGGCGTCGGTGCGGCAAGCGCCACCTGCTTCGGCGGCACATCCTTCCTGGCGACAGGTCTCGGCTCCGCCATTTCGCGTGCGATCGGCGTGGACTGCCGTTCAAGCAGCGGCTGAAGGCTCTTCCAATTGTCGTGAGCCACGATGCCGCCGACCGCGGCAATGCCGATCACCGCCCAGGGCAGCAATCCGCCACTGCTGCGTGCTCTGCTCTTTCCTCTCGCCGGCGCCTTGCGGCGGCCGCGTGTCGCTGTCTTGACCATCTTTCCGAATCCCGTGAGGCCGGGATTATCGCTGCCCAATCCTTTCCGAAAGGTTGGCGAGGGCCGTTATCTTTGACGCGGGCCGATGCGCTAGACGACAAAACGCCCGGCATCGCCGGGCGCCTATCTCCAGAGGTTTGTCTTTCGCCTAGTCCGGACGTTGAGCTGAAGACTCGTTTTTTCCGGCCGATGCGGCGCCGCTGATGGGGGAACCGATCGGCTGTTTGCGTTTACCGATCTCGATGCGGTTGTCCGCCCCCTCGCGGATGGCCTGCCATTCATTTTCGTGCCGGATAACAATATCCCGGGGCACAAAGTTCATTGTCATGTGCTTCTCACCCTGTGTTTCAAATCAACTGTCAGTGCGCCGAAAAGCCCTCGGAGCCGCTATTTCTTCGTTTTCGTATGAGCTTTGATGTCGGGGCCTCCTTTGGAGAGGTCCGCACCGCTCACATGTGCCGGCACGTGAATGTCGTGATAGACGCCGGGCGTCAGCGTCAGATCGACGTGATGCGGCGGCAGCACCTGTGCCTTCTGCATGCGGTTCGGCTTTGCCCGCTTCATGCGGTCGGATGCCTCTGTGCGTTTGTCGGGAATATGGGTCGAAGTGTGCATCATCGGCGTCCTTTTCAGCTCAACCAGGGTTTAACGAGCGGAGGCGCGGATGGTTCCCGAAATTATGCGGTTTTCCGTGGGGCGTTTGGCCTTGACTGGTTTGGGAAGTAGATTACCTAAGGCCCATCCCGCAGCCTTCCAGACATCGGCTACGGGAAACATTGGTGCCGGGCCCCTCTGGCGAGAGTTTTTACGGCGCTCTCGTGATGTCGGTACCGCCTGCAACTCAGCCGGCGGATTTTTCATCGATGAAAAAGCTCACCATGCCTCGTCAGCATGCCCGTTGTGGCATGCGGCGTTTTGACAAAATCTCCACCCTCTCCAACAAGCTGTGCGGCCGCGAGGTGCGGCCATGAACCAGCCCCAGACCACTAAATCCTCGCTCGGCTATTTCCGCTGGGCGTTCATCGTCACGGCTCTCGGCCTTGTTCTCGGCGCCGTGCTTGGTTGGCAGACGACCGGCACGACCGGCGGCATGGCGACCGTCTTCTTCATCTGCACCGTGCTTGCGGTGCTGGAGATCTCGCTCTCCTTCGATAATGCCATCGTCAATGCCAACAAGCTGAAGGAGATGACGCCGGTCTGGCAGAAACGATTCCTCACCTGGGGCATCATCATTGCCGTCTTCGGAATGCGCATCGTCTTTCCGTTGGCGATCGTCGCGATCGCCGCACGGATCGGCCCTTGGGACGCTCTGGTGCTCGCCGCCCGCGAACCCGAGGAGTATGCCCGCATCATGAACGATGCGCATCTGCCGATCGCAGCCTTCGGCGGCACGTTCCTGATGATGGTCGGCCTCAGCTATTTCTTCGACCATGAGAAGACGATCCATTGGCTTCGCGGCCTTGAAAAGGTGATGGCGCGCTCGGCCACCATCAGGGGCATCGAGATCGCCTTCGTGCTGGCGCTGATGCTTGTCTTCTCCTGGCTGATCGGCGGCGAGGAAGCCAGCATCTTCGTCCATTGCGCCATTTACGGCCTGCTCACCTTCCTCGCGGTCGAGGTCGTCGGCGAGTTGCTCGACGCGTCGCAGCAGACGATGAGCGCTGCCGCCAAGGGCGGCCTCGGCGCCTTCATCTATCTGGAGGTGCTGGATGCCAGCTTCTCCTTCGACGGCGTCATCGGGGCCTTCGCCTTGACGCAGAACCTCTTCGTCATTGCGATCGGCCTCGGCATCGGCGCCATGTACGTGCGCTCGATGACGATCATGCTGGTCGAGAAGGGAACGCTTGCCGAATACCGCTACCTCGAACATGGCGCCTTCTACGCCATCCTAATCCTCGCAGTGATCATGTATGCGCAAACCCTGGTGCATATTCCCGAAGCAATCACCGGTCTCGGCGGCGCGGCACTGATCGGCCTGTCGCTCTGGTCGTCCATTCGCCACAACAGGCGCGAGCGGGCAGAAGATCACGCCGACCGGCGGGAGGAACTGCACGCCTGACGTGGCAGACAACTACGGGTCGCAACGCGCCTCAGCGTTGCGGCTACTCCGACATAAATAAAGCCCGCGACCATCCGGTTGCGGGCTGTTTCATTCCTGCATGCCTTGAGCGGCTTAGCGGATGACCTGACCGAACAAAGCCGGATCGATGCCAAGCTCCTTGAGGTCGCGGGCGCGCGGACGACGGCCGGCTTCGACAGCGGCGCTGACCGCGTTGGCGGCGCTCAGCGCAGCAAATGCGCGGCCCAGGAAGCCGGCGTGGACTGAATTGCGGATGGCGGACATTGTCCTGTTCCTCTTGCTTTATGATTGACCACTCATAGATGGCGGTGCGCTGTCGCATCGACAATGCACGGAAAATCACCGCAGCCATGCAAAAAGAAGAGGCCGGCGCATGGTTCCATGGCCGGCCTCCAGGCAGGGGTAAGGTTGTCTTTTTCTTCTAGTCTTCGTTTGCCGCCAGCTGCGACAGCACCTGGCCCCGACCGCGGATGCGCAGGATCAGCGGGATCAGGAACGCAGCCGCCGCAACGATGAGAAGGCCTGCTGCGATTGGTGACATCACCAGCGTCGTCACATCGCCCTGGCTGATCGCCAGTGCGCGGCGCAGCTGCTGCTCGGCCAACGGCCCGAGGATGAGGCCGACGACGGCAGGTGCGATCGGATAGCCGAAGAGCCGCATCACATAGCCGAGCAGGCCGAAGGCGAGCAGCATGCCGAGCTCGAACACGGAAGGGTTGGCGCCGATCGTTCCGAGCGTCGCAAACAGCAGGATGCCGGCATAGAGCCATGGCTTCGGAATGGTCAGCAGCCGCACCCAGAGCCCGATCATCGGCAGGTTGAGGACGAGCAGCATTGCATTGGCGATGAGCAGGCTGGCGATCAGTCCCCAGACGAGCTGCGGATTGGTGGCAAACAGGAGCGGCCCCGGCTGCAGCCCGTATTGCTGGAAGCCGGCGAGCATGATCGCCGCCGTCGCCGTCGTCGGCAGGCCGAGGGTCAGGAGCGGCACCAGCGTGCCGGCGGCAGATGCGTTGTTCGCCGCCTCCGGTCCGGCCACGCCTTCGATCGCACCATGACCGAATTCTTCCGGGTTCTTCGCCAGCCGCTTTTCGGTCGAGTAGGACAGGAAGGTACCGATTTCAGCGCCTCCCGCCGGCATGGCGCCGATCGGAAAACCGATCAGCGTGCCGCGAAGCCAGGGCTTCCAGGAGCGCGACCAGTCCTGCGCGTTCATCCAGAGCGAACCCTTGACCGCCTCCACCTGCTCCGCGACCCGATTGCCCTGCGCTGCGATATAGAGCGTCTCGCCGATCGCGAACATTGCCACCGCCAGCGTCGTCACTTCGACGCCGTCGAGCAGGTCGGGAATGCCGAAGGAAAGCCTGGCCTGCCCTGTCTGCTGGTCGATGCCGACCATGGCAAGCGCGAAACCGATGAACAGCGCGGTCAGGCCCCGAAGCGCCGAATCTCCGAAGGCCGAGGAGACGGTGACGAAGGCGAGCACCATCAGCGCGAAATATTCGCGCGGCCCGAAGACCAGCGCCAGCTTGACGATGTAGGGCGCGATGAAGGCGAGCCCGAGCGTGGCGATGAGGCCGGCGACGAAGGAGCCGATCGCTGCCGTCGCCAATGCGGGTCCGCCGCGCCCGGCGCGCGCCATCTTGTTGCCCTCGAGCGCGGTGACGATCGAGGCGCTTTCACCCGGCGTGTTGAGCAGGATCGACGTCGTCGAGCCGCCATACATGCCGCCGTAATAGATGCCGGCGAACATGATCAGCGAGCCGCCCGGATCGAGCTTGTAGGTGGCCGGCAGCAGCAGCGCCACGGTGAGCGCCGGGCCAATGCCGGGCAAGACGCCGACGGCCGTGCCGAGCGTCACGCCGACCAGCGCGTAAACCAGGTTCATCGGCTGCATCGCAACCAGGATACCCTGCCATAGGAATTCGAATGTGCTCATCTTGGTGTCCCAGGCGGCGTTCCCGTCCGTGCCTTCGCAATCGGTCGCCGCGAAAAATCAAAAGAGCTGACAGCGCGTCCCGCGCTGTCAGAAGAACAGATGTTCGAGCGGGCCGGCCGGCAGCGTCAGCTGTAGGAGCTGCGAGAAGATCGCCCAGACGACAAAGCTGAAAACGATGCCGATCGGCAGCGAGATCCAGAGCTTGCGTTTGCCGAAGCCGCGTGCCGTCAACGCAAACAGGATACCGGTCGCAATCGAGAAGCCGGCAACGCGCAGAAGCAGCATCTGGCAGGCAAGACCGGCGACGATCCAGATGACGGGTGCCACTTCTTGCTTTTCTCGTTCCGGAAACTCGCCGCGCCAAGCTTCGGCGGCGGTCCAGACGCCAAGACAGAAGAGCCCGAACGCCACAACCTCAGGCACCGTCGCCGGACCGATGCGGGCGTACTGTGCGATCGTTTTCAGATGCGTTGCATCCCAGGCCATCACACCGGCGATGGCGAAGAGAAAAACGGCAATGATGAACGCCGCCCGATCAGGGCGGCGCTCGGTTGCCGAGGAGGTCTTATCCTCGCTCATTGAACAAGTCCGATCTCTTTAAGAATGCCCTCAGTGGCGGAGACGTCCTTTTCGAGCTGCGCCTTGAAGGCGTCGCCGGACAGATAGGTGTCGGCCCAGCCCTTGGTCTTCAGCGTTTCCTGCCAGGTGGCGGAGCTGTGTAGCTTCTCGAAATCGGCTGTGATCTTGGCTACCTCCTCGTCCGACAGGCCGGGGGCTGCGGCGACCATGCGCCAGTTCTGGATGCTGACGTCGGTGCCGGCCTCCTTCAGTGTCGGGGCGTCGACGCCGTCGATACGCTTGTCGCTGGAGACGGCGAGGAGACGCAGCATGCCTGCCTTCACCTGCGATTCGAACTCGCTGTAGCTCGAAACGCCTGCTGTGACCTGGTTGCCGAGAATGGCTGCGAGCGCTTCACCGCCGCCGGAGAAGGCGACATAGTTGATCTTCGTCGGGTCGACGCCGGAAGCCTTGGCAATCAGTCCTGCGGTGATGTGGTCGGTGCCGCCGGCCGAGCCGCCGCCCCAGGAAACCGAGCCCGGATCCTTCTTCAGCGCCGCGACCAGATCGGCCATGGTCTTGATGTCGGACGCGGCGGGAACGACGATGGCCTCATATTCGCCGGTCAGACGGGCAATCGGCGTCACATCCTTGAGCGTCACCGGCGATTTGTTGGTGAGGATGGCGCCGACCATGACATAGCCGCCGACGATCAACGAATTCGGATTGCCGGCAGCCTGGCTGGCAAACTGCGCAAGGCCGATGGTGCCGCCGGCGCCGGGAACGTTCTGGACCTGTACGTTGCCGGCGATCTTCTCCTGCTGCAGCGCAGCCTGCAGGGAACGGGCCGTTTGGTCCCAGCCGCCGCCGGGAGCCGCCGGCGCGATGATGGTGTAGTCGGCAGCATAGGCCGGCAGCGCGATGGCGGCTGCAAGAATGGTTGCGATGAACGTATGCTTCACGATGTGTCCTCCGTGGGCGGTTGAGCGAACCGCCTGTTATTCTCGAGTGAATCGGAAGGGGTGGCCGGCCAGCGGACGCAGTTGTCCTGAATGACGAGCGGAATGCCTCCCAAACTTCAATTCTCCGCCTCCACGGAGAAGAAGTAGCCAAAGCCACCACAACAACCTGTCATCTAGCTGACATGGGCCAGATATCCAGAAGGAGAAGCCGCTTTTTTGCCGTAATTGGGCCAGCAGCCCGCCGAAGGTGTAACAGATATTGAGGTCATGAACCGGCCGAAAGCTGGCCTTCTTCACTGTGCCCGCAGAACCTCGTTCCAGTGCGCGATCAGCCGCGCACGCTTTACCTGATCGAGATAGACCATCAGCCCGGGACTGACCGGCACCGGCCGAAGTTGGGCGCCGAGCAGTTCCTGCAGCGTATTGGCAGTGTTCTCCCCCGCCACCTCCGGGCTGACGGCCGGGATCTGCAGCTCGCGCGCCATGGTCGTCTGGCCCTCCTTCGACATGAAAAAGGCAAGGTAGCGGCGGCCGAGCTCCGGCTCGGCTGCAGCCTGCGGCACCAGCCCGATGCGCGACATCACCACCGTATAGTCCTTCGGCAGCACGATGCCGACATCGGGGTGCCGCGAAGCCCAGTCGGCGGCGTAGGAACCGAGAATATTATAGCCGAGCACGAAGCGCCCGTCGGCGACGCGTTCGAGGATCGCCGAGCTCGTCGAGTAGAGCTTGACGCCGGCCGCGCCCATCGCGCCGATCACCGACCAGATGTCGCCGAATTGCTCCTGGTCGCGCGCCATGAAAAGAAAGCCGACACCGGAGCGCTCGATATCGTAGGTGCTGATCCGGCCATAGACCGCATTGCCCTTGCGCTTCAGATAGTCCACGAATTCCGCCCGCGAGCTCGGCACCGGCTCGTGCGCAAAGCTCGGCTTGTGATAGACAAAGACCGCCGGCTCGAAGGTCAGCGCATAGGCGGTATTGCGCCAGTTCGCCCATTTCGGCCAGGCAGCACTCATCGGCAGATTGCTGACCTGCGCATAGCCGTCGTTGGAAAGCTTCACCTGCAGGTCCATCGCTGAGGAAAAGGCAAAATCCGCCGTTTTGCCGCCCGCATCGGTTTCTCTGACGATCCGGTCGTAGATTTCACCGGTCAGCATGTCTTCATATCTTACCGCGACATCGGGATTGGCCTCCTGGAAACCGCGGATCATCGGCTGTGCCAAGGGCTCGTCAAGCGAAGAATAGACCGTCAGCACCGGTGCGGCGGCATCGCCCGACTTCGCCGGAAAGAAGGCTTGGTCCGCCAGGACGCAACCCGGCCAGAACGCCAGCAGCAAAATGCAAATTCTCCTCATGCAGCAACAATGCCTGAGCGCACAGAGAGGAGCAAGGGCGCTGGATCGAAGCTGCCGACCGGGAAACATCAATCCGGACAATAATGTCGCTTTCCTCAATGGGAACGGCCTCTTCACCACAAAGGATTAGCGATCAGTTCCATGCTTCACCCCTTTAGAGTATTGATGAAGAACCGCGACGATATATGGTCGCGCTGCCGCGTCAAAACGTCGAAGCCGCCCGAACTTGTTTTCGGGGACGACTCTACGCGACAAAAACTCTAGAAAAAGCTAGACTATCCTGGGAAGATCCATGGGAGGGGTCATGGAACGACGACTGAGCGCTATTCTCGCTGCGGATGTCGTCGGCTACAGCCGACTGATGGGCATGGATGAGTCAGGCACCTTGCAGGCGCTGAACCGCCATCGCTGCGAGCTGATTGACGTTCGGATTTCCGACTACAAGGGCCGGATCGTCAAACTCACCGGCGATGGCATCCTTGCCGAATTCCAGAGCGTGGTGAATGCCGTCGCCTGCGCTGCCGAAATACAGCGCAGCATGTCGGCCCGCAACGAGAACGTGCCGAAGGACGAGCGCGTTGAATTCCGCATCGGCATAAATCTCGGCGATGTCGTGGTCGAGAACGGCGACATATTCGGCGACGGCGTCAATCTTGCCGCAAGGCTTGAGCGTATCGCAGCACCGGGCGGCATCGCCGTGTCGGCCTCCGTGCGCGACCAGGTCGGCTCGCGCCTCAATCTCGGCTTCGAGTTCATCGGCGAGCACATGCTGAAGAATATCAGGCAGCCCGTTCAGGTCTACACCGTCACCTTGGCGCCACCCTCCTCCACCAGGCTGGTGGCTGAGAACCGCAATACCTGCTTCATTGCCGTGCTGCCCTTCACAAATATGAGCGGTGACGCCGATCAGGATTATTTTTCCGATGGCATCACCGAAGACATCATCACCGATCTTTCCAAGATCTCGAGCCTGCACGTCGTGCCGCGCAACACCATCTTTACCTACAAGGGCATATCGGTGAAGTTGAAGCGCCTCGCCCAGGAACTCGGTGTGCGCTATGTGCTCGAAGGAAGCGTACGCATCTTCGACAAGCGCGTACGCATCTCCGGCCAGCTGATCGACACTGCCAATGGCGACCATCTCTGGGCCGAACGTTACGACCGCGACCTTACCGACATCTTTGCCATCCAGGACGAGATCACACAGGCGATCGTCAGTCAGCTGAAGGTGCGCCTGCTGCCGGAGGAGAAGAAGGCAATCGCCAACGAACCGACGGCCAATGTCGAGGCTTATACCTATTATCTCAGGGGTCGCCAGCTCTCCCACACCTGGACAAAATCCTACCTCGAGCTCGCAAGGCGCATGTTCTGCAAGGCCGTAGAACTTGACCCTGATTATGCCCGGGCCTATGCCGGCATCGCCGATTGCGACGCTGCGATCCGCGACTGGGCGCCCGACGATGTGCCGCTGAGGCGCATTCTCGATATGAGCGCACGGGCCCTTCAGCTCGACCCCGATCTTCCCGAGGCCCACGCCTCGCATGGCTTGGCCCTGCATCAGAGCGGCCTCGATGATCGTGCGGCGGCCGCTTTCGAACGTGCCCTCACGCTCGACCCGAACCTTTTCGAGGCGAATTTCCATTACGCCCGGTTCTTCTTCATGCGCGGCAACTTTGCCAAATCCGTTCAATATTTCACCCGCGCCGCCGAAATCCGCCCTGACGACTACGTCTCGCCGATCCATCTGATGTCGGCCTACCGCTCCCTCGGCCGTCCGGTGGATACGGAAAACTGGGCACGACTCGGCCTGCTGCGCGCCGAACGTGCGCTGAATCTCAATCCCGAAAACTCCGGCCCGGCCCATCGCGGCGCGCTGGCGCTTGCCCATCTCGGCGATGCGAAGCGGGCGCGCGACTGGGCCGCCCGCGCGATCGCCATCGATCCCGACGACATTGTCGCCCAGTACAATCTTGCCTGCGTCTATTCCGTCCTCGGCGATACCGACCGAGCAATCGACCTGCTCGAGAAGCTGCTGCCGCACAGCTCCGTCTATCATATCAAATGGTTCGACAATGATTCCGACCTCGACAACATCCGCGAGGAGCCCCGCTTCCGGAAATTGTTGGCGATCGCAATGACGGAACGTGAACGGGTCGAGAGGACCGGGAGCTGAAATCTCGTCCCCGGCCATTCACTTAATTTTGAAAATCGCTATGACATCGCTCGGTCACCTCTGTAATCTCCTTTGAAAACAGAGGGAACATCCGTGCGCATCCTCCTCACAGAAGATAATATCGCGTTGGCCGACGGCCTGTCGGCGATTTTGCGCGGCACGGGCCATGCCGTCGATGTCGTCCATGACGGCGCATCCGCAAATGCGGTTATCGCCGCGGAAAATTTCGATCTTGTCATTCTCGACCTCAACCTGCCCGAGATGGACGGGCTCGACGTGCTGCGCGCCATGCGCGCCCGGCAGAACCAAGCAGCCGTCCTGATCCTGACGGCGCGGGGCACGCCGGAAGAACGGGTGAAGGGTCTCGATCTCGGCGCCGACGATTATCTGATCAAACCGTTCGATATTACCGAATTCGAGGCCCGCGTACGCGTGCTGCTGCGCCGCCAGGCCGGGCTGCGTTCGGCGACCGTCGGTTTCGGCGGCATTTCCTTCGACCTCAATTCCCGCACCTTTTCATCAGGCGATACCCCGCTCGATATTCCCGCCCGCGAACTCGGCTTGCTCGAAATCCTCTTCATGCGGGCCGGCAAGGTTGTGGCCAAGGAGGCGATCATCCAGTCGCTGACGGCCTTCGACGACGATATTTCCGCAAACGCGATCGAGCAATATGTCAGCCGGCTGAGGAAACGCCTCTCGCCGCACGGCCTGACGGTCAAGACCGCCCGCGGCATCGGATACTATCTCGACAAGCTGCCCGGGGCCTCATGAAAGCCGCCTACTCCCTCAGGCGCCGGCTGCTCTTCTGGCTGCTGATCTCGACCGCCGTCATCGGCACGCTGGCGCTCGCCGATACTTATCGCGAAGCGGTCCAGACGTCGAATATCGTCTCCGACCGCGTGCTCGCCGGCTCCGCTCTGGCAATTGCCGAACGCGTCGTCGTCGCCGAAGACGGGACATTGCAGGTCGACATTCCCTATGTCGCTCTTGAAATGCTGACCTCGGCGGCGCAGGACCGGGTCTTCTACCGTGTTGACGGCCCTCCGGGTCAATTCATCACCGGCTATCAATCCCTGCCGGTCCTGAAGAAAACGCCCGGCAATGCAGCGGCCTTTGCCGACGACAGCTTCCGCGGCGAACCGATCCGCATCGCCACTCTCGAGCGCTCGGCCTCGACGGGCATCCGCTCCGTGCCCTTCGTCGTGACGGTCGCCGAAACCACCATCGCCCGTCGGCAATTGACGCAGGCGATTCTCGTACGTTCGGCGCTACGTCTCGCCTTCATGATCCTGGGCGCGGCGGTGATCGTCTGGATATCGGTCACGGTGGCGCTCCGCCCGCTCTACAAGCTCGGCGACGCTATCGGCGAACGCAGCCCTGACGATCTGCATCCGATCGAACAAACCGTGCCGAGCGAGGTCGAGCCGCTGGTCGATACGGTGAACTCTTTCATGGTCCGCCTGCAGTCGGCCCTCGATGCGCTGCGCAATTTCACCGGCAACGCCAGCCATCAGTTGCGCACGCCCTTAGCGATCATCCGCACCCAGCTCGCCCTTTCCGCCCGCGCCGGCACGCTCGATGAAGCCCAGGCGGCGGCGCTGAAGGGAGACCAGGCCGTGGCGCATGCCGAGCGCATGCTTGCTCAGCTTCTCCTGATGGCGAAGATCGACGCCGCCACGGCCAAGGAGGCGCTGACCGCCTCCGCCATCGACCTTGCGGCAATCGCTCAGGAAATCACCGGCGAGCAGATCCCGGCGGCCGGCGTCGCCGGCATCGATCTCGGCTTCGAAGGCGAAAGCCCGGCCATGATCCGCGCCGAGCCGCTGCTGATCGGCGAGATGCTGCGCAATCTCGCCGGCAACGCCATCGCCTATGCCGGCAAAGGGGCTGAGGTCACCGTCCGCATCATCGCAGCCGCCGACACGGTTCGCCTCGAAGTCGAGGACAATGGTCCCGGTATTCCCAGCGAGAAGCTGGAGGCGGTTCGCAGGCGCTTTTCGCGCGGCAATGATTCCGGCGCGCCCGGCGCCGGCCTCGGCCTGCCGATCGTCGAAGAAATCGCCAATCTTTTCAACGCGGCTCTGACGCTGGAACCGGGCGCGGGCGGCAAGGGTCTGAAGGCGGCGGTCACCTTCGCCAAAGCGGCCTAAAAGCCGCCGCGTCCTCGAAGTTCGGCCCTTGCTTTCTTTCGCTGCATTGCACACACTGACTTCGGGAACAGCAAGCCGCACAATGATGCGCGCCGGATAAAAAGAGAAATATGTCGATCAAAGCCAGCATCTATCATCTGACGCATTATACCTACGACAAACCGGTCCGCCTCGGCCCACAGATCATCCGATTGAAACCGGCCTCGCATTCGAAGACGCGGGTGCTCAGCCACTCGTTGAAGGTCACGCCCTCCAACCACTTCGTCAACCTGCAGCAGGACCCCTACGGCAATTACCTCGCCCGCTACGTCTTCCCCGATCCCGTGACCGAGTTCAAGATCGAGGTCGACCTGGTCGCCGACATGACGGTCTATAATCCCTTCGATTTCTTCGTAGAGGAGGAGGCGACCAAGTGGCCGTTCGACTATCCTGAAACCATCCGTGAGGATCTGTCGATCTACATGACGCCGGAGCCCGCCGGCCCGCGTCTCAAGGCACTGCTGCCGACGCTCGATTGGTCGCCGGGCCAGCCGACGATCGATATGGTCGTCGGTTTGAACGCCCGCCTGCAGCGGCAGATCGGCTATGTCATCCGCATGGAAGCCGGTGTGCAGACGCCGGAAGAGACGTTGGAAAACGCCAAAGGCTCCTGTCGCGACACCAGCTGGCTGCTCGTCCAGATCCTGCGCCATCTCGGCCTTGCCGCGCGCTTCGTCTCCGGCTACCTCATTCAGCTGACGCCTGACCTAAAGGCGCTCGATGGCCCCTCCGGGACCGAAGTCGATTTTACCGACCTGCATGCCTGGGCCGAGGTCTATCTGCCGGGTGCCGGCTGGGTCGGCCTCGATCCGACCTCCGGCCTCCTGACCGGCGAAAGCCATATCCCGCTTGCAGCGACGCCGCATTACCGCAACGCTGCGCCGATCTCGGGCGGCTATTTCGGCGAGGCCGAAACCGAATTCGCCTTCGATATGAAGGTCTCGCGCGTTGCCGAGCATCCGCGCATCACCAAGCCCTTCTCCGATGACAGCTGGAACGAACTCAACGAACTCGGCGAGAAAGTCGATCGTATCCTCGAAACCGAGGATGTGCGCCTCACCATGGGCGGCGAGCCGACCTTCGTTTCGATCGACGATTTTCAATCCGCCGAATGGAACACCGAGGCCGTCGGCCCGACCAAGCGCGAAAAGGCGGACGCGCTCATCCGCCGGCTTCGCACCCGCTTCGCCCCGAACGGCTTTCTGCATTACGGCCAGGGCAAATGGTATCCGGGCGAAAGCCTGCCGCGCTGGACCTTCTCGCTCTACTGGCGCAAAGATGGCTTGCCGATCTGGTCCGATGACAATCTCGTCGCCACCGAGGGCCGCAATTATGAGGTCACGGAGGATGATGCCGGCCGGCTGCTCACGGCGATTGCCGGCGAGCTGGATGTGTCCCCGGAATATGTCGCGCCGGCCTTCGAGGATCCCGCCGAATGGCTTACTAAGGAAGCGAACCTGCCGGAGAATGTCGATCCGGCGAATTCCAAGCTCAAGGACGCCGAGGAGCGCAGCCGTATCGCCCGTGTCTTCAATCGCGGACTGACCCGGCCGACCGGTTATGTCCTGCCTGTTCAGGCCTGGAACGCGCGCGCCAGCGGCCGCACCTGGACGAGCGAGAAATGGTCGACGCGGCGCGGCCGCATCTTCCTCGTGCCGGGCGACAGCCCGGTCGGCTATCGTCTGCCGCTCAATTCGCTCGCCTATATCCCGCCCTCGCAATATCCCTATATCAACCCGCTCGATCCGTTTGTGCAGCGCCCGGAACTGCCGGATTTCGCCGAGGATAGCGGGCGTCCGCTACTGGCCGCGCACTTCCAGCCCTTCACCGGCCAGCAACCGGCGGCACCTCAATCGTCGAACGAGATCGGCGGCCACGTCCGCACCGCGATTTCCGTCGAGCCGCGCGACGGCCGCCTCTGCGTCTTCATGCCGCCCACAGAAACGCTCGAAGATTATCTCGATCTCATCGCCTCGACCGAACGAGCGGCCGCCGCTCTCTGTCTCGCCGTTCACATCGAAGGCTATCCGCCGCCGCAAGACGAGCGCATCAACGTCATCCGCGTCGCCCCGGATCCCGGCGTCATCGAAGTCAACATTCATCCGTCCTCGACATGGAAAGAGACGGTCGACATCACCACTGCCATCTACGAGGAGGCCCGCCAAAGCCGTCTCGGCGCCGACAAGTTCATGATCGACGGCCGCCATACCGGCACCGGCGGCGGCAACCATGTCGTCGTCGGCGGAAGCAATCCGAACAACAGCCCCTTTCTGCGCCGCCCGGATTTGCTGAAGAGCCTCGTGCTGCACTGGCAACGCCATCCCTCGCTTTCCTACCTCTTCTCCGGGCTGTTCATCGGCCCGACCAGCCAAGCGCCGCGCATCGATGAAGCCCGCCACGACAGCCTCTACGAGCTGGAAATCGCACTGGCGCAGATCCCGGCGCCCGGCCGCGGCCAGCAGCCTTTGCCCTGGCTCGTCGACCGCCTGTTCCGCAACCTCTTGATCGACGTGACCGGCAATACCCATCGCGCCGAAATCTGCATCGACAAGCTCTTCTCCCCCGATGGCCCGACGGGCCGCCTCGGCCTGGTGGAGTTCCGCGGTTTCGAAATGCCGCCGAATGCCCGCATGTCGCTGGCCCAGCAGCTGCTGGTGCGTGCGCTGATCGCCCGCTTCTGGATGAAACCGGCCGACGGCAAGTTCGTGCGCTGGGGAACCTCGCTGCACGACCGCTTCATGCTGCCGCATTATGTCTGGGCCGACTTCCTCGATGTGCTGGCGGACTTGCGTCAAAACGGCTTCGATCTCAGCCCTGAATGGTTCAAGGCCCAGCTCGAATTCCGCTTCCCCTTCTGCGGCGAGGTCGACTATGAAGGATCGAAGCTGGAACTGCGTCAGGCGCTGGAACCTTGGCACGTCATGGGTGAGCAAGGCGCGATCGGCGGCACGGTTCGCTATGTCGATTCGTCCGTCGAACGCCTGCAGGTACGCTTCGAAACCAGCAATACCGCGCGCTACACCGTCACCTGCAACGGCCGCGTCCTGCCGCTGACGCCGACCGGCACGTCGGGCGTATCGGTCGCCGGCGTTCGCTACAAGGCATGGCAGCCGGCTTCGGGCTTGCATCCGGTGCTGCCGATCAACACACCTTTGACTTTTGACATTTATGATACATGGTCGAAGCGTTCGATTGGCGGCTGCATCTATCATGTTGCCCATCCGGGCGGCCGGACCTATGACACCTTCCCGGTCAACGGCAACGAGGCGGAAGCAAGGCGGTTGGCCCGCTTCGAGCCGTGGGGGCATACGGCGGGCGGTTTCATCCCGCGCGCCGAGACGGGTTCGCCGGAATTCCCGCTGACGCTGGATCTGAGGCGGCCTGCCGGCATTTGAGACCCGGGGGCAGAGGCCGAGGGTGAGGTTGGGTTTGATGGGTAAGAGACCGGCAGTGGAGCGCAGGCAAGAGGCGGAGAGCAGCATCGGCAAGGATGCGGCCTTCGGCTATGCGCCGCTTCCCGGCACCGCCGACGAGATGGTCGACAATAAAGGCACGGTCCGCCCCGTCTGGCAGCGTTTCCTCTCGCATCTCGGCGCAATGCCGGAAAAGGATCTCGCGGAGCGTTTCGCCCGCGCCGACCGCTACCTCAGAGACGCCGGCGTCTTCTACCGTGCCTATGGCAGCAAGGGAGCCGGCGAACGCGCCTGGCCGATCTCGCATATCCCGGTGCTGATCGACGAGCGCGAATGGCAGGCGCTGTCGGCAGGCCTCGTCCAGCGCGCCGACCTCCTGGAGGCGATCATTGCCGATATCTACGGCGAGAACCGGCTGGTCGAGGAAGGATTCCTGCCGCCGGCGCTGATCGCCGCCAATCCCGAATTTCAGCGCCCGCTGGCCGGCATCCGGCCGGCATCCGGCCACTATCTGCACTTCTGCGCCTTCGAAATCGGCCGCGGGCCTGACGGCAATTGGTGGGTGCTGGCAGACCGCACCCAGGCTCCCTCCGGCGCCGGCTTCGCGCTTGAAAACCGCGTCGCGACGACCCGCGCCTTCTCCGACATCTATGCCGAAACGCCCGTCCACCGCCTCGCCTCGTTCTTCGGCGCCTTCCGCGATGCGCTGCAGGACATGAAACATTCAGGCGACGACCGCATCGCCGTCCTGACGCCAGGTCCTGCCAACGAGACCTATTACGAACACGCCTACATTGCCCGCTATCTCGGCTTCATGCTGCTCGAGGGCGAGGATCTCGCCGTCGTCAAGGGCCGCGTGATGGTCCGCACCGTCGCCGGCCTGAAGCCGATCGGCGTGCTCTGGCGCCGCCTCGATTCGGCCTTTGCCGACCCGCTGGAGCTGAACCAGAATTCGCATATCGGCACGCCCGGTCTCGTGGAAGCGCTGCGCGCCGAAAGCGTCACCATCGTCAACGCGCTCGGCACCGGCATTCTCGAAACCCGGGCGCTTCTCGCCTTCATGCCGACCATCTGCCGGCATCTGCTGGGGCAGGATCTGAAACTGCCGTCGATTGCCACCTGGTGGTGCGGCCAGAAGGAAGAGCGCGAACAGGTCGCCAAGAACATCGAAAAAATGGTGATCGGCCCGGCCTATTCCCGTGCGCCCTTCTTCGACGACAACGGCGAATCCGTGCTCGGCTCGTCGCTGCGGGCAACGGCCAAAGATTCCATCGCCAACTGGCTGAATTCGGACGGTCAGAAACTGGTCGGTCAGGAAGTCGTCACGTTGTCGACGACGCCCGCCTGGGTGAATGGCAAACTCATGCCGCGGCCGATGTCGCTGCGCGTCTTCGCTGCCCGCACGGCAAACGGCTGGCAGATCATGCCCGGCGGTTTTGCCCGCATCGGCTCCGGCGCCGACGTCTCGGCGATCGCCATGCAGTCCGGCGGAGCAGCCGCCGACGTCTGGATCGTCAGCGACAAGCCGGTCGAGCGCCACACCCTGCTGCCGGCCGAGGGCAGCTTTACCCGCAACATGCCGGGCAGCCTGCCGAGCCGGGCGGCCGACAATCTGTTCTGGCTCGGCCGATATATTGAACGCGCCGAAGGGGCGTTGCGGATCCTGCGCGCCTGGCATGCGCGTTATGCCGAAGCCGCCGATCCGAGCCAGCCGCTGCTCGCCGACGTCTCCGCCTATCTCGCGGCCGTCGATATCGATACCGCCGAGCCCGTGCCCGAGAGGCTCCTGCGCAACATCGACAGCGCCGTCTATTCCGCCAGCAACATCCGTGACCGCTTCTCGCCCGATGGTTGGCTCGCCCTCAACGATCTCGCCAAGACCGCCCGCCGCTTTCACGCCACCGTCACTGCCGGCGATGACGCCAGCCATGCGATGACGATCCTCCTGCGCAAGCTCGCGGGCTTTGCCGGCCTCGTGCACGAGAACATGTACCGCTTCATGGGCTGGCGTTTCCTCTCCCTCGGCCGCTATATCGAGCGCGGCCTGCACATGACGCGCCTGCTCGGGCACATGTCCGGCCCGGAAGCGCCCGACGGCGCGCTCGACATGCTGCTCGAGATCGGCGACAGCGTCATGACCCATCGCCGACGCTACAACGTTAACACCGCGCGGCTGACCGTCACTGACCTGCTTGCGCTCGACCCCCTCAACCCGCGCTCGGTTCTCTTCCAGGTGAACGAGATCCATCATGAGGTCGAGCAACTGCCGAACGCCCTGATCAACGGCCAGATGTCGCCCTTCTACCGCGAGGCGATGCGGCTTCATTCCGGTCTGGCGGTAATGACGCCGGAGGGCATGGGGGTCGAGGTCTACCAGCGGCTCGAACGCGAATTGGAGCAGCTTTCCGATCTGCTCGCCCAGACCTATCTCGGGTGACGGCAGTGCTTTACGATCTATCGCTCCGCATGGGTTACAGCTACGACGTGCCGGCCTCCGGCGCTCGCCATATCATGCGATTGATGCCGCTGTCGCTGAGCAATCGGCAACGCCTGGTCGCCGGCTCGATCACCATCTCGCCGACGCCGGACGAGCAGTCTCATTTCGTCGATTTCTTCCAACATCCCGCCACCTCCTTCATGCTGCGGACGCCGCATGAGACGCTCGACATTCGCATGCAGGCGCGTGTGCAGGTCGAAAGCCTGCCGATCGCAGCAGATTTCTCGCCGCTGCTTGCCGACTTGCCCGAGGAAATATCCGGCGTCTGGTCACTTGCGCCGGATTCGCCGCATCACTTTCTCGGCGACAGCCCGCGCCTGACGCAGACGCGCGAGATTGGCGATTACGCACGAAGCTGCGTCACGCCCCAGCTGACAGCCATGCAGATCGCCCATGCGCTCTGCGCCCGCATCAATAAGGATTTCACCTACGATTCCGACGCAACCGCGGTGGACACGACCCCCCTCGAAGCGTTCAGGCTGAAGCGCGGCGTCTGTCAGGATTTCACCCATGTCATGATCCTGGCGCTTAGAAGCCTCGGCATTCCGGCCGGCTACGTCTCCGGTTTCCTGCGCACCATTCCGCCCCCCGGCAAGGAACGGCTGGAAGGGGCGGACGCCATGCATGCCTGGGTGCGGGTCTGGTGCGGCGAGACCATCGGCTGGATCGAACTCGACCCCACCAACGACATCCCCGCCGGCATGGACCACATTGTCGTCGCCTACGGCCGTGACTATTCCGACGTCGTTCCCGTCATCGGCGTGTTGAAAAGCTATGGCGGCCAGCGCGCCGTTCAGGCGGTCGACGTCATCCCGCTGAAATGATCCCAAAATTGGAAAAATTAGCCGATTCGTTAAAATTCTATTGACGCCGTAAGGACTGCGTAAAGAAGCCGCGTGCGTAAATCACCTCACAGGGTTTCCAGTTGGGTGAACATGATGAGCACATCCATTTTGCGTCCCTGCCTGCGTCGCATGTTCAGCGATCGAGGCGGAAATTTCGGTATCATGACGGCGATCTTGGCGCCGGTTCTGCTCGGCGCTGCCGGCATGGCAATCCAGGTCGGTGATATGCTGCTCTCGAAACAGCAATTGCAGGAGGCGGCCGATTCAGCCGCGCTGGCAACTGCGACTGCGCTGGGGAACGGCACGATCCAAACCTCTCAGGCGGAAGCCTTCGCGCGGAATTTCATCGCCGGGCAAATGGCGAATTACCTGCAGGACGGCGTCGATATCAAGAACGCGACTGCCGTCAATGTCCAAACGAGTACATCGGGCGGCTCGACATCCTACCAGGTAACGGTTACACCGAGCTACGACCTCACGGTCAATCCGCTCATGCAGGCGGTCGGCTTCAGCACGCAGCATCTTTCGACGTCAAGCACGACGGTCAGTGGTCCTTCTCAAACCCCGGGCTCCAATTCCCAGGGCTCCATCTCCATGTTTCTCGCGCTCGATAAGTCAGGGTCGATGGGAGACCCTACTGAAACCGTCAACAAGGATGATCCGACGGAAACCTTCACCTATGACTGCAACCCCCACCTCAACAAGAAGGGCAAGTGGGTTTACGACACCTGCACCGGCAGCCGCACCAACTACTATACGAAGATAGAGGCGCTGAAGATGGCCGCTGGCAATCTTTTTGGCCAGCTCACCAGCGCCGATCCCAACGCCCAATACGTACGCACCGGCGCAGTCTCTTATGATATCGTTCAATACACACCCAGCACTCTTGCCTGGGGAACTGCCGGTGCCTCGAGCTACGTCAACGCGCTTCAGGCAGGAGGTGGCACCAATTCGAGCGGGGCGATGAGCACGGCGTATTCATCCTTGACGGCAAAAAATGCCGCAGGTAACGATGCCGAGGACGCCGCCCATACGCTGAAGACCGGGCAGATACCCAAAAAGTACATCGTCTTCATGACGGACGGCGACAATAACGACGATAGCAGCGGCGGCCGTTCCTATGACACCCTGACCAAGGCGACATGTGACATCGCCAAGTCGAAGGGCATCGAAATCTATACGATCGCCTTCATGGCGCCGCCGGGCGGTCAGGCGCTGCTGCAGTATTGCGCCTCCGATGCTGCCCATTATTTCCAGGCGGAACAAATGGAAGACCTCCTGGCCGCGTTCAAGGCGATCGGAGCGAAGGCTTCCACACAACTGACGCGTCTGACTAACTAGCGATACCGCCAGGTGAAATGCCGAACAAAAAGCCGCGCCGGAGCAAACCGGCGCGGCTTTTTGCTATCCCTATCCTCACATCAGATCGGGAAAAGCAATTGAAATCAACCCCCTCAATTCGCGCGAACATGAAGGTTTCGCAAATTTTTCGTTTGTCCAAATCCTTTGTTGCAAGTGCTTCCTAACGATGCATAAACTGTCGCAAGCGCAGGCGACAAATCGATTAAATCAGGCATAACAGCCTGATACAAAATTAAAATTGGCGAGATCTGACCATGAATACCGTTTCCAAGCCGGTTATCCCCTCTCCCGCTCCCCGCAGCTCAAGGCCGGAAATTCTCGCTGAGGAAATCATCGAACGTCTGACCTATCGCATCGGCAAGGATGCCAAGGTGGCAAAGCCGCATGACTGGCTGACGGCGACGATCCTCGTGGTGCGCGACCGTATCATCGACAAATGGATGGCCTCCACACGCGAGGTCTATGCGACCGGCGCCAAGCGCGTCTATTATCTTTCGCTCGAATTCCTGATCGGCCGGCTGATGCGCGATGCCGTGTCCAATCTCGGCCTGATGGAAGAGGTTCGCGATGCGCTGGCCTCGCTCGGCGTCGACGTCAATGTCATTGCCGGCCTGGAGCCGGACGCAGCGCTCGGCAATGGCGGCCTCGGCCGCCTCGCCGCCTGTTTCATGGAGAGCATGGCCACGGTCAATGTTCCGGCTTATGGCTACGGCATTCGTTACGTCCACGGCCTATTCCGGCAGCAGATGGCCGACGGCTGGCAGGTGGAACTGCCCGAGAACTGGCTCGCCCACGGCAATCCCTGGGAATTCGAGCGCCGCGAGAGCTCCTATGAAATCGGTTTCGGGGGCTCTGTCGAATTCATCACCACCCATGACGACCAGCCGCGATACGTCTGGAAGCCGGCCGAGCGCGTCATCGCCGCCGCCTTCGACACTCCGGTCGTCGGCTGGCGGGGAAAACGAGTCAACACGCTACGCCTCTGGTCGGCGCAGCCGATCGACCCGATCCTGCTCGATGCTTTCAACGCCGGTGACCACATCGGCGCGCTGCGCGAAAGCAACAAGGCCGAAAGCCTGACCCGCGTCCTCTATCCCGCCGACGCCACCCCTGCCGGCCAGGAACTGCGCCTGCGCCAGGAGTTCTTCTTCTCGTCGGCATCGCTGCAAGACATTCTGCGCCGCCACCTGCAGCAATATGACGATTTCACCTCGCTGCCTGACAAGGTGGCCATTCAGCTGAACGACACCCATCCAGCCGTCTCGGTCGCCGAACTGGTGCGCCTGCTCTGCGACGTGCACGGTATGGATTTCGACCAGGCTTGGGATATTACCCGCCGCACCTTTTCCTACACCAACCACACGCTACTGCCCGAAGCCTTGGAAAGCTGGCCCGTTCCGCTCTTCGAGCGCCTGCTGCCGCGCCACATGCAGATCGTCTACGCGATCAATGCCAAGATCCTGCTCGATGCCCGCAAGGGCAAGAACTTCTCCGACAGCGAAATCCGCTCGATTTCGCTGATTGAGGAAAGCGGCGACCGCCGCGTGCGCATGGGCAATCTCGCCTTCATCGGCTCGCACTCGATCAACGGCGTCTCGGCCCTGCACACCGACCTGATGAAGGTCACGGTGTTCGCCGACCTGCACAAGCTCTACCCCGACCGCATCAACAACAAGACCAACGGCATAACGCCGCGCCGCTGGCTGCAGCAGTGCAATCCCAGCCTCACCGGTCTGATCCGCGAGGCGATCGGCGATGAGTTCCTCGATGACGCCGAGAAGCTGCGCCCGCTCGAGGCGCATGCTTCCGACCCGAGCTTCCAGCAGAAGTTTGCCGCAGTGAAGCGGGCCAACAAGGTGGCCCTTTCCAATCTCGTCGCCAGCCGCATGGGCGTGAAGCTCGATCCGTCGGCGATGTTCGACATCCAGATCAAGCGCATCCATGAATACAAACGCCAGCTTCTGAACATCATCGAAGCCGTCGCGCTTTACGACCAGATCCGCTCGCATCCGGAACTGGACTGGGTGCCGCGCGTAAAACTCTTCGCCGGCAAAGCGGCGCCGAGCTATTACAACGCCAAGCTCATCATCAAACTCATCAACGACGTCGCCCGCACCATCAACAACGACCCGTCGGTGCGCGGCCTGCTGAAGGTCGTCTTCGTGCCCAATTACAATGTCTCGCTCGCCGAGGTCATGGTTCCCGCCGCCGACCTTTCCGAGCAGATTTCGACCGCCGGTATGGAAGCCTCCGGCACCGGCAATATGAAGTTCGGCCTCAACGGCGCGCTGACGATTGGCACGCTCGACGGCGCTAATGTCGAGATGCGTGACAATGTCGGCGAGGATAACATCGTCATCTTCGGCCTTAGGGCCGACGAGGTCGCCAAGGTCCGCAGTGATGGCCACAACCCCCGCGCCATTATCGAAGGCTCCCGCGAACTCTCCCAGGCGCTCTCAGCCATCGGTTCCGGCGTCTTCTCGCCCGATGACCGTAATCGCTACACGGCGCTGATCGACGGCATCTATTCGCATGACTGGTTCATGGTCGCCGCCGATTTCGACGCTTATGCCCAGGCCCAGCGCGACGTCGACCAGATCTGGACCAACCAGGCGGCCTGGTACACGAAGACGATCAACAATACCGCACGGATGGGCTGGTTCTCCTCCGACCGCACGATCAGGCAATATGCAGACGAAATCTGGAGAGCCGGATGAAAACGCCGAAAACCCTCCCTGAAGTAAAGCTTTCCTGGGAAATTTCGGCAGATGAAATCACGGCGATCCTTGCCGGCTCGCATTCCAATCCCTTTGCCATCCTAGGTGTGCACCAAGCCGACGACGCTTTCGTTGCCCGGTGCTTCATCCCGGGTGCCGAGGAAGTGACCGCCATGACCCTCGATGGCGGCATCATCGGCGAATTGAATCAACTCCACGCCGATGGGCTCTTCGCCGGGCCGGTTTCGCTCGCGAAGCTGCAGCCGGTGCGCTACCGCGCCCGGCGCGGTGACGCCGAATGGGCAGTCACCGACCCCTACAGCTTCGGGCCGGTGCTTGGGCCGATGGACGATTATTTCGCCCGTGAAGGTTCGCATCTGCGCCTGTTCGACAAGATGGGCGCGCATCTCATCAAACATGACGGCGCGCAGGGCATCCACTTCGCGGTCTGGGCGCCGAACGCCCAGCGCGTTTCCGTGGTTGGCGATTTCAACGGTTGGGACGGCCGCCGCCATGTCATGCGCTTTCGCGCCGACAGCGGCATCTGGGAAATCTTCGCTCCCGATGTGCCGCTCGGCGTCGCCTACAAGTTCGAGATTCGCGGCCACGACGGCGTGTTGCTGCCGCTGAAGGCCGATCCCTTCGCCCGCCGCAGCGAGCTCAGACCCAAGACCGCCTCGATCGCCGCTGCCGAGCTGGAGCAGGTCTGGGAGGATGAGGCCCATCTGAAGCACTGGCGCGAAACCGACAAGCGCCGACAGCCGATCTCGATCTATGAGGTGCATGCCGGCTCCTGGCAGCGCCGGCAGGACGGCACCATGCTATCTTGGGACGAACTTGCCTCCAGTCTCATCCCCTATTGTGTCGACATGGGTTTCACCCATATCGAATTTCTGCCGATCACCGAGCATCCCTACGACCCCTCCTGGGGCTACCAGACGACCGGCCTTTATGCGCCGACCGCCCGCTTCGGCGAGCCGGAAGGCTTTGCCCGCTTCGTCAACGGCTGCCACAAGGTGGGCATTGGTGTCATCCTCGACTGGGTACCGGCGCATTTCCCGACCGACGAACACGGCCTCGGCTGGTTCGACGGCACGGCGCTCTACGAGCACGAAGACCCGCGCAAGGGCTTCCATCCGGACTGGAACACGGCGATCTATAATTTCGGCCGCACCGAAGTGGTTTCCTATCTGGTCAACAATGCTCTCTACTGGGCCGAGAAATTCCATCTCGACGGCCTGCGCGTCGATGCCGTCGCCTCGATGCTCTACCTCGATTATTCCCGCAAGCACGGCGAATGGATTCCGAATGAATATGGCGGCAACGAGAACCTCGAAGCCGTCCGCTTCCTGCAGGACCTCAACATCCGCATTTACGGCCAGCACCCCAACGTCATGACCATCGCCGAAGAATCGACCTCCTGGCCAAAAGTCTCGCAACCCGTGCATGAAGGCGGGCTCGGCTTCGGTTTCAAATGGAACATGGGCTTCATGCATGACACGCTGAGCTATATGAAGCGCGACCCGGTGCACCGCAAACACCATCATAACGAGCTCACCTTCGGCCTCCTCTATGCCTATTCGGAAAATTTCGTCCTGCCGCTGTCGCACGACGAGGTCGTTCACGGAAAGGGCTCGCTGATCGCCAAGATGCCGGGCGATGACTGGCAGAAGTTCGCCAATCTGCGCGCCTACTACGCTTACATGTGGGGCTATCCCGGCAAGAAGCTGTTGTTCATGGGCCAGGAATTCGCCCAGTGGAGCGAATGGAGCGAGGATCGGTCGCTCGACTGGAACCTGCTGCAATATCGTATGCACGAGGGCATGCGGCGCCTGGTGCGCGACCTCAACTTCACCTATCGCAGCAAGCCCGCCCTGCATGAGCGTGACTGCGAGGGCGACGGCTTCGAATGGCTGATTGCCGACGACGGCGAGAATTCCGTCTTCGCCTGGCAGCGCAAGGCGCCGGGCCAGAAGCCGATCGTCGTCATCACCAACTTTACTCCCGTCTACCGCGAGAACTACTTGTTACGCCTGCCTTCCGCAGGCCGCTGGCGGGAGATTCTGAATACCGATGCCGACATCTATGGCGGTAGCGGGAAGGGCAATGGCGGGCGCGTGCAGGCCGTCGATGCCGGCGGCAATATCACCTGCTCGATCACGCTGCCGCCCTTGGCGACAATCATGCTTGAACCTGAAAATTAAGACTGGTGGGAGGAGAAAATGGTAGAGAAGCGTATTCAGCCACTTGCCCGCGACGCAATGGCTTACGTTCTGGCGGGCGGCAGGGGGAGCCGTCTCAAGGAACTCACCGACCGGCGTGCCAAGCCCGCCGTCTATTTCGGCGGCAAGGCACGCATCATCGATTTCGCGCTGTCCAACGCGCTGAATTCGGGCATTCGCCGCATCGGCGTCGCGACGCAATACAAGGCGCATTCGCTGATCCGTCACATGCAGCGCGGCTGGAACTTCTTCCGCCCGGAGCGAAACGAAAGCTTCGACATCCTGCCTGCCTCGCAGCGCGTTTCCGAAACGCAATGGTATGAAGGCACCGCCGACGCCGTTTATCAGAACATCGATATTATCGAGGATTACGGCGTCGAATACATGGTCATTCTCGCCGGCGACCATGTCTACAAGATGGACTATGAATACATGCTCCAGCAGCATGTCGATTCCGGCGCGGACGTGACGATCGGCTGCCTGGAAGTGCCGCGCATGGAAGCGACCGGCTTCGGCGTCATGCATGTCAACGAAAAGGATGAGATCTTCGCTTTCATCGAAAAGCCGGCGGATCCCCCCGGCATTCCCGACAAGCCGGATTTCGCGCTCGCCTCGATGGGCATCTACGTCTTCCACACTAAGTTCCTGCTCGATGCGCTGCGCCGCGACGCCGCCGACCCGACATCGAGCCGCGATTTCGGCAAGGATATCATCCCCTATATCGTCAAAAACGGGAAGGCCGTCGCCCACCGCTTCGCCAAATCCTGTGTCCGCTCCGATTTCGAGCACGAGCCCTACTGGCGCGACGTCGGCACGATCGACGCCTACTGGCAGGCCAATATCGATCTGACGGCCATCGTCCCGGAGCTCGATATCTACGACAAGTCCTGGCCGATCTGGACCTATGCCGAGATCACCCCGCCGGCGAAGTTCGTCCATGACGACGACGACCGCCGCGGTTCGGCCACCTCCTCGGTCGTGTCAGGCGACTGCATCATCTCAGGCGCCAGCCTCAACAAAAGCCTGCTCTTCACCGGCGTCAGGGCCAATTCCTTTTCCAAGCTGGAAGGGGCGGTCATCCTGCCGAATGTGAAGATCGGACGGCGGGCGCAGCTCAAGAACGTCGTGATCGACCATGGTGTCGTCATTCCGGAAGGGCTGGTCGTCGGCGAGGATCCCGAGCTCGACGCCAAACGCTTCCGGCGGTCGGAAGGGGGCATCTGCCTGATCACCCAACCGATGATCGACAAGCTGGATATCTGACGTATGAAAGTTCTTTCGGTTTCGTCCGAAGTCTTCCCCTTGATCAAGACAGGGGGTCTGGCCGACGTGTCAGGTGCCCTGCCAATTGCTCTGAAAGCCTTCGGGGTCGAGACCAAGACCCTCCTGCCCGGCTACCCTGCCGTCATGAAGGTCATTCGCGACCCTGTCGTCAGACTCGAATTCCCGGACCTGCTCGGTGAGCGGGCGACCGTGCTCGAGGTTGAACATGAGGGTCTCGATCTGCTCGTCCTCGACGCGCCCGCCTATTACGAGCGGCCGGGCGGTCCCTATCTTGATCCGCTTGGCAAGGATTATCCCGACAATTGGCGCCGTTTCGCCGCGCTGTCGCTCGCCGCTTCCGAAATCGCAGCCGGTCTGCTGCCCGGCTGGCGGCCGGATCTCGTCCACACCCATGACTGGCAGGCGGCGCTGACCTCGGTCTACATGCGCTATTATCCGACCCCGGAACTGCCGAGCGTGCTGACAATTCACAATATCGCCTTCCAGGGCCAGTTCGGCCCGGAGATTTTTGCCGGTCTGCGTCTGCCAGGTCATGCCTTCGCCATGGACGGCATCGAATATTACGGCACCGTCGGCTTCCTCAAGGGCGGCCTGCAGACTGCCCATGCGGTCACGACAGTCAGCCCCACCTATGCCGACGAAATTCTGACGCCGGAATTCGGCATGGGGCTCGAAGGCGTCATCGCCACCCGCATCGACGATTTGCATGGAATCGTCAACGGCATCGACACCGATGTCTGGAACCCGGCGACCGATCCCGTCGTCCACACCCATTACGGCCCGACGACGCTGAAGAACCGCGAGGAAAACCGCCGGTCGATCGCAGAGTTCTTCCACCTCGACAATGACGATGCGCCGATCTTCTGCGTCATCAGCCGCCTCACCTGGCAGAAGGGCATGGATATCGTCGCCAACGTCGCCGACCAGATTGTCGCCATGGGCGGCAAACTCGTCGTGCTCGGCTCCGGCGAAGCAGCGCTCGAAGGCGCGCTGCTTGCCTCCGCCAGCCGCCATCCCGGCCGGATCGGCGTTTCGATCGGCTATAACGAACCGATGTCGCACCTGATGCAGGCCGGCTGCGACGCCATCATCATTCCGTCGCGCTTCGAACCCTGCGGCCTCACCCAGCTTTACGGCCTGCGTTATGGCTGCGTGCCGATCGTCGCCCGCACCGGCGGATTGAACGACACCGTGATCGACGCCAATCACGCCGCACTTGCGGCGAAAGTGGCAACCGGCATACAATTCTCACCCGTGACCGAAACGGGCATGCTACAGGCAATCCGCCGTGCGATGCATTTTTACGCGGACCGAAAACTCTGGACCCAATTGCAAAAGCAAGGCATGAAATCGGATGTCTCCTGGGAGAAGAGCGCCGAACGCTACGCTGCCCTCTATTCAAGCCTCGTCTCGAAAGGCATGTGACCTAAAATGATCAAGTCCGTACCCACCACGCCCTATCTGGACCAGAAACCCGGCACGTCGGGTCTGCGTAAGAAGGTTCCGGTCTTCCAGCAGCCGAATTATGCCGAGAATTTCATCCAGGCGATCTTCGATTCGCTGGAAGGCTATCAGGGCAAGTGCCTCGTCATCGGCGGCGACGGACGTTACTACAATCGCGAAGTCATCCAGAAGGCGATCAAGATGGCCGCTGCCAACGGCTTCGGCAAGGTCATGGTTGGCAAGGGCGGCATTCTGTCGACGCCGGCCGCCTCCCACATCATCCGCAAGTACAAGGCCTTCGGCGGCATCATCCTCTCCGCCAGCCACAATCCCGGCGGCCCGACCGAAGACTTCGGCATCAAATACAATATCAATAATGGCGGCCCGGCGCCGGAGAAGATCACCGACGCGATCTATGCGCGCTCCAAGACAATCGACAGCTATAAGATCGCCGATTTCGCCGACGTCAATCTCGACCGCATCGGCAAGGACGAGCTTCCCGGCGGCATGATCCTCTCGGTCATCGACCCGGTCGAGGACTATGCCGCGCTGATGGAAGAACTGTTCGATTTCGGCGCCATCCGCAATCTGATCAGCCTCGGTTTCCGCATCGCCTTCGACGGCATGAGCGCCGTCACCGGACCCTATGCCAAGGAAATCTTCGAAAATCGTCTTGGTGCTCCCCTCGGTTCGGTGCGCAATTTCATGCCGCTGCCGGATTTCGGCGGCCATCACCCCGATCCGAACCCCGTCCACTGCAAGGAACTCTTCGATGAGATGATGGGCGAGGACGCCCCCGATTTCGGCGCCGCGTCCGACGGCGACGGCGACCGCAACCTCATTATCGGCCGCGGCATCTTCGTCACCCCTTCCGACAGCCTGGCGATCCTTGCCGCCAACGCCAATCTCGCCCCCGGCTATTCCGGCGGTCTCGCCGGCATCGCCCGGTCGATGCCGACATCGGGCGCGGCCGACCGCGTCGCCGAAAAGCGCGGCATCGGCATGTATGAGACGCCGACCGGCTGGAAATTCTTCGGCAACCTGCTCGACGCCGGCATGGCGACGATCTGCGGTGAGGAAAGCTCCGGCACGGGCTCCAATCACGTCCGTGAGAAGGATGGCCTCTGGGCCGTGCTGCTGTGGCTGAACATCCTTGCCGTGCGCGGCGAGAGCGTCGCCGACATCGTCACCCAGCACTGGCAGACCTACGGCCGCAACTATTACTCGCGCCACGATTATGAAGGCCTGGACACCGACGCGGCGAATGGCCTGATGGACAATCTCCGCAGCCAGCTTTCCACCTTGGCCGGCAAGAACATCGGCAGCCTGAAGGTCGAGAAAGCCGACGACTTCGCCTACCACGACCCGATCGATAAGTCGGTGAGCGAGCATCAGGGCATCCGCGTGCTCTTCGAGGGCGGCTCCCGCGTCGTCTACCGTCTCTCCGGCACCGGCACGTCTGGCGCAACCTTGCGCGTCTATATCGAGCGCTACGAGCCGGATTCGACTCGTCACAACATCGAAACGCAGGAAGCGCTCGCCGATCTGATTGCGGCCGCCGAAAGCATTGCCAGCATTCGTGAGCGCACGGGACGCGATGAGCCAACCGTGATCACCTGATCCGGGGCGGGACATGCGGGACAGCAATTCGGCGCGGGGTGCGATCGTCTTCGAGACCGGCGTCGAATTTGCCGTGTGGTCGCATCACGCCGCGCAGATCGAACTCTGCCTCTTCGACGGTGACGGCAACAGGGAATTTGCGCGCCTGCCGATGGCCCGCGATGGCAACCACATCCATCGCCTCTTCGTCGACGGCCTCGGTCAAGGCGCCCGCTACGGCTATCGCGCCGACGGCATCTATGCGCCCGACAACGGCCTCTGGTTTGACCCGTCCAAACTGCTGATCGATCCCTACGCCAAGGAAATCGACCGGCCGTTCCGCTACGATCCCCGCCTCGGGCTCTACGGCGAGGACAGCCAGGATCTGATGCCGAAGGCGATCGTCACCACCGACACCCCGGCCGCAATCGACAAGCCGCTCTTCAAACCGGGCGGTTTTATCTATGAAGTGGCGGTGCGGCCCTTCACCATCCTTCACCCCGATGTGCCGGAAGCCGAACGCGGCACGGTCGCAGCCCTTGCCCATCCCTCCGTTATCGCGCATCTGAAGCGGATCGGGGTCGATGCCATCGAACTGATGCCGATTACCGCCTGGATCGATGAGCGCCATCTGCCGCCGCTCGGTCTCACAAACGGCTGGGGCTATAACCCCGTCGGCCTGATGGCGCTCGATCCGCGGATTGTCCCCCGCGGCATGGCGGAACTGCGCAGGACGGTCGCCGCTCTCCATGCCGAAGGCATCGCCGTCATCCTCGATCTCGTCTTCAACCATACCGGCGAGAGCGACCGCTATGGCACGACGCTGTCGCTGCGCGGCCTCGACAACCTGCATTATTACCGCCACGCCCGAAACAGCCCCGGCGAACTGATCAACGACACCGGTACCGGCAACACGATCGCCTGCGACCATCCCGAGGTCAGGCGCCTCGTCATCGACAGCCTGCGGCATTTCGTGCTCAACGCCGGCGTCGATGGTTTCCGTTTCGATCTCGCCCCGGTGCTGGGCCGCACCGCGAGCGGCTTCGAGCGCGACGGCGGAACGCTCGCTGCGATCCTTGCCGATGATCTGCTTGCCGACCGCATCATGATCGCAGAACCCTGGGATATCGGTCCGGGCGGTTACCAGCTCGGCAACTTCCCGCTGTCCTTCCTCGAATGGAATGACAGGGTTCGCGACGATCTGCGCTGTTACTGGCGTGGCGACCAATGGAAGACCGGCTCGCTCGCAACGGCGCTTGCCGGTTCCTCCGACATCTTCTCCCGCAACGACGGCAAAGAGACGCGCAGCGTCAATTTCCTCGCCGCCCATGACGGCTTCACGCTGATCGACCTCGTCTCCTACGCCGGCAAGCACAATGACGCCAACGGCGAGCACAATCGGGACGGTCACAACGAGAACCATTCCTGGAACAACGGCGTCGAAGGCGAGACCCTCTATCCCAGTATCCGCAAGCGCCGGATCCATGACGTCATGGCGCTGATCTCGACGCTCTTTGCCAC
This sequence comes from Rhizobium sp. YTUHZ045, assembly GCF_051124255.1. Lineage (NCBI taxonomy): Bacteria > Pseudomonadati > Pseudomonadota > Alphaproteobacteria > Hyphomicrobiales > Rhizobiaceae > Rhizobium > Rhizobium sp. YTUHZ045. Next base: position 3,537,673 of record NZ_CP101432.1, read on the forward strand.
CCGCGGCAGCATCATGCTGACGGCGGGCGACGAGGGCGGCCGCAGCCAGCGCGGCAACAACAATGCCTATTGCCAGGACAATGAGATCACCTGGCTGGACTGGAAGGCGCTGAACGAGGATCTCGTCGCCCATACCGCTTTCGTCGCAGGACTGCGCCGCCGCTTTACCGTCTTTTCCGAAACGGGCTTCCTTTCCGGCAACGGCGACGTCGAATGGATCTCACTCTCCGGCGAACCGATGACCGTTGCGGAATGGGAGACGCCGTCGCTCTCGACCCTCGGCATGCTGCTTACCACAGGCGACCGCTCCTCGCGCGGCAATCAGACCCGCCTTGCCGTGCTTTTCAATCGTTCCGAGAGCCGCCAGCTCTTTACGCTCCCGTCAGAGAATGAGCCGGGCTGGCGCCAGTTGACGCAGGAGGGAGCGAAGAAGGCGGGTGCCAGCGTGACCGTCGAGCCACGCTCCGTCGCCTTTTTCGTAGAAAAATGACCGCCTCCCCCAACTCACTCAAATCCTTGTCGCAATCGTCATGAATGCAAGATAAGGCTTTGCCCGGCGGCTTTTCTCACGAGGAATTCATGGTCACGGAAATTTCACTCTCCGACGTGCGGGGATTGATCGGCATGGAAACGGGTCTTTCGGATTGGATCACCGTCGATCAGACAATGATCGACGCCTTTGCGGGGGCGACCGACGACCATCAGTTCATTCATGTCGATCCCGAGCGCGCCGCCGCTGAAAGCCCCTTCGGCGGCACGATCGCCCATGGTTTCCTGACGCTGTCCCTGCTGTCGGCGATGAACTACAACTGCCTGCCGAGGGTGCGCGAGCAGACCATGGGCATCAACTACGGCTTCGACCGGGTCCGCTTCATGACCCCGGTCAGGAGCGGCGCCCGTGTTCGCGGCCGCTTCCTGCTCTCCGACGCCCGCTTCCGCGGCGGCGGCATGCTGATGACCACCTACGATGTGACGATCGAAATCGAAAACGAGAAGAAGCCGGCCCTGACGGCAAGATGGATCACCATCATCCAGTTCGACCCGAAGGACCGGCCGGAAGACGCGTAGGCAAGAGCCGCTTTCCTACGCACCCGGATTGATGGCTTCGCCGTATCCATCACAGATGCCAGGCATTGGCACGAATGGGGCCGCAACTGTCATTTGCGGCCCCTGCAAATTTCATCTGGCTCTTAAGCCACCGGCCCAAAAGCCTCAATGCCCGGCATCTTCCGCCGCCTCGGCCAGCAGCCCGAAGACGTAATCGGAAAACGACCGCCAGCACTCCACCCGAAACGTGTCTTCTTCCGTGCGGAAAAGTACGATCTCCGCCTTGCCGAAGACCGTGCGCGAGGCCGCGCCGACTGGAAAGGACGACAGCGACAGGTCCTGGGGGCAGCCGGCCGCAAGCGTCGCCTCCGCACCCGGCCCGGAGACGATGACCGCCACGTTGCGGTGGGAAACGTCGGTCGCCGAATGCAGCGCGCCGGCGCTGGAACATGCCGCCATCAGATCGCCACCGGCCTCATCGATCAACAGCCACTCGTCCGGCCCGAGCCAGAGCGCCGAGCGCGCACCGGCGCGGCCGGACGTCTTCGGCGTGGTCGGCACAGAGAGGCCGAGAGCCAAAGAAAGTGCTTTGAGCGACCCCGCCGGCGTGCGCAGCGCCACGCGGCTTGCGGGCGGTGCGACGGCCAGACGCACAGTGGCGGAGCCGCCGAGACGGCCGGCCAGCGCCGGCTTGCGAATTGCGACATCAGCCATGGATGCGGCCTCCTTCCTTGTCAAAGAATACCAGATCCGTCACTTCGACGGCGATCGTCCGATCCGGCATCGGCACATAAAGCGTCTCGCCCATCCGCGCCCGGCCGCCGGCGACCAGAGCGAAGGCGATCGACCTGCCGCAATTTTCCGACCAATAGGCCGATGTGACATGGCCGAGCATCGTCATCGGCTTCGGCTCGTTCGGGCTAGCGACGACCTGCGCGCCTTCTTCGAGCACCAACTTCGGATCCTTGGTAACGAGGCCGACGAGCTGCTTGCGTCCCTCCTTGACGAGGTCCGGCCGCTGCAGCCCGCGAATGCCGACGAAGTCCTTCTTCTTCTTCGAAACGGCCCAGGCGACGCCCGCGTCGTCGGGGGTTACGGTCCCGTCCGTATCCTGGCCGACGATGATATACCCCTTCTCGGCGCGGAGGACGTGCATGGTCTCAGTGCCGTAGACGCAGGCGCCGAGCGGTTCGGCATTGGCCCAGACCGCTTCCAGCACCGACTGGCCGTAGTCGGCCGGCACGTTGATTTCGAAACCGATTTCTCCCGTGAAGGAAACGCGGAAGAGCCGCGCCGGTACGCCGCAGACCGTGCACTCGGCAACGCTCATATGCGGGAAGGCCTCGTTGGAAAGATCGACCCCTTCGACGAGAGGCTCGACGATCTCGCGCGCCTTCGGTCCCTGGACGGCGATGACAGCCCATTGTTCGGTCACCGAGGTCAGCCACACCTTCAGATCGGGGAATTCCGTCTGCAGGTAATCTTCCATGTGATGGAGAACACGCGGTGCTCCGCCTGTCGTCGTCGTCACGTGAAAACGATCCTCTGCCAGACGCCCGACGACGCCGTCGTCATAAACGAAGCCGTCCTCACGTGTCATGATGCCGTAGCGCGCCTTGCCGGGCTTCAGCGTGTCCCAGGCATTGGTGTAGATCAGATTGAGGAATTTCGCCGCATCCGGGCCTACCACTTCGATCTTGCCGAGCGTAGAGGCATCGAAGATGCCTGCCGACTCGCGGGCCGTCCGGCACTCGCGCGCGACCGCCTGGTGCATGTTCTCGCCCGAGCGCGGATAGAACCAGGCGCGCTTCCAGTTGCCGACATCCTCGAAAACGGCGCCATGCGCTTCTTCCCAGTCGTGCAGCGGCGTCTTGCGCGTCGGATCGAACAGCTTTCCGCGTGAATGGCCGATCAGCGTACCATAGGTCACCGGCGTATAGGGTGCGCGGAAAGTCGTGAGACCGACCCGCGGGATTTCCTTGCCGAGCATTTCGGCGGCAATTGCCAGGCCATGCATATTCGAAAGCTTGCCCTGATCCGAGGCCATGCCGTTGGTCGTGAACCGCTTGATATGCTCGATCGAATGCATGCCTTCGCGCACGGCAAGGCGGATATCCTTGGCGCAGACGTCATGCTGGAAATCGATGAACGCCTTGGCGTTCGTCTTCGGTCCGGCGCCTTCGGCAGCGCCGATCATCCCGCCCGTCCAGTCATAGGGCTGCTCGGCCGAAATCGTGATTTTCCCGCTGCCGCTCTTGCCAGCGGCCTGCGCCATCAGTTCGCCTGCGGCAAGCGATTCCTCGACCGTTCGCTGCAGGTCGTCGGTGCCGTTACAGGCGCCCACCGAAAGGCAATCCTGCGCATAGGTGCCGGGCAGGAAACGCTGGCTTTCCGCTTCGAAGGCCACCTTGCCGCGGGACTGCGAGAACAGATGCACGGATGGCGTCCAGCCGGCCGAAACCAGAAGCGCATCGACCGGGATCTTGCGCGGCGAACCGCCGCCGTTGCGCGCTACTGTCATCGATGAGATGCGCAGCCGCCCCGCCGTATTGATGACCGACTGGCCGGTAAGAACATCTATGCCGAGTGCACGCGCCTCCGCCAGCACTGCAGCACCCGGCGCCTGCCTGCAATCGACGATGGCGGCGACCGAAACACCGGCCCGCTTGAGATCGAAAGCCGCCTCATAGGCAGAGTCGTGCGCCGTGTAGATGCCGACATTGTTTCCGACGGCGACACCGTAATGATTGAGGTACATCCGCCCCGCCGAGGCGAGCATGATGCCGGGCCGGTCGTTGTTGGGAAATACCATGTGCCGCTCGATCGAGCCGGTGGCGAGAATCACCCGCTTGGCCCGGACCTGCCACAGCCGCTCGCGCGGCAGATCACGGGAAGGCTTGGCCATGTGATCGGTGACGCGCTCGGCAAGGCCGACGAAATTATGGTTGTAGTAGCCGAAGGCGGTCGTGCGGGTGAGCACTTCGACATTGTCCATCGCCTTCAGCCGCGCCACGGTCTTCTGCGCCCAGGCGTAACCATCCTGTCCGTCGATCCTGACGCCGGCATCGTAGCGCAGCGCACCGCCGGCTTCCGCCTGCTCGTCGCACAGGATCACCTTCGCGCCGGTCTCGGCCGCGGCCAGCGCTGCCGAAAGCCCGGCCACCCCGGCGCCGACGACCAGGACGTCGCAATGGGCGTAGCGGCTGGCATAATGGTCCGGATCTTCTTCCGTCGGTGCGACGCCGAGACCGGCAGCACGGCGAATGAACGGCTCGTAGACGTGTTTCCAGGCAGCGCGCGGCCACATGAAGGTCTTGTAGTAGAAGCCGGCGGCGAAGAACGGCGACATCAGGTTGTTGACCGCACCGACGTCATAGGCAAGCGAAGGCCAGCGGTTCTGCGACTGGACGATCATGCCGTCGAAGATTTCCTGCACCGTAGCGCGGACGTTCGGCTGCTTGCGCGCCTTGTCACGCGCGACATCGATCAGCGCGTTCGGCTCTTCGGCGCCTGCCGAGAGGATGCCGCGAGCCCGATGATATTTGAACGAACGGCCGACGAGATGAATGCCGTTGGCGATCAGCGCCGAAGCGACGGTATCGCCTTCCAGCGCCGTATAGCTCTTGCCGTCGAAGCTGAAGCGCGCGGTCTTTGCAGGCGTCAGACGCCCCTTCCCGGTGATACGATTAGCACCGCTCATTGGGCCTCTCCTTCCACCGCTTCATAGGTCTCGACAGGGCTATGCTGTTCGGCCTCGGCACCGATCCGCGGCTTCGGCTCGCCCGCCTTGTAGGTCATGATGAACTTGTCGCTCACCGTATCGCGCGCCGCGTTGAAGAACCGGCCGCAGCCGTGAATATGCCGCCAGCGTTCGAAGATCAGCCCCTTCGGGTTGTCGCGCAGGAAGAAGTATTCTTCAAATTCCTCGTCCGAGACCGAGGCGATGTCAGCGGGCCGCACAATATGCGCGTCACCCGCGCCGCGGAATTCGAGCTCGGAACGCTCTTCCTGACAGTAAGGGCAATGGATCAGCAGCATGTGAGATTTCCTTCTCCTCCCCTTCTCCCCAGCAGGGAGAAGGTGCTTTCAAGGCGGATGAGGGCGTGAATAACGAAAGAAGCGAGCGTCTGAGCGAACACGTTCATCATCAGTGCGCCACCGCCGCAGCCGCCGCTTCATCAATCAGCCGGCCGCTGCGGAAGCGTTCCAGCGTCAGGCCGGCATTGAACTTGTGCGCTTCATCGCGGGCGATGAGGTGCGCAAAGAGATTGGCCGAGCCCGGCGTTGCCTTGAAGCCGCCGGTGCCCCAACCGCAATTGACGTAAAGCCCGGGAACCGGCGTCTTTGACTGGATCGCCGAACGGTCCGGCGTATTGTCGACGATGCCGCCCCATTGCCGCATCATCTTCACGCGCCGGAACATCGGAAAGAGTTCGCAGATGGCGTCGAGGGTATGCGTGATGATCTGCAACCCGCCGGTCTGGGAATAGGAATTATACTGGTCGGTACCGGCGCCGATGACGAGCTCGCCCTTGTCGGACTGGGAGATGTAGGCATGCACCGTGTTCGACATGACGACGCAGGGGAAGATCGGCTTCAGCGGCTCGGAGACCAGCGCCTGCAGCGGGCTCGACTGCAGCGGCACGCGCACATCCGCCATCTTCATGATTGTCGAGGTATGGCCCGCGGCCGATACGCCGACCTTTCTGGCGCCGATGAAGCCGCGCGAGGTCTCGACCCCGGTCACCCGTCCGTCAGGACCGCGCCGGATGCCAGTCACTTCGCAGTTCTGGATGATGTGCACGCCTCGATCGGAGGCTGCGCGCGCATATCCCCAGGCCACCGCATCGTGCCGCGCCGTGCCGCCGCGGCGCTGCAGCGCCGCACCGTTGATCGGATAGCGCGCGCTGGCGGAGATGTCGAGCGGCGGACAATAAGCCTTGGCCTGCTCCGGCGTCAGCCATTCATTATCGATGCCGTAGAGCCGGTTGGCGTGGATGTGTCGCTTGAACGACTGCTGGTCGTGAATATTGTGCGAGAGCATCATCACGCCGCGCGGCGAATACATCACATTGTAGTTGAGCTCCTGTGAAAGCCCTTCCCAGAGCTTCATCGAATGCTCGTAAATGTGCATGCTCTCTTCATAGAGATAGTTCGAACGGATGATGGTGGTATTGCGCCCGGTATTGCCGCCGCCGAGCCAGCCCTTCTCGAGCACCGCCACATTGGTGATGCCGTGCTCCTTCGCAAGATAATAGGCGGCGCCCAGGCCATGTCCGCCAGCGCCGATGATAACGACGTCGTATTCGGCGCGCGGCTCCGGCGAAGTCCACTGCTTCTCCCAACCTCTGTGGCCGCGAAGGGCCTCCCGCGCCACGGCAAAAACCGAATATTTCCGCATCCGCCTTCTTCTCCTTCGGGCAAGGGCTGTACTCGCGCCCATACAAATCGCAAATCCAAATGCGGCACAACGGCTGTTTTGCGACGCGCGAGAGCTTCACTTTTGACACTGAACGACATCGTGTCGAAAACTGAGCAATTTGCGATGGTGTTAAGCGCCGCTTCCCAAACTCAAACGAACATCATCCTGCAGGATCTTGCGAAGGTCCGGCCTTCCCCTTGGCGGCAGACCTGCCTAGCCCAAGAGGGTGAAAAGACAAGCAGTTAGTATGATGTTAATTTTTCCCCGTTGCCGGGATTGGTGTATCATGTGCATACGGGGGCGGCTTTTATTCCAGGCGCTTTTCATTGCGCTATGCGGCTTCCGGCTGGCAACTGCCGCCGAGCCGGTCGGCCAGGCTGTGGTCATCAAGACCGAGGTGACTGGACAAGCAGGCCCGATCGAAGTCAACACAAGCGTTCACCGCGACGAACGCATCAAGACTTCGCAGTCTGGGCTGGGCCAGTTTGTATTTAGAGACGGCACCAAACTTGCGGTCGGCTGGGGGTCCTCCGTCGTCATCGACAGATATGTTTTCGACGACACCCAATCGGTCAGGCAACTCACCATCAAGGCCGCCAAGGGGACCTTCCGCTGGGTAAGCGGCACTTCGAAGTCCTCGGCCTATCAAATTCTGACGCCTGCAGGCACGATCGGCGTGCGCGGCACCGCATTCGATTTTTATGTCGGCCCTGACGGCACCACGGCCGTCGTCCTGTTGAACGGCGCGGCCCGCTTTTGCGGCCCCGGCGGCTGCCGGCAGCTGCAGCAACGCTGCGACTGCGTTATCGCCAAACCGAACGGCGACATGACGGCGGCCCGGCGAGTGGAGCGTAACGTCCTCCAGAAGCTTGGAAATGAACGCGCTCTGCCCTTCCTCTCCGGCAACCAGCGGCTTTCGGGTGGCCTCGGCCTGCTCGGCGGATGCAATATGGCTTCGCTGGTGCCGGAAAGAAGCGAACGAGACCGGCCGCCGCCGGCAATTGCACCCGCTCCGCAAAGACAGGATCCGCCACAGAGAGAGGCCGAGCCACAAAAGGAGCGACCGCAGAAGCCGGAAATGCCGCACCACGACAAGCCCCATCATGATAGACCCGACCACGATAAGCCGGACAGGCCCGATAAGCATGAGGGTCATGGCCGGCATGACGAGGACGGCAAGCCGGGAAATCACGGTCTGGATCATCGGGGGCACGACCGCCAGCATGATGGAGGTCGCGATCACCATCATGATCATGATGGTGCTGGTGATGGTGATGGTGACAATGATCGGAACCACCATAGGAGCCGCGATTTCAATCGCGGTCGCTGAGGCCGGTCAGTCTGCGGCGCTCTCTTCGACCGCCCTCGGCACTTCGCGAAAATGATCGGTCCTGCCCGATACACGCTCGTAGAATTCCGCCAGACCGCCGAGCACTTGCACGGCCCTGAGCTTTGACGCGCCGATAAGCTTCCGGCTGTTCCGCGAATGCGATTGCAGGGCCTGCATCAGCTGCTTGTGGGCGAGCTCGAGCGCGGCGAATTCCTGGGATGCTGCGACGCGTTCATCGCCGACGACCGCAAGGATCTGCGTCCGGCTGCTCTTCCCTTTGAGCGAGAGGGCGCCGGCCTCGATCACCGCCATCCCCTGAACGGAGCGAGCCGTGCTGTCGGAGATGAGGATATCAAAGCCGACCTCCTTGCAGGACGACTCGATGCGGGCCGCGACGTTGACCGCATCTCCGACAGCCGAATAGTTGAAGCGGGTTTTGGCGCCCATATTGCCGACACAGGCAACGCCGGTATGGATGCCGATGCCGATGCCGACCTCCTGATCGGGTCCGAAGCCGAAGGCGTCGCCGGCGTTCAGTTCGGCGAGTGTCTCGCGCATGGCGAGCGCCGTGCGAACCGCCTTGATTTCGTGATCCGCTACATCAACCGGCGCATTCCAGAATGCCATGATCGAATCGCCGATAAACTTGTCGAGAGTACCTTCGTTAGCCACGACATGACGGCTCAGCGCGTCGAGCAATGTATTCAGGAAGGCAACGACATCAGTCGGCGCCAGCCGTTCGCTGATTTCAGTGAAGTTCCTGACGTCGACGAACATTACCGTCAGTTCCCGGTCATCTCCACCGAGGCGCAAGGCATCGCGGTTATGCTCGATGCGATGCAGCAGAGACGGAGAAAGATAATGTCCGAAGGCGCGCCGCACCTCGCGCCTTTCCCGGTCGATCACCAGAATGCGGAACGAGGTTGCGGCAAAATGGATAACCGATCCGCTGACGATCGGAGCCAATGGATCGAGAAGAAGCCCCGCATAAAGAAAGGAGAGCCAGGAGGCCACGAGCGCCATTGCGGTAATGAGCAGGCCGCAGACCAGTGCGACGGCGGGACTGACGAAGGTCGTCACCACGACGAGCAGGCATCCGAGCACCGCGATCGTGAGAATTTCCAGCCCGTCCGCCCAGTCGGGCCGCGACAGGAAACGGCCGGAGAGAATCTGTTCGACGACCTGCGCATGCATCGAAACGCCGGGAACGTTCTCGCCGAGCGCCGTGACGCGGATGTCCTGCAGGCCTGCCGCCGAGGTGCCGATGAAGACGATGCTGCCGTCAATGGCGGCGGAGATCTCGGGAGAGGCGCCTCCGGCGGCGAGCACCTGGCGGGCGGAGATATAGCGCTCGGCTCGGTCGGGGCTGACATAGAGCCAAAATTCGCCCGCCGCCGTCACGGGCACGACGAAATCGCCGATCTTTGCCGATGTCATCACGCCGGCGCGATCGGGCGCGCCGGCCAACACATAGGTCGATACACCTTGCGCGACGCGCAGCGCCTCGACCGCGAGATTGGGATAGAGCTGCACGCCGTCGGTCAGGAACAACGGCACCGCCCGCACCACCGGCGAAGGATTGCCGGGATTGAGGCTGATGTGGCCGAGCCCTGCGGCATTGGCTTCCAATTGCGGCCTGAGCGGCGTCGATGCCGCAAGATAGGGCGGAGCCGAGACGGGGCTTTCCCCGGTGAAAGCAAAACCAGCCTTGACAGGCGGCCGGTAACTGCCCTCGTTGGAAAGGCCGAAACCGAGCACGACGGGTTTGCCGGAGATCGAGCGGGCAAAAATCTCGTCATTGTCGGGAAGCTTCTCTGCCAGGGACGGATCAACCCCCGCCACCTCGCGCACGACGTTGCGCGGCGACAGCCGGTCCGGCTCTGAAAAGAGAACGTCGAAGGCGATGGCCGCAGCGCCCATGTCAGAAAGCCGGTCCACCAGCAGGGCCAACCGGTCCCGTGGCCACGGCCATTGGCCGAACTCGCGCAGCGACGCCTCATCAATATCGATCACATGGACCGGCATGGGCTCGAATGTCCGCGGAAGCAGGCGTTGGTACTCGTCGAAGGTCACCCCACGGATCAGCTTGAAGATCCCGGGATCGTCTGCCCGCAGCATCGTCAGCGCAGCCACGATCACCAGTCCGACAACGACACCGATTTGCTGCACGCGCGTCATCATCTCAACCGGTGTCCCTCTCCCAAACGACAGGCTACGCCGCTTTGTGCCCGGACGCCATTCACTCATGCGCCCCGACGCTTCTTTTCGCTTTCCAGCCTTCCGCTTCCCGCCGGTCGGCGCAACGGCATCTTCAAATTTGGCGACGCCGTCGTTTCGACCACGCTTTTGCTTGGACGACACGGCTTCGATCTTGTCGGACGCGCGGTGAAATGTTCTTGTAACGGCGCGAAGCGCGAATGCTTTTTTATGGAAGAGTGAGGGGCTCCCGTGATTTCCGAAACCGCCGTGCGCCGCAGCGGCTATTGGCTGATCGTCGTCGTGCTGGCGATGCTTGCAGGACTGCCGCTTGCCGTCTGGCTCGACATCAGCGACCTCTCAGGAAATACCCTCAGACGCCAGGCGCGCGATATGAGCTCGCTGATATCGAGCATCCGCTCCTACTATTCCGCCAATGTCGTCGGACGCGTTCTGGCCGCGCACGCCAGCGGCGCGACCGCAGGCACGGTCGTCTCCCACAACTACGCCAATATCCCCGGCGCCATCCCGCTGCCGGCGACACTTTCGCTGGAACTCGGCGACGTCATAAAAGAGCAGCAGGCCAACATCACATACCGCTTCGTCTCCGATCTGCCGTTCAAAAGTCGCGCTTCCCACGAGCTCGACGATTTCGAGAAACGAGCGCTTGTCGCACTGCGCGCCAATCCACAGCAGACGTTGAGCGACCTCACCCGCGTCGGATTGACCGATACCTTGCGCTTCGTCACGCCGGTCGTCATGGGCCAGGCTTGCGTTGCCTGTCACAACAGCCACCCGGAAAGTCCGAAGACCGACTGGAAGGTCGGCGATGTGCGCGGCATCCAGGAAGTGGTCATCAAGCAGCCCTATGCAAGCAACGTCTTCGCCTTCAAATATCTGCTCTGCTATTTCCTTTTTGTCGCCATCATCGGCCTCAGCTTCATTCTGCTGCAGCGCCAGCAGGCCCGCGCCATCCATGGCGCCAACCGCGATCTCGAAGCGGCGAACGAATTTCTGGCGAGCGTTTCCCTGAAGATTTCACGTTATCTCTCGCCGCAGATCTACAAGAGCATCTTCAGCGGACAGAAAGACGTCGTCGTCCATACCGAGCGCAAGCGCCTGACGATTTTCTTCTCCGACATCAAGGATTTCACCGCGACCACCGAGCGGCTGCAGCCGGAAGCGCTGACGGATATGCTCAACGAATATCTGACCGAAATGTCGAACATTGCCCTCGCCCATGGCGGCACGGTGGACAAGTTCATCGGCGACGCCATGCTGGTCTTCTTCGGCGACCCGGAAACGAAGGGTCCGGAGGAAGATGCGAAAGCCTGCCTGCGCATGGCCGTCGACATGCAGCGTCGCCTCGGCGAACTCAAGGACAGATGGCGCAGAAACGGCACCGAGGAGCCTTTCGTCGTGCGCATGGGAATCAACAGCGGTTATTGCAACGTCGGCAATTTCGGCAGCAACGATCGCATGGACTATACGATCATCGGCGCGGAGGCCAATCTCGCAGCCAGGCTGCAGTCGATCGCCCAGGGCGGAGAAATCGTCATCAGCTACGAAACCTATGCGCTGGTGAACGAGATCGTCGACGCCCATCCCTTGCCGCAGATCACCATGAAGGGCATCCAGCGCGAGGTCGTGCCCTATGCCGTCGACGGGCTGAGGCTCGGCGCCGACCACAAAAGCCGCGTCCTCAGCGAACATCTCTCGGGTCTCGACCTGCATCTGGATATGAGCCGGCTGGAGCCTGCCGATCGACTCCGGGTCAGGACGGCGCTCAAGGAGGCAATCGCCGCCCTGGACGAGGCCCCGCCGGAAGCGGCTCGCTTGAGACAGGATGCCGGGCAGGGATGATTTTTCCAACTGCCGCCGATATCCATCTGGACTTCCCCTACTCGATCTGCTATCCCGCATCACCAATCGCAAGGCCGCGGCCGCGCGAACGTTATATTTTTGCCCCTGGCGCTGCGCTGCCTCAGGCATCAACCAAACCAAAGGAACGTGATTCTCGTGCAGGTACTTGTCCGCGATAACAATGTCGATCAGGCTCTCCGCGCTCTCAAGAAGAAGATGCAGCGCGAAGGCATTTTCCGCGAAATGAAGATGCGCGACTACTACGAGAAGCCTTCGCAGAAGCGCGCTCGCGAAAAGGCCGAAGCTGTTCGCCGTGTTCGCAAGCTGGCCCGCAAGCGCGCCCAGCGCGAAGGCCTGGTCGCACGCTAAGCGTTGCCGTCGTTTTTTCGACGTTTTCAGATGTATTGTGGCGGGGGCGATGGGTTCGCCGCCGCCTTTTTAGTTTGCCGCTGAAGATCGCATATCCAGAAATCGGATATGCCGCATGGGGAAAGCGAGCCCGAATGGCTGATACCACCTTCAATCCGTCCCGCGCCTGGCGCTTTCAGAAATCCGCGTTCCTGCCGGCTTTGACCCTGGCGGCCATGGTCGGCCTTGCCGGCTGCGAGACGACCAACACCACGGATGCCGTAATCCGCATCGACAAGGCGCAGGGCTCGGAAGAGAACATCGCGTCGCTGACGGCTGTTATCAACGCCAATCCGAGGGATCCCGAAGGGTATAATGTCCGCGGTTCCGCCTACGGCCGCAGCGGCCAGTTCCGCCAGGCGCTGAACGATTTCAATACAGCATTGCAGATCAACCCGCGCTTCTTCCAGGCCTATGCCAATCGCGCGCTCGTCTATCGCAACATGGGCCAGCAGCAGCAGGCGATTGCCGACTACAATGCCGCCCTGCAGATCAATCCGAGCTACGACGTCGCCTATATCGGCCGCGGCAATGTCTATCGCATGGCCGGACAGGACGATGCAGCTTTCAACGATTTCAGCAAGGCGATCCAGCTCGGCACGACCGATGGCCGCGCCTATCACAATCGTGGCCTGATCTATCAGAAGCGCAATCAGCAGGATAAGGCAATCGACGATTTCTCGAAGGCCATCTCGCTCGCCCCGAATTCGCCGGAGCCCTATAATGGCCGCGGCATCTCCTACATCGCGCTGAATGACGACGACAACGCATTTGCCGATTTCAATCACGCGATCGATCTCAACGGCAATATCGCCGAATCCTGGGCCAACCAGGCTCTTGTCTACGAACGTCGCGGCGACAAGGCCAAGGCTGCCCGCTCCTATCGCCATGCGGTCGGGCTTGACCCGAAATACCAGCCAGCCCGCGATGGTCTCGCCCGAGTGGGCGCTCCAGCCGGCTAAGGATGTGAATTGGGGCGGCCGGGCCATCGGATGCCCAGAACCTTGGCGTTGCAGAAAATCTCCGGCAGAATCTTTATCGATGACCGGGCCCGGTGCGCGTGCAGCAACGGTTGGCGGAATAAGTTGTTATGAAGGCGCCGCATCGCTTTGAAAAGAGAGACGGAAAGACCGCCACCGTCTTCCGTGGCATGTTATACGATGTTGCAACCTGCTTTTGCTCCCCCTAACATGCGGCTGCTTCGATAGCCCGCTATCGGGGTGTGCGAAAACATGTTGAGGGCGGTTTGCGAGAGATGCGGATCTTTGCTTTCCTGACCGCAGACGAAAACTGTTGCGGACAGCGCGCACAGCAGCGCCGCACATCTTTCAAGACGCACAAAGGACGCGGCAATATCGGGACTTGTGGCGGCGGCGCGCAATAAATGAAGATCGTGGCGCTGTTTTTTCCCAAAGCTTCGATCGGCACCTATCTGGTTGCCATGGCGGTGGCGATCGCGTTGCCGATCTTTGCCTTCGTGACGCTGCTTCTGCTGCAGTTGGAGGACAACCAGCGCTCCGCGCTAAAGCGCGAGACGGCGCAGGACGCGCTTGCCCTGTCGCGCATCATCGATCGCCAGCTTCAGGATATGGCGACGACGTTGCGGCTGCTGTCGAGCTCCCCGGAACTCGAAAACGGCGATCTCGCCTCCTTCCACCAGCGCACGGAAGCAGCTCTGCGGAACAATGCGCTCTACGTCCAAGCGGTCGACGCAACTGGCCAGCAACTGCTGAACACACGCCGACCTTTCGGCGCGGAGCTCGGAAAGACGACAAACATCGCCGCCCTCGATGCCGCAATGAAATCCGGTCACATCGAAGCGTCGGATGTGGTCCGCGGCAGAACCAGCGGCGACTGGGCCTACAATGTCATCCTGCCGAGAAAGAACGATCCCGTTTCCGCCCTCATCATCACACAGGATGCCCAGGATCTCGGCCGGCTCGTAACGACCCAGGGTCTAGCCCCTGGATGGTCGGCGGCTGTGCTTGATCAAAGTGGTCACGTGGTCGTTGCCGCCGGCCCGACTGCCCTCGAACCCGGCACGCCCTTCGATCCGCGCATCCTGCCGGCGCTCAGTTTTTCCCGGGGCGTGTTCGAAGACAAGACGATCCTGCCGCACATGCTCCTCGGTTATGCACAAATTCCCGGCTGGTCCTGGAAGACGGTGATCTGGGGGCCGGTGGCGCAGGCGTCGATTCTCAGCACCTGGCGTTTCCTCATCATCGGAGGAGTTGCCCTCGTGCTCGTTGCCGTACTGGCCGCCTATGCCGTCGCGAGACAGGTCCGCACCACCATTCGCGAGATTGCCGACATGGCGAACCGCATGGGTCAGGGCCACATCGTCTCACCGGTTGAAACAAGCGTCATCGAGGCGAACCAGGTGGCGATCGCTCTTTCGAACGCCTCATTCGATCGCAGCCAGACCGAGGACCGGCTGCGGTTCGTCATGCATGAACTCGTCCATCGTACCAAGAACCTTCTCACGCTTGCTCAGGCCATGATGCGCCAGCTGGCCAAACAGGCCGACAGCGTCGAAACCTTTCAGGCTGCCGTCGCCGACCGCCTTGAGGGGCTGGCGCGTTCAATAGAGCTCCTGACGAGCGAGCAATGGGGAGGCGTGTCGCTCCGGCGGGTCGTTGATATCCATCTGCAGGCCTTCCCGCAATCGCGCGACCAGATCGAAATCACAGGCGAAGATTTCGTCCTGAAGCCGGATGCGGTGCAGAACCTGGGCCTTACCCTGCATGAGCTCGCCACCAATTCAGTGAAATATGGTGCGCTCTCCGTTCCGCAGGGGCGCGTCCGCTTCGACTGGCACGATGTTAGGGACGAAGGCAAGCCGGATGCCCTGCTCCGCTTCACCTGGGAGGAGCGCGGCGGCCCGGCGGTCACCGAGCCGTCGCGCTCGGGCTTCGGCACGACCGTCATCAAGGCGCATGCCGCTGCCGCCTTCCGTGGCACGGTGCAGGTCGATTTCCGGCCTGAAGGCCTGTTATGGGTACTGATAGCCCAGCGCGCCACGCTGGAGCGGGAATAACCCAGGAACAATCGCCACCTCAACCCGTTTCGGACAGGTCGTTTTCAAGGAGAAGGACCATGTTCAAGCAAACGATGATCGCCACCGCGGCTCTGACCGCGGCTGCCTGGGCAAGCCCGGCGAGCGCGGAAAATTATGTGACGCTTGGCCGTCTGGTCTGCGGATCGGATGGCGGTCAGGGTCTGATCGTCACCTCGCAGAAGAACCTCATCTGCACCTATACACCGGCAGCCGGCGGCGCCAAGGTGGTCTATGCCGGCAAAATCGAGAAATTCGGCCTCGACATCGGCCAGACGGGCAAGAGCGTGATGATCTGGCAGGTCCTGGCAAAGACCGGCACCGATATGCCGCAATTCGCCCTTGCCGGCGAATATTACGGAGTCGGCGCTGATGCGAGCATTGGTGCGGGCGCCGGCGCCAAAGTAATCGCCGGCGGCACCAATAAGGCTTTCATGCTGCAGCCGCTGAATGTTCAGGCCCAGGAAGGGCTGAACCTGGCGATCGGCGTCGAGAAGATGACGCTGGTGCCGGGCGAGATATGAGAAAGCCGCCCCGAAGGGCGGCTCATCGGCTCAATGCGCGATCGCCTTGTTGATATCCTCGGTCATTTTCTTGGCGTCGCCGAGCAGCATCATCGTGCCGTCCTTGTAGAACAGCGTGTTGTCGATGCCGGCATAACCCGAACCAAGCGAGCGCTTGACAAAAAGGCAGGTCTTCGCCCGATCGACGTCGAGGATCGGCATGCCGTAGATCGGCGAGGTCTTGTCGTCGCGCGCAGCCGGATTGGTGACGTCATTGGCGCCGATGACATAGGCGACGTCGGCCTGGGCAAATTCCGAATTGATGTCCTCGAGCTCGAAGACCTCGTCATAGGGAACATTGGCTTCGGCCAGCAGCACGTTCATATGGCCGGGCATGCGGCCTGCGACCGGGTGGATCGCATATTTCACCTCGACGCCGTTCTTCTTGAGATTATCGGCCAATTCGCGCAGCGCATGCTGAGCCTGAGCGACCGCCATGCCGTATCCCGGCACGATGATGACCTTCGAGGCATTGGCCATCAGATAGGCCGCATCCTCGGCGGAGCCGAGCTTGACCGTCCTGTCTGACGTATCGGTCCCGCCGGACGCCGTCTCGCCGCCGAAACCGCCGAGAATGACGGATATGAAGGAGCGGTTCATGCCCTTGCACATGATATACGACAGGATGGCGCCGGAGGAGCCGACGAGCGCGCCGGTGATGATCAGCGCCAGATTGCCGAGCGTGAAGCCGATGCCGGCCGCAGCCCATCCGGAATAGGAGTTCAGCATCGATACGACGACGGGCATGTCGGCGCCACCGATCGGCACGATCAGCAGAACACCGAGCGCCAGCGACAGTGCCACGACCGCCCAGAAGTCGAAATGGCTTTCGGTCGCGGCAAGGCCGATGATGAAGAGCACGATCAGCGCCAGCAGGGTTGCATTGATCAGGTGCCGGTAGGGCAGAAGGATCGGCTTGCCGGACATGCGCCCGTCAAGCTTCAGGAAGGCGATGATCGAGCCGGTGAAGGTCAGCGCCCCGATCGCCACGCCGAGCGCCATTTCGATGCGCGCCTCGGTGTGGATATAGCCGATCTCGCCGATACGGAAAGAAGCTGGTGTATAGAGCGCCGAGGCAGCCACCAGCACGGCGGCAAGCCCGACCAGCGAGTGGAAGCCGGCGACGAGCTGCGGCATCGAGGTCATGGCGATGGTGCGGGCGACATAGGCGCCGACGCTGCCGCCGATGGCAAGGCCGAGGATGATCAGCACGAACCCGCCGAAGTTGGGCGTCGCCAGCACCAGCGTCGTCAGGATGGCGATACCCATGCCGATCATGCCGAAGAGATTTCCCTTGCGGCTGGTGGCCGGATGGGAGAGGCCGCGCAGCGCCAGAATGAAGAGAACGCCGGAAACGAGGTAGAGGAAAGCTGCGATACTGGTCATCGATCCCTCACCTGTCCTTCTTGCGGTACATCGAAAGCATGCGCTGCGTGACCAGGAAGCCGCCGAAGATGTTGACCGAAACCAGCACCAGGGCGACGAAACCGAAACCGGTCGCAAGACCGCTTGTGGAGATGCCGACCGCCAGCAGCGCGCCGACGACGATGACCGACGAGATCGCGTTGGTCACTGCCATCAGCGGCGTATGCAGCGCCGGCGTCACCGACCAGACGACGTAATAGCCGACGAAAATCGACAAGACGAAGATCGCCAGCTGGAAGACGAAGGGATCGATCGCCCCGCCCGTCGCCGCACTAGCCGCTTCCGGAGCCTGCGCGGCTGCAGTGGCAACGGCCGTCACCGCGTCGTTCAACTGCTGCAGCGCTCTGTCCATTGCTTCACTGGCCATCACATATCTCCCTTCTTCGCGCCGCCGAAGGCGGGATGAACCACGTCGCCGGCATAGGTCAGCATCGTCGCCTTGACGAGCTCGTCGTCGAGGTTGACGACGACCGCCTTCGTTTCCTTGTTGACCATCGTCTCGAGGAAGGTGACGAGGTTCTTGGCGTAAAGCGCCGAGGCGCTGGCCGCGACCCGGCCCGGCATATTCGCAAAGCCGATCACGCTGACGCCGTCGACGTCGGCGACCTCGCCGGCAACGACCCCCTCGATATTGCCGCCGCGCTCGACCGCGAGGTCGACGGCGACCGCACCTGGCTTCATCGAGGAAAGCATGGCGCGCGAAACGAGCCGCGGCGCCGGCCGGCCGGGAATGAGAGCCGTGGTGATGACGATATCCTGCTTGGCGATGTGTTCGGCGACGAGGGCTGCCTGCTTCGCCTGATAGTCTGCGGACATTTCCTTGGCATAACCGCCGGCCGTTTCCGCCGCCTTGAACTCCTCGTCCTCGACGGCGATGAACTTGGCGCCGAGTGAGGCGACCTGCTCTTTGGCGGCCGGGCGCACGTCGGTCGCCGAGACTGCGGCACCCAGGCGGCGCGCGGTGGCGATCGCCTGAAGACCGGCGACGCCGGCTCCCATGACGAAGACCCTGGCCGCCGGCACGGTGCCTGCCGCCGTCATCATCATTGGCATGGCGCGGTCGTAGACCGCCGCGGCCTCGATGACGGCCTGGTAGCCGGCGAGATTGGCCTGAGAGGAGAGCACGTCCATGGACTGCGCACGGGTGATGCGCGGCATTAGCTCCATGGCGAAGGTCGAAAGCCCGGCGCTTGCGAGTGCGGCAATCGCCTCGTCATTGCCGTAGGGGTCCATGATCGCGATGACAACGGCGCCGCTCTTGTAACCCGCGATTTCCGATGGGCTCGGGCGGCGCACCTTCAGCACCACGTCGGCGGAGGCTGCATCGGCAAAACTGCCGATCCTGGCGCCTACGGCCTCGAACTCGGCGTCCGGAATGCGCGAAGCCGCACCGGCGCCGGCCTCGACGACGACGTCGAAACCGAAACCCTTCATCTTCTTCACGGTCTCGGCGGAGGCCGCGACACGCGTCTCCCCGTCCGTGGTTTCCCTTGCAACGAAAACAATATTGCCCAACTGCCCCCTCCTCCGGGTCAGCCAGACCGCCGCAGGCTCGCCTGCGCAGGCCAAGCACCTAATTCACAAGGCTTCGGAGAAGCCTCCCCTCCCCTTAGAGCGCCTGCGTCCCCCCTGGACGCACAAAGACGCTCCAGCTCCCTTGAATAGACACATCGTGTTTGCCGAAAATCGATTGCGATTTTCAGGCCGATGCGCCAGCCGCGATCAGCGGAACAGGAAGATGCCGGCGGCGAGAAGAACGATGAAGACGAAGAGACCGCCGAGAAGGCCGGCGCCGCCGAAGAAACCGGCGGTCATCGCGAGCAGGAGAACGACGAGAAGCATCGTGCCGTATTTCGTGCCGGCAATGAACATGTTGTAGGTCTGCTCATGTTCCTTGTAATCCATCGGCGCGCCGGTCTCGACCGGTCCGGTATGATGTTCGGCCATAAATATCGTCTCCCTGAAATGCTTTTGCGCTGCCTGATTCCCTCTTAGGCCGAGGGAAGTCCCTGCCTGCAGGAATTACACAATGACAGGCGAAAGCGCAATGCATGAGAATGCCGCAGCCGCGGGTTCCAAGCCACCTTCTTCCGCAAGGAAAAACGTGAGGGCGCCGGCTGCGGATCTCGTCACGCTGCATAACCTCTCCTCATTCGCAGAGCAGGAGAAATTACAGCGGCAGGTCGGTGCCAAGTTCACCTTGCGGCACGAAGCGCGCCGTCGGGATGATGGTAAGCGGCGGCAGCGTATCGTGGGGATTGCGCGAAAACATCATGCGCTGTTCGCTGGCGCTGGAGATGAAGAAGGGATAGCGCGTCAATAGCTTGCGCCCGACCTCCACCACATTCGTCGCCATCAGCGTCACATCAACCCCGTAACTCTCCGCCAGTCGGCCGGGCACAATAGTATCGGCATAGAAGACCCGTTTGTAGAAGGCGGCATGCGGGGGCCGAACGGACTGAATAACACGGTCAGCCCGGAAATACGCTGCCGCAACGATGGCGGGTCTCAGCGTCAGGTAGGGAACCCATGGCATATTGGCGGTGAGCTCCGGGTCGGCCGCGAAACGCGCCGGGTCGATCAAGGTTAGTCCGGCGTCCAGAAGTTCATCCATCGCCTCGGGAAAGGCCTCTCCGGACCGGCTGATACGATGCTCCGGCGTCACATAATGAATTCGGATCGTACTGACCAGTTCGCCATAATAGTAGAGACCGAAGATATAGGCATGGCTGTCGAAATCGACATCGTCCAACAGGCCTTCCGGGGCAAGCGACAGCGCGCCGTGGGCCTTGTAGGCTTTGTAGCGCAACCGCTCCACCTCCTCCATGTCTTCGCTGCTTTCGACACGGCGATATTCGACATGATCCAGAATTTCCAAAATTTTCGTACTGAAATCACTACGCGTGAACAGTGTGTCTGACATATTTTGATCCACTCGTTAACGGATCATTAATCATACGCCAGCGACATTTAGGCAAGGAAATCCGATAATTCGGACCGTTTATAAAGTATTAAGGTTAACGGCGGGGGTATCACAAGGAAAATCGGCGTCGACCGAAGTCTCAGGCGACCTTGTTGCGGCGACGTTGGACGGCGCGGCGGCCGACGCCCTGTTGCAGGAGTGGGATGTTCTGGGAAGGCACCGGCTGCGAGAAAACATAGCCCTGCACCAGATCGGTGCTGCGGTGTTTGTTGAGCAGAGCGAGCTGCTCTTCAGTCTCGACACCTTCGATGACGATCTTCAGACCGAGTTCCCGGGCGAGATTGACCGTCCCTCGCAGCAGCTTGAGGCGGCGAGTATCCTCGACGATATTCCGCACGAAGGAGCGGTCGATTTTGACGATATCGAGCGGCAGCGTGTCGAGATAACTGAGGCTGGAGAAGCCGGTGCCGAAATCGTCGATCGCGATGGTGATGCCGCGGGCTCTGAGTTCCGCCAGGATGGCGCGCACAGCCTGCGGCTCGTCGATCAGGCAGCTTTCGGTGACTTCGAGATGCAGCCGCGCCGCGTTGAGCCCCGAATCGGCAAGCGCGTCGGCGACCACCGACAGAATGTCGGCATCGCGCAAATCCCGTGCCGAGAGGTTAACCGAGACGGCGATGTGCTCCGGCCAGGTCATGCATTCGCTGCAGGCCTGGGACAGCACGAAACGGGTGATGTCGGAGATGATGCCCATATCCTCGGCGAGCCGAATGAAGACGTCGGGCGGAATCGAGCCCTTCTCCGGATGCACCCAGCGCGCCAACGCCTCGGCGCATTCGATGCGCGAACCGTCGGCCCGAAACATCGGCTGAAAGACGAGGTGCAGCGACTGCGCCGCGACTGCCTCGCGAAGGTCTGCTTTCAGCTTCTGCTGCTCGATATAGCGCCCGTCCATCTCGCGCTCGAAGCCTGATATGCCGCCCTTGAAACGCGACTTGCTCTCGAACAGCGCAAGATCCGCCTTGACGCTCCATTCGTCCATCGCGAAAGCGGAACTTTCGAGAATGGCGTAACCAGCACTGAGCGAAATGAGGAAGGTCAGCTCGTCGACCTCATAATGGCCTTGGATCGCAGCGTGCACGCGACGGATCTCGAGGTCGAGTGAGGCCGGCTCCTTCGCATGCGGGAAGAACAGGATGAACTGGTCGCCCATCAGCCGGCCGAGGATGGCGTTGCCACAGACCTGTTTGATGCGGGCGGCGATGGAGCAAAGCAGATGGTCGCCGGTGACGTGACCGCGCATGTCGTTGACATGTTTGAACTCGTCGATATCGAGCACCATAAAGCCAAGCGGCCCCGATTTCCTCGGATGTTTGGCGAGATACTCCTGCACCAGCTGGCCGAAATATTCGCGGTTCGGCAGGCCGGTCAGCGCATCGAAGCGGACCATATGCATGATCTTCTGCTCGGCCTTCACACGGCTGGATACGTCTTCGAAGATCAGCACCGCGCCACCGTCGGCCCTGCGGCTGGCGGAGAATTCGAGCGACAGGCCCTCGGGAAAATGAATGAGCGTGCGCGACAAGTTGCCTTCGGCCACCTGGGTGAGCTGGCGCAGAATGAGCTCCGGCTGTGAGGCGTCCATGAAGCTGTAGCGTGCGCCATAGCGCAGCACGGCGCCAAGATCACGGTCCTTCAGCCGCTCCGGCGCGCCGATTTTCAGCAGTTCGCAGGCCTTGCGGTTGACGACCTGGATGCGGTTTTCGTCATCGACCATGACGAGGCCATGCGGCATGTTGTTGAGCGCCGTGTCGAAACGGTCGGCGATGATGGTGATTTCCCGACGCGCGATAACATTCTCGTACAGAAATTCGCGCACGCCGTTCGCCATCGCCCGCGTCGTCAGCCAGAAGGGGATGAGAAAGATCGACAGCACGCCGCGATAGAAATCGAGCGCCAGCAGGCTGCCGACGATCATCGGCAGGCAGCAGAAGGCCGTCTGGAGGTCGACTGCGAAGCGCGAGCCGTAGTTGCGCCCGACAACGGAAACCATGGTCGCCATGGTGACGGAAATGCAGGCAAGCTCCGCAAAGGAATCGTGCACGACGAAGATAGCATAGCCGCTGGCGATGCCAAGAAGTGCGGTGGTGCAGGATCCGGCGGCAACAAGAATCCGCTCCCAACGCTCGATTCCCGCGCGCGACAGGCTCTGCTTGTCGACACGATCGAACTGCCGGAAGATGGCCATGCGAGCGCTGAAGACCAGAAGGAAGGCGACCGACAGCAGGATGTAGATGGAGTACTGTGTCTTGGCAGCCACTGCAAGGCACGTCGCGACATGGACGATCACGCCGACAAGAAGCGTCATGCGATTCCCGGAAAGGGAGCTCACAAACGACAAGTACACATCAATAGGGACCCTGTTCGGGTTATCTGGCTTCATCCACACTTTCCCTGTGCGCGGGGATTCTAAGGCCAACCCTTTAAAAATTGATTTCAATCGAATCAAACATTTGGTCAAATTTTCTAAAACCAGCGGATGAACATCACAGCCTACGCGAGATCATGCATCCTCCTGGCGAGAATAAGGAAATAATTTATCCACGCCTAGGTTGTTAAAACATCGACGGCCGCCTGTCGCGACTTAGACTATGCTCTAACCAGAGGCATTTATCCTTCCAATTTCAAAAGCCGTGGTCTACACCGATTCGAAAGAGGGAAAGCTGCCGAAAAATGGCAGGACAAGAACAAGGGAAACGAATGTCGACACTTTTGGCGGCAAGCCGGCTGATTGATTCGATCAGTCGGATCATGGGCAAACTTTCCGAATATATGGTCCTGTTCTGCTGTCTCATCAGCGCCGGTAATGCCATCGTTCGCTACACCTTCAACTACAGTTCGAACGGCTGGCTTGAGATCCAGTGGTACCTCTTTGCCTTCGTCGTCATGCTCGGCGCCTCGCATGCTCTGCGCAACAATGAGCACGTTCGTGTCGATCTGATTTATGGCGCAGTGTCCGACAAGGCGAAGATCTGGATCGACATTGTCGGCCTCATCCTGTTCCTCATCCCCGTCTGCGTCTTCCTCACCTGGCTCTGCTGGCCCTTCTTCGCGCTTTCCTACCGGCAGGGGGAAATATCGGCCAATGCCGGCGGGCTGATCCGCTGGCCCGTAAAGCTGATCCTCGTCGCCGGCTTCGCGCTGCTTTCGCTCCAGGGCGTTTCCGAGCTGATCAAGCGGATCGCAGCGCTGACCGGCCAAATCAGCATCGACACCAAATACGAAAAGCCACTGCAGTAGCGCTCCCGGGAGGAACGGATTTGTTTGATTTCGGCATCATTCCGCCGGCCATGTTCCTGGGCATGGTCATCTTCATGCTCTACGGCTTTCCGGTCGCCTTTTCACTCGCGGCCGTCGGCCTGTTCTTCGGCATCATCGGCATCGTCACCGGCCATTTCAGCGAAGCCTTTCTGCAAGCGCTGCCGCTGCGCTTTTTCGGCATCGTCTCCAACGACCTCTTGCTCGCCATTCCCTTCTTCACCTTCATGGGCGCGATATTGGAACGCTGCGGTCTTGCCGAGGATCTGCTCGAAGGCACCGGCAAGCTCTTCGGCGGCGTTCCCGGCGGACTCGCCTATGCCGTCATCCTCGTCGGCGCCGTGCTCGGCGCCATCACCGGCACGGTAGCCGCCTCCGTCATTACCATGGGGGTGATCTCGCTGCCGATCATGCTGCGCTACGGCTACAGCCCGCGCCTTGCCACCGGCGTCATCGCCGCTTCTGGCACCATCACCCAGGTGATCCCGCCCTCGCTCGTGCTCGTCGTTCTCGCCGACCAGCTTGGCAGATCGGTCGGCGACATGTATCTCGGCGCCATCGGCCCCTCGATCCTGCAGGTGACGATTTTCGTGCTCTTCATCCTGGTGATGTCGATCATCCAGCCGAAATCGATGCCGCCGCTGCCGAAAGAGGTGCGCGGCGACTTCAACTGGGCGCTTTTGGCGAAAGTGCTGATGGGCATGGTGCCCTCAATCGTGCTGATCTTCCTCGTGCTCGGTACGATTTTTATGGGCCTTGCGACACCGACGGAAGCCGGCGCGCTCGGCGTCGTCGGCGCCATGGCGCTGGCAGCCATGAACCGCCGTCTCACCTGGCCGCTAATCCGCGAAGCAATGACATCGACCACGCATATTACATCAATGGTGGTGATGATCCTGGTCGGCTCCACCTGCTTCAGCCTGGTCTTCCAGGGCATGGATGGTTCGCGGTGGATCGAGCACATGCTGTCGGGCATCCCCGGCGGCCCGGTCGGTTTCCTGATCTTCGTCAACATCTTCATCTTCGTGCTGGCTTTCTTTCTCGATTTCTTCGAGATCGCTTTCATCGTCATTCCAATGCTCGCGCCCGTTGCCTCCAGCCTTGGAATCGACCTGATCTGGTTCGGTGTCCTGATCTGCGTCAACATGCAGACCAGCTTCATGCATCCGCCTTTCGGCTTCGCTCTGTTCTACCTCCGCTCGATCGCCAGCAAGGACGTCAAGACCTCCGATATCTACATGGGCGCGCTGCCCTGGGTCGGCATGCAGATTATTCTGGTTGCGATCGTGATCTTCTGGCCGCAATCGGTCACCTACTGGCTGGACCATGGCCCCAAGGTCGACCCGAACTCGATCAAGATCGAAGTGCCGGGATTTGGCGGCCAGCTCGGCCTGCCGCCGGTGGGCGGCGGCAAGGGCTCGCCGCAGATACCGGGCCTCACCCTGCCGCCGCTGAACGGCCTGCCGGGAGCTCCGCCCGCGCCTGCCAAATAGCCAAACAAAAATAAACCCCGGATCAACGATCCGGGGTTTTTCTTGCATTCGCCTAAAGCGCCGATGTCGCTCGCGGAAAGCCTAAAGCTTCCCGGCCCGCTGCTGGATCATCATGAACGTATCGAAGGTGTATTCCGAAAGCTGCATCCACAGATAGGCGTCGCGCTTGAAGGCGGTCTGATCCTCGTAGATCTTCTTGAAATACTGGTTGTTGGCCGAGATTTCGCCGTAGATGCCCATTGCCGCCTGGAAGCAGGCTTCCATGATCTCCTGGCTGAACGGGCGCAACGTCGCACCCTCGGCAACGAGTTGTTTCAGCGCCGTCGGGTTTTTCATGTCGTATTTCGCCAGCATGTTGGTGTTGGCGAAGGCGCAGGCGTCGGTGAGCGCTGCCTGATAGTGCTTCGGCAGGTTGCTCCATTTATCCAGATTGAAGAAGGCGTGCACCGTCGGGCCGCCTTCCCACCAGCCCGGGTAATAGTAGTACTTCGCCACCTTGTGGAAGCCGAGCTTCAGGTCGTCATAGGGGCCGACGAATTCCGCCGCATCGATCGTGCCCTTTTCGAGCGCCGGGTAGATGTCGCCGCCGGCGATCTGCTGTGGGACGACGCCGACCTTCTCCATAATGCGTCCGGCAAGGCCGGCAATGCGCATCTTCACGCCCTTCAGATCGTCAAGCGTGTTGATTTCCTTGCGGAACCAGCCGCCCATCTGTGCGCCGGTATTGCCGGCCGGCAGGGCATACATGCCCTGCGTGGCGTAGAACTCGTTCATCAGCGTATTGCCATTGCCTTCGTAGAACCAGGCGTTGGTCAGGCGGCTGTTCAATCCAAACGGGATGGCTGTTCCGAAGGCATAGGCCGGATCCTTGCCGACGAAATAATAGGAGGTGGTGTGGGCTGCCTCGACCGTACCGGCGGCCACCGCATCGACAGCCTGCAGGCCCGGCACGACTTCACCGGCCGCGAAAGGCTGGATGGTGAAATTGCCGTCGGTCGCAGCGGCAACATGCTTGGCGATGTCTTCGGCACCGCCATAGATCGTATCCAGGCTCTTCGGAAACGAAGACGTCATGCGCCAAGCGATCTTCGGATTTTCTTGCGCGATCGCAGGCGCCGCCAGCGCCGTTGCGGCAACCGCGCCGGCACTGGCGGTTCCCGCCTTCTTGAAAAACGAACGACGATCCATCAAAAAACCTCCCGTATAGATGGCACTGCGCGGCCAATCCATCCCTACCCGCAGCGAGGGCAGAGCTAAGCATGGAGGGGGCCGCGATTCAAGCTTTAGTCTATTAGCCTTTGGCATCAGGATAGCAATAGGGAGCGCGCGAGCGCGTCCATCAAAATCAGCAGCTTAGCGCGAGCCCCAGAGCCGCGACGCCGTTTGCGGTGCAATTGGTCGTCGGACAAAGCCAGGCGTTGACTCCACCGCCGTTCTGGCGGCAAAAACGACGAGCAGAAGATTTTACCGGTGCAAACATGACGAAACCAATCGTTGCCATTCCTGCCGATATCCGCAGCTTCGACGGCGCGACCTGGCATGCCGTGCAGCATCAATATGTCGGTGCCGCATTGAATGCGGCCGGCGTGATGGCTTTCGTGATTCCCGCCTTCGAGGCAGGCTACGATCCCGACCCGGTGCTCGACCGCGTCGATGGTCTGCTGGTATCAGGCTCTGCCAGCAATGTGCATCCCTCGCTCTATGGCGCCGAGGCGACTGACAGGGACGGCCCCTTCGACCCCGCCCGCGACGCCACCAGTTTGCCGCTGATCCGCCGCGCCATCGACCGTGCCATCCCGCTGCTTGCCATCTGCCGCGGCATTCAGGAACTGAACGTCGCTCTCGGCGGCTCGCTGGCAAGCGAGATCCATGAGCAGCCCGGCATCTGGGATCATCGCCGGCCGGAAGGTGTCGACCGTGACGGCATGTATGCCATCCGCCAGACCGTCCATGTTAAGGAAGGCTCCTGCATAGCAGGCATTCTCGGTCCAGGCGATATCCGCGTGAATTCGCTGCATCGCCAGGCGATCGCCAGAACCGCACCGCGCCTGCAGGTGGAAGCCATCGCCGAAGACGGCACCGTGGAAGCCGTTTCCGTCATCGATGCCAAGGCCTTCGCCGTCGGCGTGCAATGGCACCCGGAATATTGGGCCGAAACCGACAAGGCGTCGAACAAGCTGTTTGCCGCCTTCGGCGACGCCGTCCGCAGCTACGCCGGCGGCAAACGCCCGGTTATCACGGCACCGGCGACCGCCTAGGAGGTAGTCGAGCTCAGCCGCGCTGAATTTTTTGCGGCGTCTCCGGCACCGGCGTCAGCGCTGCCCCCTTCTCGAACCAGGCGATGAGATTGTCGGCAACCAGATCGGCCATCGCCATGCGCGTGGGCACGGAGGCCGAGGCAACGTGCGGCAGCAGCACCGCATTGGCCGGTTCCAGCAGGCCGGACGGCACGCTCGGCTCTTCGTAGAAGACGTCGAGGCCGGCCGCACCGAGCGCGCCTGATGCGAGGGCGGCACTCAGCGCCTCTTCGTCGACGGTCCAGCCGCGGCCGACATTGACGAGAACCCCATCCGGACCGAGAGCGGCCAGGACATCGGCGTCGATCGTCTTATGCGTCTGCGGCGTCTTCGGAACGATGGCGATCAGCGTGTCCACCGCCTCCGCCAATCCCTTCAACGTCGGGTGATAATCGTAGGGCGCCTCCGCATGGCGCGAACGCGTGTGATAACTGATCTTCACCTTGAACGGTTCCAGCCGCTTGGCGATCTCAAGACCGATGCGGCCTAGGCCGTAGAGCCCGACATGGCGGCCCTTGAGCGAGAAACGTGACAGCGGATAAGCCGTGCCCGGCTTCCAATTGCCGGCACGCAGCCAGGCTTCAGCCCGCGGCAGCTCGCGGATCGTGTTCAGGAGCAGGCCGATCGCCGTATCGGCAACCTCGTCGTTCAAAACGTCTGGCGTATTGGTGACGACAATGCCCTTTTCGACCGCACGCTTCACATCCATGCCGTCATAACCGACGCCGAAACTGGCGATCACTTCGACACCAGGCAACTGATCCATCCAGGCGCCGGGAAAAGCGCCGGAGACGGCAACGCCGCGGATGCGGCCGGCGGTCTCGCTGTCGAGCGCCAGCTTTTCCTCGCGGGCGACAGCAATGATCTCAAAACGATCCTTCAGCCTTTCGAGAACACGCTCGTGTATCTTCCCTGGAACGAGAATGGCGATGCGGGACATGGCTTTTCCTCTTGGACGGGGTCTGGTTCAGGCGCGGGGCCGATGGGGGCTGGTCGACTGGCGGATGCGCATTTCCGGCTTGATGAGATGCATGCCGTCAGGTTCGTGGCTGCCGGCAAGACGATCGAGAAGTGCGCGCGCAGCCAGACGGCCGACTTCGGTCTGGCCGTTCCAGACGGTCGTCAACGCCGGCGTGGCGATCGAGGCTTCCTCGAGATCGTCATAACCCGTGACGGAAATATCGCGGCCCGGCACCAGACCGGCGCGGGCAATGCCGTTCATCAGGCCGATCGCGACGAGATCGTTCCAGCAGACCGCCGCCGTCGGCTTCTGCGGCAGCGAGAGGAAATGCACCGCCGCCTCGAAACCGCCCTGCTTCGAGCGGGGCCCGGAAATGCGCAGATTCGGATCGACTTCGATGCCCGCCTTGCGCAGGGCGTTGACATAACCCTGGTAGCGGTCGCGGCCGGTGGATGTCTGGTCCGTACCGCCGATCATGGCGATCGAGCGGTGACCGAGACCGATCAGGTGATTGGTGGCGAGCGAGATGCCATAGCTGTCGTCACCGCGATAGGTCGGCAGCTCCAGACCGTCCATCGAGCGGGCGACGAGGATCGCCGGCATGCCGTTCTCTTCCGCCAACTGCAGATCTTCCGGCGGCGTACCGATCGCCGGCGACATGATGACGCCGTCGCCGCCGAGCTGCAGAAGCGTCTCGATGAAGGTGCGCTGCTTTTCGACATTGTCATAATGATTGGAGAGAATGAAGGTATGGCGGCTGCGGTCGAGCTCGCTTTCGATCGCCTTCAGGATTTCGCCGTAGAAAGGGTTCATGATGTCGTGCACGACGACACCGATGATGCCCGAGCGTGAGGTGCGCAGGCTGGCGGCACGCCGGTTGTAGATATAGCCAAGCGCGCGCGCCTGCTCCTTGATCTTCTCCCGCGTATTGCCGGCCACCAGCGGGCTGTCGCGCAAGGCGAGCGATACGGTCGCTGTTGAAATGCCGAGCGTTTCGGCGATTGTCGATAGCTTGATCTTCTGGACCACGTGTCCTCCTCCAGGCAGCACGCAAGACAGCAAGACCGCACGGCAACCGGCGCGGTCCCTTAAAATGTTTAATTAAAAGATTTAACCGGCGGAAGCAATTCGTCTTTCAGGAGAAATTTCAGTCTTCGTCCGGTTCTTCGATACCATGCGCTTCGGCTTGCAGATTGGCGTCGATCGCCTTCAGCAGGCGAACCAGATTGCGGATTTCCTTTTCTGAAAATTCCTGCGTCGCCAGTCTGTCACAGGCCGAGGCCGCCATTTCGATCGCCCGCACGCTGTCACGTCCGAGCGCAGTGAGATAGACCTTGGTGAGGCGCGCATCCTCGGCATCGGGCTTGCGCTCGAGAAAGCCCTGCGCCTCCATGCGGCCGATCGTCCGCGTCATCGTCGGCGCCTTGACCCCGAGCTTTTGCGCAAGGCCGCCCGCCGTCATACCGTCGCTCTCGGCAAGCGAGAGAATGACGCCGTCCTGGCCGGCATAGAGACCGCTTTCGAACAGGTTGCGCGAGAGCACCGTGCGCATGGAACGGGCCGCCTGGGTGAGCGCCGGAGAAAGATCGACGAGCGTGTACTCCGTCTGGTCCTTCTTCTTGGACTTGCTCTTCTTGCCGTCCTTATGCTTCTTTCCCATAGCCATCCCTTTGATCTTTAAGCCCCGACGCCGCTGCGATATGACATTGCCCATGATCTCGTCATAAACAAGAGGCAACGACCGGATGATGACGCCTTCGCCCCGCTTCGACGACAGCGGCTCGGTCCGTGCCTCCGGCGCAGGCCGCCCGATCGCCCTGCTGCCGCTCGGTGCCCATGAGCAGCATGGCCCTCACCTGCCCTTCGAAACCGACACGCTAATTGCCGACGGCATCGCCGGAAGATTGAAGAAGGCCCTGCCCGCCGGACTGTCGGTCACCTTCCTTCCCACCGAATCGGTCGGCTATTCCGTAGAACATATGGATGTTGAAGGAACGAAGACGCTCGCCTTCGACGAAGCGGTCAACCGCTGGCTCGGCATTGCCGAAGGGCTGGCGAAGAGAGACATTCGCAAATTCGTTATGCTGAACGCCCATGGCGGCAATTCGCCTCTGATATCGGTCGTCGCGACCGAGGCGCGGGTCCGCTTTGCCATGCTGGCGGTGGCGACGAGCTGGACCCGCTTCGGCCTGCCAGATGGCGTGATTGCGCCGGAGGAAAAGGCGATCGGCATCCATGGCGGCGATATCGAGACCTCGGTCATGCTGGCGCTTCACCCCGACAAGGTAGACATGGCAAAGGCTGGGGATTTTTCCTCGAGGCAGACGGAATTCGCCACCCGCTTCAAGCACCTGCGCGCCTACGGCCAGCATGCCTTCGGCTGGAAGATGTCGGACATTAACGAACAAGGCGTGGCTGGCAATGCCGCGGCTGCGACGGCCGAAAAGGGCGAGGCGCTGATTGCCCATGCGGTGAAGGGACTGGTGGAACTTTTGGAGGATGTCGATGCATTCGACGTCGGCGAACTCCGTTGAAAAAGCGATCGTCTGCATCGGGCGGCGACGTGATCTTATAACATATAAAATCCTTTGAACTGCGGTGCCCATGCCATTATATGAGACCAACCGCTCAAAGGCCGATCCCTAGCCGTTCGGCCGTACGCCTAATTTAGAGGTTCTCATGACCGACGCGATCTCCACCCAGAAGCCTGTTCCCGTCACCGTGCTCACCGGTTATCTCGGTGCCGGCAAGACGACCTTGCTCAACCGCATCCTCTCCGAAAACCACGGCAAGAAATATGCGGTCATCGTCAACGAGTTCGGCGAAATCGGCATCGATAACGACCTGATCGTCGAATCGGATGAAGAAATCTACGAGATGAACAATGGCTGCGTCTGTTGCACGGTGCGCGGCGACCTGATCCGCGTCGTCGAAGGCCTGATGCGCCGCCCCGGCCGTTTCGACGGCATCATCGTCGAGACGACGGGCCTTGCCGATCCGGTACCCGTCGCTCAGACTTTCTTCATGGACGACGACGTGCGCGCCAAGACCGAGCTCGACGCCGTCATCGCGCTTGTCGACGCCAAGCACCTGCCGCTGCGCCTGAAGGACAGCCGCGAGGCCGAGGACCAGATCGCCTTCGCCGACGTCGTCGTCATCAACAAGAGCGACCTCGTCACCCCGGAAGAACTGGATGTGATCGAAGACATCGTCCGCGCCATCAACCCGGCCGCCCGCGTCTACAAGACCAGCCGCTCCGGCGTCGACCTCGCCCGCGTGCTCGATCAGGGCGCCTTCAACCTGGAACGCGCACTCGAAAACGATCCGCATTTCCTGGAACACGACCATGACGACCATGTCTGCGGCCCGGACTGCGATCACGACCACCATCATCATGATCATGATCATCACCATGATCACCACGGGCACGATCATCATCATCATGGCGCCATGTCGGCGATCCACGATGTGACAGTGCAGTCGGTGTCGCTGCGCGGCGGCCAGATGAACCCCGAACGCTTCTTCCCCTGGATCCAGAAGATCACCCAGATGCAGGGCCCGAACATTCTTCGCCTCAAGGGCATCATCGCCTTCAAGGACGATCCCCAGCGTTACGTCGTCCAGGGCGTGCACATGATCATCGAGGGTGATCACCAGCGTCCGTGGAAGGATGGCGAGAAGCATGAAAGCCGTCTCGTTTTCATCGGCCGCGATCTTGACCGCGAAAAACTCGAGGCTTCGTTCAAGGCCTGCGAGGCAGCCGCCTGATGCCGACAGTTGCACCGCTTGATCTCGACGGCCACGTTCTGGCCGTCGAATTTTTAGGTGATGTTCCCTTCTTCGCAAGCGCAAACGGCACGTTTCACCGGCTGGATGGCGGCGAGAGGGTCTCAGAAGCCCATCAAGGCATGCTCACAGCGATCCGCGATCCCTATAGCGAAAGCCTGATCTCCGGCGGCGAGGACGGCAAGGTCCTGCGCATCGCGGCCGACGGCAGCGTCAGCGAACTCGCGAGCGCGCCGCGCAAATGGATCTCGCAGGTCGCGGCCGGGCCCCAGGGCACCATCGCCTATTCCTATGGCAAGAGTACGCTCGTGCGTCTTGCCGACGGCACGACCAAGGAATTCGCAGAGGAGCGCACGGTCGAAGGCATCGCCTTCGCGCCGAAGGGTCTGCGCATCGCCGCCGCCCGTTACAACGGCGTGTCGCTCCACTGGGTCGGCATGAGCGCCAAACCGGTCGATCTCGAATGGAAAGGCGCGCATACCGGCGTGACCTTCTCGCCGGATGGCAACTTTCTCGTCACCTCGATGCAGGAAAACGCGCTGCACGGCTGGAAGCTCGACAGCAAGCCCGGCGCCGAGGCCCGGCACATGCGCATGACCGGCTATCCCGCCAAGGTGAAATCCCTCTCCTGGTCGGTCAAGGGCAAATGGCTCGCCTCCTCGGGGGCGCCGGCTGCCATCGTCTGGCCTTTCCAAGGCAAGGACGGGCCGATGGGCAAGGCACCGCTGGAGCTCGGCACCCGCGCCAATATCATGGCGACCTCGGTGAAGTTCCATCCGCTGGAGGATATCCTCGCCATTGGCTTCGTCGACGGCATGATCCTCGCTGTACGCGTTGCCGACAATAAGGAAGCGCTGCTGCGCCGCCCCGGCAAGGGCGCGATCACGGCGATGAGCTGGAGCGCAAACGGCAAGCTGCTCGCCTTCGCCTCGGAAGCCGGCGATTGCGGCGTCATCGATATCTCGGCTTGAGGTCGCGTTACGGGCATTGAATGATGCCTTGACGAAAGCCGAACTCGCGAAACCTGGTGCCGAGCGCGCTTAGCAGGTCTCAGTCACGCTGCGACCGACAGAGGAAATCGACAACTTGTATTGGGTGCGGGCGAGCGAAATATCGGCGGAGATCGGCAAGTATTCGAGTTGCGGCTTTGACCTCAAACTATCTCCGCTCGACCGCCAAAACCATCGGCATAGCCCAAGTGGCCTGAAGAAGCGGCCAACGTAGCAATTTGACATTGTCACCCTCGACCTGCGCCTCCCATCGCGCATAAAATTTCTGGCTATATCCGTTCAGCCGGACGCTGCGGTGCGCGAGGGGGCCACCGTCGAGATTAAGGGCTACCTTGAGATCCAGCGGCGACGCCTTGAGAAATTCCGCCAACCGATCGAGAGAAAAGAACGCCTCCTTCGTCGTGCCGATCACGATGCGACCTGAGCCATCCCTAGCGACAAAGGTTCGATTGGCCAGCCAGCGGCTTTTCACATTCACATGAGTCTGACCATCGTCGCCGATTAGGAGCGGATAAGAAACCATCGCATTGGTCGCCCCGGCAAAGGCGCTTCCCCAATCTTGATGGGTCAGGTCACGGATGTCGGCGGAGGCAGCGTCCGCGACGAAGGCGCCGGCCTTCGCATCATACTGCTGGGGACCCATTGCTACACCCTCACTGATGAAGGGCGTGTCGGGCCGGCCATGCATGTCGTAGTAGCTGCCGTTGACGATCAGCACGGCCTGGGGCAAGGCATGCTCCCATTCGTCAATGCCCCTATCACCCCTGTGCGCATTGTGGACGACGAAGCGGAAGCGCGTGGGATCTATCCTGCTGAGGAAAATGTGATCGACTTCGCGACCATCGGCAAGCACCAGCAGCTCCGCCACCTCGAAGCCAACCTCAGGTTCTTGCCAGACCAGCGCCCCCGGCTGCGCGGCCGGGACTGGGCTCTTCAGCGCCAGTTGCATCGAGGCCGACAGCCGCTCATCGTCAGGCTTCACGGTGATCCAGTAGGTTCCGCCACGGCGCAATATCGTGTTGAACCCATAAACGCCGGCAACCTGCCAAAGCCAACCGGCACCGACAACAATCATAACGACCAAAGCTGCGGCCAGCCCGAATAGGAGTTTGCGAATTACCGACATCAAAATTCTCTATAAGCAAATAGTCAGGTTCAGTATGCGACGCGATGCGTTCGCCCTGCGCAAATGCGATTTCAAGTGAGGCTTTTCTACGACGTCCAAATACATCAACGGCGGCCCCTGAGGCTTCGCCGATATGTACGGCCCTTAGGCAGCCTGCTGATTTTCTCCGAAGGCTTCAACCCGGTTGCGCCCTTCGCGCTTCGCGCGATAAAGCGCCTCATCGGCCTTGTGCACGAGCCGTTCGAACTCTCCGCCGTTTTCCCGCGTGGCGACCCCGATGCTCAGCGTCGGGAAGACGGCGAGATCCGGCCGCTGTATGACGGCGGCGGAGAAGTCGAGACGGAGACGCTCGGCAATCGTCACCGCGCCTTCCTGGGAGATGTTTTTCAGCACCGCCAGGAACTCGTCCCCGCCTTGCCGGGCGAGCAGATCGCCTGAGCGCATGATGCCCCTGGAAATGTTGGCGAAGAGCCGCAGGATCTCGTCGCCGGCGCCGTGGCCGTGCCTGTCGTTCAGCTGCTTGAAATGGTCGATGTCGATGATCAGCAGCGATATCGGCTGGGAAGCGAAAGTGGGCACGTGCTGGGCAAGACCGCCCCGATTGAGCGCGCCGGTCAGTGGATCATGGTGAGCGAGTTCCATCAACTGATTTCGGCTGCGCTCGGCCGCCATCAGCACCATGGCCATACTGCGCAGCATGATGAAAGCGACCGCCGATACCGCCATCCAGCTATGGACCGCACTGCCGCCGAAGGGATCCGGGCCGCCGATCTCGCCGGTCGCCGCGAGAATGCTGCGGACCGCAAAGATCGTGGCGGTGCAGACATAGAGGCCGACGAGCAGTCCGGCCGAATAGAGCTTCTCACGGCGGACGATGCTCATCGCCTCCCTTGCGACGGCAAGATCGCAGAAGCAGCAGATGACGGAGACGTAAAGAAGCCTTGCCGAAACCGCCGAGGGATCGCTGACGATCAGCACGACGGGAACGCTGACGAGAAAGATGGCAAGCCAGAAAGTGCGCTGGTCGAGAACCCTGCCTGAAAAGATGCGCACGGCAAAAAACATCAGCATATAGCCGGCGATGGTGACGACATTGCCGCCGTCGACCGAAACCGCGTAGGGAACGAAATTGCGCAGCGCGACGAGGAACGAACCGACGCCGACGAAGAGGTTGCTCAAGCCCCACCAAAGCGGCCACCTCTCGAAGCGGCCGGTTGCATAGGCTGCAAGCTGGAGAATGCCCAGCACGAAGCAGCTCACGGCAACAATGAAATAGATCGTCCTGAGATCCAGCAGCATGGGGTTTTCCGTGGTTCTGGTTGCGGAACCTACAGCAAGCATTTTGCGGTTTGATTGGAGCCTTCGTTAAAAATTGAACAATCGCCGGATTTTGCGCGTCTGAAACGGCGCGGCGCTGGAATCAAGCGGCCCGCACCGTGCCGATGATATCGGCCAGCAGACCGTGCAGCAGATCCCGATAGCCGTTTCGAGCCGAGGGACCGCTCTCTTCCGAGGTCATGACGACGGTCAAACCCAGCGACGGCACGATGTAGAGCATCTGACCGCCATAACCCCAGGCGAAATGCACCTGTTCACCGCCGATCACGCGGGTGAACCAGCCATAGCCATATTCGTCGCCGGAGAAGCGCGAATTGGTGCGATGCTGCCACGATTGCGCGATCCAGTCGGCAGGCACCACCTGCTCTCCGTCGGCCGTGCGCCCGCCCTGGCGATAGAGCTCGCCGAAAGCAAGCAGAGACCGGGCGCTCATCGCCATCTGATTGCCGCCGAGATAGATCCCCTGCGGGTCGCGCTCCCATGCGCCGATGCGGAAACCCTCGACAGGACCGAGCCATTCGCGGGCGAGCGCCAGGGTCGAGCGGCCGCTGACCTTGGTCAGAATGGCCGAAAGCAGATGCGTGGATGCGGTGGAATAGAGCATCTCCCCGCCGGGCTGATCGACGAAAGGCTGCGAGAGTGCAAAGCGCACCCAGTTGCGCGAGGAGACCCAGCGGCCATAATTCGGCCCGGACATACGGTCGAGCCCCGCCTGCATGGAGAGAAGATTGCCGATGGTGATGTCGTTGAGCCGCGGGTCGGGCGATGAGGGAAGATCGGCCTTCAGGATCGGCGCGATCTTCTGGTCCGGCCCAGCAAGCAAGCCTTTGTCGATCGCGATACCGACGATCGCCGAAATGATGGATTTCGAAGCGGATTTGATATTGGTCGATTCCGACGGCGAATGACCACGGAAGCCGCGTTCGGTCAGCACGCGTCCGTCGCGAGCGACGATCACCGTCTTCAGCGGCCGCAGCGCCGGATCGCTCGCCGCTTGGTCGAGCCGCGGACCAAGCCCGGCGGCGGACGCCATGGTCTGGGCGGACGCCAGGCCTGTTGCGCCAAACGGCAGGCAGAAGAAAAGGAGAAGGGAAAAAATACGGATCATGCGGCCGAAGATAGGATATCGCCGCAGTATCTTCGCGTGCCCATGGCACTTTTCACGCGATCGTGTCTGCTGGTGAGCCGATACCTGCGCCTCATCCTCTCGGCTGGAAAGACAATCCGCGCCGCAAACCACGACAGGCCCGCCTCCCGCATGATCAGCGGCGCGGATAATACCGGCAGGGAAAGTTCCCTATCCCACCGGCGGGCGCGCAGCTCAAGCTGCGCGGCGAACCGGCGCGCTGGCCAGCATGCATCCCGAGGGAACGATCATGCCGGCCGCGCCGTCAAGCCAGCCTTCGGTGAGCTCAAGCGCGAGAAAGCGCGAACGTTCGAACGGGCCCGGCATGACAAGATGGCGAGCCTTTTCGGCGAAGAAGCCGAAACGCTCGTAATAGGCGGCATCGCCGACGAGCAGGACGGCGCCATGCCCGCGGTTCTTCGCCTCGAGAATTGCCGCGCGCATCAGGGCCGAGCCGACGCCCTTGCCGCCGTGACGGCAATCGACGGCCAGGGGACCGAGCAGCAGCGCGTTGATCGGCGTGCCTTCGGCGTTGACGCCGGCCTCGACGTTCCAGAGCCGTACCGTGCCGATCAGATGGCCGTCGCGATCACGCGCGACCAGCGCAAGTCCTTCGGCCGGAATGCGGTTGCGACGGATTTTCTCCGATGATTTCTTGCGGCGGTCAGTGCCCATGACGCGATCGAGCAGGTTTTCACGCGCGACGACATCCGACGGATTTTCGGCATCGATGGTGAAAATGGAGGGCGCAAAGAATGCGCGGACAGAATCAAGAACAGCGGCCATCGTGGCCTCCCGCACTCAAAACCGTTTCAGACGGTGACTTCGGAAAATTGTGGATTTGCCGCCCCGGCTGGTTACGGGACTAGCAGAAACAAGACCTTAGATGACGTAGGCCTTCAGCGGCTCGAAGCCGTTAAAAGCGACTGCCGAGTAGGTCGTCGTATAAGCGCCGGTGCCTTCGATCAGCACCTCGTCGCCGATCGTCAGAGACAGCGGCAGCGGATAGAGGTTCTTTTCATACAGCACGTCGGCCGAGTCGCAGGTCGGGCCGGCGATCACGCAGGGCTCCATCTCGTCGCCGTCGCGCTCCGTGCGGATCGGGTAACGGATGGCCTCGTCCATGGTTTCGGCGAGACCGCCGAACTTGCCGATGTCGAGGAAGACCCAGCGGGCGTCGTCATTGTCCGACTTCTTGGAGATCAGCACGACTTCAGCCTTGATAACACCGGCATTGCCGACCATGCCGCGACCCGGCTCGATGATCGTCTGCGGGATCTGGTTGCCGAAATGCGTGCGCAGCGCCTGATAGATCGACTTGCCGTAAGCTTCCGCGGACGGAACGTCACGCAGATACTTGGTCGGGAAGCCGCCGCCCATGTTGACCATCTGCAGGTGGATGCCCTGCTTGGCAAGCTGGACGAAGACACGCTTGGCATCGGCGAGAGCCGAATCCCAGGCATCGACCTTGGTCATCTGTGACCCGACATGGAACGAGACGCCGTAGGACTGCAGGCCGAGCTGATGGGCGTAGACGAGAACGTCGACCGCCATCTGCGGAACGCAGCCGAACTTGCGCGACAGCGGCCATTCGGCGCCTTCGCCATCGGTGAGCACGCGGCAGAAGACACGGGCGCCGGGAGCGGCGCGCGAGATCTTCTCGACTTCCTCGTGGCTGTCGACCGCAAAGAGGCTGACGCCGAGCGCGTGGGCGCGAGCAACGTCACGCTCCTTCTTGATCGTGTTGCCATAGGAGATGCGGGCAGCAGTCGCACCGGCTTCGAGCGCCATTTCGATTTCGGCAACGGATGCGCAATCGAAATTGGAGCCGAGGCCTGCGAGCAGCTTCAGCACTTCCGGAGCCGGGTTGGCTTTGACCGCGTAGTAAATGGCGCTATCCGGCATGGCGTGACGGAAGGCGTGGAAATTGTCTCTGATAACATCGAGGTCAACCACGAGGCAGGGACCGTCGGGGCGTCGGGTTGCGAGAAAGTCGCGGATGCGCTGGGTGGTCATTTCAGTTCCCTCTTCCAATTCCAGAGCTCCGGCATGAACCGGAGGACAAAGGGCATACGAGAACTCGCATTGGAACCAGCCGGTGGAGACCCCGGAACCATAGCAAGCGCTCGATGCGCGGATAGTGAACCAACGCCGCGGACGCGGTGTAAGTTCGGCTTTGTCTGCCATGGATTGGAGGGAGAGTCCCAACCGCACTTCCGGCAATGATGGTGTGCCTCTTCAGTAACCCCCACTGATGGAAAGCAGGGAGAGAACAAAAAGGCCCGCACCGTCGTTGCTTCAGGCGTCCTCGCATTTTCCGGTTGGCCGGAATAGCGACTGGAGGGGTTAATTCCAGGTACCTTACCGATTTCCTCACCAATTCGAGGGTTCGGCGGACACCCATGGGCACGTGCGACTTTGGGCTGAGTGGGAGATAAGAATATTCGCCTTCATAATCAAGCGATTTTTTGATCCTGTGGGCAAAAAAATAATTGAACAGGACGGGCCAATTTGTTCAATGTTCCGAAACAGTTCTAGGAAAGCACCATGGATACCTTGACGCGCATACGCGCCTTCATCGATGTCGTCGAGGCTGAGGGCTTTTCCGCCGCCGCCAGGCGCACCGGCCGCTCAAAGGCTCTGCTGTCCAAATATGTGCGCGAACTGGAAGACGAGCTCGGCGCACTGCTGCTCAACCGCACCACCCGGCAGTTCTCCATGACGGAGGCCGGCCACACCTATTATCGCAGCGCCTCCGATATTTTGAAGGAGATCGACAACCTTGCCGATCTCGTGCGCGAAAACAATGCACAGCTGAAGGGACGGTTGCGCGTCTCCGTCCCCCGCACCTTCGTCGACGCCGACGTCGGCCAGTCGCTGATCGATTTCGCCGGCGAGAACCCGGACCTTGCGCTGGAGATCTCTGCCGATGACCGATTCGTCGATCTGATCGAGGAAGGATTCGACGTGGCGATCCGCATCAGCAAGCTCGAAGATTCCGGCATGATTGCCCGCAAGATCTCCGATTTCCGCGTCCACCTCTGCGCCACCCCGGATTTTCTGGAGCGCCATCCCGATCTGGAGCATCCAAGCGACATTTCCAATCTCCCCTTTATCGTCGACACCAATTCGCGCACCCAGGGCAGCATCCGCTTCCACAATCCTGACAACACAACCTTCGCCGTCGCCGTCTCCGGGCCGATTGAGGTCAACAGCCCGCACGCGACGCTGCGCGCAGCGCTTGCCGGCATCGGCATCGCCCTTATTCCCGATTTCATCGCCCGCAAGCCGATCGAAAGTGGCGAGCTGGTGACGCTATTCAACGATTACATCCCGACCGACCGCGGCATCTACGCCGTCTATCCGCACCGTCGATACCTGCCGGCCAAGGTGAGGATCTTTGTCGATTACCTGCACAATTGGTTCAGGAAGCATCCTTGAGATCTGCACGGCAGGACCTGTCCGGTCGGACGATGGAGCGGTGCCGATGGGGACTCACCGACAAACCGGTCCCAATTCCGTCCCAATTTCTGGCAAGAACTCGGGTCGAGCGAATAAGGCAGCGGGACGCATGAACAAATCCATACCATTGATCACCGCGCTTCTTTCGCTGGCGCCGGCCGCCGCCTTTGCGCATCCGCACATCTTCGTGGAGGCGCGGCTCGAAGTCGTGGCTGGCGCTGACGGCAGCGTCGAGGAACTGCGTAATGTCTGGCGCTTTGACGAGGTCTTTTCCTCTTCGGTCGTCATGGATTTCGACAAGAACACCGATCTGAAGCTGGAGCCGAACGAACTCGCGCAGGTCGGCAAAACGGTGAAGCAATCGCTTGCCGATTACGATTATTACATGAACCTGACGATCAACGGGAAGAGCATCACCGTCCAGCAGCCGGACATCATCCATGTCGACTATAAGAACGGCCAGCTCCTGATGTTCTTTGCGGTCAAGCCGGCGGAGAAGATGCCGCTCAAGGGCAGGCTTACCTTCGGCGTCTACGATCCGACGCTCTATACGTCGATTGATTTTCCCACAGACAACGAGCTGACAACGGTGGGCGACGGCTTCAAGGCCTGCAAACACCAGGTGGTAAGGCCGGATGCCGACGAGGTGATATCGCAAAACAAGCAGTCGCTGACGGACGCCTTCTTCAACGACCCCACCGGCACCAACATGTCCAAACTCTTCGCCACACGGCTGGAGCTCACATGCTGATCAAACGCCCGTCCCTCATCCTTTCCGCAGCACTGCTCGCGCTCCTGACGGCGGCAAGCCTCGCCCACGCGCAATCGCCGCTCGGCATCGGCACGGCCGAACCGAGTTTTCAACCGACAGGCGGACCGTTTGCGCCGCTTTTGCTCTACGTGAACTATGAACAGCAGGCCTTCTACAGGGCGCTGACTGGTGCGCTGAAGGGCATGCGCGAAGATCCGTGGCAGCTGACATCGCTGATCGGCCTTTCCTTCGCCTACGGCGTCTTCCATGCCGCCGGCCCCGGTCACGGCAAGGCGGTCATCTCCTCCTACATGATCGCCAACGAGGTCGAGCTGAAGCGCGGCGTGGTTATTTCCTTCATTTCGGCTTTCATTCAGGGCGTCGTCGCCATGGCGCTGGTCGGCGGCGCCTGGCTGGTGCTGCGCGGCACCGGGATTACGCTGACGACAGCCACTCATGCCATGGAAATCATGAGCTTCATCATGGTCATCCTCTTCGGTGGCTGGCTGCTGTTCCGCAAACTGCGTTCGATGGCAAGTCATCTGCCGCGCCGCCGGCTGGTGGCGACGTCGGCCGGTCCGGTGTCCATGATGCTGGAATGGAAGGATAACGCAGCCGAACGCCAGTCCTATGCCTTCAACGGGAAGGCGCAGGCCGTGAACGCCGGCCACAGCTTGGTTCCCGGCATGGCCTGCGAGACCTGCGGCAATACGCATGTGCCCGATCCGGCGCTGCTCGCCGGCGACAGGTTCAGCGTCCGCGAGGCCTGGTCGGCGATCGTAGCCGTCGGCCTTCGACCCTGCTCCGGGGCTTTGCTTGTCATGACGTTTTCGCTGCTGAACGGCCTCTATCTCGGCGGCGCGCTTTCGGTCGCTGCCATGTCGCTCGGCACGGCGATCACGGTTTCCGTGCTCGCGACCCTTGCCGTCACCGCCAAGAGTGCGGCGGTCCGCCTCTCCGGACGCGGCTCGACGGCTTCCGTCTGGGTTGGCAACGCCATTGAAATCCTCGGCGCCCTGCTAGTCATCCTGATGGGCGCCGTCCTGCTCGGGGCCTCCCTGCAAGGGTAGACTATTTTCCTCTGTGGCGCTGATAGCGCGCCCGCAGCCAGAAGACCGCAAAAAACGCCATGATCAGGCAGAAGCCGACTGTAATTCCCAGCGTCGGCGAGAAATTGCCGATCCATAGAACGATGGTCGGCAGAAAATAGAGGACGATGCCCGCGCCGAGCAGGATGACAGCGGCGGCGATCGCCTGCGAGCGGCTTTCCGGGCTCACGCGAGCCTTTCCTTTTCCAGATCCGCACGAATATCCTGCAGGCGGCGGATCTGTTTGCCGGCCGCGTCAAAATTTTCGGGGGAAAGCCAGGCCTCGAAAGCATCGTTGATCAGCGGCCATTCGGCGTCGATCATCGAGAACCAGGCGGTGTCGCGATTGCGATGCTTGGAGATCATATGCTGACGGAACACCCCTTCAAAGCTGAAGCCGTAGCGCAGTGCCGTCGCCTTGCTCGCCTCGTTCTTGTTGTCGCATTTCCATTCGTAGCGGCGATAGCCGAGATCCTCGAAAACATGTTTGGCCATCAGGTAATGCGCTTCGGTGGACAGCGGCGAACGGCTCATCTCGGGACCATGAGCCACGCCGCCGATTTCGACGACGCCGTTTGCCGGGTCGGCGCGCATGTAGTTCGCCATGCCGACGACCTTGCCTGTGGCGTTGTCACGGAAGATATGGGTGAGCCAGCCGGACTTGGTGTAGACGCTTTCCAGCCAGTTGGCGAAATCCTCGATACCGGAGAAGTCGTCTTGCGCGAAATAAAGAAGCAGCCGGTTGATGCCCATGCCGCCGAGCCCGTCCCACAGCGCCTCGAGATGTTCTTCGCGACGATAGGGCTCGACCGTGACGAAACGGCCTTTCAGCGTAACCGGCTTCGGCGCCGGGCAGCCCTTGAAATTTGCAAGATCGCGCATGTTCACTCCCCTATTCCAGAGCCTTCCCCGGATAAATTGGCGAAAGCGTCAATTTAACCGGGGAAGGCTCCGGGAGTGGATAGGCCAGTCGCCCGATAAAGGCAACCGGCCTGGATGTCACTGTGACAAGGTCGTCTTGGCGGATGACACCGTCGCCTCGATATGGTCGACCAGTTGATCGGCGAGGCCGAGCCGGCCGGCGAGCAGATCGAGATAACCGCGCTCGGCGCGCGAATCCGGATCGATGGTCAGCCGCGAGGCGGTGTAGAGCTCGACGCGCTGTTCTTCCGTGACCGCCGCAGCCACGAGCGCGTCGATATCCGTCGGTGACGCAAGTTCGCCCTCGATGAAAGCAGCGGCCTCGCCGCTGACGTCAGCGGCCTTGATCTTGTCCATAATCAGGGCGCGTTCGGCGTCGTCGATATGGCCGTCGGCCTTGGCTGCGGCGATCATCGCCCGGATAAGCACCAGCACGAATTCGTTGCTGCCAGCAGGCGATGCCGGTCCGAAACCGGATTCGACGGGCGGCGGCAGCAGCACTGGGTTGTTCGCCGACGGCGCATCCGAGGGGGCCGCGGGCGCTTGGCCCGACTGATAGTTCTTGTAGGCCTGATAGCCAAGGCCGGCGATAGCGGCAAGACCGCCGATCGCCAATGCATTGCCGGCGATACTGCGACCGGTCTTGGTGCCGAGAAGTACGGCTGCGATCGCGCCGGTCTTCATTGGATTGTTCTTTGCCGTCTGTATAGCCCCGTCCGCTCTGTCGCGGACTGAACCGCCGAGACCCGGCACTTGCGAACCCAAGAACTGGTCGAGAAGCTTCTTTGCGTCGAACATTCCTCGTCGTCTCCCTGTTTGAGGCCGGAGGAGAACATAGGTTTGCGACGGCTGAAATACAAATATTGGGCGTGGGGGCTGTGCCTGGCGCTCATACCCCGCCCATGCAACCTCAGGCCTTCAGCGCGGCGGCCTCAGTCGCAAGCTTGGTAATGCCGGTCCAGTCGCCGGCTGCGACCATTTCCTTTGGCGCAACCCACGAACCGCCGACACAGACGACGTTCGGCAGCGAAAGATAATCCCTGGCGTTCTTCAGCGAAATGCTGCCGGTCGGGCAGAACAGCGTGCCGGCGAGCGGCGAAGAGAGTGCCTTGAGATAAGCGGCGCCCCCGGCCTGCTCAGCCGGAAAGAACTTCAGCACCTGATAGCCTTCCTCACGCAGCGCCATGACTTCACTGGCGGTCGCAGCTCCCGGAAGCAGCGGCACGTCGGAATCGGCGGCGGCATCAATCAGCTCCTGCGTCGTGCCCGGGCTGACGATGAACTTCGAGCCGGCCTCGACAGCCGCTTGCCAATGGGCGGCATTCAGGATGGTGCCGGCGCCGACTTCGGCGCCCTCGACCTCGGCGGCGACGGCGCGCACGGCATCGAGTGCCGCCGGCGT
The DNA here is from genome assembly GCF_051124255.1 of Rhizobium sp. YTUHZ045. Taxonomy (NCBI): domain Bacteria; kingdom Pseudomonadati; phylum Pseudomonadota; class Alphaproteobacteria; order Hyphomicrobiales; family Rhizobiaceae; genus Rhizobium; species Rhizobium sp. YTUHZ045. The sequence goes on from NZ_CP101432.1 coordinate 3,581,984, forward strand.
GCGCATGGTGATCTCGATTGCTTTCAGGCCGCCTGCGACGAGCGCGCGGGCCAGCGGCACCGCCGACCTGGCATCGTCAACGATCAGGACTGGAACGACCGGCTGGAGTTTCAGGATGGAAAGGAGCTTCTCTGTTTTCTCGCCCATGATTGCACGACCTCCTTGAAACGATTGAAATTTGCATTCCGAATAACGCCCTCGCCGAACCTTGTCGAGATAAAACCCGGCTGCGTGAGAAGAAGGGTATGAAATGCCTGGAAATTGGTCTACCGTGCGGCGATCGTCACAAAAGGTTCACCGACATGGCGAAAGAGATCGAGCGGAAGTTTCTTGTACGCGGCGATGGATGGCGTTCCGCCGTCGAGAGCAAGTCTGTCCTGAGGCAGGGTTACATCGCCTCGATGGACGACCGTTCCGTTCGCGTTCGCACCCTCGACGGCAGGAAAGCGAAGCTGACGATCAAGATTGGCCGCAGTGCCATCACCCGTGACGAATTCGAATATGACATCCCGATTGCCGATGCCGAGGAGCTGTTGCAGAGCGCGATCGGCGTCGTCATCGAGAAGACGCGCTACCGCGTCCCGCATCAAGGCTTCGTCTGGGAAGTCGACGTCTTTGCCGGTGAGCATCGCGGACTGGTGATTGCCGAAGTTGAGATGACGGCAGAAACTGACAAACCCGTCCTGCCCGCCTGGCTTGGCCGCGAAGTGACCGGCGATTTCCGCTACTCCAACCAGGCCCTTGCCACAGAATACGGGCACGACAGGCATGGCCTATCGCATTCGGCCTGACGACGATTTCACCGAGGCATTCAGGAGCGTCGCGACTGAGCAGCTGGAAGGTGCCATTACCTTTCTCGAAGAGCGGCCGGACGGTGCACACGAGGCGATCCATTCCTTCCGAAAAAACCTGAAGCGATTGCGCTCGCTCTACCGGCTCGTCGCGCGCGAGGTGCCGGATTTCCAGAAACAGGAAAATGCAAGACTGCGCGATGCCGCGCGCTCGCTTTCGGCAATCCGCGACGCTGCCGCGCTCATCGGCACCGCCCAATATTTGCAGCATTCAGCCCGCGGGCAAGAGGAAAGCGAGGCGCTCGGCCGGATCGTCACCATTCTCGAGGGACGCCGCGACTGGATGGCGGAGGCCGAGAGCGGCCTGCAACAGCGGCTGATAGAAGCCCCAGGCGTGCTGAAGGAGGCAATCGCGGCTTTGGATGGCATTTCCTTCGATGGCAGCCACCGCAAGAACGCACGCATGCTGGCGAAGAGCTGGCGACGCACCGCGCGCAAGGCAAAGGCGGCACTTGCCAGATGTCACGGCGATGCATCGGCCGGGGATTTCCATGATCTGCGCAAACGCACCTATGATTATCGGCTCTACCACGCTCTTTTGCGCGACATCTGGCCGACCGCGATGAAGGCCAAGCGCGATGCGGCCAAGGAACTGGTCGAGGATCTCGGCCACATCCATGACCTTGCCGTACTCTGTGAGCTGGTCGAAGCCGAACCGCAGCTCTTCACCCGCAACGACGATCTGGCGCATCTTCTTGACGCGATCATCTTCCGCCAGCAGGAAGACCGGCGGCACGCCCTCCTCAAAGCCGAAACCGTCTTCGCCGATGATCCCGATGAGGAATCGGAGCGTATCGAGCTTCTCTGGCTGACGGCTGCGAATTGAGCGATGGGCAGGCGCGATCCTGAAGACGGTAGGCCGCCTGCGCGGAAGGCAATTGCGCGAACGGTCAATTTTCTGTATTTCCCGCCCATGACCGACAGCCTGACACACACCGGCCCGTTCCTCGTAGCGGCGCTCTACCATTTCGTATCCGTGCCGCGCTTTGCCACCTTGCAGGCCCCGCTGCAGGCGCTGTGCGAGGAAAACGACATCAAGGGAACGCTGCTTCTGGCGCATGAGGGCATCAACGGTACGATCGCGGGACCGGATGCCGGCATTCACGCCGTGCTCGCCTTCCTGCGTGCCCAGCCGGAATTTGCGGGCCTGGAGCACAAGGAAAGCCGCGCCTCGAAAATGCCCTTCCTGCGCATGAAGGTGAAGCTGAAGAAGGAAATCGTCACCATGGGCGTCGAGGACATCGACCCCAATAAGACTGTCGGTACTTATGTGGCGCCCCGGGACTGGAACGCGCTGATCTCCGATCCCGATACGATCGTCATCGACACCCGCAACGACTATGAGACGGCAATCGGTACCTTTCGCGGCGCGCTCGACCCCAAGACCAAGACATTCCGCGAATTTCCTGATTGGGTGCGCCGGAATACGGGGCTGCACAACAAGCCCAAAGTCGCCATGTATTGCACCGGCGGCATACGCTGCGAGAAGGCCACCGCCTTCATGAAGGCCGAGGGTTTCGATGAGGTCTATCATCTAAAGGGCGGCATCCTGAAATATCTGGAGGAAGTGCCGCAGGAAGAAAGCCTCTGGGAGGGCGCCTGTTTCGTCTTTGATGAGCGTGTATCCGTCGAACACGGCTTGAAGGAAGGCGAGCACCGGCTGTGCCACGCCTGCCGCAACCCGATCACTTCAGAGGAAATTGCCTCGCCGCTTTATGAGGAAGGCGTTTCCTGCAGCCACTGTTATCACACGAGGACAGAGGAAGACCGGCTGCGCTACCGTCAGCGGCAGCATCAGATCGCGCTGGCGAAAAAACGCGGTCAACGGCATATCGGCAGCTGATGAGCTCGCGCCCCGGGAATTTCGCCGTCAGGCCGCGCCGAGGCGCCGGGTTGATTGCTCCGCAGTACGAAGCTCGTTCAGCATCTCGGTAATTCGCTCGGCCGCCAGAGGCTTTCCGAACAAATAGCCCTGCAGACAGTCGCAGCCGAACAGGCGCATGGCAACCGCCTGCCCCTCGGTCTCGATGCCTTCCGCCGTCACTGGGATATCGAGAGAGCGGGCGAGCGCCACCGTTGCCTGCAGCATTTCGCGCTGGCGCTTGTCCTCGTTGACGCCCATGACCAGTGAGCGGTCGATCTTGATGCGGTCGAAGCCGAACTGTCTGAGATAGCCGATCGAAGAGAAGCCGGAACCGAAGTCATCGAGCGCCACTTTAACCCCCAGCCCCTTCAGCCGTTCAATCGACTGGCGAGTGCGCTGCGGATTCTGGATCATATAACCTTCGGTGATCTCGAGCGTGATGCGGCTGGCCTCGATCTCCGTCTGCTTCAACACGTAGCGCACATAATCGGTGAAGGCGGGATTGCGAAACTGGCCGGGCGAGACATTGACCGAGACGTTCAGTTCCGGCCACTGCTTGGCCGTTTCGCAGGCCTTGCGCAGCACGAACAGGCCGAGCGATTCAATGAGGCCGCTGGTCTCGGCGATCGGAATGAACACCTCGGGCGAAACCGGGCCGTGGCCCGGACGGTTCCAGCGCACCAGCGCCTCGACGCCGGTCAGCGCATGCGTCCCCGCATCGACCAGCGGCTGATAGGCAAGCGTCAGGTCACCGCTTTCAATGGCGATTCTGAGATCGAGCTCCAGCGCATTGCGCTGCTGCCGGTCCGCATCCATCGACGGATCGTAAAGCGTCATCCGCGCACGGCCCGCCTCCTTCGCCTTGTACATGGCAAGGTCGGAACGGCGCACCAGTTCCTCGCGATCGATTGCACCGGCAGGCGACATGGCGATGCCGATGCTGGCGCCAACGACGACAACACGGCGACCGATCTCCAGCGGCTCGACGAGAAAATCAAGGATCTGCTCGGCAAGCTGGAGGGCGGCAGCGTTCTCGGCATCGGAGAGAAAGGCGATCGCAAATTCATCCCCGCCGATGCGGGCGAGAACTGCGCCTTGCGGGATCAATACCTTAAGGCCGGCCGCGACCGCGCGGATCAACTGGTCGCCGGTACCATGGCCATAGCTGTCATTGACTTCCTTGAAACCGTCGAGGTCGAGATAGAGGAGCAGCACATTGCGTTTGCTCTGGCGCGCTTCGAGGACAAAACGATCGACGGCGAGCCCGAGGCCGTCGCGATTGGAAAGGCCGCTCAGCCTGTCGCGCAGCGCCTCTTCGCGCGCGCTGTTCTCCTCCGCCTTCAGGCGTCGGCCGGCCAACCAGCCGATGGCCAGCAGCACCACGAAGAAGAGCCCAACGAGACCGAGTGCCTGGATGACCATCGGCCGCACCTGCGCGTAGGCGATATTGCCGGGTGAGCGAGAATTCCAGACGAGCTTGCCGATCGTTGCCCCCGACGGATCGGCGATAGGTACGAGATATTCGGCCGCGAAATTCGGCGGCGCTAGCCTCAGTCCGCCGATCACATAGGTCTGCCCGAGCCCGGCCACCCTGTCGTCATCGAGATGGCGGGCGAAAATAAGATAACGGTGCTGCCCGGCAGGCGCATCAAGCGCGCCGGATTTCTTCCGCACCAATGCCACGCCGACAGCGGCAATGCCGCGTTTGCTGGTGATGAAACCGACCGCCTGGGGCGTCTCGGCCGTGCCGGCCGTCTTGACCGCGTCGAACAGTTTCCACAGCGAAGGCGCGAAGAAATCCGCCGGCGGCTCCTCCATCGGCTTGCCGTCACGATAGGCCATGATCGAATTCTTCGCATCATCGACAAGGATCGCCATGTCGAAAAGCGAGCTGTTGACCGACATCTCGCCGTAGTTGCTGACCGTCCACGCCATGCCATCGGACGCATAGACGTTGGCGGCGGCATCATCCCAGGCGGCATAATCGTCGAGCGTCGCGCCGAGCTGATCCTCGAAGGTCTTCAACGCGCCGATCGTCGTTTCGCGCGAGCGCTCGTCGTCAAGGACATTGGCGTTCTCAGCGACGCGTTCGAGTGCCGTCAAAACCATGATGGTGGCGACCGCGACGATGACAGCAAAGGAGAACAGCACGCCCGTGACGGTGATGTGACGGCCTATGGCCGATCCCCTGCCCTGCAATTTTTCGAGTATTTGCATTCCGGCTCCCTGACCAGCGGAGTTTGCCAGTCAAGGGTTCAGAAACGTTTAAGCAACTGCCTGTTGCAGCTTTCCGCCGGTCTATTTTTTCAGTTTGTTCTGCTGAGCCGGCAGGTGATTGCCTTTCGGAAATTCTGCCGCAAGTGCGCTATACCATTTGCCGCTCTTCTTCACCGTGCGGACCTGCGTTTGGTAATCGACATGGACGAGGCCAAAGCGCATACGGTAGCCTTCGGCCCATTCGAAATTATCCATCAGGCTCCAGGCGAAATAGCCGCGCATGGGGTAACCGTCCTTGATGAGGTCGGCCACGACGTCGAGATGATCGCCGAGATAATCGAGACGCATCGTATCGTCGACCTCGCCATCGACAACACCAGTATTGTCGCAGGCGCCGTTTTCGGTGATGTAGCATTCCGGCAGGTCATAGCGACGATAAAGGTTCTCGACCAGGAGCTTCAACCCCGGCGCATAGATTTCCCAGCCGATATCGGTCTTGATGTCACTTCTCGGCGGCGCTTTCACCGTCCAGGGGAAATCGCCTTTTCGTTCGGCATCGTCGACGACGCGCTCGGGCGTGTAGTAATTCAGACCCCACCAATCGAGCTTCTGGCTGATGAGCTTCAGATCGCCGTCTTCGATGACGGGCATGCGGTCACCGAGCGCCTCGACGAATTCCTTCGGATATTCGCCTTTGAAGACGGGATCGAAGAAGGCGCCGTTGTGGAACTGATGCGCACGTTCGGCGGCGGAAAGATCGGCCGGGCTGTCGGAGCCCGGGATGATCGAGGCGGCGTTGAGCACAAGCCCGACCGGCACATTGGGAGCTTCCGAACGGATTGCCTCGACGCCGAGTCCGTGGGCAAGATTCATGTAATGCATGGCGTGAAGGGCAGCCTGCATATTGCGCTCACCCGGAGCATGGATACCGTAGAGGTGGCTCAGCCAGACGATGCACCAGGGCTCGTTGAAGGTGGCGACGGCATCGAGGCGGTCGCCGAGGCGGCTCATGACAGTCTTGGCGTAACGCTGAAAGGCATAGGCAGTCGAGCGCGCCGTCCAACCGCCATCGCCCGCGAGCAGCAGGGGCAGGTCCCAATGGTAGAGCGTCGCGAAGGTCTTGATCCCGCGCGCCTTGCAACCGTCGACCAGCCGATCGTAGAAGTCGAGGCCCGCCTCGTTCACGGGACCCGTGCCCTCCGGGACGATACGCGGCCAGGCAATGGAGAAGCGATAGGCTTCGACACCCATCTCCTTGATGAGATCGAGGTCGTGCTCCAGGCGGTTATAGTGGTCGCAGGCAACGTCGCCGTTGTCGCGATTGTAGACGCGGCCGGGCATGTTGCAGAAAGCATCCCAGATAGACGGCTTGCGGCCATCGGCCTTACCGGCGCCCTCGATCTGGAAGGCGGCGGTGGCAACACCGAAGGTGAAATCACCGGGAAAGCGGCTTGCAAGCGTCTTCGCATCGATCATCTGTAAATCCTGTCTCTCAGCATCTGAATTGACCGTGGGGCTCGGATTTAGCCAAGCCGGCAAGCAAAGTACAGGCCCGGCAGCAGAAAAACTGCAACGTTACAGTATAGGCTGCCGAGCGGCGGAGACTGGGCAAGCCAGCCGCTTCGACTTGCCGCGTTTTTCGCCTCCGATTGCTCTCATAACGCGAATGTCAGCAGTCGTGACTTGCTGCCGAGCCCATGATCACTACACAGCGAAGGCATCGCCAAACATGAAAGGAACCCAATGCTCTCTTCAATCCATCTGCTGCAGCCGCATCTGCTGAGCCTGCTGCGCATCGTCTCGTCGCTTGTGCTTTTCAGCTATGGAACGCAGAAGATCCTGCATTTTCCGGCCGCGGCAAGCGTGCCGCCGATGGGCTCGCTCTCCTGGATTGCCGGACTGATCGAACTCATCCTCGGCTTCCTCGTCCTGGTGGGATTCCAGACCCGCATCGCAGCCTTCGTGCTCTCGGGGCTGATGGCATTCGCCTATTTTATCGGTCATGCGGGCAAAAGCTTTTATCCCGCCCAGAACGGCGGCGTCGCTGCAATCCTGTTCTGCTTCGTGTTTCTCTATCTGGTGGCGGCAGGCGCCGGCCCGCTCAGCGTCGATAACCTGCTGAAGCGTGGCCGCGCTGCTGCCTAATGACCATAAGCAAAACGCCGAGGCGACCTGAGCCCACCTCGGCATTTTCCTCGAGCCACGCCGATCGGTAAACTCAGACCTTGACCCATGCGCCGTTTTTCTTCGAAGAGGCAACGCAGGCCTCGACGAAGGCCACGCCCTTCACGCCGTCATCGACTGTGGGGTAGACCACAGCCTTGTCGACAGCCTTGCCCTTCTTGCGGGCGTTGATCGCATGTGCGGCTTCCGTATAGATCGTCGCGAATGCCTCAAGGTAACCTTCCGGATGCCCCGACGGCACCCGCGAGACACGACCGGCCGCCGCTCCGGCGCCGGCGCCGCCGCGGGTGATCAGCCGCTTCGGCTCGCCGAACGGCGTGTACCATAGATAGTTCGGGTCCTTCTGGGTCCATTCCAGCCCGCCCTTGGTTCCGTAGACGCGAACCATCAGGCCGTTTTCATGGCCGGGCGCCACCTGGCTGCACCAGAGCATGCCCTTGGCCGGCTTTTCCGCGCCCTTCGCCTTGAAACGCAGCATGACATGAGCATTGTCATCAAGCCGGCGGCCGGGAACAAAGCTGTCGAGATCGGCAGCCAGGCTGTCGAGTTCCAGGCCAGTTATGAACGAAGCGAGATTATAGGCATGCGTGCCGATATCGCCTGTGGACCCGCCGACGCCGGACTGGGCCGGATCGGTGCGCCAAGCCGCCTGCTTTTGGCCGGTCTGTTCGACCGCTTCCGTCAGCCAGTCCTGCGGATATTCGGCCTGGACCACTCTGATATCGCCGAGCTCACCGTTCGCGACCATCTCGCGCGCCTGACGGACCATCGGATACCCGGTGTAGTTGTGCGTCAGCACGAAGAGCGCGCCGCTCTCGTCGGCCACCTTCTTCAGCTTCTTCGCGTCCGCAAGGTTCGATGTCAGCGGCTTGTCGCAGATAACATGGATGCCGCGTTTCAGGAATTCCTTGGCCGCGTCGTAATGCACATGGTTCGGGGTAACGATCGCGACCGCTTCGATGCCGTTCTTCAGCTTCGCCTCGCGGATCGCCATTTCGCGGTAGCTGGAATAGGTCCGCGACGGGTCGAGTCCAAGGTCGCGGCCGGACTGAACCGCCTTCTCAGGCGTCGACGACAATGCGCCGGCGATGAGATCGTACTGATCGTCGATGCGGGCTGCGATGCGGTGCACCGCACCGATGAACGCGCCCGCGCCGCCGCCCACCATCCCCAGCCGGATGCGCGGCTCGCGTGTCTGTTCCGATGATGCTTCGATTGCCATTCTTGTCCTCCTGAAATTTAACCTGGTGCGGATGCGCGCCCCTCATTCGGCTGCCGCCACCTTTCTCCCCGCTCGCGGGGAGAAGGGATATGCCGCAGTCTCTCCGTTCCCCGCTCGCTCTCGCAAGGCACGTCCCCTCTCCCCGTCAGAACGGGGAGAGGGTTAGGGTGAGGGGCAGCCTCGCGGCAAAACCTATATCTTAAAGCCCCAGCATCCGCCGATTGGCCGCCTGGTCCGTGCCGCCGGCCGCGAAATCGTCGAAGGCCTTTTCCGTGACGCGGATGATATGTGCGGCCACGAATTCGGCCCCCTCCCGGGCGCCGTCCTCCGGATGTTTCAGCGCACACTCCCATTCGACCACAGCCCAGCCGTCGAAATTATTGGCCGTCATCTTCGAGAATACCGCACCGAAATCGACCTGACCGTCGCCGAGCGAGCGGAAGCGGCCGGCGCGTTCCACCCAGCCTTGGTAACCGCCATAGACGCCCTGGCGCCCGGTCGGATTGAACTCAGCATCCTTGACGTGGAACATCTTGATGCGGTCCTTGTAGATGTCGATGTTCTCGAGATAGTCGAGGCATTGCAGGATGTAGTGCGAGGGATCGTAGAGCATGTTGGCGCGCGGATGGTTCTTCACCCGCTCCAGGAACATCTCGAAGGTGATGCCGTCATGCAGGTCCTCGCCCGGATGGATCTCGTAGCAGACGTCGATGCCGTTCTCATCGGCATGGTTGAGGATCGGCGTCCAGCGGCGGGCAAGCTCGTCGAAGGCCGTCTCCACCAGACCGGCGGGACGCTGCGGCCAGGGATAGATGAAGGGCCAGGCGAGCGCGCCGGAGAAGGTCGCATGCGCCTTGAGGCCGAGGTTTTTCGATGCTGTCAGCGCCATCTTGACCTGCTCGACCGCCCATTCCTGGCGGGCTTTCGGATTGCCGCGCACCTCGGGGGCCGCAAAGCCGTCGAATGCTTCATCATAGGCGGGATGAACGGCAACCAGCTGGCCTTGCAGATGGGTCGAGAGCTCAGTGATTTCTATGCCGTTTTCGCGGGCCTTGCCGGCGAACTCGTCGCAATAATCCTTGGAGGTTGCTGCCTTTTTCAGATCGATCAGCTGGCTCGCCCAGGTCGGAACCTGAACGCCCTTGTAACCGATGTCGGCCGCCCATTTGGTGATCGCGTCCCAGGAATTGAAAGGCGCGGTATCGCCCGCGAACTGGCCAAGGAAAAGGCCGGGACCCTTGATCGTCTTCATGTCAGATTCCTCCCTGAATATCGACCGTAAACGTTTCTGAAGAACTTGTAGCACGCATTTCGGCGGGAGCAAGGTGCCTCCTCGCACTTGCCGCCGGATTGGCGCGAGGCCAGATGCGGTATGGCTGCGACCTAATCATGATGGGCTGTGGCGGGCAAGAGGTACGTGCAGCATTTTCGCCGTCCGCCAGGTGAGGGCATAAAAATGCGCCCATCCTTGCGAATGGGCGCACCTGCCCGATCAAGTGATCAGAACGGAGAATCCGGGAAGTAGAAGTTCTTGGCATTCTCCTTGGTGACGAGCGTCGCGTCGAGGATGTAGTTGCCGTGAACCGGGACCTGGTCGTAGAGTGCCGCCGCCGTCAACTCCATTGCCGTGCCGACCATTGCCGGGGGATAGAGAACGTCGACCGGGATCAGCTTGTCGCCGTCCATGACCTTCTTGACCATGTCCTTGGAGCCGGCGCCGGCGACGACATATTGAATGTCGGTGCGTTTGGCCTGCTCGATCGCCTGCAGAACGCCAACGGCCATATCGTCGTCCTGGCACCAGACGACGTCGATCTTCGGGTACTTCGTCAGGTAGTCCTGCATCACCTTGAAGGCGTCGTCGCGGTTCCAGTTGCCGTACTGGCGGTCGAGAACCTTGACCTTGGAGCCGGCGATACCCTTGTCGAAGCCGTCCTGGCGCTGCTGGTCGATCGGGATCGGCAGACCGCGGATGACGACGACTTCGGCTTCCGGCGTCTTTTCGGCAATATATTTGCCGGCGACTTCACCGAGGGCAGGGTTGTTGCCGGCGACGTAAAGATCACGCACGGAATTGTCGTTATTCGACGGCGCGCGGTCGACAAGTGCTACGAACTTGCCCTTGTCCTTGACCTCCTTGATGGCGTTGACGAGCGGATCCGGATCCGACGGCAGGATGACGAGCGCATCGATGCCTTGCGTATCGAGGTCCTGCACGGCGTTTGCCTGCGTCGCGGCATCCGGCGAGGTCTTGACGATGACGTTCAGGCCCGGATGTTCCGCCATCAGCTTCTTGGCAATACGCTCGGCATGGAACACGACGCCGGAGGTCCAGCCGTGATCGGCGGCCGGAATGGACACACCGATCGTGTAGTTCTTGTCCTGGGCGTAGGCTGCGCCGGCAAAAGCCACCCCCGCAACCGCCAGACCCAACATGAGCTTGCGCATGCTATTTCCTCCCAAAAATATCAGGGACTTGTCCAATCCGAGCCGGGTGCCCTGTCAAGCCCGGCCAATCCGAGAAGTTCTTTGTCTTAGGATTTGCGAACCAGCGACCGCTGCACCAGCATGGCGATGATGATGATTGCACCCTGGATCGCGCCGATGAGATACTCGCTGATGAAGTTCGACAGCAGCATGATGTTGCCGACGAGTTCGAGAATGAAGGCGCCGCAGATGGTCCCCCAGACCCGGCCGGCGCCGCCCTTGAGCGCCGTGCCGCCGACGACGACGGCGGTGATGGCCTGCAACTCCCACAGGATGCCGGTCGTTGCCGAGGTGGATCCGAGACGCGGCACATAGAGCAGCACGGCAATCGCCACACAGAGGCCCTGGATGACGAAGGCAATGGTGCGCACGCGGTTGACCGCTATGCCCGAATAGCGCGCGACGTCGCTGTTCGAACCGACAGCCACGACATGGCGGCCGTAACGGGTGCGATAGAGGATGAAGGCTGCAATCGCGGTGACGACAAGGATCACCATGATCGGCACGGGAATACCGAGAATATTGCCGAAATAGGCCGGACGGTAGAGCGTCTGGATTTCACTCGAGCGCAAGGTGATCGCGCCGCCCTGCGACAGCCAGGTGGTCAAGCCGCGATAAATGCCCATTGTGCCGAGTGTGGCGATGAAAGGCTCGATCTTGCCGACGGTGGTGATGAGCCCGTTTGCGAGGCCGCAAAGAGCCCCGGCAATCACCGTAAAGACCACCGCGGCCGTCAGCATCAGCACCGGATCGGCAATGACGCCCGAATTGATCAGCAGGATCATCAGGCTGGCGACGAAGGCGACCATCGAGCCGACGGAAAGGTCGAGATCTCCGGCCGAGATCACGAAGGTGGCGCCGACCGCGATGATGGCGATGAAAGCGCAGCGTGTCGCGACGTTGGCAAGATTGGTGATGCCGATGAAATTCGGGTTGACCAGTGCGCCGACAATCAGGAGCAAGGCCAAGGCGGCAAACGGTGCAACCGCGCGCAGATCAACGTCACGCCAGGACCTGCGCCGGATCGCCCTGGTCTCCTCGTTAATGCTCATGTCCAAAACCAACCTCCCGTCCCAGTTCGTCTGGGCATCCTATCTATTGTCCGCGTCGGCGAAGTCTCGCTCCGGCCTCACGCAGCCACCTTCTTTTTGAGCCCGGCGGCGTAACGCATGATCTCCTGCTCGGAAATCTCGTCGCCCTCGAGCACGCCGACAATCCGTCCTTCGCGCATGACGGCCACTCTTGTGCAGAGCCCGATGACTTCGGGCATTTCCGACGAAACGACGATGATTGATCGGCCGTCGCGGGCGAGCGCCGAAATGAAATGATAGATCTGCTGCTTGGTGCCGACATCGATGCCGCGCGTCGGCTCGTCGATGATGATGATGTCGGGATCGGTCTCCATGACCTTGGCGAGCAGCAGCTTCTGCTGGTTTCCGCCCGACATGCGGCCGGCGACGATATTGGTGTCGCGAACCCTGATGTCGAAGCGGCGCTTGGCTTTTGCCAGTGCGGCCGCCTCGCTGCTCGGACTGAGATAGCCGTGGCGCGAATGTCTTCCGAGCGATTGCAGCGTCAGATTGGTCGCCATGCCGGAGCGCAACAGCAGACCCTTCGACTTGCGGTCCTTGGTCATATAGGCAAGACCGCAGCGATTGGCCGCGTGCACGTCGCCGGAGGGGACCGCTTGCCCCTTGATGACCACCTCTCCCTCGAGGCGGGGCCGCAGTCCGGCAATCGCCTCCATCAGTTCGGTACGGCCGGAGCCGATCAGGCCGGAAAAGCCGATGATCTCGCCCTTGCGCACTTCGAAGCTCGCATCCCTGACATAACCGGTCGACACCGAAGCGACGCTGAGGACGATCTCCTCGTCGACATCAGGCTCGACCTTGGCCGGATAGAGGCTGGAAAGTTCGCGGCCGACCATCAGCTGCGCGATCGATTCCCCGTCCAGGATTGATGTCGGCGACGTCTTGATCCATTGGCCGTCGCGCAGCACCGTCACCCGATCGGTCAGCTCCATTACCTCGTCGAGCTTATGGGACACGAAGACGAAGCTCGTACCCTGGTCGCGGAGCTTGCGGACCTGCTTGAAAAGCATATTGGTCTCTTCCCGCGACAACACGGCGGTCGGCTCATCCATGAAGACGACGCGCGCATCGCGGCTGATCGCCTTGGCGATCTCGACCATTTGCTTGTCGGCGATGGAAAGCGTGCTGATCAAGGCATTCTCATCGACATGCGAACCGAGCACGTCGAGAACCTTGCGCGTCTCGGCGCGCATATATTTGCGGTCGAGCACGCCGAGACGCGTGACTTCGCGACCGAGGAAAAGGCTTTCCGTCACGGTCAGATGGTCGGCGAGGTTGAATTCCTGGTGAATGATAACGATGCCGAGCGCTTCCGCAGCGCCATTCGGCGGCAGCACCACAGGCTTGCCGTCGAGCAGGATCTCGCCCGAACTCGGCTGCTCGAAACCCGACAGCACCTTGACAAGCGTGGATTTGCCGGCGCCGTTTTCGCCCATGAGCGCATGGATTTCACCGGCGCGGAGATCGAAGTTGACGCTGAAGAGGACCTGCACGCCGCTGAAGGATTTGCATATGCGCCTGGCGGACAGCACCACGGGTGCGGTGTCGGCGATCTCCACGGTCATTATGCCCTCCCCTAGAGCGCCGCATCCCGGCAACGCTCCATTTTGAACTAGCGCACATTTTCCGTCTGAAAACCGCCTTAGGCCTCAAACAGGCACGCGCACGCGGCTCCCATCCGCTTCGAGCCTTATGTAAACCTTTACATCAACCATGTAAAGGTTTACATCGTGGATTAACACAGATCAGTTGACGCTTGCCTTTGACCTCTCGACAAGTCTGTGTAGTGTCGCGGCGAAGACAGCCTTAAGGCAGAGCCCCAGTGTCGAATTCCACGCCCGCAACAATCGAAGATGTCGCCCGGATCGCCGAGGTCTCCATCGCGACGGTCTCGCGGGCGATCCACACGCCGGAAAAAGTCGCCAACTCGACGCGGCTCAAGGTCAATCAGGCGATCGCCATCACCGGTTATACGACCAATGCCATGGCCCGCAGCCTGAGACTCGGCCGCTCCAACATGATCCTCGTGGTGGCGCCCGATATCGGCGATCCCAATTTTTCCAATATTCTCGTCGGACTGGAGAACGAGGCCCGCGCCCACGGCTACGGCGTCCTGATCGGCCACACCCAGAACGATGCCCAGCGCGGCCTGGAATATCTGAAATTCTTCAACTCGAACCAGGCGGCCGGGCTCATCCTCTTCACCGGCATCCTGCCCTTCGGTCATCAGACCATGACGGCGCGGCTGCCGCCGAGCGTCGGGGTTTTCGAACCGGTCTTCAACGGCGGCATCCCCTATGTTGGCGTTGACGATACCGAGGGCGCTCGGAAAGCTGTCGACCTGCTGCTGGCCGAAGGGCATCGCAAGATCGCCTTCATCGGCGATTCCCGCACCCGGCTCGCCTATACCAGGCGCCGCATGGGTTATGATGCCGGTCTCGACGCTGCTGGCGTCCCGCCCGACTTGAGGATCGTGCTCGAAGGCGACGGCACGATCGAAAGCGGACGGCATGCGGTCGAGCAGCTTTTCATGCGCGACACGCTTCCCACAGCCTTCATGTGCGTGAACGACCAGACGGCGATCGGCGTCATGATCGGGCTCGGCGCACGCGGCTATGATATTCCGCGGGATTTCTCGGTGACGGGCTTCGACGATGTGCCCCAGGCCGTCTTCATATCCCCGTCTTTGACGACGATCCGCCAGCCGCGAACGGCGATCGGCAAGCAGGCGATGGCGCTGTTATTGGAACTTCTGTCCGACGGCCAGCCGGCCGAGACGGAAATCCTGCTGAGGCCGGATCTCGTGGTGAGAAACTCCGTCTCCGCGCCCTCACGCAACTGGTTGAAGCGCTGAACGGAGATAGAATAGCCGACCACAAAAAGCGCCGGCGACCGATGGCCGCCGGCGTCCATCATCAAACGTAACGGTTGACGATATTCTCGAGCAGTTCCTGCTTGCCGGATCTCGGCTGCGGATTGACATCCTTGGTCTCGACCCAATTGGTGATCTCCTCGAGCGAATACTCGCCGCGGAAGAGCTTCTGCGCCTCGGCCGATTCCCAGCCGGCGTAACGATCGGCAAGCGGCTGCGACAGAGCCTTGTCCTCGATCATCTTGGCAGCCGCCTTGAGACCGCGGGCGCAGCAATCCATGCCGCCGATATGGCCGATCAAGAGGTCTGCCGGGTCGAGCGACTGGCGACGCAGCTTCGCGTCGAAGTTGGTGCCGCCGGTTTTGAAGCCACCGCCTGCCAGAACGTAGTAATAGGCAAGCGCCATTTCCGGAACATTGTTCGGGAACTGGTCCGTATCCCAGCCGGACTGGTAGTCGTTGCGGTTCATGTCGATCGAGCCAAAGATGCCGAGCGCATTGGCGAGCGCCAGCTCATGCTCGAAGGAGTGGCCGGCGAGGATCGCATGGCCCTGCTCGATATTGAGCTTCACCTCGTTTTCGAGACCGTGCTTCTTGAGGAAGCCGTAGACGGTCGCGACATCATAGTCATACTGGTGCTTGGTCGGCTCCTGTGGCTTCGGTTCGATCAGGATCGTGCCCTTGAAGCCGATCTTGTGCTTGTATTCGACAACGAGGTTGAGGAAGCGGCCGAGCTGGTCGAGCTCGCGCTTGAGGTCGGTGTTGAGCAGCGTCTCGTAACCTTCGCGGCCGCCCCAGAGCACGTAGTTCTCGCCGCCGAGCTTCTGCGTAGCGTCGATGCAGGTCTTGACCGTCGCGGCTGCGAAAGCGAAGACATCGGGATCAGGATTGGTCGCCGCACCCGACATATAGCGGCGGTTGGAGAACAGATTCGCCGTGCCCCAGAGCAGCTTGGTGCCGGTCGCCGCCTGCTTTTCGGCGAAATAATCGACGATCTCGTTGAGGTTCCTGGTGTTCTCGGCAAAATTCTTGCCTTCCGGGCGCACGTCAGCGTCATGGAAGCAGTAGTAGGGCGCACCGAGCAGCGAGAAGAATTCGAAAGCGACGTCGGCCTTCAGCTTGGCCGCCTTCATCGAGTCTTCGAACCACGGGCGCAGGAAGGTCTGGCCGCCGAAGGGGTCGCCGCCCGGCCAGGTGAAGGTGTGCCAGTAGGCTACCGCAAAACGCAGATGGTCTTCCATGCGCTTGCCGAGGACGATCTCGTCCGGCTGGTAATAGCGGAAGGCCAGCGGATTGGTGCTGTCCGGGCCCTCATATCTGATCTTCTGGATATCGCCGAAAAATCCGGTGCTCATGTTGGGGTCTCCTTGGGTTCGTCGTTCAGTCTTATCGTTCGTGCCATACAGCCCCCTCATCCGCCTGCCGGCACCTTCTCCCCAGGGGGAGAAGAGACTTGCCGCAACGTTTGCAGCTCTTTCAAAGCCGTCGCTGCGGGCTCCGCCTCTCCCCTCGGGGGAGAGGGTAGGGTGAGGGGGCCGCTGGCTCAGACTCTCAATGCGCCAGCGACTTGATCGCCGGATAGAGCGCCCGGTAACGCTTGTAAGCATCCTCATAAGCGCCCTTCAGCGCCGCGACCGGTTCGATCGTGCCCGCCGTCATTGGCGGCGTGCAGACGGCGATCGGATCCGCACCCGTCGCCGCGATCAGACCGAGACGAGCGGCGCCGAAGGCCGCGCCGAAATCGCCGTCAGCCGGCAGGTCGACAGGAAAGCCGAGCGCAGTGGCGATCGAACCCAGCCAATAACGGGAGCGCGAGCCGCCGCCGATTGCCGTAACGCGGGAAATGTTGGTGCCGGCAGAGCGCAAAGCTTCGAGATTGTCGCGGATGGCGAAGGCCACCCCTTCTAGCACGGCCTGGGTGAGCACGACGCGGCTGCTTTCATGCTCCAGCCCGAAGAATGCGCCGCGGATCACGGCGTCATTGTGCGGCGTACGCTCGCCGGAGAGATAGGGTAGGAAGGTGACGCCGGAAGGCGCCTTCACCCTCTCGCCAAGTTCGCTTGTGAGTTCGGCAGCGGATTTGCCGGTCACACCGGAGTGCCAGTTGAGGGCATCCGTGGCCGACAGGATGACTCCCATCTGGTGCCAGGTGTTGGGCAGCGCGTGGCAGAAGGCATGCACGGCGCTTTCCGGCTTCGGCAGATAGGAGCCGTTGGCCGCAAAAAGCACGCCCGAGGTGCCGAGCGAGACGAAGGCCGCGCCGTCGCTGACCGTACCCATGCCGCAGGCCGAAGCCGCATTGTCGCCTGCGCCGCCGGCGACGACGACGGTGCCCGATATGCCCCATTGCGCCGCGAGTTCGGACCTTAGTCTGCCGGCCTGATCGGTGCCTTCGACGAGCGCCGGCATCTGCTCCTTGGAAAGGTTGGTGGCAGCAAGCAGTTCGGACGACCAGCCGCGCTTTCCTGTATCGAGCCAGGAGGTGCCCGCCGAATCCGACATTTCGGAGATATATTCGCCGGTCAGCCAAAGGCGTAGATAATCCTTCGGCAGCAGCACCTTGGCAATCTTGGCGAAGACCTCAGACTCATGCTTCTGAACCCATGCGAGTTTCGGCGCAGTGAAGCCGGGGAAGACGATGTTGCCGGTCAGCGCACGGAAGCGCGGATCGGCATCGAGTGCCGCCGCCTCGACATGGCTGCGCGTGTCGTTCCAGAGGATGCAGGGGCGTAGCACCTTGTCGGAAGCATCGAGCAGGGTCGCGCCGTGCATCTGCCCGGAAAGACCGATGCCCTTGACTGCGGCAAACTCCTTTGGATGTTTCGCCTTGAGCCCGGCGACGGCCTCCTCGGTCGCGCGCACCCAGTGAGCCGGTTCCTGTTCCGACCAGCCGGAATGCGGGCGCGAGACGTCGAGCGCGCCGTTGGCCGAACCGACGATCTTCTGGTCGCCGTCGATCAGCATCGCCTTGACGCCGGAGGTTCCGAGATCGAGACCGAGATACATGTGGCATTCTCCCTTTGCCGTTACGGCAGATTGTCCTTCAGGAATATGTCGAGCCGGATGCGCTCCTGCGCTTCGATGACGGCGAGCCCGTCCGCCTTGGCCTTCAACACCCGGATGGCGCTGCGCACCTCGTGACCGGCATTCTGATTGAGTATCGCATCGATCGTGTTGTCGATAAGCGCCGCCCGCGTGTGGGCGGTCAGCTCGTGGGCGATGACCGTCAGCGTCCGGTCGACGGCCTTCTCCTTCAGTGCCCGGATGAGGCCGCGATTGCCGGCGCCGAGGCTATAGACGCCGATAATGTCGGCATTCCCAAGTGCCTCCGCGACGAGCATATGGGCGATCTCCGGATCGTCACGGCCCTCCAGAACCGGAAGGATCGCAAGATCGGGAAACTCCTCTCCCATGACCGAAGTGAACCCTTCCAGCCGCTCGCGATGGTCGCGCACCAGCATGGAGCCGGCGAGCACGGCGATCTTGCCCCTTCGCGGCCCTAGGAACCGGCCGAGCAGACGGGCCGCCGTGCGGCCAGCCGCAATATTGTCGACACCGGCGTAGTGATGGCGCAGCGATCCGGTAAGATCGGACACCAGCGTGACGATGGGAAAGCCCGCACGCACCAGCCCGTCGACGACGGCACGCACTTCCGGCGCATCGGTCGCAACCATTGCGATGCCGCAAGGCTTTTCGCGGGAAAGCCCTTCGAGCACGGCGACGAGAGCGGCCGGATCGAAGGCAGGTACCTCGATGGTACGAATATCGGTGCGTTCAGCAGGCGAGCGGAGGATCGCCTGCCGGATTTCGGCATTGAGCCCGTGCATGAAGGAATTGTCGCTGGCCGGGAGGATGAAGACCAGCGGATAGGTGCGACCCTTGGCGAGATTGGCGGCGGCGACGTCCCTGATATAACCGAGTTCGCGGATTGCGGTCTCGACCTTCTCCCGCGTGACATGGCGCACACCAGGACGCTGATTGAGGACCCGGTCGACAGTCGCGAGACTGACGCCCGCCGCAGCGGCGATATCGTGAACAGTTGGCCTCATCGTTCCTCCTGACGAGACCATTAGCGCCAAATTTGATGTACGTAAATCAAAAAAACCAGCGGGGCGATTTTCGCATCATTTTTCCGGTCTTGCCGGCCGCTGGCATCAATTCGCTGAGCGATCGCCCACCTGATGACACAGAGGCTGGAAAAGCGCAACAAAAAGGCCCTCCGGAGAGGGCCTTTTCGAGGGACGGGGCCGGAGGTCAGTGGCCGCCGCCACCTCCTCCGCCGCCTTGCGGCGCGGGTTTCTTGATCATGGCGACACCCAGGATCATCGCAACGAACAGTGCGGTCAGGATCAGGAACACATCGCTGAAGGAAAGGATGACCGCCTGCTTAGTGGCGAGGCCAACCATCTGCTTGATCGCGACCGAAGTGCCGTCCATGCCGTAACTGGTAAAATTGGCGGCCATGTTGTTCATCTGGTCGATCGCCGCCGAATTGCCCCAGTCCATATTCTCCCGCAATCGCTCGTAGTGCACATCCTGCCGGTTGGTGAGCACGGTGTTGATGACAGCGAGGCCGACGGCGCCGCCAAGATTTCTGGTCAGGTTGAACAGGCCGGACGCACCGCGGATGCGCGAGGGCGGCATCGTGCCGAGCGCGATGTTGTTGATCGGCACCATGCACATCATCAGCCCGAAACCGCGCAGGATCTGCGGGATGAAGAGCTCGTAGAAATCCCAGTCCGCCGTCAGATGGATCATGATGTATGTGCCGGCGGCGAAGCTGATAAAACCGATCACCATCATCAGGCGCAGGTCCATCTTGGTCGACAGCCGCCCGGCGATCGGTGCCGTGAAAAACATCGCAAGCCCGGAGACGAACATCGTCTCGCCGATCATCAGCGAGTCATAGCCGCGGATTCGCCCGAGATAGACGGGGTAGATATAGGTAAGGCCGTAGAGGCCGATGCCCATGACGAAGGAAAACACCGAGCCGAAGGAGAAATTCCGGTTCGCAAAGGCCTTCAGGTCGACGACGGGAAACTCCACCGTGAAGGCGCGATAGAAGAAGACAATGGCCGCGGCACCGGAGGCGACGGCAGCCAGCGCGATGGAATTGTCGTTGAACCAATCGTTCGAGTTGCCCTCTTCGAGCACATATTCCAGCGCACCGAGGAAGACGCCCATCGAGATCAGCCCCCACCAGTCGAACTTCTTGAAGAGCGACAGTTCCGGCTTGTCGAAGTCGATGAAGTTCCAGGTAACCAGCGTGACGATGATGCCCGGAACGATATTGACGAGGAACAACCAGTGCCAGGAGAAGGCGTGGCTGAGATAGCCGCCGACGGTCGGGCCGATGGTCGGCGCCAGCGTCGCGATCAGGCCGATGATCGGCGAGACAATGCTGCGCTTCGACGGCGGGAAGATGGTGAAGGCGGCCGCGAAGACCGACGGGATCATGCCGCCGCCGATGAAGCCCTGTATGGCGCGGTAGACGATCATCTGGTCGATATTCGTCGCCGTCGCGGCGAGCGCGCTCGCCATGGTGAAGCCGGCGGCCGAGATGGCGAAGAGATAGCGCGTCGAGATGATGCGCGCCAGCGTGCCCGACAGCGGGATCATGATAACTTCCGCGATCAGATAGGCCGTCTGCACCCAGCCGATCTCGTCGGAACCGGCCGACAGGCCGGCCTGAATTTCGGCAAGCGACGCAGAGACGATCTGGATGTCGAGGATCGACATGAACATGCCGAGCACCATCGCGAAAAAGGCGATGAGCTTCCTCGGATCCATGCGATCTCCGGCGTGGGCGGGCGCTGTCGGAATTGTTCCCGCTGTTGCTGTCGCGCTCCCGGCCATCGGATCATCTCCGCCTTGTTAGAGGCTCACTTGTTCGGCGCCGTGCGAGTATCAACGTCGACCACGACGCTGAGGCCCGCGCGCAGACGGCCGCTGTCGAGCGCATCCTGCGGCAGCGCGATGCGCACCGGCACGCGCTGAATCACCTTGGTGAAGTTGCCCGTGGCATTTTCCGGCGGCAGCAGCGAAAAGACCGAACCGGAGGCCGGCGAGATCGATTCGACGGTGCCGACGATCGGATGGTCGTCATAGGCATCGACATGGACGCTGACCTTCGAGCCTGGAACGAGATGCTGGATCTGCGTTTCCTTGAAATTGGCGTCGATATAAAGCTGGCGCACCGGAACGAGCGCCATCAGCCGCTGGCCGGGCGAGACCAGATCGCCTTCCTGGACGGAACGATTGCCGACGATGCCGTCATAGGGCGCTTTGAGCACGGTGAAGGAGAGGTCGCGGGCGGCCTTGTCACGCTGGATTTCAAGCGTGCGGACGGAACCTTCCGCTTCCCTGCGCTGGGCTTCGAGGATGGCAATATTGGCCTGCGCCGCCACGATATTGGCGTCGCCGCCGGCAAGATTGGCCTTGGCCTGATCGAGTGCGGTATTGGCATCATCGAGATCCGCGGTGGTGCCGACCGACTTTGCCTGCAGGTCGCTCTGGCGCTTCTGCTTGATTTCCGCGCCACGAACCGTGGCTTCGAGGGCAGTCTTCTGGGCCTGGGCCTGCACAAGGCTTGCCTTGGCGCCTTCCATCTGCGCATCAATACGGCTTAGCGAAAGCTGCTCGGTCGCAATCTGGGCATTCGCCTGATCGAGGGCATTCTGGTAGTCGCCGTTATCAAGGGTAGCGAGAACGTCGCCTGCCTTGACTTCCTGGTTGGCGACAACATTCACCTTCGCGACGTAGCCGGTAACCTTCGGCGAGATGGTCGCGATATCGCCTTCGATATAGGCATCGTCGGTCGACACCATGAACCGGCCGTTCATCCACCATTCGTATCCGTACCAGCCGCCGCCCGCAAGCAGGGCAAGCACGACGATCGGCAGCACCGGGCTGCGGCGCTTCTTTGCCGTAGCAGGAGCAGCAACTGGCCCCTGGGCCGGGACTGACTGTGCGGGAGCAGCCGGCTTTTCCAGGGCTTCCGCCGTCGGCGCCTCGGCAATGACCGCGACCTTTGCCTCTTCGGCTTCGGCGTTTTCGCTGACGATACGCGCGACGTTGCTCTTCTGGTTGCTCGACATGGCCACTCTACCGATCTTGGAGTAATAATCGAACTGAACGGTTCGGTTCAGTTGACATAAACCTGTTTTATCGTCATATCAAGATGTATAGAACCAATCGGTTCGATTTCTTTTAAGGAAGTTGTGAAACCGTGAACACGGTTAAGGAGACATGACGCTAAAACCCGACCACGCCGCCGTATTCAGTCCTCCCGCCGCCGGGGGCCGATTTGCCGCGGGCGAAGACCCGGCCAAGCGCCAGCAAATTCTTGCCGGCGCCAAGCGAGTCTTCATGAAAATGGGCTTCGACGCCGCCAGCATGAACGACGTAACGCGCGAAGCTGGCGTGTCCAAGGGAACGCTCTACGTCTATTTCACCAACAAGGAAGAGCTGTTTTCGGCGATGATCGAGACCGAGCGCGCCGCCTTCGTGGCGGCCGTGCGCACGGCCCTTGCCGAGCATGATGACCCCGAATCCGGCCTGTACGAATTCGGGATAAGCTTCGTCACCCACATGACCGATGAGAAGGTCATCAGCGCGATGCGCACCGTTCTCGGCGTTCGCGACCGCATGCCGGTACTCTGTCAACGCTTTTTCAAGGGCCCGGTAAACCTGCGCACGATCATGCGCGATTTTTTGGAACAGCATGTCGCCGAAGGCCGGCTCGAGATCGACGACATCGATCTTGCCGCCGGCCAGTTTCTCGATCTTGCCAGCGGCAGCTTCTTCAAGCTCCGCCTGTTCGGCAGCATGGAAGAACCGCCGACTCGTGAGGAAATCGACCGCGTCATCCGCGGTGCGATCAAGGTCTTCATGGCAGCCTACGGCGCGCGCCGGCACGAGACTGCTTAATCCCGTATCCTTGACTGCCGCTCCCCTTCGGCCAAAACTCCGCAAGGACGATCAAACCCGGCTGCCGGCTTTTCTCTAATGAAGGAGCCGCAACCAGGGGAATGAAGATGAACGCCATCGCACGGGCGATCTGGTTCATAGAGAGCCATTTCGAAAGCGATATATCGCTGGAAGAGATATCGGACGCAGCCGGATTGTCGCGCTACCATCTGTCGCGCGTCTTCGGGCTCGTCACCGGCCACTCGATCAGCAGCTACATGAGAGGACGGCGCCTCAGCCGCGCCGTGCCCGCATTGGTCACCGGCTCATCCACCATTCTCGAGGTTGCGCTTTGCGCGGGCTACGGCTCGCACGAAGCTTTCACCCGTGCCTTCCGCGAGCAGTTCGGCATGACGCCGGATGCTGTGCGCAGACAGGGACACGCCCGTAACCTTGTTTTATTGGAGCCGATCCGAATGGATACCGACCACCTCAACGACCTCGAACCACCCCGTTTCGAGACTCTTCAACCAATGCTCTTTGCCGGCCTGCAGGAGACCTACCCTTATGGCGACAATGCCGCCATCCCCTCGCTTTGGCAAAAGTTCAATACCCATTTCGGGCATATTCCAGGCCAGAAAGGCAATGTCGCCTATGGCATCTGCAGACATATCGGCGAGGAGGAGAAATTCCGCTACATGGCCGCAGCCGAGATTTCCGACGCCGGCGACTTGCCCGCGGAGTTTACGACGCTCAAGCTTCCGGGACAGCGCTACGCCGTCTTCACCCATCGCGGCCACGTCTCCGGCATTTCCCTGACCATGAACCGGATTTTCGGCACATGGTGGCCAAGCTCAGGCCTGGAACATGGCGAGACACCCGACATGTTCGAATGTTACGACGAGCGCTTCGATCCCTATACCGGCATGGGCGTCACCGAAATCTGGCTACCTGTAAGGGAATAAAGATCATATCAGTTTCGTATACCCGCTTGTGGCGCTTGTCCGGACGGCAGGCGCCATTACATTGCGCGCGTCGTTCCATCATGTGACGCCAAAGAGGATATACGCTGATGCAGGATATCATGACGCTCATTCAGGACCCGGCCGCCTGGGTGGCGCTCATCACACTGGTGGTGATGGAAGTCGTTCTCGGGATCGACAACCTGATCTTCATTTCCATTCTGACCAACAAACTGCCTCCTGAGCACCGCGAGAGAGCTCGCCGGATCGGCATCGGCCTTGCCCTCATCATGCGTCTGGCCTTGCTCGGCACCGTTGCCTGGATCGTGCAACTGACCGAACCGCTGTTTGAAGCCTTCGGCCACGGCTTCTCATGGAAGGACCTGATCCTGATCGCCGGCGGCCTGTTCCTCGTCTGGAAAGCCACCAAGGAAATTCACCACAGCGTCGACCCCGTAGACCATCAGGAAGATTTCATCGCCACGTCGGCAACGACAGGCTTTGCATCGGCGATCGGTCAGATCCTGCTGCTCGACCTGGTCTTCTCCGTCGACAGCATCATCACCGCCGTCGGCATGACGCCGCATCTGCCGATTATGGTGATCGCCGTCATTGCCGCTGTGACCGTCATGCTGGTTGCCGCGACCCCGCTCGCCAACTTCATCGAAAGAAATCCGACGATCGTCATGCTGGCGCTCGCCTTCTTGCTGATGATCGGCACGACGCTGATCGCCGAAGGCATGGGCTTCCACGTGCCGAAGGGCTACGTCTACGCCGCCATGGCCTTCTCGGCGCTGGTCGAGGTGCTGAACATGTTCGCACGCAACGCCCGCAAGCGGAAACGCGAAGGCGCGCACTGAGGCAGATACGGGAGCGTGCGCCGCAACCGGCGCACCTTCTCAGCGTCCGCAAGCCGTTGCGGACGCGGTTTTTCTTGACGCGCCCGGTTGAATATGGCCTAAGGCCAGCCGAACGGACGATCGGCGAATGGTGCGGGCGAATGCCCTTTTTCGGCCGGTTTGCCGATGAAGATATCTGCATCCTTCCGGCCGAACGTCGCTTTCCCGTGAAAGCAGTCCGGCATTCATTGACGGGCACATACAATGACAAATTCCGGGACAGCTTCCGGCGTCCGCGTCCGCATCGCTCCCTCGCCGACCGGCGAGCCGCATGTCGGCACCGCTTATATCGCTCTCTTCAACTACCTCTTTGCCAAGAAGCACGGTGGCGAGTTCATCCTGCGCATCGAAGATACCGATGCGACGCGCTCGACCCCGGAATTCGAGACCAAGGTGCTGGACGCGCTGAAATGGTGCGGGCTGGAATGGAAGGAAGGCCCCGATATCGGCGGCCCCTACGGCCCTTATCGCCAGTCCGACCGCAAGCCGATGTACCAGCCCTATGCACAGGAACTGCTGGACAATGGCCATGCCTTCCGCTGTTTCTGCACGCCTGCGCGGCTGGAGCAGATGCGCGAGGCGCAGCGCGCCGACGGCAAGCCGCCGAAATACGACGGTCTCTGCCTGAACCTCACGGCCGAAGAAGTCACCTCGCGCATGGCGGCCGGCGAAAGCACCGTCATCCGCATGAAGATCCCGGCCGAAGGCTCGTGCGACTTTACCGACGGCGTCTACGGCGACGTCTCCATTCCGTGGGATTCCGTCGACATGCAGGTCCTCATCAAGGCCGACGGCATGCCGACCTATCACATGGCCAATGTTATCGACGATCATCTGATGAAGATCACCCATGTGGCGCGCGGCGAGGAATGGCTGGCGTCGGTGCCGAAGCACATCCTGCTCTATCGCTATTTCGGCTGGGAGCAGCCGGTCTTCATGCATCTGTCGTTGATGCGCAACGCCGACAAGTCGAAGCTGTCGAAGCGCAAGAACCCAACCTCGATCTCCTATTATTCCGCGCTCGGTTATATCCCCGAGGCGCTGATGAACTTCCTCGGCTTGTTCTTCATCCAGATCGCCGAAGGCGAAGAGCTTCTGACGATGGAAGAACTGTCCGAAAAGTTCGATCCGGACAATCTCTCCAAAGCAGGCGCGATCTTCGACATTCAGAAGCTCGACTGGCTGAACGGCCGCTGGATCCGCGAGAAGCTCTCCGAGGAGGAATTCCAGGCGCGCGTACTGACCTGGGCGATGGAGAACGATCGCCTGAAGGCCGGCCTGCGCCTGTCGCAGACGCGCATTTCCAAGCTCGGCGAACTGCCCGATCTAGCAGGCTTCCTGCTGAAATCCGATCTTAGCCTGCAGCCGTCCGATTTCGCCAAGATCAAATCGCCGCCGGAAGAGATCCTAGAGATCCTCAACACCGTCCAGCCCGATCTCGAAAAGATCCTGGAATGGAATGTCGAGACGATCGAGGCGGAGCTGCGCGCCGTCGCCGACCGCATGGGCAAAAAGCTGAAGGTCGTGGTGGCACCGCTCTTCGTCGCCGTCTCCGGCTCGTCGCGTTCGCTGCCACTCTTCGATTCCATGGCGCTGCTCGGCCGCTCCGTCGTGCGCCAGCGCCTGAAGCTCGCAGCACAGGCGGTCGCCGCCCTCGTCGGCTCGAAATAAGAAAAGTCAGAGGATTTCGACAGTGGCTGACAACAAGACCGAAAACACCCTTTCCTCCGACGCGACCGAGGTGCGCGCCCAGAAGCTCAAGCTGCTGCGCGCGCAGATCGGCGATGTATATCCGGCGCATTTTCACCGGACGCTGACCAATGCTGAGCTTGGCGCCAAGTATGAATCTCTGGAACCCGACGTCGAGACGCAGGATGTCGTCACCGTCGCCGGCCGCGTCTATTCCTCGCGCAATTCCGGCATGTTCATGGATATCCATGACGCCTCCGGCAAGATCCAGATCTTCAGCCACAAGGACACGACGCCGGAAGAGGCCCGCGCCCTGCTGCCGATGATCGATATCGGCGACATCATCGGTGTCACCGGCATCGTGCGCCGCACCAAGCGCGGCGAGCTGACGATCAACGCGCAGAAAATCGAAATGCTGACGAAGTCGCTGCTGCCGATGCCCGAGAAGTGGCACGGTCTCTCCGATATCGAGCTGCGTTACCGCAAGCGCCATCTCGACATCATGACCAACGAGGATTCGAAGCTGCGCTTCCAGCAGCGCTCGAAGATCGTCTCCGGGATCCGCCGTTTCATGGAGAATGACGGCTTCATGGAAGTCGAGACGCCGATGCTGCATTCCGTCTATGGCGGCGCCACCGCCGAGCCGTTCAAGACGCATCACAACACGCTGAAGCTCGACATGTATCTGCGCATCGCGCCGGAACTGTTCCTGAAGCGTACGCTGGTCTCTGGCCTCACCGACAAGGTCTTCGAGATCAACCGGAACTTCCGCAACGAAGGCGTCTCCACCCGCCACAATCCCGAATTCACCATGATGGAGTGCTACTGGGCCTATGCCGATTACGAGGACATGATGGACCTCGTCGAGCGGCTGTTCGAGACCCTGGCGCTCTCCATTCATGGCACGACGGAATTCGACTTCGTCGACAAGCGCCTCTCCTTCAAGGGCCCGTTCAAGCGTGTGCCGATGCCGGATGCCGTCAAGGAAGCAACCGGCATCGATTTCCTCGCCATCAAGACCGACGAGGAAGCCCGCGCCGCCGCCAAGGCTGCCGGCTTTGCGGTTGAGAAGGACTGGACCTGGGGCGAATGCCTCGCCTTCATCTTCGAGGAAAAGGTGGAAGCGACGCTGATCCAGCCGGCCCACGTCACGCATTTCCCGAAGGACATCTCGCCCTTCGCCAAGGAAGTGCCGGGCGAGCCGCGGCTTGTCGAACGCTTCGAGACCTATTGCAATGCCTGGGAACTCGGCAACGCCTTCTCGGAACTCAACGATCCCGAGGAACAGCGCCGCCGCATGGTCGAGCAGCTCGAGCAGGCGCATGCCCGCGGCGAAAAGGAAAAGCAGCTGGACGACGAATTCCTGGACGCGATCGACCAGGGCATGCCGCCGGCTGGTGGCCTCGGCATCGGCGTCGACCGTCTGATCATGCTTCTGACCAACGCGCCGTCGATCCGCGACGTCATCCTCTTCCCGGCCCGCCGCAGCAAGGCCGACTGACAGGAAAGATGCAGGTTGATCAAAGCGGACTGCCGGCCGGCGCTCCGCTTTTTCATATGCCTGTTCAGTGGGTCTTGGCGGCTTCCGCCGACGGTTCTTCGGCCGGCGCTTCGGCCACTACATCGGCGCCGTCGCCCTCGGCAGCTGGCGCCGGTTCGCTTTCGGCAGCCGGTGCCGCGCCATGTCCCCCGCCCTCGGCCTTCTTGTCCTTCTCCTCAATCTTCTTGCCCGTCGCCTCGCCCTTGGTCGAGGCGACGGCGACCGGATCGACGCAATCCTCCGGATCCTTGAAGCCAGCGCTAATCATGGCGATCTCATCGGCCGGCAGTTCGATACGCTCGCCGAAGAACAATCCGTTTTCGCTGGCCTTGCCGTCGTAGTAGCGCGCCGTATAGCGCTTGTCGTCGAGGCCGGGAACGGTCTTGTCGGGATGCGGGATGAAGACGACATCGGCGCCTATCGCCCGGCCGCGAATATCGGCGCGCAGCGTTGGGCCGTTCTCATCAAGCACCACCACCTGTACCAGATCCGGTTTCTGCGCGGCATAGACGGCCTGGGCGACACGGAGCGCGGTCCTGACCCGCGTCATCCCGTCGGTCGGTTCGGTCTTGATGTATTTCCGCACCCAGACATGATCCTGCTTTCTGATCGTCACAAGGTTGACGTCGCTGCATTCGAGCGCGCCGCCACTGGAGACGCCGATCAGCCTGTCCTTGCCGACATACAGCGCCGCGCCGCCGGAAACGCCCGCCAGAAGCGCGACTCCGCCGATGATGATTGCCAATTTCCGGGAAGGCCGGAATATGCGCAGTAAGGCCTTCACGCCAACTGCTCCGCCATCTCAAACTCCAACGCAGGACAGGTGCTGAGAATGCTAGGGAAATGACGTTTCGGAAAGTTTAAGTGGGCGCGCCGTGCTCGCTCCATTTCAGGAAAATCCCAAAAAAGGTCCGAATTTTTCGGCTGCTTGCCACGGCACATTCCGCCATGCTCTAAACACCCATGGCCTTCACGCTTCGCCAGATCCAATATTTCGTGGCCGTCGCCGAACAGGGTTCGGTGACACGAGCCGCGCAGAACCTTTCGATCTCGCAATCCTCGGTGACGGAAGCGCTGAAGGAGCTCGAAAACGATCTCGGCGTCGAACTCTTCGAGCGCCATCCGCGCGGCCTGACGATTACCCACAACGGACATCAGTTCCTCCGTCACGCGACCAAGATTCTCGCCTCCGTCTCCGATGCGCGGACCAGCTTCTCCGGCCAGCAGAGTACCCTCTCCGGCACGTTGAATATCGGCGTCACCTCGCTTGTCGCCGGCTACGTTCTCTCCGATCTGCTGGCGCGATACCGGCGCGCCTGCCCGGGCATCGAAGTCAGCGCCATCGAGGACAATGGCGGCTATCTCGAACATCTGCTGGTCGGCGGCGAACTCGACGTGGCGGTGATGGTGATATCCAATCTGCGCGACCGCATGGCGCTCCAGGCGGAAATCCTCGAAACCTCGCCCTATCGCCTCTGGCTGCCGATGGGCCATCCGCTGGTGTCGGCCGATATCATCTCTGTCGCCGATATCGCCCGCGAACCGCTGATCATGCTGACGGTCGACGAGATCGAGGAGAATACCGGCAAACTGCTCTCCGCACTCGGCGCCCGCCCGCATGTCGCCTTCCGCACCCGCTCGGTGGAAGCGGTGCGCAGCCTGGTCGCCACAGGCGCCGGCGTGGCGCTGCTTCCCGATCTTGTCTACCGACCCTGGTCGCTCGAAGGCGACCGCATCGAGAGCCGCGACGTCTCCGGCTCGCTGCCGGTCGTCCAGGTGGGGATGGTCTGGCGCAAGGGCTCCAGCCTGCCGCAGGCGGCGCGCGATTTCGTCGGCATCGCCGAAACCATGCGGTCCGGCCGGCTCCGCTGATATCGGAATTTCCGATATCGCCTTTCTGATAAATGAATTTGCGAAACCGGGCTTTTGGCGTCACCTTTTCAACCGGGAACAAATCGCCACAGAAGTGGCACCAAACCGGGAGACGAAGATGACGAATCTCTTGAAATCCTGCACGGCAGCGCTCGCCTGCCTGAGCTTCGCGACACAGGTGGTCGCCGCCGAACCGCTGAAGGCTTTGGGTAAGGGCGAAGGCGCGGTCAGCATCGTCGCCTGGGCCGGCTACATCGAACGCGGCGAAACCGACAAGAATTACGACTGGGTCACCGGCTTCGAAAAGGAAACCGGCTGCAAGGTCTCAGTCAAGACTGCCGCCACATCCGATGAGATGGTGTCGCTGATGAACGAAGGTGGCTTCGATCTCGTCACCGCATCCGGCGACGCGTCGCTTCGCCTCATCGCCGGCAAGCGTGTCCAGCCGATCAATACCGATCTGATCCCGAGCTTCAAGAATGTCGACAAGCGCCTGCAGGACGGCCCATGGTACACGGTCGGCGGCGTGCATTACGGCGTGCCCTATCTCTGGGGGCCGAACGTACTGATGTACAATACCGACGCCTTCAAGGACAAGGCGCCGACCAGCTGGGGTGTCGTCTTCGAGGAGCAGACCCTGCCGGACGGCAAGTCAAACAAGGGCCGCGTCCAGGCCTATGACGGCGCGATCTATATCGCCGATGCGGCCATGTATCTGATGGCCCATAAGCCCGATCTCGGCATCAAGGACCCGTACGAACTGACCGAGGACCAGTACAAGGCCGCCCTCGACCTGTTGCGCGGCCAGCGCAAGCTCGTCTCACGCTACTGGCACGACGCGATGATCCAGATCGACGACTTCAAGAACGAAGGCGTCGTCGCCTCCGGCTCCTGGCCCTTTCAGGTCAACCTGCTCCAGGCCGACAAGCAGAAGATCGCCTCCACCTTTCCGGATGAAGGCGTCACCGGCTGGGCCGACACGACCATGCTGCACGCCGACAGCGAACATCCGAACTGCGCCTATATGTGGATGGAACATTCGCTGCAGGCCAAGGTCCAGGGCGACGCCGCCGCCTGGTTCGGCGCCGTGCCCTCCGTTCCCGCTGCCTGCAAGGGCAACGAACTGATGGGAGAAACCGGCTGCGCCACCAACGGCTTCGATCACTTCGACAAGATCAAGTTCTGGAAAACACCGGTCGCCAAATGCGCAACGCAGAGCGAATGCGTGCCCTATCACCGCTGGGTGTCGGATTACATCGGCGTGATTGGCGGGCGGTAATAGCCAAGTCGGCTTGTGTGGTTGAAGACCCCTTCCCAACCCCTTCCCACAAGGGGGAGGGGCTACAAGTGGCACCGCCTCGCTCCTCTTGAACACCGAGTTCTTTGCGAGGATGCGGCAGATTAAGCCCCTCCCCCTTGTGGGAAGGGGTTGGGGCGGGGTCATTTAAGCCGCGACCGACGCCCTCTATTGAAAGACCCGGAGCCTTCCATGACGTCAGCCGTCCGCTTCCAACAGGTATCGCGCCATTTCGGCCAGGTTCGCGCCGTCGACGGCGTCGATCTCGAAATAGCGCCGGGCGAGTTCTTCGCCATGCTCGGCCCGTCGGGTTCCGGCAAGACGACATGCCTCAGATTGATCGCCGGCTTCGAACAGCCGACAGCAGGCCACATTCAGATCTTCGGCGAGACGGCCGACGGCGTTCCGCCCTATCGGCGCAACGTCAACACCGTATTCCAGGATTACGCGCTCTTCCCGCATCTCAACATCCTCGACAACGTCGCCTACGGGCTGATGGTCAAGGGCGTCGGCAAGGCGGAGCGGATGAAGGCGGCGGGAGAAGCCCTCGAGCTCGTCAAACTGCCGGGTTATGGCGGCCGCCGCCCCGGCCAGCTCTCCGGCGGCCAGCGGCAGCGCGTGGCGCTCGCCCGCGCCCTCGTCAACAAGCCGAAGGTGCTGCTGCTCGATGAGCCGCTCGGTGCGCTGGACCTGAAGCTGCGGGAGCAGATGCAGGAGGAATTGAAGAGCCTGCAGCGCGCGCTCGGCATCACCTTTGTCTTCGTCACCCATGATCAGGGCGAGGCGCTGTCTATGGCCGATCGCGTCGCGGTCTTCAACAATGGCAATATCGTCCAGCACGGCACGCCGCAGGATATCTATCGCTGCCCGAAGACCCGTTTCGTCGCCGATTTCGTCGGCTCGTCTAATGTAATCGCGCCTGATCTGATGGCAGCGATCGGCGGCGAGAAACGCTGGGCGAGCCTGCGCCCCGAGGCGATCCGGCTGGCAAGCGACGGCATCGAGGCGAAGGTCGAGCATGCGAGCT
Organism: Rhizobium sp. YTUHZ045; assembly: GCF_051124255.1. Lineage (NCBI taxonomy): Bacteria > Pseudomonadati > Pseudomonadota > Alphaproteobacteria > Hyphomicrobiales > Rhizobiaceae > Rhizobium > Rhizobium sp. YTUHZ045. The sequence goes on from NZ_CP101432.1 coordinate 3,613,965, forward strand.
TCCTCGGCGCCGCCACCCGTCTCAGCGTCGACCTGCAGGGCAGCCGGCTGCATGTCACGCTGCCGGCAGACATGCCTGTGCCGGATATCGGCGCCGGCATCCGGCTTGCCTGGCAGCCCGCCGATATCCACTACATGGACGATGCGGCATGACGGCACTCATCATCTCCGACGGCAAGACATCGATCCTTCCGGGACGCAGCGGCGTCTTCGGCCGGCTGTCGGATGCCTTCTGGCGGCACCCGAAGCTTTTGCTGTTCCTGATGCTGACACCGCCCCTGCTCTGGCTCGGCATCATCTATATCGGCTCGCTCATCGCCCTGCTTCTCCAGAGTTTCTTCTCGATCGACGATTTTTCCGGACTGGTGAACTACGAATTCACGCTGTCGACCTACGCCCAGCTTCTGAGCCCGACGAATTTCGACATCATTATCCGCACCGTCGTAATGGCGGCGCTGGTCACCGTCGCTTCCGCACTCATCGCCTTCCCGATCGCCTACTACGCCGCCCGTTATGCGCGGGGCAAATGGAAGGTGCTGTTTTATCTCGGCGTCATGCTGCCGCTCTGGTCGAGTTATCTCGTCAAGATCTACGCCTGGAAGCTGATCCTCGCTAAAGAAGGCATCCTGACCTGGATCTTCGAACAGCTCCATCTCTCCTGGCTTCTCGACGGCGTCCTGAACCTGCCCGTCGTCGGCGGCAATTCGCTTTCGGTCAGCTACCTCGGCACCTTCATCGTCTTCGTTTATGTCTGGCTGCCCTACATGATTCTGCCGACTCAGGCGGCCCTCGAGCGTGTGCCCGGCAACCTGATCGAGGCCTCGGCGGATCTCGGCGCCACCCCGCGCCAGACATTCCGCACCGTGCTGCTGCCCCTGGCACTCCCCGGCGTCATCGCCGGTTCGATTTTCACCTTTTCGCTGACCCTCGGCGATTACATCATCCCGCAGATCATCGGCTCTTCCAGGCTGTTCATCGGCCAGGCCGTCTATGCGCAGCAGGGGACGGCTGGCAACGTGCCGCTGGCGGCTGCCTTCTCGGTCGTGCCGATCGTCATCATGGCGCTTTATCTGTCGCTCGCCAAAAGACTGGGGGCCTTCGATGCCCTCTGATCTCAAGACATCGCCGCTGCCCTTGAAGATCGCCGCCGCCGGCGGGCTGCTTTTCCTGCACCTGCCGATCCTGCTGATCTTCGTCTATGCCTTCACGACGGAGGAGAAGAGCTATCAGTGGCCGCCACCCGGGTTGACGCTGCAATGGTTCGCCGTTGCCTGGAACCGGACCGACGTCTGGTCGGCGCTCGGCCTTTCCGTGCAGGTCGCCGTCATCGCCACCGCGATCGCGCTGATCCTCGGCACGCTCTGTGCCGCGGCCGTCAGCCAGACGAAGTTCTTCGGCCGCGAGGCGATCTCGCTGCTGGTCATCCTGCCGATCGCGCTTCCCGGCATCATCACCGGCATTGCGCTGCGCTCCGCCTTCAGCCTCTTCGACATCCCGTTCTCGGTCTGGACCATCGTGCTCGGCCACGCCACTTTCTGCGTGGTGGTCGTCTACAACAACGCCGTCGCCCGCTTCCGCCGCACCTCCGGCTCGCTGATCGAAGCTTCGATGGATCTCGGCGCCGACGGATTCCAGACCTTCCGCCATGTCATCCTGCCGAATATCGGCACCGCCCTGCTTGCCGGCGGCATGCTCGCTTTTGCCCTGTCCTTCGATGAGGTCATCGTCACCACCTTCACCGGCGGCCAGCAATCGACGCTGCCGATCTGGATGCTCGAAGAACTCATCCGCCCGCGCCAGCGCCCCGTCACCAATGTGGTCGCCATGGTCGTGGTGCTCGTCACCTTCCTGCCGATCCTGGCAGCCTATTACCTCACCCGCGACGGCGACCAGATCGCCGGTGCCGGCAAATAACAGGGAGAACATCATGGATACGCAAATGTTGATCGGTTCCCGCTTCGAAAAGGGCACGGAGACGGAAGAGCACATCCTGAACCCGAGGACCGGACAGACGGTGATCGACCTTCCCGAGGCCTCGCTTTCCCAGGTCGATGCCGCCGTCGATGCCGCCGAAAAAGCCTTCAAGAGCTGCTCGCAGACGACGCCTTCCGAACGCTCGAGTTACCTGCTGAAGATCGCCGACGCTATCGAGAAGGACGCCGCCGGTTTCGCCGCGCTGGAAGCGCTGAACTGCGGCAAGCCGATCAATTCAGTGCTGAACGATGAAATCCCGGCAATCGTCGATTGTTACCGCTTCTTCGCGGGGGCAGTGCGCAACCTGCACGGACCGGCCGCCGGCGAATACTTGCCCGGCCACACCTCGATGATCCGCCGTGATCCGATCGGCATCGTCGGCTCGATCGCGCCGTGGAACTATCCGTTGATGATGATGGCCTGGAAGCTGGCGCCGGCAATCGCGGGCGGCAACACCGTCGTCTTCAAACCCTCGGAACAGACGCCCCTGACAGCGCTGAAGATGGCGAAGCTGCTTTCCGACATCCTTCCCGAAGGCGTGGTCAACGTCATCCTCGGCCGCGGCGAAAGCGTCGGCAATGCGCTGATCAACCACGCCAAAGTCGACATGATCTCGATCACGGGCGATGTCGCCACCGGCAAGAAGGTGCTGCAGGCCGCCGCCAAGACCGTCAAGCGCACTCATCTGGAACTTGGCGGCAAGGCCCCGGTCATCGTCTTCGACGACGCCGATATCGATGCCGTCGTGTCAGGCATCCGCACCTTCGGTTACTACAATGCCGGTCAGGACTGCACCGCGGCCTGCCGCATCTATGCCGACGCCAAGGTCTACGACAATTTCGTTGCCGATCTCTCTTCGGCCGTCTCAAGCATCCGCTTCAACCAAGCCGACGATACCGAAAACGAGATCGGTCCGCTGATCTCCAGGCGCCAGCGTGACCGCGTCGAAAGCTTCGTCGCCCGCGCTTCCGAGCACAAGCACATGGAAATCACCACCGGCGGCAAGGTCTCCGGCGACAAAGGCTTCTTCTTCACGCCGACCGTCATTGCGGGCGCCTTGCAGGACGACGAGATCGTCCGCCGCGAGGTCTTCGGCCCGGTCGTCTCCGTCACCCGCTTCTCCGACGCTGACGATGCCATCGGTTGGGCGAACGACAGCGATTACGGCCTCGCCTCCTCGGTCTGGACCAGGGATATCGGCCGCGGCATGAAGACCGCCGGCCGCCTGCAATATGGCTGCACCTGGATCAACACGCATTTCATGCTGGTCAACGAGATGCCGCATGGCGGCCTCAAGCAGTCGGGTTACGGCAAGGACATGTCCGTCTATGCGCTGGAGGATTATACCGCCGTTCGCCATGTGATGATCAATCACGGCTGACCGGCGAAAACGTCAAGGATATGGAAGCCACGCCGACAGCAGGAACATCGTCCAATTTCGCGCGACGTGGAACAATTTCCCGGTTGCCGCGTCTTTTCAGACAAACGCAAAGGATGATGTCATGCTGAAATGGGCTCTGATATTCTTCGTTATTTCGATCATCGCCGGCTTCTTTGGCTTCTCCGGCGTCTCCGCCGCCACCGCGACCATCGCCCGCGTGCTCTTCGGTATTGCGCTGGTGATCTTCCTGATCTTCCTGGTTCTGGCGCTGATGGCCGGCCAGGCGGTCTTGTAAGCGGGCGCCGCCCAATCCGGAGCAATTCCGCGGCTCGGAAGAGCCGCGGCATGTTCATGGCGCGCAAAAGCCTGCAGCATTGGCTACAGCATCGCCCTCAGCCAGGGATGAAGGCTGTTAGCCCGCCTTTTCAACAGATTGTCGACCGATATCGAACCCGCTCCGGAAGCGGCGAGGACGAACATGCCGCCGGCAATCGCCAGGTCCTTCTCGAAATGCAAGAGTTCGTTTTGGCTGGTAAAGTTCGTATGAAAGAGAAAGGCGGTAGCCAGGCAGAAGAGCGCCAGCGCCGTGGCACCCAGCCGACCGAGGAAACCCGCCGCAACGGAAATGCCGGCGCCGATTTGAAGAGCGATGGTGGCCAAGGCTACCGGCGCCGATAGCCCTAAGTTCGCGAAGGTGTCGATGGTCGACGCGAGATCTGCCGCAAGAGACGAGCCTTCGTGCAGAAAAATCAGCGCCAGCAGAAGCCTGCCCAGAAGCAGAACGAGGTCGGCTGATCGGAACCGGCTTGCGACGCTCTTCATCATACCCTCCGCTTTGCAGAGCAGGTGGACCGGTCGTGTGGCCCCTGCGTTAATTCCGTCCGTCTCCCGGGTGTTATGAGCTGGATCCTCCCGGTCGCCGGCTACGGCGCATTATAACAGGCTTGCACCGACATTGATCGCCAGCGCCAGGATCGTCGTGTTGAACAGGAACGACAGCACGGCATGCAGCAGTGTTAGCTTGCGCATGCTGGTCGAACTGACCGCGACATCCGCGGTCTGCGCGGCAACGCCGACGGTGAAGGAGAAATAGAGGAAGTCCCAATAGCCGGGCTCTTCGATGCCGTCGGGGAATTTGAGGCCGCTCTCTTCGTCCGCCCCGCCATAAAAATGATGGGCATAGTGGATGGTGAAAAGCGTATGCAGAAAAATCCACGAGATCAGAATCGTCAGCACCGCGGCACCCGCTCGCGTCAGCGCAACGTCAGGTGGCGCCTCCTTGATCGAATGAAGCTCGGTGCCGATGCCGACGATGCTCGCAAGAGCAGCACCGATCGAAAGGGCCAGCAAAACGGTATCCGAAAAATCGAGATCGGCGGCGCGTTTCCGGATCGAGTCGACCGTCGCCCGCAGCATCTTGCGCCAGCTGAGCGCGACAAAAACAATGGCGCTGATATTCCAGCCGAACAAGATATTGCCGGCGCCGACCTCTCGCGAGGTCAGAGCCAAGAAGACCACAAGTCCGGCAACAGCGGCAATGATGAAGCTTGCGTGCTTGCGGGCAAGTGCCAAAGGCGACCTTGCCGCTTCCTCGTCCGCCATATCGGTCTCCGACAGCATATGTCATTGATAAGAGCATGAAAAAGGCGCGGTTGCCAGCCGGCATCCGCGCCTTCGATCGTTGGCGTGCTCTATCAGGCGGCAGCGAGCTGCAGTTCCTTCTGCACCATGGTGCGCAGCGTCGACAGGTCCTTGGCGAAGGCGCGGATGCCTTCCGCGAGCTTTTCCGTCGCCATCGCGTCTTCGTTCATCATCCAGCGGAAGGTCTTTTCGTCGACGGCGATTTTGGCAGCCGGCCTGACCGTTTCAGGCGACAGCTTGCGCTCGAGCTTGCCTTGGTCGTTTGAAAGCTCGTCGAGCAGGTTCGGAGCGATGGTCAGGCGATCGCAACCGGCCAGCGCTTCGATCTCGCCGGTATTGCGGAAGGACGCGCCCATGACGACCGTCTTGATGTCGTTGGCCTTGTAGTAGTTGTAGATGTCACGGACGGAGATGACGCCCGGATCCTCCTCAGCAGTGAAATCCTTGCCCGTCGACTTCTTGTACCAGTCGAGGATACGGCCGACGAAGGGCGAAATCAGGAAAACCTTGGCATCGGCGCAGGCGATCGCCTGCGCCTTGGAGAAGAGCAACGTCAGATTGCAGTCGATGCCTTCCTTCTGCAGGATTTCCGCTGCGCGAATGCCTTCCCAGGTAGACGCGAGCTTGATCAGGATACGGTCTTTCTCGATGCCGCGTTCCTTGTAGGCGGCAATGATGCTGCGTGCCTTGTTCAGCGATGCTTCGGTATCGAAGGACAGATCGGCATCGACTTCCGTCGAAACGCGGCCGGGAACGAGCTTCACCAGGGCGGCGCCGACCGAGATGGCAAGGCGGTCGGCAACGGCTGCAGCGGCAACATTTGCATCGCCGCCGAGCTTCTTGCCCCAGGCGATCGCTTCCTTCATGTCGTCTGCGAACATTTCGGTACCGAGCGCCTTTAGGACGATGGATGGATTGGTCGTGCAGTCGACCGGCTTCAGGCGGGCGACTGCCTGAATATCGCCTGTATCGGCGACGACGGTGGTAATCTCGCGGAGTTGGTCAAGCTTGGATGTCATGGTTGGTGATCCTTATTGAATTCAAAGCGGACCGGCGCGACTTCCGCCCGGCAAAGAGATGATCTAGGGACAGATGTTTTGCATGCTGCGGGCGAATATACCCGCTTCCGTCACGGATGATTCATAAACGTGAGGGACAGTCGACGTGTTCCGGCCGCATGCGAACGGCTGCTCGAACGCAGGCGATACCGCCTGCGGCGCAAAGGCCGGTCGTGACTTTCGGCATGCCCGCACTATGTCCTCCTCGGACTGACAGGGACGACTTTGTGTCGCGAGGACTATCGCCGTTCGCGCAAGGAAAAGTCAAGGACATTTGTGCATTCTGATTGACATAAGTGTCACACCCGTCATTATCCCGGCAGCAAACGCATAGGCGCAGCCTTTCGTCCCATCAGGGATTTAGGCGAAAATCCTGCGGGAGGAGACGTGGTCAAGCTCAAACGCGGCACCCATACCGCCTATTCCGAGGCATCCTCGCTGCGGCTGAGGGCTGCATGGCTCTATTACAATGAGGGCCTGACCCAGAAAGACGTCGCCGAACAGCTCGGCATCAGCCGGACGACGGTGATCCGCCTGCTCGACGAGTCGATGAAACGCAGCGAAGTCCAGATCTGGATCAACGATTCGATCGGCGATTGCGTCGAGCTTTCGGTCAAGCTGGAGCGTGCCTATGGCCTCGACGAAGCGATCGTCGTGCCTGCGCCGGTTCATGGCGATGTCGATTCACTGGCAAAGAACGTCGGCTTGGCGCTTGGCCAGTTCCTCTCCGAAGCCATTCCCGACGACTATACGATCGGTGTCGGCTGGGGCCGCACCATGACCGCCTCGCTGGCGAGCTTCCGGCCGCCACGCCGCGCCAATTGTAAGGTCGTTTCGCTGCTCGGCGGCATCGTTGCCGTGCATCAGACGAATCCGATCGATTACACTTGGCGGCTGGCCAACCAGCTCGGCGCCGAATGTTACATGTTCCTGGCGCCGCTTCTCGTCGATTCCATCGAAACCAAACGCAATCTGATCGACAAATGCGGGTTGGACACGATCTACCGCCTCGCCGAGAACCTCGATCTCGCGATCGTCAGCTGCGGTGATATCGGGCCGCACTCGACCTCGCTATCGGAAGGCTGGATATCGAAGGCCGAGTTGCAGGAACTGATCAATGCCGGCTGCGTCTGCGACACCATGTTCAATTTCCTCGACAAGGACGGCAATTCGGTCGATCACTCGATCAACCAGCGCGTGATGTCCGTCGACCTCGACATGCTGAAAGAGGCCAAGCACATCGTGCTTTCCTCCGGCGGCGCCCACCGGGCCACCGCCATCCGCGCCACGATCAAGCGCATCGGCTGCAACACGCTGATCACCGATGAAGGTGCGGCGCAAGCATTGCTGGAACTTGCCGAACAGGCCTAAAAGGCGCCGCGATCTCGGAGATTTGCATGCCGTGCTTTTTGCTGGGCATGCTTTACGCATGCGCCGATTCCCAACCGAGCATCGCCCGTTTGCGGGTGAGGCCCCAGTGGTAGCCCGTCAGCGCACCGTTCTTGCCGAGCGCCCGGTGGCAAGGCACCACGAAGGAGATCGGATTTGCCCCGACCGCCGCGCCCACTGCGCGCTGCGCCGTCGGCCGGCCAATATCGTTGGCGATGTCGGAATAGGTGACCGCCTTGCCGAACGGTATCTTCATGAGGCTCTGCCAGACGCGCACCTGGAAGTCCGTCCCGATCAGCACGACGCGAAGCGGCTGCTCGGAAGACCATTTTCCGGGTTGGAAGATGCGGGCGGCATAGGGCACCGTCGCCTGCAGGTCTTCGATGTATTCGGCATTCGGCCAGCGGCAGGTCATGTCCTCGAGGCAAGCCCGTTCCCCGCCGGAATCGCTGAAGGCAAGGCCGGCAAGACCGCGATCGGTCACCATGATCAGCGCCACGCCGAAGGGGCAGATGTGGAAACCGTAGCGGATGGTGAGGCCGCCGCCTTTTGCCTTCCATTCGCCGGGTGACATCGCCTCATGGGTCACGAAAAGGTCGTGCAGGCGGCTCGGCCCGGAGAGGCCGACTTCGATCGACGTCTCGAGCAACGGCATGTCTTCCTTGCGCAGCAGCCGCTTGGCGTGGTCGAGCGTCACCGCCTGCAGGAAACCTTTCGGCGAGAGGCCGGCCCAGCGGGTGAAGGTCTTCTGCAGCTGCGTCGGCGACTGGTTGAGCCTAGCGGCGATCGCCTCCAGCGACGGCTGGTCGCGATAATCCTCGGTGATGAGTTCGATGACCCGACGGACGATATCGTAATCGGGGCCGTCAGGCGTGATGTCGGTCTGCAGGTTCGCGATCATATCCATGGTCTTTCTCCTTGTAACAAGGAGATAATCAATAGGGCCGGGGCAAACCACCCGATTCTTGCGCGCTCGTCCACTACGCTCAGATACGCTGCTTGACCGTCGCAAGCGCGCCTTTGAAGGCCTTTGCGAAGCTCTCGCGATCATCCGGATTGAGGAAGGAGCCGATATCCGTGCGCCGGCCCTCGCCGAAAATATGCATCGAGAGGATGCCGATCTCCTGATGCCTCCGAACGAGGAAACGCGCCCAGAACGGGTTGAAATGATGCTCTACCATCCGCCCCGATGGGGCAAACTTGCGCACCGATACGTCGGTGCGCGACACGGTGACCTGTTCGCGCACCCGCCCGGACCGGTAATTCAGCCAGAAGGCGCCGTAGAGAAGCACAAAATCCAATCCGAAGAAGAAGCCGATCGGCCAGGCGCCGGTAGCGATGAAGAACATCCCATAGAGGAAGCAGACGGCGCCGGACAGGATGAGCAGCACCTTGAAGCCGCGGCGGCCGAGCGACCGGTGGGGGAAGAGCTCGGCGGCGAAAACAGGCTGCTCGCTAGAGCTGTTGGCGTTGCTTTCCATCATGACCGCTGAGTATAGAGTTCCTATGGCGAATCCGAAACTCAAATCCCTGCCGCAAGGCACGAATGTGATCACCCGCCGCAAACCGGCGGCGGCGGTGAAAACCGCCTATTCGCAGGCCGAGCGCGAGGAAATCTTCCGTCGCTTTTCCGTGCAGCGACCCGAGCCGCGGGGCGAGCTGGAACACACCAACCCTTTCACCCTCGTCGTGGCGGCGGCTCTCTCCGCCCAGGCCACGGATGCCGGCGTCAACAAGGCGACGCGAGCGCTTTTCAAGGTAGCCGATACGCCGCAGAAAATGCTCGATCTCGGCGAGGACAAGCTTCGCGATTACATCAAGACAATCGGCCTTTACCGCAACAAGGCGAAAAACGTCATCGCGCTCTCGCAAATGCTGGTCGACGACTTCGCCGGCAAGGTGCCGGAAACGCGCGAGGAACTGGTGCGCCTGCCGGGTGTCGGCCGCAAGACTGCCAATGTCGTGCTGTCGATGGCCTTTGGCCAGGCCACCATGGCCGTCGATACGCACATCTTCCGGATCGCCAATCGCATCAGGCTTGCTCCCGGCAAGACGCCTGATGAAGTCGAAGCGCGATTGATGAAAGTGGTGCCGAAACACTATCTCTATCACGCCCATCACTGGCTGATCCTGCACGGGCGCTACACCTGCAAGGCACGCCGCCCCGAATGCGAGCGCTGCGTCATCGCCGATATTTGCAAATCGCCGGAGAAGAGTTCGGATGTGCCGGCCCCGCTGGTCGAACTACCGCCGCAGGTGATCGGCGAGGCTGTCGAGTAGAACAGTGATCGCTTGTTCGTAGCTCCGCCGTTCGGCGCCCGCCTCGATCGCAATTGCCGCGCGGTCGAAGCCCGCCGATAGCAGCAATGTCAGAGGCTCAAGCGTAGCGCCAGCTCTCGGAAGCATGGCTGCAAGTCCTGTCCGCAATGTCCTTTCCGCGTTGTCGGCATCGATCGCCTGGCTCGCCGGCAGACCGAGAACGGCAGGAGCGTCGATCAATAGCAGCCGCGTGCGGCCCTCCGCCATCATTGCGTCGAAATAGGCCGAAACGCCGGCAATCAGCGCGTCGCGCGGCGTATCATCGGACGCCGAAGATGCCGCGATTGCTTCGGCGACTGCGCGCGCCTCGACTTCGACAACCGCGCGAAAGAGCGCCTTCTTGTCTTCGAAATGATGATAGAGCGCTCCGCGTGTCACACCCGCCGCCGCCGCGATCTCCGGCGTCGCCGTTTCGGCATAGCCTTTATCGACGAAGAGGCGTCGTCCGGCATCGATCAGCGCCCCTCTTGTCTGTTCCGTTCTTTCGCGATTGCTGCGGCTCATTTCCCCCATTTACATACAAACAGACTGTATGTTAAGAATAAAAACATACAGTCTGTCTGTATCTATGGAGGAAAAGGATGAAATCGACGAGCTATTATCCTGTCATCATGACCGACGACGTTGCCGGTTCCGCCCGCTTCTATTGCACGCATTTCGGCTTCGGGGCGTTGTTCGAGAGCGAGTGGTACGTTCATCTGCAATCGACTGAGGCGGAGCATGTCTCGCTCGCAATCCTCGACGGCAGCCACGAAACCATCCCGGCTGCGGCTCGCGGCAAAGTGTCCGGACTGCTCCTCAATTTCGAGGTTGCCGATGTCGATGCGGTCTACGCGGCCTGCAACAGCGCAAACCTCCCGATCCTGCAGGAGATCCGCGACGAGGATTTCGGCCAGCGGCATTTCATCACCGCCGATCCGAACGGCGTGCTGATCGACATCATCACGCCGATCCCGCCGAGCGCCGAATTTGCGCCAATGTACGAGACATCAGCCTTACCGGGTTGATCCTCAGGCGCGAAAACCGGCGTCCTTTGCCGAAATCAGCTTGTGCAGATGCACCATCATGCCCGCCGCAAAGAGAGGCGTCAGCAGGTTGACCACGGGGATCGCCAGAAAGAGCGCGATGACCAGCCCGCCGAGAAAGACCGTCGGCGCATGTTTGGCACGGAAGAGCCGCGCTTCATGCGGCGAACGGAAGCGCATGGCGGCGAATTCAAAGAATTCCCGTCCGAGCAAATAGCCGTTCACCAGAAAGAAGGCGACCAGATTGACGCCGGGAATGAACAGCAACAACAACGCCACGATATTGCCGAGGATCACCACCCCCAGGAATTTGATCGAGCTCGCCATCGCCGGGCCGAGCGGCATGGCGGCGCCCGGCGCGTCGCCGGGATAGTCACGTTTTTCGATAACGTCGGCGACATCGTCGAGGAAAAGGCCCGCAATCAGCGCCGTGACGGGCGAAAGCAGCAACGCCAGCACGAGCGCAAGGCCGACCCCGGCAAGGATTGCGAAGACCAGAGCAAACCATCCCGCCCAGTCCGGCATATCGGGAAAGAAACTGGTGAGCCAGGGAAAGAGGAAGGCCATGAAGGCCCCGCGTAGCGCGAACCAGAGGCCGACGAGCACGAGAAGCGTCAGGCCGAGCACCTTCCAGAAGACCAAGCGTGTCTCCGGCGCGAACAGATTGGCGAGCGAAAGGCGTGCGGCATCAAGAATCATTTCTTCAGCGTCTCCGGTTGCGCAAAAGATGTAGGAAAGGCGAATGCTACCGACAAGAGAGAATAAAATTGCAGGCTTTAATAGAAACTTGTCGCAATATTAGAACGAATATAATATTATGAGACGCAGAAATACGCATGGGCCTGAGAAGCAGCTTCCGACAATAGTTGCCAAGACAAGGGATTGCGATAGCGCATCCACGGAACGCCTCTGAGGAAATACGGGGAGGCTGATGTGGAAGACTTTGTACACAAACTCAGGCAATACGTAAAAAGCGGCACACCGGCCGAGCGTCGTATCGCGAAATATTTCTCCGAGCACCTGAACGACCTGCCGTTTGAGACGGCAGCATCTGTCGCCGACAGGCTGGACCTCTCGCCGATGACCGTCGGGCGCTTCCTGCGCGCGCTCGGCTATCAGGGTTTGGACAGCGTCAAGGTGGAAATTCGCGAGACCGTGACGACATCGCCGGCGCAGTTGCAGAGCGCCATGAGCGAACTGCATGCGGACGCCGCGGAGGGCAAGCCGCTTGCCGTGCTGGTTGCCGAGCAGATCCAGGCCCTGCATCACATCTATCATCTGACGGCGCAGCCGCTTTGGGCCGAAGCCGTCCGCCTGATCAGCACGGCCCGCGAAGTATCGATCGCCACGCATGCGCGGCTCGCAAGCCTTGCCAATCATTTCTCCCAGCGGCTGACGCAGGCCCGCGATGGCGTCCGCACGCTCGATGCCACCGACAACCGTTTTGCCGAACTCTTCGCCCGGCAGGCCGTCGACGACGCTTTGCTCGTCATCATCGACTGCCGCCGTTTCGCCAAGGCACGGCTGCTTGCCAGAACCGCGCGCCGCTACGGCTACAAGGTCGTGCTGATTTCGCCTCAGCAAGCAGACTGGATGGCAGATCAGTCAAACGTCATGCTGTCCTTGCCGCCGGCACGCGCTCCCGATCTCGACAACCTTCCGCCGCTGATCGCACTGCTCGATTGCCTTTCGGAATCCGTCATTCTCGAAGTCGGAGAGGAGGCAGCGCTGCGCCGCCGCCGCATGCTGGAATTTGCGACCGTCCTCGGTGAAACCGCGAACCACTAGATGTGAGCTTTCAGAACATCGCTTCCAGTTCGGCACGGTGCCGATGCATGGCCAGAAGACGGCGATAATCGCGGTCGTAAAGCGCCTGTTTCGCTTTGTCGGGAAGCCGTTCGACGCCGCCCCGATACATCGCCTCGCCGGCTGCCGCCAAATCCTCGTGCAGGCCGCAGGCGACGGATGCCGCAATCGCCGTACCGAGCAGCACCGCCTCGTTCATCTTCGGCACCACGACCTTGCAGCCGGTGGCGTCGCTATAGAGTTCCATCAGCACCGGGTTCTTCACGTGTCCGCCGGCGATATGCAGCGTATCGGGCACGTAGCCGTAGTCCTTCATCGTCTCCAGGATATGGCGGATGCCGAGAGCGATCGCGACGGCAGACCGCCAATAGAGCGCGCAAAGCCCGTCGAAGGAAGTGTCGAGCGTCAGCCCGCTGATCACGCCGACGGCATGCGGATCGGCAAGCGGCGAGCGATTGCCGTGAAAGTCCGGCAGCACAAAAATACGCTCGCCGAAAGCGTCGCCCTCCTCTGCCCGCAATTCGGCGATGCGCGCGACGATCTTCTGGTGCAATGCCGCTGTCGGCTCACCGCCGGCCGCATGCATGCGCACGATATGGTCGAGCAGCGCACCGGTCGCCGATTGCCCCGCTTCCACCAGCCAGGACTGCGGGAAGACAACCTCATAATAAGGCCCCCACATGCCGTGGCTTGGATTGCACTCCCGCGAGAAGGCGACGACGCAGCTCGACGTGCCGGCGATCAGTGCCAGCTGGCGCTCACGTGTTACGGGATCGGCGGCATAACCGCCGAGCGCCCCAAGCGCGCCGGCATAAGCGTCGATCATTCCCGCGGAGACATGGCACTCCGTAGTCAGCCCGAGCGCCTCGGCCGCATCAGCCGTCAGCCGGCCTATACTGCCGCCGACCGGCACAGTCTCATCCGGCAGCCGGCCGCGAGTCTGAAGATCATCGAGCCCGATCCGCTGCAGGAAATCCTGCTGCCATCCCTTTTCGAGATGGGCGAGATAATTCCATTTTGCCGTCAGCGTGCAACGAGAACGGGCGGTCGACCCAGTTGATTTCCAGGTCATGAAATCAGCAAGGTCGAAGAAATAGCCCGCCCTTTCCCACGTCGCCGGCAGCTTCTTCTTCAGCCACATCAGCTTCGGCATTTCCATTTCCGGCGACATGACGTGGCCGGAATGTTCAAGCACCCTGTGCTCCGTCGCCGTGCAGAAGTCGGCTTCCTTCAGCGCGCGATGATCGAGCCACACGATGGTGTCGAAACGCCGCTCACCGGTTGTGGACACGCTGATCGGTCCACCTTCGACGTCGCGGACCACGAGGGAACAGGTAGCGTCGAAGCCGATTGCTCCGACCGAGGCGGCGGCAATACCGGATTGCTCCATCGCCCTGCGCACCGCGGTGCAGGCGGCCGACCAGATGTCTTCGGAATCGTGCTCGGCGTGGTTTTCACGCGGCCGGTTCATGACAATTGGATGTTCAGCCTTGGCCAGCAGATGGCCCCCGGCATCGAAGACGCCGGCGCGCGCGCTGCCGGTGCCGACATCCACCGCAACCACATGATCACGCATTAAATTGCAGTCCCGTCCAGCTTATGGTTGCGGACAAGGTGTATCAATTCCGGCATGGCGTCAAACACGACATCAGGCGAAAGCCGGTCGAGTTCGGCGCGGTATCCGGCGAAATTCGCATGCGATCCGCCGGTGAAGGCAAAGACCGTCATGCCCGCCGCCTTGGCGGCGGCAATGCCGGCCGGACTGTCCTCGATGACGAGGCAGGATCCCGGCTCGACATGCATTTGCCGTGCCGCGTGGAGGAAGAGATCGGGCGCCGGTTTCCCGCGCTTGACCATCGTCGCGCTGAAGATGTCGGGCAGCCTGTCGAGAAGTCCGGTGACGGACAGCGACAACCGGATTCGCTCCATCTGGCTTGATGAAGCGACACAACAGGGAATGCCGAGCCCGTCGATCGTCGCCGCGATGCCGTCTATCGGCTTCAGCTCGGTGCGAAACCGCGCGTAGAGATCAGTGCGAATGCGCTCCAGGAATTCTTCGCCGGCGTGAATATTGAACTCGGTTTCCAGCGTATCGATGAGGGTTGCCAGGCTGCGTCCGAGGAAGCGCTCATAGGCCTGGTCTTCGGTAATCGAAACGCCGAGATCACTCATCGCCCTGACGAGCACGCTGATCGAGATCGGTTCGCTGTCGACGAGCACGCCGTCGCAATCGAAAATGACCAGCCGTGGTTCAGCATCAGCCATGAAAAACCCAACCTGACTTCAATTCGGACGCATGATCGTCCCGCGCCGCCCGCAAGGCGGGATGGATGGCGCCAGCCGATGCCGCCATCCGCATTCCCCTTACACTGCGAGCTTGCCGTCGAGATAGAGCTGCAGCGTTTCCCGCGTGCCCTTTTCCCACAAGGTTTTAACAGCATGAGCAAAACGTTTGCGGAAAAGATCCGATTTCGCCACCTCGCCGAAAATATCATCGAAGCCGAGGAAGGCGGACGGATCGGCCTTTGCCTTCAGCGCCGCTGCGTGCAGGCGCTCGGCGCTGGCGTCGTTGAAGACGATATCCTTGCCGCTGTCGGTCTTGCCGGCGAAATAACGGCACCAAAGCGCCGAGACCAGCGCCAGGCCGATGACATCTCTGCCCTGGCGCAGATTGTCGAGCGTCGACGGCAGGATGAATTTCGGTTGGCGATTCGAGCCATCCTGCGCCAGACGCGGGATGGTATCGGCGATCTTCGGATTGAGAAGCCGATGTTCGATGAGGGCAAAATAATCCGTCAGCGAGGTGTTTGGCACCGGCGGCACGATCGGAATGATTTCGTCTCTCTCCAGCTTGGCCAGGAACGCCCGGATCAGCGGATCTTCCATGGCATCATGCACGAAATGAATGTCCATCAGCGCCGACGGATAGGCGATCGCGGCATGCCCGCCGTTAAGGATACGGATCTTCATATGCTCGTAAGGCGTAACATCAGGAACGAAGGTGACGCCGACCTTTTCCAAGGCCGGGCGGCCGGCCGTGAACTTGTCTTCGAGCACCCACTGCTTGAATTCTTCGCAATAAACCGGCCAATTATCCTCAATGCCGAAATTGTCCCTGAGGAAATCGATCTCCCGCTGGCCGGTCGCCGGCGTAATCCGGTCGACCATCGCGTTTGGAAAGGCAACATTAGCCCTGATCCAGTCGGCAAGGGCGGCATCCGAAAGTGCTGCAGTGCCGATCACGGCATTGGCGGTGACGACGCCATTATGGGGAATGTTGTCGCAGGACATCACGGTGAAAGGTCCGATGCCCTTGTCCTTGCGCGCCTTGAGGCCAGCGACGATCAGACCGAAGACCGTCTTCGGCGCACCGGGATTTTGTCCATCGGCGGCGATAGCAGGATGGGCCGGATTGAACGTGCCTGAAGCATCGATGAAATAACCGCCCTCGGTGATCGTCAGCGAGACGATGCGTATCTCGGGATCGGCAAGCCTGGCGATGATGGCGGCAGGATCGCCGACCGGCAGAATGTCGATCATCGGGGCGGTGACACGCGCCGCCGTCTTGTTGTTGTCCTGCTCCACCACCGTCGTCAAGAAATCCTGCGCCGCAAGCTTCTCGCGCATGGCGGCATCCGATGGCAGAACGCCGGCACCGATAATTGCCCAGTCGTGATCGGCGCCCTGGTTGAAGAGATCGTCGAGATAGATCGCCTGATGCGCGCGGTGGAAATTGCCGACGCCGAAGTGCACGATGCCGGCTTTCAGCGACGCCCTGTCGTAGGAAGGGATGGCGGCAGTGCGCGCCGCGTCCGAAAGCGTTGCCAGCGATAATTTGCACGTCATGTTTCAGTCCTCTTGAAGGTCTTGCCGAGACGGCCGAGCGCCATCGCCCGGCTCGCATGCCTGCCCCCAGCCGGCCGCCTGCTCAGATGGCAAGGCCGCCCTCGTTGAATTTATGAATGCGTGACCGGTCCGGCGTCAGATAGACCGTGTCGCCCGCTTGCGCGGCAAAATCGCCACTGCCGCGCGCCGTCACCATCCCGATCCCCTCGACATCTATGTGCAGGAAGGTGTCGGAACCGAGATGCTCGGCAACGACGACCCTGCCCTTCCAATCGCCGCTCTCCATCGACAGCAGCATGTGTTCGGGACGGATGCCGAGCGTGTGCGCGCCGAGCTCGGCGGCGTTCTGGCCCTTGATGAAATTCATCTTCGGCGAGCCGATGAAGCCGGCGACGAAAAGATTGCGCGGGCGGCTGTAGAGTTCGAGCGGCGAGCCGACCTGCTCGATATTGCCGCGGTTCAGCACGACGATCTTGTCGGCCATGGTCATGGCCTCGACCTGGTCATGGGTGACATAGATCATCGTCGTCTTCAGCTGCTGATGCAACTCGCTGATTTCGAGGCGCATATTGACGCGCAGAGCCGCGTCGAGATTCGACAGTGGTTCATCGAAGAGGAAGGCTGAAGGCTGGCGCACGATGGCGCGACCGATCGCGACGCGCTGGCGCTGACCGCCGGAAAGCTGGCGCGGCTTGCGCTCGAGATAGTCGGTGAGGTTCAGCACTCGTGCCGCATCCGTCACCTTACGGTCGATTTCCGCCTTGTCGACGCCCGCCATCTTCAGCGGGAAGGCGATGTTGTTGCGCACGCTCATATGCGGATAGAGCGCGTAGGACTGGAACACCATGGCAAGGCCGCGCTCCGACGGCGCCTTCTCGGTGGCGTCCTTGCCGTCGATGACGATCTTGCCGCCGGAGACATCCTCAAGACCGGCGATCAGCCTAAGCAGCGTGGACTTGCCGCAGCCGGATGGACCGACGAAGACGACGAACTCGCCGTCGTTGATATCGAGATCGATCGAAGGGATGACCTTGGCTTCGCCGAAGACCTTGGAAACCTTCTGAAGGGTAATGCTGCCCATGTTTGTCTCCCTTTTCTTATTTCACTGCGCCGAAGGTCAGGCCGCGGACGAGTTGCTTCTGGCTGAACCAGCCGAGGATCAGGATCGGCGCGATCGCCATGGTCGAGGCCGCCGAGAGCTTGGCATAGAACAAGCCTTCGGGGCTGGAATAGGAGGCGATGAAGGCCGTCAGCGGTGCCGCCTTCGAGGCGGTGAGGTTGAGCGTCCAGAAGGCCTCGTTCCAGGCAAGGATGATGTTCAGAAGCAGCGTCGAGGCAATGCCCGGCACCGCCATCGGCGTCAGCACGTAGACGATCTCCTTCATCAGCGAGGCGCCGTCCATGCGGGCCGCTTCGAGGATCTCACCGGGAATTTCCTTGAAGTAGGTGTAGAGCATCCAGACGATGATCGGCAGATTGATCAGCGTCAGCACGATCACCAGCCCGATGCGCGTGTCGAGCAGACCGGAATTGCGGAACATCAGATAGATGGGGATCAGCGCGCCCACAGGCGGCATCATCTTGGTCGAGAGCATCCACATCAGCACGTCCTTCGTCCGCTTGGTCGGCGCGAACGCCATCGCCCAGGCGGCCGGAATAGCGATGATCAGGCCGATCAGCGTCGAGCCGAAGGAAATGACCACCGAGTTCATGAAGTGGCTGAGATAGTTCGAGCGGCTCTGCACTTCCGCATAGTTCTCCGCGGTCCAGTGGAAGAACAGGAACTGCGGCGGCGAGGCGATGGCGTCGGCTTCCGACTTGAAGCTGGTCAGGAACGTCCAGAGGATCGGGAAGAAGATCAGGATGCCGAGCGTCCAGGCGACCGCCGTCACGATGAGCTTGCGCTGAGTTGTGACTTTTCTGGCCATCTCAAGCCTCCAGATTCTTGCCGACGAGGCGCACGAGGAAGATCGCGACAATATTGGCAAGCACGACCGCGACGATGCCGCCTGCAGAAGCGCCGCCGATATCGAACTGCAGCAGAGCCTGCGCATAGACGAGATAGGTGAGGTTGGTGCTGTCGGTGCCCGGCCCGCCATTGGTGGTGACGAGGATTTCGGCGAAGACCGAGAGCAGGAAGATCGTCTGGATCAGGATCACCACGGTGATGGCACGCGCCATGTGCGGCAGGATGATGTAAATGAATTTCGAGATCGCCCCGGCGCCGTCCATTTCGGCCGCCTCCTTCTGCTCCTCGTCGAGCGACTGCAGCGCCGTCAACAGGATGAGCGTGGCAAAGGGCAGCCACTGCCAGGCGACGATGAGAATGACGGAGAGCAGCGGCGCATTCGCCAGCCAGTCGATCGGCTGCAGGCCGAGCGCCTTCGCAAGATGCGCAAACAGGCCGTTGACCGGGTTCATGAACATGTTCTTCCAAACGAGTGCTGCCACTGTCGGCATGACGAAGAACGGCGCGATGACAAGGATGCGCACGATGCCCTGGCCGTACATCGGCTGGTCGAGCAGCAGCGCGAAGGCGATGCCGCCGACGACGGTGACGACGAGAACGCCGGCGACAAGCAGCAGCGTATTGATCAGAGCGGCGATGAAGGCCGGATCTGACAGGAAATATTCGTAGTTCAGCAGGCCGACGAAGCTCTCCATGCCAGGGCTGAGCAGATTATAGTTCAGCAGAGAGAAATAGATCGTCATCGCAAGCGGGACGATCATCCACGCAAAGAGGAACAGCACGGAGGGCGCAATCATCAGGCGCGCCGCGGAGCGAGTATGTGTTGTTGCCATGGCAATCACCGATCTGAAGTGAAGCGGGGAGCGGCCGCAATGCAGCTTGATCTGGAAAAGAGGCCGCCGATGCGGTTTGGGCAATCGGCGGCCCAGAGGGGCGGATTGTCAAGGATCCGCCTCTTCTCAGGAGGTTATTTGATGTAGCCGGCTTTGGTCATTTCGCGGGTCGCCAGCTGCTGTGCGCTCTTCAAAGCCTGATCGACCGAAATCTGGCCGGCAAGGGCTGCCGAGAACTGCTGGCCCACCGCCGTGCCGATGCCCTGGAATTCCGGGATCGCCACGAACTGGACGCCGACATAAGGGACCGGCTTGACGGTCGGCTTGGTCGGGTCGGCCGAGTTGATCGAATCGAGGGTCATCTTGGCGAAGGGAGCAGCCTTCTGATACTCCGCATTCGCATAAAGCGAGGTGCGGGTGCCCGGAGGTGCGTTCAGCCAGCCTTCCTTCTCGGCAACCAGGTTGGTGTACTCCTTGCTCGTTGCCCAGGCGACAAACTTCTCGGCGGCCTCGACCTTCTGCGAGCCTGCCGGAATGGCGAGGTTCCAGGCCCAGAGCCAGTTGCCGCGCTTGCCGAGGCCCTTGTCCGGAGCGAGCGCGAAGCCGACCTTGTCGGCGACCTGCGACTGCTTCGGATCGGAGACGAAGGAAGCGGCAACCGTCGCGTCGATCCACATGCCGCACTTGCCGGTCTGGAAGAGCGCCAGGTTTTCATTGAAGCCGTTGGAGGAGGCGCCCGGAGGGCCAGCTTCCTTCATCAGGTTGACGTAGAAGGTCAGCGTGTCCTTCCACTCGGGCTGATCGAACTGCGGCTTCCACTTCTCATCGAACCAGCGCGCACCGAAGGAGTTCGACATAGCCGTCAGGAAGGCCATGTTTTCGCCCCAGCCAGCTTTGCCGCGCAGGCAGATGCCGTAGATTTCCTTGTCCTTGTTGGTGACCTTCTTCGCAGCGTCCGCGATGAAGTCCCAGGTCGGCGCGTCGGGCATCTTCAGGCCAGCGGCGTCGAAAAGGTCTTTGCGGTACATGACCATGGAGCTTTCGCCATAGAACGGCGCGGCATAGAGTTTGCCGTCCATGCTGATGCCGCTGCGGATGGCCGGCAGCAGGTCGTTGACGTCATAGGCGTCGCCGAGATTGTCGAGCGGCAGCAGCCAGCCCTGCTTCGCCCAGATCGGAACTTCATAGGTGCCGATCGTCAGAACGTCGTACTGGCCGCCCTTGGTCGCGATGTCGGTCGTGACCTTCTGGCGCAGCACGTTTTCTTCGAGGGTGACCCATTCAAGGTCTATGCCGGGATTCTTTGCCTTGAAGTCGTCCGTCAGCTTCTGCATCCGGATCATGTCGCCGTTGTTGACGGTCGCAATTGTCAGCGTCTCGGCCGAAGCCATGCCGGCAAACGCCAATGCTGAGCAGGCGCCCAGCAGGAAAGTTCTCAATGTCATATCTTCCTCCCAGAAGACGAGATGTGAGCATTCGCTTTGCTCATGAGCAATTACTCATCACTGCATGAAAAAAGTCAATCGACAATCGTTGCTGCGATGCCGAAGGCAGTGGTCTTGTCCTTGATTTAATTGCTATATTTTTTGCTCAGCTTTTGAGCAAAAACTCAGCGGTCTCTTCGTCAGTGATCAGAGCATTGATTTGATGGCCGACTACGGCGGCTCTGATAGCCTTGTATTTTCGCTTGCCTTTGGCGAGCCCGATGACCATCGAAGCCTCGCGGGACGGGATCGGCGCCGAGGCGACACGCTCGTTGATCGGGTTGTCGAGCAATTTGCCGTCGACATCGAAGATCCAGCCGCAGATTTCACCGACGGCGCCTCCACGCATCAGTTCCATCATCTCGTCCTTTTCAAGAAAGCCATCGACGCAGAGCGGCCCGTCGATGCCGAGCTCGCCGATGCCGACGAAGGTGACGTCTGCCTGCGCGCTCATGTCGAGCGTCGAGCGCACCAGTTGCTGCCCATGCAGCAGCTCCCGTTCTTCGGCCGAGGTGACGAGCACCGGCAGCGGCATCGGATAGTGCCGCGCCTTGACTGCATCCGCCATGCTGAAGATGACGTTGTAATAGGCGGCCGAACCGTCCGGCGCGATATTGCCGGTCAGAGAGACGATCCGGTGATTGGGACATTCGATCGCCGGAAGCTGGTCGACCGCCGCCTTCAGCGTGCGGCCGGTGCCAACCGCCAGCACGATCGGTTCCGGCCGCTTCAGCCAGCGCTCGATCTCGGCCGCACCCGCCTCGGCGATGCCGATGGTGGTCGACGAGGAACCCGCATCGCTCGGCACCACTTCCACATGTTTCAGCCCGAATTTTCGCCGCAGCTGGTTGGCAAGCTCGAGACAGGCGGCGATCGGATGGTCGAGCCGCACTTTGATCAGACGCTCGGCGACGGCAAGCGACACCAGCCGCTGCGCCGATTGCCGTGAAATGCCCATCGTGGCGGCGATTTCATCCTGCGTGCGTCCGGCGACATAATAAAGCCAGCCGGCACGGGCTGCATCGTCGAGCCGTGCAGGGGTCTCGGATCTTTTTGCCATCTACTGCCTACCGCGCAAAATGAGCCGGCTTGCCGCCGCCGGCATGATGTGAGTCTCTATCCACGCCAGTTCAAAACAAAATTCCCGAAAATGTCGAGCCTGTTGACGCAACCGCTCAGGCGAACCATTGCATGACGAAATAAATCGACGCCTTCGCGAGACCGTAAATCACGCTGCCGGCAATGACGAGCGACACGGTCGTCATGATAAAGCCAATGAGCGCGAAAAGCCCGTCACGGCCCATAATGCCGAACGCGAACACCGAAATGGTGATTGCCGGCAGGATATTGCCGAGCGGTACCGGCAGAACCAGCACGATCGAAAGCAGCAGACAGGCGAGGCCGGCGAAATATTCCGCCGGCGGTTCGGCGAAGATGGCAAGTCGCGGCTTCAGCATGCGCTCCGCCCAGGCGAGCCAGCGATGGATGCGGCCGACGATAGTCTCAAAATCCTCCCGCCGCATCGAGCGGTTTGCGATTGCCTTCGGCAGCCAGGGTTTTAGCCCGAAGGTCAATTGGGCCGCCAGAAAAATCAGCGGCGCGCCAAGCACGGCCGATGTGCCGGGCGGGGTGGGAAAAGCGTTCGGCAGCGCGAAGATCAACATCAGAGCACTGATCGCCCTGTCACCCATCGTCTCGAACAGATCGCCGATCGAAATCCACTCCCGGCTTTGATCGCCTGCCAACTGCCGCAGGACAGCTGAGAGGCGGCGGCCTTTTGGACGGGGCGGACGTGGTCTTCGGCGTCTGTGGGGATCGGCGTTTTCGAAGGTCATGATACCGTTAGATGATGGAATGCCAAGCCCGATCTTGGCCGCGCAATATGCCAATTGAATGACTTAAGGGACAGGAAATCAATGAGAAGACCTGTCGGCGGCCATTTACATTCGACCGCCGCTTTTTTGCGCCGCAAGCGCGTGGCAGGCAGATGCATCAAGGCTTGAAATTCCCTGCCAACAGTGCGAGCAGACGCTGAAGGCTAGAGAAACGGCAGGCAGGCAATGGTCATTTCATTCGACATCGGCGGTTCCGCCATCAAGGGCGGCATCGCCCGCTCCGAGTCAGACATCGTTCCGCTTGGCCGCCGTCCGACGCCGAAGGATGATTTTGGCGCTTTCGTCGAGACCCTGTGCGATATCATCGCGGAAACCGGCGAACGCCCGAGCCGTATTGCCCTCTCGATCGCTGGGGTCGTCGATCCCGATACCCAGCGGCTGACCTGCGCCAACATTCCCTGCATACACGGCCGCACGCTCGCGGCCGATCTCGAAGCCGAACTCGGCTTGCCGGTGCTGATCGCCAATGACGCCGACTGTTTCGCCATGGCTGAAGCCGGTCTCGGCGCTGGCCGCGGCCATCGCATCGTCTTCGGTGCCATCCTCGGCACCGGCGTCGGCGGCGGTCTGGTCGCCGACGGGCGGCTCGTCAATGAGGCCGGAGGCTTTGCCGGCGAATGGGGTCATGGGCCGATCATCGCCTCGGCGGCCGGTAATCCTCCCGTCGCCATTCCTGCTTACGCCTGCGGCTGCGGCCAGAAGGGCTGTGTCGACACTGTCGGCGGCGCCCGCGGGCTGGAGCGCCTGCATAAGACGCTGCATGATCTCAAGCTCTCAAGCGAAGAGATCATCGGTCAGTGGCGACAAGGGGAGGAGAAGGCGACACGCACCATCGACGTCTATGTCGATCTGGTTGCATCACCGCTCGCCCTGACGATCAACATCACCGGCGCCACCATCGTTCCGGTCGGCGGCGGACTTTCCAATGTCGAGCCCTTGCTCGCCGAGCTAGACAAGGCCGTGCGTACCCGCATCCTGCGCAAATTCGACCGTCCACTGGTGGTGCCGAGTGAATGCCGCATCGAACCCGGCCTGATCGGCGCAGCGCTGTTGGGGCTCAAGGCGGAAGCAATCACGTCTTAAAGCACCGGCCACATCCGCACGATCGCTGCGAACCGGTCCCAGTCTTTGCGTTCCAATGGCGTCCACCCGGCTTCGGCGACGGCCGGAAGGCGCGGGAAGACCAGCCGGTTGAAATAGGCGCGAGAGAGGAAGTTTTCAGTCCAGATGCAAGCCTGGACGCCGCGCAGCTTCTCCCGCAGCGCATCCGGCAACTCGCCCTCGGCCTCGTAAGCATAGGTGTGTTCCGGCGGCGCATGGCCAGCCCAGCTCGCGCCGGGCTCAGACCAGGCTTCCGCTTGCGCCATGTCGAGATAATAGGCTTGGCCCGGCGTCATCACCACATCGTAACCTTGCTGCGCCAGCTCGATTCCGACAGCGGGCTTTTCCCAGGCCATCAGCAAAGTGCCGTCGCGATCAACTCCGCCGCCATGCGAGACTTCGTTCCAGCCGGCGAGCTTCCTGCCGCGCTCCGACAACATGGCCTTGATCCGTTTCAGCAAATAGGATTGCAGCTCCGCTGTGCCGGCAATTTTCTCCCGTTCCATTAGCGCCTTGCAAAGCGGCGAGGAAAGCCAGGCGCCGCTTGCGACCTCGTCGCCGCCGATATGGATATATTCACCGGGGAACAGCGTGACCATCTCGTCGAACACCTTCCCGAGGAACTCATAGGTGAATTCGACCGCCGGGTTGAGGGCATTATTGGGATAACCCTGCACGGCGCGATAGCTGTCCGGCGCCTCCTGCCCGTCGACGAGTTCGGGCAGTGACAACAGCGTCGCGGTGCTATGGCCGGGAACATCGATTTCCGGCACTACTTCTATTTGAAGCGACGCAGCATGCGCGACGATCCGCCTGACATCCTCCTGCGTGTAATGGCCAGAGCGCGGTTCCGCCCCGTCACCAAGCTGCGGCACAAGCACCTCGTCCGGCCCGCGCAGCGCGCCGATCTCCGTAAGCTGGGGATAGGCCTTGATCTCCAGCCGCCAGGTTTCGTCGTCTGTCAGGTGCCAATGGAAGATGTTGAGCTTGTTCCAGGCGAGGATATCGATCAGCCGCATGACGTCAGCCACCGGATAGAACTGTCTGGCCACATCGAGATGGCAGCCGCGCCAGTCATAACGAGGCTGGTCGGCGATCGTGCCGAAATTCGGAAATCTGAAGCTCTCCCGATTGGCACGCGCGCCGTGCATGATTTGCGCCAGACTGATCAGGCCATAGTGCCGACCCGCCGCATCCGCGCTGGAGAGCACGACCTCATGCGCGGTAAATCGTATTTCATAGGCGAACGCAGCGATCGATGATTCAGTAACGAAACGAATAGCCCGCCCGCCCTTTACGGCGCAGAGCGAGAACGGCACATTTTCGGCCGGATAAAGCCGCTGGTAAAGCGAAAGAACCAGAGACAACGCCTTGACCGCCTCGGGCCGTGTCCTCTCGGCCGGATAAAGGACGAGCGGCAGTTCTCCCGCCTTCAACGCGAGCGCCAGCGGCCAGGGCAGCAGCGAATAAGGCTCCTCTACCCGGCCCGGCGGCAGAAGCGGCGGCGCAATTCCGCCATCGCGGTCTTCGAGAATCAGATCGCCGAAGGCGACAGCAATATGGCGCCCGTCGCCAAGTGCCAGATAGGCCGATTTGACCCCCGATGTCACATGTTTCGGCTCTCGGGTCAGTCCCTCGACGGTGAACCGCCAGTGGCCGCCCGGCGGCACACTCAGCCCGTCGGGCGGCCGGAATTCATGGAGATGCGCGACTTGTCGCTTCAGGCTGCCGCCATCGCAGACGTGTTTTTCGGCAACCCGTGTCTCCGACGTATAGGCGAGCGAGAAACTGGAAAGCGGCTCGGCTGAAAGATTGAAGAGCGTGAAGATCAAGCGCCCGAAACTGCCTTCGACCGGATGCCAGCTTGTTTCCAGACGATAATCGGCCATGGTCTCACCCTCCCCGTCAATGAGCGGCCGGGATGACGGCTTGTGCCCCGGCATGCTTTCAAAAGCTTAGCTTTTTCGAGGCGGCAAGGGAATCGACGCGAGTCGAGGCGAACCCGGCAGTGATGAGAACCGTGAGATTGCGGCCTGCAAGGAAAACGGCGCGGCTTTCGCCGCGCCGTCCTCACTCGGCTGCCAACGCCGGCGGATGTCTGTCATCCGCCTCTTCCTGGATGGCGTCGGCATCCCGGCCTGGCTCGTCCTTTGCCTTCGGCTCCCGGCCGAAGAAAAGGGCGTAACCGGCGGGCAGAACCAGAATGGTGAGCACTGTCGCAACCAAGATGCCGCCCATCATGGCGAAGGCGAGCGGACCCCAGAAGACGCCGCGCGAGATCGGGATCAACGCCAGCACGGCGGTCAGCGCCGTCAGCATGATCGGCCGGAAACGCCGCACGGCCGCACCGACGATCGCCTCCTGCCGGTGCATACCAGCCTTGATGTCCTGATCGATCTGATCGACCAGAATGATCGAATTGCGCATGATAATGCCGAGCAGCGCGATGACACCGAGGATCGCCACAAAGCCGAAGGGCGCGCCGCTGATCAGCAAGGCGGCGGCCGCCCCGATGATGCCGAGCGGGCCGGTGGCAAGCACCAGCATCGCCTTGCCGAAATGCTGCAGCTGCACCATCAGCAGCACGATGATGACGGCGAGCATGATCGGCGCCTTGGCGGCAATCGACATCTGGCTTTCCGCCGCATCCTCGGCACCGCCCTGGATCTCGACGTTGTAGCCGGCCGGCAGGCTGTCGCGCAGGTCCTTCATGTCGGCATACATCTTCATGACCACGTCATTCGGCTGCACGCCGTCCGGCAGCGTCGCGCGCACCGTGATCGTCGGCAGCCGGTCGCGCCGCCATTCGATGCCCTGCTCCATGACGGGCACGACCTTGGCGACCTGCGAGACCGGAACGAAGCCGCCGAAATCCGTCGGCACGTAGACGGAATTGACCGCCGACAGCAGCGAGCGGCTGGCATCCGGCTCGCGGGCGACGATCGAGACCGTCTCCTCGCCGTCGCGGAAATCGTCGAGCGGAGCCCCGGACATGGCGGTCTGCAGCATCTGGCGCACGCGCTGCGAGGTCACGCCAAGCGCCCGGGCGCGGTCCTGGTCGATCACTAGCTTCATCGCCGGCACCGGCTCCAGCCAGTCGTCATGGATGGCGCCGAGCATCGGGTTGGCCGTAAAGCGCGCCTTCACCTGATCGGCGATCGCTCGCACCTCCTGGCGGTCAGGCCCCATGATGCGCATCTGCACCGGCCAGCCTGTGGGCGGGCCGAGGAAGAGGCGGTCGACCTTGCCGCGGATCGATGGGAAGTCTTCGGCAAGAATGGTGCGCAGCTTGACGATCAGCCGTTCGCGCGCCGGTTCGTCCTTCGCCATAACCAGCAGCTGGGCGAAGTTCGGGTTGCGCAGCTGCTGGTCGAGCGGCAGGAAGAAACGCGGTGCGCCTTCGCCGATATAGGTGGCGATGAACCGCTTGTCGGGATCATCCATCATCTTCGCTTCGAGCGCCTTCGCCTGCACTTCGACTTCCCGAATGCTGGTGCCTTCGGGCAGCCAGAGATCGACCAGGATTTCCGGCCGCGAGGATTGCGGGAAGAAATTCTGCGGAATGAACTGGAAGGCCCAGAGGCTGGTGACGAAGGTTCCGAGCGTCAACAGCAGCACGATCACCCGATGGCGAACCGCCCAGCCGACGGTGCCGCGCAGCCGGCGATAAAAGCGGGTGTCGAAGGCATCATGATGCTCGC
Organism: Rhizobium sp. YTUHZ045; assembly: GCF_051124255.1. NCBI lineage: Bacteria > Pseudomonadati > Pseudomonadota > Alphaproteobacteria > Hyphomicrobiales > Rhizobiaceae > Rhizobium > Rhizobium sp. YTUHZ045. Next base: position 3,641,386 of record NZ_CP101432.1, read on the forward strand.
CGGCGTGATGGCGCTGCTTGAGGATCATGTAACCGAGCCACGGCGTAAAATAGACCGCGACGAACCACGAGGTAACAAGCGCGATGCCGACGACGTAGAACAGCGAGCGGACATATTCGCCGGCCGTCGATGCGGCGAAACCAACGGGAATGAAGCCGGCCGTGGTGATCAGCGTCCCCGTCAGCATCGGGAAGGCGGTTGAGGAATAGGCAAAGCTTGCCGCCTCGATCTTGACCAGTCCCTCCTCCAGCTTCCGCTCCATCATCTCGACGACGATCATCGCATCGTCGACCAGCAGGCCGAGCGCGATGATCAGGGCGCCGAGCGAGATGCGCTGCAGGTCGATGCCGAGTTCGTACATCAGCGCGAAAGTGGCGGCGAGCACCAGCGGAATGGCGATGGCGATGACGAGGCCCGAGCGCCAGCCAATCGACAAGAACGAGACGACGAGCACGATGATGAGGGCTTCGCCGAGCGCATGCATGAATTCGCCGATCGCATCCGTTACCACGTCGGGCTGGTTGGCGATCTGATCGACTGCGACTCCGTAAGGCAGCGATTCCTCGAAGCGCTGATAGGTCGCCTCCACATCCTTGCCGACATCGGTGACGTTGAAGCCCTTGGCCATGACGACGCCGACCTGGACGCTGTCATGGCCGTTGAAACGGTACTTGCGCTGGTAGGGATCTTCGAGCCCGGAACTGACGGTGGCGATATCGCCGAGGCGCGTCACCTGGGCGCCTGCGCGAAGGCTGAGCTCACGGATATCGGCCGCCTTCTTCACGTCGCCTTCGACAGAGATGCGTACCGAACGCAGGCCGGTATCAACGGAGCCCGCCGGATCGACATTGTTCTGACCCTTGATAGCGTTCTGCAGGTCGAGGATCGTCAGGCCGCGCTCGGCGAGTGCCTTGGACGAGACGTCGATATAGATCTTCTCAGGCTGGTCGCCGATGATGACCGCCTTCTCGACGCCCGGTGTCGTCAGCAGCATGTCGCGCGCCTGGATCGCGAACTTCTTCAGTTCCGGATAGGTATAACCCTCGCCGCTGATCGAATGCAGGGTGATGAAGGTATCGCCGAACTCATCGTTGAAATAGGGGCCGAGCAGACCTTGCGGCAGCTCGCTGGAGATATCACCGACCTTCTTGCGCACCTGGTAGAAGGCATCGGCCACGTCCTTCGAATTCGTATCACCCTTGACCTGAAGCGTGATGATGGAGCTGCCCGCCCGCGTATAGGACTTGACCCAGTCAAGATGCGGGGTTTCCTGCAGCTTGCGCTCGATCTTGTTGACGACCTGATCTTCCATTTCCTGAATGGAAGCGCCTGGCCAGATCGCCTGGACGACCATGACGCGGAAAGTAAATTCGGGATCCTCGCGCTGGCCCATGCGCATCAGGCCGAGAATGCCGGTGATGATGATCAGGCCGAAGAGGAAGCGGGCGATGCTCGGATGTCCGATCGCCCAGCGCGACAGATTGAAGGGCCGTTTTTCCGCGGTGGCGTCCATGGTCCTGGTTCCCTCTTGAAGCGCGATTAGCGAACGGCCTGGTCGGTATCGGCCTGGGCCGACTGCTGGTTCGGCACCTTCACCTTCAGGTTCTCGCTCATGAATTGGGTGCCGGCGGCAACGACGAGATCGCCGCTATCGAGGCCTTGGGTCACATGCACGCCGTCGCCGGTGAAATCGGCGACCTCGATGATGCGGCCATGCACCGTCGCCGTGTCGCGGTCGACCGTCCAGACCATCTGCTGGCCGTCCTTTTCGGCCAGCGCAGTGAGCGGGATCGAGACATAGCTGTTGCCGTTGTTGACATCGGCTTCGATGGTCGCGGTCATGCCTAGCAACACCCGCGGATCGTTCGGCAGGCTCACGCGAACCGCAAAGGTGCGCGACTGCTGGTCGGCGCTGCCGGAAACCTCGCGCACCTTGCCGTCGAGCACCAGCCTGGCATCAGCCCAGAAACTGGCCTTGACCGTTTTGCCGGGCTTGAATTCGGCAATGTCGTTTTCCGGAACCGCGATCTGCACTTCCTTTTCACCATCGACGGCAACGGTCAAAACGGGGCTGCCGGAGCCAACGACCTGGCCGATATCGGCATTGATCGATGTCACTATCCCATTCTGGCCGGCCTTGAGCTCGGTATAGCTCACCTGGTTCTTCGCCTGATCCAGCGCCGAGAGCGCTGCGTCGCGCTGCGAGATCGCCTGGTCATGGCTGAGTGCTGCCTGTTCGAGCTGCGACTTCGGGGCGACGCTCTTGTCGAACAACTGCTCGGCGCGCTTGTTGGCGAGATCGGCGGTTTCGACGCCCCTTTCGGCCGCGGCGAGATTGGCCTCCGCCGTCTTGACTGCGAGCTGATAGTCCGTGGCATCGATGCGGGCGAGAACGTCGCCCGGCGTCACCCGGTCGCCGATATCGACGAGACGCTCGGTGATCTTGCCGGCCACCCGAAACCCGAGGTTCATCTCCGTGCGCGCCTTGACCGACCCCGAATAATCGAGCTTGCGGGTATCGTCGGCTTTGGCGATCTCCACGACCTTCACCGGCCGAATAACTTCCTTGACCTCAGCTTTTTCTTCCGAGCAGGCGGACAGGCCGATCCCGATGACGCCGATGAGCGCGAGGTTCGCGACGGACGGCATGCGGTTGCTGAGGGTGTTGAGCGAAAACATCTTCCGCACTCCTGGAATGTTTCGGGGGACCGACGACGGCTGCCGTCGATTATTTCTTGAGCGCCCTGATGGCGTAATCGATCAGTTCGTCGACGGCAGCGCGGTTGGTCTTCGCGAGACATTGCGCCACCATCTGGGGATGACAGAGATTGACCGTCGCCGCGCCGAAGCAGCGCGAGGCGACCACCGGATCGTGCTCGGCGAACTCGCCGGAGGCGATGCCTTCGGCGATGATTTCAGCAATCAGATCATGGACGCGATCGATATGTTTCTCGATGACATGCCAGTCGCGCTCGATCGCGACCACGATCATCTCGTGCACCTTCATCTCGTCGAGCATCGTATCCATCGTCCATTGATACTGGGTCTCGACATAAAGGCGCAGCCGTTCGCTGGCGCTGAGCGGCTGGTGGCGGATGTCGTAAGCGAGCTGATAGCAAGTGGCGAGCATGCGTCCGCAGAGCGCCTGATGGATCTCCACCTTCGAAGCGAAGAATCGATAAATATTGGCCGGCGACATGCCGAGATCGCGGGCGATGTCTGCCACCGTCGTTTTGCTGTAGCCGTAGTGACGGAACAGCCGCTCGGCCGCGTCGAGTATCCGCGTGATATTCTCCTGTCGCGTGACGTCGAGCGTATTTTCCGCAATGTCGTTCATGGACTTCGAGACCTCGAGTAACGACTGACGATTTTCGAATTTCGTCAGTCGTAAAACATCAAACGTCACTTGTCAATGCCGCCTGCGTAACGCGAGCGGTGCGATAAATTTGGAAACGAGGTGATGATGAGCGCGAGCCACGATTGAAAAGTGCCGCGACATCAGACGCGCGGCACTTCGCGGCAATAGCAGAAAAAAATCAGGCGAGCTTGACGTCGAGCGTGATCGGAACGGCGGCGAGCGCCTTGGAAATCGGGCAGCCGGCTTTCGCCTTGTTGGCCAGTTCGGTGAAGGTCGCCTCATCTGCACCGGGGACGCGGCCGGAAAGTGAGAGATGGATGGCAGTGACGGCGAAGCCACCCTCGACGCTTTCGAGCGTCACCTTGGCCGAGGTTTCCATATGCTCGGCGGTGAAGCCGGCTTCGCCGAGGATGAGCGACAGCGCCATGGTGAAGCAGCCGGCATGGGCAGCGCCGATCAGCTCTTCCGGGTTGGTGCCGGGAATGCCTTCGAAGCGGCTGGCAAAGCCGTAGGGATAGTCTGTCAGGGCGCCGCTCTGAGTCGAGATCAAGCCCTTGCCGTCCTTGAGGCCGCCGCTCCAATGAGCCGAAGCCGTGCGATTGATCTGCATGCCGTCCTCCTGTTTCGATGGTTTTGAGGAAGCGGCAGGGCGCCGCTCCATGCCTGAGGGAGATTGGATAGCCTCCCGGTGGGACAATATAACGCTCTATCCTGAGAAGACGACAGGCTCGTAAAAATCGGCGAAATAGAAAGCCTTTCAGGCGGGATGCTGCTGCACGCTGAGACCGCCGTCGATCGTCAGGCAGGTGGCGTTCATGAACGGGCATTCGTCGGAGATCATGAACACCGCCGCCATGGCGATCTCCTCAGGCGTTGCGATCCGCCCGCCGGGATGCAGCTTCATCGTCTCGGCTTTCGCTGCCTCCGGATCGGGGAAGCTGTTCCAGTAGTCGATCACCTTCTGCGTCGAGACATAGCCCGGCGCCAGCGCGTTCACCCGGATATTGCGGGACGCATACTCCAGGGCGAGGGATTTCGTCATGCCGAGCAGCGCATGTTTCGCCAGTGGATAGGGAAACGTATGCGGAATGATCGTGAAAGCGTGCGTGGAGGCAATGTTGAGGATCACGCCGTCGCCGCGCTCGATGAAGCCGGGCAGCACCGCCTTGCAGCAATTCCATGCTCCCTTGAGATTGATGTCGAAGCAGCGGCTCCACTCCTCGTCGGTCGTGTGGAGCGGTTCGGCAAAGACATTGACCCCGGCATTGTTGACGAGCGCATTCAATGGCCCGATCTCGTCATTCGCCTGAGCAACCGCCTTGGCGATTGTTCCGGCATCGGTAATGTCGGCCGGCAGATAACCAACCCGGCCGCCCGTGCTGGCGAGTTCTCCCGCTGCATGCGCCAGCAGCGCTCCATCGCGATCGACGAGATAGACCGCGGCATTCTCCCTGATGAAAGCCTTGGCGATCGCAAGGCCGATACCCTGCGCAGCGCCGGTGATCAGAATATTTTTGCCCTGCAGGCGATCACCCATCTATCTTCCCTCCGGCTGAACCGGCAGCGCCGACAGATCGATCGTGACCTTGCCTGAAAGAGCCTCGCCCGGCTCAAGAGGTTTGAGCCCTCCGAAATCCGGCAGATGATGCCCATTCGGCAGGTGGCTCATCGGTTCCAGGCAGAAGAAATCTGTCCGGTCGAGCCGCATGTACAGCATGAAGCGATTGAGCGCATCATCGGCTTCCAGCGTCGCCTGGATTCCAAGTTCCGGCCAAGCGATGGCTGCCCGTCCGTTCCATCCTTCGAAGGCGTTGTTCATCCATTGCCACGGCAACAGCGCACCGGAAGTGAAATCGAATTTAGCGGGTACCGGACCAGGTGCATCAGGGAGATGGTCCGGCCGTTCGCTCCAGAAGCGGTCGGCTGCGATCGTCAATCGTGTTTCCGGCGTCCGGGTGAAGAAGGGATGCTGCCCCAGCCCGAAGGGCAGGACCGCCTCTCCCCTGTTCTCCACCGAGAGCGTCAGCGCTAGCCGATTGCCGCTGAGGCGGATCTCTTGCCGGGTGAGATAGGCATAGGGCGAGATCCTGTCGGCATCGCGCCAAAAGCGGAGCTGCGCGTGCTCGGAACTCGATTCTTCCAGCTCCCATAGGCTGATCCAGCCATCGCCATGCAGGTAGAGCGGATCGTGGCAATTTCGCTGGAAGGCATAGTTGCGTCCGCCAAAGGTCATGGCATTGCCTTCCACGCGGTTGCCGAACGGAACCATGGGAAAACTCGCGAAGGTCCCATCCTGGCCACCTGTCGAAACGAGGAAAGGCTTGCCCCGGAATGTTGCGGCGGTGACGGCCGCGCCCCGACGGCTGATCCTGACGGAGAGATCACCGCGGCCCAGATCGATGTCGTCCCCGCCATGCCCTTTGCTCATCCGCGTCGTCCCGCAGCCGAAGATCTCAAATTGTCGAGCAGCACTGCGATCAGCAGGATCAGCCCGCGCACGACATACTGATAGAATGCCTGGATATTCAGCAGATTCATAACGTTTTCGGCAATTCCCATGATCAGCACCCCGACGATGACGCCGCTCATTGCCGCCCGGCCGCCGGCAAGTGAAACCCCGCCGAGGACGCAGGCCGAAATCACCGAAAGCTCGAGCCCCGTCGCCGCATTCGGCTGGCCGGAAGTGATGCGCGAGGCAAGCAGGATGCCGGCAATGCCGCAGACAAGACCCTGCAGCGCAAAGATCCAGACCCGCATGGTGACGACGTTGACGCCGGCAAGCCGCGAAGCTTCGGGATTGCCGCCGATCGCCAGCGTGTTCTTGCCGAAAACGGTGCGGTTGAGCACGAAGCCGAAGAAGACGAAAAGGATGAGCATGATCCAGATCGGTGTCGGCACGGTGAGGAAACGCGACAGGGCAAGCTGATAGAAGGCGGGATCGTTGATGCCGACGGCGCGGCCATCCGACGCGATCAGCGCCAGCCCGCGCACGATCTGCATGGTCGCAAGCGTCGTGATCAGCGCATTGATTCGGAACCGGGCGATGACGATACCGTTGACCAGGCCAACGATGGCGCCGCAGAGCAGGGCTGCCAGCAACCCGACGGGAATGGAGCCTGTCGCGTTGGAGACCATCACCGCAGCCATGCCGGAGAAAGCGACGATCGATCCGACGGAAAGGTCGAAGTCCCGGGAAGCCAGGCAGAACATCATCGTGCAGGCGACGATGCCGATCGTGACGACCGATTGCAGCAGCCCAAGCATGTTTCGCTCGGTCAGGAAGTTCGGAACGAAGAGCGAGACGATCACGAAGGCGGCGGCGAAAATCACCACCAGCCCCTGCTCCCCCAGAAGGATTTTTTTCAACGAAGTCATCGTCCGTGTTCCCAGTCTTACATGATGCCTGCGGCATTCTTGTCGGGGAGTGCCGCCGTCAGGATGCCGCGCTCGTCGAAATCCGGGCGGGCGACATTGGCCGCCACCCTGCCCTGACACATCACCATGATGCGATCGGAGATTCCCATGACCTCGGGCAGCTCGCTTGAGATCACCACGATCGCCATGCCGTCGGCCGCCAGCTCATAAAGGATTTCATAGATTTCCGACTTCGCCCCGACATCGATGCCGCGCGTTGGCTCATCGATCACCAGAACCTTGATGCCCTGTTCGGAAAGCCACCTGCCCAGAATGACCTTCTGCTGGTTGCCGCCCGAAAGATTGATGATGTCCTGCTTGCGCGATGGCGTGCGCACCCGCAGCCGGGCGATGAACTGATCGGCCAGCGCCGCCTCCTTCTTCGGGTTCAGAACCCCGAAGGGAGAGAAATGCCGGCGCGACGAGATCGCAATATTCTCCTCGATCGACCGCCCCTGAACGATGCCGTCGGATTTACGATCCTCCGGGCAAAGCACCATGCCGGCGTCGATCGCCGCTTTCGGATCGTTCGGCGAAACGGCGACGCTATCGATCGTCACCTGGCCCTGATGCCTCGCATCGGCGCCGTAGAGCAGCCGCGCCATCTCGCTGCGGCCGGCGCCGATCAGGCCGAAGAAGCCGAGGATCTCCCCTCGGCGAACTGAAAAGCTGATGGGATGGCGAAGCTTGGCCCCCGAGAGGCCCGTGACCTCCAGTCGAATGTCGCCGAGCGGACGCTCGCGCCAACCCCAGATATCACTGATCGCGCGGCCGACCATCTCCGAGATGATCTGTTGGCGTGTCGTGGCGGCGATCTCAGGATGATGGGCAGCAAGCTTGCCGTCGCGCAGCACCGTCAGGCTGTCGCAAAGCCGGAAGATTTCGTCGAGACGGTGCGAAACATAGAGGATGACCGCTCCCTTCGCTTTCAATCTTTCGATCAGTGAAAACAGGATTTCGCTTTCGCGCGAGGAGAGCGAGGAGGTCGGCTCATCGAGCGCGATCACCCGCGCCTCGAGCATGACGGCCTTTGCGATCTCGACCATCTGCCGCGCGCCGATCGAAAGTGAAGCGACCTTGGCCGCCGGATCGACATCGATGCCGATTTCATCGAGCTTCGACCGCACCGTCTCGATCAGGGTTTTGGCCTGGATCACCCCGCCCTTGGCAGGAAAACGCCCGAGCCAGAGATTTTCAGCCACGGTCAGCTCCGGAACGAGCTGCAGTTCCTGATGGATGACGATGACGCCGGCGTGGAAGGCGTCGCGAACCGAGGCATATTTCTGTTCCTCGCCGTCGATGAGAATATTGCCGGCGTCGGCGGCCTGATCGCCCGACAGCACGCGGATCAGCGTCGATTTGCCCGCGCCGTTCTCGCCCATCAGGCCGTGGACGGCGCCCTTCGCGACGGCAAACGAGACGTCCGACAGTGCCTGCACGCCGGGATAGCCCTTGGAGATATGTTTGAATTCGAGAAAAGCCATCATCACCCCACCGAAGGTTCCGGCGGCACGCTTACGCCGCCGCCGGAGACGTCTCATCTTGAGCGATGATCAATCGATGCCGAGTTCCTTGCGGACCTTCTCGTAATCGCCGCGTAGCGCCAGCGAACCTGACGTCAGCGTCAGCTTTTCCGGCTCTTTACCGTTGGCGATCCAGTCGTACATGTTCAGCGCCGTCTCATAGCCGTGACGTTTCGGCGAGATGATGACTGTTCCGAAGAAGCCCGTCGCTGCCGGCTTCTTGAACTCGTTGATCGCCGATTCTGCACCGCCGATGCCGACGCCAATAACGTTTGTCGCCGGAATGCCAACCGATTCCGAAGCGCGAACGGCGCCGAGAACGGCTTCGTCGTTGAGGCCGAAAGCGACCCAATATTTGACGTCGGCATGCTTGTTGAGAACGGTGGTCGCGGCGTTGAGCGCTGCCTCGGTATCCGTCTTCGCCTGCGGCGCATCATAGATGTTCTCAGCCGGGAAACCGGCGGATTTCAGCACCGAGATCGCACCCTCGACGCGGTCGACGGCGGTTGGAAGTTGATCGTAGGAGACCCGGATCGCGCCGACATTCTTCATGTCCCAGCCGCGCTTCTTGATTTCATCGACGATCGCCTGGCCAACGGTTTCGCCGATCTTGGTGGCCGAGATACCCATATGCGGCACCTCTTCCAGCGGCTTGCCGTCGGCGCTGACGAGACGGTCGTCGACCGTCATCAGTTTCAGCTGGTTGGCTTCGGCCTTGGCGACGATGCCGGGACCGAGCTTCACGTCAGGCGTGCAGATAATGAAGCCCTGAGCGCCCTGAGCGCCGAGGTTATCGATCGCCGATTGAACCTTCTCGCCGTCTTCGGCGCCGATCTTGACGACGGTGAAGCCTTTTTCCTTGGCCGCCTGGTCGGCGAATTTCCATTCGTCCTGAAACCACGGCTCTTCCGGCTGCTTGACGATGAAACCGATCTTGACGTCTGCGGAAAATGCCGAGCCGGCCGCCAGAATGGCGAAAGTGCCAGCCAGGATGGCTGCTTTGAACAAGCGCATGTCTCTCTCCCTAAACTCTGAAATCGAGCAGCTGCCTCCCCGGCAGCGTCAATTGAATTATGTTAAATCATCATACCAGTCAATTGCCAATGTATGATGATTGGAATAATAGGACACTCATGGGAGCCCGATGGACCCGTCGCAAAGCGAACCGAATTCGGATAATCAGGTTCGGTTGCTGCCTGGGAGAGATTGCGGAGAGGTGAAGTTGGAATCGACCGAGGAACAGGGCCGAACGGAAAGCTCCGGTAGCGAACGCCGGCCCCGCGTACGCCGCAACGTGACGGCAGCGATCGCTCAGGACATCTGCGCGGATCGCTATCCCTCGGGCTCGCCGCTGCCCCGCGAGAACGACCTCTGCGAACTCTATGGAGTCAGCCGCACCGTGATCCGCGAATCGTTGAAAGTCCTTGAATCCAAGGGGCTCGTCCGCGGCAAGCCGCGGGTCGGGACAACCGTTTGCGACCGGGATGAATGGAACATCCTGGACGCCGAAGTGCTCGACTGGATGGGACCTTACATCAGGGACTTCGACCTGCTCGGCTGCATTCTCGAAGCGCGCCGCACCATCGAACCGGCCGCCGCCGAATATGCCGCCGAACGTGCCAGCGCCCAGGAGATCGCCGATCTCGACAAGGCCTGGCGGCAGATGCGCGACAGCGCAGGCGATCCGGAAAGCTTCACCGACGCCGACGTGATGTTTCATACGGTGCTGCTCACCGCCAGCCACAACCAGGTGTTCCGCCGTCTGTCGAGCGCCATCCACGCCGCCCTGAAATACGCGCTGCACGCTTCCAACATCGCCGTCGAGAATCGCGAGGATGCGGTGCTCGTTCACGGCGAGCTAGTTGAGGCGTTGCGTATGCGCGACAAAACAGGCGCGAGGGAATGCGCAAATCGCATGCTCGACCTTGCGGTTCGCGACCTTGCTGCCGCCGAGAAGGCGATCGGCAGGACGAAATGATCGATCACGAGAGGCCGTGGACACGCTGTCCCATCGCAAATCCGAGAAGAGATTGAGACCTAAGATGAAGATCACCAAACTCACCACCTATATCGTTCCGCCGCGCTGGCTGTTTCTGAAGATCGAGACCGATGAGGGCATCGTCGGCTGGGGCGAACCGGTCGTCGAGGGCCGCGCGCTGACCGTCGAGGCCGCCGTCCATGAGCTGGAAGATTACCTGATCGGCAAGGATCCCTTCCTGATCGAGGACCACTGGACGGTGATGTATCGCGGCGGCTTCTATCGCGGCGGCGCGGCCCATATGAGCGCGATCTCGGGCATCGACCAGGCGCTCTGGGACATCAAGGGCAAGGCGCTGGGCCAGCCGATCCATTCCCTGCTCGGCGGTCAGCTGCGCGACCGCATCAAGGTCTATTCCTGGATCGGCGGCGACCGTCCGTCTGACGTCGCCAACAATGCCAGAGACGTGGTTTCCCGCGGCTTCAAGGCGATCAAGCTCAACGGCTGCGAGGAAATGCAGATCGTCGACACCAACGAGAAGGTGGAAAGGGCGGTCGAGACCATCGCCGCCATCCGCGAGGCGATCGGCCCGCATATCGGCATCGGCGTCGATTTCCACGGCCGCGTCCACAAACCGATGGCAAAGATTCTCGCCAAGGAGCTCGAGCCCTACAAGCTGATGTTCATCGAGGAACCGGTGCTGTCCGAAAACAAGGAAGCGCTGCGCGATATCGTCAATCATACCTCGACACCGATCGCGCTTGGTGAGCGGCTCTATTCGCGCTGGGATTTCAAGCAAGTCCTTTCCGACGGCTATGTCGACATTATCCAGCCGGATCTTTCCCACGCCGGCGGCATCACCGAATGCCGCAAGATCGCGGCGATGGCCGAAGCGTATGACGTCGCGCTGGCGCCGCATTGCCCGCTTGGCCCGATCGCGCTCGCTGCCTGCCTTCAAGTCGATGCGGTCAGCTACAATGCCTTCATCCAGGAACAGAGCCTCGGCATTCATTACAATACCGGCAACGATATCCTCGACTACATCTCCAACAAGGAGGTGTTCCAATATGCCGATGGGTTCGTTTCCATCCCTCAGGGGCCGGGCCTCGGCATCGAAGTCGACGAGGCCTATGTCATCGAGCGCGCCAAGGAGGGCCATCGCTGGCGCAACCCGATCTGGCGGCACGCCGACGGGAGCTTTGCCGAGTGGTGAGAGTGGAAGGGTCACGCAAGCGGCCCTTTTTTAATCGCCCTGTCGGAGATTGGGCGCCTCATCCGTCATAATGGAAACTCAAAGAGGAGATTTCGGAATGGCCAGAGCAATTGCAGTCATCGTCGCCCGCATCATCTTCAGTTTCATTTTCTTCATGGCAGCAGGCTTCAAGTTCGCTGATATCGGCGCCACGGCGGGCTATATCGCTGCCGCCGGATTTCCGATGGCGACCTTCCTCACCTGGGTCGCAGCCTTCTTCGAGATCGCCTTGGCCCTTGCCTTCATATCAGGCGCCTTTTTCACCGAGGCGAGCCTGCTGGCAGGCATCTACGTGATCTTCCTTGCCTTCGCCTTCCACGGACCGTCCCACTGGCAACAGAACCAGGCCGAATTCGGCTTCTTCGTCGATCACTTCACCTTCCTCGCCGGCCTGCTCTTCGCCGCCGTCCACGGGCCGGAAAAATGGGCCTTGCGACAAGCGCTCCTGAGATAGCCCTGCGTCCGCTGCTGCCGGGAACCAACGGTCGCGTCGAACATTGCCTATCGGCAGAAGGTCAAGGAGGCCGACCATGGAGCTTGAGGGAAAGATCGCACTGGTGACGGGTGCCGGTTCCGGTATCGGCAAAGCGGCTGCGTTAAGGCTTGCTGCCGAGGGAGCAAGAATTGCCGCACTGAGCCGCACCGCCGACGAAGTCGAAAAAACCTGCGCCGAGATCAAAGCCGCCGGCGGTCAGTCGATCGCCTTGACGGCCGACACCAGCGACGAAACGCAAATGAGAGCCGCGGTGAAGAAGCTCACCGACACCTTCGGCGGCCTCGACATCGTCATTGCCAATGCGGGCATCAATGGGGTTTGGGCGCCCATCGACGATCTGAAGCCGGATGAATGGGACAAGACCATCGCCGTCAATTTGCGCGGCACCTACCTGACCCTGCACCTGACGGTTCCGCACCTGAAGCGCCGTGGCGGTTCGATCGTCGTCGTCTCCTCGATCAACGGCACCCGCACCTTTACGACGCCGGGCGCCACCGCCTACACGGCAACCAAGGCCGGCCAGGTCGCCATGGTGCAGCAGCTCGCCCTGGAACTCGGCCGGCACGGCATCCGCGTCAATGCCGTCTGCCCTGGCGAGATCGAGACCAACATCAGCGCCAATACCGACAGCCGCCGTCGCGAGGAGACGGAGGTGCCGGTCATCTGGCCGCAGGGCGATATCCCGATTGCCGGCGGAAAGGCAGGCAAAAGCGAGGATGTTGCCGAAACCATCCTCTTCCTTGCCTCCGATCGCGCCCGGCACATCACCGGCACGCCGATCTGGATCGACGGCGGCCAGGGCCTGTTGCGGTAAGCCTCGAAGGTTTCGTGAAAATGTCAGTCGTTTAGCCGGGCGCTGTCGAGCGTGTAGAGTTCCTGCGCACGCTGCACGCCGCGCAGCGCATAACGTCCGACGCAGGCAAGCGCGGCACGCTCTTCCGCCGGTATGGCCGCGGCGAAATCGGAGGAGATCAGCAGGTTAAGGTCGACCGAGCGGCACATGGAGGCAATCCGGCTGACCTCGTTGACGGCGGGACCGATGACGGTGAAGTCCAGCCGGTCCTGACTGCCGATATTGCCGTAGAAGACATCGCCGATATGCAGACCGATATAGACATCGGTCGTCGGCCGGCCGTCGGTGGCGCGTGCGGCATTCAGCTTAGTGAGTTTTTCCCGCAGCAGCGATTCCGCCCTCAGCGCCGCCCGGCAGGTCTCGGCCGGCACTTCGCCCTTGAAGATGGCGAGCACACCATCGCCGATCAGCTTCAGCACATTGCCGCCCGCCTCATGGATCGCCGAGATCGCTATCTCGCTGTAATCGTTGAGCAGCGGAATGATTTCCTCCGGCGGCACGCGATCCGAAATCTTGGTGTAGTTCAACAGATCGGAAAACCACAGCGCAGCCGAAATCCGCTCCGATTTACCGCGGCTGATCTTGCCTTCCATCACCTGCCGCGCCGCATCCTCGCCGAGATAGACTTCCGCGATGGTGCGGGCGATGCGCCCGAGCGCAATGCACTTGATCGCCAGTCCGAGAACCGGCACGAGCTTGCGCAGAATGGCGATATCGTGCTCCGAGAAACCCTCGGGATGCTTGGTTGCGAAATGCGAAAAGAAGCAATCCATCTCACCGATCGTGCCGGCTTCGCTGAAACGATGCATCATTGCTACAAAATCGGTGTTACCAGCTTCGGCGATCTTGTCGAGCATGGTGAAATCGATCGGATCGCCGAAGCCGATGCGTCGGCGGACCTCCCGCTCGTTGCCCGACCAAAGATAATAGAAGGCCGAGCGCTGCCAGGTCGCAGCCGCTTCGCCCGAGCCCGTCGGGCCATACTCGAATTCGGTTTCGATCTCTTCCACGCTGTCCCAGCGGAAGGCCCTGCCCTCATGCACGGGGTGCAGCGTGTCCATTAGCGCCATGCCGCGGTCGAGCGGCAGGCCGGCATCGCGGCAGGCCGCGCAGAAGCCGGTCATGAGCTCCGCTTCCGAAGCGCCCTTCAGTCCCCGCTCCGTAACCCAGGCCGCAATCGTGCTGACGTCGCTGTAATCCATGCCGCTCACCTTTGTCCGTTCCGAAGCTGTAGCCCGAACTCAGCGTGGAAGGAAGTCAATTGGCTCAACCGGGCGTGGGCATATTATAGGGCGTGACGATTTCGACGGAAGAAAGTGAAGCCGGAACGGCCCGCCCCGGTGCTTGTGCCCGGCTCATGATTGCCCTGAAGGCCGAGCGGGCATCGGTTCTGAGATCGTGATGCAGCACGAAGCCGATACGGCCTGCGGAAAGCAGGGCGCGGTTATCGGCATCGAGATCGTGGGCGACGAAGACGCGGACGGGACGCTTTGCCGCATCGAAGGCCGCCAGCACCGCGCGATTGCCGCCGCCGATCGAATAGACGGCATTGATGGCCGGATCAGCCGCAAGTGCTGCCGCCGCAAGCGTTCCCGTGGCGGTATCGGTGCCGTGCCCTTCGCTGATTTCGGCAATGCCGATTGCGGGATAATGGGCGCGGATGACGCGGCGAAAGCCGATTTCGCGCTCCTCCTCGCCGCGGAACCGCCCGCTCGACAGCGTCACCAGCACCTTGCCGCCGGCAGTTCCGAGGAATTCGCCGATCAGATAGGCGGCGGTCTCTCCCGCAGCCCGGTTGTCGGCGCCGGCGTAAGCGATGCGGGACGAATTCGGCAGATCGGTCACCAGTGTCACCACCGGAATGCCGGCGGCATCCGCCCGCGCGACGGCCGCGGCCACCTCGGCAACGTCAGGCGCCTTGAGTACGATGCCATGCGTGCCGCGCAGCCGGATACGATCGAGAATCTGCACCAGTTCGGCCGGCTTCATCACCTCGGCAAAATGGAAACGGCAGCGGAAAACGCCGGGCAGGAAGGCCGCCATCTCGGCCTCGAAAGCGGCGCGCACTGCATCGCTGAACCGCTGCGGCGTCTCCATGACGATATCGATCGCCAGCGTTCGCCCACTGCCCATCGCGCCGGCCTGCTGTTTTTCCAGCTCGGCGATCGCCGCCCTCACCCGCATTGCCGTCTGCTGACGCACACCCGGCCGGCCGTTCAGCACCCGGTCGACGGTGGCGGTGCTCAGTCCCGCCTGGAAGGCGATGTCCTTGACGAGAAAGGGATGGGCCATGGAATCCGCTTGATGGTTTTTTGATGGATTTCTGATCTACATCACCCGGTATCGCAGCGTATAGTGCCTTCATCGAAAGAGGAGGAGCCATCATGAAGACCGACAATCAGCAGAAACTGCGCGCCGACCGAGTCTGGCTCAGCGAAGATGCCTGCGATCTCGACGATTTTCGCCGCCTTGCGGAAAAGACGACCGCGCTTGCCGATTACCCCACAGCTTCAGCCGTCGAGAAGAACGTGCTGATCTATGACAGCCGCAAGGTAACGGCGGCGGCAACCGGCGAAGGCAAACGCCTCGTGCTGGCCGAAATCTGCGAAGCCTTCGGCGAAGGCCCAGGCGTCGTCGTTTTCAAACATGCTTATCAAGACACCGGCATCATCGACCGCGCCAGCGCGATTTTCAATGCCATCATCGAGGAACAGCACCGCACCTCGACGGGCGGCGGCGATCATTTCGCCAAGCCCGGCGCCAACGACCGCATCTGGAATTCGCTGGAAAAACACTGCCTCGCCGATCCGGAAAATTTCGCCGAATATTACGGCAACGCCGTTATCGCGCTCGCAAGCGAAGCCTGGCTCGGGCCGAGCTATCAGATGACGGCGCAGGTCAACCGCGTCAATCCGGGCGGTGCGGCGCAGTCGGCCCATCGCGACTATCATCTCGGCTTCCAGTCATCGAAGGTTATCGAGCAGTTTCCGGCGCATGTTCACCGGCTCTCGCCTGTTCTGACGCTGCAGGGCGCGGTCGCGCACTGCGACATGCCGCTCGAAAGCGGTCCGACGCTCTTCCTGCCGCACAGCCAGACCTATGTACCGGGTTATCTGGCGCTGAAGCGCCAGGAGTTCCGGGATTACTTCGAGGCCAGCCACGTCCAGCTGCCGCTCGAAAAAGGCGACGTCGTCTTCTTCAATCCCGCCCTCTTCCACGCCGCTGGCACCAACCGTTCGGCCGACATAAAGCGTGTCGCCAACCTCTTGCAGGTCTCCTCCGCCTTTGGACGGGCCATGGAGACCGTCAATCGCGAGAGGATGAGCGCCACGCTCTTCCCCGCCCTGAAGGCATTGCAAGACCGGCTCTCGTCCGACGGAATCGCCAACGCCGTCGCCGCCTGCGCCGAAGGTTATTCCTTCCCCACCAATCTCGACCGCGACCCGCCGCTCGGCGGGCTGGCGCCGAAGACGCAGGCGCAGCTGATGCATGAGGCGCTGCGGGAAGGCTGGAGCGACGAGACCTTCAAGGTAGCGCTTGCCGAGCAGGCGCGGAAGAAGTTGAGCTGAAGTAGAAATAGAGGCCCGTTTTTCCTGATGCAGGAAACAGTGAAGGTCATGCGCCGCGAAAAGATCGAAGGCACGATCGTCAATATAGGCTCGATGTCGGCTAAAGCCGGCCAGCCCTTCATCGCCGCCTACTGCGCTTCCAAGGGCGCGCTGGAAACGCTGACGAAGAACACCGCTTATGCGCTGCTGCGCAACCGCATCCGCGTCAACGGCCTCAACATCGGCTGGATGGCCTCCGAAGGCGAGGATCGCATCCAGCGCGAATATCACGATGCACCTGCAGACTGGCTGGAGAAGGCAGCGGCGAATCAGCCCTTCGGCCGGCTCGTCGATCCACACGAGGTGGCGCGCGCCTGCGCCTACCTGTCATCGGCGGAATCCGGCCTGATGACCGGCTCAGTCATCTGTTTCGATCAATCGATCTGGGGTGCTTACGACGGCTCGCCGCATCCGGTCGCCGCTCTCTGAGAAAACCCGAGCCCTCACATTTCCCGTTGCCGCGCTCTGGTCGCTGGGAGGATTTGTCGCTAGGAGAAAGACAGCAGCATTCAGGGAGGAACTGGCGTGGCTGACAATCCGCTTTATGAGGTCCGCGATGAACGTTTCGCCGCTCTGGTTATCGGCAGCGCCGCCCTCGATGAGCTTTATTCCGGCTGCCGCTGGACGGAGGGCCCGGTCTGGTTTTCCGACCTGAACTGCCTTCTCTGGAGCGATATCCCGAACGAACGCATGATGCGCTGGACACCGGATGGGACGGTCTCCGTCTTCCGCTCGCCCTCAAACTATGTCAACGGCAATACCCGTGACAAACAGGGCCGGCTCATCTCCTGCGAACATGGCGGCCGCCGGGTCACCCGCACCGAATTCGATGGCAGCATCACCGTCCTCGCCGACAGCTACCAGGGCAGGAGATTAAATTCGCCAAATGACGTTGTCGTCCATTCGGACGGCGGGATCTGGTTCACCGATCCGACCTACGGCATCCTCTCGGACTACGAGGGCCACAAGGCCGAGCCCGAACAGCCGACCCGCAACGTCTACCGGATCGACCCGATAAGCGGCGCAATCGACGCCGTCGTCGAAGATTTCATCCAGCCGAACGGCCTTGCCTTCTCGCCCGATGAAACGAAACTCTACATCGCCGATTCCGGCTCGGGCAAACACGAAGTGCCATGCCACATCCGGGTTTTTGATGTCGTCGACGGCAGAACGCTTGCCAACAGCCGCTATTTCTGCAGCCTCGATGCCGGCCATCCCGACGGTTTTCGTTTCGATATCGGCGGCAACCTTTGGACAAGCGCGGGTGATGGTGTGCATTGCTTCTCACCCGATGGCACGCTGCTCGGCAAGATCAAGGTGCCGCAGACGGTGTCCAATCTCACCTTCGGCGGCCCTAAGAAGAACCGGCTGTTCATTACCGCGACCCGTTCGGTCTATTCGATCTATACCAAGACGAACGGCGCACAATATCCGTAGTTTATGGAGCGCAGCGCCGTGCGTTGGACAGGCATGCCTGACGATATCGCCGTCGTCTGATAGGACGGTGTTGCCCCGGAGCGTCATCTGCAAGGGGCGGCAGCGGTTCCGGATGACGGCCTGCACGAAAAAAGCTAAAGCGCATCGCATGAATCAGTTTTGATGCGACGCGCTGGAGCGCTCGCGCCTCATTGCATCAAGGAGGAATACCCGATGATCCGATTTTCATGCGCCAAAGGGAGCCGCACGGCTCCTGATGCTACGACCCGGAGAGCCTAAGATGCGTTCCGTCGTTTCCTTCAACGAGGGCTGGAGTTTCCACGAGGGCTTCGGCCAGCGCCTGCTCGAAAACTTCGATGCCGCCAAGCCGGTCAGCCTGCCCCACACCGCCGTCGAACTGCCCTTTAACTATTTCGATGAAAAGAGCTATCAGCGCGCCTTCACCTATCAGAAGGTGCTGCGCTGGCTGCCGGAATTCGAGGGCCGCGAGGTTTCGCTGATCTTCGACGCCGCGATGGCCGATAGCGTCGTCTATCTGAACGGCGAGGAGATCATCGCCCACAAGGACGGCTATACTCCCTTCGAGGCCCGCCTTACCGGTAGGCTGGTCAAGGGCGAAAACCTCGTGACCGTGAAAATCGACGGCAGCGAAAATCCTGCCATTCCACCCTTCGGCGGCCGCATCGATTACCTGACCTATGCCGGCATCTACCGCGACGTCTGGCTGAAGGTCACCGACCCGGTCTCGATCCGCAATCTCAAGATCGAAACATCAGACGTTCTCGCCCCTGAGAAATCCGCGACCGTCCGCGTCGATATTGCCAATCCCGAAGGCCGCAATTTCTCTGCAACGGTCACCGCCACGCTGAAGCAAGCCGACGGCGCCGTGATCGCCACCGCCGCGACCGAAACGATCGGCGAGCAAACCCGGCTTTCCTTCGGCGGCCTCACCGGCATCGCGCTCTGGGACATTAGCAATCCAGCGCTCTACGAAATCTCCGTCGAAATCAGGACCGAGCACGGCTCCGACCGTCTCTCTACCCGTTTCGGCTTCCGTACCGCCGAATTCACCCCCGAAGGTTTCCGCCTCAATGGCAAGCCGCTGAAATTGCGCGGCCTCAATCGCCATCAGGCATTCCCCTATGTCGGTTACGCCGCCGGCCGTTCCGCCCAGGAACGCGACGCCGACATCATGAAGAGCGTGCTGAAGTGCAATATCGTCCGCACCTCGCATTACCCGCAGTCAAAATGGTTCCTCGACCGTTGCGATACAATTGGCCTCCTGGTCTTCGAGGAAATCCCCGGCTGGCAGCATATCGGCGATGCCGACTGGCAGAAGGAATCGATCGAGAACGTCCGCCGCATGATTGAGCGCGACTGGAACCATCCCTCGATCATCATCTGGGGCGTGCGCATCAACGAGTCGCAGGATAGCCACGACTTCTACGTTGAGACCAACCGCTTGGCCCGTGAGCTCGACAGCACCCGCCAGACCGGCGGCGTGCGTTACATCACCGAAAGCGAGCTGCTCGAAGACGTCTACACGATGAACGACTTCATCCTCGGCAACGAAGAACTGCCGGGCTCCAACCGCCCGCGCACCGCGCTCCGCGCCCAGCAGGAAAATACCGGGCTGTCACATAAGGTGCCGTACCTCATCACCGAGTTCAACGGCCATATGCACCCGACCAAGATCTACGATCAGGAACAGCGCCAGGCCGAGCATGTGCGCCGTCACCTCGAAGTGCTGAATGCCGCCTACGGCGATCCGGATATTTCCGGCGCCATCGGCTGGTGCATGTTCGATTACAATACCCACAAGGATTTCGGCTCCGGCGATCGCATCTGCTATCACGGCGTCATGGATATGTTCCGCGAACCGAAATTCGCAGCCTATGCCTATATCAGCCAGTGTGATCCTTCCGAAGAGATCGTCATGAAGCCCGTTACCTTCTGGGCGCGCGGCGAGCGCAATATCGGCGGCGTGCTGCCGCTGATCATCCTGACAAATTGCGACGAGGTGGAACTGCAATATGGCGGGCTCAGCAAACGCATCGGTCCGGATCGGGAGAATTACCCGCACCTGCCGCATCCGCCTGTTGTGCTCGACCACCGGCACTTCACATCAGATGAGCTCGGCACCTGGGGGCTCGAATGGATCGACGGCACCCTCACCGGCTATATCGACGGCACGCCCGTGGCCAGCCTGAGGCTGGCGGCCGATCCCTTGCCGACGACGCTGGAAATCGTGGCCGACGCCGGCACGCTGAAAGCCCGCGAACGTGACAGCACGCGTGTCATCATCCGTGCCCTCGATCAGTGCGGTAATCGCCTGCCGTTCATGAACGACAGCATTTCGCTGAAGGTGCATGGCCCGGCAAAGATCGTCGGCCCAACCAATGTGCCGCTGCAGGGCGGCACATCAGGCTTCTGGCTGGAGGCGACGGGGCTGGTGGGAGAAATCACCGTCGAAGCGGTCTCCTCACGTTTCGCGCCGGCGACCCTCAACCTAACGGCCGTCGCCTAACGCATAACCCGAAAATCGAGATGGAGCGCCCTTGGCGCGTCTTATCGGACGCACGGCGCTCCACCTTATGCGATCCGCGCCTGCGTTTCCGGATCGAAGAAGACAGCCCTGTCGAGATTGAAGGCGAGGCGCGTGTGCTGGCCGGGTGCGATACCGGCATCGGCGCGCAGGCGGGCGACGACTTCCTTGCCGCCGAGCTTGGTGACGGCGAAGGTGTCGGAGCCGGCCGGTTCGACAACCTCGATCAGGCAGTCGCCTTCGGTGAGCGAGCGGGCATTGCGGTCGGCGCCATCGGGGTCGGTCAGCGCCTCGGGGCGGATGCCGAAGATCACCTGCCGGCCGGCATAGGAGGAAAGGCCGTTGCCGGTCATCGTGACGGGAAGCCTGAGCGGGGCGGCATTCGGCCGCTCGAGCGAGACCGCAAGGCCGCCGGCGCCGTTCTCGACCGAGGCCTTCACCAGGTTCATCGCCGGCGAGCCCATGAAGTCGGCGACGAACATGTTGGCGGGATTGTTGTAGATCTCCGCCGGCGTGCCGAACTGCTGGACGATGCCGTCCTTCATCACGGCGATGCGGGTGGCGAGCGTCATCGCCTCGATCTGGTCGTGGGTGACATAGACGATGGTCTTGCCGGTCGCCTGATGCAGCCGCTTGATCTCGATGCGCATGTCGACGCGCAGTTTCGCGTCGAGGTTGGAGAGCGGCTCGTCGAACAGGAAGAGCTTGGGATCGCGCACCAGCGCCCGGCCCATGGCGACGCGCTGGCGCTGGCCGCCCGACAGCTGGCTCGGCTTGCGGTCGAGCAGATGGCCGATCTGCAGCACCTTGGCGACCTTGTCGATCGCCTGCTTGCGCTCCTTGGGCGGCACGCCGCGCATCTCCATGCCGAAGGCGATGTTGCCCGCCACCGTCATATTCGGATAGAGCGCATAGGACTGGAACACCATGGCGATGTCGCGCTTGGAGGGATGCAGGCCGTTGACGGCGCGCCCGTCGATGCGGATATCGCCTGACGTGATCGTCTCCAGCCCGGCAATGGTGTTGAGGAGGGTCGACTTGCCGCAGCCGGACGGGCCGACCAGCACGAGAAAGCCGCCCTTTTCGAGTTCGAGATCGATACCCTTGAGGATGTCGACGGCGCCGAAGCGCTTTCTGAGGCCGGAGATTTCCAGGAAAGCCATGGGTTACCCTTTGACTGCGCCCGCCATCAGGCCACGCACGAAGTAGCGGCCGGCGAGGATATAGACGATGAGCGTCGGAACGGCCGCGATCATCGCCGCCGCCATGTTGACATTGTATTCGACCACCCCGGTCGAGGTGTTGACGACATTGTTGAGCGCCACCGTCATCGGCATGGAATCGCCGGTGCCGGCATAGGCCGAGGCAAACAGGAAGTCGTTCCAGATGTTGGTGAACTGGTAGATAACGGTGACAACGATGATCGGCAGCGAGTTCGGCAGCATGATGCGGCGGAAGATCTGGAAGAAGCTGGCGCCATCGACCTGGGCGGCCCTGACCAGTTCGGTCGGAAAGGCCTCGTAGAAATTGCGGAAGAACAACGTCGTGAAGCCGAGGCCGTAGACGACATGGACGAAGACCAGATTGACCGTCGAATTGCCGAAGCCGAAGTTCCAGCCGGTGGCGTTCTGCAGCGTCACCCCGAAGCGGCCGAGCGAGCCGAGGATGGTCGCCATCGGCAGCAGCACCGATTGGAACGGGATGAAGCAGGCAAACAGCATCAGCCCGAACACCAGCGTATGGCCGGGAAAACGCCACTTGGTCAGGACATAGCCGTTCAGCGCCCCGAAGAAGGTGGAGATCACCACCGCTGGCACCACCATCTTGATCGAGTTCCAGAAGTAGCCCTTGATGCCGGCGCAGGTCAGCCCGACGCAGGCCTCGCCCCAGGCCTTGACCCAGGGATCGAAGGTCGGCGCCTCAGGCAGCGCCAGCATGTTGCCGTTCTGGATCTCGTCCATCGTCTTGAACGAGGTCACCAGCATGACGAAGAGCGGCATCAGGTAGAGGACGGCGAAGATGACAAGCAGGCCGTAGATGACGATGCGGCCGATAAAGCGGGCGCTGTTGCCGCGCTCCGCTGCTTCGGCGGCTGCTGCCGATGAGGAGGTGCCGATCGAAGAGGTGACACCGCTCATCGGGCCTTCTCCTTCAGTTCGGAATAGAGATAGGGAACGATGATTGCCGAGATCGTCATCAGCATGATGATGGCGCTCGCCGAGCCGACGGCCATCTCGTTGCGCTTGAAGGTATATTCATACATGAAGTTGGATGGCAGCCAGGCCGAGCCGCCCGGCCCGCCCGAGGTCAGCGCCACCACCAGGTCGTAGGACTTGATCGCCATATGGGCGAGCACGATGAAGGCCGACAGGAAGATCGGTCGCAAGAGCGGGATGATGATGCGCCGATAGAGCTGGAAAGGCGAGGCGCCATCGATCTCAGCCGCCTTCATGATCTCGCCGTCGATGCCGCGAAGCCCGGCCAAAAACATCGCCATGACGAAGCCCGACGCCTGCCAGACACCGGCGATGACGACGGTATAGATGACGAAGTCCTTGTTCTTGATCCAGTCGAAGTGGAAGCTCGTCCAGCCGAAGTGATGCAGGGTCTGCTCCAGCCCGAGGCCGGGATCGAGGAACCACTTCCAGGCCACCCCGGTGACGATGAAGGAAAGCGCCATCGGATAGAGGAAGATCGGCCTGAGCAACCCCTCGCCGCGGATCTTCTGGTCGAGCAGGATGGCGAGCAGCAGGCCGAGCGCCAGACAGATGCCGACATAGAGGAAGCCGAAGATCGCCATATTGGTGATCGATGTGTACCAGGAGGACGGCGGATCGCTCTCGAAGGTCCAGCGCCACAGCCGCTGATAGGCGCGCGCGCCGGTCAGCTGATAGGAGGGGAAGGTCTTGGAATTGGTGAAGGAGAGATAGGCCGTCCAGACGATGAAGCCGTAGACGAAGATCAGCGTGATGACGAAGCTCGGCGCCAGCACGATCTTCGGCAGCGCATCCTGCAGCCGGCTTCGAAGCGAGATCCCGCTCGCCTGCCCCGGCGTCAGAACCGGATCGGTGGTGGCAACTGTGCTCATGATATCATCTCCCTTCCCGCAGGATCGGCCTTGCCGATCCGTCTCCGCCTGCTCGTCGCGGAGTCTGAAGCTTCCCCGCGAAGGCCGCGGGGAAGCATTGTCATCGGCCTCGTCTCAGCGGGCGTCGTCGATCGCCTGGACGAGTTGGGTGACGGCTTCGTCCGAGCTCTTGATCTGGCCGTGGACGAACTTCGAGACGACGTCCTTATAGGCATTGGCGATCGCCGGCGGCGCGCCATAACCTTGGGCCAGCGAACCGAACAGCGTGCCGCCCTCGTTGGCCGCCTTCAGGTCGGCGATGCCCTTCTTGCCGCAGGCGTCGAAGTCGGTGTCGGGAACGTCGGTACGGGCCGGGACCGAACCCTTGACGACGTTGAAGGCCGACTGGAAGCTCTTCGACAGCGTTGCGGTCGCCAGCGCCACCTGGGCCGCCTTGCGGTCCTCGGGAACGTTGAACATGCCGAACATGTCGGAGTTGTAGATGACGCTGCCTTCGGTGCCGGGGAAGCGGTAGCAGAGGAAGTCTTTATCCGGCGTCTTCTTGGCGGCGACGAATTCGCCCTTGGCCCAGTCGCCCATCACCTGCACCAGCGCGTCACCCTTGATGACCATGGCGGTCGCCAGATTCCAGTCGCGGCCGGAGAAGTTCGGATCGACATATTTGACGATCCTGGCGAGGTTGTCGAAGGACTTCTTCATCGTATCCGACTTCAGCGATTCCTCGTCGAGGTCGTTGAAGGCCTTCTTGTAGAACTCCGGTCCGCCGGTCGACAGCACGATGGAATCGAACATCGTCGCTTCCTGCCAGTTCTGGCCGCCGAGCGCCAACGGGATGACGCCTGCGGCCTTGGCCTTGTCGAGCAGGGCGATCAGATCGTCGAAGGTCTTCGGCTGGCTGCCGCCGATCTTGTCCATCACCGCCTTGTTGATCCACAGCCAGTTGACCGAGTGCACGTTAACCGGGGCGGCGACCCACTTGCCGTCATAGACGGAGAACTTCTGAAGTGCGGCCGGCACCGACTTGTCCCAGCCTTCCTTCTTGGCCGTCTCCGTCAGGTCGCCCATGACGCCGGCCTGGGCATAATCGAGCACGGTATAACCCAGCATCTGCGAGGCTGTCGGATAGGTGCCGGCCGCCACCATCGCCTTCAGCGCCGTCATCGCCGCATCACCACCGCCGCCGGCAACCGGAACGTCCTTCCAGGCAAAACCTTCCTTCGACAGATCCTGCTTCAGAACGTTCAAAGCCGCTGCCTCGCCGCCTGACGTCCACCAGTGCAGCATCTGCACTTCCTTCACGTCGGCAGCCTGCGCCGCACCCAAACCAGCCAGCATCACGACAGCGACAGCTGCCGAGCTCATGAACTTGCGCATGAATTTCCTCCCGTTTGAAATCGGCGGCGGGACCCTCCCCGCCACCAGATGCGTCCCGCCATTGCGGCGGTCGGCATGAAGCCGCGCTCCTCCGCGCGGTTAACAATTTAAAACGTTATAAGCCTTTGGTCGTCAAGCCCTTTCTCGACTCCCGAGAAAAATATGATTACTGCAATAACATATTGAATTACATTCAAATAATCCGATTGGATAATAAAGCGTCAAAATTTAAAACGTTTTCATTCCCAGATTGCCCGCCTGAGTCATCGTGTTATTGTATCGGCAATTCCAGCATGGAAAGCCCTAGAGTGACCGAACCGTCCCGGCCGCATCGCGGCGAAAATCTCGATATCACGCACAAGCGCAGCAAGCCGACCTTGCGAACGATCGCGACGATCGCCGGCCTTGCGGTGACAACCGTGTCGAGGGCGCTCTCTGATGCGCCGCAGATCTCTCTTGAAACCCGCCAGCGCGTGCACCGTATTGCCCGCGAGATCGGCTATCTCCCGGATCGGGCGGCGCAGCGTCTGAAGACAGGCCGCACCAACGTCGTCGCCATCCTGCTTGATTCCCACGAGGAGGTGGTCGGCTTCAGCACCTCGATCATGTACGGCATTGCCAAGGCGCTGAAAGAGACGTCCTACCATCTTGTCGTCGCTCCGAACTTCCTGTCGACAACCAATGTCGAAGCCGCCGAATACATCATCCGCAACCACCTGGCCGACGGGCTGATCTTCACCCGGACCGAGCCGCTCGATGCCCGCGTCCGCCTGTTGCTCGAAACCGGCTTTCCCTTCATCTGTCACGGCCGCACGGAATTTTCGACGCAGCATCCCTATGTCGACTACGACAACTTCACCTTTGCCTATGAAGCGACATGCCGGCTGATCGCCAAGGGCCGCACCAAGGTGGCGGTGATCCTGCCGCCGAAACGGCTGACCTTCTGCCAACATATCCTGCACGGCTTCATGACGGCGGTACGGCAGGCCGGCGTCGCCTATGAAATCCCCGAGACCGTCGATCTCGACACGCCGGCGGATGTGCTGCGCGACTTCATCCGCGGCCGCGCCGCCGCGCCGGGGGCTCCCGATGGTTTCATCTGCCCCGGCGAAGTTTCGGCGCTTGCCGTCATCAGCGGCATGAGCGATGCCGGGCAGACACTTGCGGCCGACTACGATATCGTCGCCAAGGAGACATCGCGCCTTCTCACTCAGTTGCAGCCGAAGGTCGATACGATCCATGAGGATCTGACGGCGGCGGGAGAGGATCTCGGCCGCATGCTGCTGCATCGCATCAACAATCCCGACGCGGAGAATTTGCAGCTTCTTCTGCCGCCGCAGATCAACTTTCCGATCGGTCAACGCTAAAACTGTTTTCATGAAGCGTGATTTGGCGTAGAAGCGCGCGTGTAATCCGGTCGCAGCCCACCCGGTCAAAACAAGGGAATCCAAAATATGAAAACCATCGTCGTCTGCTCCGGCGGACTCGACTCCGTTTCGCTTGCCCACAGGATGGCGGCGGAAGAGCAGCTTATCGGTCTCGTCTCCTTCAACTATGGCCAGCGGCATCGCAAGGAACTCGACTTTGCCGCCCGATGCGCCGCGCGCCTTGCCGTCCCCCATCATATTATCGACATCGCCGCCATCGGCGGCCATCTCAGCGGATCGGCCCTGACCGACAATGTCGAGGTTCCGGACGGCCACTACGCCGAGGAAACCATGAAGGCCACCGTGGTACCCAACCGCAATGCCATCATGCTGGCCATCGCCTTCGGCCTGGCCGCCGCGCAGAAAGCGGATGCGGTCGCCGTCGCCGTGCATGGCGGCGATCACTTCATCTATCCCGACTGCCGGCCGGGCTTTATCGATGCTTTCCAGCGGATGCAGAACGAAGCGCTGGACGGTTATGCCAGCGTCAAGCTGCTCGCACCCTATGTCGAGATTTCCAAGACTGACATCGTGGCCGATGGCGCAAAACACGGCACGCCTTTCGCGGAAACCTGGTCCTGTTACAAGGGCGGCAGTCTCCATTGCGGGCGCTGTGGAACCTGCGTCGAACGCCGCGAAGCCTTCCACCTTGCCGGTGTCGCCGATCCGACGGAATACGAGGATCGCGACTTCTGGAAAGCGGCGGTGTCGCAATTTGCCGCGACGGAGGTGCGTTGATGTACCGCATCACCAAGGAATTTCATCTCTCCGCCTCGCATCAGTTGGATCATCTGCCGGCCAATCATCAATGTGCCCGGCTCCACGGTCACAACTATATCGTCGTCATCGAACTTTCTGCCGAAACCCTGAATGACGACGGCTTCGTTCGCGACTATCACGACCTCTCGCCGCTCAAAAGCTATATCGACGAGACTCTCGATCATCGACATCTGAACCACGTGTTCGGTCATTCGAAAGTCACCTCCGAGTTCCTGGCCAAGCACTTCTACGACTGGTGCAAGCAGCGCTTCCCCGAGACTTCGTCCGTCCGCGTCAGCGAAACGCCGAAGACCTGGGCGGAGTACAGACCATGAGCGCGGAGACCATCCGCGTCAGCGAGATCTTCGGTCCGACCATACAGGGCGAAGGCGCATTGATCGGCCTGCCGACGGTGTTCGTCAGGACGGGCGGTTGCGACTATCGCTGCTCCTGGTGCGATAGCCTTCATGCAGTTGATAGCGCGTTCAGGGATCAATGGATGCCGATGTCTGTCGAGGCGATCTGGCAGGAGGTCACCAGGCTTTCCGGAAGCAGACCGCTGACGGTTTCCCTTTCGGGGGGCAATCCGGCGATCCAGCCGCTGGGGCCGCTGATCGAACTCGGCCATGCCAAGGGATACCGCTTCGCGCTGGAAACTCAGGGAAGTGTCGCCCGGAACTGGTTTCGCGATCTCGATACGCTGGTCTTGAGTCCCAAGCCGCCGTCGAGCGGAATGCAGACAGACTGGGAGCAGGTCGACAATTGTCTTCGGCTGTCCGCCGGCGGACCGGAGATCGCTTTGAAAATCGTCGTCTTCGACGATGCTGATTATGCGTTCGCCCGAGAGGCGGGCGAGCGCTATCCCTATATTCCCCTGTACCTTCAGCCGGGCAACCATACACCGCCGCCCCCCGATGACGACGACGCGCGCATCGATATCGACGGCGTGATGGATCGCATGCATTGGCTTGTCGAGAAGGTGACAGTCGACCAATGGTTTGCGCCGCGCGTCCTGCCGCAGCTGCACGTGCTGCTTTGGGGAAACAAGCGCGGCGTCTGACACTGCCTGAGCCTACCGCTCCGGAAAAGCAAAGACATCGACAGGCTCTCCGAGCCCGCGCAACGGGAAGGTGCCGAGACTGTCCATGTCTTTGGCGCAGCCCGCCATTTCGACGAAGGCCCGCGACAAGAGCACCGGCCGCTTGACCTCCTTGGTCAGGCTTTCCAGCCTCGAGGCGACATTGACCGCCGGGCCGATGACGGTGAAATCCAGCCGCCGGCGCGAGCCGATATTGCCGTACATGACATCACCGACATGCACACCGACGCCGTAGCGCAGCGGTTCCCGTCCCGTGCGCAGGTGCTCCTCGTTCAGCTCGGCCATCGACGCCTGCCCTTCGCGGATCGCCTGCAGCAGATCGAGGCAGGCCGTCTCCTTGGCTAGCGGGAAGATCGCCAGCAGCCCGTCTCCCATGAACTTCAGGATTTCCCCGCCATGTCGTTCGATCGGATCCGACATGGCGTCGAAATAATCGTTCAGCAGGTGGATGACGTCATCACGCGGCCAGAGATCGGAGATCGCCGTGAAATCGCGCAGATCGCAGATCATGATGGCCGCGCCGACGGTCGCGCCGCTGCCGCGGGTCGTGACACCTGACAGGATATGCTCGCTCGCGTGCGGTCCCACATAGGTCTGCAGCAGCGTGCGTGCCATGATGTTCTTCAGCCTGATCTCGCTGACCAGGGTCAGCGCCGGCAGGAGATCGCGCAGGAAATCGGTATGCTCGCCCGTAAAACCACCCGGCCGAGATGTGGAAAATGTCACGACGTGACGTTTTCCGAAAGTATGCTCGATCGGCCAGGCGATGTATTCCGTGAGGCCGTCGTCGCGCAATTCCTGAAAGAGACTATCTTCGTCGTCTTCGGCTGCACCTTCCAACTGTTTGCGAAACTCCTCCGCACCCTGATGGATCGCGTTAACCGGGCTCTTCAAGAATTCCGGCGTGGTTTCGACACCATAGGCGAATGTGTCGATTTTCGCTTCCGCCATGCCCTCTTTCCAAAGAATGCGGGCGCCGATCCATTGCGGATGGTTAGTCCTGAAATGCAGCGTCGCGCGCGCCACCGGCACCCCCGCTGCCAAAAGCTTCTCGCACATTGCCACCAGGATGTTGTCGATGAAGCGCTCGCCGCGCGTCTCGTTCACCAGCCAGTCGAGGATCCGCCTCCGGCGGATCGGCCAGGCGCCGTCATCCGTTTCAACGGCAGCCCCGGCCTTGTTCAAAAAAGAGGACATAGAAACCCCACTACGCCGCATCACCGACGAACACCGAATTCATTTTCCGTGAATGTGGTCGATGGCGAAGCAAATGATAAGGGGAGACTGCAATTAAGTCTCAGAAATCCCAGTCCTCGTCTTCGGTGGCCACGGCCTTGCCGATGACATAGGAGGACCCCGAGCCGGAGAAGAAGTCGTGGTTCTCGTCGGCATTCGGCGACAGCGCCGACAGGATCGCCGGATTGACCTTGCAGGCTTCGGCCGGAAACAGTGCTTCGTAGCCGAGGTTCATCAGCGCCTTGTTGGCATTGTAGTGGAGGAACTTCTTGACGTCCTCGCTCAGCCCGACTCCGTCATAGAGCGCTTCGGTATATCTCGCCTCGTTATCGTAGAGGTCGAGCAGCAGGTCGAAGGCGAAATCTTTGATCTCCTGACGGCGCTCTTCGGAAAGCCGTTCCAGCCCGCGCTGATATTTGTAACCGATATAATAGCCGTGCACCGCCTCGTCCCGGATGATGAGCCGGATCATATCGGCCGTGTTGGTGAGTTTGGCGCGGCTCGACCAGTACATCGGCAGATAGAAGCCGGAATAGAACAGAAAACTTTCCAGGAAGACGCTGGCGACCTTCTTCTTCAAAGGGTCGCCGGAGGCATATTGCTCCATAACCAGCGCTGATTTGCGCTGAAGAAATTCATTCTCCTCGGACCAGCGATAGGCATCATCGACATCAGGCGTCGAGCACAGCGTAGAGAAGATCGAGGAATAGGAACGGGCATGCACCGCTTCCATGAAGGAGATGTTGGAAAGCACCGCCTCCTCATGCGGCGTCACCGCATCCTCCATCAGCCTGATGGAACCGACACCGTTCTGGATCGTGTCGAGCAGCGTCAATCCGGTGAAGACCCGAATGGTCAGCTGCTGCTCGGCCGCCGTCAGCGTCGCCCAGGAAGGGATGTCGTTCGACAGCGGCACCTTTTCCGGCAGCCAGAAATTGCCGGTGAGGCGATTCCAGACCTCGAGATCCTTGTCGTCCTCGATGCGATTCCAGTTGATGGCGCGCACGCGCGAGGCTGCCTTGAGTTGTATGTTCATAAGGTGGTCCTCTTGAGGAATGTATCCGGATTTGCCCCTCATCCGCCTGCCGGCACCTTCTCCCCGCTTGCGGGGCGAAGGGGGTATGCCGCACCCTTATCCGTCTTTATTGCCGGCTCGTGTGGCGAGTCCCCTCTCCCCGTCAGAACGGGGAGAGGGTTAGGGTGAGGGGCAGTGCTCACAAGCGAAATCAAATCACAACGTACACGACACACACCCCTGCACTTCCGTACCCGAAAGTGCCATCTGGCGAAGGCGGATGTAGTAGATCGTCTTGATGCCCTTCTTCCAGGCGTAAATCTGCGCCCTATTGATGTCGCGCGTCGTCGCCGTATCACGGAAGAACAGGGTCAGCGACAGGCCTTGGTCGACATGCTGGGTTGCTGCCGCATAGGTGTCGATGATCTTCTCCGGCCCGATCTCGTAGGCGTCCTGATAGTAGTCGAGATTGTCATTGGTCATGAACGGCGCCGGATAATAGACGCGGCCGATCTTTCCTTCCTTGCGGATCTCGATCTTCGAGACGATCGGATGGATCGAGGAAGTCGAGTGGTTGATATAGGAGATCGAGCCCGTCGGCGGCACCGCCTGCAGGTTCTGGTTATAGAGGCCTGAGGCCATCACCGCCTTTTTCAGCGCCACCCAGTCTTGCTGTGTCGGAATATGGATGCCTGATTTGTCGAACAACGCCTGCACCTTTTCGGTGGCCGGCTTCCATTCCTGCTCGGTATATTTGTCGAAATAGTCACCTGAAGCGTATTTCGAATTCTCGAACCCCTTGAAGCTCACACCACGCTCGACCGCCAGACGATTGGAGGCACGCAGCGCGTGATAGGTCACCGCATAGAAATAGATGTTGGTGAAATCGACGCCTTCCTCAGAGCCATAGAAGATGCGTTCGCGGGCGAGGTATCCGTGCAGGTTCATCTGCCCGAGGCCGATCGCATGGCTCTCGTCATTGCCTTTCTCGATCGAAGGAACCGAGGAGATATTGCTCATATCGGACACCGCTGTCAGCGCCCGGATCGAGGTCTCGATCGTCTTGCCGAAGTCGGTCGAATCCATCGCCGCAGCAATGTTCAGCGAGCCGAGATTGCAGGAAATATCCCTGCCGAGATGCTTGTAGGAAAGGTCGTCATGATAGTCGCTCGCCTCGCTCACCTGCAGTATCTCCGAGCAGAGGTTGCTCATGGAGATGCGCCCGGCAATCGGGTTCGAGCGGTTCACCGTGTCCTCGAACATGATGTAAGGGTAGCCGCTTTCGAACTGGATTTCGGCGATGACCTGGAAGAATTCGCGCGCCTTGATCTTCTTCTTCGAGATGCGGGCGTCCGCCACCATTTCCCGGTACTTCTCCGTCACCGAAATCTCGGTGAAAGGCACGCCGTAGACCCGTTCCACGTCGTAGGGCGAGAACAGGTACATGTCCTCATTGTTCTTGGCGAGTTCGAAGGTGATGTCGGGCACGACAACGCCGAGCGACAGCGTCTTGATGCGGATCTTCTCATCGGCGTTTTCACGCTTGGTGTCGAGAAAGCGCATGATATCGGGATGATGGGCGTTCAGATAAACCGCACCCGCCCCCTGGCGCGCACCGAGCTGATTGGCATAGGAGAAGCTGTCTTCCAGGAGCTTCATGACGGGGATGATGCCGGAGGACTGGTTTTCGATCTGCTTGATCGGCGCGCCCGCCTCGCGGATATTGGTCAGCGACAGGGCCACGCCGCCGCCGCGTTTCGACAACTGCAGCGCCGAATTGATCGACCGGCCGATCGATTCCATGTTGTCCTCGACGCGCAGCAGGAAACAGGAAACGAGTTCGCCGCGCTGCTTCTTGCCGGCATTGAGGAAGGTGGGCGTTGCCGGCTGGAAGCGGCCGGAAATGATCTCGTCGACTATGTCGCGAGCAAGGGCCTCATCGCCGCGCGCCAAAGCCAGCGCCACCATGCAGATGCGGTCTTCGTAGCGCTCGAGATAGCGCTTTCCGTCGAAGGTCTTCAGCGTATAGCTGGTGTAATATTTGAAAGCCCCGAGGAAGGTAGGAAACCGGAATTTCTTGCCATAGGCCTGATCGAACAGGTCGCGGACGAAATTGAAGGAATACTGGTCGAGAACCTCCTGCTCGTAATAGCCCTCCGCGACGAGGTAATCGAGCTTTTCCCGAAGATTGTGAAAGAACACGGTGTTCTGGTTCACATGCTGCAGGAAATATTGCTTGGCCGCCACGCGATCCTTGTCGAGCTGGATCTTTCCCTCGTCGTCGTAGAGGTTCAGCATCGCGTTCAGTGCATGATAGTCGAGTGTTTCGGCCGCTTTCAGCGGTTTTGCGCCCGCGTCCCGCGTCAGATTTGTTCCCGTGTCCAAAATCGTCCCATCCCGTCTTTGACATTGGCGATATCCTCGGCAGTTCCCATGAGCTCGAACCTGTAGAGGTACGGCACCTGGCACTTCTTCGAGATGACATCGCCGGCGAGCCCATAGGTCTTGCCGAAATTGCTGTTGCCCGCAGCAATCACGCCGCGGATGTTGGAGCGGTTTTCCGCCTCGTTGAGGAAGCGGATCACCTGCTTGGGCACGGCCCCCTTGCCGCCGTCACCGCAATAGGTAGGCGAGATCAGCACATAGGGTTCGCGAATGTGGATGGCCTCAGCGCCGAGGGGAATGCGCGCCGCGCGCAATCCCAGCTTCTCGACGAAACGATGGGTGTTCCCGGATCGGCTGGAATAATAGACGATCAGCCCCACTCCTTTTCTCCGGTCAGGAGAGCGCGCTGATCATGTCGGGGCGGAAGCCCGCCCAATGCTGCTCGCCGGCAACGACGACCGGAACCTGCATGTAGCCCATGCCACGCACGCGATCGAGCGCTTCGGCATCCTCGGAAATATCGACGATCTCATAATCCACGCCCAGGCGATCGAGGGCGCGGTAAGTGGCCGTGCATTGGACACAGGCCGGCTTGCTGTAAACGGTAACGCTCATCATGTTCCTCGTGAAGTCAATGAATTCAGGACGCAGGACTGGGATCGGGCGCCATGCGGCGTCCGGGGAAATGCTTGATAGTGATCTGGCAAGGTTGGCGCTTTAAACGCCTGACTTGGTCCCTCGCAGGATGTGCGCGGGCGCCGGCCTTGATGCTCTCGACATGACTTCAAACCCCGAAGTGCTCATGCGGTCGTTCGGGGCAGCGCAACAGCGCGGATCATTCCGCTGCATGCACGCGACCTTCCGGACACCCCGCCCGTGGACGTTTCATTCAAGGCAGGTCTCCTGGCTCACGGGTCGAAGCACCTGCCCAGCCTTCCCGAGGCATCATGCCCCAGTGACCCGAAATCGGACAGTTGCTCTCCGCTCACAGTTGCGGGGGCAGCTCCGGCCTTGCCCCACCCTCATGGCGAGACGCACCGTATTCCCGTCTTAGCCCGCGATCCTCACGAATCGAAGGAACCTTGAACACTAGATATAGTACGCGAATCGAAATTCACGTCAACGGATGGTTTGTGCGTTGCGTTACGGCAGGTTTGAAATCACTGCGTTCCTGTGAAAAACATGGATAATGAAGGCTTAAACAAAACGAACTGTGGAGAAGGCCTGAACGACGAGAGCCGGCCTGTAGCCGGCTCTGCGGTTTTCGATTCCGGATCGGCCCTAATCGGCGCTCCGAAGAGGAAAGGATTTATTCCTCTACGCGGAGCAGCCTGAGCGCGTTGATCGTAACCAGCACGGTGGCTCCGGTATCGGCGAGAATCGCCGGCCAGAGCCCGGTGATCCCGATGATCGTGGTCACCAGGAAGACAGCCTTCAGCCCGAGTGCAATGATGATATTCTCGAGGATATTGCGCATCGTCCGCTGCGAAAGCGCGATCATTCGCGCCACGTCGCCAACGCGCCCGTGCAGCACGGCGGCATCGGCCGTCTCCAGCGCCACATCGGTGCCGCCGCCCATGGCGATACCGATGTCGGCGGCGGCGAGCGCCGGCGCGTCGTTGATGCCGTCGCCGACCTTGGCGACTATGAAGCCCTTGCGCTTCAATTCGCCGACGACCCGCTGCTTGTCCTCGGGCATCGTCTCGCCCCGCCAGTCGATGCCGAGCATGTCTGCGACCGCTGCCGCCGTCCGCTTGTTGTCGCCGGTCAGCATCATCGCCTTGACACCGGCCAATTTGAGCGCCGAGAGCCCGGCCGCGGCGTCCTCGCGCGGCTCGTCGCGCATGGCGATCAGGCCAGACGCAGCGCCATTGACGAGCAGCACCGACACGCTCTTGCCCTCATCATTGAGCCCTGCAATACGCGCCTCCTGTTCCGCGTTAAGTGCCGCCCGCTCGCGGGCGGCTGGCGGCGACAAGAGATCAACTGCCTCGCCGCCGATTTTGCCGGTGACACCCTTGCCCGGCAGCGCTTCCAGCTCGAAGGCGGGTGGCACGGGCACGCCGTCCGCCTTGGCGCGGTGGAGAATCGCCTGTGCCAGCGGATGGCTGGAGCCCTGCTCGAGCACCGCCGCGCGCGACAGGAGCTGCGCCTCACCCAATCCAAAGGAAAGGATGTCGGTCACCCGAGGCTTGCCTTCCGTCAGCGTGCCCGTCTTGTCGAAGGCGACCATCGTCACCTTGCCGAGCGTCTCCAGGACCGCACCGCCCTTCATCAGCAGCCCGCGCCTCGCGCCCGCCGACAGCGAAGCCGCGATCGCCGCCGGCGTCGAGATGACGAGGGCGCAAGGGCAGCCGATCAGCAGGATGGCAAGACCCTTGTAGATCCACTCACTCCACGCGCCGCCGAAGAACGGCGGCGGAACGACCGCGACCAGCGCGGCAACGACGACCACACCCGGCGTGTAGTAGCGCGAAAACCGCTCGATGAAGCGCTCCGTCGGCGCCTTCGATTCCTGCGCTTCTTCCACCAGCTTGACGACGCGGGCGATAGTATTGTCGGCAGCAGCCGCCGTGACGCGAACCCTCAGCACCGCATCGCCATTGACCGTACCGGCATAGACCACGGCGTCGACGCCCTTGCGCACCGGCGTGCTCTCGCCCGTCACCGGAGCCTCGTCGATCGCGCTCTCGCCTGATACGATGACGCCGTCGGCAGAGATGCGATCGCCGGGGCGAACCATGATAACCGTGCCGACGGCAAGGCTTTCAGCCGGCACCTCTCGCATCTGCCCATTGTCTTCGAGCAGCGCGGTCTTCGGCACCAGGGCCGTCAGCGACTGTATGCTTTCACGCGCCTTGCCCGCCGCCACGCCTTCGAGCAACTCGCCGACGAGAAACAGGAATACGACCGTCGCCGCTTCCTCGCCGGCATTGATGATAACAGCGCCGACGGCGGCGATCGTCATCAGCATCTCGATCGAGAACGGCGTGCCGGAGAATGCCGCCATGACAGCGCGCCGCGCGATCGGAGCCAGACCGACCAGCATGGCGACGATGAAGGCGTAGGACGCGACCGCCGGCACCAGATGGCCGACGGCATAGGCGGCAACGAGCGCCGCACCCGAAAAAATGGTCAGCCGGCCCTTCCTGCTCCGCCACCAGGGACCGGTCATCGGTGCATCGTCGTGCCCATGCGAGCCTTCGATTTCCTTCTCGTCATGGGCATGGTCGTGATCATGCCCGGCATGGTCGTGATCTCCATGGCCATGAGCGGCATGATCGTGATGATGGTGCCGGCGGTCTTCACGCGCAGGCGTCGCATTTCCGGCAAAGGGCGAAACGGAATAACCAAGCCCCGTCACCTTCTTCTCGACCGCCTTGAGATCGCTGCTGCCGTCATGCCGGATGGTCATGGTGCCTGTCACCACCGAGACTGAGACATCGGCAACGCCTGCTATGCGCCTGACTGCGGTATCGATCTTGCTCGCGCAGGCGGCGCAATCCATGCCACCGACCCTGTATCGTGTCTCGCTCGTCTCAGCCATATCCGCTTCCTTGTCAAACAGAAGCATCCCTCCTACATCCTCTAGCGACTAGAGGTGCAAGAGAAAAATCATGAAAAAGATCACGATTGGCGAGGCGGCCCGCCGGAGCGGCGTCAAAGTGCCGACGGTGCGCTATTACGAGAGCATCGGCCTGCTTGCGGCCCCGAGCCGCAGCGAAGGCAACCAGCGATCCTTCGAACCTGCCGAGATCAGCCGCCTTGCTTTCATCCGCCACGCGCGCGAGCTCGGTTTCGAGATCGAGGCAATCCGCACGCTGCTCACGGTGCAGGATGATCCGAACCAGTCCTGCGCCTCGGCCGACGCCATCGCCAAGGCTCGCCTCGTTGAGGTTGAGCAGCGCATCCGCAGCCTGATGGCTCTGAAGGCCGAGCTGGAAATGATGGTGGAGGGCTGCGGCCACGGCCGCGTCGACCAGTGCCGCGTCATCGAGATTCTCGCCGACCATGGTCAATGCACGCATTCTCACCATTGACGAACCTGCACCCTTGCAGGTGAGCGGCGGCCGCGCCAAAACTGCGCCGGAAGGAATCGGGCGAAGACATCATGAGCCAGAAACGGATTGCAGTCATCGGTGGCGGCCCCACGGGTCTTGCGGCTGCCGAGCTGCTTTCGCTCTCCGGCCATGCTGTGGCGATCTACGACGCCATGCCGACCTTCGCCCGCAAGTTCCTGCTGGCCGGCAAGTCGGGCCTCAACATCACCCATTCCGAGGATTATGCCCGTTTCGTTACGCGCTTCGGAACGGCTTCAGCCCGTCTGCGTCCCGCTCTCGACGCCTTTACTCCCGGTGATATCAGGGATTGGGCCGCAGGGCTCGGCACCGAGACCTTCGTCGGCTCCTCCGGCCGGGTTTTCCCCAAGGTGATGAAGGCTTCTCCTTTGCTGCGTGCCTGGCTCAAGCGGCTTGAAGAGCGGGGTGTTGCGTTGCGCACCCGCCATCGCTGGACCGGCCTTGTCGAAGACGGTTACGTTTTCGAAACGCCGGAAGGGCGTAGCATCGTCCATTGCGACGCCGCCCTGCTGGCGCTTGGCGGCGCAAGTTGGCCGCGCCTTGGCTCGGATGCCGCCTGGCTGCCCTGGTTGGCCCAGAGGGGCGTCGAGATCGCTGCTTTCCGGCCCGCCAATTGTGGCTTCGTCGTCGACTGGAGCGCCGGCTTCAGCGCGCGTTTCGCCGGCGAGCCCGTCAAGTCGGTCACCGCCACATCCGAAGCCGGCACCTTTCCCGGCGAGTTCGTCATCACCGGCAGCGGCATCGAAGGCAGCTTGGTCTACGCCCATGCGGCCAGCCTCCGCGACCGGCTGCTGCACCACGGCAGCGCTGCCCTGACGCTCGACCTCGCCCCGGGCCGGACGATCGAAAGGCTGGCGCGCGATTTGACGCGGCAGGACACCAGGTCGAGCTTTTCAAACCGCCTGCGCAAGGGTGCCGGGCTTGAAGGCGTCAAGGCGGCATTGCTGCGCGAACTCGCGCCGGACCGCGACCGAGCCGATCCCGAACGTCTCGCCGGCGTGATCAAGGCTCTGCCGGTACCGGTTCTCGATACAAAGCCGATTGCCGAGGCGATCTCCTCTGCAGGTGGCATCCGCTGGACCAGCATCAACGAAGACTTCATGCTGAAGGCGCTGCCCGGCACCTTCGTCGCCGGTGAGATGCTCGACTGGGAGGCGCCGACCGGCGGCTATCTCCTCACCGCCTGTCTGGCGACCGGCCGTGCAGCCGGGCGCGGCATCGAGGCTTGGTTGCCGCGATAGATGCCGGTGATCCTGAACCAGATCTAGATCAATGAATGGCGCATATTGTCATGGCAGGATCGCTGACACTTTTCAGCATCTTGCCCATCGGGCAAGGGGAGGATGGCGGTCGAAGCGCAATTGCAAACCCACCGCTTTTCCATCAGACTATGCTGAAGTTCCTGGGGAGGAGCAGATGCACGAACAGTCAGCACATGCGGAGCATGTCTACACCTCCGCGCAGCGCAATTCCGCCGCCGCGAGTTCTCCGATCGTCGCGTCCTGGCGGCGATGCATGACCATGCATCGCCTCGTCCCCGAGGACGAGCGCGGGCCGATGCGTCTGACCGACCGGGAATTTCTTGACGCTCGCAAACAGTCCGAACAGCTGATCGCCGGCGCAGCCGAGGAACTTGACCGCCTCTTCACCACGGTCGGCAAGGCCGGCTGCTGCATTCTTCTGACGGACAGGAAGGGCATCGCGCTGGAGCGCCGGGGCTCTGCCGGCGACGACAAGGATTTCCACGATCTTGGCCTCTGGACCGGTTCGGTATGGACCGAGGCGAGCATGGGCACCAACGGCATTGGAACCGCCCTTGCCGACGAGCGCTCCGTCGCCATTTTTCGGGATCAACATTTCTTCTGCTCGAATATCCGCCTGAGTTGCACGACGGCCCCGATCCGCGATCATCGCGGCGAACTCGCCGCTGCCCTCGACATCTCGACCTGCCGCGACGAGGTCAACGAGATGACGCTAGCGATCCTCACCCAGACCGTGCGCGACGCGGCGATGCGCATCGAGCTCAATCTCTTTCGATCGGCCTTTGCCGGCGCCCGTTTCCTGATGGTCCCCACGAGCGCCAATTCCGCGGCCGCCCTGCTTGCTGTTGACAGGCACGACCTTGTCCTCGGCGCCACCCGTGCCGCCCGGATCGCGCTGCAATTGGACGACAAACGGATCGCGGCCGGCATCCCCGCCGCCGATGCGCTCCATGAAGCCGCCGTCTCACAACAGGAAGAGATTGTCGAAGCCGAAAAAGCGGCCTTGCTGCGCGCGCTATCGCGCACCAGCGGCAATGTCTCGCAGGCTGCGATCGCCCTCGGGATCAGCCGCGCCACGCTCCACCGAAAGATGAAGAAATTAGGCCTGCATTAAACCAGGCTCCGGCGGTTCCATAGGACATCGCAATCAAAACGCGACCCTGTCGCATGTCTGCGACAGGGTGCGCTGCGGTATTGATCCTCCACCCTGTTCCCTTCGGCAAAACGCGCACATTTTGCTCCCACTGGTTCGATTGGAACCTGGACCATCAAGGGAGGATGACATGCTTCATCAGAAAATCGTGGAATCGCCGTTCAAGCTGAAATACGGCAACTATATCGGCGGTGAATGGCGCGAGCCGGTCGAAGGCAGATACTTTGAAAACGTGACGCCGGTCACAGGCGGCAAACTCTGCGACATCCCACGCTCCGATGAAAAGGACATCAATCTCGCGCTCGACGCGGCCCATGCGGCCAAGGAAAAATGGGGCCGCACGTCCGCCGCCGAGCGCTCCAATATCCTCATGAAGATCGCCCAGCGCATGGAAGACAAGCTGGAACTGCTTGCCCAGGCAGAGACCTGGGACAATGGCAAGCCGATCCGCGAAACCACGGCGGCCGACATTCCGCTGGCGATCGACCACTTCCGCTACTTCGCCTCTTGCATCCGCGCCCAGGAAGGTTCGATCGGCGAGATCGACCATGATACCGTCGCCTATCACTTCCACGAGCCGCTCGGCGTCGTCGGCCAGATCATTCCGTGGAACTTCCCGATCCTCATGGCGACGTGGAAGCTGGCGCCGGCACTTGCCGCCGGCAACTGCGTCGTGCTGAAGCCGGCCGAACAGACCCCCGCTTCGATCCTGCTCTGGGCCGAACTCGTCGGCGACCTCCTGCCGCCCGGCGTGCTCAACATCGTCAACGGCTTCGGTATCGAGGCCGGCAAGCCGCTCGCGACCAGTCCCCGCATCGCCAAGATCGCCTTTACCGGCGAAACGACGACCGGCCGGCTCATCATGCAATATGCCAGCCAGAACCTCATTCCGGTCACTCTGGAACTCGGCGGCAAATCCCCGAACATCTTCTTCGCCGATGTGATGGCCGACGACGACGATTTCCTCGACAAGGCGCTCGAGGGCTTTGCGATGTTCGCCCTCAACCAGGGCGAAGTCTGCACCTGCCCGAGCCGCGCCCTCGTCCAGGAATCGATCTACGACCGCTTCATGGAAAAGGCCGTCAAACGCGTCGAGGCGATCAAACAGGGCAACCCGCTCGATCCGCAAACGATGATCGGCGCCCAGGCATCTACGGAGCAGCTTGAGAAGATACTCGCCTATCTCGACATCGGTAAGCAGGAAGGCGCCCAGGTTCTGGCCGGCGGCTCGCGCAACGATCTCGGCGGCGAATTGGCGAGCGGCTATTACGTCAAGCCGACGATCTTCAAGGGCCACAACAAGATGCGGGTGTTCCAAGAGGAGATCTTCGGACCTGTGGTCTCGGTCGCGACCTTCAAGGATGAGAAGGAGGCGCTCGAAATCGCCAACGACACGCTCTACGGTCTCGGCGCCGGCGTCTGGAGCCGCGACGCCAATCGCTGCTACCGTTTCGGCCGCGAGATCCAGGCGGGCCGCGTCTGGACCAACTGCTACCATGCCTACCCCGCCCACGCCGCCTTCGGCGGCTACAAGCAATCCGGCATCGGTCGCGAAACTCACAAAATGATGCTCGAGCATTACCAGCAGACCAAGAACATGCTGGTCAGCTACAGCCCGAAGGCGCTCGGTTTCTTCTGAGATGTTTTCATATGGGAGAGGTTCAAAACCCCTCCCCACAAGGGGAGCGGCTTATAATGCCGCTCCACCAGCTTTCCCTACC
This sequence comes from Rhizobium sp. YTUHZ045, assembly GCF_051124255.1. Classification (NCBI taxonomy): domain Bacteria; kingdom Pseudomonadati; phylum Pseudomonadota; class Alphaproteobacteria; order Hyphomicrobiales; family Rhizobiaceae; genus Rhizobium; species Rhizobium sp. YTUHZ045. The sequence goes on from NZ_CP101432.1 coordinate 3,682,448, forward strand.
GAAGTCTCGGCAAGGCGATACATCGCTTTTAGAACGAGGCAGTCCAACAAGTTAAGTCCCTCCCCCTTGTGGGGAGGGGTCGGGGAGGGTTTCTTTCTTCCCCCAAACTTTAGGAGGAAGAACCATGGAAACGACCGTCGACGGCGAACCGCGTGTTCTCGCAACCGATGCGGCCCTTGATCTGATTGCAGAAATCAAGCGGGACCATCCCGATATCCTCTTCCACCAGTCCGGCGGCTGCTGCGACGGCTCTTCACCGATGTGTTATCCTGCCAATGAATTCATGGTCGGCGACAGCGACGTCAAGCTCGGCGAGATCGGCGGCGTGCCGGTCTATATCAGCGCCAGCCAGTTCGAAGCATGGAAACACACGCAGCTCATCATCGACGTCGTGCCGGGCCGCGGCGGCATGTTCTCGCTCGACAACGGCCGCGAGAAACGCTTTCTCACCCGTTCCCGTCTCTTCGGCGGCGGCGAGACCTGTGCTGTCCCCGATGCGACGGTCAGGACGGTCTGATACCTGCCGCGCGATGGAGTGGAGGGTTTTGAGAAGACACATGCGGAAGCGGATCTGATAGCGCCATTGTCGTGGTGCTCATCTACTTCCGGCCGAGAATTTCGCCTGTGGTATTCGCATAGTACCTGCTGCTCGGCGGTCTTTGTTAATCTTCGCTCTGTTGGTTTCAAAGGAGGATGCGATGCCAGCTTCTAAGATCCTGATGATCACGGGTGACTTCACCGAAGATTATGAAACGATGGTGCCGTTTCAAACGCTGCTCGCCTGCGGCTATACGGTCGACGCCGTCTGCCCCGGCAAGAAGGCGGGTGAGACTGTCGCCACTGCCATTCACGATTTCGAGGGCGATCAGACCTACTCGGAAAAGCGAGGTCATAATTTCGCGCTGAACGCCACTTTCGACAGCGTGCGGGCGGAGGATTACGATGCCCTGGTCATCCCCGGCGGTCGCGCGCCGGAATATCTTCGCCTCAATGCCGACGTCATCAAATCGGTCCGGCATTTCTTCGATGCCGGAAAACCCGTTGCAGCCATCTGCCACGGCGCACAGCTGCTTGCCGCCGCTGGCGTGCTGAAGGGCCGCACCTGCTCGGCCTATCCCGCCTGCCGGCCGGAAGTCGAACTTGCCGGCGGCATTTACGCAGATATTTCCGTCACTGATGCGGTCTCGGACGGCAACCTTGTCACGGCGCCTGCCTGGCCCGCGCATCCCTCCTGGCTGCGGCAGTTCATGGCCGTACTCGATGCCTCGTCAATACCCGAGACCAACGCCGCTTGACGAGGCCGCACCGAGAGGACGACATGTGTGAGCTCTTCATCAAGGCGAATGCGCGGCTGTGGGAAAGCACCACCCGATCGCTGCGCATCGACGGCATGGTCACCAGCGTGAGGCTGGAGAACTTCTTTTGGTCGAAGCTCGAGGAAATTGCGCGGCGCGACGGCATGAACGTCGTGCAGTTGATTACCCGGCTGCACCATGAATCGATCGATGCCGGCCATGATCTCGGAAACTTCACGTCCTTCCTGCGCGTCTGCTGCGCTCGCTATCTCGACCTGCAGCTCACCGGTGACATCCCGGCAGATGTCACCCGCCCGATCTCCGAGTTGGATGCGCCGGACATTCTCGGCCGCGAACGGGAAAAATATCACTGAATCCCAACGCGACGGAGTTGGATGATGACGGGCGGAGCTCACTGCTCCGCCAACGTTCTCAAGATACCTGACTGGCGCGGTTGCGCAGGGGTTGCGTTGCGGCGCAGCCTGGACCAACAATGCGCGGCGTCCAGCAACGGCACCGTCAGGAGATCACTTGCCATGAACGACCAGAAAGCCGTGATCGTGACGGGAGCCGGCGGCAACCTCGGCAGCGCCGTTGTCCGGGAGCTTGCCGGCGCCGGCGTGAAACTCGTCTGCATGAACCGTTCGAGCCAGGAGCTGGAAACTTTAGCCGGCGAACTTCCCGCGTCCACTGAGTTTCTATCGATTGCCGGAACGGATCTCACCGATTACGCCTCCTGCGCTGCCGCCGTCGCCCGAGCCGTTAAGCGCTTCGGCGGCGTAGGCGCACTGGTCAACACCGTCGGCGGGTTTCAGATGGGGCCGGTCGGGCCGGAAGCCCCGGCGCAATGGGATACCATGATGACGGCAAACGCCCGCACCGCGCTGACGATCAGCGCGGCGGTTCTCCCGACGATGAAGACTGCGGGCTACGGCCGTATTGTACACGTCGCTGCGATGCCCGGCCTGAAAGCCGGCCCTAACCAGGCCGCCTATGCGGCCTCGAAAGCTGCCGTGATCCGGCTGACGGAAGCGCTTGCTGCCGAATGCCGCGACGACCGCATCACCGCCAATTGCATTCTGCCCGGCACGATCGATACACCCGAGAATCGTGCAGCCATGCCCAATGCAAAAACCGATGCCTGGGTGTCGCCGCAATCGATCGCCCGGCTCATCGCCTTCCTGATTTCGCCCGCCGCAGCCGTTGTCACCGGCGCAGCTATCCCGGCAACCGGCCGGGAATAACAAAGTCTTGCTTGGCTTACAGCGCCCGCGCCTGAGGCAGAGCCATCTGGCGTGAGGAACGGTCCTTTTGTATTCTGGGTGGCGACAAGGGCCGGGATTAGGGGGCGAGCTTGTTTCAATGAAAAGGCGAGATGGCTTCTGCATGAAGGTAGGCGGTCCGGTTTTCGGACCCATTGTTCGATTCCTGTCATGTGGCGGGTAGGATAGCGGGCGGGACACGATGGTGTTGATGATCGCATTGCGGCGGAATCTGCGGAAATGCGGTGGTCTCGATGACTGACAGGCCTGCAGTGCGCGTCGCGGGCGGGATCGGCCTGCGCGAGGAGTGGTTCCTCGGCGTCAGCGTCACAACCAGCCTGATATTCCTCGCATTTCCGGAGCAACTCTTCCGGCGGCTTTCCGATCCGCTTTGGTTCGCCGCGGTGTTCGGATGGTTGTTTGCCGTCGTTCTCGGTTCCGCCCTATCTGTCGTACGGCACGCGGATCGTCTGGCCGAGCGGTTGAAGGAGCCGTACGGCACGCTCATTCTGACCCTCGCCATAACCTCGATCGAAGTCATGGCGATCTCCGCCGTCATGATTCACGGCGAGAACAATCCCACGCTTGCGCGCGACACTCTCTTTGCGGTCGTCATGATCATCCTCAATGGCATGGTCGGCCTGTCATTGCTGCTGGGGGCGTGGCGGCGGCCGGAACAACAGCATAATCTCCAGGGCGCCAACGCCTATCTCGGCGTCATCGTGCCGCTGGCGACGCTCAGCCTCGTCATGCCCACATTTCTAGCCGGTCCGGACGGCCAGCATCCATCGGCGCCGCGACAATTGATACTGGGCATCATCTCGGTCGGCCTTTACGCAACATTCCTGTTTCTCCAGGCTGGCCGCCATCAGGATTATTTCACCACCGATCGCCATCGCCATGAGCATCCCGGCGAACAGACCCTTTCGCACCGGCCGGTCTGGCCGCATGCCGCTCTGCTCTTCGCCTATATGGGTCCGGTGGTCTTTCTGGTCGAACAGCTTGCGCGGCCGATCGATTACATCATCGAAACCCTGCATGCCCCGACCGCGTTCGGCGGCGTTGTCATGGCCGTCCTCGTCGCGACGCCGGAGGCGATCAGTGCCGTGCGCGCATCCATCGCCGACAATCTTCAGCGCTCCGTCAATATCTTTCTGGGTTCGGTCTTGTCGACGATCGGACTGACCGTGCCGGCGATGCTCGCCGTCAGCCGTCTTTACGGACACCCGGTCACCCTTGGGCTGGAACACGGTGATCTGGTGATGCTCCTGCTCACCCTTGCCGTCAGCATCATCACCTTTGCCAGCGGTCGCACGCATCTGATGCAGGGTGCGGTCCATCTCGTGCTTTTTCTGGCCTACGTTCTGTTGATTTTCCAGCAATGATATCCGGCATGCGGGAACGGACCGGCGAAGATGAAGTCTTTGCGCCGGCGATAGCTGATTGTGATGTTGCGGGGAGATAAAGGGTACTTTGGTTGCGGGCGAAGGATCTGGGTTTTCTGTCTCGCGGCGTCGGCTTCGCCTGCTTGCAGACCGCTGACTAGGCGTTAACTCCTCGACCCGCTGCCAGAAACGCAAAAACCCGCCATGAGGCGGGCTTATTGCGTGTTTTGTTTATGGAAGGTTTGGTTGCGGGGGCAGGATTTGAACCTGCGGCCTTCAGGTTATGAGCCTGACGAGCTACCGGGCTGCTCCACCCCGCGTTATTTTATTCCGGACTGTCTGAGCCCGGGAGCGATGACAGGCGTAGCCTGACGAGGTGAGGCCGTTAAGAGATCGATCCGGTGGATCGATCTTAGGCCGAACGGGCTGCTCCACCCCGCGGACTGATTATAACACGAAAGGCCGCTTTGTGGGCGGCCTTTTGTTTCGGCTTTGGGCCGTTGGCTTGTGATTGAGAAGATATTATCAACTGAGTTGCGATTTGCAGACCTGGCAGCGACCTACTCTCCCGCGTCTTAAGACGAAGTACCATGGGCGCAGGGGCGTTTCACGGCCGTGTTCGGAAAGGGAACGGGTGCAGCCACCCCGCCATAACCACCAGGTCGGCAAAGCGCAACTTGTTGTTTGAGAAGCTGGTGCAGGCCGAAGGCCTGGTTGTTTAAACACGTCAAAGGCTCAAACCGGACAAACACTTGCGTGTTTGCCGGGCCCGTCGCAAAGGCTGACGCCTTCGCTCTGTCGGGACGACCGCTTAGCGGTCGCCCTGAGATGAGCATGAACAATGAGAACGATCAAGCCGATCGAGCTATTAGTACCGGTAAGCTTCATGCGTTGCCGCACTTCCACACCCGGCCTATCAACGTGGTCGTCTTCCACGGCTCTGATAGGGAACACTCGTTTTCAGGTGGGTTTCCCGCTTAGATGCCTTCAGCGGTTATCCCGTCCATATATAGCTACCCTGCTATGCCCTTGGCAGGACAACAGGTCCACCAGAGATATGTCCATCCCGGTCCTCTCGTACTAGGGACAGATCCTGTCAATATTCCTACACCCACGGCAGATAGGGACCGAACTGTCTCACGACGTTCTGAACCCAGCTCACGTACCGCTTTAATTGGCGAACAGCCAAACCCTTGGGACCTGCTCCAGCCCCAGGATGCGATGAGCCGACATCGAGGTGCCAAACAACCCCGTCGATATGGACTCTTGGGGGTCATCAGCCTGTTATCCCCGGCGTACCTTTTATCCGTTGAGCGATGGCCCTTCCACGCGGGACCACCGGATCACTATGACCGACTTTCGTCTCTGCTCGACTTGTCAGTCTCGCAGTCAGGCGGGCTTATGCCATTGCACTCGACGACCGATTTCCGACCGGTCTGAGCCCACCATCGCGCGCCTCCGTTACTCTTTCGGAGGCGACCGCCCCAGTCAAACTACCCACCATACACTGTCCCGGACCCGGATGACGGGCCGCGGTTAGACATCCATGACGATAAGGGTGGTATTTCAAGGATGGCTCCACGGAAACTGGCGTCCCCGCTTCAAAGCCTACCACCTATCCTACACATGCCGACACGAATGCCAGTGTAAAGCTATAGTAAAGGTGCACGGGGTCTTTCCGTCTGACCGCAGGAACCCCGCATCTTCACGGGGAATTCAATTTCACTGAGTCTATGTTGGAGACAGCGGGGAAGTCGTTACGCCATTCGTGCAGGTCGGAACTTACCCGACAAGGAATTTCGCTACCTTAGGACCGTTATAGTTACGGCCGCCGTTTACTGGGGCTTCGATTCAAAGCTTGCACCTCTCCTCTTAACCTTCCAGCACCGGGCAGGCGTCAGACCCTATACGTCGTCTTGCGACTTCGCAGAGCCCTGTGTTTTTGATAAACAGTCGCTACCCCCTGGTCTGTGCCACCCCATCATAGTTGCCTAAAATGGGGTCACGCTTCTTCCGAAGTTACGCGTGCAATTTGCCGAGTTCCTTCAACATAGTTCTCTCAAGCGCCTTGGTATACTCTACCTGACCACCTGTGTCGGTTTCGGGTACGGTCTATACGGTGGAGCTATTTCCTGGAACCGCTCCGCTGCCCTGATAATCCAATAAACCAGAACAACTTGTGCAATCCGTCACTACCACCAGGCCCACGAATATTAACGTGGTTCCCATCGACTACGCGTGTCCGCCTCGTCTTAGGGGCCGGCTAACCCTGCTCAGATTAACTTTAAGCAGGAACCCTTGGTCTTTCGGCGAGAGGGTCTCTCACCCTCTTTATCGTTACTCATGTCAACATTCGCACTTCCGATACCTCCAGGAGCCCTCACGGGTCTCCCTTCATCAGCTTACGGAACGCTCCGCTACCACTTGCATTGCTGCAAATCCTCAGCTTCGGTGCATGGCTTCAGCCCCGTTACATTTTCGGCGCAAAGACCCTTATTTAGACCAGTGAGCTGTTACGCTTTCTTTAAATGATGGCTGCTTCTAAGCCAACATCCTGGTTGTTTTGGGATCCTCACATCCTTTCCCACTTAGCCATGACTTGGGGACCTTAGCTGGAGGTTAGGGTTGTTGCCCTTTTCACGACGGACGTTAGCACCCGCCGTGTGTCTGCCGAGTAGTACTCCCCGGTATTCGGAGTTTGGTTAGGATCAGTAAGACGGTGAGTCCCCATAGCCCATCCAGTGCTCTACCCCCGGGGGTATTCGCTCGACGCTCTACCTAAATAGATTTCGCGGAGAACCAGCTATTTCCGAGTTTGATTGGCCTTTCACCCCTAGCCACAAGTCATCCCAATCTATTGCAACAGATGCGGGTTCGGTCCTCCAGTTGGTGTTACCCAACCTTCAACCTGCTCATGGCTAGATCACTCGGTTTCGGGTCTAATGCAACAAACTATATCGCCCTGTTCAGACTCGCTTTCGCTGCGCCTACACCTACCGGCTTAAGCTTGCTTGTTACACTAAGTCGTTGACCCATTATACAAAAGGTACGCCGTCACCCTTGCGGGCTCCGACTGTTTGTAGGCATCCGGTTTCAGGTTCTATTTCACTCCCCTTGTCGGGGTGCTTTTCACCTTTCCCTCACGGTACTTGTTCGCTATCGGTCATGCACGAGTACTTAGGCTTGGAGAGTGGTCTCCCCATGTTCAGACAGGATTTCTCGTGTCCCGCCCTACTCTAGGACAATCGTGATATCTACGCGTACGGGGCTGTCACCCACTACGGCCGCACTTTCCAGAGCGTTCCACTTTAATCACAATTGCCACTGGCCTGGTCCGCGTTCGCTCGCCACTACTTGCGGAGTCTCGGTTGATGTCCTTTCCTGCAGGTACTTAGATGTTTCAGTTCCCTGCGTTCGCTTCTTACACCCTATGTATTCAGGTGCAGATACCTTATCACAATGCTTGGAAAGATAAGACGATCAGCAGATCGTCTTAAATTTTCCAAGCATTTAAGGTGGGTTGCCCCATTCGGAGATCCATGGATCAAAGCTCATTCGCAGCTCCCCACGGCTTTTCGCAGCGTATCACGTCCTTCATCGCCTGTGCATGC
>NZ_CP101432.1:3695000-4202500 GCF_051124255.1 Rhizobium sp. YTUHZ045
ATGGCTACGAATCCTCCTACAATCACCAGAGCGCCATCGCCAAAGGCGTCGTTCCCGGCGCGAAAATACGTCAGGGCCAGGTGATCGGCTGGGTCGGCACCACGGGAGAATCAACCGGCCCGCACCTTCATTACGAGCTGATCGTCAACGGCACCAAGGTCGATCCGTTGCGCATCCGCCTTCCGGGCGGGAAATCGCTGCAGGGCGAGGCGCTGGCGAAATTCGAAGACGAGCGAAAGCGTATCGATACGCTGCTGAACAACCCGACGCCGGAGCAGGTGGCGAGCAAGTAATCTCTAAACGAAATGGCGGCCGAAGCCGCCATTTCTCATTCCGAAGCAAACTAAATTAAGCCGCAGCGCTGACCGTCTGCCGCGTGCTGAACTGCAGCCGGTCCGAGCCGTTCGTCACCTTGACAGTCGATCCGTCCGGCACCTGGCCCGACAGGATCTGCTCGGCCAACGGGTCCTGCACGAACTTCTGGATAACCCGCTTCAGCGGCCTTGCGCCGTAAATCGGATCGTAACCCTTGTTCGCCAGCCAGTGACGAGCGTCCTCGTCAAGGTCGATGACGATCTTGCGTTCGGACAGCAATGCCACCAGCCGCTTCAGCTGAATGTCGACGATCGCACCCATCTCCTCGCGTTTCAGGCGGTGGAAGAGAATGATCTCATCGATGCGGTTCAGGAATTCCGGCCGGAAATGCCCACGCACGACATCCATCACCTGCTCGCGAACCGTATCGCTATCGTCGCCGTCCCGGAGCTGCGTCAGATATTCGGCTCCGAGGTTCGAGGTCATGATGATCATCGTATTGCGGAAATCGACTGTCCGGCCCTGGCCGTCTGTCAGCCGTCCGTCGTCAAGCACCTGCAGCAGGATGTTGAAGACGTCGGGATGTGCCTTCTCGATCTCGTCGAACAGCACGACCTGATACGGCCGTCGGCGTACGGCTTCCGTCAGCGCTCCGCCTTCGTCATAGCCGACGTAGCCGGGAGGTGCACCGATCAGTCGGGCGACGGAGTGTTTCTCCATGTATTCCGACATGTCCATGCGCACCATCGCCGTTTCGTCATCGAAGAGGAAGCGGGCGAGCGCCTTGGTGAGCTCCGTCTTGCCGACGCCGGTCGGGCCGAGGAAGATGAACGAGCCGATAGGCCGGTTCGGATCTTGCAGGCCGGCGCGGGCGCGGCGGACGGCGCGCGACACGGCCTGAACCGCATCGCCCTGGCCGATCACCGATTTTGCCAGCTCGTCTTCCATCCGAAGCAGCTTGTCACGTTCGCCTTCCAGCATCTTGTCGACCGGGATGCCGGTCCAGCGGGAAACGACATGGGCGATATTGTCGGGGCTGACGACCTCCTGCACCATCGCGCCGCGCTCGCCGTCCTGCTTCTCAGCTTCGACCAGTTGCTTTTCGAGATCCGGAATGACGCCGTAGGTCAGTTCGCCGGCGCGCTGGAACTCGCCCTTGCGCTGGGCGATCGCCAGTTCGTTGCGGGCATCGTCGAGCTGCTTCTTGAGATCGGCGGCAAGGCCGAGCTTCTGCTTTTCCGCCTGCCAGCGGGCCGTAAGCGCATCGGCCTCCTCTTCAAGCGCGGTGAGTTCGGTCTCAAGCCGCTTCAGCCGGTCGGCGGAAGCAACGTCGGTTTCCTTCTTCAGCGCCTCGCGCTCGATCTTCATCTGAATGATCCGGCGGTCGAGTTCATCGAGTTCTTCCGGCTTGGAATCCACCTGCATGCGCAGTCGCGCCGCTGCCTCATCCATCAGATCGATCGCCTTGTCAGGCAAAAAGCGATCTGTGATATAGCGGTGGGACAGCGTCGCGGCGGCGACCAGCGCCGCATCGGCGATGCGCACCTTGTGATGTTGCTCGTATTTCTCCTTGAGTCCGCGCAGAATCGAGATCGTGTCTTCGACCGTCGGTTCGTCGACGACGACGGGCTGGAAGCGGCGCGCAAGCGCCGGATCCTTCTCGACATGTTTGCGATACTCGTCGAGCGTTGTCGCGCCGACGCAATGCAGCTCGCCGCGCGCAAGGGCGGGCTTCAGAAGGTTCGAGGCATCCATCGCCCCGTCCGCTTTGCCGGCACCGACCAGCGTGTGCATTTCGTCGATGAACAGGATGATCTCGCCGTTTTCCGCCTGGACTTCATTGAGCACGGCCTTCAGCCGCTCTTCGAATTCGCCGCGATATTTCGCGCCGGCAATCAGCGCGCCCATGTCGAGCGCCATCAGCTTCTTGTCCTTGAGCGATTCCGGCACGTCACCGTTGACGATGCGCAGAGCCAGACCTTCGACGATCGCGGTCTTTCCGACGCCCGGCTCGCCGATCAGCACCGGATTGTTCTTGGTGCGGCGCGACAGGACCTGGATGGTGCGGCGGATCTCATCGTCACGGCCGATCACCGGATCGAGCTTGCCCTCGCGGGCCTCGCCAGTGAGGTCGCGGGCGAACTTCTTGAGTGAATCGAAGCCCTGCTCGGCACTGGCGGAATCCGCCGTCCGGCCCTTGCGGATATCGTTGATGACCTGGTTAAGGCCTTGGGCCGTCACCCCCGCATTCTTCAGCGTCGAATAGGTCGAAGCCGAGGATTCGATCGCCAGCGCCTGCAGCAGACGTTCGACCGTGACGAAACTGTCGCCGGCTTTCTTGGCCGCCTCTTCCGCGGTCGAAAGCACCTTGGCGAGCGGCTGCGCTAAGTAGATGTTGCCGTTGCCGCCTGATATCTTCGGCAACTTGGCAAGAGCCGCGTCATTGGCGAGGCGAGCAGCCTTGACATCGCCGCCAGCACGCTCGATCAGCGACGCCGCCATGCCCTGATCGTCGTCGAGCAGAACTTTGAGCACGTGTTCGGGTGAAAATTGCTGATGCCCCTGCGCCAGCGCATAGGTCTGGGCCGACTGGATGAAACCGCGCACCCGCTCGGAATATTTCTCGATATTCATATTCTACCTCCATTGATCGCCCTGCCCTTACGAGGCGCAGACCGATGATTGAGATCGACCCCCTGAAAAGGCAGGTCGCGCTTGGCCCGTCTGGGATTTGGGCGAAGCAGTCGAAGAGAATATGGTACGCTGTTCCGGGAGTTTAAAGAGCCCATAAGACGAAAATCCCCGGCACGAAGGCCGGGGATTTTCAAGGAAATTCGAACAGATGGCATAAGTACCCGGCTCTCCCCGAAAGGAACGGCCAGATCCCTTATTCCGATGCGGCATCCGCCAGAACCGGTGCCTCGGCGGAAGCACCCTCGCCTTCGGGGGCTGCATCGCCGTCTGCGCCGCGACGCGGGCGACGGGGACGATTGCCGGGGCTACGACGACGGGGCTGGCGTTCGCGTGACTGGCCGGCAGAGCCTTCCTCATCCATGGCGACCTCGGCGGGAATGCCTTCGATCTCCGGCTGTGGGCCGGTTCCGTCGATTATTTCGGGCTGGGGTGCCGGGGCAGGCGCCGCAACTGGTGCCGGCGCGGGCTTTGTCTGCGCCTGCGGCTGGTGCTGCCTGCTCTGCGGCGGCTGGACGACCACGACATCGTCGCCGTCATTGTCGCTGGTATCGATGTCGTCGCTGTCGCGATCGGCCGCGTCGCGGTCATTGTAGTCACTGCGATCGTCGCGCTGGAATCGCTCCTGCATCTGCGCCTGAGCGCTGGCGATGATCCGATTGTAATGTTCGGCGTGCTGAAGATAATTCTCGGCTATCACACGGTCGCCAGAGCTCTGGGCATCACGGGCAAGCTGCGCATATTTCTCGGCGATATGCTGTGCAGTACCGCGAATCTTCACATCCGGGCCGGAGCTGTCATAGGTCCGGGTCAGCGGGTTGCCGCCCTTGCGGTTGAAATTGTTGTTATTGTTATTTCCGCCGCCGCCATTGTTATTGTTGTTACCACGCCCTCGACCGCGCTTGTTTTGCTGTCCTGGCCTCATAGATCGTTCACCTGAATTCTCTGTTTGTGATGGATACATGGCACCAACCGCCATGACCGGAAAACCGGGTCAGGACCTTTGTGCCGCGAGCATACTGCGCCTTTGCGCCGACCTGCCGCTTGGTTCTCAAGTCAGTTTGACTGATTCACGCGTTGGGTCGTGTTCAACCGTTGAAACTCTCGTTTAAAAGAGCGGACCCCCGAGGCAAACCAAGTACCGAACGAATCTCGTTCATTCCTATCTGCCCAACACGTGTCCGCAACCTATATTGCTTCCCTGGGAAATCCAAGCCTTTTCTTCGCAATAGCAATAATGTCCCGCCCAATGCCGCAATTATCGCCTTTTACGCGAGCGCGAAAACGAGCGCCCTATCGTTCTGACCATAATCTTTCACGGATTTGAGGCACCTGAAGCCTTCCGCTTCGAAGATCGCCGTCACATCGTTTCGCTGATCGTAGCCGATTTCCAGTCCCACGACCCCTTCGGGCCTCATGAACCTTGCCGCATCCTTGGCTATGGCTTTGTAAGCGTCAAGCCCATCCGGGCCGCCATCCAGCGCTGCAACCGGATCAAATTTCGTCACTTCAGGAGCGAGATCGTGAATGACATTGGAGGCAATATAGGGCGGATTTGAGACAATCGCGTGAAACGAGCCTCGGATGTTCTCGAACCATCTCGACTGCACGGCCTGAAAGCGATCCTGCAACCCGTTTCTTTCTGCGTTTGACTTTGCCGTCCGAAGTGCATCCGACGATATGTCGCTGCCGATACCTGACGCCTCGGGACATTCGCTCAAAAGCGCAAGGCATATCGCCCCAGTCCCGGTTCCGATATCAAGAATATGGAGATGGCGTTGCGCCATTGCAAGGTCCTTCAGATAAGGAAGCACCGTATCGACCAGGATTTCCGTATCCGGACGCGGCTCCAGAGTTTCCGCCGACAAGCCAAGCGGCAGGCCGTAAAATTCACGCTCGCCCAGAATACGATGCACCGGCTCATGGCCGAGCCGGCGTTCCACCGCCTTGAAAATCACATCAATCTGCTCAGGTGAAAGCCTCTCAGCCGACCGCGTCAACAGCTCCGTCGACGACAGCTTCAAAAGACCTGCGACAAGCAGCCGCGCATCGGTCGCCGGATCGACAATGCCCGCCTCGGTGAAACGACGGCGCGCTTCGGCAAGCGTATCGGCGACCGTAGCGCTCACTGCTGTTCGCCGAGCTGCGCCAGCTGGCTTGCCTGGTAGTCGGCCATCAGCGCGTCGACGACCTCCTCGATCTCGCCTTCCATCATCCGGTCGAGCTTGTAAAGCGTCAGATTGATGCGATGGTCCGTGACGCGCCCCTGAGGGAAATTGTAGGTACGGATGCGTTCGGAACGATCACCGGAACCGACCTGGCTCTTGCGATCGGCCGAGCGCTCGCTGTCGGCGCGCTGCCGCTCCGCGTCGTAAAGCCTGGAGCGCAGCACCTGCATCGCCTTGGCGCGGTTCTGATGCTGCGATTTTTCCGAGCTGGTGACGACGATGCCGGTCGGCAGGTGGGTGATGCGCACTGCCGAGTCCGTGGTATTGACGTGCTGGCCGCCGGCTCCCGAAGAGCGCATGGTGTCGATGCGGATGTCCTCCGGCCGAATCTCGATGTCGATCTCCTCGGCCTCCGGCAGCACCGCCACCGTTGCGGCCGACGTGTGAATGCGCCCGCCCGCCTCGGTCTCCGGCACGCGCTGCACGCGGTGCACGCCAGATTCGAATTTCAGCTTGGCGAAGACGCCCCTTCCGGTGATCGTCGCAATGATTTCCTTATAGCCGCCGGCTTCGCCCTCGCTTGCCGAGAGCACTTCGACTTTCCAGCCCTTCTCGGAGGCGAAACGCTCGTACATGCGAAAGAGATCACCGGCGAAAAGTGCTGCTTCCGAGCCGCCGGTGCCGGCGCGGATTTCGAGGATTGCGCTTTTCTCGTCGGCCGCATCTTTCGGCAGAAGCAGAATTTGCATCTCCTGCTCCAGCGCCTCGATCCGCTCCTTCACCTCGGGCAGTTCGAGTTCGGCGAGGTCTCGCATCTCACGATCGACCGATTTGTCCTCGAGCAGCGTTTCGAGATCGGCAAGCTCGGCGACAGCCTTTTCATAGGCGCGGATCTTCGTCACGACAGGCTGCAACTCGGAATATTCGGATGCAAGCTTCACATAAACATCGGCGGCTGGACCGGCCGACATGCGCGCTTCGATCTCGCCGAAACGGCGTTCCAGCTCGCGCATCTTTTCAACGGGAAGCTTCGCCACCCTGCACTCCGATTCTTCTTATATTTCTCTAAAGGGGAATATTGTGGCTCTCGGCGAAGCGGGCAAGCACCTCGCGCATCGGCACCGTGCTGCGATGATCGTCCAGCACTTCGTCCATCACCTTCGCCAATGCCCCGACATCAAGCCCGAGCAGCATTGCCTTTACCGGACCAATCGAGGCCGGCGACATCGAGATCGAGCGAAAGCCGACGCCAAGCAGCGCCATTGCCGAAAGTGGCTTGCCGGCAAGCTCCCCGCAAAGCGTCACGGGCGTCTTGTTCCGATCCGCCCCACGCACGATATCGCGGAGGATCCGCAGGAAAGGCTTGCCAAGAGGGTCGAAGCGATCCGACACCCGCGCATTGCCACGATCGACCGCCATAGAAAACTGGAAGAGGTCGTTGGAACCGACCGAGACGAAATCGACCGCCTCCATCAGTTCGTCAAGCTGCCAGAGCAGCGCGGGTACCTCCAGCATCGCTCCGAATTGCAGCTTGCGCGGCAGCCCATGCCCGAAGCGCGATAGATGCTGCACTTCCTTCTGCAGGAGCTCGCGCACCATCTTCAACTCGGAAACCTCGGTCACCATCGGCACCATCAGCTTCAGCTCGGTGCCGGCCGATGCCTTCAGCAGGGCGCGCAGCTGGGTGCGCAACAATCCCGGCCGGTCGAGCGACAGCCGGATCGCGCGCCAGCCGAGCGCGGGATTTTCTTCCTCATGGCCTCGGAAATAAGGCACCACCTTGTCGCCGCCGATATCGAGCGTGCGGAAGGTGACCACGCGGCCTGCCGCCTGTTTGATCACATTACGGTAGAACTGCTCCTGCTCTTCCGCCTTCGGCATGGTCGAAGCGATCATGAACTGCAGCTCGGTGCGGAAGAGACCGATACCCTCCGCACCCGATTCCGAGAGCTGCGGCAGGTCGACCAGCAGGCCGGCATTCATCATCAGCGAAATCCGCTGGCCGTCCTTGGTGACCGGCTCGAGGGCACGCAGCGCCCGGAACTGCTCCTGCCGCCTCGCGCGGAAGCGCACCTTTTCTTCGTAGGAGCGCCGGTGATCGGCCATCGGGCGAAGATGCACATGCCCTTCGTCGGCGTCGATGATCACGGCATCGCCATTCTCGGCGAGCGCCACAACGCCCGCCGCCTGGCCGATGACGGGAATGCCCATGGCGCGGGCGACGATCACCACATGGCTTGTCACCGCCCCTTCTTCCAGCACCAGTCCGCGCACATTGGCGCGGGGATAATCGAGCAGCTCGGCCGCCCCCATGGCCCGCGCCAGGATAATCGCGTCATTGGGAAAACCTTCGGCGGTCGTGCGCCCGGTATAACCCGTCAACTGCCTGAGCAATCGGTTCGCCAGATCCTCGAAATCATGCATGCGTTCGCGCAGATAAGGGTCGGTCAACCGCATCATCCGCGCCTTGGTGTCGCTCTGCACCTTTTCGACCGCCGCTTCGGCCGTCAGGCCGTTGCGGATCGCCTCCTCGAGCTTGCGCACCCAGCCCTGGTCATGCGCGAACATGCGATAGGTTTCGAGCACCTCGCGATGCTCGCCCTCCATCGACACGTCACGGCGCGACAGCATGTCGTCGATCGAGATCCTCAGCGACCCCATGGCCTCCGCCAGCCGCCGGATCTCCTTCTCCGTATCCTCGTTCAGCAGGTTGGTGACGACAATGCGCGGCTCGTGCAGGACGACATAGCCGAGGCCGATGCCGTCATTATAGGTGTCGCCGTCGATCGTCACCGAGCGTGTCAGATCGAGTTCGAGGCCGGGCTTGGTGATCTTCTTGAGCTCGCCGGTGGCGATCATCTCGGCAAGCACCATCGCCGTCGTTTCGAGCGCTTCCACTTCCTCGTCGCGATAGTTGCGGCTCGCCTTGTTCTGCACGACGAGAACGCCAAGCGAGCGTCCGGTCCTGAGGATCGGCACACCGAGGAAGGAATGGTAGATTTCTTCGCCCGTCTCCGGCAGGTAACGGAAGGCCGGATGCGACTGCGCGTCGGAAAGGTTCAGCGGCTGCGCCGAGGCCGCAATCGTGCCGACCAGGCCCTGCCCCATCTTCAGCTGCGCCAGGTGCACCGCCTCTCGGTTCAGGCCTTCGGTCGCATAGAGTTCGAGCACACCGTCGGCGCGCAGCACGTAGACGGAGCAGACTTCCGCCACCATGTTGCTGGCAATCTGGCGGACGATCCGGTCAAGACGATCCTGCGGCTCCAACGGCTCTGCCATCAACTCGCGCAGCCGCCTGAGCAGCACGCGCGGACCGCCGGAAAGGTCTCTCATGGCGTCTCAAGCTCCCGAAACAACGCACTCAGTCCCGGCAGGCCGGCCCTCGTCTACTCAACCTGAAGGGGCAGGCCGCCCACTGGGAATCAATTCTTATCCAGACCGTAGCAGGAATGCAAAGTCCTGACAGCGAGTTCTGCATAGGGACCGTCGATCAGGATGGAAATCTTGATCTCGGAGGTGGTGATCGCCTTGATGTTGATGCCTTTTTCGGCAAGTGCACGAAACGCGGTGGCAGCAACACCCGCATGGCTGCGCATGCCGATGCCGATGACGGACACCTTCACCAGCCCCGATTCGTTCTGCACGACATCGTAACCGATCTTCTCCTTATGGTCGCCGAGCACCTTGATCGCCTTCTCGACGTCGCCCGACGGCACGGTGAAGGTCATGTCGGTCTTCGATCCGTCCTCGGAGATATTCTGGACGATCATGTCGACATTGATATGGGATTCTGCAAGCGGCCCGAAGATCGCGGCGGAGACGCCCGGCCGGTCGGCAAGACGGCGAAGCGAGATCTGAGCCTCATCCTTGGCATAGGCGATGCCGGTGACTACTTCCTGTTCCACGATTTCATCCTCGTCACAAATCAGCGTTCCGGGCGGGTTCAACAGATCGCCCATGCCCGGAGCATCGGGATCTTCGAAAGACGAGCGCACGAAGGTACGCACCTTGTGCACCATGGCAAGCTCGACCGAACGCACCTGCAGCACCTTGGCGCCGAGCGAGGCCATCTCAAGCATTTCCTCGAAGGCGATCTTCTTCAGCCTGCGCGCCTGCGGCACGATGCGCGGATCGGTCGTATAGACCCCGTCCACATCGGTATAGATATCGCAGCGATCCGCTTTGACAGCCGCCGCAATGGCGACGGCCGACGTGTCCGATCCGCCGCGTCCCAGAGTGGCGAGGCGGTTGTCAGGCCCCAATCCCTGGAAACCGGCGATAACGGCGACCTGTCCCTCGCCCATCCGCTTGATGATGTCGGAGCCATCGATTTCCAGAATCCGGGCCGCGCCATGCGCATTATCGGTGCGGATCGGGATCTGCCAACCCTGCCAGGAGCGGGCATTGATATCCATCGCCTGCAATGCGATCGCAAGCAGCCCAGACGTCACCTGCTCGCCGGAAGCGACCACCGCGTCATATTCGCGCGCATCATAAAAGGGAGAATTGGCGCCGATCACCTTCGGCATGCCTTGCACCCAGCCGACCAACTCGTTGGTCTTGCCGGACATGGCCGAGACCACCACCGCGATCTCGTGGCCGGCATCGACTTCGCGTTTCACGTGGCGGGCAACGTTCTTGATGCGGTCCAGGTCAGCGACGGACGTGCCGCCGAATTTCATTACGATGCGTGCCATATGCCTCTACCACGACTGGCGCCGGACAGCGGAAACCCGACCCGGCATCACGAAAGCTCTGGGGCGAACCGCTTGGCGAAAGAGCCGGGCTTCCATTTCTGGAACCGCTCTAAAGCCCAGGCCCCTGAAGGCCCCAAGTTGCGGCGTCTCTTAGCGAGTTTGGCGGGGGGAGGCAAGCGTACACGATAAAAGCAATTGCCGGCCATTTGCACGCTCGCCCCTCCCTTATGCGCCGCCCCTTGACTTATGCCCCCGATCGTCCGACTTCACATGACATGAACGATGGAGAACACCATGACGGAAACCGCCAGAAGCACGATCGACCAGGGCGAAGTGGACCGCTTCTCGGCGATGGCGGCGGAATGGTGGAGCCCGACCGGCAAGTTCAAGCCACTGCACAAGTTCAATCCCGTTCGCCTCGCCTATATAAGAGACAAGGCCTGCGAGAATTTCGGACGTGATCCGAAAAGCGCCCGGCCGCTCGAAGGTCTGCGCGTGCTCGATATCGGCTGCGGCGGCGGCCTCCTGTCTGAGCCCGTCGCGCGCATGGGCGCCTCCGTCGTCGGCGCCGATCCTTCCGAGAAGAACATCGGCATTGCTTCGACCCACGCCAAGGCGTCCGGCGTCCCGGTGGACTATCGCGCCGTCACTGCCGAGGAGCTTGCAGATGCCGGCGAGACCTTCGATATCGTCTTGAACATGGAAGTGGTCGAACACGTCGCCGACGTCGAACTCTTCATGACGACCTGCGCGAAAATGGTCCGCCCCGGCGGCCTGATCTTCGTCGCCACCATCAACCGCACAATGAAGGCGGCGGCCCTTGCCATCTTCGCCGCCGAGAACATCTTGCGCTGGCTGCCGCGCGGGACGCATCAATATGAAAAGCTGGTGCGCCCCGAAGAATTGGAAAAGCCGCTCGCGGCAAGCGGTCTCGAGATCACCGACCGCACCGGCGTCTTCTTCAACCCGCTGTCGAACCAGTGGAATCTGTCCCGAGATATGGATGTGAACTATATGTTGCTGGCGAAGCGTCCGGCATAATTCCCGGAGGTAATAAGCCGGCTACACTTTAGCGGATGCTCCCGCCAAGAAGGCCGGGTGCACTGACTGCATCTTAGTTTACGTCCTCCGGCAGCACTGGAATGGCGGCGATCTCAATGCCCTCTTCGACGAGCGCCTGGGCCTCGTCGACTGTCGCCTGGCCGATGATGCCGCGGGCATCCGTCTCGCCATAGTGGATCTTGCGGGCTTCCTCAGGGAACTTCGCACCGACATCCTCGGAATTGGCCTTGACGGCCGCGACCGCCTCTTTCAGCTTTTCCAGGGCCTCGCGGCGCATGGCGTCCATCGCCAGCGTCTGCCGCTCGTCCTTCTTGCGCGCGGTCGACACCGAAGGCGCCATCAGGAGCTTGGAGACGGCGGCGGAATGGCAGACCGGGCAGGTCAGAAAGCCGCTGGCGACCTGGCGGTCGAAATCGGCGCTTTCCGAAAACCAGCCTTCGAACTCATGGGCATTGTCACAGGTAAGGGAATAGCGGATCAAGCGGCGACGCCTCCTGCGACTGCCCCCGCGATCTTCTCGACCGAGAATTCCCGGCCATTCCTCAGGTTCGGGATCTTGTCACGGGCGGCCTTGACCGCGCCGGGATCGATCTCGGCGAGGATGATCGCCTCGCCGGTCGCGCCGGCGGACACCAATACCGTTCCCCAAGGATCGATAATCATCGAATTGCCAAAAGTCTCGCGTCCGTCCTCGTGGCGGCCGGCTTGCGCAGCAGCGATGACAAAGACGCCGTTCTCGATCGCGCGTGCCCTCAGCAGGATTTCCCAATGCGCCTCACCGGTCTGCCTGGTGAACGCTGCGGGAACCGTCATAACCTCGGCACCGGCGATCGCCTGCGCACGGAAGAGCGCCGGAAATCGAACGTCATAGCAAATGGCGAAGCCCATTTCTGCGAAGGGCAGCGACAGGACGCGCGCTTCCGAGCCGGCCGTATAGGCCGCACTTTCGCGCCAGCTTTCGCCATTGTCGAGATCGACGTCGAACATGTGGATCTTGTCATAACGATTGAGAATCCGCCCATCGGGACCGAACAAGAACCCGCGGTTTGCAATCTTGCCGTCGGCAAGCGCGATCGGCGTCGATCCGACATGCATGTAGATGCCAAGTTCCGCTGCAAGCGCCGAACCGGTCTTGACGATGATATCGCGCGTCTCGTCGGCAAGCACGGCGCGTGCCGCCGCCCGATCACGCTGCAACATTCCGGTCATTTCGGGCGTCTGCACATAGGTCGCGCCTTGAGCGGCAGCCTCGCGCACCAGCCGCGCCATCGCTGCGGCGTTCTTTTCCGGATCGACCCCGGAGCACATCTGGACAGCGGCGGCCTTGAAGCTCATCGGTTCGTCCTCAGGCCGCCAGCATCGGATCGAGCTTGCCGGCCCGGTCGAGCGCGAAGAGGTCGTCGCAGCCGCCGACATGTTTGGTGCCGATGAAGATCTGCGGAAATGTCGTGCGCCCGTTCGCCTTGCCGATCATCTCCTGGCGGAGATCCGGCGAATATGTCGCGTCATGCTCGACATAGTCGACACCCTTCTGTTCGAGAAGGGACTTGGCGCGGCTGCAATAGCCGCAGAACTGCCGTGTATAGATCGTGACGGGTACCATGATATCTCCAGACGAATGCCGGGTATTTTCTGTCATATAGGCTCGGAGAGAGCCCTTGCAAAGGTCAAAACCGTTATCTCGGCCGCACCCGCCTTGCGCAGCGTCCGGCTGGCGGCGGCGACCGTCGCCCCGGTCGTATAGACGTCGTCGACAAGCACAATACGCTTGCCGAACACGTCGTTCTCGCAGTCTTTGGCAATCGCGAAAGCACCCCTGACATTGTCCTCGCGCGCCTTGGCGCCGAGGCCGACCTGCTGACTGGTGCGCTTGACGCGGATGAGCGTTGCGGCGAGCAGCGGCTTGCCCGATAGGCTCGCCATATGGCGAGCAAGTTCGGCAGCCTGGTTGTACTTCCGGGCCAGCATGCGGGTGCGGTGCAACGGCACAGGGATCAGCGCATCGCAGCTTTCCACCGCGCCGTCGGAGGCACGCAGCATCCAGCCGGCCATCATCGGTGCCAGGTCGGTGCGATCGCGATATTTCAACCCGTGAACGAGATCTCGGACCGCATGGTCGTGCGTCGCCGCTGACCGCAACCGGTCGAAAGGCGGCGGATTGGCGATCGCATCGGCGCTGAGGATGCCGACGCCGAGATCATGCGAGAAGGGAATGCCGAGCACTTCGCAATAGGGCCGCTCGATGAATCGGATGCCGGACCAGCATTTCGCACACAGTCCGCGATGGTCGCCGGTCGAAATGCCGCAGACGGAACAGGCGGGCGGATAGAGAAAATCGGCGAGCGCCGAAAACGGTCGCAGGAGATGCGCCCGGAGCAAATCTGTCGGCCATTCGGATTGGATCCGTTTCATAAGGTCGAGACTAGCCTGTTCTCTTCGAAAGGAAAATCGCCTTGCCGCTTCAGCGAGCCGGGACTATGGACATTCCCATGGAAACGATCTTCGACAGAGCCCTGATCGCCGCACATCGCCATCGCGCGCTTGTCAACAACGACCTGAAAGCCGCTTTCCTGCTCGACATCGCGGCCCAGGAAATGGCCGAGAGGCTTGATGTCGTCGAGCGGCGCTTCGACACCGCCGTTGAATTGCATGGCACGACCGGTGCAGCCGCCCGCGCGGCGCTGGCGACGGGCAAGATCGGCGCGATGATCCGTGTCGAGAGCGAAAGGGCCTATGCGGTCCCTGTCGAAACCTTGATCGAGGCGCCGCTCGAGGAGGTGCCGCTTGCGCCGCAATCGGTCAATCTCATCCTCGCGCCGCTCAACCTGCATCTGACCAACGATACGCCTGGCGTTTTCATCCAGATTCGTCGTGCCCTGAAGCCGGACGGCCTGTTCCTGGCGGCCATTCCCGGCGCCGGCACGCTGCAGGAACTGCGTGAAGTGCTTTTGGCAGCCGAGGTCGAGATGACGGGCGGCGCAAGCCCGCGCGTCATTCCTTTCGCCGATGTGCGCGATATCGGCAGTCTGATGCAGCGCGCCGGCTTCACCCTTCCGGTGATCGACGCTGAGAACTATACGGTCCGATATGACTCGCTCTTTCCGCTGATGCGCGATCTCAGGGCGATGGGCATGAGCAATCCGCTTGCAGCCCGCAGCCGCATACCGCTGACGCGCGCCTTCTTCCTGCGCGCCGCAGAGATCTACGCCGAACGATATTCCGATCCCGACGGACGCATTCGCGCGACATTCTCGATCATCTATGTCTCCGGATGGGCTCCGCACGAGAGCCAACAGAAGCCGCTCCAGCCGGGCTCGGCCAAAGCACGCCTTGCCGACGCGCTGAAAGTGGACGAACACAGGCTCAAGCAGTGATCGTCCGCAGCTTCTTCAATTGACGGTGATATTGTTGCTGACCACGTTGAAGACGTTCTGCAGGCTGCCGGTGAAGATGCCGAGACCGGAGACAAGTGCCGTGCAAATGATGGCGGCGATCAGGCCGTATTCGACCGCCGTTGCGCCGATGTCATCTGCAAGAAATGCTTTCCAAAGACGCATTACCCCAACCTTCTGCGTGAGCCGCCTGCAACGATCAATTCCACAGCCACCGAGCGATGGCCGTCATTCCAAACGTCCGGCTTCAGCAACCGGCGCCGACGCCGTAGCCTTGGACGACGCAGACTGAGCCGGGCGTGTCCTGAAGGACGCTACGACGAATGGTATAGTGCTTGCCGCTTTCGTTCTTCGGAATCGATCCGGTCGTGATCGTATCGAAATCGACCGGTGCGCTCGCAAAGACGCTTTTCTTCGAGGAGTCCGCAAGCATGGGCGTCAGAATCAATGTCAACGCGACCACCGCCGTGCCGAACAGAAGGGCGATATTGAGCGCACCGGTCCTGCGCGAGGCAGACGAAGCCCGTTCCTTTTCCCGGACAGCTTTCCAGAAATCATCGTCCATGACGTCAAGCCTTTTAATACACGCACGCCAGATGCTTGATTGAGGCCGATCTTTGGCAGAAGGTGTTAAACGATCCATTAATATCCACAGCCGAAAACGCCGCGGCGAGACAATAATCAGCTAATGCTAAAGTAAATCCTGCAACATCGGGATCAGCGGCTCGTCGGCCGGCGGCATCGGGTAATCCCGTAGCGCCTGCGCACGCACCCATTTCAGAGCCTGCCCCTCGCGGCCCTGGGCAATCCCCTCATAGCGCCGGCAGATATAAAGCGGCATCAGCAGGTGGAACGTCTCGTAGGAATGGCTGGCAAAGGTGAGCGGCGCCAGGCAGGCGATCTTGGTCTTGACACCAAGCTCCTCCTCGAGCTCGCGCACCAGCGTCTCCTCCGGAGTCTCGCCGGGCTCGACTTTCCCTCCGGGAAACTCCCAGAGCCCCGCCAGCGACTTTCCCTCAGGACGCTGTGCCAATAGGATACGCCCGTCGGCATCGATCAGCGCACAGGCGGCGACCAGCAATATCTTCCGGCCTGCCTCGCTCATCGCGACCGTCGCTGCCAATAGCAGTAATGATAGGCGTCGCGAAACCCGAGGCGCTCGTAAAGCGCGATGGCCGGGCGATTGGAAAGCTTGACCTGCAGCCAGGCCGAACGGGCGCTACGCATGCGCGCCCAGCGTAGCGCTGAAGTCAAGATTTCGGTGCCGAGCCCTTCGCGCCGTCGCGTTTCGCAGACCGAAAGCGACATGATGCCGGCAAGATCGTTATCCTGGACGCAGAGCACGGTCGCAAGCGGTCCCTCCACGGCATTCTCGATGAGGAAAAGCCCCGACGGCGGCTTGATCGCCGAAATGATTTCGGCAAGCGCCGGTTTCAGGCTCACTGGCGCCCCGTCGACCGCCAGGTTGGCATCGACGAAACGACCGACATCGTGGGTCGGCAGATGATCGAGAGTGTCCGGCAGCTCGGCTTCAGTGAGATCGCAGGTCATCACCACGGTCTCGTCGAACCGTGTCCAGTTCCGGGCGCTGAGAAGCTCGATCAGCACCGGCGAGGCGAGCGGTGTCTGACGGACCACGGCGGCGCGGCCATAGGCCTCGAACTTCCGGCTCGCCTTTTCCAGACGGATCTCGACATCGCGATGGTCCGAGGGGTCGAGCGGCACAATGGAATTCAGCCGGTTGGACGGGTGGCCCGCCGTCAGCCGCACCTGCCAGCTGCCGTCATATTGCACGGACGCCGCCGGCCAGGCGCGAAAGCCGACGGCCTCCAGCCTGCGAACCAACGGCAAATTCTTTGAAGATATGGATGCTTGGCCCAATGGACGATCAGCTCCGATAGTCGCCATTGATTGCAACATATTCCTTGGTGAGGTCGCAGGTCCAGACGGTTGCCGACCCCGTACCGAGGCCGATATCGACTTTAACGGGGATGTCCTGCGCTTTCATCACATTCGAGGCGGCGGCCTCGGAATAATCCGGGTCACGCTCGCCGTTGACGGCGACCCTGATATCGCCGAACCAGATGGCGAGCCGGTCACGATCCGCCATCTCCCCGGCTTTGCCGACGGCCATGACAATACGGCCCCAATTGGCGTCTTCGCCGGCGGCCGCCGTCTTGACCAGCGGCGAATTGGCGATCGACAGCGCAATGCGCTTGGCGGCGGCATCGCTCTCGGCGCCCGTTACAGTGATTTCGAGCATCTTGGTGGCGCCTTCGCCGTCGCGCACAACCTGCAGCGAAAGGTCCTTCAGCACTTCGTTCAGGGCGGCGCGGAAAGCTGCAAGGCGCGGATCGTCGGCGCGTTCGATGTGGGCCTGGCCGTCCTCGGCCGCAGCCCCCGTCGCAAACAGCATCAGCGTATCGGAGGTGGACGTGTCGCTGTCGACGGTCATGGAATTGAAGGTCGGCCCGACGCCGTCCGACAGAAGCGCCTGTAGCGCTTCGGAGGCGATATCGGCATCGGTGACGACGAAGGAGAGCATAGTCGCCATGTCGGGCGCAATCATGCCGGCGCCTTTGGCAATGCCGTTGATCGTCACGGCCACGCCGCCGATCTCGGCGCTGCGGGTCGAAACTTTCGGATAGGTATCGGTCGTCATGATCGCCTTGGCGGCTTCGAACCAGAAATCGCCGGTCGCCTCGGCCTGCATCCTGTCAAGAACGCCAGCGAATTTGGTGGCATCGAGCGGCTCACCGATGACGCCGGTCGATGCCAGATAGATCTCGTTTTCGCCGCAGCCGACGGCCGCAGCAGCCGACTTCGCGGTCAGCGCGGTCGCCTGGCGGCCCTTCATGCCGGTAAAGGCATTGGCATTGCCGGAATTGACGACGACGGCGCGCGCAGTGCCGTGGGGCAGGTTCGCACGGCAGAAATCGACTGGCGCGGAGGGGCATTTGGAACGGGTGAAGACGCCCGCGACCGATGCCGGCTTATCGAAGACCATCATCAGCACGTCGGTGCGGTTCTTGTACTTGATGCCGGCCGAAGCCGTCGCCATGCGCACGCCGCGCAGCGAAGGCATCGGAACGAAGGATTTCGGGGCGAGCGGCGAAACGGAACCGGACATGATGAAACCTGCCAATGAGCATTTCCCGGCGACTGAAAGAACCGGCTCGCCGTCCGGAAATGCGACAACAACGATAAGGAAGGGCCCGGAAGAACCGGGCCCTGATGCGAATATTTACTGCTTCGGCGCCGGCTGGGCGGGCTCGCTGCCCGGCTCCGGCTGCTTGTTGGCCTCGTCGTAACCCTTGCGCAAAGTCTCGTCCGAGATCTCGATCTTGGCAGAAGACTTCGCCTGATTGAGCAGGGCAAGATACTTGTCGCGCATGACGAGCTGACGAACCTGGTCCTGCACCTGATCGAAAGGCGGCGGCGGAGCGTCGCGCTTGTCCTCGACCTTGATGACATGATAGCCGAAATCAGTCTTGACCGGCGTTTTCGAATAGGCACCCTTCTCGAGCGCGAAGGCCGCGTCCTCGAATTCCTTCACCATACGGCCGCGCGAGAAATAGCCGAGATCGCCACCTTCCGACTTGTTGGGGTCGGTGGATTTTTCCTTGGCGAGTTCGGCGAAATCCTTGCCGGCGTCAAGCTGCTTGATGATGTCCTTGGCTTCGTCCTCAGTCTTGACCAGGATGTGGCGGGCGTGGACTTCTTCCTGCTTCGGCAGGGCTGCGACTTCCTTGTCGTAACGAGCCTTGATTTCGTCAGGCGTCACTGTGTCGACGACGTGCTTCTTGAAATAGGCGTTGTGAAGCTCACGATCGGTGAGATACTGCATGCGCTTCTTGAATTCGTCGGTCTGGTCGAGCTTCTCAGTCGTGGCGCCGGTCGCAAGCAGTTTCACATCGATGGCTGCGGAGAGCGCCGCGACCTTCTTCTGGTCGTCGGGAAGCTGCGCCAGCTGCGGATCGAGGTTGGCAACGGCGAGATCGAGTTCAGACTGGTGGATCTCCAGATTGCCGACCATGGCGACGACGGCGTCCTCTGCATGGGCCGGAGCCTGGAACGCAACAAAAGTTGCAAACGCCAGCACGGCGAATTTATTGGTGCTCAACATCAAATAACCCTTCACAGTTACATCGCCGGCTTCAGCATCGCCTGTTCCAGCTCAAAATAGCCATCAACACCGGATTGTGGCCTTTCTGTATCCGCCAAATCCGTTGACATCATTCGACCCCCCTCTTATCTGTCACGCAACCTCGCGTCCAGAACAGTTTCCGGGCGTTTCAAGGCGTGCGCCTGATTTTCGGCTGGGCCACGGACAAGAAACGTCGCGGATGAATATTGAGAAAGGACCAGTCACATGGTCAGCTTTGGCGGTATAGCCCGCAAGTTATTTGGGTCGTCCAATGATCGCCGCGTGCGGTCCTACCAGCCGAACGTCGCCGCGATCAACTCCATCGAAGAGAAGACGAAGGCGCTGACGGACGAGCAGCTCGCGGCAAAGACCGTCGAATTCCGCGCCCTTCTCGCCGAAGGCAAGACGCTCGACGACATTCTGATTCCCGCCTTCGCCGTCGTGCGCGAGGCGTCGCGCCGCGTTCTCGGCCTGCGACCTTTTGACGTACAGCTGATCGGCGGCATGATCCTGCATTCGAATGCGATCGCCGAGATGAAGACCGGCGAAGGCAAGACCCTCGTCGCCACCCTGCCGGTCTATCTGAACGCGCTTTCCGGCAAGGGCGTGCACGTCGTCACCGTCAACGACTATCTGGCCCAGCGCGATGCCGCGACCATGGGCCGCGTCTACAGCTTCCTCGGCATGACCACAGGCGTCATCGTCCATGGCCTCTCCGACGAGGAGCGCCGCGCGGCCTATGCCTGCGACATCACCTATGCCACCAACAACGAGCTCGGCTTCGATTATCTGCGCGATAACATGAAGTACGAGAAGAATCAGATGGTCCAGCGCGGCCACAATTTCGCGATCGTCGACGAAGTCGACTCGATTCTCGTCGACGAAGCGCGCACGCCGCTGATCATTTCCGGTCCGCTCGACGACCGTTCCGAGCTCTACAATACGATCGACGCCTTCATTCCGCTGCTCGCGCCCAGCGATTACGAGATCGACGAGAAGCAGCGTTCCGCCAACTTCTCCGAAGAGGGCACCGAGAAGTTGGAAAACCTGCTCCGCCAGGCTGGCCTTTTGAAGGGTAACGCGCTCTACGACATCGAGAACGTCGCAATCGTCCACCACATCAACAATGCGCTCAAGGCCCACAAGCTCTTTCAGCGCGACAAGGACTATATCGTCCGCAACGACGAAGTCGTCATCATCGATGAATTCACCGGCCGCATGATGCCGGGGCGGCGTTATTCGGAAGGCCAGCACCAGGCGCTCGAAGCCAAGGAAAAGGTGCAGATCCAGCCGGAAAACCAGACGCTGGCTTCGATCACTTTCCAGAACTACTTCCGCATGTACGATAAGCTCGCCGGCATGACCGGCACTGCGCAGACGGAAGCGGAAGAATTCGCCAACATCTATAATCTCGACGTGGTCGAAGTCCCGACCAACCTGCCGATCAAGCGTATCGACGAGGACGATGAGGTCTATCGGACCTTCGACGAGAAGTTCAAGGCGATCATCGACGAGATCCTCGATGCCCATAAGCGCGGTCAGCCGGTGCTCGTCGGTACGACCTCGATCGAGAAGTCGGAGCTGCTTGCCGAGCGCCTGCGCAAGCAGGGTTTCAACGACTTCCAGGTGCTG
Source organism: Rhizobium sp. YTUHZ045 (assembly GCF_051124255.1). Taxonomy (NCBI): domain Bacteria; kingdom Pseudomonadati; phylum Pseudomonadota; class Alphaproteobacteria; order Hyphomicrobiales; family Rhizobiaceae; genus Rhizobium; species Rhizobium sp. YTUHZ045. The sequence continues at coordinate 3,715,105 of NZ_CP101432.1, forward strand.
AACGCCCGCTACCACGAGCAGGAAGCCTATATCGTCGCCCAGGCCGGTGTACCGGGCGCCGTCACGATCGCCACCAATATGGCCGGCCGCGGCACCGACATTCAGCTCGGCGGCAACCTGGAAATGCGTATCGAACGCGAGCTCGGCGATGTCGAAGCCGGTCCGGAGCGCGACGCAAAGGTCCAGGCGATCGTCGAGGAAATCAAAACTCTCAAGGAAAAGGCGCTTGCTGCCGGCGGTCTCTACGTCATCGCCACCGAACGCCACGAAAGCCGCCGTATCGACAACCAGCTGCGCGGCCGCTCCGGCCGTCAGGGCGACCCCGGCCGCTCGAAATTCTACCTTTCGCTTCAGGACGACCTGATGCGCATCTTCGGCTCCGACCGCATGGACAGCATGCTGACCAAGCTCGGCCTCAAGGAGGGCGAGGCGATCGTCCATCCGTGGATCAACAAGGCTCTCGAGCGCGCGCAGAAGAAGGTCGAAGCCCGCAACTTCGATATCCGCAAGAATCTGCTGAAGTATGACGACGTCCTCAACGATCAGCGCAAGGTGATTTTTGAGCAGCGTCTCGAGCTGATGGAATCGACCAATATTTCCGAGACCGTCTCCGACATGCGCCGCGAAGTGATCGAGGATCTGGTCGAAAAGCACATCCCCGAGCGCGCCTATGCCGAACAGTGGGATGCCGTCGGCCTGAAGACCGGTGTTGCCAATATCCTGAACCTCGATCTGCCGATCGAGGAGTGGTTCAAGGAAGAAGGCATCGGCGAAGACGACATTCGCGAGCGCCTGACGCAAGCCGCCAACGCCGCCTTTACCGAAAAGGCCGAGCGCTTCGGCGACGACATCATGCATTATGTCGAACGCTCGATCGTCATGCAGACGCTCGATCATCTCTGGCGCGAGCATATCGTCAACCTCGACCACCTGCGCTCCGTCATCGGTTTCCGCGGCTATGCCCAGCGCGATCCGCTGCAGGAATACAAGTCCGAAGCTTTCGAACTTTTCACCGGCCTCCTCAACAATCTGCGCGAGGCCGTCACGGCCCAGCTGATGCGCGTCGAGCTGGTGCAGCAGGCGCCGGCTGAGCCGGAACCGCCGCTGATGCAGGCCCATCATCTCGATCCGACGACCGGGGAGGACGATTTCGCCCCGATCTACCAGGCCTCCGAAGTCTTCGTCTCGCCTGAAAACCGCAATCCGGAGGACCCTGCCACCTGGGGCAAGGTCGGGCGCAATGAGGCCTGCCCTTGCGGCTCCGGCAAGAAATACAAGCATTGCCACGGCGCTTTCGAGCAGGTCTGAGGCAAATCACGAGAAAGCTGGAAATGCCGCCTTCAAGGCGGCATTTTCTTTCCTGCGGCAGCCCCGAAAACTCGGGCCTCACGGCCGAATGGCGGCCGATCCGGAACCGTTTCTTAACCCTGTCCTGTCAAGACTTCAGGGACGATTTGCCTGACCTTTAGAGTGTTGCGTGTTCATCATGGCGGTCATAGAAACAGCGGAGAAACTGCTGCCCGGGGGCCTGCGCCCGATCGGCGGCCGTATGCTGCGCATGTTTGCCGCCATGCTCACTGAACGCGGAGAAAAGGCCGCGGCCCGTCGCATGGCGCTGACGGCCTTTTCGATCCGTATCCTCAGCGCCGCGCTCGCCTTTATCTCGCAGATCGTGCTCGCACGGCTGATGGGCGAACATGAATATGGCATCTTCGTTTTCGTCTGGGTGCTGATCGTCGTCGTTGGCGATCTCTCCTGTCTCGGCTTCCACACCGCCATCGTCCGCTTCCTGCCGCAGTACAAGGCGGCGGGCGCTTTCGATGAGATCCGCGGCCTGACCGGCACGGCGCGTACCTTCGCGCTGCTTTCCGGCACGGTGATGCTCGCCGCCGGCATGATCGGGCTTCATTTCTTCGGCGATATGATCGAGAGCTATTATCTCGTCCCGATCTTCATCGGCCTGCTTGCCATGCCGATGATCGCGCTCGGCGATATTCTGGAGGGCACGTCGCGGGCGAACCATTGGCCGGTGATGGCGCTGAGCCCGGTCTATATCATCCGGCCGATTCTCATCATCGTCTTCATGCTGATTGCGATTGCGAAGGGCGCAGAGCATACGGCTGTCACTGCCATGCAGGCAGCGCTTGTCGCGACCTTCGTCACCGCTCTTGGCCAGTATGGCGCGACACTCTTGCGCCTCCGCCGGCATTATGACGAAGGTCCGCGCAAGGTCAACTTCCTCGCCTGGCTGAGCGTCGCCTTCCCGATCTTCCTCATTGAGGGCGTGAGTTTCCTGCTCACCAATTCCGATGTCATCGTTGTCGGCATTTTCCTTGAACCGCACGACGTCGCCGTCTATTTCGCCGCCGCCAAGACCATGGCGCTGGTGCATTTCATCAATTTCTCGGTCAAGGCCGCTTCCGGCCCGCGCTTTTCCTCGATCATTGCCGAAGGCGATCAATCCCAGCTCGCCAACGCCGCTGCCGACGCCGCCCGCTGGACCTTCTGGCCGGCGCTGGTGGTCGGCCTTGCGGTGCTCGCGACCGGCCATCTGCTGCTGTCGCTGTTCGGCGGCGCCTTCACGTCAGGTTATCTTGTCATGGCGATCCTGCTCGCCGGCATCCTTGCCAAGTCACTGGTCGGCCCGGCTGAAACGCTGCTGATGATGGCGGGCAAGCAGAACCTCTGTGTGGCGCTCTATGCCGGCGCATTGGCTGCCAATGTCGGCCTCAACCTCGCTTTGAGCCCGCACTACGGCATCGAAGGCACCGCCATCGCCACGGCCTCGGCCATGGCAGTCGAGGCTATCCTCCTGCATGTCGCCGTGCGCCGCACGCTCGGCATCGCCCTCTTCGCCTTCGCCAGCCCCTCCGCCGCAACGCCAGAAATGAGAGTTCGATAGATGGTGCGCCTGCCCCCCGTCACCGAAAGCACCGACAGCATCAGCAACCGCATGATCCATGAGCTCGCGGCGCTGCATTTCGAAGCGCCGCAGGCCGAGGCCCGTGCCGAGATCGGCCGGCCGGGGCGCGAGCTCTGCCTCTATCCTGGCAAGCTCGGCTACGAACTTCAGGATGAGCTCGACTTCCTGTCCAACCGGGCGATGGAACCGAACGTCTTTTTCTCCGGCCGCTTCCTTGCGCCCGCCATGCCGCGGATCGAAGACCGGCAGGTCAATTTCGCCCTGATCCGCGATCACGGCGCCGGCCGTAGCCGCATGCGTTTCCTCCTGCCGTTTTCGGTCGACAGACCGGGCTTTGCCGTCGGCCCCTCGATTATCCGCGGCTGGTCGAACAGCTTCGGCCCGCTCGGCACACCGCTCGTCGACAGCGAAGACGCGGCCGAAACCCTCGACAATCTCTTCGAGGGGCTGACTGCTCCCGATCTCAATCTGCCGAACACACTGGTCTTGCCCGATCTGAGATTGAACGGCATTTTCGTGCGTATGCTCAAGGCCGTGGCGCTCGGCCGCAACCTTCCGCTCACCGTGGCCAATCCCTATCTGCGCCCCATGCTGCAGAGTGAGGAAGAGGCGCCCGCCTATCTCGGCAAAACAATATCCTCGTCGCATATGCGCGAGATGCGCCGACAGTGGCGCCTGCTTGAGGAACAGGGAACGGCGGTCTATGCCGTCGCCCGCCAGCCGCGCGACGTCCACGTCCGCTTCGAGGAATTCCTGGCGATGGAGGCCGGCGGCTGGAAGGGCAAACGCCGAAGTGCTCTCGTCACCGATCGCTACCATACCGCCTTCGCGCGCGAAGCCGTCTCGAACCTTGCCGCCGTCGACGCCGTGCGCATCCATACGATCGATCTCAACGGCAAGGCGATCGCCGCCATCGTCGTTCTGATGATGGGCGGCGAGGCCTATACCTGGAAGACGGCCTATGACGAGAACTATGCCCGCTATTCGCCGGGCAAGCTCCTGATGAGCGAGCTCACGGAATGGCACCTCGATGACGCCAATATCGTGCGCTCGGATTCCTGCGCCGTCTCCGACCACCCGATCATGAGCCGCTTCTGGCAGGAGCGCGAGGAGATGGGAACTTTGGTCATCGGTCTGACGCAGAATGGCGACCGCGACATGCGCCAGGCCGCCGCCCAGCTGCACATGTATCGCAGCACCCGCAACATGGCGAAAATGCTGCGCGAGAAGATCATGTCGCTCGCCGGCCGAGGCTAAAGCATCTCCGGGATGCTTAGCCCTCAGCCGCAGCCTTCTCCCGCAGCAGCCGGCGGATGACCTTGCCGGTTGTCGTCAACGGCAATGACTCGACGAATTCCACCTCGCGCGGATATTCGTGCATCGAAAGCCGCATCTTCACCCATTCCCTGATTTCGGCGGCCAGCGCCTCGCTCGGCGAATGACCGGGTGACAGCACGATATAGGCCTTGACGATCTCGGTGCGCACCGCATCGGGTTTGCCGACGGCCGCGGCAAGCTGCACGGCGGGATGGCCGATCAGGCAATCCTCGATCTCGGCCGGGCCGATGCGATATCCGGACGATGTGATCACGTCGTCGTCGCGGCCTTCGAAGGTGACGTAGCCGTCTTCGTCCTGCCGGCCGATGTCGCCGGTAAGCAGCCAGCCGTGGAGAAATTTTCGTTCGGTCGCCGCCGCGTCGTTCCAATAGCCGAGGAACATGACGGGATCGGGACTGGCGATAGCGATCTGACCGGATTCGCCCGCCGGCAGTTCGTCACCGGCCTCGCTGACGATCGCGACACGATGGCCGGGCACCGCGCGTCCGATAGCGCCGGCCTTGGTGACGCCAAAGGCGGCACTCGACGACAGCACGAAATTGCATTCCGTCTGGCCGTAGAATTCGTTGACGGTGATGCCGAGCGTGCGCTGCGCCCAATCATAGGTCTCGCGGCCGAGTGCTTCTCCCGCCGAGCCGATGGTGCGCAGCACCAGATCATATTTCGACCTGGGGTCGGAAACCGACCGCATCAGCCGAAGCGCCGTCGGTGGAATGAAGGCATTGCGCACCTTCATCTCTGCCATGATCCGATAGGCCATCTCGGCATCGAATTTCTGCGCCGGCGACGAGACGACGGGGACGCCGAGCAGAAGGCTCGGCAGCAACACGTTGAGCAGCCCGCCGGCCCAAGCCCAGTCGGACGGGGTCCAGACCTTGTCGCCCGCCTTGGGAAACCCTTCATGGGCGAACTGCATGCCAGGGATATGCCCGGGCAGAACACGGTGGCCATGCAATGCGCCCTTGGGCGACCCCGTCGTGCCCGAGGTGAAGATCATCAGCGCCGGATCGTCGGGCGTTGTCTTCTCTCCCTCGAAGACCGGCGCATGCGAGGCGGTCAAATCGGCAAAGGAGAGGGCGTCGGCAGCGTCGCTGACGCTGATCATTTGTCGCAGCTCCGGCAGGCGATCGCGGATTTGCCGGACCCGATCAAGGCCGAAATCATTGGTGATGATTGCCGCCGCGCCTGAGATTCTGAGCCGATATTCGAGCGCCTCGACGCCGAACAGCAGTGCCAGTGGCAGGGCGATTGCACCCATTTTATAGATCGCGACGTGCGCAATCACGGTCTCGAAGGACTGGGGCATCAGCAGAGCGACACGATCGCCGCGCTTGATGCCGAGCGACGCCAGCGCATTGGCGAACATGGAGGAAGTACCGGAAAGCTCGCCATAGGTCAGCGAACGATGATTGCCGTCCGGACTGAAATGCTCCAGACAGACGCGCTCCGGATGTCGCACCGCCCATTCGTCGCTGACGGCGCGGCCGATATTGAAATCCTCCGGAATCCGCCAGGAAAAATCACGGTAGAGATCGCCATAACGATCGAAGGACGGCAGTCGCATAGTCGGATTCCGGTGAAATGCTGCACCAGCTAACACCTTGCGGCGCGGATACGCAAGCTGCAGGGAAAAACGGCAGATCACGCACCAGTGGGGGCATTGTCCGGAGATTGTTTATTCAGCCCCTGCGACTTTCGCGGTTGCGCACTAGATCATGAAACGCCGCGCGGGGTTATCTCAAGTCTTGGAGTTTTTCATGGAATACGTCAAATTCGGAAAGACCGGGCTCGAAGTCTCGAAAATCTGCCTGGGCTGTATGACCTTCGGTGATCCCGGCCGCGGCAATCATGCCTGGAGCTTGCGGGAAGAGGAAAGCCGGACGATCATCAAACAGGCGATCGACCTCGGCATCAATTTCCTCGACACCGCCAATACCTATTCCAACGGTTCCTCGGAGGAGATCGTCGGCCGCGCAATCAAAGACTTCGCCAAGCGCGAGGACATCGTGCTGGCGACCAAGGTGTTCAACCGCATGCGGCCGGGCCCGAACGGCGCCGGTCTGTCACGCAAAGCGATCTTCGACGAGATCGACAATAGCTTGCGCCGTCTCGGCACCGACTATGTCGACCTCTACAGATCCATCGTTTCGACTATACGACGCCGATCGAGGAAACGCTGGAAGCACTGCATGACATCGTCAAATCGGGCAAGGCGCGTTATATCGGCGCCTCGTCGATGTATGCTTGGCAATTCGCCAAGGCACTCTACATCTCTCGGCTGAACGGCTGGACCGAGTTCGTCAGCATGCAGAACCACCTGAACTTGCTTTACCGGGAAGAAGAGCGGGAAATGCTGCCCTTCTGCGAAGACCAGAAGATCGCCGTCATCCCCTGGAGCCCGCTGGCCCGTGGCCGCCTGACCCGCGACTGGGACGAGACGACGGCGCGTAGCGAAACCGACGAATTCGGCAAGACGCTTTACACGCAGTCCGTCGATGCCGACCGCAAGATCGTCAATGCCGTCGCCGAAATCGCCGGAGCCCGGGGCATTTCCCGCGCCCAGGTCGCCACCGCCTGGATCCTGCAGAAGAACGTGGTCACTGCGCCGATCATCGGCGCATCCAAACCGAACCACCTGACGGACGCCGTTGCCTCGCTGTCGGTCAAACTCACCACCGAGGAAATCGCGGCACTCGAAGCGCCCTACATCCCGCACGCCATCGCCGGCTTCAAATAGCCGCCGGCATCTCGATCGGCAGACTGGCGTGGAGAGGGTCGGGATATCGGCATCGGCGCTCGGGATTATGCCCGGCTGGCGGGGTCGAGCTGCCGACGCATCGTCACCAGGAACTGCTCGGCAAGTCCCCTGTCCTCGACGGCGCGCGCAAGAATCACTGCACCCATCATCGATGAGAGCGTCGTCGCGGCATTGGCGCGGCGCTCATCTTCGGTCTCGCCGTGAACGATATCGGCAAGCGTGTCGACCAATACGGACAGCCCGTCGCTGAAGACCGCCCGCATCGCGCCGCGGCTGCGGCTCACCTCCTGGATCAATGTCGCGAAGACGCAGCTGCCGCCTGGATCGTCAACAGTGCGCCAGTGGATATAATGGTCGAGAAGCGCTTGCAGCGGCCTGTCCGGAGACTCGGCAATATGTTCCTTCCAGCGCCTCTCGACCTTGTCGATCAGCTTGCGGCTGACCTCAAGCGCCAACTCGTCCTTGGAACTGAAGTGGCCGTAGAAGCCACCATGCGTCAGCCCCGCCGCCTTCATGATGTCGGCGACGCCGACGCCGTCGAAACCGTTCTCGCGAAAGAGCACGCCGGCAACAGTGAGGATCCTCTCGCGGTTCTCGGCAAATTTTTCGCGGCTGACCCGCATCTTCATTCTCCAGAAATCGTCGCTTGACAAAATATATGATGTCCATCATCAATAAGCAAGAAATATGATGACCATCATGTAAATTGGTTCTGTATCTTCCCCAACCTGAATTCGAATGGAATCCCCTCATGGTTTCAACAGTTCTTGCCTCCTCCCTTGCGCGGCGCAACATTCATTACGGTTGGGTCGTCGTTGCCGCGACCTTTCTGACCATGCTGGTGACAGCAGGCGCCATGGGCGCGCCCGGCGTCCTCATCAAGCCGCTACAGGACGAGTTCGGCTGGGAAACGTCGCAGATCTCCTCAGCGCTGGCGATTCGCTTGATCCTTTTCGGCTTCATGGGTCCGTTCGCCGCTGCCTTCATGAATTATTTCGGCGTCCGTAAGGTTATCGTCTTTGCGCTGGCGCTGATCGGCGCGGGCTTTGTCGGCTCGCTGTTCATGACAAAGCTTTGGCATCTGCTGGCGCTGTGGGGTGTCGTCGTCGGCTTCGGCACCGGCCTGACGGCGATGGTGCTGGCGGCGACGGTTTCGACGCGCTGGTTTGTCAAGCATCGCGGCCTTGTCGTCGGCATGCTCTCGGCAAGCTCGGCGACCGGGCAGCTCGTCTTCCTGCCGCTGATGGCGGAACTGACCGAACGTTACGGCTGGCGTGCCACCGTGTTCTTCGTCTGCGCCATGATCATGGCGGCCGCCCTTCTCGTCCTTCTCTTCATGCGTGACCGCCCCTCGGACGTGAATCTGCCCTCTCTGGGAGAATCCCATGTCACGCCCGCTCCCGCCCGCACGACGCTCGGCACGGCCCTGATGACGCCGATCACCTCGCTCCGCGAAATCTCGACGACCTCGACTTTCTGGATCCTGTTTGCCACCTTCTTCATCTGCGGCCTCAGCACCAACGGCCTGATCCAGACCCATTTCGTCACCCTCTGCGGCGATTTCGGCATCGTGCCGGTTGCCGCCGCCAGTGTCCTTGCCGTCATGGGCATCTTCGATTTCTTCGGCACCATCGGCTCCGGCTGGCTCTCTGACCGCTTCGACAATCGTTGGCTGCTCTTCTGGTATTACGGCCTGCGCGGTCTCTCGCTGCTCTATCTGCCGTTCAGCGATTTCAGCTTCTACGGTCTCTCCATCTTTGCCATCTTCTACGGCCTCGACTGGATCGCCACCGTGCCGCCCACCGTCAAGATCGCCGCCGATCGCTTCGGCCGCGAAAAGGCCGGTCTCGTCTTCGGCTGGGTCTTTGCCGGCCACCAGCTGGGCGCTGCCACGGCAGCCTATGGCGCCGGCCTGTCTCGCACGGAATTATCGAGCTACCTGCCCGCCTTTTTCGTCGCCGGTGCCTTCTGCCTGCTGGCTTCGATCCTGGCGATTACGCTGAAGAAGTCCGGGCTGCCCAGTGCGGCACCCGCCGCCGCTCATTGAGATCGACGGGATCCGGCCTCGTAACGAGGCCGGATTTCCCGCGGCATCGCCGCGATAACTTCACTCGCCCGTCTTGCGCCCTCGCCCGCTCGCATGTTAGACACCCGCCTCGTCTGGATCCGTTGCCCCATTGGCGGAATTGGTAGACGCGCTCGACTCAAAATCGAGTTTCGAAAGAAGTGCTGGTTCGACCCCGGCATGGGGCACCAGCCTTCGCGCTGCGGAGCTTCGGCTCGGCGAGCCGAAGAGCAGCCAAGCGGAGGCTGTCGCGCCGTAGTTCCGTCAGGAACGAAGGCGGACTGTTCGACAATCTCCGGTTAGCTGCACCATCATCTCAAATGACTTTGTGTAGCCCCTACCTCTAAAGACCTAAGCGGGACTACGGAGCAAGTTTCGCCTCCGAGTGAAGCCTACTTGTTCTTCAGCAGCCACATCTTGCCGGCCATGGTAATGCCGTAGACATCCTTTGATGCATCATCATCCAGGTGCCGCCGCTCGAGGAAGCCCGGCTCTTTCAACTCGCTGAGCGTCTTTGCCGTGACCGATTTCACCTTCTGCGGCCGCTCTTTCCAGCGGTCGGTCTTTGCGTAGGTCACCGTCGCGTTCTGATGGGTCCATTTATTCGCCGGCTGAGGATAGAGATCGCCATCCCTGGCGAGTTTGAGTGCGGTGATCTGGGATGGGGTAAGCTCAATCATATCGAAAATCCTTTGCCGGGTTCTTTGCGCTTGGAATGCGCTCCGAGCGAAGGGGCTCATAACATCGACTGATCACGTCCGCCACCGCATTGAGCTGTCCGTGCCGCGAAAGGCGAAAACCCGGCTTGTCGAAGCCGGGCTTCGTCTTTGCCGCGGATTTTCGTCAATAGCAGCGCCTGACCGTCCTGGTCACCTCGCCTTCATCGGTCTGGCGCGTGACACTCCTGGTTTCGCAGCCATCATGCCGATAGCGGCGGTGCTCACGTTCACGCACAGCACCGAAAGTGACGCCGCGCTCACTGATGGTGATGCCGGGCCGTACCCGCTCCTGGCGATAATCGTCGTCATAGGAACGCTCCCTGACATAGACGCTATCGGCAAGCACCGGCGCCGCAAACGAACAGGCGGCAAGGGCCGCCACAGCACAGTTCAGGATGATCTTCCGCATATCCTTTCTCCTTCTCTTGATGAAAAGGCAACGACCCAAGACGCAAGTGGTTCCAGCATCAGCAACAGCTCGTTCATGCCGCGAGCAGTCGCAGGCCCATTATTTCCGACTGAATAAAGCCCCCGTCGGCGGCCGCAAAACGCAAATCAACTATTTAATTTTGCTTGCGCTTCGTCCAAGGTGGCGGCCGTTACCATCAGGCGAGGGCAGACGTGCATCAGGAAGTAGGACTCATTGCGACGGTCGCCGTCAGTTTTGTTTTCGCGGCCGTCCTCGGTTATGGCGCCGACCGGCTGCGGCTGCCGCCGCTCGTCGGCTATCTGATGGCCGGCATCCTGATGGGCCCGTTCACACCGGGCTTTGTCGCCGATACCGCTCTTGCCGGCCAGCTCGCCGAAATGGGCGTCATCCTGCTGATGTTTGGCGTCGGCCTGCATTTTTCCGCCTCCGACCTGCTCGCTGTACGCGGGATCGCCGTGCCGGGCGCGATCGGCCGAATTATCCTCGCCACCCTGCTGGGCATCGGCCTCTGCATGCTCTGGGGCTGGAGCCTCGGCGCCGGCGTCGTCTTCGGGCTCAGCCTCTCGGTGGCGAGTACGGTCGTGCTCCTGAAGGCGCTAGAGGAACGTAATCTCGTCAATGCGCCAAGCGGGCGCGTCGCCGTCGGCTGGCTAATCGTCGAGGATCTGGTGATGGTGCTGGCGCTGGTGCTGCTGCCGGCGCTGGCAGAGCTTCTCGGCGGCCACGCCGTCGACACCAATCACGGCTTCGGTGATCTGCCGCTGGCACTGACGATCGGACTGACCTTGTTCAAGGTGCTGGCCTTCGCCGCCATGGCGGTCTTCCTCGGCCCCCGTATCGTGCCCTGGCTGCTGACGATGATCGCCCGCACCGGCTCGCGCGAACTCTTCACACTGACGGTGCTGGCGATCGCGCTCGGAATCGCCTTCGGCTCGGCGGCGATTTTCGGCGTCTCCTTCGCGCTAGGCGCGTTTTTCGCCGGCGTCGTCATGAGCGAATCCCAGCTCAGCCACAGAGCGGCGGCCGATTCGCTACCGTTGCAGAACGCCTTCTCCGTGCTGTTCTTCGTCTCGGTCGGCATGCTCTTCGACCCCTCGATCCTGGTGCGCCAGCCGCTGGCGGTGATTGGCGCCCTGGCGCTCGTCATTCTCGGCAAGGCCGTCATCACCTTCGCCATCGTCATGCTGCTGCGATATCCGATCGGCATGGGGCTGACCTTGGCCGGCGGCCTTGCCCAGATCGGCGAATTTTCCTTCATCCTCGCCGGCCTCGGCGTCTCGCTCGGGCTACTGCCGCATGAAGGCCAGGATCTCATCCTGGCTGCAGCGATCCTGTCGATCACGCTCAACCCGATCGTGATCATCGCAACCGAGGGCTTGAAGAACTATATCCATGCGCAATGGCCCTCCGTCTTCGAAAGCTTCGGTAGAAAGAGGCAGATAACGCTCGGCAAGGAACTGGAAAAGATCAGGGCGCTCGGCGAGGAACGCGAACGCCAGCATCAGCTGAAGATGCAGCAGCTGATCGAAACCTTTCCGCTGTTCTCTCAGGTCGGGGAGGATGCGCAGGAAGAGCTGCTGCTGCTCTTCAAGGCGAAGTCGGCTCCACCAGGCGAACGTGTCATCCGTCGCGGCGATCGCGGCGACAGCATGTACTTCATCTCCTCAGGCGCGGTCGAAGTGCGCCTAGCCAGCGGCGCGATCCGCCTGGAGCCGGGCGCCTTCTTCGGGGAGATGGCATTGCTGAGCGGCGGAAGGCGTACGGCCGACGTCATCGCCGTCGACTTTTGTCAGTTCGAAGTGCTCGAGAGGCGCGATTTCAATATGTTCATGTCGCATCACCCCAACTTGCGCGCCATCGTCAGCGAAATGGCGCAAAAACGCACGGAAATGAACGTCCTGCGTCAGCAATGGGAAAAGTCGATGGATCTGTCCTGAGGGCGCGGCGCTCGTCTCAACCCGCCGGCCAATAGGCGTCAGAGCGGAAATCGTCTGGGATCGGGTCGAGCCGCGACAAGGTCTCGGCTGCGAAATCGATCTGCAGCGACAGGTATTTCAGGGAGGCCAGCATCGGCACACCGGTGGCAAATTCCCGGATGCGGGAAGGGTGATAACCACTTTCCTTGAGCCGCCGGTTCGCTTCCCGGCGCACATCTTCCCGGCTCGGTCCCGAACCTGCTTCAGCCCGCCCATTCATCTGCGCGGCCCGCCCAAGGCCGCCTTCGATCACTTTGAACATTTCATGCCACCCTGCACGTCGACCACGTAAACCTTGCCCTAGAATGGCCGATTCGCAATCCCATGAAATCCTGGGAGAGGCGGCGACGCCTCCGCATCACAAAATTTTTAGACGGCGGTGGCACGAAGGACACGGGCGAGCATTTACAGCGCCGCATACGACCCCTAAAGCTTTTTGCACCGCAATAGGAAAGGAATGGAATGCTTCGCAGACTTTACGACTGGACCATGTCTCTGGCCTCGCGCAAATCGGCCGAAGTCTGGCTCGCCGTCATCGCCTTCGTCGAAAGCTCCGTCTTTCTCGTTCCCGCCGACGTGCTTTTCCTGCCAATGGCGCTTGCCAAGCCGGAACGCTCCTATCGCTATGCACTGATCGCTACCGTTGCCTCCGTGCTCGGCGGCATTGCCGGCTGGGCGCTCGGCTATTACGCCTACGAGACGGTGGCGCGGCCGATTCTCGAATTCTACGGCAAATTCGATGATTTCGAACAGCTGCGAAACTCGATCCATGGCGAATGGGAAATTTTGCTGCTGTTTTTGGTGACCTCCGGCTTGGCCCATCTGCCGCCGATCAAGGTCGTAACCATTATGGCGGGCGCCATCGGTATAAATCTGAGCTTCTTTGTCATTTCTGCCATTGTCGCTCGCGGCGCCCGGTTCCTACTTTTGGCTTGGCTGCTGCGTCGCTATGGCGAACCGATCCGCGATTTCATCGAGAAGCGTCTCGGCCAGATCGTAGGTGTCGGTGCTGCCGTGCTGATTATGCTCGGTATCGCCTACAAACTACTTGCTCACTAGGCCCACTTTGCGGAGTTCCGCCATGACTGCCACTTCCTCGCCGCTCGCCCGCCCCGGCTTTATCTATTCCATATTGCTTGCTATCGGCATGGCGGCTGTGGTTGGCGCCGCGCTTGGATTTCAATATATCGGCGGCTATATTCCCTGCGCACTCTGCCTGCTGCAGCGCCAGCCCTATTATTATGCCATCCCGATCGCCATTCTCGCTGCCATCTGCGAGCTTGCCGGTCTGCCGAACTGGATTTCCCGTGCAATGCTGCTTGCGGCCGGCATCCTGATGCTGGTGACCGCCGGCATGGGCGTCTATCACGCCGGCGTGGAATGGCATTTCTGGCCGGGGCCGGCGACCTGCTCGACGACCGCAAACAGCATGACGAGCAATGCCGGCGATCTGCTGACCGAGCTCAATACGATCAAAGGCCCATCCTGCACCGATGCAGCGCTCAGGGTGCTTGGCCTGTCTTTCGCAGGCTGGAACGTGATCGCCGGCATTCTGCTCGCAGCTTTCGCCTTCGTCGGCGTCCGCAAATCTGCGTGAGGTGAGCCTATCAGGGCTGCAGTTCGGTATCCCAATAGAGATAGTCGAGCCAGCTTTCATGCAGATAGTTGGGCGGAAACAGCCGGCCATTATTGTGCAGATCCTGCACCGTCGGCTGATAGGGCTTCTGCGACGGGAACATGCCCGCCTGCTTCGGAAGCTTGCTGCCCTTGCGCAGATTGCAGGGCGAGCAGGCTGCCACGACATTCTCCCAGGTCGTCTCACCGCCATGGGCGCGCGGGATGACGTGGTCGAAAGTCAGATCGTCGTGGGAGCCGCAATACTGGCACTCGAACCGGTCGCGCAGGAAGACATTGAACCGGGTGAAAGCCGGATTGCGGGATGGCTGAACGTAAGTCTTCAGGCATACGACACTCGGAAGCCGCATCGAAAAGCTCGGTGAGGAAACCGAATGTTCATATTCCGCGATGATATTCACACGGTCGAGAAAGACCGCCTTGATCGCGTCCTGCCAGGACCAAAGCGACAAGGGATAATAACTCAGCGGCCGGTAGTCAGCGTTCAGGACGAGCGCCGGCAGGGCCTGCGGGGAGACTGCAATCGTCAAGGGACTCTCCTGATCGATTCGGCATCTGCTCCTGTATATTAGGCCGGTTGTTACAGGATTGTGAAGTCCAATAAATTCAGAGGATAAAGGCAATTTGAAGAGTGTTGCCGATCAGCCGGTCGGTACCATGTCGCGCCGCATTTTCGTTGCGTAATAGGCCCAGAAAAGCCGCGCCGCCACGGAGCGCCACGGCGACCAGATCTCCGAAAGCTTGGCAAGCGCCTTTGTTTGCGGCCGCGCCGCAAGTCCAAGCGCAGCGCCGACGGCATTCTGCAGCGCCACATCGCCAGCCGGAAAGACATCGGCGTGGCCGCCGCAGAACATCAGATAAACCTGCGCCGTCCATGAACCGACGCCCTTCAAGGCGGTGAGTTCGCCAAGCGCTTCGTCCGGTGGCTTCAGACAGAGTCTGGAAAGATCGAGGCGGCCGGAGACAACGGCTTCCGCAACCCGCGACAGCGTGTCGGCCTTGGCGCGCGACAGGCCGAATTCCCGCCATGTCTCGGGCCCTAGCAGCATGTAACCTTCGGCCGTCAGCGGCCCGTCCGTCGGCAGCATGCGCCGCCAGATCGCCTCGGCGCTGGCACGCGAGACCATTTGCGAGACGATGATATGGGCAAGGCCGGCAAAACCGGGTTCGCGCAACCGCAGTGGAACAGGCCCTGCGTCCGCCGCGATTGGTACAAGGCGCGGATCGAGACGCAGCAATGCTTCGAGCCCCAGCTTGACGTCATCGTCGTTGCGGATGATCTCCACGCGTCCTCCCAGTGGTTCGAAATTCAAATTCGTGGCAGAAGAAAGCATGACCACGAGCGAGCGTCAAAAACCTGTCTTTCGTTTTGCGCCGAGTCCGAACGGATCGCTGCATCTCGGCCATGCGCTGTCGGCCTTTTTGAACCGGGATATGGCCGAAAGCGAAAACGGCCGGCTGCTGCTGCGCATCGAGGATATCGACCAGATGCGCTGCACGCCTGAATTCGAGGCCGGCATCCTGAGGGACCTCGACTGGCTTGCCATCGACTGGGAAAGCCCGGTGCGGCGCCAATCGGAACATTTCCCGGAATATCAGGCGGCGCTCCACGCATTGATCGAACGCGGCCTGGTCTACCCGGCCTTCCTGACGCGCGGCGAGGTGAAGGCGCGTGTCTCCGCCTACGAGGCAACGGGCCAATCCTGGCCGCGCGACCCCGATGGCACGCCGCATTACCCGCCGATTGATCGCGAGCGGCCTGAGGCCGAATGGCGGGACATCCTTTCCTCGGGGAAAAAACATGCCTGGCGGCTTGATATGCGCAAGGCGCTCGACCTGATCGGCGAACTGCTGTTCTGGACCGAAACCGGCGACGGCAGGACGGGCGAGATCGCCGCCGAACCCGAGGTCTGGGGAGACGTCATCCTGTCTCGCTCGGATGCACCCTCGAGTTATCATCTTTCGGTGGTCGTCGACGATGCGCTGCAGGGCGTCACCCATGTCGTACGCGGGCTCGACCTCTTTCACGCCACGTCGGTGCACCGGTTGCTGCAGGTGCTGCTCGGCCTGCCGCAGCCCCTCTATCACCACCATCGTCTCATTCTCGATGCCAATGGCCGCAAGCTTTCGAAAAGCGAAGGTGACAGCGGCCTTGCCGAATTGCGTGCCCAGGGCATGTCAGGGGCCGATATTCGCCGCCTTGTCGGGCTCTGACCGCCGCTCGACACGCTCTCTGCCGACGATCGAAAGTGTGTGGGAGAACATCCGGAAGACGCGGAACTTGATCAGCGCCGCGTTGATCTCTGCGCCGATGATGAAGATGACGCCGACCATGTAGAGAAAGATCAGCACGATCATCACCGAGGCGAGACCGGCATAGGTCGCGGTATAATTGGCGAAGGTCGCGAGATAATAGGCAAAGACCAACGCGCCGGCGAGCCACAGAAGCAGCGTCAGCAGCACGCCGGGAATGACGTCGAACACCCGCCGCTTGCCGGCCGGCAGCCACAGATGCATGACCAGCAGGCCGACGGTGAGCACGACAAGTGTGCCGTAGATGCGCCAGCTGAAGACGACGTCGAGCGTATCGGCAAACAGCGGAAGCCACTTCCGGGCATAGTCGAGAGCCAATGGCACGGCCACCAGCAGAATGCTGATCGCCGCGAAGATGATGACGGCAATCAGCACATAGCCGAGGCTGGCGAGGCGGGTGAAATACCACGGCCGCGTTTCCTGCACCCGGTAGGCACGGTTGAGCGAGATTCGAAGCGCTTCTACCCCGTTCGAGGCGAAATAGGCCGCCGCCAGCACCGAGATCGTCAACAGCCCGCCGCGCTGAATGGTAAGGACCTGGAGCACCTGGTCGGCGAGCGGCTTGGCGATCGCTTCCGGCCAGGTGTCGAATATCAGATGGATGGCGGTGGAGGAAAACTGATCGGCGCCGAGGAAGCTTGCAAGCGCCGTGCCGAAGATCAGGAAAGGGAAGACCGCAAGCAGGCTCGACAAAGCCACGTGGCTCGCCATCGCAAATCCGTCATCCTCGACCATGTGACAGATCGCGTCATAGACCACGTCGTAGATCGTGCGCAGCACCTTCGGCATTCCGTCTCCGGGTTTCCAGATTGTATCCTCTGGCCGAATATGGGAAACGAGTCCCATTTTGTACAGGAATCATTCCATGGCGGAACAGCGCACAATCGTCGTCACCGGCTGTTCCTCCGGCATCGGCGCTTACTGCGCCCGGGCGCTGAAAGCCGATGGCTGGCGTGTCTTTGCGACGGTGCGCAAGGCGGATGATCTGCCGGCACTGGAAGCCGACGGCATCGAAGCCTTCGTGATGGACTATGCCAGGGCCGACACCATCTGCGACCTGGCAGCCGCGGTCCTCGATCGCAGCGGCGGCCGCATCGACGCACTCTTCAACAATGGTGCCTATGGCCAGCCTGGTGCCGTCGAGGATCTGTCGTCGGCGGCGCTGCGAGCGCAGTTCGAAGCGAACTTCTTCGGCTGGCACGAATTGACGCGGCAGCTCATTCCGTCGATGCGCAACCATGGTCGCGGACGGATCGTGCAATGCTCCTCCATTCTCGGCCTGGTTCCTTATCGCTATCGCGGTGCCTACACCGCCTCGAAATTTGCGCTCGAGGGCCTCAGCATCACCCTGCGCATGGAGCTCTCCGGCAGCGGCATCCATGTGAGCCTGATCGAGCCCGGGCCGATCGCCACGCGTTTCACCGCAAATGCGCTCGCAAAGTTCAAAGAAAACATCGACCTCGAGAATTCGCCGCACGCAGCCGATTATGCCAGACAGTTGGCGAGACTTGACGGCTCCGGGCCGGTCAACCGCCACAAACTTGGCCCGGACGCGGTCTATTCGGTGTTGAAACACGCATTGAACTCGAAAAGACCAAGGCCACATTATCCTGTAACGACTCCGGCTAAACAGGGCATGCTCCTGAAGCGGCTGCTTCCGGCGGACCTCTTCTACAATCTGATGCGCTGGACCGATTGACCGAGAAAGTTGAATACCATGTCCACGGCCACCTATATCCTTGCGATCATCGTCATGGGCCTCGTCGCCCTCGTGCTGATCCGCGGCCTCTTCAACATGATGAAGGGCGGCGATGCCAACCGTTCCAACAAGCTGATGCAGCTTCGTGTGCTGCTGCAGGCCATCGCCGTCATCCTGATCATGATCACCCTCTGGATCACCGGCGGCGGCCGGCCGACGTGAGGAAACCATAGTGGAGGTTTTGATGACGAATGGGAATGACAGAGCCGAGGTGATGCCGGATGAGGTGTCTCTCCAGGCAGCGTCAGGTTTGGCGAAAGGGCGAACTCCATTCTTCGTCATCCTCGGCCTTGAGCCGAGGATCCAAGCCGCGGCTGCTGGTGGGCGCCGTGTAGATGCTCGGGTCAAGCCCACAGCGGTTCGGTTTGTACCAGTGGCTGCCCCTCACCCCAACCCTCTCCCCGTTCCGACGGGGAGAGGGGACGTGCCCTGCGAGACGTCAGTGAGGAGCGGAGAGGGTGCAGCATGTTCCCTTCTCCCCGTGAAAACGGGGAGAAGGTGGCGGCAGCCGGATGAGGGGCCGGCCTCGCCGATCTCCGGCCTTGCAAAAGCCCTCCCGCCAGGCGGTGCTACATGGTGAAACTCAACAGGATCTACACCAAAACCGGCGATGACGGCACGACCGGGCTGGTTTCCGGCCCGCGCCGGCTTAAGGACGATCTGCGCGTCGAAGCCTATGGCACGATCGACGAAGCCAATTCGGCGATCGGCCTGGCGCGGCTGCACACATCAGGCTTGCCCGAGCTCGACGCCATGCTGATGTCGATCCAGAACGACCTCTTCGATCTCGGCGCCGATCTCGCTACGCCCGATACCGGAGAGACGCCGGCCTACGAACCGCTGCGGATCGTCGAGACCCAAGTCGACCGCGTCGAGCGCGACATCGATCAGTTGAACTCCGGTCTCGAGCCGCTGAAATCCTTCATCCTGCCGGGCGGCAGTCCCGCTGCCGCACATCTGCATCTTGCCCGCACGATTGCGAGGCGCGCCGAACGTCTGATGGTGGCGCTTGCCCGCAGCGACGGTGAAATCGTCAGCGAGCCTGCAAGGAAATACGTCAATCGGCTCTCGGATTTCCTCTTCGTGGCGGCCCGTCACGCGAATGAACGCGGTCGTGCGGATGTGCTTTGGGTTCCGGGAAAAAACAGATAGGTTTGCCGCGATCACGATCGCCGGGGGGCCTTATGTTCATACCACTTCATGATGCCAATACGCTGAAGCATATCAAGGTTCAGTGGGTGACCCTGGCTTTGATCATCCTGAATGTCGCGGTCTGGCTCTTCACCAGCCTGGAGAGCGAACTGGCAGCCCAGGCGACGACGGTCGGCCTCGGCTTCATCCCGGCGATCGCCTTCGGGCACGCCCAATTGGCACAGGGATTGGAAATCGTGCCGGAACCGCTCACCTATCTCACCTATGCCTTCGTCCATACCGGCTTCTGGCATCTGGCCTCCAACATGGTCTTCCTCTGGGTCTTCGGCGACAATGTCGAGGACGCGATGGGGCATATGCGTTTCCTGCTTTTCTACCTCCTCTGCGCCGCTGCCGGCGCCCTTTGCCACGGGCTGCTGACGGCGACATCGGAAGCGCCGCTGGTCGGCGCTTCCGGGGCGATCTCCGGCGTCATTGCCGCCTATGTCATGCTGCATCCGCGCGTCAGGGTCTGGGTGCTGGTGTTCCTGCGTGTGCCCTTGCCCCTGCCGGCCTTCGTGCCGCTGCTTTTGTGGATCGGACAACAATTCTTCATGCTGGCGATTGCGCCGGATGGCGATGTTTCCTGGGGCGCCCATGTCGGCGGCATCCTTGCCGGTGCCCTGCTGATTCTCGTCCTGCGCCGTCCAGGCGTGCCGCTCTTCGACCGTGAAATCGTAACGCCTCGCGCCGTAAGGGATGAAGCCGGCGCCGTTGCGGCCGGCACGGGCAGCCGCAACGAGCAGCGTCTTCCCTGGGGTCGAGACCGACGTTGACCGATATATTGACGTGTACGTAAACGTTCATATATTGCCGAGGCGAATCCCTGCCGGCATCATGCAAGCGTTGTATTTGGAGGAAAAACGCGTATCCATGTCGCCATTCGACAATCGAAGCGGCGCCTGAGCGCGCATTTTCCTAAAAACTCGTGAAACCAGTTTCTCTTGAAGGAAGGCTCCCATGAAGATTCTCGTGCCCGTCAAGCGGGTTGTCGACTACAACGTGAAGATCCGGGTGAAGCCGGATGGCACGGGTGTCGAGCTTGCCAATGTGAAGATGTCGATGAACCCGTTCGACGAGATCTCGGTGGAAGAGGCGCTGAGATTGAAGGAAGCCGGCAAGGCGGAAGAAGTGGTGGTGGTGTCGATCGGCCCGGCCAAGGCCGAGGAAACGCTGCGCACGGCGCTCGCCATGGGCGCCGACCGCGCCGTTCTCGTCGAAACCGATGATGCCGTCGAGCCGCTCGCCGTCGCCAAGATCCTTAAGGGGGTCGCCGATGCCGAGCAGCCTAGCCTTATCATCGTCGGCAAACAGGCGATCGACGACGATTCGAACCAGACCGGCCAGATGCTGGCGGCATTGCTGGGCTCGGCCCAGGCGACCTTCGCCTCGAAGATCGAGATCGGTGACGGTAAGGCTCAGGTCACCCGCGAGGTCGATGGCGGCCTGCAGACGATCGAGATCAAGCTGCCGGCGGTCATCACCACCGACCTCAGACTGAACGAGCCGCGTTACGCCTCGCTGCCGAACATCATGAAGGCGAAGAAGAAGCCGCTCGACAAGAAGAGCCCTGCCGATTTCGGCGTCGACACGACGCCGCGGCTGAAGGTGCTGAAGACCGAGGAGCCGTCCGGCCGCAAGGCCGGCGTCAAGGTCAAGTCGGTCGCCGAACTCGTCGACAAGCTGAAGAACGAAGCCGGCGTGCTGTAATCGGGCTGGAACAGGAGCAACTATCATGACCATTCTTCTTCTGGCCGACCATGACGGCAATCACCTTTCCGACCAGACCGCCAAGGCGCTGACGGCGGCAAGCCAGATCGGCTCCGACGTGCATGTGCTGGTTGCCGGCAAGGCTGCCAGGGCTGCGGCCGATCAGGCGGCAAAACTCTCCGGCGTCTCCAAGGTGCTGCTCGCCGAAAGCGACGCGCTTGCCAACAATCTCGCCGAACCGCTGGCCGATCTGATCGTTTCGCTCGCCGGCTCCTATGACACGATCGTCTCGGCCGCCACCTCGGTCGGCAAGACGGTGCTGCCGCGGGTGGCAGCCCTTCTCGACGTCGCCCAGGTCTCGGAGATCATCGAAGTCGTCTCCGCCGACACCTTCAAGCGGCCGATCTATGCCGGCAACGCCATCCAGACGGTGCAATCAAGCGACGCCAAGAAGGTGATCACCGTGCGCACCGCTTCCTTCGCCTCTGCGGCTGAAGGCGGTTCGGCAACGGTCGAGGCGATCCCGGCCGTCTCCGATCCGGGGCTGTCGCGTTTCGTCTCCGATGCACTGTCGGCGTCGGAACGTCCGGAACTGACCTCGGCCAAGGTCATCATCTCGGGCGGCCGCGCACTCGGCTCGGCCGAGAAGTTCAGGCAAGTCATCCTGCCGGT
This sequence comes from Rhizobium sp. YTUHZ045, assembly GCF_051124255.1. Lineage (NCBI taxonomy): Bacteria > Pseudomonadati > Pseudomonadota > Alphaproteobacteria > Hyphomicrobiales > Rhizobiaceae > Rhizobium > Rhizobium sp. YTUHZ045. The sequence continues at coordinate 3,736,594 of NZ_CP101432.1, forward strand.
GGCCGACAAGCTCGGTGCTGCCGTCGGCGCCAGCCGTGCCGCCGTCGATGCTGGTTATGCCCCGAACGACTGGCAGGTCGGCCAGACCGGTAAGGTGGTGGCGCCCGATCTCTATATCGCCTGCGGCATCTCCGGCGCCATCCAGCATCTGGCCGGCATGAAGGATTCGAAGGTGATCGTCGCCATCAACAAGGACGAGGAGGCGCCGATCTTCCAGGTGGCCGACTATGGCCTCGTCGCCGATCTCTTTGACGCCCTGCCGGAATTGCAAAAGGCGCTCTGAGCGAGGCAAATGCCTTTCTTTCGCACTTGCGAATGACTGGAAAATTGTCTTTTATCGGTCTACTACTTACTGCCGGGCGATCTTTCGTCCGGCAGTATTGCTAATATAATACGGCAACGCGGGGGCGACTGCCGGCGGGGGTTTGGAGATGAATGCGGTGTTGAAGAATATTGGTATTATCGGTGCTGGCCAGATGGGCTGCGGCATCGCGCATGTTTCGGCCGCCGCAGGTTACAGGGTTCACATCTACGATCTCTCGCAGGACCGCATCGAATCCGGCCTCGCCACCATCAACGGCAATCTCGCCCGCCTGGTGACGAACGGCAAGATGACCGACGAGGAACGCAAGGCGACCCTGTCGCGCATATCAGGCTCCGCCGATGTCAACGATCTCGCCCCGTCCGATCTCGTCATCGAGGCGGCCACCGAGGACGAAAGCGTCAAGCGCAAGATTTATAGCCAGGTCTGCCCGGTGATGAAGCCGGAAGCGCTGCTGGCCACCAACACCTCTTCGCTTTCCATCACCCGTCTTGCTGCTGCCACCGACCGCGCCGAGCGCTTCATGGGCATACATTTCATGAACCCGGTGCCAGTGATGAAGCTGGTCGAGCTGGTGCGCGGCATTGCGACCGACGAGAAGACCTTCACCGCCGCCAAGGAATTCGTCGGCTCGCTGGAGAAGACCGTCACCGTCGCCGAGGACTTCCCGGCCTTCATCGTCAACCGCATTCTGTTGCCGATGATCAACGAGGCGATCTATACGCTTTACGAAGGTGTCGGCACCGTCGACGCCATCGACACGGCGATGAAGCTCGGCGCCAACCATCCGATGGGGCCGCTGCAGCTTGCCGATTTCATCGGCCTCGACACGTGCCTCTCGATCATGCAGGTGCTGCACGACGGGCTGGCGGACTCGAAGTATCGCCCCTGCCCGCTGCTGGTGAAATATGTCGAAGCCGGCTGGCTCGGACGCAAATCCGGCCGCGGCTTCTACGATTATCGTGGCGAAGTGCCCGTCCCGACCCGATAAGCAGAGATCATCAGAAAGGGCGAGTGGACCGCACGCCCGCTAAATGCTTTCCTTGCCGGAACGGGAGGAATGCCATGTCGACCGAAACACCCATGTTCCTGCTGCAATGCTGCGTCCTTATCGGACTCGCGGGCGTCTTCCTCATAAGAGGAGATGGGGACTCCTGAGCGCACTCACGACCCGATCGCACCCTTGATCAGCGCCTTTGCATCTTCGCTGTCCCAAGCGGCAGGCCCGTTCATGGCTGAAATCAGGCAGCCCTTGTCGTCGAGCAGCAGCGTCACCGGCAGGCCGAAAGCGAGACCTTCCTTCTTCAGGCTGTTGAAGACGCCGATCGTATTGTCGCGGTAAAGCTGCAGCGCATCGACACCGGTCTCGGCGAGGAAAGTCTTCGGCTTCTCATCATTGCCAGTGTCGATATTGACGGCCACGACCTGGAACTTGTCGCTGCCCATTTCCTTTTCCAGCGCGTTCAGCGCCGGCATCTCCTCGCGACAGGGCACGCACCATGTGGCCCAGAGATTGAGCAGCACGGTCTTGCCGGCGAAATGATCGAGCGTCAGCGATTTACCATCCGGTCCGTTGAAGGAAACCGTCGCCAGTTTGCGCGGCTCGTTGGCGGCAATCATGGCGGCGACCTGCCCCTTCATCAGCGGCGCCAGTTTGGCGGCGCTCTCCTTTGCCTGCGGGCATTCGGCCGAAGCGCTACTGCCGATGCCATTGCCAATGCCCGTCTCCTTCACGTATACCGCTGCCGCACCTGCAACGACACCTGCGACGGCGGCGATTGCGATCAGTTTTCCGGACGGCAGGCCGAAGGGTTTTTTCGTCGTCATTTCATTCTCCAGGACGGGCATCTTATGGCCGAGAACAACACGGACACCAAATCCTCCAACCAGATGTGGGGTGGGCGCTTCGCCTCCGGCCCGGACGCGATCATGGAGGAGATAAATGCCTCGATCGGTTTCGACAAGAAGCTATTCGCGCAGGATATCCGTGGTTCCGTCGCCCATGCGACGATGCTCGCCCATCAGGGGATCATTTCGTCAGACGATAAGGACAAGATCGTTCACGGGCTAAACACGATCCTGTCAGAAATCGAAAGCGGCAATTTCGAATTCTCCCGCCAGCTCGAAGACATCCATATGAATATCGAAGCACGCCTGGCGACGCTGATCGGTCCGGCGGCCGGCCGGCTGCACACCGCCCGCTCGCGCAACGATCAGGTGGCGCTCGACTTCCGTCTCTGGGTGAAGGAAGAGCTTGAGAAGACCGAACGGATGTTGACCGGCCTGATCGCCGCCTTCCTCGACCGCGCCGAGGAACATGCCGAAAGCGTCATGCCGGGCTTCACCCATCTGCAGACCGCCCAGCCCGTCACCTTCGGCCATCACTGCATGGCCTATGTCGAAATGTTCGGCCGTGACCGCTCGCGCGTGCGCCATGCTATCGAGCATCTGGACGAGAGCCCGATCGGCGCTGCCGCCCTTGCCGGCACCGGCTATCCGATCGATCGCCATATGACGGCCAAGGCATTGGGTTTCCGCGAGCCGACCCGCAATTCCATCGATACGGTCTCCGACCGCGACTTCGCCATCGAATTCCTGGCGATCGCCGCGATCACGGGCATGCATCTGTCGCGCCTCGCGGAAGAGATCGTCATCTGGTCGACCCCGCAATTCGGTTTCGTGCGCCTGTCCGACGCCTTCTCGACCGGCTCCTCGATCATGCCGCAGAAGAAGAATCCAGACGCAGCCGAACTGGTGCGCGCCAAGACCGGCCGCATCAACGGCTCGCTGATCGCGCTGCTGACGATCATGAAAGGACTGCCGCTCGCTTATTCAAAGGATATGCAGGAAGACAAGGAGCAGGTGTTCGACGCCGCCGAGAGCCTGGAACTGGCGATTGCCGCCATGACCGGCATGGTGCGCGACATGACCGTCAATACCGCGCGCATGAAGGCGGCGGCCGGCTCCGGTTTTTCGACGGCGACCGATCTTGCCGACTGGCTGGTGCGCGAAGCGGGCCTGCCCTTCCGTGATGCCCATCACGTCACCGGCCGCGCCGTGGCGCTCGCCGAAAGCAAGGGCTGCGATCTTGCCGAACTGCCGCTCTCCGACCTGCAGGCGATCCATTCTGCAATCACCGACAAGGTCTACGACGTGTTGACGGTGGAAGCCTCGGTCGCCAGCCGCAAGAGCTTCGGCGGCACGGCCCCGTCCGAAGTCCGCAAGCAGATCGCCTTCTGGCGCGCTCGCAATTGAGGGTACAAGGCAGGCCGAAAGCCGCCTCGCCCTTCTGCCAGCGCTCAAAACCGGCCAACAATCAGGGTGCACAAGGCGGAGAAACTTCGCTATGAAGATCCCGTCGTTCGATGAACGATATCAGCCATAGGCCGCACAAGAGGATATCCATGCAGAAGAGCTTGCCGCACCTCATCCGCCTGACGGCGGTGCTCGCCGTCATCGGCCTTGCCGTTGCCGGATGCGGACGTAAGGGCGATCTCGATCCGCCGAGTGCTGCGGCGACGAAGGAAGGCGACGTTTCCAAGCCGACGAAACAGCCCGGCACCGTTGACAAGCCCTTCCTCCTTGACCCCCTCCTTTAAGGCGCGCACCCCGTGAACCATTTCGATTACCGCGACGGCATCCTTTACGCCGAGAACGTCCCCGTTCCGGAGATCGCCAAGGCGGTCGGCACGCCGTTCTACGTCTATTCAACCGCAACGCTGGAGCGCCACTATCGCGTCTTCTCGGAAGCCTTCGCCGATGTCGACTCCATGGTCTGCTATGCGATGAAGGCGAACTCGAACCAAGCCGTGCTGAAGACCCTGGGACGCCTCGGCGCCGGCATCGACGTCGTTTCGGAAGGCGAACTGCGCCGTGCACTTGCCGCCGGCATTCCGGCGAGCCGCATCATGTTTTCGGGCGTCGGCAAGACGCCGCAGGAGATGGATTTCGCCCTTGAGGCTGGCATCTACTGCTTCAATGTCGAATCCGAGCCTGAGCTGGAGATTCTTAACCAGCGCGCCGTCAACGCCGGCAAGAAGGCGCCGGTCTCCTTCCGCATCAATCCGGATGTCGATGCCAAGACGCATGCGAAGATCTCGACCGGCAAGAAGGAAAACAAGTTCGGCATCTCCTGGGATCGCGCCCGCGCCATCTATGCCCATGCCGCCAAGCTGCCCGGCATCGAAGTCACGGGCATCGACATGCATATCGGCAGCCAGATCACCGAGCTGCAGCCCTTCGACGACGCCTTCAAGCTGCTGCGCGATCTCGTCGCGACATTGCGTGCCGACGGCCACTCCATCCATCACGTCGATATCGGCGGTGGCCTTGGCGTTCCCTATAAGGATGACAACAATCCGCCGCCGCTGCCCGATGCCTATGCGGCGATCGTCAAGAACCAGCTTCGCGGCCTGAACTGCAAGATCGTCACCGAACCCGGTCGCCTGATCGTCGGCAATGCCGGCATTCTCGTGACCGAAGTTCTTTATGTTAAGGACGGCGGCGAAAAGACTTTCGTCATCGTCGACGGTGCGATGAACGACCTCATTCGACCGACGCTCTATGAGGCCTATCACGAGATCCGTCCGGTGACGATATCGGCAGCAAACGCGCCGCGCATCCGCGCCGACGTGGTTGGCCCCGTTTGCGAGACCGGCGATTATCTGGCGCTCGACCGCGAAATGGCGATGCCGAAGCCCGGCGACCTGATGGCCGTCAGCACTGCCGGCGCCTATGGCGCGGTGCAGGCCGGCACCTATAACAGCCGCCTGCTGGTGCCCGAAGTTCTGGTCAGGGGCAGCGATTTTCATGTGATCCGCCCGCGCAGGACCTATGCCGAGCTGATCAGCCTCGATTCCGTTCCGGCTTGGCTCGACTAGAGCATGTCGCTCGAAAGTGTGAAGCGATTTTGCGTTAACGACATCCGTAAAGCATAGAGCTAAAGCCCAAGAAGCGAATCTGAAAGATCGCGGCGCGCTTTAGCAGCACCATCACTTTTCGGCGAATAAACGTGAAAAGGCGGTATTCCTGCCCGTTCGCCCTCGCCTTCGCCACAAAGAGTGTTATCCTTTCGTTCATGAGCGTATTGCCCCGCAATCGCCGGAAGCGCCCTCTGTACCAGAACGCCAGATCGCGGAGACCGGACCGATGACAAGCCCCTCAAGGCAGAGGAAGGGTGCATTTGCGCTCCGTCCCTCGCTTGCCCGGCTGGTAACGACGAAACGCCTGCTGGCGCGCACCGTGCTCTTCTTCGAGCAACTGCTGCCGCTGCTGATGCCGGTCCTCTCCATCGTCGCCATTTATCTTTCGGCCTCCTGGTTCGGTATCTTCCGCAACGTGCCGGACTGGCTGCGCATCCTGTTGCTGATCGCCTTTGCCGCGGCGTTCCTCGTCTCGCTTGTTCCCTTCCGCCATCTGCGCTGGCCGAAAACCGCTGAAGCCGATCGCATGCTGGAAGAGCGCAACGGCCTGCCGCACCAGCCGGTTGCCGTCCAGGAAGACGAGCCGGCCTACGACACACCCTTTTCGCGGGCACTTTGGCGTGAGCACCAGGTGCGCATGGCCGAAAAGATCGCAGCACTCGATGCCGGCATGCCGCGGCCTGATATCGCCACACATGACCGCTTCGCCCTGCGCGCCATCCCTGCTCTGCTTGTTGTCACCGCTTTTGGCTATTCGCTGTCCCTCAACGGTGGCTCGGTCAGTGACGCATTGCAGTCAGCGCCCGAACAGGTGGCGGTCGATCCGGCGGTGCGCATCGATGCCTGGGTGACGCCGCCCTCCTATACCGGTCGCGCGCCGGTTTACTTGACCGCCGACGGCAGCGAACAGGCGCCGATCGGCGTTCCGCAGTTCTCCGGCCTCACCGTGCGCGTCAGCGGCGGAAAGACGGCCGAAAAGGTCGTGTTCCGCAAGGCGAACGGCGAGGCGCGGGATATCGCCGTGCAGGCTGACGCAAAGCCGCAGCAGGCAAGCGCGCCTGCCGGCGAGCAGCCGACGGCCGGCGCGCCTGCCAATAATGCCCTCATCGCGCAGACGCATGTGATGAAGCTTGAGGAAAACGGCGCGCTCGAGGTCAACGGTCGCCGCTGGAGCTTCGACGTGCTGCCTGACAAGGCGCCTGAAATCGCCTTTGACGGCATGCCGAAGGCAAGCGTCAACGGCGCGCTGGAAATCGGCTTCACCGTCAAGGACGATTACGGCGTCCAGGAGGCCCATGCGGAGATCGTTCCTCTGGAAAATGATCCGACGGCGACGCCGCTATATCCGCTGCCGGAGTACCGGCTGGATATTCCCCGTCGCAACGCCCGCGACGCCAAGGGCGTGACCAGCCGGAATCTGACCGAACATCCGCTTGCCGGCAAGCCGGTGCGCATTACCCTCGTCGCCAAGGATGCCGCCGGGCAGACCGGCCGCAGCCCGCCCTACGAGATGACGCTGCCGTCGCGACCCTTCAACGAGCCGCTTGCCGCAGCTGTCGCCGAGGAACGGCAGGTTTTCGCGCTCGATACCCGTAAGATGCCGCAGGCGATCGCGCTGAACGAGGCGCTGACCATCCGTCCCGAGGAGACCATCCCCAAGCTTACCAACTACTTGCTGCTGGAATCGGCCTTGGCCCGCATGAAGCTGGCAAGAGGCGAGGAGGCGCTGAAGGATACTGCCCAGTATCTCTGGGAAATCGCGCTCGGCATGGAGGACGGCGATCTTTCGCTTGCCGAGCGCAAGCTGCGTGAAGCCCAGCAGAAGCTTGCAGACGCATTGGACCGCAACGCGCCCGACGAAGAGATCAAGAAGCTGATGGATGAGCTGCGCAAGGCGATGCAGGACTATCTGACGGAGCTTGCCGAACGCATGCAGAATGCCCCGACGATGCAGCCGAACCAGAACGCGCAGAACATCCTGCGCCAGCAGGATCTGGAACGGATGATGGACCAGATCGAGAATCTCGCCCGCTCCGGCAATCGCGACGCGGCACAGCAGATGCTGTCGGAATTGCAGCGCATGATGAACAACCTGCAGGCCGGCCGGCCGCAGCGGGGCCAGCAGGGTCAGGAAAACAGCGAAGCCCGCAAGCAGATCGACAAGCTCGGCGAGATCCTGCGCGATCAGCAGAAGCTGATGGAAGAAACCTTCCGCCTCGATCAGCAGCTCAAGGACCGTATGCAGCGTGGCGAATCCGATATGGGCGAAAACGATCCGCTGCTCGACGATATGATGCCGGGAGAGAATGGCGAACCGCAGGACCAGCAGCAAGGGCAGCAAGACCAGAGCCAGCAAGGTCAGGGCCAGAAACCTTCCGACCAGATGACCGCCGAGCAGCTCAGAGAAGCGCTGAAGCAGTTGCGCGCCCAGCAGGATGCCCTCGGCAAGCAGCTCGGGGAATTGCAGAAGAAACTCGGCGAAATGGGCATGAAGCCCGGCCCGGGCTTCGGCCAGGCCCAACGCGAGATGGACGGCGCCGGCCGCGAGCTCGGCCAGGGCCGCGGCGACACGGCCGTCGAGAACCAGGGCCGTGCACTGGAAGCCCTTCGCCAGGGCGCTCGCGACATGATGAACCAGATGATGCAGGCGCAGCGGGGCCAGCAGGGACAAGGCCCGAACGGCCAGGTCGGCCAGGGCGATCAGAACGGCCGGGATCCGTTGGGGCGACCGCGCATGACCAACGGCTATATCGATAACGATGGCGTGAAGGTGCCTGACGAAATCGACGTTCAGCGCGCACGCGAAATTCTCGATGCGATCCGCGAGAAGCTCGGCAACAATCCGCCACAGGAAATGGAACGGCGGTATCTCGAACGGCTTCTGGACATTCAGTAAGCCTTATACCGCCGTCAAAGATAGGCGTGCGCCTTAAGCGACAAGTGCCCGGGCGACAGCCTTGCGGATATCGGGAAGCGCAAATGGCTTTGCGACGACGTCGACGATTTTTTCTGCGAGATCGTCGGCGCGCTCGCGCTGCTCGGCATAGCCGGTCATCAGCAGGATCTTCAAAGCGGGGAAGGCGTCCTTCGCCTGATGGGCGAGTTCGATGCCGTCCATCACGGGCATGCGGATGTCCGACAGCAGCAGATCGTAGACCCCGTCCTTCAGCTTCTCCAGCCCCTCGGCGCCGTCAGCCGCTTCATCGGTCTCGTGACCGTCAAGCCGCAAGGCCCGGGCTACGAAAGACCGCAGGGAATCCTCGTCTTCCGTAATCAGAATTCTTGCCATATGTGCATTGCTCCGTCTTCAGCCCCGCGACGGAAATCACCAGACTTTCCTTTTCGATCGGTAAAGATGGCGAAGCGATAGGCGAGATGGTTAACAACCCGTCTTCACGCGGCAATGAAGCGACGCCTGCATTCCCTCAGGCGTCGCCGGTCACTACGCCCACGAAAGGCAGTTCGCGAAACGCATAGGCAACGTCCATGCCGTAGCCGACGACGAAGTAATCGGGACATTCGAAGCCGACATAATCGGCCTCCAGCTTTTCCTTGCGCTTGACCCGCTTGTCGAGCAGCACGGCGATCGTCACGTTGCGCGCGCCACGTTCGAAGAGCAGTTCCTTGGCAAAGAGCAGCGTCCGGCCGGACTCGAGAATATCGTCAATCAGGAGGACGTCTCGGCCATGTACGTCGCTGTCGATATCCTTGACGATGCGCACGCCCTGCGAAACGGTGCCGGTGCCGTAACTCGACAGCGTGATGAACTCGACCTCGGGGGCAAGTCCGGTGTCGTGCAGGGCGCGGATCAGGTCGGCGGCGAAGATGAAGGAGCCCTTGAGCACGGCAATGACCAGCAGGTCCTTGGTCGGACCGTTGGCGATCTCCCGCGCCATCGCATGATTGCGCTCCGCGATCTGCTCGGCGGTGAAGAGCGGCTCGATATTTTTTCCGCGCACGACAGGCATAAGGGCTTGCTCCATGAAAAGAAGGGTAAGCCGTTAGCACATATGCGCGCCTGAAACAGCCTCGCCGCTCATGAAATCAACGGGATTGGTGCGTCCTGGGCGGAAAGCCATCACGAAACCCGTTATTTCTACGGCAGGAAAGAAAGCCGGACCTCCGGCAATTTTCCGCCGGCGTGCTGGACGCGGGCTGAAAAGCCACGGCTTTGGCCGTCGTAGATGACGTCGGCGGGCGGATCGATGACGACGCTTGCCGTCAGTCGTTCGTCGGTCACCAGATCGGCGCGGATCGGATGCACCGTCTGCGTTGTGCCGCTTTCGTTTTCGATGATGCCGTTGACGACGAGCACACGCATGCCGTTCGCATCACGCGGCGTCACGGTGACATGGGTGAAATGCAGCGGCGCTCCGGAGGAGGCGCCCGCGGCGGAAAGGCCGGAAAAGCCGCCTGCGAGCCCGAAAACGAGCACGGCGAGCGCCAGTACCAGCACCGCGAAGCTGCGCGGCGACGCTCGCTGCAGCCAGGATTCCGCCCTTCGCAGAGCGGAAGCAGCCATCGCCGGCAGGAGCGGCGGCCGTGCGACGCGCGCTGCCGCCATGCGCCTGCCGTTGTCGTTATGGATCTTGGTGCTGAAGTCCTTCGGCCGGGTTTTGCCGACCGTCACGAATTCGGCGTCGGAGACATCAGCAGGACGTGTCGAACGATACTGGCGGCGTGCGGGTTCGGGCGGCAGGAAATCATAGGCCTGGCCCGGCGTACGGCGGCTGAAGGAGGATGCTTCCATGGTGGCTGCCTCGCAGATGTCCACATGGTTTCGCTGCCGCAAGAAATCTTGGCATTGAAACGAATCCTCCTCAGTCGTAAATTTTAATGGTTAATGCTTCGCAAAGATTGCCATTAAACGGGCGTCTTTTCGGCAAACTTTACCGGCTGTTAACGGTGTTGGTTAACAAGTCACGCGGTGAAACCAAGAACAGACTGAGCTGCCCGTTGATCCACTTCGAGAATGTCGGTTTGCGCTATGGCATGGGCCCGGAAATCCTCCGGGACATGACCTTCGACATTCCGAAGAAATCCTTTCAGTTCCTGACGGGCCCATCCGGCGCCGGCAAGACCTCGCTGCTGCGGCTGCTCTTCATGTCGCTGCAGCCGACGCGTGGTCTGATCCGCATGTTCGGGCGCGACATTTCCGAAATTCCCCGGCCCGAACTGCCGCTGCTGCGCCGGCGCGTCGGCATTGTCTTCCAGGATTTTCGCCTGCTCGACCATCTCACGACCTATGAGAATGTCGCTTTGCCCTTACGCGTGCGCGGCAAGGAGGAAAGCTCCTACAAAACCGACGTTTTGGAACTCTTGAAATGGGTCGGGCTCGGCGAACGCATCAACGTGCTGCCGCCGGTCCTCTCCGGTGGGGAAAAGCAGCGCGCCGCCATTGCACGGGCGCTGATGGACCGGCCGGAAGTCCTGCTGGCCGACGAGCCCACGGGCAATGTCGACCCGCCGATGGCAAGGCGCCTGCTCAATCTTTTCCTCGAACTCAACCGGCTTGGTACGGCGGTTGTCATCGCCACCCATGATCTGGCGCTGATGGAACAGGTAGAAGCCCGCCGTATGATCCTCTCGGAGGGGCATCTCGATATCTATGACTGAACCCCCGTCCAGGAACCGAGAGAAGGCGTCGGGCCAGCCTGCCGCCCAGCAGAAGCGGCCGGAAATGCGCGTGCGGCCGACTGCGCCGATCCTGCCGCCTTCCAATATCCAGGGCAACGCCCTGATGGTGGTTATATCGATCATGGCCTTTCTTGCCTGCCTGACGCTCGGCGGCGTCAGCATGGTGCGTTCGACGGCGGCAAGCTGGGAGAGCCAGATCTCCCGCGAGATAACCATCCAGATCAAGCCGGACGACAATCTCGATATGGAAAAAGCGCTGACGCAGGCACGCGACCTGGCGCTGACATTCGTCGGCACCAAAAGCGGCCAGATCGTCGACGAGGCAGCCACCGCCCGGCTGCTCGAACCCTGGCTCGGCCCCGGCCTCGATCTCAAGGATCTGCCTGTTCCCCGTCTCGTCGTCATCACCATCGACGAAAACAGTCCGCCGGATTTCGATGCAATGCGAGGGCTCCTCAAGGACAGCATTCCGCAGGCGAGCCTCGACGATCACCGCACCTGGGTCGACCGGCTGGTCTCCATGGCGCACACGACGGTGCTGATCGGCACCGGCGTCCTGCTTCTGGTCTTCTCGGCAATGGTGCTGACCGTCGTCTTCGCCACGCGCGGTGCTCTGTCGGGCAACCGGCACATCGTCGAAGTGCTGCATTTCGTCGGCGCCGAAAGCTCCTTCGTCGCCACCGAATTTCAGAAGCATTTCCTGAAGATCAGCCTTAAGGGTTCGGCGATCGGCAGCGCGCTTGCCGCTCTTTTCTTCGCTAGCGCCGGCTTCTGGCAAAGCCGTACGCTGGCGACGCCGGAGACGGATCAGGCAACGGCGCTGTTCGGCACCTTTTCCGTTGGTGTACTCGGTTATGCCGGCATCTTCGCGACAATGATCGTCATCGCACTCTTGACGACCGTCACGGCGCGGCTGACCGTCATGCGGACGATCTATGAAATCGATACATTGCGTTCGGACCCGACACGCACCGACGGCATCGCAAGTTGATCGTGACCATGCCGTTTTATCGTGAAAGCGTCTGTTCCGCGCCGCAATCAGCGTATAATCACGATTCATGACCATGGGCGATACGACACGCAATCCGATTCGGCAGGACCCGGAGCTTGATCGTCCGGCGGGCCTGCCGCCGCGGCGCGGTCCGATCCGCCGCCTGCTGCGCTGGGGCGGCTTTGGTTGCGTTCTGGCAATCGCCCTGGTGTTCGGCGGCTTTCTGCGGTTTGCCGATTCCGTGACAACGCTCAAGCCTCCGGCCGAGCCCAAGGCAGACGCGATCGTCGTGCTGACAGGCGGCTACCAGCGTATCGACCAGGCCGTGGAACTGCTGCAGAAGGGGGCGGGCAAACGACTGCTGATCTCGGGCGTCCATCCGACGACGACGCCGGCGCAGATTCGCAAGATGACGCAAGGCTCGGCCGATCTTTTCTCCTGCTGCGTCGATATCGGCCACGATGCGATAGACACGATCGGCAACGCCGAGGAAACCTCCAATTGGATCCACGCCAGGGGATACAGAAGCGTTCTCGTTGTCACGAACAATTATCACATGCCGCGCAGCCTCGCAGAACTCTCCTATGTCGATCCGGACATCGAGTTTATCCCCTATCCGGTGGTCAATTCGGATTTGAAGACCCGCAACTGGTTTACCGACCCGAACGCGATGCGGGTCATGCTCGCCGAATATGCAAAGGTGCTGTTAACGGGCGCTCGCAATATCACCGGCTTCGGCCGTCACACCGGACTGCGCTCGGCAAGTGTATCCGCCGCAGACTGAGCTTTTGCATCGGGGCGGCATCAAACGCTTTTTATCACGGGCAATATCGTGTAGGCCGGTCGCATGAGCATGCCTCGGGATAATTTCATGATCGCCCTGCGTTCCGTCCTCTTCAACACGATCTTCTACGCCAATCTCATCGTCCGGATGATCGTGCTCTCGCCCTATTATTTCGTGGTGCCGCGGCTGACCGCCTATGAGATCCCAAAGAATTGGGCGCGCTCCAACCACTGGCTGATGCGCATGATCGTCGGCACGACCTTCGAGATCGAGGGGCTGGAGAACCTACCTGAGGGCAGTTTTATCCTGGCGCCGAAGCACCAGTCCTTCTGGGACACCTATGCGCTGCTGCCTAATCTCAAGGATCCGGTCTACATCCTGAAGCGCGAGCTGATGTGGATTCCGCTCTTTGGCTGGTATGCGAAGAAGCAGCGCATGATCCCGGTCGACCGCGGCGCCCGCGGCAAGGTGATGGTGGAAGTGCTGAAACGCACCAGGGAGGAGCTTTCGACCGGTCGCCAGCTGATCATCTATCCTGAGGGCACCCGCCGCCCGCCGGGTGCCGAGCCGGTCTATAAATACGGCATCGCCCGCATGTACCGCGATCTTGGCATTCCCGTCGTGCCGGTTGCGATGCATCCAGGCCTCTTCTGGCCGCGGCGGAGCGTCCGCCGTTATCCCGGTCATTTCAAGGTCAGGATCCTGCCGCCGATCATGCCGGGAATGGATCCCGATGCTTTCTTCGCTCATCTGATCGAGGTCACGGAACGGGCAAGCGACGAGCTCCTCATCGACACCGTCGACCGTAATCCGCATCTGCCGTTGCCGCCGACAGCGGTCGCTCGGCTGACCGAGCTGCGCAAAGTGAGGGCGGCGACGGCCTGATCAGCCGGCCCGCAGCCGCTCCACCTCGTTGCCGACCTGCTCCAGCCACGGGTCGCGAATGCCCATCTGTCTCAGGTGCGCAAGCGTGTTGAAGACGTAGGCGTCGTTCGGGCCTGACTGCCCCCTGGCCTCGTTCACCACCCGCGCGGCCGCAAGCGCATCGAGCGTACCGGCATATTGCTCGTGGTCGCGATCAGCGATGTAGGTAACCGCTTCCGTTCGGCGACCGCCGGCAAACTGCAGCCGAACCCGGCGCTCCAGATAGACATTGGTGACGAGTTCGCGGGCGCGGAGATAATCGATCACCTCGTCCCATTTGTGCGGCGAAACACGAAACGCCATGCCACGGCATGCTCCACCCCTGTCGAGGCCGAGAACCAGGCCGGGATTGTCCGGCGTGCCGCGATGGACGAAGGATCGGACGCACAGCGAACGCCGGTAACCATGCACAAGAGCTTCTGCCCGCTCCAGGAACTCGAAGCCCGGATTCCACATCAGCGAGCCGTAGCCAAACACCCAAAATTCGTCCATATCGCACGCCAGACCGGAATCACATTGCGATTCACCATTGGAGAACATCATGGCAGCGTCAAGCCGATCCGGCAGCAGCCAAACCGGCAACAGCAAGAAATTCTTGTTGCTGGGCGGAGGCATCCTCCTGGTGATCGCGCTTTATACCGGCGGCTGGTTCTATGCCGCATCGGCCTTGAAAACGACGGTGCTGAAAGCAATCGCGCCGCGCGATCAGGCCGGCGTCACCGGCGAATGCTCCGATATCGAATTCCGCGGCTATCCTTTCCGCATCGGTCTGTTCTGCTCCAAGGTGGACGTCGACGACAATGTCAATGGCGTCTCCGCCACCTTCGGCGCATTGCGCTCCGCCGCGCAGGTCTACGCGCCAAGCCATATCGTCTGGGAGCTCGATTCACCGGCCGAAATCCGCACCACAAACGGCCTTTCGGTCTCGGCTCAGTGGACGAATCTGCAGGCGAGCCTGACGACAAGGCTGCAGGGCATCGATCGCAGCTCGACTGTCATCGAGGGCCTGAAGGCGACGGCGGTCTCCTCCTATACCGGCCAGACCATCAGCTTCGACGCGGCTCGCACCGAAATTCACCTGCGCCAGAACGGCGCCGATCTCGACGGCGCGATCTCCTTGCAGGATGCGAACACCGCGATCAAGGACTGGCCGCACCTCTTCCCGAAACTCTCTGCCAGCATCGATCTCACGATTGCCGGCAAGGCCGGCCTGATCGACGGCAGCGACCCGAACGGCCTCAATGGTTCTGCCGGCGAACTGCGTCGCATCGTTGCCGACATCGGCGACGGCAAGGTGATGACGCTCACCGGCCCGTTTTCCTTCGACGAGCGAGGCTTTCTCTCCGGGAAGTTCAAGCTGGAAATTGAACGGCTCGGCCCCTGGGGCGACAGCCTGAAACAGGCTTTCCCGGATCTTGCTCCGACCGTCAACACGGCGACGAAGATGCTGAAGGCGCTGGCCGGCGGTAGAGACAAGGTCTCAGTCGATCTCGTCGTCGATCGCGGCAATGCCACCGTCAGCGGCTTCATTCCGCTCGGTCAGATCCCACCGATCTAAGGCTTTTCCGGGGCTAGAGTGCTGGGAAGGCCGTAATCAATCCGCTTGATGAAAAAAACCTCAGGCACCGATTGCAGACCAGGCAGCTCGATCGCACCGGTTTCTGTAAATCCGTTACGCCGATGCCAGTCCTGCGGCCGGCTCTCATCGCATTCGCTCGACGTCATCAGCAGCCGAGCGCCCTCGCCGCGCATGGCTCTTTCCCAGGCGAGAAACAGCGCGGTGCCGACGCCCGACCGGCGATGGCCGGGCAGAACGCGGATCATCTCCATATAGGGAACCCTGCCCCAGAAGCGGGAGAAGCGCAGGAAGCCGACGATCTCGCCGGCCTCCCTGGCAACGAGATATTCGCCAAGCGCGACGCATCGCGATACCCACACCTTGCCTGCAGTGGCATCCTCGCGAGCCAGCCAGTCGATATCCGCCTGACTTGCGCTCGCCACCTCCACCATCGCGAGAGTCTACTTCTTATCCAGCGCGTGGGGGCGGCCGAAATCGGGGGCGTCGACATCCTGGCCGGCCTGGATGATCGAGCGGCGAATGGCGCGCGTGCGGGTGAAGAGTTCAAAAATCTTGTCGCCTTCACCCCAGCGGATCGCGCGCTGCAGATAGGCGAGATCTTCTGAGAAGCGCGCCAGCATTTCGAGGATCGCATCGCGATTGTGCAGGCAGACGTCGCGCCACATCGTCGGGTCGGAAGCGGCAAGACGGGTGAAATCGCGAAAGCCGGAGGCCGAATATTTGATGACCTCGGACTCCGTCACCGTCTCCAGATCGTCGGCGGTGCCGACGATGTTGTAGGCGATGATATGCGGCAGGTGCGAAACGATCGCGAGCACCTTGTCGTGATGCTCCGCATCCATCTCGTCGACCTTCGATCCGACCGCTTCCCAGAAGCCGCGCAGCCGCTTCAGCGCCGTCTCGTCGGTGCCGGCAACCGGCGTGAAGATGCACCAGCGGCCTTCGAAGAGGCCGGGGAAACCGGCATCCGGGCCGGATTTTTCCGTGCCGGCCAGCGGATGGCCGGGGATGAAATGCACATTGTCGGGCATATGCGGCTGCATCTGCGCGATGACGGATGCTTTGGTGGAACCGACATCGGTGACGATAGCGCCGGGCTTGAGATTGCCGGCGATTTCCTTCGCCACGCTTTCCGAAGCGCCGACCGGAACCGAAACGATGATGAGGTCGGCATCTGGAACAGCATCGGCCGAAGAGGTCGTATAGCGGTCGCCGAGACCGAGTTCTTCGGCGCGCTTCAACGTCTCGGCGCTGCGTGTCGCAACGACGATCTCCTTGGTAAGCCCGAGCCGCCTTATGTCGTGGGCGAGCGAAGAGCCAATCAGGCCGATGCCGATCAGCGCGATGCGATCGAACAGCACGCTCATGCCTGCCGTCCCATGAACTCACGCAGCGTGGCAATGACGCCGCGATTGGCCTCTTCCGGACCGATGCTCATGCGCAGCGCATTGGAAAAGCCGTAGCTGCGCACGGCGCGGAGAATATAACCGCGGCTCGTCAAAAGCTCGTCGGCATCGGCCGCGCGCTTTCCATCGATGTCGGGGAAGTGGATAAGGACGAAATTGGCGACGGACGGCGTCACTTTCAGCCCGATCGCTTCGAGAGCCTCCGTGAGCGTCTCCACCCACATCTGGTTGAAAGAGACGGCCTGCTGGACGAAGGCCTGGTCGCGGATGGCCGCGGCACCGGCGGCGATCGCGGCCGCATTCAGGTTGAACGGAGCGCGTACGCGGTTCACGGCGTCGACGATCTCCACTGGCGCATACATCCAGCCCACGCGCAGAGCCGCAAGACCGTAGGCTTTCGAAAAGGTGCGGGTCATCACTACGTTGGAACTGGACGATACGACCTCGATGCCGGCTTCATAATCGTTGCGGCGTACATATTCGGCATAGGCCGCATCGAGCACGAGGACGACATGCTTAGGCAGGCCGGCCTGCAGGCGGCGAATCTCGCTGACGGGAACGTATGTACCGGTGGGATTGCCGGGATTGGCGATGAAGACGATCTTCGTCCTTTCCGTCACCGCCGCCAGGATCGCGTCGACGTCGACGGTATAGTCCTTCTCCTTGACGATGACGGGCATGGCGCCCGTGCCCATGATCTGGATCTTGTAGACAAGGAAGCCGTGCTCGGTGATGATGCCTTCGTCACCGGCCCCCAGATAGACATGGCACAACAGGCCGAGCAGCTCGTCGGAACCATTGCCGCAGAGGATGTTTGCCGGATTGAGGCCATGTACAGCGGCGATCGCCTCGCGCAGTTCGACCGCCTGCCCGTCGGGATAACGTCCCAGATTGTCGGCAGCTGCCTTGACGGCCTCTATCGCCTTCGGGCTGGCGCCGAGCGGCGTCTCGTTGGAGGAGAGCTTGTAAACGCGGGCGACACCCGGCGCATGTTCCTTGCCCGGCACATAGGATGCGATATCGAGAATACCGGGACGCGGAACGGGCTTGCTCATCTCAACGCTCATGGGTCGACCTTGGATTTTCCGGAAAATGACCAAGTGGCATTAAAGCGGAATGTGATTGTTGTCGAGAGGCATGGGCGTGACACAAGCAACCGGAGAATGTCCCACGCTCTTCAGCTGTTGCGTGTGGTCGGTACGCCATGCGGCGCGAGAACGGGCACGAAGACACGGCGGGAGGCGCGGGCGGCGACCGGCAACCCCTGATAGAGCCGCTTCTGCGCCTCGACGATGATGACACCCGAAAAGGCTGGCCATAAAGTGCGGCCGATCCGCTCGAAGGCGCGGCGAAGGCGCAGGATGGTTCTGAGTTTCGAGGGCGGAAAAAACAACGCTTCGGCGGTCGCACCCGGCGTGAAATTCGTCTCGCGCAGCAGATGCGTCAGCTGACCGCGGGAATAGGGCCGGCCCGAGCCGAAGGGCGTGTGTTCCATGCGGGCCCAGACCCCGCGCCGGTTCGGCACCACGATAACAAGCCGCCCGCCCGGTGCCAGCACCCGCCAAAGCTCTTTCAGCGTCTCGCGCGGGCTTTCCGCGAACTCGAGCGAATGCACCATCAGCACCCGGTCGATCGAGGAATCCGGCAGCGGTAGTTCCTCATCGAAAATCAGCGTCGTCGACGACAGCGAGCCCATCGGCCAGTTCACCGCCCCCTGTCCGGCCGGCATAAAGGCGAAGGTGCGTTCGGTATCGGCCTGGAAGCGATCGAGGAACGGCACGGCATAACCGAGCCCGACGAGACGCTCCTGTGGCAGGCGCACCCAGAGCGACGAGAGCGCCATGGCGATCGACTGCTCGGCAAGACGCCCGAGGTCGGAGTGGTAGAACTGACGTAGGTCGACGATATCCGCGTGCATCGCGATAAATGTTATCAGCGGGCGGTTGGACTTCAAGGCCGGAGTCTCTACATTCCCGCGAGAGTCGTGGGACAAGGGATTGTTTGAAGATGAAACCTTTGGAATTAGACGTTTTTCTCTGCCGCACCGACAATTTCGGCGTGCTCGTGCACGATCCGGAGACAGCATTTACCGCGTCGATCGATGCGCCGGAGGAGGCGCCGATCCTGGAAGCGGCAACACGGCGCGGCTGGAAGATCACCCACATCTTCACCACGCATCACCACACCGATCATGTCGCCGCAAACCTGACGCTGAAGGAGCAGTTCGGCTGCGAGATCATCGGCCCGATCAACGAGGCCATCGCCATTCCCGGTCTCGACCGAACGATGGCCGATGGCGACAGCTTTCTTTTCGGCGATCACACGGTCAAGGTCATTGAGACCCCCGGTCACACCGCCGGTCACATCTGCTATCACTTCGTCGACGACAAGCTGCTCTTTGCCGCCGACACCCTGTTTGCCCTCGGCTGCGGCCGCCTTTTCGAACGCCCCGCCGCCGACATGTGGCATTCCCTGCAGAAGCTCGCGGTGCTGCCGGACGAGACCGCTGTCTATTTCGGCCACGAATATACATTGTCCAACGCCCGCTTCGCACTGACGGTCGATCCCGACAATGAGCGCCTGAAAAGCCGCGCTGCCGAGATCGAAGCTCGGCGCGCCGAAGGCAAATTCACCATCCCCACGACGCTCGGGCTGGAAAAGGAAACCAACCCGTTTCTGCGCGCCGCCGATCCCGCGATCCGCCGCAATCTGATCATGGAAGGCAAGACGAATGAGGAGGTCTTTGCCGAGATCCGCAAGCGCAAGGACAATTTCTGATGTCGCCTGAGAAGATCATTCGCGAGCTCGGCATGCAGCCGCATCCCGAAGGCGGCTGGTACGTGCAGACGTTCCGCGACACGGCGGGTGGAGAGCGCGGCCATTCGACGGCGATCTATTATCTGCTGACAAAAGGACAGCGTTCGCACTGGCATCGCGTCCATGACGCGGTCGAGGTCTGGCATTATCACGCGGGTGCGCCGCTGGCGCTGCACCGCTCGCAGGACGGGATGACAAGCGAAACCCTGACGCTCGGAACAGACCTTGCCGCCGGCGAGCGGCCGCAGGCAATCATCCCCGCCAATTGGTGGCAATCGGCCGAACCGCTCGGCGACTTCACCCTGGTCGGCTGCACTGTCTCGCCCGGCTTCGAATTTTCGAGCTTTGAGATGGCGCCGGCGGATTGGAAGCCGGGCGACTGAGGGCTACTCCGCTGCCGCAGATTGCGCCGGAATTTTGCGGCGGAACATTTCCTGGGCGGCGAGCACCGCTCCACCGGTGACGAGCAGGCAGGCGAGAGCAATGCGCCAGCTCGGCTCGGCAAATCCGAACAACGTCAGGATGAGCGTCGAAAGCAGCGGCGCGGCATAACTTGCCGCGCCGAGAATCTGGATATCGCCATTCTTGACGCCGTAATCCCAGGCATAGAAAGCCGCCCCGACCGGGAAGAGGCCGAGCCCGACGACGGCGGCCCATTCGAGGCTGGTTTCCGGCCAGACGGTCGCCTCCAGGCAGAGATGGCTGAAGAAGGACAGGATGGAGGTTGCAAGGCAGAAACCGGTGACGACATCTGTGGAGACGGCGTCGAAACGCCTGGTCAGCAGCGAATAGCCCGACCATGTGAAGGCGCAGAGGAAGGCAGCCCCATAACCGATCGCGTAGGCGCCGTCGAAATCGATGCCGTTGCGGCCGACGATCAGGAAGGTGCCGCAAAGCCCGGCAAGCGCGCCCGCCACGTGATACCAGCGCAACCGTTCGCCCGGCAGCAGCGCTGAGCCGACCACGATCAAGAGCGGCCAGAGATAGGCGATCAGTCCCGCCTCCACCGCCGGCGCGTTCCTGAGCGCGGTAAAATAGAGGAAATGATAGCCGAACAAGCCTGCAATACCGGTTATCCAGACCTTTGGCGGCTGCTTCAGCAACGCCAGCCGCGCCGGATTGAGGACAAGCATGACGAGGCCGGGAATGCTGCCGATCGCAAAGCAGACGGCCGAAAGCTGGAAGGGCGGCATCTTTCCGGAGCCGGCCGTCAGCAGTGCCAGGAACGACCACATCAGAATAGCCGTAAAACCGACCACCGTCGCACGAAGCTTCACCTGTCCCCCTTCACGGAGGCGAAAGCTCCGTCAGCTGACACTGCCATATTTGACGGCAGTGATCGTCACCATTCCATATTCCGTGGGAATGCGCACATAGACCGGAGCATATACATTGGCCGCCTCCGACTTGGCAAACCAGATCTCCATGCGGTCGCTCTTGCTGAGATAGTCGATGTCCTTGCGGCCTTTTTTGTAGCCGGAGCGCGGCACGAAGCGCACGCCGCAGACGACCGCCTTGCCCTTGAAGCCGTCGGTCGAAAAATCCTCGTCGCCTTTCGGCGAAAGCACGAGGTCCATGCGCGTCTCACCGTCGAAGATCGGCAGCGTCTGCGCGCAGACCTTGGTATCCCCGGTGAAAACAAGGCCCGAGATCGGATCGAGCACCGAACGCATGTCGCCCGGCGTGACGTCGATCCAGTTCTTCGGCCGTTTCGGCGGCGGCGTCGTCGTTGCCGAGATGATGTTACCGTTGCGGTAGCTGACCTCGTAGACGCGGGCCTTCTTGCCGCTCTTGTAATAGAGCGAATATTTCAGCGCCTGCAGCCGATCGTTACGGACGACGCCGGTGACGCTGGTCTTTGCCGAGATCGTCTTGACGAGATCGGCAAGCCCGGCGGATTTGATATCGCCGGCAATCTTGTAAGAGTGATCGTCCTCGATCTGCGTCAGAAACGCCGCACGCGCGATCGGCAGGCCGGCAAGCGTCACCCGATAGACGGTCTGATGCTGGATTTCGGCCGCCGATGCCGGTATGGCAAGGAGTGCGGCGATGGCCGAAATGAAAATGCGTCTGCCCGAATGAGCCATGAGTGAAGCCTTGTCTTGCCGCGCGCCGGCAGCCCTGCCGAACGCTCTATACTCCTGCCGTAAAGAGAAGAAAACAGCAGCTTTTTGACAGAATTGCGGGAAAGGCCAAGGTTTGGCTTGACGCGCGCAGCCTCTCTGACTATAGAACCGCAACTTTCCAATCATGCCTGTTGGATTGCGAGCCCGGTTTTGCCGGGGATAGCAATTCGATGGCCCGAGAAAAACAAGAATAGGTGTTCAATGTCCCGCGTGTGCGAATTGACCGGCAAGGCCGTCCTGACTGGTAACAATGTCAGCCATGCCAACAACAAGACCAAGCGCCGGTTCCTGCCGAACCTGTGCCAGGTAACGCTGATTTCCGACGCTCTCAACCAGCGTTATCGTCTTCGCGTTTCGGCTGCGGCTCTTCGCTCCGTCGAACATCGTGGCGGCCTCGATGCCTTCCTGATCAAGGCAAGCGAAAACGAACTGTCGATGCGCGCGCGCCTGCTGCGCCGTCAGATCGTCAAGAAGACCGCCGAAGCCGCTGCTGCGTAAGCTTCTGACCTTCTTTCATACGGCTTCAAAAGGCTTGAACGGATGATGCCGGACAAGCCTTTTGCTTTGCCTAGGCACTCCAACTGGTGGCATCACCCAGGATAAAAAAATGCTGAAGACCCGCTATACGCTTGCCTATGTCGCACTGATGACGCTTGTCGTCGTCGCCTCCAACTTCCTCGTCCAGTTTCCGCTGAACGCCGAAGTCGCGGGCATCAACTTGGCCGACATCCTGACCTGGGGCGCCTTCTCCTATCCGATCGCCTTCCTGATCACCGATCTGACCAATCGTCAGTTCGGCCCGCGGGCAGCCCGCAAGGTCGTTTTTGCCGGCTTCGTCGTCGGCGTGACGCTGTCCTTCTTCACCTCGGTGCACCGCATCGCCATCGCCTCCGGCTCGGCCTATCTCGCCGGTCAGTTGCTCGATATCGCCGTCTTCAACCGCCTTCGCCGCCAGGCCTGGTGGCGCGCGCCGCTCTTGGGCTCGCTGATCGGCTCGGCGCTCGACACGGTGATGTTCTTCTCGTTGTCCTTTGCCGCGTTTTTCGTCTTCCTCGGCCCGAACGAGCCCTTTGCGCTCGAAGCAGCTCCTGTCCTCGGCATCTTCGCCATAGAGGCCCCGCGCTGGATTTCCTGGGCGATCGGCGATTTCGCCGTCAAGATGATCGTCGGCCTCGTGATGCTGCTGCCTTATGGCGCGCTGATGAACGTGCTGCGGCCGATGCAGCCCGCACGCGTCAGCTAAAGCCTTTCAACGGCGCTGCCGGACCGCGCCGGCGGCGATTGCGGGATGCAGCAGAACCTCTGCAGCCAGATCATCGATCTCTCGTGACGAATCAAGCCGCAGGACCGGGGCCGTCTGCGTTTCTAGCCATTGCTCATGCGCTGCAAGACTGCGGCGTTCCGGACCGGCCGTGTCGTAACTTGCCGCCCATTCCATGAATTCCCCGCTTTTGATTTCCATGTCACCGCCAGGCCCGATCCTGTCTCCGTAGCGGGCAATCTCCCGCGCGCGGATCCGCGCCATCCGCAGCTCCGGCTCGATCCTGAGAAACACGATCAGATCATAGAACGGCTCGATCGGCCTCGCCCATTTCAGCGCCGATCCGGAGAGGACCCCAGCCGTCATGCCGTGCCGCTTCTGCAAGCAGCAGCCGAATGCGTTCGTCGGCGTCACGCGGCGTCGTGAATGGCGGGTCGGTCGGCAGCCAGAAGAAATCGTCAGTATCGAGATGGGCGATATCGAGCCGTTCGGCAAGCGTATGACCGAGCGAAGTCGTGCCGGAACCGGATGCACCCATGATATGAATATGCACCATGATTGTCCCTCCGAAAGCTGCTCTCGACGCAACAATGGCATAGCCGGGACATGTGACGTCAATCTGACGCCGCGCTGAGCATGCGGCTATCGGAGAGCCGGAATTCCAGCATCAGATTGCGCTGCAGGATCGAATGGTTGTCGTCCGACACCATGATGATATGGGTCGTGCCGTCGGCGGCCTGAAACACGTCAAGCCCTTCCATATTGTCGATCTGCGAGTTGAAATTGCCTTCGAGCAGCAACTCGCCATCAACGACGGCCTGCGGCCGGATATCGGCGCCTTTGATGCGCCGAAGCCGCATGCCGATGCCTTCGGCCATGTTGAAGCGCCGCTCCAGGAGCAGCAGGTCGCCGTCCGGCAGGAAAGCACCGTCGGTGACGTCGAAGCTGCCATCGCGTTTGATCGAGAACAGCCCTTTCAGCGGGCCGCTGAGAATAGCCGCCATCCGATTGCCCTCGCTGTCGAGACCGCGCTCGGAGACGATGACCACGCCGCTCTTCAACGGACTGGAGGCGGGTGCCACGGCTATGGTTTCGATACCGCGATTGTCGCTCAGCATCTTGCGCGAGATGAGGATCGGCAGGGTAGCGGTCGCGCGCGATGCGGCAAAGCCGGGATCGGGATAAACGTCGACGCGATGATTTTGCTCGAAAGAGACCAATATCCGGTCGCCATCGAGCGCCACGCCCTCGGCATCCATATAGCCCTTGCCCTCGAGGCTGCGGCCGGCGCGGTTCTTCATCGGGGTGATCTCGACCTGAGAAAGGCCTGAAAGCCTGCCCCTCGCATCGCGCTCGATGCTGCCGGTCAGCCACTGGCCGGTATCGAGCACGACGATGAAGTGTTTCTGGTCCTGACGGAAACGGATGGAGGAAAGCGAGCCGAACAACGCTCGGCTGGAAACCATCTCCAGCCCGCCGAGGAATTCCAGCGAGCCGAACGTCGTCTCCGACGATCCGATCCTGTAATCGGTAATTTGCCGGCTAATTATGGGTATTTCGTCGCCGGCCATCGCCGCGGAAGCTCCCCCTACCAGGCAGAGCGAGATCGATGCCGCGCGGCACAGGCGCTTGACCATCATTCGATATGTTTCCTTCCCGCGTCAGCCGGCACGGCGTAACCGGCCGCCGCGAGGCTGGGCGGATTGATCTTCGAAGAGCGAGGCGAGCTGTTCGGTCATCGCGCCTGCAAGCTCGTCCGCATCGACGATCGTCACGGCGCGGCGATAGTAGCGCGTTACATCGTGACCGATGCCGATTGCCAGCAGTTCGACGGGCGAGCGCGTCTCGATCTGCTCGATGACGGCGCGCAGATGCCGCTCGAGATAATTGCCCGGATTGACGGACAGCGTCGAATCGTCGACCGGCGCGCCGTCCGAGATCATCATCAGAATGCGGCGCTGTTCACGGCGGGCGAGCAGGCGGTTATGCGCCCAGATCAGCGCCTCGCCGTCGATGTTTTCCTTGAGCAGGCCTTCGCGCATCATCAGCCCGAGATTGGCGCGTGCCCGCCGCCACGGCGCGTCGGCCGATTTGTAGACAATGTGGCGAAGGTCGTTGAGACGACCCGGCGTCTGCGGCTTGCCGCCGGCAAGCCAGGTTTCACGCGACTGCCCGCCCTTCCAGGCTTTCGTGGTGAAGCCGAGAATCTCGACCTTAACGCCGCAGCGCTCCAGCGTGCGGGCGAGAATGTCGGCGCAGGTAGCGGCTACCGTGATCGGCCTGCCGCGCATGGAGCCGGAATTGTCGATGAGCAGGGTGACGACCGTATCGCGGAACTGCGTGTCCCGCTCCATCTTGAAGGAGAGCGGCTGCATCGGGTCGATGATGATGCGCTGTAGCCGCGCCGTATCAAGATAGCCCTCCTCCAGATCGAAATCCCAGGAGCGGTTCTGCTGTGCCATCAGGCGGCGCTGCAGCCGGTTGGCCAAGCGCCCGACCGCGCCCTGCAGATGCGCCAGTTGCTTGTCGAGAAAGGCGCGCAGGCGCTCCAGCTCGGCGGCGTCGCAGAGTTCCTCAGCGGTGATGATCTCGTCGAACTCTTCGGTATAGACGTGATAATCGACCTTTTCGTTGAAATCGGCAAAAGGCGTATTCGGGCGGCGGGTCTCGCCAGGCGTTTCCGAATCGTCCTCGCCCTCTTCCATCATGTCGTCGTCGGAGATTTCGGCGCCTTCAGTCTCGCCGTCCTCCATCTGCTCGTCGGAAACCTCGCTGTCCTCGACCGGGGCGGCATCGGTGCCGGCATCCTCGTCGACCTCGTCCTGGTCCTGCTCCTCGCCGCTCGGCTGGTCTTCCTGCTCCGACTGATCGTCATTGTCAGCTTCGCTGTCGTCGTCGCCATACTCCTCGGCCATTTCCATCGCCGACAGCATGTTGCGGACGACCTTGGCGAAGGCCTGCTGGTCGTTTATCGCACCCGACAGGTTACCGAGTTCAGCCCCCGCCTTGTCTTCGATGAAACCGCGCCAGAGATCGAGCACCTTGCCGGCGGAGGCGGGCGGACGCTGGCCGGTCAGCTTCTCGCGCACCATCATGGCGACGGCTTCGCCGATCGGCGCGTCTTCCTGGCGCTCGATGCCGGTGAAATTCGCCTTGGCATATTTCTCTTCCGTCATGGAACGCAGGTTCGCCGCCACGCCCTCCATGCGCAGCGTCCCGATCGATTCGACACGCGCCTGCTCGACCGCATCGAAGATCGCCCGGGCGTCGGAGCCCTGCGGCGCCATTGTCGTATGCATCTTCTCGTCATGGCAGGCGAGGCGCAATGCCATGGAATCGCCTAGCCCGCGGGTGACCGCCAGCTCATGCGCCGTCGGCCGTTTGGAAAGCTCCGGCAGCCGGATGCGCTCGCCGGTCATACCAGGCCGTTCGTTGGCGAAGGTCACCTCGACATCGCCGTCGCCGGCGATCGAGCGGACGCAGCCGGATATCGCCCGGCGCAACGGCTCGACGTCGACGGGCGCACCGGGCTTTGCTTTCGAATTGTCACCGCGAGCTGCCATGATCGGTCGGGCCTCAGGCTCCGAGGACGATGTTGGCAGCACTTTCCTTCAGCTCCACGCCGAAGGCGCGCTGATAGTGCTCGGCGACCAGCGGGCGCTCCAACTCGTCGCACTTGTTGAGGAAGGTGACGCGGAAGGCAAAGGCGAGATCGCCGAAGATTTCGGCATTCTCGGCCCAGGTGATGACCGTGCGCGGGCTCATGACGGTCGAAAGATCGCCGTTCATGAAGGCGGCGCGCGTGAGATCGGCGACGCGGACCATCTTCGAGACGATCTCACGCCCTTCCCTGTCCTTGCCGAAGCTCTTCACCTTGGCGGCGACGATATTCACTTCGTGATCATGCGGCAGGTAGTTCAGCGTCGTCACGATCGACCAGCGGTCCATCTGTGCCTGGTTGATCTGCTGCGTGCCGTGATAGAGGCCGGTGGTGTCACCGAGGCCGATGGTGTTCGCGGTCGCAAACAGACGGAAGGCCGGGTGCGGCCGGATGACGCGGCTCTGGTCGAGCAGTGTCAGGCGGCCTGACGATTCCAGGACGCGCTGAATGACGAACATCACGTCGGGACGGCCGGCATCATATTCGTCGAAGACGAGCGCGACATTGTGCTGATAGGCCCAAGGCAGGATGCCGTCCTTGAACTCGGTGACCTGCAGCCCGTCCTTGACGACGATCGCGTCTTTGCCGACGAGATCGATACGGCTGACATGGCTGTCGAGGTTGATGCGCACGCAGGGCCAGTTGATGCGCGCCGCCACCTGCTCGATATGCGAGGATTTGCCCGTGCCGTGATAGCCGGAGATCATCACGCGGCGGTTATGCGCGAAGCCTGCGAGAATGGCGAGCGTCGTCTCGCGGTCGAACAGGTAGTCGGGATCGAGATCCGGCACATAGGCGTCACCCTTGCTGTAGGCAGGAACGCGGATGTCGGAATCGATGCCGAAGGTCTCGCGGACCGAAACGGTAGTGTCGGGCAGTTCTGAAATATCGAGGTCGATCTTGCTCATCATGTCTCCAAGGCGGGTGAAGCCACCCGGCCAAACTGTCTCAGGCCATGTCGCAACCGTGACGCCGCGATTTTATTCCGCGCCCGTCCAGGTCGGAACGTCGGCGATACTTCTCCGGGACTGAAACGAAACCTCGGCGGGATGATGACCGCGTGCGAGCATTCTTGAAAGAGTCCCGGACAAGAAACGCCGCGTCCGGAAGGTCGGCCGAGGCGATGTCGGGAAAACACGCAGATAGGAGCCGCGTTTGCCTGCGGCCTCAGCCGATTTGGACCATACCCGATTGAAGCCCAAGAGCAAGGACGGGAATTAACAAAAACCGTTCTGCTTCAACAATTGATACGCCTGGATGACGGCGCGGAAACGCTCTTCCGAGCCGCGGTCGCCGCCATTGGCATCCGGATGGTGCTTCTTGACCAGCTCCTTGTAGCGGCTCTTGATCTCCGCCGAGGTCGCATTGGCGTGGAGACCCATCGTGTCGAAGGCTTTGCTTTCGAGCGATTTCAGCTTGCGCGCCTGGGGAAAGCGCGGCCCGCTGCCCTTGCCGCCTTCCTTGACGAAGCCGAAGGGATCGCGAACGCGCGAGTAGGCGCCGGAGCGCACCTCGGAATGCAACGGGCTGTCCTTGGCCGACTTATTGACGCCGACGGTCCATGTCGGTCGATGGCCGGTGATCGCCTCTTTCTGGTAGCGCGCGATCTCGCCGTCCGAAAGGCCGGAGAAATAATTATAGCCCTTATTGTATTCCTTGACGTGCTCGAAGCAGAACAAAAAGAACTGGCCTTCCGCATTGCGTCCGACAGGAGCGCGATGCGCACCTTTCTTATCGCAGCCGTCCCATTGACAGGTAGGCGGCGCCTGCTCTGTCTCCTGCTCGCGTTTGCGGCGTGTGCGGATGCGATCGAAGTATTTTGAATCAAGTCTCATGGCGGCGCTAATTATGGGGCTGTCGCGAGGCGACAACAAGAATTGACAAATGGGAATGTTGCTGGCTTGGTGGGAACCCTTTTCGCGAAGCAGCAAGACCGGATGATGACCCTGCGGACCCGCATCGAAGAAAAACTTATCGAAGCCTTCGCGCCCGAACGCTTGAGCGTCATCGACGAAAGCCATCTGCATGCCGGCCACCAGCCTGACATCACGGGCACCGGCGAAACCCACATGCGGGTGAGGATCGTTTCGACTAAATTTGCCGGCCTCTCCCGCCTGGCGCGCCACCGGGCGATCACCGATCTGTTGAAACCGGAGCTCGATGCCGGCCTGCACGCGCTGGCCGTCGAACCAGCGGCACCTGGTGAACCCACCCGCTGGTAGCGGCACAGCAGCCTATATGGGTATAAGGCGCAGGCAATCCAACCGGATCACACCGGTTTTGTGTCGTCTTCCTGCGCGGGGCGGATGCGCAGCTTGGTGATGCGGTTCTTCTCCCGCTTCATCACGACGAAACGTTTGCCGTAGAAGGTAAAAGCCTGACGCTCTTCCGGGATGGTCATCGATTCATGGATGACGAGGCCGGCGATGGTCGTCGCCTCCTCGTCGGGCAGGTTCCAGTCGAGCGCGCGGTTGAGATCGCGGATCGGCACGCTGCCATCGACGACGACAGAGCCGTCCGCTTCCTGACGCACGCCCTGCATCTCGATATCGTGCTCGTCGGAAATGTCGCCGACGATTTCCTCGAGAATATCCTCCAGCGTGACGATGCCCTGCACCTCGCCATATTCGTCGACGACGACGGCGAAATGCTGCTTGCGGCGCAGAAAAGCGTTGAGCTGGTCCTCAAGATTGGTGCTGTCGGGCACGAACCACGGCTTCTGCGCGATCTTCACGATATCGAGATTCTGCGGCTCCATGTTCGGCTCGGCCAGTGCCCGCAGAAGATCCTTGGCGTGGACGACGCCGATGATGTTGTCGATCGTGCCGCGCCACAACGGCATGCGCGTATAGGGACTTTCAAGAATGGCGCGCACCACCGCTTCCGGCGGATCGTCGGCATTGATCGCCCGCATCTTGGTGCGGTGGACCATGATGTCTGATAGCTCCAGCTGGCTGAGGTCGAGCACGCCGCCGAGGCGATCGCGGTCGGCCTTCACCACCGATCCCTCGCGGTGCAGCAGATCGACGGCGCCGCGCAGCTCCTCATGCGCCGTCAGCATCGAAACTTCCCGCGAAAGATTGATGCCGAACAGCGCCAGGATCTGTCGCACAACCGCATTGACGAAGGAGGACACCGGGCCGACGATGGCGACGAACAATCTGGTGGGAAATGCGACGGCGAGCGCGAAGCGTTCCGGCGCCGAGATCGCCCAGCTCTTCGGCAGCACCTCCGCGAAGATGACGAGGATGATGGTCATGGCGAGCGTCGCCAGCGCCACACCCGAACTGCCGAACAGCCCGAGAAAAAGGCTGGTGGCGATCGAGGAAGAGAGGATGTTGGCAAGATTGTTGCCGATCAGCAGCGTACCGATCAGCCGGTCGCGCCGTTCGATCAACTGCCTGACGAGGCCGGCGCGTTCATCGCCGTTGACCTCAAGCGTATGAATGCGGCTGCGCGAAACGGCGGTGAGCGCCGTCTCCGTGCCGGAGAAAAAGGCGGACGTCAGCACGAGCGCCGTGATCGAAAGGATCTCCGGCCAGTAGGTCGCAAGAAACGCCAAAGCGCCTTCGATCGTCGTCAAGGATGTTTTTCCCGGAGAAAACTGAGCACTTCGGATGCCGGAACATCGTCGGCGACGAAGGACTGACCGATGCCGCGCGTCAGGATGAAGGTGAGCTTGCCGCTCTTGACCTTTTTGTCCTGCGCGATCGCATCCATCAGCGATTCAGCCGGCGGCAGCTCGCCCATGATATCCGCCATGCGGGTCGGCAGGCCGACTTCCTTCAGATGCCGCTCGACGCGCTGCGCATCGTCCGGGCTCGCAAAGTTCATTCGTGCGGAAAATTCATGCGCCAGCACCATGCCGATCGACACGCCCTCACCGTGCACCAGGCGGCGGCTGTCATAAGCGGTCGCCGCTTCCAGCGCATGCCCGAACGTATGGCCGAGATTGAGCAGCGCCCGCTGGCCGGTTTCCCGCTCGTCGGCAACGACGACATCGGCTTTCGCCTGGCAGCTGGCAGCGATGGCCTCGATGCGGGCCGAGCCGCCCGTAAACACCGACTTCCAGTTCGCTTCCAGCCAGGCAAAGAAATCCGGCTTGTCGATCAGCCCATACTTTGCGACCTCGGCGTAGCCTGCGCGGAATTCCCGCCCGCTCAGCGTATTCAGCACATCCGTATCGGCCAGGACCAGGTCCGGCTGATGGAAGACGCCGATCAGGTTCTTGCCGTGGCGAGAATTGATGCCGGTCTTGCCGCCGACGGAGGAATCGACCTGCGCCAGCAGCGAAGTCGGCACTTGCACGAAGCGCACGCCGCGGCGGACGATGCCGGCGGCAAAACCCGAGAGGTCACCGATGACGCCGCCGCCGAGCGCGATCACGCAGTCGTTGCGCTCGACCCTGGCTTCGAGCACCTTGTCGCAGACATCAATGAGATGTTCGAAGCTCTTCGTCTTTTCGCCGGGCGGCAGCACGACCTCGGCCGAGACGATACCTGCCGCATTGAGGCTCGCGACGACGGCCTCGAGATAGAGCGGAGCGACGTTTTCGTCGGTGATGATGGCCGCCTTGCGGCCTTTGAGACGCGAGGCGATCTCGGCGCCGGCCCGCGCAATCAGCCCTGGCCCGATCAGGATGTCATAGGCGCGCTCGCCGAGCGGCACATGCACCGTCTGGACTGATGAGGTGGAGCTTATCGCATTCATGACGCTGCACTTTCTTTCTGTTCGACCACGGCCTTCAGCACCTCGTCCGCCATGATTTCCTTGCGCACATCACGCGAGAGTATGGTGAGGTCTGCCTGCGCATAGATCGGGTAACGCGCCTTCATCAGATTTTCGAGGGTCTGCTTGGGATTTTCGGTCTTGAGCAGCGGCCGCGTGTCACGCTTGTTGACCCGCTCCCAAAGCACGTCGAGATCAGCCTTCAGCCAGATCGACAGCCCGCCCTTTTTTATATGCCTGCGGGTGCGGTCATTGATGAAGGCGCCGCCGCCGGTGGAGACGACGCGCGGTCCGCTCTTCAGGAGCCGCTTCATCACTCGCGTTTCCAGCGCCCGGAACTCTTCCTCGCCATAGGCTGCGAAAAGTTCGGCAATGGTCATGCGCGACACCCGCTCGATCTCATGATCGCTGTCGATGAAGGGAATGCCGAGTTGGCTGGCGACGATGCGCCCGACGGAGGATTTCCCGGCGCCCATCAGGCCGACGAGGATCAGATTGCGTGAACCGAGCGCAGCGCGAGCTCTGTCTTTCAGGCTGTCAGCAACGGTCAGCAGTGGTTCACTCATCGGTCCATTCACACTTTGTTTGCAAACCGTATCGACAAATGCAGGTGGAGCGTCAAGTCGCGGACAAGGGAATCATGGCTCGAATGGCGCTTCTTGCACTTGCGAATACGCTTCTTATAACAGAAGCACAGCATGAAGGAGTTGCCGGATGCCGACCCTGTTCCGTTTCCTGTTCTTCTGCGCGATCCTCGCCGGGACGGTTTACGGAGCGATGTGGGCGCTCGTGACCTTCGTCGAGCCCGAGCCGCGCGACGTGACGATTCGTCTTCCCTCCGAGCGGGTCAACCCGCCGGCGACGGGCACAATCGGCACGACCGGGAAGTGAGTGAGATGATGGATCTAAGCCGCGTCCACGTGGAGTCCTTCCTGGAAATGATGAGCGCCGAACGTGGCGCTGCCGCCAACACCCTGCAATCCTACCAGCGCGACCTCGACGATGTCAGCGCTTTCCTGAACGGCCGCAGCATAAGGTTGACCGAAGCCGGTTCCGCCGACCTGGCCGCCTATCTCGCCTCGCTCGCCCGCCAGGGCTTCAAGCCCTCCTCGCAAGCACGCCGGCTCGCCGCGATGCGGCAATTCTACAAGTTCCTCTATGCCGAGGGCCTGCGGACCGACGACCCCACAGGCGTTCTCGATGCGCCGAAGAAGGGGCGTCCGCTGCCGAAGACGATGGGGGTCGAGGAGGTCGGCAGGCTGCTGTCGCAAGCGCAGGCCGAGGCCGACGATCCGGCTCCGGGCCAGTTGCAGCGCCTGCGCATGCTGGCGCTGTTGGAACTGCTCTATGCCACCGGCATGCGCGTCAGCGAACTCGTCTCGCTACCGGCCCGCGTACTTGACCAGGAGGGCCGTTTCCTGATGATCCGCGGCAAGGGCAACAAGGAGCGGCTGGTGCCGCTGTCGCACTCCGCGATCGCGGCCCTGAAATCGTATGGGCGCCTACTGGCGACCGAGACCGCCGCGGCGAAGGAGCCGCAGGAAAGCCCTTGGCTCTTTCCTGCCGCCTCCAAGGAGGGATACCTGCCGCGCCAGGTTTTCGCGCGCGACCTCAAGAACCTGGCGATCCGCGCCGGCCTGACGCCGTCGCTGATCTCGCCGCACGTCATGCGCCACGCCTTTGCCAGCCACCTGCTTGCCAACGGCGCCGATCTGCGCGTCGTGCAGGAACTCCTCGGCCATTCGGACATTTCGACCACACAGATCTATACGCATGTCCTCGAAGAGCGGCTGCAGCAGCTCGTCCAGATGCATCACCCCCTTGCCAAACAGGCGAAAAAGCACGAATAGGACCGGCGACAAGGGGCGGAGCCAGGAAAACGCCCCGGGCACAAGGAACGGAAACGCACCTCATGCACAATTATCTCGACTTCGAAAAGCCGATCTCCGACCTCGAAGGCAAGATCATCGAGCTGAAGAAGCTCGCAATGGAAGACGAGAGCATCGACACCACCGATGAGATCGGCAGGCTGGAGGTTCGCGTCCGCGAAGCGATCGTCGAAATCTATTCCAAGCTCAATGCCTGGCAGAAGACGCAGGTCGCCCGCCACCCGCAGCGCCCGCATTTCGTGGATTACGCCAAGACGCTGTTTCAGGAATTCACCCCGCTTGCCGGCGACCGCAAGTTTTCCGAGGATGCCGCGATCCAGGCGGGCCTTGCCCGCTTCCGCGGCCAGCCGGTCGCCGTCATCGGTCAGGAAAAGGGCAACGACACCAAGACTCGCCTGAAGCACAATTTCGGCAGCCCCCGGCCGGAAGGCTACCGCAAGGCGATCCGCATCCTTGAAATGGCTGACCGTTTCGGCCTGCCTGTCATTTCGCTGGTGGATACGGCAGGCGCCTATCCCGGCGTCGGCGCCGAGGAGCGCGGCCAGGCCGAGGCGATTGCCCGCTCGACGGAAATGTGTCTCGGCGTCAAGGTTCCCCTCGTTTCCGTCGTCATCGGCGAGGGCGGCTCGGGCGGCGCGATCGCAATTGCCACCGGCAACAGGGTCTATATGCTCGAGCATTCGATCTACAGCGTCATTTCGCCGGAAGGGGCGGCCTCCATCCTCTGGCGCGATTCGACCCGCGCCCGGGAAGCGGCGACCAACATGAAGATCACCGCCGAAGACCTGAAATCGCTCGGCGTCATCGACGGCATCATTTCCGAGCCGCTCGGCGGCGCCCATCGCGATCCCGATAGCGTGATCGCCGCAACCGGCGACGTGATCGCCAATGCGCTCGGCGAAATGGCATCGCGTTCCGGCGAACAGCTGCGCAATGAGCGGCGTCAGAAATTCCTCAATATGGGCCGCAACCTCTAAGACAAGTTGCGCTTTTCAGCGATTGGGGCCAAATCTTGGCCACATTGATATTATCTGTAACATTCGCGCTTGCGGGGATGTTCGAGGCACGTCATAGGCTGGTAAGGTTTTATAAAGTATAAGCCGCCTATGATTCCCTCCAATGCCCGAACTCCATAGGCGGACCGGGTCGCACTATCTTTATGGGCTAGTTTGGATGCGCATACGTCATTTTGCCTATGTTTCCGTCATGGCGCTGGCTCTCGCCGGCTGCAACGATACGCTGGAAGTGGCGCAGGTCGATCTTTCCAAGGTCAAGAACAAGGTCGAACAGCCGCTCCCTCCCCATATCCTCAACGCCATGGCCGCTAAGGGCATGGACCGCAATTCGCCCATCATGATCCGCATCTTCAAGGAAGAAGGTGCAATGGAGATCTGGAAAGCGAAGACCGACAACCGTTTTGACAAGATCGCCGATTACAAGATCTGCGCCTGGTCCGGCCGCCTCGGTCCGAAGGTCAGGACCGGCGACCGGCAGGCGCCGGAAGGCTTCTACGAGCTGACCCGCGCCAACCTGAACCCGAATTCCAAATATTATCTGGCGATCAACACCGGCTTCCCGAACCGCTACGACGCAGTGAACGGCCGCACCGGTTCCGATCTGATGATCCACGGCGCCTGCTCGTCATCCGGCTGCTATTCGATGACCGACCAGCAGGTGCTGGAGATCTATGCCTTTGCCCGTGACGCCTTCAAGGGCGGCCAGTCGACCGTGCAACTGCAGGCCTTCCCGTTCCGCATGACGGCGGAAAACATGGTCAAGCATCGCCTCGACCCGAACTATGACTTCTGGAAGATGCTGAAGGTCGGCTACGACAATTTCGAAGTGACGAAGCGCCCGCCGGAGGTGAACGTCTGCGAGAAGAAATATGTCTTCAACCAGCAGGCAACCGATGGCGGCGCCTTCAACGCCGCCGGCAAATGCCCTGCCATGTCGACGCCGCCGGCGCTGACGGCAGCCCTTGCCTCCTACGGCAAGACCTATGACGCCGACTATGCCAAGGCGATGAGCAAATATGACGGCATGGCCTGGTACGACCCGTCCGAAGCCGAGCGCAAGGCCGTGGTCGCCAAGCTGCGCAAGGGCCGCGAACTCGCTTTCGCGCCGACAGGCACCTCGCTGGAAGCCGGCCGCATGGTCAAGGTCGCCGAACTCGAGGACCTGATGGCCAAGCGCACGACGCAGAGCCTCACCGCCAACTCCGCGGCCGGCGCCACACCCGCAACGCCGGCCCAGCCGCAGGCAACGACCGTCGCCGCCGCAACGCCTGCGGTCGTGCCGGTGCCGATGCCGAACCCGCTCGCCTATACCGCGCCCGAGCCGCAGGAGACGGCAGACGCCGCGGCAAAGAAGCCGTTCTGGAAATTCTGGGCGCGGAACTGAACGGCTTGAACCCCGTTCTCTACGATCTCCGCGGCCTAAAATGCCCACTCCCCGTGATGAAGACGCGCCGGAAGCTTGCCGCCATGACAAGCGGCACGCTCGTCCTCGTCGATACCAGCGATCCGATGGCAGTGATCGATATGCCGCATTTCTGCAATGAGGACGGTCACGAACTGGTCGCGACGGAAAAGACCGAAGACGGCCACCGCTTCCTGATCCGCAAGCGGTAAAACATCTCACTTGACGTAGCAGCCTGAAAAATCGGACTCGATAAGAACGACGCGGCGCGCCTTTAGATGCGCAAACCCGGAATGGCGAGTGGATTGTCGGACAGCGCCTGACGATCCGGTGTGTCGATCCGCGGCTTGCCGAGGAAGGCGTCGAAAAGATCCTTCACGAAAGCTTCGGGCAGATCCTTAGTGATCAGCACCATGCGCGTGCGCCGGTCTTGCGGATTCGGCCACGCCGGCAGCCGCACCGGCGGGTGAAAGATGCTCTGGACGCCCTGCAGCACCAGCGGCCGTTCCGGTCGGTCGGAGACGGATACGATCGCCTTCATCCGCAACAGCTTTTCGCCATGGGCCGAGCGCAGGAGATCGACGAACATTTCGAGCGCCATCGGATCAATCGGCTTTTCTTCGACGATGGAGAAAGACCGGATCGAGGCATCGTGACGATTGACGTCGTGCGGATCCTGCTGCGCATGATCATGATGGTGGTGGCCGTGGTCATCACGATGATGGTGATGGCCATCGTGATCGTGGTCATGATCATGATGATGCGCCTCATGCGCATCCTCGTCCTGCAGCCAGCGCCCGACATCGGCGATCTTCGTTGCCGGGTCGTAGAGACCGTTCACCAGGAGCGCGGCGCCGCCGGCCTCGGCGCCGTCGGCATCCATCATCGCCGCGCGCGGATTGAGCGTCCGCAGGCGCTGTTCCAGCTCCGCCGTTGCGCCGGCCATCGACCTCTTCGAGACGATCAGCCGGTCTGCAACCGCAGCCTGCCTGCGCGCTTCTTCGTGATTGTCGAGCGTCTGCAGCCCATTGACCGCATCGACGACCGTCACGACGCCGTCGAGTTCGAAATTTGTGGCGATGACCGGATTGCCCATGATTGCCTGCATGACGGGCGCGGGATCGGCAAGACCGGTCGTTTCGATGACGACGCGCTTCACCGGCTTGACGCGGCCCGTCTGGACGGCGTCCATCAGGTTCGCCAGCGTATCCACAAGCTCGCCGCGCACCGTGCAGCAGAGGCAGCCGTCGGACAATTCGATGATCGAATCGCCGGAACTTTCGACCAGCAGATGGTCGATGCCGACATCGCCGAATTCATTGATGATGACAGCCGCATCCTTCATGTCAGGATCTTTGAGGATGCGGTTCAGCAGCGTCGATTTGCCGGCGCCGAGAAAGCCGGTCAGGATGGTGACCGGAATCCTGTCGTTAAACGCGCTCATATCTGCCTTACCTTAGAAGCCCATCTTGTCTCAAAACGCGGTCGGGCGCGGCAGCGGCACCGGCACGTTGGCGATGCCGCCAGCCGTATCGCCGGTCGCCACCTTTTCCGGCTGCTGAGACGGCTGCGGGTCCTGCCCCGGAATGAGGCCGGCGAAGACGAATTGCGGGTCGTGGTCCATTTCCAGAATGTAGGGCGAGTGCACCTTCATGCGGCCGACCTCGTCTCGCGTTTCGCTGCGTATCTTGGCGCCCTTGGCGCTGCATATATCGGCTGTAATGTCGGTCACCTGGTCTTGCCCTGGTCCGTAAGGCTTTAGCGAACCCAGCGTCTCATTGCCGGGAAACTGGGTGGTAAAGCCCTTCTGCAACAGATTCGCCGTCGCATCGGCACGCGCCGCGAGACTGTCCGTGCCGAGCACGACGGAAACAAGCGTACGGCCGTTGCGCGTCGCCGAACCGATCTGGTTGAAGCCCGATGCGCAGATGAAGCCGGTCTTCATGCCGTCGGCACCGGCGAAGCGGCCGATCAGCATATTGAGGTTCGGCACGTTCTGCTGGCCGGTGGTGAAGCCTTCAAGTGCGAAATAGCTGGCATATTGCGGAAACTCGCGACGCAGCGCCACCGTCAGCACCGCCAGGTCGCGCGCCGTCGTATATTGCCCCTTGCCCGGCAGGCCGTTCGGATTGACGAAATGCGAATCCGTCATGCCGAGCTTCAGCGCCTCGCCGTTCATCCGGGTCACGAAACCTTCCTGCGTACCGCCGACGGCTTCTGCGACCGCGACAGCAATATCGTTGGCCGATTTCACCATCAGGATCTTCAAGGCACTGTCGAGCGTCAGCTTCTGGCCCGGCTTGAAATACATCTTAGCGGCCGGCTGCGCGGCGGCGCGCTTGCTCATGACGATGGGCGTATCGAGGCTGATCTGGCCGGCGCGGATCGCATCGAAGACGGTATAGACGGTCATCAGCTTGGTGAGTGAGGCCGGATACCACTTTCGGAAGGCTTCTTCGTGTTCGAGAACGCGGCCTGTCTGCACGTCGACGAGAATATGCGGATTGGCCTGGACGAGCGAAACGGAAGCGACAAAAGCGGCAGTCGCCGCAACCATGAAACGAAACGGCCGCATGGCGGCAAACAAACGGAAGTGGCTCGTCGACACGGTTCGTCCTTCAGATGTCCGGAAAATCTCGCAACCTTCATCTATCTAGCCTATATGGCTATGACATGGCAAAGGTCATTGACGAAGTAATTGCACGGGCCTCACGCCCATTTGAAGCGACGAACGATTGTCGGAATTTGATAACAGGAACGCCAAGATGCCGATTTTGAACAGAGCCGCCGAATTGCAGGACGAAGTCGCCGAATGGCGCCGCCATATCCATGCCCGGCCCGAGCTTCTTTTCGCGGTGGAAAACACGGCCGCTTTCGTCACTGAGAAACTCAAGGATTTCGGGGTTGACGAGATCGTCACCGGCATCGGCCGCACCGGCGTCGTCGGACTAATCAAGGGCAAGGGCGAAGGCCGCCGCACGATCGGCCTGCGCGCCGACATGGATGCCCTGCCGCTGACTGAGATCACCGGTAAGCCCTGGGCTTCGAAGACGCCGGGCAAGATGCATGCCTGCGGACATGACGGCCACACCGCCATGCTGCTCGGCGCCGCGAAATATCTCGCCGAAACCCGCAATTTCAATGGTAATGTCGCCGTCATCTTCCAGCCCGCCGAAGAAGGCGGCGGCGGCGGCAATCTGATGGTCAAGGATGGCATGATGGAGCGCTTCGGGATCGAAGAAGTCTACGGCATGCACAACCTGCCGGGCCTGCCTGTGGGACAGTTTGCGATCCGCAAGGGCGCCATCATGGCGGCAACCGACGAATTCACCGTCACCATCAAGGGCCGCGGCGGCCACGCCGCCCAGCCGCACCGGACGATCGACCCGATCGCCATCGCCGCCCAGATCGTCAACAACCTGCAGATGATCGCCTCGCGCACTGCCGATCCGATCCGCTCGGTCGTCGTTTCGGTGACCAAGTTCAATGCCGGTTTCGCCCATAACGTCATCCCGAACGATGCGACCTTCGCCGGCACCGTTCGCACCCTCGACCCTGAGATGCGCACACTTGCCGAGACGCGCTTTCGGCAGATCATCGAGGGCCTGGTCGCGGCTCATGGGGCCGAGGCCGAAATCAGCTTCAACCGCAACTATCCCGTCACCGTCAACCATCCCGATGAGACCGAGCACGCGGTCGCCACTGCGAGCGCCATTGCCGGCGAAGCAAACGTCAATGCCGAAATCGATCCGATGATGGGCGGCGAGGACTTCTCCTATATGCTGAACGCCCGTCCCGGCGCCTTCATCTTCATCGGCAACGGCGACAGCGCCGGCCTCCACAACCCGGCCTACGACTTCAACGACGAAGCCATCGCCCACGGCATCTCCTACTGGGTGCGCCTTGCCGAACAACGCCTCGGGCTTTGACAAGAATTAAGGCTTGGCTTCGCGCCAAGCCTTTTGTATGCATGGCATCCAAGTGGTCCCGTAGCTCAGCAGGATAGAGCACCTTCTAGGGGAGGATTTTTACCTGTTGGCGCAAATGGGCCTGCGTCGCGCTGGAACGTGGAGCCAGTAAACTTACCGACGAGGTCGGATTGAAATTTGCGGAGGTATGAGTTACGACGGCTCCGCAAACACAGGAAGAAGTCCACGTAGCTCAGCAGGATAGAGCACAGGATTCCTCAATTGGGGGTTGTATTAGGAAACTCTTACAATCTAACTGCTCAAAGTCGGGGAACGCTTCGCTGGGCTTCCAGCATGCCAATCCCGAGCCAAGCCCTGAAGAAATTCAGGGAAGTGTGTAGAGACTGGACGGGCAGCACCTAAAAGCATTCGTGCTCATGGTGAAGGGACAGTCCAGACCACGAACGCGGAAGCGGCGGCGAAAGTCGAAGTGGTATGAATCCTGGGGTCGGAGGTTCGAATCCTCTCGTGGACACCATTTCCTGTGTAGATTGGCATTGGGGCGTACTCCCTCTGCCGATTGAGCCGAGCCTGTAAGTCCCTTTTTTTAGTTTCAGCAGAATTGGTCAGTTTGGTGGGCCGATGGGAAAGCTTGAACCGCGAAAATCATCGCTCTCGAGCTTTTCTCGTTTTCCGGATACGTTCGTGATCGTCGGTGAACTTCTTCAGGGCACCGAATAGCGTGGCACTCATCACGCGTGTCCCGGGCGGCGTCTTCGCTGTGACGCGCAGCCCGATTTCATCGAGCTTGAAAGGACCATCTACAGCGTCTCGAAGCCAGATTCCGAGTGCGTTCATGACCTCGTCCGCATCTGGCGATTCCGGAGCATCGGCAGCTTGAACTGGAACGCCTTCGTCGATGATCTTTTTGAGTACGTTGTTTCGCTGCGTCACTTCGGCAACTATCGCCTTCAGGTGATCGACGAGGTTACTCATCGATGGTGTCATCACCGAAGTGTCGATCTTGGCGACCTCGTCCACAGACATCGCCGGATCGGCGTCGATATTCATGACATCGTGATAGGCTTTCCTCCAAATTCTCAGCGGCTGTTGGTAGGAGTTGTAGATCGTCCGCTCTAGCGGGAAGTAGGGGTTATGCTTCCTCCCTTCCTCCGACACGACCTTCGCGGTCGGAAGAATGGGAGTCCGCCGTTGTAGCAAGCTTCGACAGATACTGTTTATGCCTTCAATGTTTGACCTTGCCCGACTTTCGTCGGGCAAGGATTCAAGAAGGCTTTCAGACTTCCTATCAGCAATGGCGATGATGGCTCCGATGCGACTTGCCATCAAACGCTCTCCAGCAGACCGGTTTTTCCGCCCGGCAAGCTTCCGAATGTGATCGGATCGGAAAGAGCCGTATCGATAAGTTTTCGCACCTGATCCTCAACTCCTAAGTCGTGCAGGCGCAGGGTTCCATCAATCAGCCTATCTATCGCATCGGCTTGAATTCGCGCGTTCGCATAAAGCGCATATTGGTCCAACGCCCGCCGACGATGCTCGGGGCTCACATGCGTCAACAACTGAGGAGGGGTGATTCCACTATTGAACAACATCTGGGCAATCCACTCGTCACGGCGAGCCTCGATGCGGTCATCACCAAGAATTCGATGCACACGGCCCGCAGCAGTAATGCGGACAGCCTGCTCGAACTCCGACACTTCCTTGAATTCCACTACCGAAGATCGGGCATTCGCGACCAGCATGATGCCAACGTCCTGATTGGGGTTCTGGTCAAGCAACTTCACGCTCGCATTGCATAGGAGTTCGATGTTGAAGATCGAATTTTCGACCACTTCCTGTTCATTTTTGACCTTCTGTATTTCAGCGCCGTGGTCATCACATTCATTGTCAAAAGCATCCGCCGTTAGCAGGCCGGCCAGGTGGGCGTCATGTCGTTCACCTGCGATCTGGTTAAGCCTCGCCTCTTCCCGGGCGAGATCGCGGCGACGCGCACACAGCTTCGTGCCATACTCCGTGAGTTCGTTGAGCCATGGTGGCCCAGAAATGAAATGCCGGCACATGACACAGTTGCGCGGTTCCACAGGTTCGTAGACAGTCTTCGAGGTCCCGTCTCCTTCGTCCTTTCGGCTGACTGCGCCGCCGTCGCTGCACCGGCTGCCGTCAAATGGACAGACGCCGATGGCGACGTTGATAAATTGCATTTGCGATTCTGATTCAATTGCGTTCCGCACTGCATTTGGCGAAAGGGAAACCGTATTCTTTCTCGCCTCCTCGATTTCCCAGCGCCGAAGATCGTCGATGAAATCGCGCTGGGCAAGTGACCGGGCGGCAGCCCTCTCGACCTCGTCGGCCACCTCCGATGCATGTGGCTCGGTGTAGTAAATCGTCATCAAGAGGCTGGCGTGTCCGGCTATGAACTTGCTCAGCAAATCGAGCGGCATCCCTCCGCGTCGTAGGTTCGTTAGTCCGCGCACGCGGAGACCGTGGATATTGTATCTTGGTCGATAGGGCTGGTTGGCCTTCGGATGGATATCGACCAAGGTTAAATGGTTTGCGGGATGTCGCTGGTTATATCTTTTCTCGATTTCGTATAGCAGTGAGCACCAAGCGTGATCGAGTTCGGAACGCGTTACGGTGCGTCCAGGGGTCGGCCAGTATTTGTTTGGGAATAGGCGGCTGAGCGGAAAAATCTCCGGCATCTCTTCTTTCGTCGCGTCAGAATAGTGCTGAGGCGCATCCAGATATATTTCGGGACCGATCGGAGCAGTGATCGGATTGTATCGAGCCTGCCACTTTCGGAGGTCCGAGAGGATCTTGAACACTTTCGGAATGTGCCATGGAACGGCGAATGGTTTTCCGGTCTTGTTTGTGTTCACCCAGACACCGGTGATCGGCTTGATCTCATCTTCGATTTCAATCGCGTACCCTCTGGTCGGAAAGCCGTCCGCCGCTTCCCCGGCGCGATCGGCCCAGTAACCGGAAAGTGGTCCCGAATTATGCTTCCACTTCAGGGTGTCGCCATCAAAAATTCTGCTATCGCCCTCGCCACTGTCCAGACGACGGATCTGCCCCATGCGTAGCGGGAGCTCAAGCATGACTTGGAAAAGCGACGGGATCACAGGGCAGTAGATGTTTCGCAACGTGCCATCAACTTGAACATCCACGCGGAAGTTTTCCCCTGGCCACCCGCTTCCGCCTTCTTCCAGGATCTCTCTCATCAGCGGTATAAGCTTTTCGGGCAGCGGCCGGGACCGACTACTACTCGGCTTTTTAATTTTCTTGACCTCAGCTTCGAGTCTGGCGACCTCCTTCGCGGTGACAAGGTCGAAGATTGTCTTGCCGCCAGTGTCACCAAGCTGTTCGCTAATGCTTACCGAAAGCTTTCTCGCCGCTCTCACCGTGGTGAGCATGTTCCTTGTTGCCTTGCCGTCGCCTTTTCTCTTCATGAACGAGACAAAAGTCTCCGGACGCGCTGCCGTCGCCGCAACTCGACGAATTGTCTCGGTTGGAAAATTTTCTCGGAGGTATGCTGTCAAGTTCAATGCTGCGGACTG
The DNA here is from genome assembly GCF_051124255.1 of Rhizobium sp. YTUHZ045. Taxonomy (NCBI): domain Bacteria; kingdom Pseudomonadati; phylum Pseudomonadota; class Alphaproteobacteria; order Hyphomicrobiales; family Rhizobiaceae; genus Rhizobium; species Rhizobium sp. YTUHZ045. Next base: position 3,779,542 of record NZ_CP101432.1, read on the forward strand.
AGCCAAAGCAGGCCTCATCCGTGTCTCTTCACGGAACTCGTCAAAGAAATGCAACATTTCCCGATCGAGGATATCGGTCGAATATTGAAAACCGTGCCAACTCATCGGTGTTTTTACCGAGGGAGCACGATGTTTTCGCCCTTTTTGAAGGAGCGAGCCCTCGTTGAATATCTTGGCCAGGCCAGCAACGACGTTCAGTATACACTGAGCGGCTACCCCTCCTTTTCCCAGGATCTGTTGATTCCAACTGAGCCCATCAGGCGACCGGAAGAAATCGACAACCGCATGGACGAACTCCAACGGCATTTCCTCGATCGAGGTTAGTCCCGATGCGGAAACGCTGAACACCGCTAAAATTCGCTCGACAGTCCCCTGCGATGTGGCACGGTTGTTTACCCCGTCCAGGAAAGCAAACGCGCCGGCAGCATCAAGCGCCTCGCGAAGTTCCCACCCGATTTCCGATAAGTCGTTGAAGTGTTTGCAGAGTTCTCTATGCAGGGGGAGCTCGAATATCGCGAAGGGAGATATGCAAACGCCAGCATCATAGATTTCATCGGCCGCCACAAGATATTCCGCGGTGATGCGTTTAGTTGCTCCCGCCGACTTTACCAAATCAAGCGCACTCATAATTTTCGGCTGAAAGACCTTCTCGCCGTCCCTTAAGTCGTCTCTTTCAAGATTAAGGTAGATCTCTTCGCCGTTCTTGCTGGTAAAAAAGGTCATCAGTCTTCCTCGCTCCGGGCGTCTACACTCGATTTGGACGATGTCCGTTCCATCGCCTCTCGGAGCAGGTCTTCTATCTCGGCGACCGTTAGCCGCGTGTAGAGCTGCTGCAACTTGAGTGTTGTGTGGTGCATGCACCGCCCATCCAGGCGCCCCCTCATTGGCAGTCCTTCGCTTGGTTTCGCTTGCATTAGTTGGCTCCGATCAGCGTTGCTGTGTGAAGAACGCCGGGTCATCGAATTGCGCCATGAAGGCCATCCGCATGTCGCTGAATTTCGATTTTGACGACGACGGCCTCTCCATCACCTCTTGGAGCAAGTAGTTGATCTCGAATGCCGTCAGGCGCGTGTAGACGTGGTGCGACTTGAGGGACGCATGATGCATGCAACGCTGGATTATCGGCCCCTCCACCCCCAGAGAATGCAAAAACCTGCCGTAGAAATGCCGCCCACCGTGTTTCGTCGTACCGCGTTCCTTTTCTGGGGCGAGCATCTGTGGATCGTCGTAGCGCTTGCCGAGCCGGTTGATCGCCTGGGTCCACATATAATCGAAGGCGGACATCGTGTATGGATCGCCCACCCCGACACCGTGCGGTGTGTCGTGTCGTCGAGCAGTCACAAGTAGAAACGGATGATCTCCGGCCGATGCTGGTCGTCTCGCCATTATCGCCGGGCGTGTTATGAGGAGGTACCGCTTGAGAAGCATTGAAGTTCGGCGTCGAAGCGACCCGATCGGCAGGAAAAAGCCGGGCGTTCCCACATCGTCGCCCGCCATGCCTTTCCACCCTGCTTTAAAGGGGCTTCCCTCGTCGAGATTGCGCGGGATGAAGCCGAAATCACGGAGGTAATCGGTGCGCGTGATTTCAGTACCGGCTCTATTTATCTTCCCGGACTCTGGATGATGAAAGAAGATGAAGGCATCGTCCCGGATGAACTGGATGTCCGTCGCATAGAGGTGAAAGGCCTCGCTCGCGCGAATCCCGAGCGCGAAAATCAGATGCGACACGATCTGGGCTGCTTCGTCTCCATCTCCAGCCTCGTCGATGAACGCCCGATGGAGGAAGGGAGCAACGTATTTGGACGGGAATGCGGGAACCGCATCGATGACCTTCGCTGCTCGGCGTATCACGCCGGGAAAGGCATGAGACGGCTCCTTTTTCGTACCCTTCAGGTGAGTAAGGAGCGAGTTTTGCTTGCGTATCGCCAGTTCCATCGCAAGCCCAAGGGCAACGCTTGGGATGGTCGCCGTCGCATCAGTAGCGGCAGCTTGCACCCAACTTGACGCAGCCGGGTCGTCGCGGAGCCATCTGAAGTGGAGCGTTAGCGCCGATAGCAGGACCTTCGCTTGACCTTTTCCGAGTCCGTTCCAATAAAGCTTGGTGGCGTCAACGACCCGACCGTTGGGCGCAAGCTGCATAGTCCCGTTCACCAAGGATCTGGCCAGGCCGCGCAGTAGCCGCCGCTGCAAGACCCCTTGTGCTTTCCAGATATGATAGTCCGGGGATTCGGCAACCGAGAGGGAATGGTCGACCAGCGTTCCCATGGCGCGGGCTGCGTTATGCATCCACTTGAACGACATGGCCGCGTGGTCAGCGTAGTAGTCCAGGAGTGGCTGATACCGCGAGATCCTGATACCCGTGGCGTCGGGGATCGCCAGATACAAGACGGGCCGTTTTACCCGCATGCCGTCCTCCCGTACACTCTGCCGTACAATGAGATGAAAGCGTCCGCGCTCGAGTGTTCTAAAATTCAGTGAAGAGCTAGACCTATTGTTCGTCATTGGTAGCGTCCGAACTGATGTCGTTGCCTTTCAGTAAGCGCAAAATTGTCCGCGCCACTCCCGGTGACGCCAAGCCGTCTTTACCAGCTCGATCCTTATGTCCATGCTCACTGGCAGCCGACCCGACCACACTTTTACGATTGTAGACTTGTGCAGGTTCCCTTGTCGCCGCTTCCTCTCCCTGTCGGAGCAAGGGCATCCATCGCACCGACCGTTTCTTGTCCGAGGTGGAAGTTGAGGCCGGGTCTTCTAGGGCTCCACTTTCTTCCCACAGGTGTTCGAGCTTAGCGGTTAGCCAGCGCTCTTGAGCCGGCGACAACTCATAGGTGCGGGACGTCGTCCCTATAAATTCGGGCGCCTCTACGCATTTCGGACAGGGTTTGTCGATGCCGTCTGGACGTCGGGTTTGGTCTTCATCTTCGTTGTTCATCTCATCTCCATTGTTGCGTAGAAGTCCGAGTTGCCTTGGACGCGAACAGCGTCACTCCGCGGCGCGTCGCGCGATGCGGTGTCTCCGGATCTGTGTTTGAAACTGATCTCTTGGCCCGAGAGCCGAGTGCCGCTGATTCGGACAAAGAGGCGATATCGCACAGGTCGGACCGTCACGGCGACGCCATGAGGCGTTGCAGCGGCGCGAACTCGCACGGAATATCCCAGTGAATCCAGCGTTTGCAGATGCTTAGGGCATCTGCAAACGATCGTTCAGCTTTGTCCGGAAAAAGATGGCGCGTGGGGGCTGATGGTGCTAAATGGGATGCATACGGCCTCCTTTCTTAAACGGGTTTGGGAGCCGGATCGCTCGGGTGAGTACGTTGCTGCGTACTCACTCGACACTTGCTTGACCGAATCGCTTAGGGACCATAGCCGCAAGCGCGGACATAAACAAACCAATTTTCGGACACGGACTGGATTTTGCCTCACGAGCCAAAAGAGATGCTTCGTACAGTGTTGAAAGCACTCGAAGCTCAACTGCATGAGCAGCAAATGGTGCTCGGGTCGCTGAGGGCTGTTTGCCTGGAGCAGGAACGCGAAATCGCGAAGAAGGTTGAGCATATCGACAGCCTCAAGCGAGTGATCGACGAAATGAATGTCGACAGCCAGCCCACAACTGGACCCAGTCGTCGCCATCCAAAAAAGCAGAAAACCTCGGTGGACGACGAAAACAATAGTGCCGCCCATCGTATCCGCGAGACGGCGAGGACTATCCTTCGTGAGGCCGGGCGCCCAATGACGCAACGGGCGATCAAGCAGAAGATGGACGAGATGGGCTTTGTCATTGACAACGAAAAGCCCGTGGAACTGATCCGCATCTATCTGAACAGAGCCAAGGACGAGTTCCGCCGGGTTGGCGATGAAGGCTACATAGCCCTCGATTAGAGCTCTTAGATTTGGCTGCAGCACCAGCCGCCACCTAGCGACGAGCAGTGGTCATGCTCTCTATTGTGGTCTGACAGTCGATCTCGACTACGCCCATGTTCAGCCAGTGCTCGACCTTCCCATCGGTCTACGAGACTTCCTTCGAACAAGAAACGTAGAATTCAAGGATTCAGTCCTTGCCTTGTCACTAAAATTGTACGAATTGCGAACTCCAAGGATTCGTACAAAAGGATTGAATCCTTGCGGACGTCCTTCACTTGGCGGTCGCCAGATTGCACGGAGCCCACGATTTGACAATTCATGTGGTTATCCGCGCAATTGGCACCGATATGAGATTCGATCACTCACCCGGGACGCCGTAGTTATGGCAATCTTCGCCCAGGTGAGAGCGATTCTGTCCGACAGCGGCGATGGGTACCGCTTGAGCGAGGGTTCGATGCTTCAGTCTGAGTTCATATCCATCTTCTGCGAACGTCCGGCGCAGTTCGCGTGGTTCTTGGGAGCCGGGACATCAAGAACGGCGGGCCTTCCGACAGCGGGCGACGTGATCTGGGATCTGAAACGACGGTACTATCGCCTCGAACAAGACCGCGACGTCTCCCCACAGGATATCCAGAACGAGGCGGTGCGGACACGTATCCAAGCCTTCTTGGACTCGCAGGGCTTTCCACCCCTATGGGCAGACGAGGAATACACGACCTATTTTGAGAAGATCTTCGGCGACGACCGCGAACGGCAGAGGAACTATCTGAAGAGTATCCTTTCGGAAGATAAAGTCACACTTTCCGTGGGAAACCGCGTCCTTGGCGGCCTAATGGCCGCAGGATTGACCCGGGCGGTCTTCACGACCAACTTCGATAGCGTGGTGGAAAAGGCCATCGCCGAGGTCGGCGGTGCATCGCTGCAAGCCTACTCCCTCGAGGGAACCAGATCAGCCCTGAATGCGATCCACAATGAGGAGTTTCCGTTCTACTGCAAGCTTCATGGGGATTTCCGGTTCGAAAGCCTGAAGAACCTGAGCGTCGACCTCGCAACCCAAAACGAAAATCTCTCCAAATCCTTGCTGGCAGCGGGATCGCGCTTCGGCCTTGTTGTCGCTGGTTACAGCGGACGCGACGCAAGTGTCATGTCGTTGTTGTCGAAGGTCCTCGAAGCTCCGACACCGTTCCCGCACGGTCTCTATTGGACCGGACTTAAGGGCTCGCCACCTCATCCGTCCGTCGAGTCCTTGTTGACAAAGGCAAGGTCGGCTGGGGTGAAGGCCGAGTTCGTGGAAATCGAGACCTTCGATGCTCTGATGTCTCGCATCTGGCGCAATATCGATGGACGGCCTGCAGCTATCGACGCCAAGGTCCGTAAGGCGCGGATATCGAGTGTCAGTATCCCAATGCCGCAGGCCGGAAACAAGAAGCCGATCCTGAGGCTTAATGCCCTGCCCATTACACTTCCGGATCGCTGCCTGCAGCTTGATCTCGACGAGATGATGGATTGGAGGAGCTTGCGGACGATCATTGCCGATTACCGCCGCGACATCATCGTCACCAAGGCAGATGCCGTATGGTGCTGGGGCGAGGAGGCTGACATTCGGCAAGCCTTCGGAAAGAGGCTGAAGGGTATCTCGAAGGCGACCGTTCCGCCCGATTTCCATTCCAATGAAAACCTGCACTACAAGGCATTCTTCGAGGAAGCGATCACCCTGTCGCTCGCCGCGGGCAAGCCCCTGATCCCACGCTTGAAACCATCGGCAGGATTCCTCATCGCAGACACCCACGCTGTCGATGTGGGTGCGCTTGCACCGCTGCAGCGAATTGTAGGCAAGGTCTCCGGGCGAATCCCCGGCCTTTTAAGTCCTGTCGACGACCATCCGGAGGCCGCGCCGGTGTCGTGGGCCGAAGCGCTTCGGGTATCCTTGGACGCTAGGGACGGGCGGACCTGGCTTCTTCTCGAACCGGATGTCTGGATCTGGCCTCCTCATGCTCGCAGGGTAGCGACCGAGTTTCTCGAGGGTCGAAAGGCTAAGCGTTTCAATGGAGTCCACAATCAGTTACTCAACGCTTGGACTGAGGTTGCATTGGGCACAACCGAGCGCAATGTGACACTCGAGGTCCGACCGTTCATCTCCGGCACCTCGGCTGAAAATCCGACTTTTCAAATAGGCAGTCGGACGGCCTTCGCGATGAGTTCCGCCCGATGACCAAGCTGTCTTCCCAAGTAAGCGACTACTTTACGGTTCCAGAGCCAACCCTTGTGTTTGCCAGCGACGGCCAACACAAGCATCCTTTAATGGGGTTGCTGCAGCATGGGCCGTACGGACTGCGCTATGGCGCCCCCAATTCCTTGAGAATAGCCCTGCTGGCGCCCTCCGGTGACCTCAAGAGGCTCCGCAGTCTGGTCTTGGAATTGCAGCGCCCTGCCAAGCCCAGGGAGGCAAAGAACTATTATCCGGATTATCCCGGGTTCGCAGAACTCATGCGGATACCCATCGCGGCCGAGGACCCCCGGCTTGTCCTCTCGTTTCCGGATGCCTTGGACGATCATGCACGGCGGGGTGACAAGGTTCGTCTAGCCGCTGAGCTTTTCCAGTGCGTCGCGAGATTGCGTATACTTCGAAGCAGTTTCGATGTCGCGCTCGTTTATCTTCCTCCGACTTGGGCTGCCTGCTTCGAGGGCGAGAACTTCAACTTTCACGACTATCTAAAGGCCTACTGCGCCCCATCGGACATCCCGATTCAGATCGTCAGGCAGAATAGCTTCGAACGCGGTTGCCGGGCCAACGTACTCTGGGGATTGAGCGTGGCAATGTATGCAAAGGCAGGGGGCGTTCCGTGGAAGCTGGTCGGGTTGAACCCCAACGAGGCGTTCGTCGGGATCAGCTATGCGATGAAGACCGACCACTCGGGTAACCAGTACACCACGTGTTGCAGCCAGGTATTTGACCCCGACGGCACGGGATTCCGGTTCGTAGCCTACGACACACGGGAGTTTACCCAGGACTCCAAGAAGAATCCTTACCTATCTTATGTCGAAATGCAGGCCGTGCTTTCACGAAGCTTGGAGATCTATCAGAATGCCCATTTTGGGAAGTCGCCCTCGCGGATAACGATCCACAAGAACACCGAGTTCAAAGAGGAAGAGATTCTTGGTGCACTCGACAGCTTCCGTGACGGCACTGACGTGGAACTCGTGCAGATCGTCAAGAACGTCTCCTGGCAGGGTGTCCGCTTCGATCAGGGTGGAAATAGTTCCGGCTATCCGGTTGGACGCGGCACATACGTTCCCATCAGTCCGAATGAAGCTCTGCTCTGGACACAGGGCAGTGTTAAGGGCGTCCACACTGAGGGCCCGACTAGAGACGTCTACAAGGAGGGCTCTTTGAAGCCCACTCCTTCGCCAGTACTCGTCCGGCGTTTTTCCGGAGAAGGTGGCTGGCATGACACGTGTTACGGCATCCTTGGTCTGACGAAGATGGATTGGAACAACAACACCCTATACAAGAAGTTACCTGTAACCCTCGGTTATTCAAAGGCCTTCGCCGACATCATCCAGCAGAATCCTGAGATGGTTGATGAGGTCTACGATTTCAGGAACTTCATGTAACTGCACGGCACCGCAACAGCTAACTCTCAAGGTAGCACCTAAACTGCGTGGCTCCGCACCGCAACCCGCCGCTACCGCTCCGAAAACAGCAACCCAACCGCTGGAGCGAACTCAAAACTGGATAAAACTTGGGGGCAAGGCCAGAGACGCTGCCGCTAGAAGCACGGTGAACGTGTTATTGTCGAATTGCTCGAGTGGCTCGGCTTCAGAGGTCAACCGCCCAGTCCCGGAAGCTTTCCCTTCACCATGTGCGCATTAGTTATCTCGTCGATGTATCGCATGGCATCCCCTGCCTCGATCCGGATGGGTGAATTGGTGTAAAGCAGCAGCGAAGCTTGCACATCGTTCAGAGGATCGTCGATTACCCGCCCGCTTGGGGTGATGGTCCATCGCAAGAAGGAAACCAGCCGGTCAACCGAAGACAATTCCTCCTTATGGCGGAGGTAGGATTCCGGGTATAGGTTTTCCATCACGCCGAGCGCTCGGCGAAACTCCCCGTCGAGGATTGACACAGAGTACGGAGCGGCGATCTCAGATGAGTCTACTCCAGACGTGACAAACATATGTTCATGATCAGGGAATCCCGCGGCACATCTCTCTGACATCAGCCGTGTCCGGATTTCCTCCACGTACCTCACGACCTCACGAGCCAGGAAATCGCGAACTCCAGATGGGTGATGTGGCCATGGTCCACTTCCATCGCGATCCATTTCTTTGAATTTCCCGCGTCGTCGTCTGCTGATCGTGCGGAAGATGCGAGCGTCGTCCGCAGTGGAGGCTCCTCCCATCCTGATGAGAGTGTCGGGCGGGACCGAGTTGAAGAGCGCTTGTGCCATAATCAGTGTTCCCGCGGAATAGATGCCGCCGCTTGGGGCTGCCGCTCCCTCAGCTAGGAATCTTATTGCAAACTCGTATTTAGACATGGGACTTCCAGTGAAAAGATGGTCGCGAAGCGTGTTCATATTCCCTCCATGTGTGGGCGGACGTGTCGATCTACGCCGGGCGACGTGCGCGCGGCCTTTCCAGTCGCCTTTTCGGCCGTCCGTAAATTTCACCGCTTTCGCGGCCAGCAAACCGGTCTGCTGCTGAAACGATTAGCCTTGAAAGCTGGGCGACGCAATTTTCATGTTCAGTGCATAATACAATAAAAACATTGACTTATCTATGATTCTTGGGTATGTGGTTTAATTGTTGACACTTGAATCCTTGCGCAAATTGGAGCTGCGATTGTCTTTCAAGGATCCATTAGCGGCCCACTCAGATCATTGCCCCAACGGCTTGATGGCCAAAGACTTGGGGTTCAATAAAGGGAAGCTGGATCTTTCAGGATTCGAACCGCGCAAGAGGCAACAGGATTCCTGGGGATCGAGAGACGTCCGACAAGGCCGCTGGTCGCGCCGGCTTTGTCAGCCGTGAACCAGTCGAGCGATTGAGCGGGCGTCGAAAAAGCGACGAGCCTTTCGACACCGCCTACGTGAGGGCTCCGATCTCTGTAATCAACAGGCTCAAGGCATACTGCGACGAAACGGGGATGTCGTGCGGAGAAGCATTGGCAGAGCTTATGCGGCAGGCAGGGCTCTAACTGAGCCGACCTGGCGGCGAACCATGCGGCACGTTACACTTGGAGAGCATACATGGATCGAATGGGGCGGCGCTTGGTATGAAATGCGGTATTCTGATCATCGGCTCGCTCCTCTGGGACGACGAGACGGAGGGGCGAAAGAGGTGGCGAGATGATCGACTTGATCTTACCAATGCCATAAGAGTCCACGTTCCCATCGACTATGGAAGGATTTCCTCGAGCAGATCCAACACGTTCACGATGGTTCTACGATCCGAAGGTCCTCAGGGTACTGGGATACTTGTGCCTTGCCGACGCGATGTTGCCACGATTGACGACCTTGTCGCCGAGGCTTCCGCACTCTGGAAAGCCGAAGCGCCGAAAGCGAAGACGGGAGCACTAGGCTCAGGTTGGGGCAGCGTCGGAGTACTCTTCCGAGAGGGCGCGTCGAACGGGGGCCTTGCCGAGTCATGGCAGGCATACTTCAAGAAGATGGGGACGAAGTCTCTCGCGGTTGTGGGCAGCAATGGATACTTGAACATTCCGTGGCCTGTGACCGAGGGCGGCGCCGCGGCAGAGCTTGACCTACTGCTCGCGACAGCCACGGTTCCGGAAAAAGTCCCGCCCAGCCCGGAGGCTATCGCCAGAGCCATGTTGTGCCAGACCGGCGGTCACGAGAACTACTTTCTTAACAATGTCCTCCATGGCATCAGAACGGCATCAGACGACGAAATTTTCACCATCATCGAAAGGAGAAGCCCGGATTGGATCTCTGCCGATAAATATCGCGATGCTATCGCCATTCTAAGGGCCGCCCCGGAAGCGGCTTGATCGTTTGCGAGGTAAAATCGGACTTCGCTAGGATCCCATAAAGCCTCGAAGAACTCTCGCGTTGCGAGCGCGCTCTTGCGTCTTCTCGAAAGTCTCGTTCCAGGATCCTGCTGGAAAGTACGCGTTAAGTAGGTCAAACTCCGCGCGCGCGGCGACCCGTGAAGTCGTTCGACGCGCTGAGATCATCCGCACCGCCAATGCCTCCGGACTATCGCATCCCTCGCGAACCGCTGATCCCAGCGTACTGAGGACGATCGACAAGGCTTCCTCTTCGCCTTTGTCTGTCTGACGTGCGGCAGAGAGCCGGGCCGGCAGTCCTGCAAAGAACGCCAGATCCGGAACCATTCGAAGGACGAAGTGCCGGGCATGCTTGCAACGAGTGGAATCGCCGCCGGGGTATTTCGCCTCGATGTCCTTTAGGGGGGCACCGCTCATCCAGACCCCGAGGCACTCCCATATTATTGGCAAAGCGTGTGTAGCCTTCGCTTCAATGCTGAGTTTGCCGAAGGCGACTCCGAAGAAGTCGTCCACGTTTTCCGGCCGCATAACCTCGAACAGTCTCTTGGGGTCGGCCATCAACCATTTCAGCAGTGTCGAGATAGCCGCGTCAGTCGACGCGAATGTCTCGACCGGCTCGAAGGCGGCGGCGATCTGGCGCAAGGATTCGATTCCGACACCCGTCAAACCAGAAACCCTGTCTAGCCACCCATCCTCTGCAGCAACCGGGATCTGGTTTCGCGCTGAGAAAACCGCGCTGATCCGATCCTCCATCCATTGCTCGTCTCCGCGTTGACGCGCCTTGAACGCCGCGAGCGATTTATTGAGTACATTCCGAAGCCTGCCGTCGCTGCCATCTTCGTCCGCGGGTGGAAGCCTGCTCACGAAGTAGGTGGACATGGCGTCGCCCCAAGTTCCCGCCTGAATGCGGTCGAGAAGTACCGTGGTGGGATCATCGATTTCAAGGCATTGATCGCTTTGTGAAAAAATCGACTGCAGCGTCATCCAATGGGCGTTGATAAGGCCTTTTTCCTCGTCAAATTCCACGACCTTGCTGGGTACGACCAGGACCATACCCTGAGAATTCTCCCCCGCCCTGCCAGCGCGTCCTGCCGCATTCAGAAGTTCATGTGCCTCTAGTTGAGCCAACTTCTCCTTCTCGGGATCGAAACGGCTATCTCCAGCTATGATCACCAGCTCGCTAGGAAGGTTCATGCCTTGGGCCAGAGTCGAGGTTGCGAATAGAACCTTGAGACCGTCAGCCCGCCTGAACAGGGACTCGTGCAGCAAGCGCTCGTCGCGAAGCAGAAGCGAATGGTGCCCCGCGGCACCGCCTGAATAATTCCCATGTTCATCAACGCTGATGTAACAGTATCCTGCACCGCCCATCTCTTCGGAGGCGATACGGTAATGATCCAGTTCCGCTTCGGTAAGCGTTACCGGAGGGCGAGTGTCCAATTCGCGGAACTCCCTCACAGCAGATTCCGCAAGTACAACGGATTGGACAAACACAAGTGTCTTTAAATCGGCTTCCGCTGCAGCAGCAGCGATAAGAGTGCTGGTGTGATTTCCGTTCGGCGTAAGATACCAGGTCTTCCGCTTCTTCGTTGTTCCCGTTGATAGAGCATGCTCATCGGCCAGAAGGGGGAGCAACGCATAGTCCCTCCGGTCTCGCGTAGCCCATGTTTGCAGCAAGCCGAAGAAACCGAATGGCCGCGCGGTAAGAGTGTCGGTAACCGCTTTGGGCGCGTTCACGTTCGAAAGGTTTGCGCGGGCCTCGGTCAGCGTCTCGTTGAGCTCGTTGATACGCTTAGCTGCGTAAACTACGGTGCCACGGACTTGACGGGTAGGCTTCCACGCAAGGTTAAGAGCCAGGCAATCTCGCCCCGTCAGATCGCCCACCCAACTTGCGATCTCCTCCGTGTTTTTCATCATAGCCGAGAGGAGAAGGAAATCAGCATTCGGCGCAACGAGAGACAGGTTCAATAGCGCGAGCATGGCGTCAACGCTGCGCCGGCTCTTCTCGGCATCGCGGGGGTGGAGAAGATGACACTCATCGAACACCACAAGCCCAAGATCCTTAAAGGCTTCGGGCTGCGTGGTCAGCAGCATGAGGCACCGCTCCGGTGTCGTGACGATTGCTTCCGGCAGCTCGATCAACCCATCCGAACTATCATCGGCAACGTCGCCAAAAATTTCGAAGTCGAAAGTCTTGAAGGTTTTTTGCAGCGATCTAGCAGTCTGGTCCACGAGCGCGTGGGTTGGCGCCAGAAATACGACCTTCTCTTCCCGCAACAGCGCCGTGGCGATCTTCAACTCAGACAGTGTCGATTTGCCGCCTCCGGTCGGAAAGCTGATTGCAGCAGAGACGCCCTTATTGAGATAGCCGCTATCGATCGCGTCCCTGTGGTTACGCCACAAGAAAGGTCGCCCCCCTGACATGCGCTTTACGATTCGCCACCAATCCTGGTCGGGGACTTGATCGGGGGTCGGAATGCGGCTCAGAGCGGAACCGATGAGGTCGCGATCGACCGCGAGGAGAAGGTTCGCAAGATGCAGTGGCCCCGGGAAAAGGCTGAAGACCGGATCGCCGGTCCCGAAGATGTCATCAAGCTGCCCGATGCTGAGCTGCTTTACACGGTTGAAGAAGTTCACCGACGGTTCGATACCGCCCACCTCCAAGGGTAGATCCGCTCTGCGCTGGATACGCAGAGCAAGATTCTTGATACCCTTCAAAAGTTCGAGGTAGAGCGCACTGACGGCTGTATCGCTGGACTCCGCGTAGATCGGAAGTTCGGGAACCGTGATGGCAGCGACCAGATGCACTCGACCTATGCAAAGCCATCGGATTGCGTTCAACAGAGACGCCTCGACAGCACGTTCAGGATCCGTAGGTGCAGATATCCGCTTCGCGCATTCCGCAGCGTCCGCATGCGCCTCAGCAATCAGGAACAGTAAGCTCGCGCATACCTCTGCGGAGAGGCTGGCGCCATCTAGGTACGACACGTAACCATCGGGCTTGTATGTTCCCAAAAGGCAAACCTGATGTGCAGACGCGGCGACGAAGGCTGCCGCAGATCTGTTATCGCGATCCGGCAAGAGGGCGACGTAGCTCTCGTGGGCCGACGCAAGCCGCTGCATCTCGCGAATGGTTTGTACAAGCGCTTCCGGCGGCTCGTCCCGTTTCTCGCCCCGAAGCTCGATACGAGCGGCAACGATTTCGGAGAAGGCCTGTGTCAATCGCTTGGGAAGGTCTCCGAGGTTGAGACCTGACAATGCCGGCGCCGAGGCAATGATTGCGGATGTGATTGGATCAAACATTCCCCAACTCTTCCAGCTTGATGATCACTTGGGCAGCGAAGGCAGCCATCCAGGCCCTTAAGTCGTCGAAATGCATTGTCTCTGCTTGTCGACGAAGCGTGTCTCCAGCCGCAGTCGTGTCATAGTCTGCAAAAAGGCCTGCGCGAGCATTCTCTGTCTTGTGCGTATTGCCCGTAGTGATACTGACGCGATACCGACGCGCTTCCTGCCAGATAATCCGATCGACCGCGCCGTCGATATCCATGCCAGGATAGACGTGTTGCTGCGCTTCCAAGAGACCGGCCGCCTCGTGCGTGAGTTCAGCGACCCTTTCGCCAGCCTCCATACTAACGATTCCTGGCCATACATCCTCCCGAATGGTGGCTCTTGGATTATCGGTCGCCTTGTCTTCGAATATGATGAGTGCGATCACCGATTGGCCATCGTCGGTAATCTCTAGTTGAATGCCGTCGAATCCTTTGTGCGCATGGAAAATGTGCGGCGGCTTCAGAATGGCCTTGCCCGCCTTCTGCTGGCTTGCGGCGATCCACGATATGATTTGAAAGATCCATCCATCGCGTTGCCAGGGATCCCCGTTCTTCGCAACTTGCATCTTCTGGATGGCATTCTCTGCGTGAACTTTCGATCCTTTCGGGGCAGCAACGTTCAAGCCATTGAGAATCCTGGACACATGTCGGTACTGACCCATCGCCACACGGGCGACGCGTTCGACAAGAAGATCGAGGTCATCAACTTCCCATCTATTTCCATGGCAGAGATCTCCGTGCGAGACCGGTGTCAAAATTAAACTCATGCAGTTTGGCCCGCAGGCTCCCGTTCATTTTACCCGAAAGCTTCACTAAAACAGCGACTTCGACTGCAGATTTGATCAGGAATCACTTCTGTAGGTTGAGTTACAAAGCTATTGCTGAGTGAAGCGTTCAACGCAATGGCGACCGGATTCAATTGCATCGAGTTTTCCTGAATGGTGACCTAGAATCTGACATCCGAGCGACTTTATAGCTGCTTATCGCAACAATTTAGCAGAGCCGCGCATTGAGTTCGCCTTGGCTATTATCTGCGGATGGAGGACTTGCCCTCTCGAGCACCCGCACCGATTCGGATGGTCCGCATGCGGAGCTTACAGTCCTTCAACTTGAATTCCGTTTTCCGCCAGCCAGGATTTCCGAGTTCGCCAATCGGGCAGGTGTTGCTCGACCTTAGTCCAGAAACTAGCCGAATGGTCTGGGTGGTGCGCATGAGCAAGCTCATGAATCATCACGTATTGCGCAATCCTTGGAGGCAACAAGATCGCTTTCCAGTGAAACGAAACCCTCCCGTCGGCGCTGAACGATCCCCACCTGAAGCCGAGATCTTGAACCTTAACTTCGTTTACTTGGACACCCATCCGGTTGGCATGTTCAGCGACCTGCTGCGAGAACCATTTCAGAGCACGCCTTGTGTACCATGCGATGAAGACATCTCTAGCGCGGTGAGCTGAGGAGGCGCGGAGGCAGAAGCGGCCATTCTTCAAACAAAGATCGACGAGCTGGTTCTCGACTAGCCGGAGGCGGTGACTCTTGCCGAGATACAGGAAGCCCTCACCATTCACAAATTCCTTGATCGGAGCGCGTTTTTGCAGTCGCGCTTTCTCTTCGATTTTGGTGTGGATCCACAGCAGCTTTTCTTCAACGAAAGACGCCAAGTCCTTCTCCGGTACTCTGGTGGGAGCAGTGATCGAGAGCTCTCCGGACCGCTCTACCGTAATCTGCAGTGTCTTGCGCCTGTCGCTTCGGTGAACTTCGAAGATCAGCCCATCGATTTGCAGCGTATGACCCGACGAACGGGCTAACTTCCCTCCGGTTCGAACAGGTGAAAGCGGAAGCAATGGCATCAGACGCTCCGGAGGATGTCATCGTTGGCCTTGGCCTGCTGCAGAATTTGATCTGCAAGGCGTTCAGCGTCGCCAACTCCAACGCCAGGCAGTTGTTTGTCGAATATGATCTCGAATATCTCCGAGCGCAGATTCTCTTGATCGGCCATCTTGAACGAGTTCCAAATTGACCGGTTTGCGCGGATTTCTTCGATAACTCGATCCACAACTTCGATAGTCATCCGGTGGATTGCTTGGAGCTCAGCGTCCGAAATGTTCTGGTCTCTGGTAAAAGCGTCCAGCGCGGTCCGAAGAAACGGAAGGTAAACGGCAGGGACGTCCGATGGATGATCATTGTCAGGGTTGCTGCCTGAGCGCAATTCGTCGATGATCGTTTGCAGTTGTTGGACTATTTCCTCCCACTGTTGTCCCAGGCTACGAAGGATCTGGTTAAGTCGTTCAGACATTCGCTTGAAACGGACAGGGTCTGTGTCGAGATTTTTCCTAATATGAGAACGGATAGCATGTTCCATTTCGGAAGCCTTCGCACGACTGCCGGATGCCTGGCCAACTTGGTGCTCGAATTCAGCATCCGTCAACTGGACGGGCGGGATCTTTGGATTGATCCCTAGCGAGATCACGTGGTCATCAATGAGCTTCCGTACTTTTGCCCCGACGTCAGATCCGATCGGCACAATATCCCGATATCGGTTTCTCGCCCGTGCATAGATATAGGCAAGTCGTTTCGCGTCCTTAACAAAAGGCAAGCCTTCAGGCCTGGGAAGAACGATCTCCAGAGACTTCAAGAAATCCTTCAGTTTCACAGAAAACTCGGCGCGCGCCTTTTCGGTCGCGAGGACATTCAGACATATTTCATCGTCCGCTAGATCATCGAGACCCGCACGTCGGAAGATGTCCACCACACGAATATGGCGATCTCGAAGAATGGGTATCTGGTCATTCAGACTGACAAGAGCACCATCGACCTCTTCATCGGAATAGGCCGCGAGAGCTGCCTTCAGATGGTGGGCAACGCCGAAGTAATCGACGACGATGCCGCAGGTCTTTCCATGGCCAGTCCGGTTCACGCGGGCGATTGCCTGCAAAAGCTCGGCCTCCCGGATTGAGCGGTCAAGATACATCACCCCCTCAATTGGGGCGTCGAACCCGGTCAGCAGCATTGATTTCACAATAAGGAATGCCAAGGGATCCGTTTTGGAAGGATCAGCGTGGAGCAGCGGCTTCTTGAAGCGCTTTATCCGCACCTCCTGCGTGCTTCCATCAGTCCATTGCTTCCAACCCGCATCATCGTTATTGCCTCCGGACATGACGGCGGCGAACTCGATCCGCGCCAGAGTGTCGCGGTAACGCCAAGCCTGCACGAGAGCTTGAAGCCGAGGCGGTTTTTTACAAAGCGCCTCGTCATCCAAGGCCTTCTCATGATCGGAGAGCGCTGTGGATTCGGCCAGCAATTCGTCGAGTGCTTCGAGAAAAGCCGCATGGTACCGCACGACGGCAGTCCGGCTATAGGCTACCACCTGAGCCTTGTACCCGTTCGGCAAGATGTTGGTCACGTAATGTCGAAGCATATCGCGTGCCTTTTCGGCAATCATTGCGGGCGCTTCGAGGATGTTGCCTTTGGTCGCGTACTTCTTGCGGATCGCCTCCAGTTCTTCCTCGCTACGCTCTTGGAACATGTCCTCAAAAAGATCGTCGAGCGTAGCGCCATCCTTTACCGCACCTTCTGCCGTGCGCCCCTCGTAAAGAACTGGCACCGTGGCGCCGTCCGCCTCCGCTTCCTTGATGGTGTACCTGTCAATAAAATCACCGAAGATCTGAGTTGTGCGTTTCTTCTCACCCATGATGATGGGTGTGCCGGTGAAGCCGATCCGAGCGCAGTTTGGCAGGGCAGCCAGCAGGTTTGCGTGTAGATCACCTGCTTGCGTGCGGTGAGCCTCATCAACCACGACAAGGATCGTTTCATCCTCGTTGAGCACCTCGAAGGCGGGTCCCCTTGTAACCTCGGGCACATCCTCGTCCGTCCGATACTTCTGGATCGTGGCAAAGACCAGGCCTGGCCCCTTGCGCCGCGCCAATTTTCTAAGCGCTCCCGCGTCTGTCGCCAGCTCGACCACATCCCCCGAGAGCGCCGCCGTTTCCGACAACTGCCGTTGTAGGTCGCGTCGGTCGGTGACGACGATCACCTTGAACTTCCGTAGGTCGAGGTTGGTGCGCATCTTGCGGATCATGAACACCATGGTGAGGCTCTTGCCCGAGCCTTGGGTATGCCACACGATGCCGCCTCGGCGGTCGTATTCGCCATCCTGCAATCGTGTCTTGCCCGTCCGCAACCGCTCGACAGCACGGTTCACGGCACGGTATTGCTGGTATCGACACACTGTCTTAATGGTTTGCCCGCCGACCTGCATGAACAGCAAGAAGTGCCTCAGGAGATCCAGCAGATGCGCAGGGCGTAGCACGCCGGCGACAAGGCGTTCCTGCTCCGAAAGCGCGTTTTTTCCTAAATCTGACGCCACATCGGCCTCGGATCCTGTGCCATCCGGCCCGACGACCGTCTTCCACTGTCCGTAATGTTCCAGCCCCGCGCCGATGCAGCCCACACGGGCCTCATCGAAACTGGTGGCGATCAATAGCTGGACCGAGCCGAAGAGCGCGGGGGCGCCCTCGTTTTCCTCCACTTCAAGTGCGGCCTTTCGGGCGTTGTGATAGCGGCGCAACTGCTTGACCGCCTCGGCTAGGGGCTCTGGGATGCCTGGGCTCTTGGCCTCTACTACGACAAGTGGGATGCCGTTCACGAGCATCACTATGTCGGGGGTGATGAAGCCCTTGCCCACATCATGGCCAGGCGGGCAGTCGACGCGGAACTGGTTGGCAATGGTGAAGGTATTTGCCGTGGGGGTGGACCAGTCGATGTAGCGGATAGTTTGGCCGCGCCCGCCGTCCCAACCGGGCAGGCCCTCGACTGTCAGCCCCTTGAGTAGCAGGTCCGTCACCGCCTGGTTCGCCTCCATCAACCCGCGCTGGCCGTGGCGCGTCAGCGCGCTGACTGCCTCGGAGAGGCGTACATCGTCGAGCCAGGGCTGACCATCCGGGCCGGGGTTGATGGCGCGCAGCCGCTCGCGCAGGTTCGTCTCTTGAATGACTTGCTTGAAGCTAGTGCGTCCGGTCAGGCTCGCGTCATCCTTGTTGCCAGTCTGCGCCTGCCAGCCCATGCTGACGCATTGGTCGATGAACGGCTTTTCGACATCGATGTATTCGTGACCCATGGGCAGATCTTCCGGTTACAAAAGCGGAGTGACAGCGACACGGCCAGTTAGCAGGTCGTCCATCAGGCCGGATTTCTGAAGGCGGAGTTTGACTAGCTCACTCAACCATTCTGAATGCGATGCGTTCGCTGCTTCGGCCCTTTGTTCAATCGCTTCTTGTTCCGCGGGTTTGGGTAGCCAAATCTTGATCTTTCGGAGGTTGCCGAGGTTGATACGTTTCATTGTGACGCCTTGCTCATATCCTCGGGCCTGTCTTCTTGCGATCTCGCCGTTGAGGAACAGAGTAACGAAACCATTGCGGCAACAGGGTTTTCCGCGAAAGCGAAAACAGTCTGCTTTGTTGATGGCAGAGGGGTATTCGAACGGATAACGACAGGACCGCCCCACCGGATGCCCGTCGTCACCGAGCGATGCAATCAACACGTCGCCGGGCACAACTTCATTCCGGGCAAGTTTTGCTGCGTGGCTTTCCCGAATGTAGGCTTTCTCCGTGTCATCGAAATAACCGTCTTGAATGTTTTGGAGGCGCACCACTCGAACACCCGGCTCTTCAACGTAATGCTCGGTTTTCAAATTTGACCCGAATGGGCCGTCAATGATGCTCTCCGACGCGTCTCCCAAGCTTTCCACATCCCACTCCTTCGGCCGCCAGCCGAGCAGGGTTTCCTTGTACAGGTGGGGGGACTCGGTGTGAGGGGGGCGGAGGTCTCCGTTTGCGTCGATGCCGCGGGTCAGCAGGTCATGCAGCAGCCCCTGCTTTATCGCCTTCAACTTGGCCACCACCGCCTCGGTCCCCCGGATCGCCTCATCCAGCGTGTCGAGAATTTCGGCGATTTTGGATTGATGATCTTGCGGCGGTGACGCGAACTCGAATCCCAATAGGTTGGCTTTCGAAAGGTTCTTCATCGAGCCACTGGTGCCGGTCGCATAAGTATCCACGTGACGCCGAAATTGATCTGAAAGCAGCACGTAAGAAAGCCAGCGCATGTTTGTGCTGGCGCCATCCTTAGGGAGGACACGCCACAGTCTGTCAGGCAGAAAAAGCGTGTCGTGGTTCTGATCCACGTAGCATGATGCTCCGACGAACTCCGGCGTGTTCATCCTGCTGATGATGATCGAGCCTTTCACCACAGGGACGCGGACACGGTCGCGCTCACCCGGCAATACGGCTTTATTCTCACCTGGACGGAACTGCCCGGCATATACTGCGCTGGTTTTCAGAACGCCAATCTCTCCAGCCCGATGCGGGCGATCTTCGGAATTAACGCTGACACCCGATTGTGGCGAGCTAACAAGGTCGCCAAGTTGCGCGTGCTTCCCCTCAGACATAACCCAATCCCTTCAGGAACCCGGCCAGTCTCTCGGTCACCTCGGCCCGTGCGCCCTCGATCTGGGTCAAGGTTACGCGATACTTCTCCCACCAGTTCTCGAACGCCGCCACGATCTGGCCGCGCTGGACCGTAATATATCGGGCCAGGATCTTTTCCATGTCGTCATGCAGGATCTTCAGCAGCAGGTCGCCGGCCTCCTCCGGCGTGAGGCCGTCAACCGACCTGTTGATCTCGGCGGTGAACTGGGCGTGCTTGGCCTTGAGGCTTTTCTTGACCTCGCTCAGTTCCTTCTTCCACAGCCTGATCTGTGCCTCATCCACCGGATCGGCGTCGACCTCCTCTTCGTTCTCCTCGCCTTCATCGGGCGTGGCAGTGGCGGCCTTGATCTGTGCATCCAACCCGGCCTTGCGGGCTTCAAGCTCGGCAATATCGGCCACGAAGCTGCCCATCAGGAAGGTGACCAGCTTGTGATCCAGCGGGTTTTCCCTTTTCCCCTTCTCCTCAAGTGCTGTGACGATCGAGATGCGCCAGGCATCAACCACGCCTGTAGTGTCGCGGGCCATGAGGGTGAGGAAGTCGAACCGCGACTGGTTCCAGAATTGCGCGATGATCCCGCGCACGGTGAACGGGTCCAGCACACCGAGACTCTCGAACGTCTCCGAGAAGCTGGACAGAAGTCCGTCGCGCAGCGTAATTAGCGCCGCTGGATCATTGGCATTTGCCAAAGCGACGATATTCGCCTGATGGGCGGCCCACCATGAGTTGAACCTGTCCTTGACCTCCGCCTCGCGGGCCAGCAATCCGGCATTGGTTTCGACAGCAGGTTTCAGGTCGGCCTTGGCATCAAGACCTTGCGCGAAGTCCAGATAGCGGTCATCGCGAGCGACAAGCAGATCCATTGGATCCAGGCCGTGGGAGACGAACAGGCTGGCCTTTGCCTTGACCTCGGCCTTGGGGATGCCGCCCAAGAGATGGGCGCGCACGTCATGCGGCTCCGGCGGTGGTGCGTTATCGGCGTAGCGGCGGATATTCAGGTTCCAGTCGTTCTCTTTTAGGGTCTTGATTTCGACGATGGCCGAGAATCCAGGGATTTCCCGGTACTCCTCGAAGGTCGTGGCGATCTTCTCGATATGCTCGGGCAGCAGGTGGTTCTGCGCACGTCCCTCGAGATACTCGCGGTCGGCATTGATGAAGAGCACCTTGCCTTGTCGTTCCTTTGGTTTACCCGAGACGAGGTTCGGGCCGTTATGAACACGCTGACGCAGGACGATCACACATGCCGGGATACCGGTGCCGTAGAAGAGCTGCGGACCGAGGCCGATGACCGCTTCGATCTGATCATTCTCGATTATCTTTTTCCTGATCTTGCCTTCGTCCCCACCACGAAACAGCACGCCGTGCGGCATGACGGTGGCGATCATGCCGCCGTCACGAGTCACATGAAGCATGTGCTGCAGGAACATGAGATCGGCCTTCTTGGAGCCGAGCGGAACCTCGTGGAAGAAGCGTTCGCGGAACTTCGGCTGCCAGGTTGGGTTGCCTGCCCGATCCTTGTCCTTCGTGCCCCACGTGATCGAGAAGGGGGGATTCGTCAGGATACGGTCGAACCGCAGAAGCTCACCGTTCTCGACGTGTTGAGGCTCGGCCAGGGTGTCCTCGTTCCGGAGATCAGCGCTGTTGATCCCGTGCAGCAGCATATTCATTTTGGCGATAGACCAGACTGTGCCTGCGTTCTCTTGACCAAAGAGGTTGGCCTTGCGTCCGTCCTGACCATGCTCGTCGATGTATTCCTTGGCGGCAATCAGCATCCCGCCGGAACCACAGCACGGATCGTAGATGTCATGTTCGAGCGAGGGCTTCAGGAGCCGAACCATCATCCGCACAACAGAACGCGGTGTGTAGAATTCGCCACCCTTCTTTCCGGCTGAATCCGCAAAGTCTCCGATGAGATATTCGTAAGCCGCCCCAAGGAGATCCGGAAATTCGAAGTCTTCGTTACGAAGGCGGATCTCGCCAAAATGCGTAATCAACTGGCGAAGTTTCAGGTCGCTGATTTTGCTCTGGCCGACCTTCCGGGTGAAATCGATGTGGTCAAGAACACCTTCGAGCGCAATGTTCTCGGACTCTATCCCACCTAGGGCTTTGTTCAGCGTGTCGCCAATATTTTCATGGGCTTCGTTGACGAGGAATTCGAACCTGGATTGAGGCGGAACCCAGAAGGTTCCGCTACGTCCGTACCAGACCTTGTTTTCCGCGTCCTTCGCAGCGCGCTCTGGCGAAACGCCACTGGACACGCGCTTCTCGATAACTTCCAACCGTGCCTGCTCGAAGACGTCGGAGCACCTCTTCAGAAACAGCATCCCGAAGATGTACTCTTTGAACTCCGACGCGTCCATTTTGCCGCGAAGAATGTCTGCTGCGCTGAACAGATGGCGCTCAAGCTGAGCCAGGGTCAAAGGCATTTACGTTTCTCATCACTGTTCGCATGCAATCTGCGCATCCTGCATCGCACGAACAACAATGATTCGTCTGCCCTATCGTTGTTTGATCGACATCGAAGACCAAGGTAGTCAGTTGAGGCCTCATCGTCCGGACCCGCTACAGCGGTGGCCAACAGGCCAACATTCCGACCGGACCACCCGAAGGGGCAGGCCACGACTGCGCTGCAGCCTACGCGATATCCAGGCCCAGTATCTGAAAGACTTGCCGGTTTTGCACAGTGTTGTCTTCTATTGCTCGCTCAAGAGCCTCACAAAGACGCAATGCTTGTGCATCCGACGCCGCCACGGCGCGGATGTTCTCAAAATCCTGAAGCATATCAGCTACCGTCACCCGCATCGCATGGCCGCAGGCGGCCACTGTTTGAGTGGAAAGAGCCAAGTTTCGCAAGAGTTTTCGCCTATTCTCTCCTGATAGCTTGCCAGTCACCATACACCTCCATCATCGCCGCAGCTTCCGAACCACTATCGCAGGCTGAGGAGGTTCGTCGCCGGAATTCTACTCGTCTGGCTTCTTAAGAGCTCTATAACTCTCGGCTATTCGAAGGCCTTCGCCGACATCATCCAGCAAAACCCCGAGATGGTAGACGAGGTCTACGATTTTCGAAACTTCATGTAAGGTTTACTGCGGTCTCCATCACAAAATGTATAAGCTTTGGCTCCTGTCCGGCATCTTCGATAGGATGCGTTTATCCAGGTCGGACACTTGCCGTCTGAAGGACGGTGTCCGCTTTGATCCTACGCCGGCAAGCGTTTTTCGTCTTCTTTTGGTGTTTTTTTGGGGGAGTTGGGGTGCCGGATTGCGGTGTCTCGTCATCAACACAGGAAAAATCGACCCATTCGACGAATCCAACGAGCGGTCAGCGACGACATCGCCCACAATGTCGAGACGATGTAGGGCGAGACCATTGCAACGCCCTTCTCGCACTCGCGGCCCGCAGCGACTCTCAGGCCGCTGCACTGGCCTTCGCGGCTTCGATCTCACTCAACTGCCATTTCCAAAGGCAAAAAAGTTTGTCGTCGGTTGGCGAGACACCAGCGGCGTCCAGAGCCCATTTCCGCTCCATCGCCTTGAAGAAAATTTCGTCCTCGCGTCGTTGCAGTTCCTTGGAGTTGAGACCTTCGAACATTCGAATCCTTTCATGTTTGTCCATGGGTGCCGAGGCAACGACACCAGCAATTAATGGTCGTTCGCAATCGCGGGGGACGTCAACAAAGAAATGTCCGACAGGAGATGCCGAAGTTCATCTTGGAGTTTTCTCCCCGGCTTCGACCTCACGCGTTGCAAGGCAGGAACGAAGACCTGCCCTTCCATCGGTCGGCGAGCAATTCTAATCGTACTCAATTCTGTGCCTCCACACCTACTTTCAAGGTCCCGGAAGGATGACCGAATGTCAGCCCAGGACGCGCGGCCCTATTTTCCGCGAACTATCCTGGATCGGGCCAAAAAGGTCGCTTGATGGATTCCTGCACTCTGATACCGCCCGGTTGATATCGCAGGGCCCCCGCCTTGAGGGCCGTCCCCGAACAGCCTAGATTCGCATTCGAATCCTTGAGATCGCGATCCGGACTAACCCGGGGCTGCAATGCTGTCCCTCTCGATCCTTAAGGTTCCATGGGTCACCACATCGACTGCGAGGGCAAAGACACGGTCATGCTCCTTCGTGAGCATCGCAAGCACCCGCTCCCACTGTCCCGCCACGATATCCGATACTTCCGCTTCCACCCTTTCGGGCAGCGGGCCATCCCCGAGCTCTCTCGGCGTACCAAGAAATGTCGGCGTCTTTCCAAGCCCATAGGTGCCGACCATCCGCCGCGCGACGGTCGTAGCGCGCTCGATGTCGCTGCCAACATTGCCGCCCGACCCGATGCTCCGGTCTCCGAATATCGCGGCCTCAGCAGCCATGCCTGCCAAACTGACCGCGATGCGATTGAGCAAACTGGTTTCCGTCGGAAAATAATCGTCAATCAGGGTGTAGCTTGTCATCCCGCCCATAAACTCGGTCGCGTTCGGATCAAAGCTATCCTTGATCTCGATAGTCGCACTCGTGGAATGTTGAAGCGAAAGGGAAACCAGCGCATGACCGGCTTCGTGAACGGCCAGCCTGAGCTGTTGCTCTCCCGTGTATCGCATTTTTTCAGGAAGGCGGTCCCTGATATCCCGCAGCTCCAAATCCCGATCCTCATTTCGCGCAGCTTCGCGCGCGTCGCGCACGAGCCGCTCGAGGACAGCACCCGACTTGCCTTTCAAGTCGTCTGCGATGTCGAACAAGGATTCGAAGGACATGCTTTCACCGGCATGATGCTTTAGAATTTCAGTCCGTAGCTTTTGATCTGGCAGAGTGAGCTCGAAGTGGTTCTCGAGGCGTCCGTCACGCAAAATCGCAGGATCGATCCATTCGGGAAAATTGGTTGCACCGATCACCACGACGCCGTCTCCCAAGTTGCTCAGCAAGGAGAGAAACTCATTGATGACATTCCGCCAGTAGATTTCATTTTGACCGACTCGAGCGGACCTGCTTCCAATGCTGTCGAGTTCGTCAATGAAAAGGACTGAGCCCTCTCCATCGTCGGCATCGCTGAAAGATTTCCTCATGGCAGCAAGCATGTCGTCGAGACGCCCTTCAGCTTGCCAACTTCCAACAGTGGTTGAAATCAGCTTAACACGTAGAGCATTAGCGAGTCCTTCCGCAAACAGGGTCTTTCCCGTCCCTGGCGGGCCAGATATGAGCGCTCCCCGTGTCACCAGCCCCCAAGCCAGCGTCCCGGCCCGCCAACGTTCGATATCTGCGAAGAGCCTTTTTGCCCAAGGCTTCAGTTCGTCGTACCCCGGAAGTTCGAACAGGCTCGCTCCGCCAGTTTCACGACGACTTAGATCATTGATTTCATTGATCCTGTCTTCGATCAGGTTCGGCTTGAGAACGGCGGCCATGAGCACATTCTGCGGCTTCGCGGCGATTAAGGCAGCCACCTCGTGAGACAACGGCTTTCTTCCGGACAAGTGACGCACAGCGTTGATATGCTCCGGCGTCGGTCGATCCACAAACATCACGGCAGCCGCTGCAAAGCGGACGTCCTTCGGTACCTCGTCGATGTTCCTGGCGATCAGCACTTCCAGACCTTTGACGTCGAAAATTGATATGCGCTTGTGGGGACTCTGCTTCTTTCTGGGAGGGTTCGCGGGGCGAACCTTCACGTGCTGCTCCACCCAGTCGCCGCGGCTGGCCCCCAAGATGGCGAATGCCGCTGTTTCGTACTCTTCGGTGCGAAAGCCTTTCGGAACGACAAAGATCACAAAGCCAACGGCGCTGCGTTTCAACAGGTCCGCCGCTTTCAAAGCTCGAACCAGACCGAAGGCAGCGAGGAGCGTACCAGGATCCTTCGAAAGCTGCTGGATACGGGAGGCGCTGTTGTCGAATTTCATATCAATGTCCCTGGCTCCGAACACTGCTGTACAGGCGGTACCAGCGGTTCATTGTGCGCGCGAGCCCACGGTCCTCATCTAGGTAGAAGAGTTGACTGGTGATGACCTCACGTCCGTCCGCGAGTTGGGGATGGCCGGAAACAACACCACTCAATGCAAACGCTTTCCCGACTACGGGCTTGTAGTTGCGAAGGACAGGGGTTTCATCAATCGAGATATTTCCGAACTCCCCCAATTCGGCGCAGCGGAGGTCATTAAGCAGGCGCAGTACCGTCGCGCCATCGAGCCACTGATAGGTCAAATGTCTTGCCCTCGTTTGATTCGCACGGATCGTAGGAGGCCTACATTATGCACCATGCATCCTTTTTTACTCACTGTGACTCCTTATTTGCGCACAGTGAGTAATTGTCAACTATTATTTGCGCCTCGACGAAATTGGTGACACTCAATCCTTGATGAGACCGCCACCTCGCTTGCTCGCTGCTGCACGGCTTCTCCTTGGTCAGTCACAGACCGAGGTGTCGAGGGAGTCCGGTATCAGCAGGAAGACCATCCACATGGCGGAGGCAGGCACGGCCGGCATTGCCAGCGTTGAGAAACTGATGCGCCACTACACTGCCCGTGGCGTTTCGTTCATCCGCCGTGACGAAGGGATGGGTTGGGGTATCCGAACAACTTTTCTGAGCTATGACTACGGCGACGAGCCATCTTCTCCTAAGAGCTGATCACTCGCCGACACCTCCCTCCAGAGGCGCTTTCGCGGACTGTCAAAGCCCTTCGCTTGCGCTCGGGTCAAGTGCCCACTACGTGGGCGATGGGAGGGCTTCGCCCGAACTCTTCTGTTCGTTCGAACAAAAGCAAGCCGGACCTGCTTGCGTGAGAAGGCGCTGTTTGTCCCGGCTTACTTTCGAATAAACACGGAATGCTGGCAGAGCCAGCATACTTGTTTCTTTCCTTCCCGTAATCCAGCCTGCCATGACGGCGACCGATGTCAACGGCCCCAAAGGGACCGTTCCCCTGCGGTGACATCGATCGCCTTACATGGCCTGCTTAGCGTATCGGGACGGGGAACATCAGTTCCGCCTACGGCGGGTTCGATCCCTCACGGGGGATCGAACAGGGAACTTGCTTTGGCAGCAGCTAGGTCTATACCGGTAAATCTCGGTAAGATCCGAACCGCCCTTAAATGAGCATCAGATTCCTAATCTGGGGGTCGCGCGTTCGAATCGCGCCGGGATCACCATTCTCAAACGCTGAGCCATATGGCCACTGCGGGAATGGGTGGAATGACTGATCTCGTCTTGTAGATCGCCGCTGAAGACTTTGCCTCGTTTCAAGCTCGCGGTACCTGACGATAGGCTCCTCGTCTTCTTATGATCCGCCGTGCCCCTAGTCCCAGCAACGCCGCCACAACCGATCCGCCGACAAAACCGATTGCGCCCCAGAAGAGGCCGGCAAAGCTCATAGGCACCCCAGGCACGAAATCGCGCCAGGTATTGGCGAAAACCACATCATCCGCATTACTCAGCAGCACGAAGGGCTTGGCGACGGGGGCGGCGGTGCTGAGTTTCAATTGCTGCGACTGCAGTGTTTCGTAACGCGCGATCGTGCTCTGCATCGAGACGCCGCGGTCGCGCAGGAAATCGTCGGAAGATTGGGCATAGGCGTTCAGCGCCTGCTCGCGGTCGAGCTGATGCTGGGCGGCTTGGCGGTTGAAGTCCTCGACGATGACACGCAGCTCATCGATCGCGCCGCCGATCCGCTGGCGATATTGCTGCGCAAATTCAGGCGCTTGCGAAAAGACCGTGCCGCCGGCAAGTCCGGCGACAAGGGCGATGATCCTTGCAATCTGTCCCACGTCCGTGGTCTCCGGCTGTTTCCTGCGCTAACGATCCGCGGCCGCAAAGGTTTCTGCCTTCGACACAATCGGTAACGCTATGTGATTGAACCGGCGGCGCTTCCGGCGAGTTGAGACTATGACCAACTCAGAAAGAGAGGCTCGTCATGAAACAGTTCATTCTTGCTTGCACGCTCGCTGCAGCGTCCGTCCTTTCCGCCATGCCGTCCCAGGCGGCAAGCGTGACTATCACCACCGATAACCCGCGTCCTTATTACGGCGATTTGGAGCGTCCTTATTATCGCGATTCGGAGCGCCCTTATTATCGCCACCGGCCCTACTACCGCCATCACATGATGCGCCGCGTCTCCGATGATTGCTTCACCAAGACGGAAAGAATCCGCCGTCACGGCCATACGATCATCAAGGAGACCCGGATCTGCCGATAAGGCGGTCCATGCACGAAAAGCCCGGCCGCTCCTCCCCAGCCGGGCTCTTCACCTTTCCGCTGATCAGGAACTTCGCAACATCGGCTGCGTTTATCGCGAAAACGGGAGAACTCATCATGCGTATCAAGATGACTCTTTTGGCAATCGCCTATGTCGCCGTCAGCGCTCTGCTGCTCGCCATCGCGTATCAGCCGCAGGGGTCGGTGGCCACAGCGAAGACCGATCGCCTGGAAGGCGCATCCTTCCTCGTCGAGCGCTTCGCCGGTTGATCAGCCGAGCGCCGGCGCTCGCAAGCGGGAGGCGTTTCGCTAATATCAATGTGGGTTGCCGACGGCAGACCCGCTGAGCAGGATTCGGTTCTGCACCGCGGTCACGCCCTCGACCGCCCGGGCGACGGCGGTTGCCCGTTCGATTTCCCCGACCGTACCGACGGCGCCTGTCAACACGACCTGATCTTCCTCCATCGTCACTTCCACATCCGACGCATCGATGCCGCCGGCAATTGCCAATGCATTGGCGACGGTGGCCTCGAGAGATGCGCGATTGGCGATCTCCGCTTCCACTTCGGGCGCAAGCCCGTGAAATGTCGGCTCTTTGAAAACCATATTCCGTTCCTCCGAAAGATCTCAAGAAGAAACGCCATCGGCCTGGTTTGGTTTCCTGCGTTACCAGCTGACGCGATAGCGGAGATTGACGCTGCTCGCCTCATCAGGCGAGAACGGATTGCTGACCGAGGCATCGAGGTTGAGGTTCGGCAGGATCGCCTGGTTGACCGCCACCGTGCTCGAGAAGTCGCCGCTGGCATTGCTGGCCCCGGCGCCTGCCGAAAGCGAGGTTCCCGTCCAGGGATGGATCAACTTCAGCGCCTGTGACGCCGTCACCGAAGTCTCCCTGGCATCGACCGGGTCGTAACGGACGCTCAGGGAGCGGCTCGATTGCATGTCGAGCGAATCCGACAGGATCCAGCTGCGCGAGCGGCTGAGCGTCAGAGCGCCGCTGCCGCGCAGCGTATCGACGCTGACCCTGGCGCCCTGCTGCGATTGGCCTGCCGGCGTAACGCTCGTCTTGCTGATCCTGCCCCAGAGCATGGCCTGTTCGGAATCGGGTAGCGGCGCGCCGCCTTTTGTCGCTGCCAATGCGAGATCGGCGCCGGCGCTCGTCTCCCATTCCGCCGGCAGACGAAAACCCATCGTTGCCTTGTATGATCGATCCGAGACTTTGGCAGGCGACCAGATCAACAGGTCGTCCGCCTTTGCGGTCACGGTCAGCGAAAGCACGATGGCGGAAAGAATGATGGCTATTCTGAATATCGTCATGTGTTCCGATCGTTTTGACCTGACACGTGCTGGCTCATCGAATGGCACGATACCGCACCAAAGTGCCGCAGCGAACACGGACAGGCAGCACGGCCAAGCCGTTCATCCCGATGTCATCCTCGATTTAGTGTTTGGCCGAAAAAGCCGAGGGCAGCCAGGTGCCCGTTTTTCAATGGCCGCCGCAGCGCCCCGCCCATGCGCCGACGAGCGGCGGCAGGGGAATCACATCCTTTCAGGAATGTCATGAGGATCACACCCCGCCGCCGCTCTGTAAACCCCCGAGGAGCTGAAATCTGCTGCACCGCACACTTGCCGCACCCTCCAAACCCTAGTAGAGCCTGAGCCTACGAGAGACATTTTTCGCGAAATTCCAAATGATGACCGGCAAAACCGCGCCGCGGCGCCTCAGCATCTTCGGCTCGACCGGGTCGATCGGCCGCAATACCCTCAATGTCGTCGAACATCTGGGCGGGCGGGAGAACTTCGAAATTTCCGTTCTGACAGGCAACGGCAATGTCCAGCTGCTCGCCCGGCAGGCCAGATCCTTCGGCGCGCGGCTGGCGGTGACGGCAAACGACCGGCATTATGAAGCGCTGAAGGGCGAACTTTTCGGCAGCGGCATCGCGGTCGCGTCGGGGAAATCCGGCCTGATGGAAGCGGCCGACCGGCAAGCCGACTGGGTGATGGCGGCAATCGTTGGCACGGCGGGTCTGGCGCCGACGCTTGCCGCTGCGCGCCGTGGCGCTGATATCGCCCTTGCCAACAAGGAATGTCTGGTCTCGGCCGGCGATCTCTTCATCGGGGCGATCCGCGCCGGCGGCGGCAAGCTGCTTCCCGTCGACAGCGAGCACAATGCGATTTTCCAGGTGCTGGAAGAAAACCAGCGCCATGCCGTCGAGCGCGTCATCCTGACCGCCTCGGGCGGTCCCTTCCGTACCGCCTCGTTGAAGGAGATGGCCGATGTGACGGTGGAAACCGCACGCGCCCATCCGAACTGGTCGATGGGCTTGAAGATCTCGATCGACAGCGCCTCGATGTTCAACAAGGCGCTGGAAATGATCGAAGCCCGCCATCTTTTCGGACTGAGGCCCGAGCAGATCGAGGTGATCTTCCATCCGCAGTCGATCATCCATTCCATGGTGGGTTATACCGACGGTTCGGTGCTGGCGCAGCTCGGCGCGCCTGATATGCGCACCGCCATCGGTTACGCGCTGTCCTTTCCGCGCCGGCCGAACCTGCCGGTCGAGCGGCTGGATTTCGCCAAGCTCGCGAGGCTGGATTTCGAAGCGCCGGATGAGGTGCGGTTTCCCGCCTTGCGGCTGGCGCGCCTTGCGATGACGCGCGGCGGCGTTCAGGGCGCGGTGCTGAACGGCGCCAAGGAAGTGGCGCTCGAGGCCTTCATCGAGGGGCGCCTCTCCTTCCTCGCCATGGCCGAGGTCACCGAGAGGGTCATGGATGACCTGGCCCACCTGCCGCCGGCTGCCGGCATGGACGATGTCTTCAACGCCGACCGGCAAGCCCGGCAGCGCGCGGCGGCGCTGCTGAAACTCGATCTCGTCGGTTGAGAGCTCGGTCGGCTAGCGCAGCCGATTGCCGTGCTCGTCGAACAATCGGCAATTCGAGGGCTCGAACTGCAGGCTGACCTCTTCGCCGGCCGCAATGCTGGTCGGCGACCGGTGCTCGACGGTGAGCGACTGACCATCGCCGAGCTGGCAATAGAGATACTGCGTTCCGCCGAGATACTCCGAAAAATCGACTCTTGCCCTCAGGCTGCCATTGAGCTCGGGCGCCACTTTCAGATGCTCCGGCCGCAGACCGAGCGTCACGGCCGCACCGGCCAGCCTGTCTTTCGCCAGCAGGCCGCTTTCGACGCGCCCGCCGGCGATATCGACCAGGCCGCCTTCGCCCCATCGGGCGTTCAGGAGATTCATCCTCGGCGAGCCGATGAAACCCGCCACGAACGTGTTCGACGGATTCTCGTAGATTTCCCGCGGCGTTCCGGCCTGCTCGACGCGGCCGTCGCGCAGCACGACGATCTTGTCGGCGAGCGTCATCGCCTCGGTCTGATCATGCGTGACATAGATCATCGTATTGCCGAGTTCGCGATGAAGGCGGGCGATCTCGATGCGCATGGACACACGCAGCTCCGCATCGAGATTGGACAGCGGTTCGTCGAACAGGAAAACATCGGGCTCGCGCACGATCGCCCGGCCGATCGCCACGCGCTGGCGCTGGCCGCCGGAAAGCTGGCCGGGGCGCCGGTCGAGCAGATGGTCGATCTTCAGGATCGCCGAGGCTGCCTTGACGCGCGCCTCGATCTCCGCACCATTCGTACGCGCCATCTTCAGGCCGAAGGCCAGGTTGTCGCGCACGCTCATATGCGGATAGAGCGCGTAGGATTGGAAGACCATGGCGATGCCGCGCTCGGACGGATCGAGATCGGTGACAACACGTCCCTTGATCTCGATCTCGCCCTCGGTCACGTCCTCCAGGCCGGCGATCATGCGAAGCAACGTCGATTTTCCGCAGCCGGACGGCCCGACGAAGACGACGAATTCGCCCTCCTCGATCGTCAGGTCGATGCCATGGACCACCTGCAGATTGCCATAGCTTTTTCGCACGTCCTGAAGGACGACGCTCTTGTTACCCATACCGTTCGTCATCCCCAAACGACCTACTTGTCCGCCTGGACCCAGACGAGCATCTCTCCGGGCGCGCGGTTGTCCCAGAGATGATAGGGCACGAAGCGTGCTGTGGCGACCCGCCTTTCGGCCGGCGCCTTGCGGTAGAGCGATGTGCCCCAATTCGATGTTTCCTCACGCTCGACCTTGAGATCGAGAGCGACGGCATCATTGAGGTCCTTCAGCACGACGGTTTCGGCGGCCGACAGGTCGCGGGGCAGAACGATGGTGTTGAGGTCCTCGCCATTGTCCGTTGTCTCGACGCAATAGACGAGCGGACCGCGCATCAAGGCGACGCGGCCGGCATCCTGGCGCACTTTCGGATTGGCATATTGCGGACGAAGCGCCAGCGGCAGGTAGACGGCCACCTCATCACCGTCCGCCCATTCGCGGTCGATCCTCGCATATCCGTCGCGGACATGGGCACCGAGGTCGAGCATCGCCCCGTTGACGCTGAGGGTTGCGCCCTCTGCCCAATCCGGGATGCGCAGCGACAGCGCGAACCGAGCCGGCTTTGCCAGCTTGACAGTGAAGGCGACCGCGCCGTCCCACGGATAATTCGTGCGCTGCTCCAGCGCCAACTCGGCACCATTGGCAAGCTTCAGCCGGGCGGTGCTTTCGCCATAGAGATGGACGGCGATCTCATCATCGGCAACCGCATACATGTATGAGCCGATCGACGTCACCAGACGGGCGATGTTCGGCGGGCAGCAGGGGCAATGGTGCCACTTCCAGCGGTGGTGCTTGCCCGCACTTTCGAGCGGATTGTCATAGAAGAAGGTCTTGCCGTCTGTGGAAAGGCCCGGCAGCGCGCCGTTATAAAGCGCCTGCTCCATGATATCGGCATAGCGCCGGTTCGGTCCGCGCCCGAGCATGCGGCTCGCCCAGAAGACCAGGCCGACGGAGGCGCAGGTTTCCGCATAGGCCGTGTCGTTGGGCAGATCGTAATAATCGGTGAAGCCTTCGTTGGAGGCGGCCGGGCCGATGCCGCCGGTGATGTACATCTGCTTGGTCGTCAGATCGTCCCAAAGCGTTTCCAGCGCCGCCGTCAGACTATCGTCCTTGTATTCGGTGGCAATATCGGCCATGCCGGAATAGAGGTACATGGCGCGCACCGCATGGCCGACCACCTTCGTCTGTTCGCGCACCGGGAGGTGCGCCTGGCCATATTCATAGGTCTTCTGATGGAAGTCGGCAGCGCTCCGGCCGTCGCGAGCGGCCTCGGCCGTAAAGAAGTGCGGCTCGGTGCCGCGTTCGTCGATGAAGTATTTCGACAGGTCGAGATATTTCTTCTCGCCGGTCACCCGGGCGAGCTTGACCAATGCCAGCTCGATTTCCTCGTGGCCGCAATAGCCGGGAATCTGTCCCTCGGCATGGCCGAAAACCTTGATCATGTAATCGGCGTAGCGGCACATGATGTCGAGCAGCTTGCGCTTGCCGGTCGCCTGATAATAGGCGACCGCGGCTTCCATCAGATGGCCCGCGCAATAGAGTTCGTGATGATCGCGCAGATTGGTCCAGCGGCGGGATGGCTCGACACGCTGGAACCAGGCGTTCAGATAGCCGTCCTTGTCCTGCATCCGCTCATACATGTCGATGATCTCATCGGCGCGCGCCTCGAGCTTCGGGTTCGGCCGGCGATAAAGCGAGTAGGCGATCGTCTCGATCGACTTGCCGAGATCGGAATCCCAGAACATCTGCGTCGTCCCGCCCCAGGGCTGAATGGGAATGACAACGCCCGGGCTCGGCTGGTCGACGTCGATCGCTTTCAACATCCCGGCCTCGACGCAGCGGTCGAGCAGGGTCTCGGCGGTGGAATTGCAGACGGCGTCCTGCCACTTGCCCCAGAAGCCGCCGAGCTCGACATCGGGAACGGCGACGGGACGAAACTGGCGGTCATTGCTTGACTTGGTCATGGGCTCTACCTTGAGCATGATGCCGAAAAGTGTAAGCGGTTTTCGGACGACATCATGCTCTAACTCTTTAATTTAGAACAGGATTCAGATTTTAGGCCGACGGCCTAAAATCATCCTGTTCTTGCGATCATTTCACCGCGCCGGCCATCAGCCCGCGCATGTAGTAGCGTTGCAGGAGCAGGAAGACGATCAGGCAGGGGATCGTCATGACGACGACACCAGCCTGCACCGCTCCCCAGTTGATGGCGCCGAGCCGCCCGGCGCGAACCGCCGTCATCAGCACCGGCAGGGTGTATTTCTCATTGCTGGAAAGCAGCACGAGCGCAGCGAGAAACTCGTTCCAGGCATTGAGGAAGGCGAAGATCGCCACCGTCGCGACACCGGGCAGCACCAGCGGCAGCAGGACGCGCGCCAGCAGCCTCAGATCGCGCGCACCGTCGATGCGCGCTGCCTCTTCGATCTCCTTGGGCACGGCGTCGAAGGCATTGCGCATCATGAAAACGGAGAAGGGCAGTTGCAGCGTCACATAGACGAGCGTCAGCCCGAGCAGCGAATTGTTGAGGCCGAGTTTTGCCAGGATGATGAAGAGCGGCGTCAGGATCGACTGGAACGGGATCATCAGCGTAGCGATGATCAGCACGAACAGCGCATTCTTCATCGGGAAGCGATAACGCGAGAAGCCGTATCCGGCGAGCAAGCTGACGATGACGGTCAGCACCACAGTGGCGACCGAAACGAACAGCGAATTGATCATGTGCCGCCAGATGCCGGCGCCGAACGTATCGAGCAGCGCATAAGCATCAAAGCTGATGCCGGATGTCGGCCACGGCGGCAAGGGCGGCAGGCTGGCTTCGGCACCCTGCCGGAAGGAAGCGAGCAGCGTGATCGCGAAGGGCGCCAGGAAGAAGATGGAGATGGCGATGCCTGTCAGATGATAGGCCGACTTCGTGCGGATGGCCTTGCGGGCGCGGCGTTGCCTTGACGTCGTCATGGACGCTCCTCCCCGACGCGCAGCAGCCAGAGCTGCACGATGCTGATGGCGACCAGAATGGCGAGGAGCGCAATCGAGAGGGCCGCGCCATAGCCGAGATTGAAGGAGACGAAGGACTGGTTGAAGATGTAATAGACCACCGAGATCATCTTGTTCTGCGGTCCACCGGCCGTCATGATATAGAACTGGTCGAAGGCGAGGATCGAGCCGGTAACCGAGACGATCAGGGCTAGCGCGATCGTCTTGCGCATCAGCGGCAGCGTCAGGTGCCGGAAGCGCTGCCAGCGGCCGGCGCCGTCGATGCGGGCCGCCTCCGTCAGCTCGGATGGAATGGCCTGCAGCCCGGTCAGCAGAATGATCATGGTGAAGCCGGCGATCTTCCAGACGACCATCACCACGACCGTCAGAAAGGCGGTGTCGAAGGTCGCAAGCAGGTTGGGGCTCTTTTCCAGAAGACCGAGTGCTTTCAAGGCTGGGCCGATGAAGCCGCTATCGACATTGGCAAGCCAGACCCAGAGCAGCGAGGCCGTGGCAAGGCCGACCACGACCGGCAGGAAGATGATCGTGCGGTAGGCGCTGACGAACTGCCGTTCCTTTTCGACGAAGATCGCCAGCGGAAAGGCGACAGCGAAGATCGCGACAGTGACGATCACGGTGTAATAGGCGGTGAAATTCAGTGCCGCCATGAAACGGGTGTCGTTGAACATACGGAAATAATTGTTGAAGCCGATCCAGCGCGACGCTCCCATCAGCGGCCAGTTGTGAAGGCTCATCCACCCCGTGAAGAGAACCGGCATGACGAAGAAGACGATGACCAGCGCCATGGCCGGCGCGATGTAGAGCGGGCCGCGCCAATTCGATCTGCGCCGCCGCTTTCGCCGGGGCAATAGGATATTCGAACCGGAACCGGTCATCGAAACGCTCCGCATCTGTCAATTGAAAATGGCCGGGAAGCTGCCACCGCTCCCCGGCCGCGGCCTTGGGAGAGTTATTGGCCGCTATCGATGATCGACTGCATTTCCGACTGGGCGCTCGAGAACGCGCCGTCGACATCGTCGCCGAAGATCGCCGCGTTGGTGAAGCTTGCCCATGGGCCGTTGGCGCTGTTGATCAGGTCGTTGAATTGCAGCGTGTAGGGCGTCTTGGCGACGCTGATCGCCTTGAGGCCGACCTGCATGCGCGGATCGAGACCTTCCAGCACCTTACCGGCGATGTCGCCGCGGGTCGGCAGGCTGCCATATTTCGCCATCACCTTCTGGCCGTCCTCGGAATAGATATATTCGAGGAACTCCTTCACGGCGTCGATCTTCTTGGTGCCCTTGGTGATGACGAAGTTGTCGCCGCCGGCAAAGGAGGAAGGCTTGCCGTCGACCCCGGGGATGAGGGTCACACCGAAATTGATCTCGGGATGCTGGGTCACCAGCGTGCCGATGGCAAAGGCGCCGAGGCTCTGCTGGCCGATCTTGCCGTTGGTGAAGGTCAGGAAGTTCGTACCGTTGTCGCTGGCCGCACCCGCCGGCACGAGGTCCTTTTTAACCATGTTGCGGTAGATGTCGACGGCCTTGCGCATCTGAGGCGTATCGAGCGTCGCCGTCTTGCCGTCGGCCGACAGGATGTCGGCGCCCGCACCCCAGACGAGCGGCGTGAAAGTGAAGATCATGCAGCCACCGCAGCCGCCGCCGGAGAAATAGAAGCCGTAGGTGTCGTCACCGAGTGCCCGGATCTTCTCCGCATTGGCGGTAATTTCATCCCAGTTCGCCGGCGCCTTCTCCGGGTCGAGACCGGCCTTCTTGTAGAGATCCTTGTTCCAGGCGAAGACCGATGTCTCGACGGAGAGCGGCAGGCCGTAGATCTTGTCCTGATAGGTGCCAAGGCGGACATGCGACGGCGAAAGCGAATTGAAATAGGGCAGCGACTTCGCCCAGTCCGTCAGGTCTTCGAGCTGGCCGGCCGCGGCAAAGGCAGGATTGTAGATGAGGTCCATCGACAGCGCGTCGGGCGCCTGTCCGCCGGCGATTGCCGTCGCATATTTCTGCACCAGCTCGGAGAACGGCACTTCGGTCATTACGACCTTGTTCTCATGGCTGGAATTATAGGCTTCGACGACCTTCTTGAAGGCGTCGCCGATCCCCGAGCGGACCCACATTTCGACGTTTTCGGCCGCCGATGCAGCCGACACCATGCACAAAGTAGCGATGCCGGTCGCAGCCAATAGACGCTTGATCATGACACTCCTCCCAATATGGCGCATCTCCTCGCGCCTTTGCTCATTTCCCTGATCTCATTCCTCGGGAGGCCTACCCCCGCATGACCGCCGAACGACGAGCCGGCAGGGCAACTTCCTCACTCCCGGCTCGACAGGCCGTCCTTCCGCAAGCGCCAGCACCGTCAATCCGGCCTGCCGCCCGAGTTCCTTCAGTTCCATATCTACGGTCGTCAGCGGCGGCCGCGTCTGGGCCGCGACAATCTCCCAATTGTCGAAGCCGATCACCGAGACGTCCTGCGGCACCTTGACGCCGCGCTCGCGCAGCGCATCCACCGCACCACGGGCGATCTGGTCGTTGCCGCAGAAGAGCGCATCGGGCTTTTCGCCCGGCCTCTTCCAAAGCTGCTCCACCGCCTCATGGCCCCAGCTCTCCGACCAGATGCCGTAGAGCACCGGCTCGCGGTGGCCCGCTACCTGATGATAGGCCCCGGCCCGCTCCCGCACCGAAAAGAAGTCCTCCGGCCCGGTGATATGCGCAATCCGCCGCCGCCCGATCGTCACGAGCCATTCCACCGCCAATCTCGCACCCTGCTCGTCGTCCGAACGGAAAGTAACGCTGTTTGGCGTCCCCTCGGTGAAGGCATAGACGACAGGCACATGCAAATTCGACAAATCGACAGGCAGACGCTTGTCCAGCCGCTTGCCGGTTGCGATGATACCGTCGACCTGCTTGTCCAGCATCGCATCGACATGGATCTGGGCGAGTGCCGGATCGTCTTCGATGGCGCACAGGAAAACCGAGACGCCATGATCGACGAGAGCGTCCGAAATACCCGCCATCACAGGCAGCGTGAAACGGCCGTAAGTGTCGTTCGTCAGCAGCCCGATGGTGAAGCTGCGCTTGCTGAGAAGACCTCTTGCCAGCGCATTCGGCCGATATCCGATTTCGCCGGCAATCCGCTTAACCCGCTCGCGGGTTTCTGCCCCCATCCGGCCGGTGTCGTTGAGCGCCTTCGACGCCGTTGAGATGCTCACGCCGGCAGCCGACGCGACCTCATGGATGGTGATCCTGCCTCTTTTTCCTCCCGATATGTTCAGGCCTTCCTCCTTCTCAAGTGGCTTGAGAAAAGCTTTTACCAATCTTCCTGTCAAGTGAGAAAAGGTTTTCTCATGCAATTCGGGAGGCGGGGCGGCGAGGCATGGATTGTCTGGAAGGAAGGCCTAGAAACGGCCGATGCGAATCCATCGGACCGGATTGCAATGCGTCACTCATCGTAGAGCGACGGGGCAGCGCTGGATAATGTTAATCAGCTAATGAATGTGGAACGAACAACCGCCGTCAGAACCCGATGGAGGTTCTGATTCGCGGAGCTAGAACCCAAGCGATCGCTAGATCAGGCGACGTGCCTTGCCAGCGCGCAACGCGACCAGAGCGAATGCAGGGCGTCGACGAGATGGGCGATATCGGCGTCGGAATGCAGCGGCGTCGGGGTGATGCGCAGCCGCTCGGTCTTCTTCGGCACGGTGGGATAGTTGATCGGCTGGACATAGACGCCGCAATTGTCGAGCAGCAGGTCGGAGATCCACTTGCACTTGGCGGCATCGCCGACCATCACCGGTACGATATGGCTCGGATTGTGCATATGCGGAATGCCGCGCTGGTCGAGCAGCGAGCGCAATTTGCGCACCCGGTCCTGATGGCGGGCGCGCTCGAACTGACTGACCTTCAGATGCTGGATCGAGGCCACCGCACCGGCGGCGAGCGCCGGCGGCAGCGCCGTGGTGAAGATGAAGCCGGAGGCGAAGGAGCGGATGAAATCGCACAGCGCCGCGGAGGCGGCGATATAGCCGCCCATCACCCCGAAGGCCTTGCCGAGCGTGCCCTCGATCACCGTCAGCCGGTCCATCAGCCCCTCGCGCTCGGCGATGCCGCCGCCGCGCGGGCCGTACATGCCGACCGCATGCACCTCGTCGAGATAGGTCATCGCGCCGTATTTGTCGGCCAGATCGCAGATCTCCTTGATCGGAGCGATATCGCCATCCATCGAATAGACGCTCTCGAAGGCGATCAGCTTCGGCGCCCTCGGATCGGCGGCTTTGAGCTTGGCTTCGAGATCGGCGACGTCATTGTGTTTCCAGATCACCTTGTCGCATTTGGAATGACGGATGCCCTCGATCATCGAGGCGTGGTTCAGCGCGTCGGAGAAGATGATCAGGCCGGGGATCTTGGCGCCGAGCGTGCCGAGGGCTGCCCAGTTGGAGACATAGCCCGAGGTGAAGATCAGTGCTGCTTCCTTGCCGTGCAGATCGGCAAGCTCACGCTCGAGCAGGACGTGATAGTGGTTGGTGCCAGAAATATTCCGGGTGCCTCCCGCACCCGCGCCACAGTGGTCGATGGCGGCCTTCATCGCCTCGATCACCTTCGGGTTCTGGCCCATACCGAGATAGTCGTTGGAGCACCAGACCGTGACTTCCTTCTCGCCATCGGCCGTATGGCGCGTCGCACGGGGAAAATTGCCGCGGTGACGTTCGAGATCGGCAAAAACGCGGTAGCGGCCCTCGGCATGAAGCCCGTCAAGCTCGTTTTTGAAAAATGCTTCGAAATCCATCATATGCTCCAGAATCACGCGGCCGTTCTTGCCGATCGGACGTCCGCGCGTCAATGCTTACCCTTTGGTTTAACATCAACTGCGGCAAAAGGCCCAGTTTTTTGAATGATTCCAGACAAAAAAATACGTGCGCCACAATCAATGGGGCCGTGCGGCAAAAGCGCCCGACATAGGCGCAAAATCCGCAAGGCCCGCAACACCCCTTCAACGCAAAAAAATCCGGACAAGAGTGGACAACCCTTTCTTCCGACATAGTTTTCGAGCTAGCGTGCCAAAAAACAATAGGGACGGCCTATGCCCATTGGGCGACAACCCAGGAGAAAAGAGATGAAAAAAGCTGTCATACTCGCATTGATCGGCCTGTCGGTCGCAAGCTGCACACCGACCCAGCAGGGCGCGGGCATCGGTGCTGCATCCGGCGCAGTCATTGGCGGTGCAGTCACCGGCAATGTCCGAGGTGCGGCGGTCGGCGCCGCCATCGGCGGCGTGTCGGGCGCCCTGATCGGCAGCGTCGCGGAACAGCCCGGCCAGTGCTACTATCGCGACCGCTATGGCCGCCGCTACATCGACGCTTGCCCGCGCTGAGAGCGCTGACAAAGCGGCAAAACAGGAAATCCCGGACACACATCCGGGATTTTTTGTACTGAATTAGCGCGTGGGCAATTTAAAATGGTACACCCTGCGCGATTTTGCCGCTAAGCTGTTCACGGCTGGGCAACGAAGCTTCATGTAGGCGTAACCAAAAGCAGCGGATGCGGATTAGAGGGACAAGTCCGAAAATAGGTTTTGCGTATCGGCGAACAGGCACCATGATGGTGGTCGCAGCGGCAGCTGCTTTCTCACCGGTCCTGATCGGCGATGCTTACGCCTTCAAGCTTTTCGGCATCACCATCTTCGGCAAAGAGGAGGATGAGAGCGAACAGGTTCCCGATCCGGTGCGCTATCACGTCGAGCTCAAGGCCGACACCGCCGATCCCGATCTCAAGGAAGCGCTCGAAAACAGCTCCCGCCTCGTCAGCGACCAGAAACAGCCCGTCTCCGGCGATCTTGGCATCGTCGTCAAGGCGCGTGACGACCGCGAGCGCCTGATCGCCGCGCTCTATGAAAAGGCCCGTTACGGCGGCGTGGTGACGATCACCATCGATGGCAAGGATATCGACGATCTGCCGCCCAACCCGACATTCGACCGCTCCGGGCCGGTTCCCGTCGCCGTCAAAATAACCCCCGGCCCGGTTTTCAGGGTCAGAGAGGTGCAGTTCGGCGGCGACGCCGCGGATCGCAATCCCGCCGATTACGACCTTGCCCCCGGCGCAGAGGCCGGCTCGCTCGCCATCATCAAGGCCGGCGACAAGATTGTCGAACAGTTGAAAAGTGAAGGCCGGCCCTTCGCCAAATTGACCGAACGCAAGGTCGTCGCCGATCACAGGAGCGATACGGTCGACATCGTGCTTGCTGCCGAAGGTGGGGCTGTCGCCCCGATCGGCGACGTCGGGGTCACCGGCGAAAAAACCGTGCGGCCCGGTTTCATCCAGCGTTATTCCCGGCTGAACAAAGGGGACGCCTATTCGCCGGAAAGGCTGAAGAAGGCCGGCGAGCGGCTTCGCGCCCTCGGCGTCTTTTCGAGCGTCACCATTCATGAGGGCGATGTGCTGGCGCCTGATGGTACGCTGCCGATGACGATCGAGGTGTCCGAAGGCAAGAGGCGTTATTTCGGCGTCGGCGCGCAATATTCCACCACCGACGGCCTCGGCATCCAGGGTTATTGGGGCCACCGCAACCTGTTCGGCGAGGCCGAGACGCTGAGAATCGAAGGTTCGGTCTCGCGGCTCGGCGAAACAACCGATGTCGGCAGCCTCGACTACTCCGCCGGCATCCTCTTCACCAAGCCCGGCGCCTTCTTCCCGGCCGCCACGCTGAAGGCCGGCATCGTCGCCAAGACCCAGAACCCGGACGCTTATAATGCGACGCTCGTCACCGCCTCGCTTGGCCTTTCCTATGAACTGACCGACAAGGACACGGTGTCGGCGAGCGGCGAAGTCAGCTGGGAGCGTGATGACGACGCCTTCGGCACCAATGACTATCTGACCATCGCCCTGCCGCTTCAATATGATCGTGACGCACGCGACGACAAGTTCAATCCGACCGAAGGCTATCGGGCGACAGCATCGGCAAAGCCCGGCTACGAGATCTTCAACGCCACACCCTACGCGGCATTCGAGGGCTCGATCTCCGGCTATCTGCCCTTCGGCGCCGAGGACCGCCTCGTGCTTGCCGGCAAGATCGCCGCCGGCGTGCTGATCGGCGGCGGCGGGATCGAGGACATTCCTGCCACGCAGCGTTTTTTCGCCGGCGGCGGCGGTTCAGTGCGCGGATATAGCTATCAGGAGATTTCGCCTTACAATGACAATGGCGATGCCACCGGCGGCCGCTCCTATGTGACCGGGTCGTTGGAGGCCCGCTTCAAGATCACCGATACAATCGGCCTCGTGCCCTTCATCGATGTCGGCACCGTATCGGATAGCACCTTCCCGGGTTTTTCCGATATCCGCGCCGGCGCCGGCGCGGGAATACGATATGCCACACCTTTCGGGCCGTTGCGGCTTGATTTTGCCGTGCCGCTGAACAAGTACGAAGATGGCACAGATTATGGAATTTATGCCGGCATCGGCCAATCCTTCTAGGATTGCGATTCCGGCTTCTTCCGATCGATGGGCCGCATGAAAACGGGGTAGTCCGCGCCGATGCAAACGCTGGCAAAAATCGTCAACTGGATCGTGCGGGTCACCGGCTATGCCGTAGGCGCCATTTTGATTCTCGCTGTCGCGGCACTTGCGATCTTCGGCTTCACCTCCTTTGGAGCCCGCATCGTCACCGAGAGGATCGCCTCCACCCTTTCCAACCGCGACATGACGATCGAGGTGCGCGAACCGGAAGGGCTTTTGACTGGCGGGCTTCGCGCCGCCGAAATCTCCCTATCCGACACGAGGGGCGTTTTTGCGGAA
Source organism: Rhizobium sp. YTUHZ045 (assembly GCF_051124255.1). Taxonomy (NCBI): domain Bacteria; kingdom Pseudomonadati; phylum Pseudomonadota; class Alphaproteobacteria; order Hyphomicrobiales; family Rhizobiaceae; genus Rhizobium; species Rhizobium sp. YTUHZ045. The sequence goes on from NZ_CP101432.1 coordinate 3,822,127, forward strand.
ATTCACGGCGTGGCAATCGATTGGAACCCGCTGGCGCTGCTGACGGGAACATTCCACGCCAAGCGTTTCCAGATCGACACGATCAACGTGCTGCGCAAGCCGGTGCGCACCCTGCCCTCGCGGCCCGGCGCCGAAAATTCCGGCGGCTTCGCACTTCCGGTCAAGATCGATATCGACCATGTGGCCCTGCCTGATATCAAACTGGCCGAAGCTTTTGCCGGGCGCGCCTTCGCGCTCGCCGCCAACGGCAGCCTTTCGGCGGATGGCGACGGCGGCGAAGCGATGGTCAATGTCAGCCGCCACGCGGTTCCGGATGCGCACCTTACTGCCGATATCGCCTACGCGCCGGCCGAAAACCGGCTGCAGCTGAAGGCTGAGCTTGCCGAGCCGAAGGGTGGGCTGTTGGCAGGCTTCCTCGGCCTGCCTGACAATCCTGCCGTCAACATCGACCTCGACGGTCAGGGACCGATATCCGACTGGACGGGCAAAGTGCAGGCTGCGCTCGACGGACAGCAGCGCGCTGCAATCGAGGGCCGGCATGCGATTGGCACAGACGGACTGCACCATCTCGATCTCAAGGGTGGCGGTGACCTGAGTTCGCTTCTTCCCGCGGCATTCCGGCCGCTTTTCGCCGGCCAGACCAATATCGACCTTGCCGCCACCTTCGACGATCATGGCAAGCTCGATATCCAGACCGGCAACATCGCCACCGGCAGCGTCGTCATCGCCGCATCGGGCGCGCTTGATCCGGCCGGCAACAACAGCCTGAACGCCAATCTGCTCGGCACATCCGGCCCCGTCGATTTCCGCTGGCCGCTCGCCGAAGGCGAAGCGCGCTTTCTGATATCAGGCCTCAACCTGGCTCTAACAGGCGACGCGCAGACCGCCCGACTGAGCCTCAGCGGCTCGCTCGACAGCGCAACCCTGCCGCAGGCCGATATCGGCAACGTCAAGCTGACAGCAAAGAGCGACGCCTTCAATCTTGCCGCCCGTTCCGGCAGCGTTCAGCTACGCCTCGTGGCCGGCGACGCAACCTTTGCCGAGCCGAACCTCAACCGCGCAGTTCAAGGCCCTATCACGATCGCCGCGCCGCTCCAGATTTCGCCGGGCGACATCGGCTTCAACGGCACCACCGTCGAAAGCGCCAATATCAACGGCAGCCTCAACGGCTCCTATCGGCTGGCGGACCGCGCGCTGACCGGCAATGTCAAGCTGAGCGTCGAACCGGCGGCCCTGCCGGCCGCGGCGACGAGCAGGTTCGATCAGCCGATCTTGGTCGAAAGCCAGGTGACCGGCACGATCCCGTCGAAATTCGCGCTGTCCAACCTCGTCCTGAAATCCGGCACGCTTGAAGCTGCCGGCAACGTCGCGCTCGACGGCTCGATGTTGAACGCCGATCTTTCAGGCCGGCTGCCCGATATCGGCAAGCTGATGACAGGCGCGAGCGGCGGAGCAGGTTACGCGCTGAGGATCGGAGGCGAACTGCCGGCGATCTCCGTGACAGCCAATATCAAGGCTCCCAGCCTTGAGATAGCTGATCGCGCGCTCGCCGACGTCAATATCGATCTGTCGGGTGTCGCCGATCCCAAGGCGCCGCAGGGGAAGTTTGCGGCCACCGGCACGATCGACGGACAGCCGCTCGGCATCAACGGCGACATCCGTTCTGAAAACGGCAGGACGAGCATTCCCGCACTGACCGCCGATGTCGGCGGCAACCGGCTGACCGGCAATCTGGAGCTCTCGCCCTCCTTGACACCCTCGGGCGGGTTGACCTTCGATTTTCCCAAGCTCGGCTTGCTGGCCGCGCTCGGCGGACAGAAAGCCGAAGGAGACCTCAAGGGCTCGCTCGGCATCGATAGCCATGACGGCAAGATCGCGCTCAAGCTCGTTGCGTCAGGCGCCTCGATCCGCCGCGATACGCTGGCGATCGCTAAGCCGAATATCGACCTCACGGTCAGCGATCTCAGCACCCTCGCGGCAAACGGCACGCTCAGGGCCGAGGAGGTAGCTGCCGGAGCGAACAAACTTGGCGGACTTTCTCTCAGCTTTACCAAGCAGCAAGACCGCACCAACTTCGACCTCGATGCTGCCTATGACCGCAATCCCGTGATGGCGGACGGCACCATCGAGATGGCCGCTGGCAATATCGGCCTCAACCTCGATCGGCTCTCGGCAAGCCCCCGCAACATTCCGATCGAACTCGCTGCGCCGACGCGGGTCACGGTCACCGGCGGCGTCGCCAATCTGGACGGACTGACGCTGAAGACAGGCACCGGCTCGGTATCGGTAACCGGTTCGGCCGGCGAGACGCTGAATCTCGATGCCATCATCAAAGAGCTGCCAGCATCACTCGTCGACGGTCTCGTGCCGAATTTTTCGGCTGGCGGCACGATCTCGGGAACGATTGCCGTGACGGGAACGCCGGCAGCACCCATCGCCGATTTCAAACTCGACTGGAAGGATGCGACCACAGGACAGCTTAAGGGCGCGGGCCTGGCACCGCTGGGCATCATCGCCAGCGGTAAATTTGCCGACAAGAAGCTCGATTTCGACACGACAATCGCCGGTGCCGACAGCCTGTTGCTCAAGGCAAGCGGCGACGTCGGGCTCGCTGATCCGACGGCGCCGGTGCTCAATATCGATGCCGATATCCTCAACCTGCCGGCGCAGGTCGCCAACGGTTTCGTTTCGGATCTCGCCGCCGAGGGCGCCATCACGGGAAAGGTGACCGCTTCCGGTTCCCTAAAGGCACCAACCGCCAATTTCGACCTTGCCTGGAAAAGCGCTGCGACGCGCCACACGAAGCGCGCCGGCCTCGCGGCTCTTGAGGTGACCGCGTCCGGCAAATTCGCGGACAACAAGCTCGATTTCGACGCCGCAGCCATCGGCGCTGACAGACTCTCGCTCAAGGCAAACGGCAACGTTGATATCGCCGAGGCGACGATCGGCGACATCAAGGTCGATGCAACACTGAACAATATCCCCGCAGCTATTGCCAACGGCTTCGTTTCCGATCTCGCAGCGGAAGGCGCTTTCTCCGGAACGGTCGCGGCCAGCGGGTCGCTTGCAGCTCCGATCGCCGATTTTGATCTCCATTGGCAAAACGCCGCGACGAGTCACACGAAACGAGCCGGCCTTACCGGTCTTGACGCTAGGGCGTCCGGAAAGTTCGCCGACAACAAGCTCGATTTCGACGCTGCGGCCAGCGGCGCCAGCAACCTCTCGCTCAAGGCAAACGGCAACGTGGACATCACCGGAACGACGGTCGGCAGCGTCCAGATCAACGCAACACTGGACAATATCCCCGTGGCTATTGCCAACGGCTTCGTTCCCGATCTCGCAGCGGAAGGTGCTCTCTCCGGAACGGTCGCGGCCAGCGGGTCGCTTGCAGCTCCAATCGCCGATTTTGATCTCCATTGGCAAAACGCCGCGACGAGCCACACGAAACGAGCCGGCCTCACCGGTCTTGATGCCACGGCGTCCGGCAAATTTGCCGACAATAAGCTTGATTTCGACGCCGCGATCGCCGGCGCAGACGGGCTCTCGCTCAAGGCGAACGGCAATGTCGCCGTGACCGGCACGACGATCGGCACCGTCGCGGCCGATGCGACGCTGTCAAATATCCCGGCAAGCCTGGCAAACAGCTTCGTCGCCGATCTCGCCGCCGAAGGCACAGTCTCGGGGAGGGTCTCGGCTGCGGGCTCGCTTTCCGCCCCGACCGCCAATTTCGACCTCAATTGGAAAGATGCCTCGACGAACCACACGAAGCGTGCCGGCCTTGCGGCTCTCGCCATGACCGCATCGGGGAAATTTGCCGATAACAAGCTGGATTTCAACGCGGCCGCCGGTGGCGATCAAGGTCTCTCATTGAAGGCCATGGGCAATGTCGCTCTCGCTGGTACGGCGATCGACAGCGTGAACGTCGATGCCGAAATCGCCAAACTCCCGGCTGCTCTCGCCAATGCCTTCGTCCCCGATTTGGCGGCCGGCGGCACAATATCAGGCACGCTCTCGGCAGCCGGAACACCCGCTGCACCCAAGGCCGATTTCAAGCTCGACTGGACGGACGCCGCGACCAGCCACACCAGAAGCGCGCATCTTTCGGGCCTCGCGCTTGCCGGATCGGGACACCTCGCCGACAACAAGCTCGACTTCAACACCAATCTTGGCGGCAAGGACGGCCTGTCGCTGAATGCCGCTGGCAATGTGGCGATATCGGGCACTTCGATCCGCAACATCGACGTCAAAGCCGATCTTGCCAATCTGCCCGCGGGCCTTGCCAACGGCTTCGTTCCCGGTCTTGCCGCGGAAGGCACCGTGTCGGGAACGGCATCCGCCTCAGGAGCGCTGCCCAAACCCGCCGTCGATTTCAAGCTCGATTGGAAGAACGCCGCCACCGCCCAGACCAGGAGCAGCGGCTTGTCGGGCCTGAGTGCCGCGGTCACCGGCAAGTTCGCCAATGACAGGGTCGATTTCGATGCTAGCCTTGCCGGCAAGGACGGCATGTTGGCCAAGGCGACGGGTGGCGCGACGATCGCGGGAACCGCGATACGCGACCTTTCGATCAATGCCGATATTCCGGCGCTGCCCGCAAATATCGCCAATGCCTTTGTTCCCGGCCTCGGAGCCGAAGGCACGCTGTCGGCGAGCGCCCAGACATCGGGAACGCCGGCAGACCCGATCGTCGATTTCAAGCTGAATTGGAAAGATGCCGCGACCAGCCACACCAAGGCCGCCGGCCTCTCCCGCCTTGCCTTGGCGGCGACGGGAAAATATGCCGGCGACCGGCTGGATTTTGATGCCGACCTCAGCGGCGGTGGCGGTATTTCGCTGAAAGCCGCTGGTAATCTTTCCATTGCAGGCACAACGATCCGATCGATCGACGTCACCGCAAACGCCGCCAATGTTCCGGCCGCCATCGCCAACGGTTTTGTTCCTGGCATAGGAGCCGAAGGCACGATCTCGGCGACGGCCAAAGTGACTGGCACGCTGAGCTCGCCCGTCGTGGACTTCAAGGTCGACTGGAAGAATGCGGCAACGAGCCAGACGAAGGGCGCCGGTCTTTCGCCATTCACCATCGGCGCATCCGGCAAGCTTGCCGATAACAGGCTGACGGTCGACACCAACCTTGCCGGCGACGCCGGTATGTCGCTGAAAGGCGGCGGCAGCGTCGTGATATCGGGCAACCGCGCCCTCGACATGCGCTTCAACGGCAATGTTCCCTTCGCCGTGCTTGGCGCCCCGCTCGCACAGCAGGGCTTTGTCGCCGACGGCGTCGCCAACGTCGATCTTAAGATTGGCGGAACGGCCGCAGCCCCCGTCATCAACGGCACGGTCTCGACATCAGGCGCCAAGCTTGTCGACGTCAGGCGCAATCTTGCCGTCAACAATCTCGCAGCCACCGTCACCTTCAATGGCAACCAGGCCGTCATCTCGCGCCTCAGCGGCAATCTGGGCGGCGGCGGCACGATTTCGGCAAGCGGTACCATCGGCATCCAGCCCGCCGGCGGATTTCCCGCCGACATTTCGATCAAGCTCGACAAGGCCGTCTATGTCGACGGAACGCTTGTCGTCTCGACCGTCAACGGAACGGTCGGCCTGCGCGGGCCGATCCTGAGTGCGACGCTGAGCGGCAAGCTTCGGCTGGACAAGACCTCGATAACCGTCCCGGAAAGATTGCCGACCTCACTCCGTGAAATCGACATCCGGCATAAAAACGCACCGCGAGCGGTGCTGGCGCAGCTGCGCGATGACGGTGAACGCAAGCCGGGCGAGAAGTCCTCGACTATCACACTCGACCTCGAAATCGATGCGCCCTCGCAGATCTTCGTGCGCGGCCGCGGCATCGATGCCGAGCTTGGAGGTCTCGTGACGATCCGCGGAACGGCGGCAGCACCGATCGTCACCGGTGGCTTTACAATGCGCCGCGGCCGGCTCACCATTCTCAATCGTCGCCTCAATTTCTCCGACAAGAGCAAAATCACCTTTGCCGGCGACCTGACGCCGGCGCTTGACATGGAAGCGACCTCCACCTCCGGCACGACGACCCTGACGGTCGATGTCTCAGGCCTTGCCACCGATCCGTCAATCACCTTCTCCTCATCGCCCCAGCTGCCGCAGGACGAGGTGTTGGCGCAGCTGATCTTCGGCCAGTCGATGTCGAAGCTCTCGCCGGTGCAGATCGCCCAGCTCGCCGACGCCGTCAGCCAGCTGGCCGGCAACCGCTCCACCTCGCTTTTCGAGGGTCTGCGCAACCAGCTCGGCGTCGACGATTTCGACATCAGCACCGACGCGAAGGGCCAGACGAGCGTCAGCGTCGGCCGCTATCTCAACGACCGTACCTATTTCGAATTGCAGCAGGGCGGCTCGGCCGGCGCCAAGGCAATCATCAATCTCGATGTCGGCCGTGGCGTCAAATTGCGGGGAGCCGCCGGCGGCAATGGCGCCGGCGAAGCGGGCATCGTCTATGAACGGGAATATTAAAGCAGCTTAGAAACCCGTCTTGCTCGTTTTAAGAAGAATGTTGGTCTCGGTCGAATTGATGCCGTTGATCAGTCTGATTCGGCGCAGCGTCTCGTCAAAGGCGGCAAGATCGCGGTCCTCCAGCTCGGCGACGAAATCCCATTTGCCGTTGGTGCTGTGAAGCGCCCGCACCTGCGGCAAGCCCCTGAGCTGATCGGCCACCCTGTCGGCGAGCTTGCCGAGCACCTCGATCATGACGATCGCGCGCACGCCGGCGGATCGCGTCTCGTGACTGGTGCGGATGGTGAAGCCGACGATGGTGCCGCTGGCGACCAGCCGGTCGATACGGGCGGCGACCGTTGCCCGCGATGCACCGGTCATTGCCGCGAGGGAGGAGACGGACATGCGAGCATTGTGGCGAAGCGCACTCAGAAGTTCGGTATCGAGATCGTCCACGTCGAACACTTTGTCAAAATAGCTTTATCAATCTGCGCAATCATAATCCATTTCCGGCACTTTTCCATCTTTTTGCCGCCAGCCCTTTATCCCACTATCGGCCGAAAACAGGCCTCAAACGGAGCCCTCGAATGAATGCGCAATCGCGATCTGTCACCCTCATCGGCGCACCCTTGGAAGAAGGTTCGGGTCGCAGAGGCGCCGCCATGGGCCCCGCGGCGCTGCGGATCGCCGGCGTCGACCAGACCCTGATTGATCTCGGCCACGACGTCGCCGATATCGGCGATCTCTCTATCGTGCCGGCGATGGATCTGCCGAATCATCCGAAAGCCCATAATCTGAGGATCGTCGGTGCCTTCACCCGCGCATTGGAAAGCAGCGTCTATGACGTCGCCGCCGCTGGCCGCTTTCCGCTGATTCTCGGCGGCGACCACAGCCTGTCGATGGGCAGCGTCTCCGGCATGGCGCGTTATGCCGCCAGCAAGGAGCGCCCGCTCTTCGTGCTCTGGCTCGATGCCCATGCCGATTTCAACTCTCCGGCAACGTCACCCTCCGGCAATATTCACGGCATGCCTGTTGCCTTCTTCTGCGGCGAGGCGGAGTTCGCCGAAATCCTCCCGAAGGACCGGCCCTTCGTCGACCCGAAGAATGTCTTCCAGGTCGGTATCCGTTCGGTCGATGCGCGCGAGCGCGAGGAAATCCATGAACACGGCGTCAACGTCTTCGACATGCGGGCGATCGACGAGCAGGGCATCGGCGCCATCATGCGCGAGATTCTCGCTGTTGTCGCCAAGGCCAACGGCCTGCTGCATGTCAGCCTCGATCTCGACTTCCTCGATCCCGACATCGCGCCCGGAGTCGGCACGACGGTGCCTGGCGGTGCGACCTTCCGCGAAGCGCATCTTGTCATGGAAATGCTTTCCGACAGCGGCCTCGTCTCGTCGCTCGATCTCGTCGAGCTCAATCCGTTCCTCGATGATCGCGGCAAGAGCGCCCGTATACTGGTGGAACTGACGGCAAGCCTCTTCGGCCGCCGCATCTTCGATCGTCCGACACGCGCCGCATAGACAAGCTGAGGGAGAAGCGCCATGAACACTTCGGAAAAACTGATCGCAACGGAACAGCGGCTCGGCGCCCACAACTATAAGCCGCTCGACGTGGTGCTGACGCGTGGCGAAGGCGTGTATGTCTGGGATACCGTCGGCAATCGTTATCTCGATTGCCTCTCGGCCTATTCTGCCGTCAATCAGGGCCATTGCCACCCGAAGATCCTCGCCGCCATGGTGGAACAGGCGGGCAGGCTGACGCTCACATCCCGCGCCTTCCGCAACGATCAGCTCGCCCATCTCTACGAGGAGCTTGCGGCGCTGACGGGCTCGCACAAGATCCTGCCGATGAATTCCGGCGCTGAAGCGGTGGAGACCGCCATCAAGGCGGTGCGCAAATGGGGTTACGAGGTCAAGGGCGTTCCTGAAGGCAAGGCGGAAATCATTGTCTGCGCCGACAATTTCCATGGCCGCACGCTGAGCATCATCAGTTTCTCCACAGATCCCGACGCCCGCACCAGCTTCGGCCCCTACACGCCGGGCTTCCGCATCATTCCCTTCGGCGACGCCGAGGCATTCGAGGCCGCGATCAACGGCAATACCGTGGCAGCCCTGATCGAGCCGATCCAGGGCGAAGCCGGCGTCATCATCCCGCCGGCCGGTTATTTCACCCGCATCCGCGAGCTCTGCACTGATAACAACGTCACTCTGATCCTCGATGAGATCCAGACCGGCCTCGGCCGTACCGGCAAGCTGCTGGCGGAGGAGCACGAAGGCATAGAGGCCGATGTGACGCTGATCGGCAAGGCGCTTTCCGGCGGCTTCTATCCCGTATCCGCCGTCCTTTCCAATTCCGAGGTGCTGGGCGTGCTGAAGCCTGGCCAGCACGGCTCGACCTTCGGCGGCAATCCGCTCGCCTGCGCGGTGGCGCGCACGGCCCTCAAGGTGCTCGTGGAGGAAGGCATGATCGAGAACGCCGCCGCCATGGGCGATTATTTCCTCGAAGGCTTGAGATCGATCCGCTCGAACATCGTCAGGGACGTGCGTGGCCGCGGCCTGATGATGGCGATAGAGCTGGAGCCCGAAGCCGGCGGCGCGCGGCAATATTGCCATGCTCTGAAGGAGCGCGGCCTTCTCGCCAAGGATACCCACGACCACACGATTCGCCTCGCTCCGCCACTTGTCATAACGAGGGAACAGGTCGATTGGGCCGTCTCGCAGATCGAAAAGACGATCAGCTGAAGTAGATCGGGGCGGAAAAGCTTCGCACTCCCGCTCCCGATTTAGATTTGGGCAACACTCTTCCGTTAATGTGGTCGCTAACCGTAACGATGCTCTGAGTGCAGAGCCATCGCGTGGTGTGAAGGCAAAGCTCGTCGGCGCCAATGGTGGCGCACCCGCTTCTGCTTTGGCTTACGACAGTTGGGAAGAATTTCTAATGGCCACGATCAATTCCACTAACTTCAGCGGCGATACGCTCGAGATCATTGCCTTCCGCCTGCATGATCAGGAATTTTGCGTCAAGACCACTACCATTCGCGAAATCCGCGGCTGGGCGCCTTCGACGCCGATCCCGCATTCGCCGGCCGACGTCATCGGCGTCATGAACCTGCGCGGTTCGGTCATCCCGATCATCGATCTCGCCTATAAGCTCGGCATGAAGAGTACGGTTGCCAACGAACGCAGCGCCATCGTGGTCGCCGAAGTTCATAGCATGGTCATCGGCATGCTCGTGGACCGCGTCTCGGATATTCTCACCATCTCATCCAGCCAGGTCCAGCCGGTGCCCGAGGTGACCGCCTCCTTCGATCGCGCTTTCTGCGAAGGCATCATCGCTTCGGAAAACGGCATGATCTGCTTCCTGAACCTCGCCAAGATGTTCAAGGAAAATGAGACGGATGAACTGGCTGCCTGACCTGCCGGAACAATTGGATATCGGAAAACCGCCGCTTTCGGCGGTTTTTTATTGCCGCCGACTTTCTTGCAGCGCCGCGACCTCGCCCTCCCTCAGAACCACTTGTCCGGAAGCGGCCTGACCAGCGCGTTGGCGATGAGACCGGGCGCCGGCACGACGGCAAGGATATACATGGTGCCGGTATAGAGGGCAGTGGCGCGTGCGCAGGCAGTTTGCTGCTGTCTCCCCTCCGGCAGACACCACTTTGAATTACCGGACCCGGTTTGCCTCCGCCTCCGGCTTGCGGATCAGTGGAGCGGCCTGAAGCACGAGAGCATCCAGGCCATTCTCCTCTTTCTCGAGAATTTCAAACAATTGCCGCCGCATGCGCGGCTCCCAGAATTTGTTGATGTGCGTGGCGACGCCTTGCGCGGCCTCGTCTTGCGGCTGGCTTTTGAAAAAGGTGGCGATCTGATTTGCCATATAGACAAGCTTGGCTTTGGTATCATGCGACATCGGCGATGCTTCCGGGCGAGATGCGGTGCGGGTGTGTGAATATCTCGAAATCTTCGCCGCGCACCAGCGCGACGAGCGTCATGCCGGCCGCTTCGGCCGTGCGGATGGCAAGGGCCGTCGGCGCTGAAATGGCAATGAGCGCTGGGCTGCCGAGGATCGCCGCCTTTTGCACCATTTCCACCGACAGCCGGCTGGTGACGACGACAGCGCCGTTTCCGCCGCTTTCGCCGGCGCGGATGACGGCGCCGCAGAGTTTGTCCAGCGCGTTATGGCGGCCGACATCTTCGCGAACCGCGATCAGCCCGCGGCCGGGAAGGTAGAATCCAGCGCCATGGACGGCCCGCGTCTCCTGATGCAGCGGCTGCGCATCGTTCAGAAGCGAAACGGCCTGAACGATATCCGCATGAGACAGCGTCAACGGCGATGCCGAGACATCGGGCACCGGCCGCACCGCCTGTTCGATCGATTCGATGCCGCAGAGCCCACAGCCGACTGGTCCGGCCATGCTGCGGCGGCGCGCCCGCAGCCGATCGGCGACGTCGTCGGTAAGGCTGACCTGCACGTCGATGCCCTGCCCCCCCTCGACGATCTCGACGGCGGATATCTCCGCCGGCTTGGCGATAATCCCTTCCGTCAGGCTGAAGCCGACGGCGAAATCCTCAAGATCCGCCGGTGTCGCCATCATCACCGCATGCGAACTGCCGCCATAGGAAAAGGCGATCGGCACTTCCTCGGGCACGATGCGCGAACCGCTGTGCATGACGCCGTTGCGGCGGGCGGTTTCGGGAGCACGGGCGGTGGTGGCGAAAGTCATCACAGACGCCTCCTCTTCTCCCCGAGGAAAGATGGGAGGATCTCGCCGACAACGCCAAATCGCCCCGGCATCGTCACTCCGCCGCTTCAAGCTTGCCGGCGATGCGGCGCGATTGCCGTGCCTGCTCGTCATATTCGAGCTGCCACTCGCTCGGCCCGTTCGACGGAGAGACCTGCACCGCCGTCACCTTATATTCCGGGCAGTTGGTCGCCCAATCGGAAAAGTCGGTGGTGATGACGTTGGCCTGCGTATTGGGATGATGGAAGGTCGTATAGACGACACCGGGCGCGACACGATCGGTGATCAACGCCCGGAGCGTAGTGTCGCCGGAGCGGCTGGCGAGCTTCACCCAGTCGCCATCGCGGACGCCGCGCTGTTCGGCATCGTGCGGGTGGATCTCCAGCCGGTCTTCCGCGTGCCAGACGACGTTCTCGGTCCGGCGTGTCTGCGCTCCGACATTATACTGGCTGAGGATGCGGCCGGTGGTGAGCAGCAGCGGGAAGCGCGGGCCGGTGCGCTCGTCGGTCGCCACATATTCGGTGCGGATGAACTTGCCCTTGCCGCGGACGAAACCGTTGACATGCATGATCGGCGAGCCGAGCGGGTTCTTCTCGTTGCAAGGCCACTGCACCGAGCCCATCTTGTCGAGGTAATCGTAGGACACAAGCGCGAAACTCGGCGTCGTCGCGGCAATCTCGTCCATGATCTCGGACGGATGGGCATAATTCCAGTCGAGCCCCATGGTCTGGGCAAGCTTCTGCGTCACCTCCCAATCGCCATAACCGTTGCGCGGCGTCATTACCTTGCGCACGCGGTTGATGCGTCGCTCGGCATTGGTGAATGTGCCGTCCTTCTCGAGGAAGGTCGAACCGGGCAGGAAGACATGGGCGTAGTTGGCGGTTTCGTTGAGGAACAGGTCCTGCACGACGACGCATTCCATTGCCGCAAGGCCTGCCGCGACATGTTTCGTGTCGGGATCGGATTGGAGAATGTCCTCGCCCTGGACGTAAAGGCCTTTGAAGGAGCCGTCGACCGCCGCATCGAGCATGTTCGGAATGCGCAGGCCCGGTTCGTCGCTGAGCTTCACACCCCAGAGCTTTTCGAAGATGTCGCGCGTGGCATCGTCGGAAATATGCCGGTAGCCGGGCAGCTCGTGCGGGAAGGAACCCATATCGCAGGAGCCCTGCACATTGTTCTGGCCGCGCAGCGGGTTCACGCCGACGCCGGGACGGCCAATATTGCCGGTCGCCATCGCCAGATTGGCGATCGCAATGACCGTCGTCGAACCCTGGCTGTGTTCGGTGACGCCGAGGCCGTAATAGATCGCACCGTTGCCGCCCTTGGCATAGAGCCTTGCCGCACCGCGCAGATCCGCCGCCGGCACCCCGGTGAAAACCTCCGTCGCTTCGGGACTATGCTGCGGTTCGGCGACGAAGGCCGCCCAGTCCTCGAATTCCGACCAGTCGCAGCGCTGGCGGATGAATGCCTCGTCGTAGAGCCCTTCGGTGACGATCACATGCGCCAGCGCCGTCATGACCGCGACATTGGTGCCCGGCTTCAGCGGCAGGTGGTAGGAAGCCTCGACATGCGGCGATCGGACGATATCGGTGCGGCGCGGATCGATGACGATGAGCTTCGCCCCCTGGCGCAGCCGCTTCTTCAGCCGCGAGCCGAACACCGGATGGCCATCCGTTGGATTGGCGCCGATGATGACGACGACATCGGAATGTTCGACGCTGTCGAAATTCTGCGTTCCGGCCGAAGTCCCGAATGTCTGGCCGAGACCGTAGCCGGTCGGCGAATGGCAGACGCGGGCGCATGTATCGACATTGTTGTTGCCGAAACCGGCGCGGACCAGCTTCTGCACCAGATAGGTTTCCTCATTGGTGCAGCGTGAGGAGGTGATGCCGCCGATCGCGTCGCGCCCATATTGATACTGAATGCGTCGGAACTCCGACGCCACATGCGCGAAGGCCTCGTCCCAGCTCACCTCCCGCCAGGGATCGCTGACCTTTTCGCGGATCATCGGATTGAGGATGCGGTCCTTGTGTGTGGAATAACCGTAGGCGAAGCGGCCCTTGACGCAGGAATGGCCGCGATTGGCCTGTCCCTCCTTCCACGGCACCATGCGCACCAGTTCCTCCCCGCGCATCTCCGCCTTGAAGGAGCAGCCGACACCGCAATAGGCGCAGGTTGTGACGGCCGAATGCTCCGGCTGGCCGATCTCGATCACCGATTTCTCCGTCAGCGTCGCCGTCGGACAGGCCTGGACGCAGGCGCCGCAGGAAACACATTCGGAATCCATGAAATTCTCATGCATGCCGGGTGACACGCGGGAGCCAAAACCACGCCCTTCGATCGTCAGCGCGAAGGTGCCCTGCACTTCCTCGCAGGCGCGCACGCAAAGCGAACAGACAATGCATTTGGAGGGATCATAGGTGAAATATGGATTGGACTCGTCCTTCGGCATCCATTTCAGATTGATGTCGCCGTTGCTGCGCGCCTTGACGTGATTGTCGCCCTCATAGCCGTAGCGTACGTCACGGAGGCCGACAGCACCGGCCATATCCTGCAGTTGGCAATCGCCATTGGCAGCGCAGGTGAGACAGTCGAGCGGATGATCGGAAATATAAAGCTCCATGACACCGCGGCGGATATCCTTCAATCGTCCCGTCTGCGTGTGCACCACCATGTTTGCCGCCACCGGTGTCGTGCAGGAGGCCGGCGTGCCGGCGCGGCCCTCGATCTCGACAAGACAGAGCCGGCAGGAGCCGAAGGCATCGACCATGTCGGTGGCGCAGAGCTTCGGCACCTTGATGCCGGCTTCCATTGAGGCGCGCATGATGGAGGTGCCCTCCGGCACGCTGATCTGCTGCCCGTCGATGGTGAGCGTCACCATGGTTTCGGATTTCGAAGCGGGAGTGCCGTAGTCGATTTCATGGATGAGAGACATGGATTGCACCTCCGCTAGATTTCTGTATCGGCCGCGTAGGGGGGGCATGCCCCTCATCCGCCTGCCGGCACCTTCTCCCCGTAAACGGGGCGAAGGGGACGTGCAGCAACCCCTCCGTTCCCCACCACGTCTCGCAGGGCACGTCCCCTCTCCCCGCACGCGGGGAGAGGGTTAGGGTGAGGGGCAAGGTTGGGGAGAAGCCGGTCATTCCGCAGCCTCCACGACCGGTGCCGGCGCAAAATCTTCCGGGAAATGCGTCATGGCGCTCATCACGGGATAGGGCGTGAAGCCGCCAAGCGCACAGAGCGACCCGAATTTCATGGTATTGCAGAGATCGCCAAGCAGTACCCGGTTCTTCTCCGGCTCGATGCCGCCTGCGATCTTGTCGACCGTCTCGACGCCGCGCGTCGAACCGATGCGGCAGGGCGTGCACTTGCCGCAGCTTTCGACGGCACAGAATTCCATGGCGAAACGCGCCTGCTTCAGCATGTCGGCCGTGTCGTCGAAGACGACGATGCCGGCGTGGCCGATCAGCCCGTCCTTGGCGGCGAAGGCCTCGTAGTCGAAAGGCGTATCGAACAGCGCCCGCGGGAAATAGGCGCCGAGCGGCCCGCCGACCTGAACCGCCTTGACCGGCCGGCCGGTCCTCGTTCCGCCGCCGATCCTGTCGACGATATCGCCGAGCGAAAGACCGAAAGCCGTCTCATAAAGCCCGCCATATCTGACATTGCCGGCGATCTGCAGCGGAATGGTGCCGCGCGAGCGGCCCATGCCGAAATCGCGGTAGAAGGCGGCGCCCTTCTCCATGATCACAGGCACCGAGGCCAGTGAAATCACATTGTTGATGACGGTCGGACAGTCGAACAGGCCCTTATGCGCCGGCAGCGGCGGCTTGGCGCGCACGATGCCGCGCTTGCCTTCGAGACTGTTCAAGAGAGCCGTTTCTTCACCGCAGACATAGGCGCCGGCGCCGGTGCGCACCTCGATATCGAAGGCGCGGCCCGAGCCAAGCACTGACGGCCCGAGAATGCCGGCCTGCCGGGCAATGCCGATGGCCTCGCTCATCACGGCGATCGCATGCGGATATTCCGAACGGGTGTAGACGAACCCCTTCGTGGCGCCGGTCGCAAGCCCCGCAATCGCCATGCCCTCGATCAAGACGAAGGGATCGCCCTCCATGATCATCCTGTCGGCAAAGGTGCCGCTATCGCCCTCATCGGCGTTGCAGACGATATATTTGCGTTCGCCGCTGGCATCGAGAACGGTCTTCCACTTGATGCCCGTGGGAAAACCGGCACCGCCGCGTCCGCGCAGGCCGGAATCGGTGACTTCCTTGACGATTTCGGCAGGCGTCATCGAAACGGCGCGGCGAAGGCCGGCAAGACCACCATGCGCCTCATAATCGCCGGGCGAAAGCGGGTCGGTGATGCCACAGCGGGCAAAGGTCAGGCGGGTCTGCTCCTTCAGGAACGGGAGGTCTTCAACCTCCCCGAGACAGAGTGGGTGGCCGCGGCCGTTCATCATTCCCGCGTCGAACAGAGCAGGCACATCCTTTGCCTTCACCGGCCCGTAGCCGATGCGCTTGCCGGCGGCCTCGACCTCGACCAGCGGTTCCAGCCAGAACATTCCGCGCGAGCCGTTGCGCACGATCTCTGCATCGAAGCCGCGGGCGGCGATTTCCTGGGCAATCGCCTTTGCCACCTTTTCGGCCCCCAGCGCCAGCGCAGCGGCATCGCGCGGAACATAAATCTTGACTGTCATCGACGTGCCTCCGCAACGAGTTCCGCCGCCATCTGATCGTCTACGCGGCCATAAACCTCGCCGTCGAGCATCGCCGACGGGGCGCAGGCACAAAGGCCGAGACAATAGACCGGCTCCAGCGTCACGGCGCCGTCGAGCGTCGTCTGATGAAAATCGATCCCGAGCAGCGCCTTGACGCGATCAGCCAACGCGTCGCCGCCCGTCGACTGGCAGGCCTCGGCGCGACAGAGCTTCAGCACATGGCGGCCAGCGGGATGGTCGCGATAATCGTGGTAGAATGTCATCACCCCGTGCACTTCGGCGCGCGAGAGGTTCAGTTCCTCCGCAATCACAGGCAGGGCTTCCTGCGGCACATAACCGAATTCTCGCTGAACCTCGTGCAGAATGGGAAGCAGCGGTCCTTCAAGGAAGCGAAGGTCGGCGACGATGGTCCGCGTACGCGCTGCGATATCGCCTTCGGCGATATGAATGGTCATCAGGCAGCCCTCCCGGCGGCTCGCTCGTTTCGGGATGGCAGGCCTCCCCAGCCGAGCGCCATCATGCAGACAACATCTCAGGGAAGCCGACGACGATCAATAAAGCTATCTCGTGGATTGATAGGTTTTTTCTATCAGAGCTCCTCGTCCCGCACGAGCACTCTCGCTTCGTGCAGCAGGGCCGAAACGAGCGGGGTGAAGGGCTCCCGATAGGGTGCGACGAGGCCAACCAGATGGTGGGCTTCCGGTTCGACAATCGGAATCATCCGGATCTCCACCGGAAAACCAAATGATTTCGCCACGTTGCGCGGCATGATGCTCGCCCAGCGTCCGGTTCTGACATGCGAGAACAGCACGATCATCGAATTGGATTCGAGCGTCGGATGCACAGTGGCGCCGGCTTCCGTCAGATGCCGGTTGATGATGCGGCGGTTCTGCATGTCGGCGGTCAATAGACAAAGCCGAAGATCGCCGACCTCCTTCCAGGTCACATTGTCGCGATCGGATAGCGGGCTGCCTGCAGCCGTGATCAGATGATAGCGCTCGGCATAGAGCGGAACACTGGTGACCCGGCCGAGCGGCTCGTTTTCGAGATAGGTGATGCCGGCGTCGATTTCGAGATTTTCGAGCATGCTCAGCACCTGCAGCGAGTTCCGCGAGACGATCGAGAAGGTCACTCCCGGATGTCGTTCCTGAAAGGGCGTGGTGATGCGCGAAAGCATGGCGAGCGCCGTCGGAATGGCGGCAAGGCGAATATGGCCGGAAAGTCCGCGGCGGGCCGCGCGCATCTCCTCGCGCATGGTGCGGGCATCGCCGACGATGCGCCGGGCCCATTCCAGGACGCGCTGGCCCTCCGGCGTCAGCCCCTGAAAGCGCGAGCCGCGCTGCACCAGCATGACACCAAGCTGATCCTCGAGCTGCCGGATCGCGGCTGAAAGCGTCGGCTGGGACACCCCGCACTCCTCCGCGGCGCGGCCGAAATGCTTTTCGTTGGCAAGGGCGATGAAAAATTCCAGCTTGTCGATCATCCGGTCTCCCGATCCGGCGCGAAATCATCCGGATCAGCTATCTTCGACGCAGCAACCGTGCTCCGCAAGGGCGGGTACTAATTGTTTTCAGCAGCCGGAAAAAGATCGAAGAGCGATTCAAGGAAGGCAAGCACGTTTGTATTGCCGATACGGTAATAGACCAGCCTGCCCTGACGGCGCGTATTGACGAGACCTTCGAGCCTCAAACGCGCGAGCTGCTGCGAGACCATTGCCTGCTGAATGCCGAGGATGTTTTCGATTTCACTCACCGTCCGCTCCTCGGTCGCGAGTATGCAAAGAATCAGAAGTCGAGTCTGGTGCGCCAGCGCCTTCAGCAGATCGCTCGCCTCACGAGCGTTTCCAGCGAGTTTGTGCAGTTCCTGACCGGACATTCCCGGCTCGGGCTTGGGCAATGGCATTCGACATCTCGGAAGGGAAGCAAAAAGGCAGATCAGCACGATAGCATATTCGCACACACGAATTTGCCAAAAGTGAAGAAATGTCAAAAAAGGTCTAACTAAATCAGCAGATAAGCTGGCCGCCATTGATCTCGAGGACCTGGCCGGTAATGTATCCGGAGAGCGAGGGCGCCGCCAGAAACAGATAGGCGGGAGCGCAATCCTCCGCTGTGCCCAGCCGCTGCAAGGGAATAGACTTTCTCGTCTGCTCCAGCTTTTCGCGGGAGGAATAGCGCTCGTGGAAATCCGTCTCGATCGTTCCGGGCGAGACACAATTGACGCGGATGCCATCCGGCGCGAGCTCGCGGGCAAGCGCCTTGGAATAGGTTGAAACGAAGGCTTTCGAGGCAGAATAAATCGAAGAACCGGGACTGCCGCCGGTCAGCGCGGAAATTGAAACGGTGTTGACGATGGCAGCGCCTTCCGCCGCCTTCAATGCCGGCAGCAACGCACGCGTCAGCGCCACCACCGACGTCTGATTCAAACGCACAATCGCCTCATAATCTGCGTCAGTCAGTGTGGCAGCTGGAAAACGGCCGAGCATAGTGCCGGCGTTGTTGACGAGCACATGCACCTTGTCGAAAAAGGTAAGCGCATTTTCGGCAAATTGCGCAGCGCCGCCAGCGGCAGTGAAATCGGCGTGCAGCAACAGCGCCCGTCTTTCGGATTCAGCCGTCAGCAGAAAATCCGGCAGATCGCGCCCCGGTTTGCGTCCAGTATGGACGATCACCTTCGCGCCGCAGTCCAGGAACTGCCGGGCCACTTCGAGACCGATGCCCCGCCCGGCGCCGGTTACGATGACATTGCGATTCTCGAATAGTCTCGGATGGAACACGAAGCCGTCCTCCTCGCGGACAATGCCGCCTGTTGCGCCATTCGCCCTTAACATATGAGCGCGCCGGCCGAAAGAAAGGCAGGCATCATCTTTCCGCCAGAGGCTGGCGCTCTTCCCTGAAAGTTCATACTTCGATTTCGGTCTCCAGCAGCCGTGCGCCTGGCCCTTCCTCGCCGAGCTGATCGAAGGGATTGCGCAACGGACAGCTTTCGATCGACAGGCAACCGCAGCCGATGCAGCCGGTCAGACGGTCTCGCAGCAGGCTCAGCCGTCTGATTCGCGTGTCGAGTTCATCCTTCCAGCGCACCGACAGCGTCTGCCAGTCGGCAATCGTCGGCGTGCGCCCCTGCGGCAGGGAGGCAAATGCCGTCTGGATTTCCGAAAGCGGAATGCCGACACGTTGCGCCACCTTGATGATGCCGAGCCGGCGAAGGACATCGCGTCCGTAGCGCCGCTGGTTGCCGCGCGTGCGGATACTCGAGATCAGCCCCTTGGCCTCATAGAAATGTAGCGCCGAGACGGCAAGACCACTGCGTTGCGCCACTTCGCCGACCGTCAGAAGCCTGCCGAGCGGCGTTGCAGAAATCCTATTCATGGCCTATTGACCTCAATATTAGTTGAGGTTTTATAACCGCTGCTTCCCCGGCCGTAAAGCACGAGGCGCAGGAAGGAGCGTCAGTGAGATCATCCGGTCGATACAAGCTGAAATGATGGCGTCGGCGCTTGCCCGGCCCGCACCAATCGCCCCTGCCGATATTGCCGCCTGAAAGACAAGCGCTCGGGTTCCGTTCCCGGCAGGTACGGAACCTCGGAAAACACCCGGACAGGACCTCCGTCCGGGTGTTTTTTTATCTGCGCCCCATCCGACCGGGCGCACGGGTTTGCAATTTTGCGGTTGCGGCAAGAAAACCCCGATGATAGTTTTCGCCGAAATAACAGGGGAGCTCCGTGTCGCCGGGGCTGAGATGTGAGGCGCAAGCCTCCGGACCCTTCTAAGCTGATCTGGGTAATGCCAGCGGAGCGAGGTCCAAATGTATTCCGGCGCGCAAGTGTCACTCTACCGGACGTCCGGCAATTCCGTCGGCATCCCTATCGATGCCCTCAAGGCAACCGCCCCAAATCGCATCGAGACCGATGCCCTCGACAGGTTTGCGCGAACGGCCCGGCGAAAGCCTGAAATCGAACGCCGATGACATCGCCACGACCATCGGATTCGCGCCTTGCGACGCTCTATCTCGCCGTGTACCGGGCAATGCCCGCCTTGCTCGCAGGCTTTGCTTTTCTGGCGGCATGGGAACTCTATGTCGATCTTTCCGGTATCAAACCGTCCATTCTGCCGGCACCTTCGCGTATCCTTGTCCAGGGCTGGCTGAACCGAGAGGCGCTGATATCAAACACCTGGCCGACGCTCGGAGCGACACTCGGTGGTTTCGCCCTGTCGCTCGCCTTCGCCTTCGCCTCTTCGATCCTGATGGATTTCATGCCATTCATGCGCCGGGCAATGCTGCCGATCTTCATCGCCAGCCAGACTTTGCCGCTGGTGGCGATCGCGCCTCTCGTCGTCCTCTGGTTCGGTTTCGGCCTTTTGCCGAAGATATTGCTGGTGGCGCTCGTCACCTTCTTTCCGCTGCTTGTTGCCCTGCTTCAGGGCTATGAGGCGACCGATCGCGACATTGCCGAGCTCTTGAATTCGATGAAAGCGAGCCGCTGGCGCATTTTCCGCCTGGCGCGGCTTCCCTCGTCGCTGCCCTATTTCTTCGCCGGCCTTCGAATCTCGATCACCTATGCCGTCGTCGGCGCGATCTTTGCCGAATATGCCGGCGCTGCAAGCGGCCTCGGCATCTATATCCTCAACGCCAAGAACAATTTCCGTCCCGATCTCGTGCTCGCCGCCGTGATCGTCAGCGCTCTGTTGACGCTCTGCCTCTTCGCGCTGACGCTGGTTATCCAGCGTTTCGTCATGCCCTGGCAGCCATCCCAGGAGCGGCGCCGATGACCGGTCAGATGCTTGAGCTGCGCAACATCTCGAAGTCCTTCGACGGCATGAAAGTTCTAGACGACATTTCGCTCGCCGTCGCAGACGGCGAGTTCGTCTCGATCGTCGGCCCATCCGGCTCCGGAAAATCGACCGTGCTGAGACTGCTGACACAGGCGCTGCGACCCGATTCCGGCGCCATGCTTTTCAACGAAGCAGCGCTGGAACAGACGCCGCATTCCTTTGCCTTCATGCCACAACGCGATGCGCTGATGCCCTGGCGCCGGATCATCGATAATGCCGCGCTCGGTCTGGAAGTGAAGGGCATGGCTCGCCGGGCTGCACGCGCCGCTGTCGCGCCCCTCTTCGAGCGGTTCGGCCTTGCCGGCTTCGAGCATCACTACCCCGCCTCTCTTTCCGGCGGCATGCGCCAACGTGCTGCGCTGCTGCGCACCGTCATCCAGGAGCAGGACATGCTGCTGCTCGACGAGCCCTTCGGCGCGCTCGATGCGCTGACCCGCACGCAGATCCAGGAGTGGCTGCAAGGCATGTGGACCGAACATCGCTGGACGGCGCTGCTGATCACCCACGATGTTCGCGAGGCCGTTTTTCTCTCCGACCGGATCTACGTGCTGTCTGCCCGTCCGGCGCGTGTCATCCGCGAATTCCGCGTTCCCCTGCCCCGCCCGAGAAGCATTGCCGATGTCGGTTCGCCGGCGGCCCAGGCGATCGAGACCGAAATCCTGCAAACCCTGCTTCATCCGCTAGAACAGGGTGGTTTTAGGCCGGTCGGCCCAAAATCTGAATCCTGTTCCAATTTAAAGAGTTAGAGTCTGATGTCGTTCGAAAACCGTGCTTTTCGGCGTCATGCTCTAAAGACCTGAGGAGGTCACCATGCCGCTTCTCACCCGCCGCCAGACGATGCTCGCCGCCATCGCGACAAGCCTCGCCGGCCGCGTCGCCTTCGCTCAATCGGCGCCCGCAAAGGTTCGTATCGCGCTCGACTGGACGCCCAACACCAATCACATCGGCATCTACGTCGCCAAGGCGAAGGGCTTCTACACGGCCGCCGGCCTCGATGTCGAAATTCTACCCTTTACCGACACGAGTGCCGGCACGCTGGTATCAAACGGGGTCGCCGATTTCGGCATCAGTAGCGAGATCGAGGCCCTGACGCAGCGTGCTGGCGGCGGTGACGTGAAGATGGTCTACGGCGTCGTCCAGACGGAAACCGCACGCCTGATCTTCAAGGGCGGGCGGGACGACATCAAGAGCCCTAGAGATCTCGATGGCAAGACCTATGGAGGCTTCGGCGGCACTTGGGAAAGCGCGCTGGTCTCGGCGATGATCCGCAATGACGGCGGCAAGGGCGACGTCAAGACCGTCACCCTCGGCACCTCCGCCTATGAGGCGCTGGACAATGGCTCGATTGACTTCACGCTGGAGATCTACACCTGGGAGGGCATCGCCGCTGAGCTGGAAAATCGGCAGATCAGCCGCTTCCACTATTCCGATTACGGCATTCCCGACGAGCAGACGACAGTCATCGTTTCCAGTGACGCCTATCTCTCTGCCAGTCGAGAACACGCGCGCGCCTTCATCCAGGCCACGCGTCAAGGCTATGTCTACTCCATCGATCATCCCGACGAAGCCTGCGACCTGCTGATATCAGGAAGTAACGGTGCGCTGATGAACACGGATCTGGTGAGAGCATCTCAGAAGGCGTTGATCGAAGGCCATTTCCTGAGATCCGAGGCCGGCGTGATCGGCACGCTTGATCCGGCAAAGGCTGATGCCATTGGCGCTTTCCTGGTCGAGAACGGCATTCTCGTCGATGCGAATGGCGTCGTGATCAAGGAGAAGCCGGACTTTTCCACCTATTACACCAACGAACTCCTCGGCTGAGCTCGCCCGGGGCCTTGCCGAGGCGGTCTTCCCAGGCAATGCTTTGCGCCTGGGCGGTTTGAGCCGAATCGGGCAGGGCGGGGAACGACATGCGAGCACAGGACAGACTGGCCGGAGCCGACTTTCTGCGCGCAATGGCCTGCTTGTTGGTGCTCGCGCATCATCTCGCGCTCCGGCTGGATATGCGCAGAATACCGGATGAATTGGCGGCGACGGCAAACGTCCTCCGCTTCGGCAATTTCGGCGTCGCCATCTTCTTCGTGCTCAGCGGCTTTCTGCTTGCTCGCCCCTTCTGGCACGCTCTCGACGCCGGCGGCGCCATGCCCAGCCTTGGGCACTACGCCATCCGCAGGTTGGCGCGCATCGCTCCGGGCTTCTGGGTCGCCACCAGCGTCAGCTTCGTCCTTAGCCTGACGCTGCTTGCCGTGCCGCTGACGCCAGAACTCGTCGTCCGCTACGTCTCGGGACTGTTGTTCATGAGCCAGTGGCATTGGCGCACGTTTTTTCCCGTCGAAGCCGATGGGCCGCTCTGGTCCATTCCCTTCGAGGTCACCAGCTATGTGCTCCTCCCGGTCGGCTTTCTCCTTCTGTTTCGCCTGCCGCTGCTACGGCAACGTCCGTTCTTCGCCCGCGCCGCCTGGCTCTGCGTCATTGCCGTCGTCCTTCTTGCTCATCTGATGATCCTGAGGCTCTTTGCGCTCGACGATATCGGGCGCGGCTGGGCATATGGCCTTCAGGGTGGAGCGAAGGAATGGATGCCCAACTATAATCCGATCGGCTTCTTTGCTGTCTTCGCGCTCGGCGCGCTTGCCGCCGGCATCGAAGTGATGTTGCCCGCAAGACGATCTCCCTGGTTCGACGCCGCGGCACTCCTCGCCGTCGCGGTTGCCGCTTACCGCCTCCTCATATCCCCAGGCGGCTCGGCCGAAGGTTACGGTTGGCTTGACATCCCCTATGGATTTCCGGTCTTCCCACTGGCCGTCGCAACAGCGCTCGTTTCACTCAACCATTCGCAGCGTCTGGTCAGGCTGCTTGATAACGCCCCCGTCCGCTACATCGCCAAGATCTCCTTCGGCATTTACATCTGGCAGGAGATCATCCTGACATTAATCCAGAGACTGGACCCCGGCTCGTTCGGCGCCTCCTCCGAGAATGTGGTCACCGGCTGGCTGCAATCCTGCACACTGACAGCGGCGCTCGTTTTTCTGGTGGCAAGCCTCAGTTATTATCTGTTGGAACGACCAGTAATCGATTTTGGCAATCGCCTGACATCGCGCCGCCTGATCGGGCTACTCCTTTAGAAGTATAATTTCGAACGCCGCTCAACTAGAGGCATTAAGGTTAACGCGAAATACTCCCATTTTTGGCGTCTTTATGCTTACCGATTTCTTATTTATAACGATGACAAACCATACGTAAGCATGTATCTGTCTCCCCGCTGTTCAGTATCGCATCTAAACTTCTGGGCATTGAGTAATGTATGCTTTTACTTCGAAGATAAGTTCACGCTTCGATTCGTCTCAGCGTCAGAACAAAATCCGGACTCTGGTTGTAGCGAACTCCAACATTCGCCAACCGGACAGCTTTTCCGGTGTCGAAGGGAGGGCGGCTCTGCGATTGGCCGTAAAGCGGCTGATTGATATCGTCATCTCGGCCAGCGCTCTGCTCGTACTGGCGCCGCTTTTCCTGGCAATCGCTCTTTTCATCAAGCTCGACGATGGAGGCCCCGTATTCTTCCGCCAGATCCGTTGGGGCCTGAACGGGCGGAAGATCACCGTCTTCAAGTTCCGCTCGATGCACATCGAAGCTTGCGATCCCAGCGGCATTCAGCAGACCGTCAAGGGCGACAGCCGGGTGACCGGCTTCGGCGCTATGCTCCGCAGGACCAACATTGACGAGCTGCCGCAGCTTCTGAACGTCCTCAGGGGCGACATGTCCCTGGTCGGGCCGCGCTGCCATGCCATCAACATGCGCGCAGCCGGCCGGCTCTACGAAGAATTGGTGCCGAACTACCACCATCGTCACGTCATGCGCCCCGGCATCACCGGCCTCGCGCAGACACGCGGCTGGCGCGGGCCGACCGCACGGCCGCTGCAAGCCCGGGCCCGGATCGCCTGCGATATCTATTATGTCAGGCATTTCAGTCTGCTGCTCGACCTGAAAATCCTGTTCAAGACGCTGGTCATCGAGCTGCGCGGCGGCACCGGCTTCTAGGGCAATTCCAGGAAAAGTATGGAACGGTTTTCCGTTCGGAATCGCGTAAAACGAAATCTTAGGGCGATTCTGCGCTTCGGTGAAAACCTGAACCGGTCTCGAACCCTCCTGGTTGGTCCATAGCGTCGCGCGCGCAAAAGTGCGACACTGCGAAAAGGACATCAGCCAAACGAAGCGCTAAAGCGCGAGAAGCAAGTCAGCAACGCGAGTATCAAGGGCCGTAGCGCCTTTGCGCGCCCTGAAGACGCGCGGCGCTGCAAATGTGGCCTCTCGGTCATGAGCCGGACAAAAGCGGTTTTGAACGCCCGCTCTTTTTCAAATCTTTGATGAGGCGCTTCGAGGTCGCTCGCAGAAACAAAAAAGCGGCCTCGCGGGCCGCCTTTCATCGAAGCTGTCGATTGGTCAATCCTGCTGGACGATGCCGCTAAGATGCGTCAGTTCCATGATGAAATGCTCGAGCTTCGACTTGTGCTCGTGCAACTCGGCATGTTCAAGTTCCTTGCGGGCTGCCTCGATGCGACGGGTCAGTTCGTCCTTATGGAGTTCCTCGACTGGAACGGCGGACTCTGCCAGCAACGTGCAGCCGGTCGGCAGAATGTCGGCAAAGCCGCCGAACACGACATAGTCCTGCTTCTTCCCAGAAGCTGAACGCACGCTCACGACACCCGGCTTGACCGTCGTCATCGTCGGCGCATGGTGCGCCATCACGGTCATCTCGCCCTCAGTCGCGGGAATGACGACCTCGGTCACCATCTCCGACAGCAGCAGACGCTCCGGCGAAACGAGCTCAAAGTTGAAATTGTCAGCCATCAGTGACTTACCTTCTCGGCTATGGCTTTTGCATCTTGCAATTTGGTCCCGCAGAACGGGCAGTGCAGTATCGCCTGGTCGAGATATCCGAGACCTTCTTCGGTCTGAACCAGTCCCACGACCATCATGATCACGCCGTTATCGGCACGGTAGATGGTCGGCGCGGCTGGCTCTGGGAGTTCCGCTACGACCCCCTTCAGGGAGTCGCAGCAGAATATCTCGTCCTTAGCGTCGCTCATCAAGCAGCAGCGAGCTTCTTGGCCTTTTCGATGGCTTCATCGATCGAACCGACCATGTAGAAGGCAGCTTCCGGCAGGTTGTCGTATTCACCGTTGACGAGGCCCTTGAAGCCCTTGATCGTGTCTTCCAGAGCAACCAGCTTGCCCGGCGAGCCGGTGAAGACTTCGGCGACGAAGAAGGGCTGCGACAGGAAGCGCTCGATCTTGCGGGCGCGGGCGACGGCCAGCTTGTCTTCTTCAGACAGTTCGTCCATGCCGAGGATGGCGATGATGTCCTGCAGGGCCTTGTAGCGCTGCAGCGTAGACTGAACCTTACGAGCGACCTCGTAGTGCTCTTCGCCGACGACCATCGGGTCGAGCATGCGCGAGGTGGAGTCGAGCGGGTCGACGGCCGGGTAGATACCCTTTTCAGCGATCGAGCGCGACAGAACGGTCGTTGCGTCCAAGTGGGCGAACGAGGTTGCCGGTGCCGGGTCGGTCAAGTCGTCGGCCGGAACGTAAATGGCCTGAACCGAGGTGATCGAGCCGGTCGTCGTCGTGGTGATGCGTTCCTGCATCGAGCCCATGTCGGTTGCGAGCGTCGGCTGATAACCCACGGCCGAAGGAATACGGCCGAGCAGAGCCGACACTTCCGAGCCTGCCTGCGTGAAGCGGAAGATGTTGTCGACGAAGAACAGAACGTCCTGGCCCTGGTCGCGGAAGTGTTCTGCAACCGTCAAACCCGTCAGAGCGACGCGAGCGCGGGCGCCCGGCGGTTCGTTCATCTGACCGTAAACGAGCGCAGCCTTGGAGCCTTCGCCACCACCATGCTTGTTGACGCCCGATTCGATCATTTCATGGTAGAGGTCGTTGCCTTCGCGGGTACGCTCACCAACGCCTGCGAAGACCGAGTAACCACCGTGCGCCTTGGCGACGTTGTTGATCAGCTCCATGATGAGAACGGTCTTGCCGACGCCGGCGCCGCCGAACAGGCCGATCTTGCCGCCCTTTGCGTAAGGAGCGAGAAGGTCGACGACCTTGATGCCGGTGACGAGGATCTGCGCTTCCGTGGACTGCTCGACGTAAGCCGGAGCGTCCTGGTGGATGGCGCGCCTGTGAGCGGTGGTCAGCGGGCCTGCTTCATCGACCGGCTCGCCGATGACGTTCATGATACGGCCGAGCGTTTCGTCGCCGACGGGAACCGAGATCGGAGCGCCGGTATCGATGACCTGCTGGCCGCGAACGAGGCCTTCGCTCGAGTCCATCGCGATGGTGCGGACTTCGTTTTCGCCCAGATGCTGAGCGACTTCGAGAACCAGGCGGACGCCGTTGTTGTCGGTTTCAAGCGCGTTCAAAATCGCCGGCAGTTCGCCTTCGAAAGCAACGTCGACGACGGCGCCGATAACCTGGGTGACTTTGCCGACAGAGCGGGTAGCTGCCTCAGCCATATTCTTACCCTCTTTCCCTAACTCAGAGCGCTTCCGCGCCCGAAATGATTTCAATCAATTCCTTGGTGATCTGAGCCTGACGCTGACGGTTGTAGCTCAGCGTCAGCTTGTTGATCATCTCACCGGCATTGCGCGTCGCATTGTCCATCGCGCTCATCTTGGCGCCCATCTCGCCCGCGACGTTCTCAAGGAGAGCACGGAAGATCTGGACGGAGATATTGCGCGGGATCAGGTCGTCGAGGATCGACGCCGGATCCGGCTCGTATTCATAGACGGCGCCTGCATGTTCTGCATCCTGGGCGACGGCTTCCGGAGCCTTGGCCGGGATGAGTTGCTGGGCGGTCGGAACCTGTGAGATGACCGACTTGAACTCGGAGTAGAACAGCGTGCAGATGTCGAACTCGCCGGCCTCGTACATCTCGATGACGCGCTTTCCGATCTGGTCGGCATTCTCGAAACCGATCTTCTTGACTTCGCGCAGTTCCTTGCGCTCGATGATCAGCGATGCATATTCACGCCGCAGGATATCGTAGCCCTTCTTGCCGACGGTGAAGATCTTCACCGTCTTGCCCTCGGCAAGCAGCCTGCGGACATGGTCGCGCGCAAAGCGGGCAATCTGCGAGTTGAAACCGCCGCAAAGACCGCGTTCGGCCGTGCAGACCACCAGCAGATGGACCTGGTCCTTGCCGGTGCCGGTCATCAGCGCCGGCGCGCCATCCGCCTCGGTGACGGCCTTGGCAATGTTCGCCAGAACCGCACCCATGCGCTGCGAATAGGGCCGGGCGGCCTCGGCCGCCTCCTGCGCACGCCGAAGCTTCGCCGCGGCGACCATTTTCATCGCCTTGGTGATCTTCTGCGTCGCCTTGACGGAGGCGATCCGGTTTTTCAGATCCTTAAGTGAAGGCATCCGTTATCCGTCCTAACTGGGCCCGATTACTGGAAAGACTTGGCGAAGCTATCGAGAGCAGCGGTGAGCTTGCCCCGAGTATCGTCGCTGATTGCCTTTTCCGTGCGGATCGCATCGAGGATGGCCGAGCCTTCCGAGCGCAGATAGGACAGCAGGCCCTGTTCGAACTTGCCGACCTGAGCGACCGGCAGCTTGTCGAGGTAGCCATTGACACCTGCGAAAATCACGGCGACCTGCTCTTCCGTCTTCAGCGGCGAGAACTGCGGCTGCTTCAGGAGTTCGGTCAGGCGTGCACCGCGGTTCAAGAGGCGCTGCGTCGCAGCGTCGAGGTCCGAACCGAACTGGGCGAATGCGGCCATCTCGCGATACTGGGCGAGTTCGCCCTTGATTGAGCCGGCAACCTGCTTCATCGCCTTGATCTGGGCCGAGGAACCGACGCGCGAAACCGACAGGCCGACGTTAACGGCCGGGCGGATACCCTGGTAGAACAGGTCGGTTTCAAGGAAGATCTGGCCGTCGGTGATCGAGATCACGTTGGTCGGAATGAAGGCCGAGACGTCGTTGCCCTGCGTTTCGATGACAGGCAGAGCGGTCAGCGAACCGGCGCCCTTGTCGTCGTTCATCTTTGCGGCGCGCTCGAGCAGGCGCGAGTGCAGGTAGAAAACGTCGCCCGGATAGGCTTCGCGGCCCGGCGGGCGGCGCAGCAGCAGCGACATCTGACGGTAAGCGACAGCCTGCTTGGACAGGTCGTCATAGCCGATCAGGGCGTGCTGAGCGTTGTCGCGGAAGTATTCGCCCATTGCGCAACCTGCGAACGGAGCGAGGAACTGCATCGGAGCCGGATCGGAAGCGGTCGCGGCGACGATGATCGAGTATTTCAGGGCGCCGCGCTCTTCGAGAACCTTGACGAACTGGGCAACCGTCGAGCGCTTCTGGCCGACGGCGACGTAGACGCAGTAGAGCTTGTCGTTGTCGGGGCCGTTGTCGTGGATCGGCTTCTGGTTCAGGAAGGTGTCGAGCAGGATGGCGGTCTTGCCGGTCTGGCGGTCGCCGATGACGAGCTCGCGCTGGCCGCGGCCGACGGGGATCAGAGCGTCGATGGCCTTGAGGCCGGTCGACATCGGCTCGTGAACCGACTTGCGCGGAATGATGCCTGGAGCCTTGACGTCAACGCGCGCACGGCGGGTCGCGTTGATCGGGCCCTTGCCGTCGATCGGGTTGCCGAGAGCGTCGACGACGCGGCCGAGCAGCTCCGGACCGACCGGCACGTCGACGATGGCGCCGGTGCGCTTGACGGTGTCGCCTTCCTTGATGTCGCGGTCGGAGCCGAAAATAACGACACCAACGTTGTCGGATTCAAGGTTCAGGGCCATGCCGCGGATGCCGCCGGGGAACTCGACCATTTCACCAGCCTGAACATTGTCCAGACCGTAAACGCGAGCGATACCGTCACCGACGGAGAGAACCTGGCCGACTTCCGAGACTTCTGCCTCTTTGCCGAAATTTTTGATCTGGTCTTTGAGAATTGCGGAAATTTCCGCGGCGCGGATATCCATCAGCCGACCTCTTTCAATGCAAGCTTAAGGGTAGAGAGTTTGGTACGAAGAGACGTATCAATCTGACGGGACCCGACCTTGACGATCAGACCACCAAGAATTGACGGATCAACCGTGACAGCAATTGCCACGTCTTTGCCGGTGACGCCCTTCAGCGCCGCCTTCAATTCATTTTCCTGCTCTGCTGAGAGAGCATGGGCCGAGGTGACCTCGGCAGAAATTTCGCCGCGATGATTGGCGGCGATCAGCCGGAAGGCCTTGATCATGCCGGGCAGAGCGAAGAGGCGGCGGTTGCGCGCCACGACCTTCAGGAAGTTGGCGAAGAAGCCCGAGATGCCGGCCTTTTCACTGATGGCGACGATGGCCTTCAGCTGGTCCTCGGCAGAGAAAACCGGGCTCAGTATGAAGCGCTTCAAATCATCGCTCTCATCCAGCATCGCCTGGAAACGGTCAAGGTCTGCAGTTACGGTAGCGACGGCACCCTCTTCGAGCGCCAGCTCGAAAAGCGACGAGGCATAGCGCTCTGCAACACCAGAAGTAAGCTGGGACGTGTCTGCCACTGGCACAAATTTCCCTGATTTCAATCCAAAATCCGGCTCTCGGCGGGCGCCGAACCTATGATCTTGAATTCGTTTTGATTTCCCCCAGAAATCACAAGAGAAGCCTCTTGCTTCTTCCGAAATTCGGGGTCCGTCTAACATAGGATGTTCGGACTCGCAACACGCGTAACGTCCGAATACGCCTTTCGCATGAATTTCTGTTCGCAAAATTGCGCAAAGGCTTCCGGACAGGCCGCGAAGGCGGCCCGCCAGCGGTGAAATTCACGTTTGAATGAAGCCGAAAACATAAAGCAGCGGTAACGCAGCAAGCACGACTTGCACAACCAGAAGTAAATAGTTGACCAGATTGCTCCCCTTATCGGACAGGATCGATATGATCCGCGCAAAGGCAGCCATGCTGAAGGAGGCGCCGAGCGCCATGTAGATCCAATCCTGCGCAAGCAGGATCGCCGAAAGCCCGAAGCCGAGATAGAAGCCGCCCATCGAGCGTCCCTCGCCATATCCTTCCGACCGCCCCTCCTGCACCTGCAAGCCGAGAAGACGGAAAGCATGGCCCGGCGCAAACATCATGATGAAACCGGCCAGCGCCGTAAAAGCGGCGGCGCAGAACGCCAGCTGCTCGCCGAGCTCGCTCGGAAAATAGAATTCCATGCATCAGCCTCAAATCACCCGAAGAATCGGTGTTTTATGACATGAGCCGGAAAAGGAGGAAATGGCGCCATTAGAGAAAACTCTGCGGATCGACGTCGAGCTGCACCTGTACCGACCCGCGCTCCTTCGGAGATTGCGACAGCATCGCCCGCAGAAATCCCTGCATGTCGGAGTTGCGCCGTCCGTGGACCAAAAGGCGGAAGCGGTGGCGGCCGCGCACCAGGGCAAGCGGCGCTTCCGCCGGGCCGAGCACTGAGATGCCGGAGACCTGGGGTGCTGCGTTGCGCATGCCGCGCGCATGATTTTCCGCGTCCTGGCGCATTTCGGCCGAAACGATGATCGAGGCGAGCCGGCCGAACGGCGGCAATGCTGCACGTTCGCGCTCGGTGATTTCGCGCTCGTAAAAGGCATCGGAGTCGCCGGAAACGATTGCCTGCATGACCGGGTGCTGCGGCTGGTAGGTTTGCAGCAGCCCATGGCTCTTCAGGCCTGTCCGCCCGGCGCGGCCGGTTACCTGTGACAGAAGCTGGAAAGTGCGCTCGGCCGCGCGCGGATCGCCATTGGCAAGACCGAGGTCGGCATCGACGATGCCGACCAGCGTCATCAGCGGAAAATTATGCCCCTTGGCAACGAGCTGGGTGCCGATGACGATATCGGCCTCACCCTTGGCAATCGCATCAAGCTCCAGCCGCAGCCGCTTCACGCCGCCCATCATGTCCGAGGAGAGGACGATCGTCCGCGCCTTGGGGAAATGTCGTTCCACCTCTTCGGCGATGCGCTCGACGCCTGGCCCGCAGGCGACCAGATGGTCGAGTGTCCCGCATTCCGGGCATGCCTCGGGCGTGCCCTCGGCATGACCACATTGATGGCACTGCAGCTGCTTGCGGAAGCGATGCTCGACTAGCCAGCTCGAACATTGCGGGCATTGGAAGCGGTGACCGCAGACCCGGCAGAGCGTCAGCGGCGCATAGCCGCGCCGATTGAGAAAAAGCAGCGCCTGCTCCCGCCTCTCCACCGTCTTGCCGATCGCCCGGATCAGCACCGGCGACAGGAAGCCACCCCGCTCCGGCGCGTGTCTGCGCATATCGATGAGATGCAGGTCCGGCAGCGCCGCGTCGCCGAAACGCGTGGGCAGGTGGACAGTGCTGTAGCGGCCGTTCTGCCCATTGACCTGGCTTTCGACCGATGGTGTCGCAGAGACCAGGATGACGGGAAAATCGCCGATGCGGCCGCGCACGACGGCCATGTCACGGGCATTGTAGAAGACCCGATCTTCCTGCTTGTAAGCGGGATCATGCTCCTCGTCGACGATGATGAGGCCGAGATTCTCAAAAGGCAGGAAGAGCGCCGAGCGGGCGCCGGCCACGACGCGCACTTCGCCGGTCACCGCCTGGCGCCAGACTTTTTCGCGCATGCGCGGGGCGAGATCGGAATGCCATTCGGCCGGCTTTGCTCCGAAGCGATCCTGAAAACGCTCGAGGAAACTGGCCGTCAGCGCGATCTCCGGCAGCAGGATCAGCACCTGCTTGCCACGTTTCAAGGTCTCGGCGATCGCCTCGAAATAGACTTCCGTCTTGCCGGAACCCGTGACGCCATCGATCAGCGACACCGAAAATTCGCCCCTGCGGACGTCGGAGACGATTTCCGCCGCCGCCTCTTTCTGCGGCCCTTCGAGGCGCGCGGCGGCAAAGTCGGGATCCGGCATCGCCACGACGGGCGGCGGCGGCAGGAACACCGTTTCGAAAATGCCGAGCGTGACCAGTCCATCGACCACGCTCGTCGAAACACCGGCCGCATGCGCCAGACCGCTGCGCGTCCAGGAGAGACCGTCGGAGGCGGCCGCGAGCACGCGCGCACGCGCCGGTGTCATCCGCTCAGGTTCGCCGCCGACGAATTTCAGCCCCTCCACCATAGGCTCCGGCTCGAAGGCGTTCGGCGCCCTGAGCGCCATGCGCGCGACGAGACCGGGCGGGGAGAGCGTATAGCTCGCCACCCAATCGATGAAATCCCGCATTTCCTTGGAAAGCGGCGGGCAATCGAAGACATGGCTGATCGGCCGAAGTTTCTTCGGATCGACGCCATCTTCGCCGCCGTCCCAGACGACACCGATCACCTGCCGCGGCCCGAGCGGCACCTGCACGACCGAGCCGGGCTCGACCGCCATGCCCTCAGGCACCGAGTAGGAATAGGGTTTCGGCGCCGGCATCGGCACCAGCACCGGAACCGTTCGGTTCGCGGGCGGTGCTTCGAAAAGCGCGCCAAAGAGATCGGACGAATCTATGCTCATCGCGCGAGACCATGCCCGCAAATCGCTGGAATTGGAACCGCAAAGACGCGATGGCTCGTCGGGGGAGAATGTGGATAACGAAGACGCGCCAAGACGGACCGCGGCTTGACGAAAAGGTTGCGGGGCAAGCAATCGGCCGCCTAGATTTCCGGTAGATTTGTTCGACAGCTGAATCGGAGAGCATGAATGGCCAGACTGACCGAGAATGCCAAAGGCGTCTACGTTATCGCCGTAACTCCCTTTGCCGACGACGGCGCGCTCGATCTCGAAAGCGTCGACTGCATGGTCGATTTCTACGAAGGCGCCGGCGTCACCGGCCTGACAGTGCTCGGCCAGCTCGGCGAGGCCCCGAAGCTGTCTGCGGACGAATCGCGGATCGTGGTCGAGCGTGTACTGAAGCGCCTCGACGGGCGCCTGCCGGTGGTCGTCGGCGTGTCGGCGCCCGGACTTGCCCCGATGAGGGAACTCGCCAAGGCCGTCATGGGCGAAGGTGCCGCCGGCGTCATGGTTGCGCCGCCGTGGACCATCAGGACCGACGATCAGGCCTTCGCCTTCTACCAGTCGGTTGGTGAAACCCTGGGTGATACGCCTTTCGTGCTGCAGGACTATCCGCTCACGACCAATGTGACGATCGCATCCGCGGTCATCGAGCGCATCGTCAGGGAGGTGCCGAATTGCGTCATGCTCAAACACGAGGATTGGCCTGGCCTGTCGAAAATCACCGCACTCCGCGCAGCCAGCGACACGCGCGGCATGCGGCGCATCTCCATTCTCTGCGGCAATGGAGGGCTTTTCCTGCCCGAAGAAATGGGCCGGGGCGCCGACGGCGCCATGACCGGCTTCTGCTATCCCGAAATGATGGTCGGCGTCGTCGAAGCCCATAGCGCCGGCAATTCCGATCGCGCCTACGAAATCTTCAATGCCTACCTGCCGCTCGCCCGCTATGAACAGCAGCAGGGCATCGGTCTTGCCTGCCGCAAATACGTGCTTGCCAAGCGCGGCGTCATCAAGTCCGCCACTGTGCGCGAGCCGGGGCCTAGACTTTCAGCGCTCGACATTGCCGATGTCGAGCGGCTTTTGGCCCGCCAGGAGGTCCGCCTCAAGGAGATCGGCGCATGATGGTGTGCGGTCTCGCCTCAACCGCGCAGGTCGAGAACATGGGTGTAGGCATCCTGCTCACTGGGACGAAACTCAAGCGACTCCCAAAATTTCGCCGCACCGTCGTTTCCCGCATCCACGGTGACACAACGGCAGAAGCGCCGCGCATGATCCAGAAGGGCGAGCGCAAGCATCCGCCCGACGCCGCGACCGCGCATCGCGGGGCGGACGTAGAAACGCCGCATCCGCAGCGCTTCCGGCAGGGTGGGTTCGATGGTCATGCCACCAACGCCAACGAGTGTTTCGCCGGCAAACGCGCCGAGCAGCCTTTCGCCGTAACGTGCGAAGCGGATGTCGCCAGCTGCCCACTCATCGATAAGCCGGCCGATATGGAGATGGCCTTCCTGCCGGGCGTCGTGCGCAAGCCCCGCCATCGCCTCCGGCAAACGATCACGGAAGATGCGAATATCGATCGTCACGGTTCTAGACGGCCAGAACCGACATCTCGCGCGGCATCGCCGCAGCCGGCCCGGCGACCGGCACGAAGGTCGCGTCCCCATCGCGGGACATGTCGTGGACAGTATGTTTCTCCAGCGCCTTCGTCACCTCGTTGACATCGCCATCGAGATGTTCGGCGGGAATGAGATTGCCGATCACGAAATCGAAACGGTCGCCGCGCTTGTTCAAGAGTTCGTGGAAAACCGTCATGTCGCGAAGCTCCGTCGACCACTTCGCCAGCCAGTAGAACAGGCCGGAATTGCGCGCCGTCATGTGGACGGGAAGGATCGGCAGATTGTATTTGCGCGCCAGCCCGACGGCCGACGTTTTCCATGGGCGCTCGTTGAGCTGGCCGTTCGCCCAATAGGCAATGCGGCCGGACGGAAAGAGCACGGTGGCCTTGCCTTCCCGCACAGCGTGGTTCGTCAATTGTAGCGTCTCGCGCGCCTTAAGCTTGCTCTTGTGCTCCTCTCGCCATTCGACGGGGATGACCATCTCGGCAAAACGCGGGTTGACGCGGATCGCGTCGCGATTGGCAAAGAACATCATATCGGGCCGGCGCGTTTTCAGCAGATCGAATACGGCGACCCCGTCGGCAATGCCGGTGGGGTGATTGCTGACGAGGATGAAGCCGCCGCTGTCGGGAATGCGTTCGCCGTTGGCGACGCCGATGTCGAGCTTCAGCACGTCGCTCAAATATTCGAACGACTGGAACCCCGGCATCTTGGCAACCGCATTGGCGAATTCGATCGCCTTGTTATAGCGCAGAAGCGTGTAGAGGAACGGTCGCATGACCGGCCAGAGCGGATGTTTCACGATCCTCTGGCCGCGTTCGGCAATCAGCGTATCGACGATGTGACCGGGCTTTCCCTGTGAAACGAGAGCGATCGCTTCCGCGAGTTGTCCGAAAGCCGTCATGGAATCGCGCCGTGCCATGAAAGATCCTGTCTATGGGCTGTAAGCTATCGCAGTACAATATGATCGAAGGATGACAATGGCTTGGCCGGCATTAGCAATTCGATAACCGTTCCTGCTTCAAATTGGCGGACTTGAAGGCAAATTCAAGGCCAGCAACGTGAATGAACTGCTTGTAATCGCCGACCCGCGCCTGATGGCGGAACGCGCTGCGTGGCTCGAAAACCTCGCTCGTGAACGCCGTCTTTCCGAGCATACGATCGATGCCTATGAGCGCGACACCCGCCAGTTTCTGACCTTCCTGACCGGCCATCTCGCCGGCCCGGCGACCCTCGCGGATATCAGGGAATTGCGCCCCGCCGATTTCCGCGCCTTCCTTGCCGCTCGGCGCAGGCAAGGCTCCGGCGCCCGTTCGCTCGGCCGCAATCTCGCCGGCCTTCGCTCGCTGTTGCGTCACCTCGAAAAGAAGGGCCTGGTCAATGCCGCCGGCGCCGGCGCGATCCGTTCGCCGAAGCAGCCGAAGTCGCTGCCCAAACCGCTGTCGGACACGCAGGCGATCACCATCGTCAGCGATGAAGCCCAATTGCATGACGAACCCTGGATTGCCGCGCGCGATGCGGCTGTCATGACACTGCTCTACGGCTGCGGCCTACGCATCTCCGAGGCACTGAATCTCGTTCCCGCCGACCTGCAAAAGGGCGCGACGACGCTGCGCATCACCGGCAAAGGCAACAAGACACGGCTGGTGCCGCTTCTGCCCGTGGTTTTCGACGCGGTCGAAAAATATCGCGCACTCTGCCCATATGATCTCGACAGCGGTGGGCCGCTGTTTCGCGGCGCCCGCGGCGGCAAGCTGCAGGCGGCGATCATCCAGCGGGCCATGCAGAAGCTACGGGGCGCCTTCGGCCTGCCGGAGACGGCGACGCCGCATGCGCTCCGCCACTCCTTCGCCACCCATCTGCTTGCCGGCGGCGGCGATCTGCGCACCATCCAGGAACTGCTCGGCCATGCCAGCCTTTCGACAACACAGGTCTATACCGGCGTCGATGCATCGCGGCTGCTTGAGGCGTATGATCGAGCCCATCCGCGCGCTTGATGGATGTCGTCCAAAATGCGTAGCGCTTGTGACGACGGCACCCCACATTCGACACGCTCAGCGCCCATGAATTCGGCTCGATGCCTGCGCTAAGTTTTCGTTAACGCATTCTCTTAAAGGATTATGCGTAAGCCGAGCGTAGAGCAGAAGCGATTGGGCATGTGGGGAATACCATGATGACGACTTCGATCAGCCGCCGGGCTTTTTTCCTCGCAACACCCGGCAATCTGCTGCTCTGGCTGATTGCGGCCTTCCACATGCTGCTTGTAGCAGCCCTGTTTGTCGCCCTCCTGGCCGCAAGGCCGGCGGCGGCCGAAGACGCTGCCTGCACCGGCCGCAATCTGATGGTCGACTTGCAGCAGAGCGACCCCGCCCGATATGCCGAGGCAGTCAAGGAAGCCGAGGCAACGCCGAACGGCAAGGGCATCTTCTGGAAGATCGAAAAGCCTGGACTTGCCCCCTCATGGCTGCTCGGCAGCATGCATGTGACCGATCCCCGTGTGCTTGCTCTGCCACCGCGCGCCCAGGCCGCCCACGACGCAGCCAATACGATCATCATCGAATCCGACGAGATCCTCGATGAACGCAAGGCAACCGCCGCCCTGCTCGCGCGGCCGGAACTGACGATGTTCACCGACGGCACGACGATCGACAAGCTGCTCTCTGCCGAGGATTACAAGCGCCTGGAAGCCGGCCTCAAGCAGCGCGGCATCCCCCTCACCGCCGTCTCCCGCATGCGGCCATGGATGATCGCCAGCGCCGTCGCCCTTCCGGCCTGCGAACTCGCACGCAAGGCCAGAGGCGTGCAGTTTCTCGACCAGAAAATTGCCAGCGACGCCGTTGCTGAAGGCAAGCAGGTCAAGGGGCTGGAAACCCTTGCCGAGCAGATCCAGGCTATGGCCGATCTGCCGGTCGAATTCCATATGAAGTCGCTGATCGAGACGCTGGAACTCGGAGCCAAAATGAATGATGTCGTCGAAACGATGACCGATCTCTACCTCTCCGGCGATATCGGCATGACCATGCCGATCCTGAAGACAGTGACGCCGGAGAACGAAGGAGATAGCAGCGACTATGCTGCCTTCGAACAGCGGGTCATCCTCGATCGAAACAAGGTCATGGCAGAGCGCGCCGCACCCATTCTCGACGGTGGCAACGTCTTCATGGCCGTCGGCGCCCTGCATCTGCCCGGCGAGGGCGGCGTCATCGAATTGCTGCGCAAGCAGGGCTTCACCGTTACCGCCGTGAACTGAACTCGTTTTCGGTCAGCCGAGCGTCATGCGGCGCAGCACATTGCTCTTCCAATAGAACTGATGGACGAGCGCGCCGGCGACGTGGGCGGCGATCAGCCCCCAAAGAATGAC
The DNA here is from genome assembly GCF_051124255.1 of Rhizobium sp. YTUHZ045. Lineage (NCBI taxonomy): Bacteria > Pseudomonadati > Pseudomonadota > Alphaproteobacteria > Hyphomicrobiales > Rhizobiaceae > Rhizobium > Rhizobium sp. YTUHZ045. Next base: position 3,860,328 of record NZ_CP101432.1, read on the forward strand.
CTTCAAGACATCCGCGTGCACGAAGCCGGCGGGATTGATGCCGAAATAGTAAGCGGCGATGCCGGAAAGCGGCAGCGCGAAGAGCAGGATATAAAGCCCCGCATGGACGAGTTTTGCCCCTAGACGAAAGATCGCCGGCTCCTGCGAAACCTCAGGCGGCACACCCTGCATAAAACGCAGACAGAGCCTGAGGACGGCAAGCAGCAGAATGGCGATGCCGACGTAGGCGTGAATATTCGCCGAGGCAATCTGCTCGGGCGTCGGAACCTCGCCCCTGCGAACGAGCCGGTGCCACATATTCATCCCGTCGGGAAACAGCAGATTGAAGAAGATCAGCAGCGCCACGGCCCAGTGGAGGAAACGTTGGCTGAGACTATAACTCAGGATGGACGGCTGCTGCATTCCTGATCTCCCCCGATGCTCGAACTTTGCGATATGAGACAACTAAAACAGCCGCTTGCCTCTCGGCAAGCGGCTGCGCGCTTCATTACGAAGATGTAAGATTACATATGGATCGGCTTGAAGAAGGTCGCGAGTGCAGCCTCCTTGACCGCTTCGGACATCGTCGGATGTGCATGGCAGGTCCGACCGAGATCTTCCGACGAGCCGCCGAATTCCATTAGCACGGCGATCTCGTGGATCATCTCGCCGGCGCCGAAGCCGACGATATGGCCGCCGAGCACGCGATCGGTCTCCTTGTCCGCGAGGATCTTGACGAAGCCGTCAGTCGCCAGCATCGCGCGGGCGCGACCGTTTGCGGTGAACGGGAACTTGCCGACCTTGTAGGCAATGCCCGCCGCCTTCAGCTCTTCCTCGGTCTTCCCGACCGAAGCGATTTCCGGCTGGGTGTAGACGACGCTCGGAATGACCTCATAATTGACGTGGCCATGCTGACCGGCGAGGATTTCGGCGAGCGCCACACCCTCGTCTTCCGCCTTGTGCGCCAGCATCGGACCCTTCACCACGTCGCCGATCGCATAGATGCCGGCGACATTGGTCCTGAAGTGACCGTCGATCTCGACGCGGCCGCGATTATCGAGCACGACACCTGCCTCTTCCAGGCCGAGGCCTGCGGTATAGGGCTTACGGCCGGTGGCGATCAGCACGACTTCGGCGTCGAGCGTCACCGCGTCACCGCCCTTGACCGGCTCGAACGTGACCTCGGCTCCCTTGCCGCCCTTCTCGACGCCGGTGACCTTGGCGCTGAGGTTGAAATCGATGCCCTGCTTGGCAAGCATGCGCTGGAACTGCTTGGAGACCTCGCCGTCCATGCCGCCGAGGATGGTGTCGAGATATTCGACGACGGTGACCTTGGCGCCGAGACGCGACCAGACCGAGCCGAGTTCGAGGCCGATGACGCCGCCGCCGACGACGATCAACGTTTCCGGCACCTTTTCCAGTGCGATGCCGCCGGTGGAGGAAATGATGGTCTTTTCATCGATCTCGACCTGCACGCCGGGAATTCCGGCGACGTCGGAGCCGGTGGCGATGACGATGTTCTTGCCCTCGATCTCCTGCGCCGTTCCATCCTCGGCGGTGACGGAAACCTTGCCGGCCGACACGATCTTGCCGGTACCCTGGAAAGCGTCGATCTTGTTCTTTTTGAAGAGGAAGGCGACGCCGTCGACATTCGACTTCACCGTCGCATCCTTGTGCGCCATCATGTTGCCGTGGTTGAGCGTCGGCGCCGGCACGTCGATGCCAAGCGCGCTTAATCCGTGGCCGGCCTGATGGAACATTTCGGAAGCATGGAGCAGCGCCTTCGACGGAATGCAGCCGACGTTCAGGCAGGTGCCGCCATAAGTCGCGCGCTTTTCGACGACGGCGACCTTGAGGCCGAGCTGGGCTGCCTTGACGGCGCAGACATAGCCGCCCGGGCCGGTTCCGATAATGATCACATCATAAGACATTGCTTTTCCCTTTGAATTTATCGTTTAGTCGACTGCGCGCGACAGCGCCAGGCGGAAGCCGAAGGCGACGAGTGCCGCTCCGGTGATGCGGTTGAACCATTTGCCGCTGGCGATGAAGCGGTCACGGATCGCCTGACCGTGAAGAAATAAAAGACGCCGGCAAACAAGGCGACCAGCGCCGTCGCCATGCCGATGCCGTAGGAAAAACTGGATAAGGACAGGCGTATCGTGATGCACGAGCGTATACTGCATGCTGTTCTTTACCCGTCTTTCTAGCGGCCGCCGCTCACGTTGAGGATCGAGCCCGTGACATAGGAGGCGGATGGAGAAAGAAGGTAGAGGACGGCGTCCGCCACCTCCTCGGCAGTGCCCGGACGCTGCATCGGGACCGAGGGCGCCATTTCGCGTGCCCGGTCCGGCAGTCCGCCCGAAGCATGCAGATCGGTTTCGATGATACCGGGCCTGACGGCATTCGCACGAATGCCCTCGGCTGCGACCTCGCGCGCGAGCCCCACCGTAAACGTGTCGATAGCGGCCTTCGAGGCGGCATAATCGACATACTGCGCCGCCGAGCCGAGGATCGCGGCCATCGACGAGATGTTGACGATCGCGCCGCCCTGCCCGCCGTGACGGCTCGACATCCGGCGAACGGCCTCTCCCGCGCACAGGATGGAGCCGGTCACATTGACGCGCAGCATCCTTTCGACCCGCTCCATCGACATCTCATCGACCCGCTGCGGATAATCGACAATGCCGGCATTGTTGACCAGCCCGTCGAGCCGGCCGAAATGACGGTCGACCGCTGCAAACATCGCGGCGATATCGGCAGCCTTGCCGACATCGCCCTGGATCGCCACGGCCTCGCCGCCGGCCTCGGTGATCGCCGCAACGACAGCCTCCGCCGCCTGTCGGCTGGAGGCGTAATTCACGGCGACGCGCCAGCCCTGGCGCGCGGCGAGCCGGCAGACCGCGGCGCCAATACCCCGGCTGCCGCCGGTCACGAGAACAACAGGTGCATCACTCATGTCGCACACTCCTTGAAAGTCAGCACGTCCCACGGCGCCACCGAAGCCTTGCCCTCGCCCCAGGCGCTCGATTCACGAATGGCGGGACCAAGGCCGGGAAGCACGAGCTTTTCGGCCGCCGCCGCGCCCTCCGGCTGCAGATTGTCCATCTCGCCCTGGGCATTCATACCGTAGACGGCGCCCTGCCAGACGGTGCATGCATCGAGGTCGGCGCCGGTCGCGTCTCCCTCCGGGCAGTTGAACATCAGGATGCCGATCGCCCGCACCGGATCTTCCGATGGCATCACGTAGCCTTCCATGACGACGGATGTCTCGAGCGCATTGACCTTGAACTGGTTGCTGGCGGCAGCCGAGGGAGAATTCAGCGGTGTAAAACGCAGTTCGTAGGCGCCGTCACGGTCGACATAAACGGCGTGCTCCTGTTTGCAGTCGGCGGCGAACGCGGCAACCGGAATGGCGAAAACCGCGGCAGCTGCAATTGCAGCCACGCCTTTCCGCCCTGCCATGATCCCGATCGCCCCGCTCATTGCACCTTCGCCTCTCGCCGTCCATCGGCATTCTCGATCACACCAAAATCCGTCAAAAGCACCAATGGACGACCGTCCTTGTCGAGGCCCCAGAAGACAGGATAGACACCGTCGCCCCAGCCGCTCCAGAACACGGCGACGTTGCCCTTCTTGCCGGCAATCGGCCGGTGCAGCGCATAGTGGTTCTTGTTGGCATCCAGGTCCGAAGCCAGCACGTCATCATAATAGTTGATGTCGACGCCCGGCTTCTGCGCCTGGACCTGCGCTTCACGCTCATCGATCAGCGCCAGCGTATCGGCATCCATGTAGCAGCCGATGCCGGCATCGACGGGATAGCCGAAGATCTCGTCATCCTTCAGCATCGCCGGGTCCTGCCCGGGAAGGACGGCTAGCTCCCAATGATCGGGCTTGCCCTCGGCAAACCGCATGCTGGCCGCCGCGATGCGACCGAAGGCCCGGTAGAGCGTCACCGGATAGTCACCCGGCGCAACCGTTCTTGCCAGCGCCGGACGATCCGGCTGAGCAAGCGGATCGGCAGCGACAATGCGCCCCGACGTCAGCTCGACATCGCCCATATGGACCACGTCGATCGACCGGCTGGAGAGTTCGGCATCATCAAACGCCACCAACTCGAAGTTGCTGCTGGCCTTGCCGACATCCCAGCCGGCAGCCGATGCGGAGACCGGCGCATGCGCGGCGGCAGCGCAAAGAAGAAGGCGCGCCGCTCGCATGACCCGGTTCCGCATCGAAATGCTCCTTAGAGATCGAGAACCAGACGTTCCGGATCTTCGAGGCTCTCCTTGACACGCACGAGGAAGGTGACCGCTTCCTTGCCGTCGACGATACGGTGATCGTAGGACAGCGCCAGATACATCATCGGACGGATGACCACCTGGCCGCCGATCGCAACCGGCCGCTCCTGGATCTTGTGCATGCCGAGAATGCCGGACTGCGGCGCGTTGAGGATCGGCGAAGACATCAGAGAACCGTAGACGCCGCCATTGGTGATGGTGAAGGTGCCGCCCTGCATGTCGGCCATAGCAAGCGAGCCGTCACGGGCCGCCTTGGCAAGGCGGCCGAGTTCCTTCTCGATTTCGGCGATCGACATCTGGTCGGCGTCGCGGATAACAGGAACGACGAGGCCCTTGTCGGTGCCGACGGCCATGCCGACATGGCAGTAGTTCTTGTAGATGATGTCGGTGCCGTCGATCTCGGCATTGACTGCCGGCAGTTCCTTCAGGGCATGCGTCACCGCCTTGGTGAAGAAGCCCATGAAGCCGAGCTTGACGCCGTGCTTCTTCTCGAAAATGTCCTTGTACTTGTTGCGCAGGTCCATGACTGCCTTCATGTCCACCTCGTTATAGGTGGTCAGCATGGCGGCGGTGTTCTGCGCGTCCTTGAGGCGCTTGGCGATCGTCTGGCGCAGGCGCGTCATCTTCACGCGCTCTTCGCGTGAGGCATCCTCGACCGTCGACGGGCCACGCGCTGCAACCGGCGCCGCTGCCGGTACGGCCGCCGGAGCGGAAATGCCCTTGGCGACGGCGGCGATGACATCGCCCTTCAGCACCTGGCCGCGTTTGCCGCTGCCGTCGACCTGATCGGCGGAAAGATTGCTTTCGGCCAGCATCTTCGCAGCCGCCGGTGCCGGCGGCATGGTGGAGACGGAAGCGCTCGACGACGATGCAGCGGCAGCAGCAGCTGGCTGGGCCGCGGCAGCCGGGGCTGGCTGGGCGGGAGCGGCGGCCGGTGCGGCAGCAGCCGGCGCGGCGGCGGCGCCGGCACCTGCGGAGATCTGGCCGAGCAACGCACCGAGGCCGACGGTCTCGCCGGCGGCAGCGACGATTTCCGAAAGCGTGCCGGAGACGGGCGCGGGAACTTCGATGGTCACCTTGTCGGTTTCAAGCTCCAGAATCGGCTCGTCGGCCTTGATGGCGTCGCCGACCTTCTTGAACCAGGTGCCGACGGTTGCCTCGCTGACGGATTCACCGAGAGTTGGAACGCGGATTTCTGTGGCCATTGTTCAAATCCTGATTTCGTGTGTTTTCGTTTATGCGTTTCAGACGGCGGGCGGCCGCAAAATGATCGAGGGCATCGGCAGGATATCGAAACGGAAACCGAGACCGGAAGCGATGATGGGATCGCCGTCGGCAAGCGCTTGTGCCGCCGCCTGATCCTCGACTTCGACGACTGCCATGCCGAAGGCGCCTTGACCCTCGAACACGGGACCGACGACAATTGCCGATCCCGCAAGGGCCTGCCGATGCCAATATTCGACGTGGCGTTTCATCGCCGCCATTTCTTCCCCCGTCCCGTCGTGCGGAAAAGTGGGGCGCGGCGGCAGCAGTCTCAGAAAGAAGTAAGCCATTGCGCCCCCCTTGATTTAGCCGCCCAATGCATCCTCGAGGAATGCGGCGAGCTGAGACAGATGCTTCGACATCAGGCCCGTCGCCGGCGAGGCGGCGGCCGGACGGCCGGTATAGCGGACGCGCTGGTATTTCGCATCGATATGGGCGAGCACCCATTCGAGGAACGGGTCGATGAACGACCATGCGCCCATGTTCTTCGGCTCTTCCTGGCACCAGACCATCTCGGCATTGCGGAAGCGCGACAGCTCGTTGATCAGCGCCTTTGCCGGGAACGGATAGAGCTGCTCGACGCGCAGGAGATAGATGTCGTCGATGCCGCGTTTTTCACGCTCTTCGAGAAGATCGTAATAGACCTTGCCGGAGCACATGACGACGCGGCGGATCTTGTTGTCCTTCTGCAGCTTGATCGGGCCGTCCTTGATCACCTCGGCATCATCCCACAGCAGGCGGTGGAAGGCGGATTCACCGGCCAGTTCGGCAAGTGTCGAGACCGCTCGCTTGTGGCGCAGCAGCGACTTCGGCGTCATCAGGATCAGCGGCTTGCGGAAGTCGCGCTTCAGCTGCCGGCGCAGGATGTGGAAATAGTTCGCCGGCGTCGTGACATTGGCGACCTGCATGTTGTCTTCCGCGCAGAGCTGCAGGAAGCGTTCCAGGCGAGCCGAGGAGTGCTCCGGACCCTGACCTTCATAGCCGTGCGGCAACAGGCACACGAGGCCGGACATGCGCAGCCACTTGCGTTCGCCCGAGGAGATGAACTGGTCGAAGACCACCTGCGCGCCGTTGGCGAAATCGCCGAACTGCGCTTCCCAGAGCGTCAGCGCATTCGGGCGGGCGAGCGAGTAGCCGTATTCGAAGCCGAGCACGGCCTCTTCCGAAAGCATCGAATTGATGACTTCGTAGCGGGCCTGCGTCGGCGAAAGATTGGCGAGCGGAATGTAGCGTTCCTCGGTCTCCTGATCGTAGAGAACCGAGTGACGCTGCGAGAAGGTGCCGCGTTCGCAATCCTGACCGGACAGACGGATCTTGTGGCCTTCCAGGCAGAGCGCGCCAAAGGCGAGCGCTTCAGCCATCGCCCAGTCGAGGCCCTCGCCGGTGGCGATCATGTTGGCCCGGTTTTCCATGAAACGCTGGATCGTGCGGTGCGCATTGAAGCCTGCCGGGATTTCAGAGAGCTTGCGGCCGATCTCCTTCAGCGTCTTCATCGGCACCGCGGTCTTGCCGCGGCGCTGTTCGTCGGCATTGTCGGCCGTGCGCAGGCCCGACCACTCGCCATCCAGCCAGTCGGCCTTATTCGGCTTGTAGTGCTGGCCGGCGTCGAACTCCTGCTCGAGATGCGCGCGCCAGTCGGCCTTCATTTTCTCGACTTCGCCTTCGGTGACCAGGCCCTCGGCGACGAGGCGGGCCGCATAGAGTTGCAGCACGGTCTTGTGGCCGCGGATCACCTTGTACATCTTCGGCTGCGTGAAGGACGGCTCGTCGCCTTCATTGTGGCCGTAGCGGCGATAGCAGAACATGTCGAGTACCACAGGCTTGTGGAACTTCATGCGGAATTCGGTCGCGATCTTGGCTGCGTAGACGACCGCTTCCGGATCGTCGCCGTTGACGTGCAGGATCGGTGCTTCGATCATCTTGGCGACGTCGGACGGATAGGGCGACGAGCGCGAGAAGGCCGGATTGGTGGTGAAGCCGATCTGGTTGTTGATGATGACGTGCATGGTGCCGGCAACACGATGGCCGCGCAGACCGGAAAGACCGAGGATTTCGGCAATGACGCCCTGGCCGGCGAAGGCCGCATCGCCATGGATCAGCAGCGGCAGAACCTTGGCGCGTTCGGAAAGCGGAATGATGTCGCCTTCCCACACCGTAGCGCTCATGTCCTGCTTGGCGCGAGCCTTGCCCATCACGACAGGATCGACGATTTCGAGATGCGACGGGTTCGCCGTCAGCGACACGTGTACCTTGTTGCCGTCGAATTCGCGGTCGGAGGATGCACCGAGATGGTACTTGACGTCGCCCGAGCCTTCGACTTCATCGGGTGCGTAGGAACCGCCCTTGAATTCGTGGAAGATGGCGCGGTGCGGCTTGCCCATGACCTGCGAGAGCACGTTGAGGCGGCCGCGATGGGCCATGCCAAACACGGCTTCCTTCAGGCCGAGATGACCACCGCGCTTCAGGATCTGCTCCAGAGCCGGGATCAGCGATTCGCCGCCATCCAGGCCGAAGCGCTTGGTGCCCTTGAACTTGACGTCGAGGAACTGCTCGTAGCCTTCGGCTTCGACGAGTTTCGAAAGGATGGCCTTCTTGCCCTCAGGCGTGAAGGCCACGCCCTTGTCCGGGCCTTCGATGCGCTCCTGGATCCACGCCTTCTCTTCCGGGTTGGAGATATGCATGAATTCGACGCCGAGTGTCGAGCAGTAGGTGCGCTCGAGGATCTCGATCATTTCGCGGATTGTCGCGTATTCCAGGCCGAGCACGTTGTCGATGAAGATCTTGCGGTCGTAATCGGCTGATGTGAAGCCATAATTTTCCGGCGACAGTTCGCGATAATCATCGACGGTGGCGGCGATTCCGAGCGGGTCAAGCTTGGCGTGCAGGTGGCCGCGCATGCGGTAGGCGCGGATCATCATGATGGCGCGGACGGAATCGCGCGTCGCCTGCAGCACGTCGGTGCTGTCGGCAGGCTTGCCCTCGGCTGCGGCCTTGGCCTTCACCTTCGTCTCGATCACCTTCTCGACGATGCCCCAGTCGCCGTCGAGAGCCGACACCAGATCGCCGCCGGCTGCCAGAGGCCAGTTCTGTCTACGCCAGGAAGCTCCCTTTGCCGCCTTTTTCACATCGGCAGGATCGTCTTCCAGCGCCTTGAAGAAGGCGCGCCATTGATCGTCGACCGACGCCGGATCCTCTTCGTAGCGCGCATAGAGTTGCTCGATATAGGCCGCGTTGGCGCCATCCAGAAACGAGGTGATCTGAAACTGCTCGTTGGCTTCTTGCCGTGCCATGGTGATATGCGAACGCTTCCGTCCGCCTCCTGACTTTGATGATTTTGCCGGATCGATCGCCGGCTGCCGCATTCCGATCGCCGCCTGTCCGCGGCGCATCTGCTGCTCTCGTATGCAAGCCGGGCGAAGGCGCAGATGCCGTTCCTCCGCCCGGTCTATAGGCGGCTTCAGCCCTTCAGGACTTCCACCAGCGTCTTGCCGAGGCGGGCCGGAGACGGAGACACCTTGATGCCAGCCGATTCCATCGCCGCGATCTTCGATTCAGCGTCGCCCTTGCCGCCGGATACCACGGCGCCGGCATGGCCCATGGTGCGGCCCTTCGGTGCCGTACGGCCTGCGATGAAGCCGGCCATCGGCTTCTTGCGGCCCTTCTTAGCCTCGTCCTTCAGGAACTGGGCTGCGTCTTCTTCGGCGGAGCCGCCGATTTCGCCGATCATGATGATCGAAGTCGTGGCTTCGTCGGCGAGGAACATCTCGAGCACATCGATGAACTCGGTGCCCTTGACTGGGTCGCCGCCGATGCCGACGGCCGTCGTCTGGCCGAGACCTTCGTTGGAGGTCTGGAAGACGGCTTCATAGGTCAGCGTGCCCGAGCGGGACACGATCCCGACCGAACCCTTGCGGAAGATCGAGCCCGGCATGATGCCGATCTTGCATTCTTCCGGCGTCAGGATGCCCGGGCAGTTCGGCCCAAGCAGGCGCGACTTGGAGCGGTCGAGGCGAGCCTTCACGCGCACCATGTCCATGACCGGAATGCCTTCGGTGATGCAGGTGATGAACGGTATCTCGGCGTCGATCGCTTCGATGATCGCATCGGCAGCGCCCGCCGGCGGAACATAGATGACGGTCGCATCGGCGCCGGTCTTTTCCTTGCCCTCGGCAACGGTCGCGAAGATCGGCAGGCTTTCGCCCTTTGCGCCGGTCCAGGTTTCACCACCCTTCTTCGGGTGGATGCCGCCGACCATCTGGGTGCCGTAATAAGCGAGCGCCTGTTCGGTGTGGAACGTGCCGGTCTTGCCGGTCAGACCCTGAACGAGGACCTTGGTGTCTTTATTGACGAGAATAGACATTCTTTCCGATCCCTCAAAATTAGCCGTTGATCGCCGCGACGATCTTCTTGGCCGCATCGTCCAAGTCGTCAGCCGCCGTGATCGCGAGACCCGACTCGTTCAGGATCTTCTTGCCGAGCTCGACATTGGTGCCTTCAAGGCGCACGACGAGGGGAACCTTGAGACCGACTTCCTTGACCGCGGCAATGACGCCTTCAGCGATGACGTCGCACTTCATGATACCGCCGAAGATGTTGACGAGAATGCCCTCGACCTTCGGGTCTGCGGTGATGATCTTGAAGGCCGCAGCGACTTTCTCCTTGCCGGCGCCGCCACCGACGTCGCAGAAGTTGGCCGGCTCCTTGCCGTACAGCTTGATGATATCCATCGTTGCCATGGCGAGGCCCGCGCCGTTGACCATGCAGCCGATATTGCCGTCGAGCGCGACGTAAGCGAGGTCCCACTTGGAAGCCTCGATTTCCTTGGCGTCTTCTTCGGTCTCGTCGCGCAGCGCCCGGACGTCGTCGTGACGGAAGAGCGCATTGCCGTCGAAGGACATCTTGGCGTCAAGAACGCGCAGATGGCCATTCTTCATGACGATCAGCGGATTGATTTCGAGAAGCGACATGTCCTTCTCGTTGAAGGCCTTGTAGAGCAGCGGGAAGAGCGACTTGGCGTCTTCTGCGGCAGCACCTTCGAGCTTGAGAGCGGCGGATATCTTGGCGACGTCGGCAGTCGTCACGCCGGCTTCCGGATCGATGGCGATCGTCTGGATCTTTTCGGGCGTATCGTGCGCGACGGCCTCGATGTCCATGCCGCCTTCGGTGGAGACGACGAAGGCGACCTTGCCGACCGAGCGGTCGACCAGCAGCGAGCAGTAGAGTTCGCGTTCGATGTCGGCGCCGTCTTCGATGTAGAGACGGTTGACCTGCTTGCCGGCTTCGCCGGTCTGCGCAGTCACCAACGTGTTGCCGAGCATCTCCTTGACGTTGGCAACGACGTCTTCGATCGACTTGGCGAGACGTACGCCGCCCTTGGCTTCCGGCGACAGTTCCTTGAACTTGCCCTTGCCGCGGCCGCCTGCATGGATCTGGCTCTTGACCACGTAAAGCGGGCCGGGAAGCGACTTGGCGGCCGCCTCGGCTTCTTCAACCTTGAGAATTGCCACACCCTCGGCAACCGGCGCGCCATAGCCCTTCAGCAGAGCCTTGGCCTGATATTCATGAATGTTCATGGGTCTATCCCTGTTTCGATTACTTCAGCGCCGATTACTTCAGGGCAGGCGCGATGTTGATGCAGGCTTCGCACAGACCGGCGACAGCGGCCACCGACTTGTCGAAGGCTTCCTTCTCAGTCTTGTTGAGGTCGATCTCGATGACGCGCTCGACGCCGCCGGCGCCGATGACGGTGGGAACGCCGACATACATGTCCTTGACGCCGTACTGGCCGGTCAGATGGGCCGCGCAAGGCAGAACGCGCTTCTTGTCCTTGAGGTAGGATTCGGCCATTTCGATCGCCGAGGCAGCCGGCGCATAATAGGCCGAACCGGTCTTCAGCAGGCCAACGATCTCGGCGCCGCCGTCACGGGTGCGCTGGATGATCTCTTCGAGGCGCTCCTTGGTGACCCAGCCCATGGTGACGAGGTCGGTGAGCGGAATGCCGCCGACCGTCGAGTAGCGGGCGAGCGGCACCATCGTGTCGCCGTGGCCGCCGAGAACGAAGGCCGTCACGTCCTGAACGGAGACGTTGAATTCCTTGGCGAGGAAGAGGCGGAAGCGCGAGGAATCGAGAACGCCTGCCATGCCGACGACCTTGTTTGCCGGAAGTCCGGAAAACTTCTGCAGCGCCCAGACCATGGCATCGAGCGGGTTGGTGATGCAGATCACGAAGGCGTTCGGGGCATACTTCTTGATGCCGGCGCCGACCTGCTCCATGACCTTGAGGTTGATGCCGAGCAGGTCGTCGCGGCTCATGCCCGGCTTGCGCGGGACGCCAGCGGTGACGATGCAGACGTCGGCGCCTTCGATCGCCGAGTAGTCGCTGGCGCCGGTCAGATTGGCGTCGAAGCCTTCGACCGGCGAGGACTGTGCGATGTCGAGGCCCTTGCCCTGGGGGATGCCGTCGGCGATGTCGAAGAGGACGATGTCGCCCAGTTCCTTCAGGCCGGCGAGATGCGCCAGTGTACCACCAATCATGCCAGAACCAATGAGTGCGATCTTGTTACGCGCCATTTCGCTGTTTCCTTTGCGATCAAATCCGTCGAACGACGCTGCAAGGCCGCTCAATGACGCAATCGCATAGACCCAAAGGCTAAAAATGGCAATCCATTAATTTTGATGCAGCGTTTTCAATCGTTTAGATGCCAAAATTCTTACGTAAACGTAAGATATTTTGTCGCAATGCTGTTATTCAGCGGCGCGTTTATCATGGTGCAGTGCAAGGTATTCCGCGCTCCGCATCTCGAACAGGCGCGATGCCGTGCGATCGAATTCAAAGCTCTCGGTGCCACGACGGTTGACGAGCAAGTCCTCCGGCATCGCCGCTGCCGATATGTAAAGCCGCACGGCATGATCGTAGAGCGTATCGACCAGAATGATGAAACGCTTGATCTGGTTCCGCTTCTCCGGCCCGAGCAAGGGAACGTGATCGAGGAAGACCATATCGAAGCGTTCGGCGATGGCCAGGAAGTCTGCGGCCCCGAGCGGCTTGTCGCAGAGATCGGCGAAAGAGAAGCGCGCCATGCGGTCGGCGGCAAGCGGCACGTGGATGGAGCGCCCCTTCATCGGTATATCGAGCGGCTGCGCCTTGCGCCCATGCAGCGCCTGCGTCCAGGACGCTTCCATCGCCATGTCATTATGTTCGCTGAGCGGCACGAGATAGACCGGCAGGCTATTCAGCTTCTCCATCCGGTAGTCGGTCGGCGAATCCAGTGTGACGACATCGACACGCTGCTTGAGCAGAGCGAGGAAGGGCAGGAACAGGCCGCGATTGAGCCCATCCTTGTAGAGATTGTCCGGTTCGACATTCGAGGTCGCCACCAGCACGCATCCCCGCGCGAAGAGTTCGGAAAACAACCGCGACAGGATCATCGCGTCGGCAATGTCGGTGACGGTGAATTCATCGAAGCAGAGCAGTTCCGCTTCATCGTAGAGGGCTGCGGCGACCGGCGGCATCGGATCGGCCTGCTTCGTCTCGCCGTTCTTGAGCTTCAGCCGGTGTGCCGCGATACGGTTGTGCACATCCGCCATGAATTCATGGAAATGCGCCCGGCGCTTCTTCCTGCACGGCGCCATGGCAAAGAACATGTCCATCAGCATGGTCTTGCCGCGTCCGACGCTGCCGTGAATATAGAGCCCCCTAATGCCGTCGGCGGCTTTTTTCTTCTTGGCAAACAGCCAACCGAGCGCGCTCGCTTTGGCCGCCGGCCGCAACTGCTTCAGCCCGGCAAGCACCCGATCCAGGCTTTTGGCCACCTCGATTTGGGCGGAATCGACCTGCAACGTACCGGCAAGCGTCAGCGATTTAAGCTGTTCGCAAACGCTGAGCGTATAATCTGGCATTGGCTGCATGAGGGCACGTCCGCCTGTCGGTCATCAGCGGCGCACCGCCGGATCGTTTACCGCGCGGTTGGTTTACCGGCTGAGGCTGATCTGCTGACCTGTATTCGTCTGGCCCTGGAAGCGATTGTCGGCCGTCTTGTAGACGCTGCCGATCTGGTTGCCCGAACGATCCTTGAGCAGCACCTGCTTGCCGGCGACCTCCCAGGAGCCCATCGCCGTCAGCTCGCCGACGCAGCCGCGCGTGCCGCCACGCGACCCGCTGCCGAGATTGGTGAGCGTCAGGAACATGTCGCAGCTGCCGTTGACGCGCCAGCTTCCGACCATCGATTCCTTGGTGACGTCGAGCGCATTCGCTGCCATGGCGCCTGACTGCGTCCCAGGCATCGGTGCCGTCGCCGTCGGCGCGGCCGGAAACTGCGAGCTGCCGGTCGGCGGCGGAAGCTGGCCGCCCTGCACAGAGGGCACAGGCTGCGCCGTCAACGGCGCCGGTCCGGCGTTCGAGTTGGAGCTATAATCATATGCCGTACGCTGACAACCGGCTAGCGCGAGAGCCACCACCAGACCTGTCATCGCATATCGCAACTGCATCATCATACTCCTGAATTCGGCTATCGCCGCAAAGAACGGGCGTGAGACAAGTTCGATTATCGTAATTCGCTTTGGTTAATCAAGTCGGGTTGCAGAAATTGCCCGTGACAACACCTAACCGAAAAACGATACAGTTCAACCGCACCGCTGCAAAACTTCCTGCACATGAATTTTGTCAGGAAGGTGTTGCACGCGCGTATCTCCGCCCGACTCCCGCAGTGATCAGACCCGGCGCTCGACCATCATCTTCTTGATTTCGGCGATTGCCTTGGCTGGATTGAGGCCCTTCGGGCAGGTCTGCGCACAGTTCATGATCGTGTGGCAGCGGTAAAGACGGAACGGATCCTCGAGGTTATCGAGACGCTCGCCGGTCGCCTCGTCTCTGGAGTCGATCAGCCAGCGATAGGCCTGCAGCAGAACGGCCGGACCTAGATAACGGTCTCCATTCCACCAGTAGCTCGGACAGGAGGTCGAGCAACAGGCGCAGAGGATGCATTCATAAAGACCGTCGAGCTTCTGCCGGTCCTCATGGCTCTGCTTCCATTCCTTGGCCGGCGTCGGCGACACCGTCTTCAGCCACGGCTCGATCGAGCGATGCTGGGCGTAGAAGTTGCTGAGATCGGGCACCAGATCCTTGACGACGGGCAGATGCGGCAGCGGATAGATCTTCACCGCGCCCGTAATATCGTCGAGGCCCTTGGTGCAGGCAAGCGTGTTGGTACCGTCGATGTTCATCGCGCAGGAGCCGCAGATGCCCTCGCGACAGGAACGGCGCAGCGTCAGCGTCGGATCGATCTTGTTCTTGATGTAGAGCAGGCCGTCGAGAACCATCGGGCCGCAATCGTCGACATCGATGTAGAAAGTGTCGATCGACGGGTTCTGACCATCATCCGGGCTCCAGCGATAGACGCGGAATTCGCGCGTGTTTGTTGCACCGGCCGGCTTCGGCCAGACCTTGCCTTCGCGCATCTGGGAGTTCTTGGGGAGAGCGAGTTCAACCATGCGAGGTTCCTCTTGAGATCAGTAGACGCGCGCCTTCGGCTCGATCTTGTGCGGATCGATGCCTTCGGCGATCAGCTCGGTGTGAACAGGCCTATAGTCGAGTTTCACCTCGCCTGCCTCGTTCACCCAGGCGAGCGTATGCTTGCGCCAGTTGACGTCGTCGCGGCCGGCGAATGCGCCCTCGGTGTAATCCTCACGTGCGTGCGAACCGCGGCTCTCCTTGCGGGCCTCGGCGCCGTAGATCGTCGTGATGGCGTTGGCCATCAGGTTCTGCAGCTCGAGTGTTTCCACGAGATCGGAGTTCCAGACCATCGACCGGTCGGTGACCTTGATGTCCTTCATTTCGCCCCAGATCGCCGAAATACGCCGGCAACCGGATTCCAGCGATTCCTGGGTGCGGAACACCGCCGCGTCTTCCTGCATGGCGCGCTGCATCTTCTCGCGCAGCACAGCCGTCGGCGTGCCGCCGCTGGCGTGGCGCAGGCCGTCGAAGCGGTCCATGATCTTGTCGCAGGCGGCTACGTTGAGATGCGGGATCGGCGCCGCCCGGTCGATGACCTCGCCGGCGCGGATTGCGGCGGCGCGGCCGAAGACCACGAGGTCGATCAGCGAGTTGGAACCGAGGCGATTGGCGCCGTGCACCGAAGCGCAGCCTGCTTCGCCCACAGCCATCAGGCCGGGAATGATCCGCTCCGGATTGGCGCCATCGGCGTTCAGCACTTCGCCCCAATAGTTGGTGGGGATGCCGCCCATATTGTAATGAACGGTCGGCAGAACCGGGATCGGCTCGCGTGTGACGTCGACGCCGGCGAAGATCTTGGCGCTCTCGGAAATGCCCGGCAGGCGCTCATGCAGAACGGCCGGATCGAGATGATCGAGATGCAGGAAGATGTGGTCCTTGTTCTTGCCGACGCCGCGGCCTTCGCGGATCTCCAGCGTCATGCAGCGCGAAACGACGTCGCGCGAGGCAAGATCCTTGGCCGAAGGCGCATAACGCTCCATGAAGCGTTCGCCCTCGGAGTTGACGAGGTAACCGCCTTCGCCGCGCGCGCCTTCGGTGATCAGACAGCCCGATCCGTAGATACCGGTTGGGTGGAACTGCACGAATTCCATGTCCTGCAGTGGCAGGCCGGCGCGTGCCACCATGCCGCCGCCGTCGCCGGTGCAGGTATGGGCAGACGTTGCCGAGAAATAGGCACGGCCGTAGCCGCCGGTCGCCAGCACCACCATCTTGGCGGCGAAGCGATGGATCGTGCCGTCATCGAGACACCAGGCGACGACACCGGTGCAGCGGCTGCCGTCTTCGGACATGATCAGGTCGAGCGCAAAATATTCGATGAAGAATTCGGCATTGTTGCGCAGCGACTGGCCGTAGAGCGTATGCAGGATGGCGTGGCCGGTACGGTCGGCGACGGCGCAGGTACGCTGCACCGGCGGGCCCTCGCCGTAATTCTGCATGTGGCCGCCGAAGGGGCGCTGATAGATCTTGCCCTCCTCGTTACGCGAGAACGGCACGCCGTAATGCTCGAGCTCATAGACCGCCTTCGGCGCTTCCATGGTCAGATACTGCATGGCGTCGACGTCGCCGAGCCAGTCCGAACCCTTGACGGTGTCGTAGAGATGCCACTGCCAGCTATCCGGCGTCATGTTGCGCAGCGAGGCGGCGATGCCGCCCTGCGCCGCTACGGTGTGCGAGCGGGTCGGGAAAACCTTGGTGATGCAGGCGGTACGGAATCCCTGCTCGGCCATGCCGAGCGTCGCGCGCAAACCCGCACCGCCGGCGCCAACGACGATCACGTCATAGGAGTGGTCGACATATTTGTAGGCCTTGCCATTCTGGGCTGGTGAAGTCGGTGCCATGTCGAGCTTATCCTACGAATGCAATTTTCAAAATGGCGAAGAGACAGAGGCTGGCGACCACGATCGCAAAGAACGTGTTCAGCATCAGCAGAGCGATCTTTCCGAATTCGCCATGCACATAATCCTCGATGATGACCTGCATGCCGAGCTTCATATGGATGACGCCCGATATCACCATCAATCCCATGACGACGGCGACAAAGGGGTTCGACAGGGCGCGAACAACATCCGCATAGGGCGCGCCGGCATAGGTGATCATGAAGATGACGAAGAACAGGATCAACGGAATATTGGAGACCGCGGTCAGCCGCTGACGCCAGAAGTGGCTTGTGCCTTCCTTGGCGGAGCCGAGCCCGCGAACCTTGCCGAGGGGGGTGCGCATATCCATGAGAGGACCTTCAGAAGCGAATGAGAATGCCGATCGCCCAGACCAGAACGGTCAGACAGAGCGATCCGATGACGTTGGCGATGGCGAGCTTGGTCGAGACTTCCTTCTCGAAGCCGTAGCCGAGGTCCCACATGAGATGGCGGAAACCGCCGAGCATGTGGTGCAGCAGTGCCCAGGTATAGCCGAGCAGCACGAGCTTGCCGAAAAGGCTGCCGAGCACCCAATTGGCCCAGTCGTAAGAGCTCTGGCCGCTTGCCGCTGCGATCAGCCACCAGGCGACCAGCAGCGTGCCGACGTAGAGCGCGCCACCGGTGATGCGGTGGACGATCGACATGACCATGGTGGGAATAAGTTTATAGACTTGCAAATGCGGCGACAGGGGCCGGTTATTTGTCACGTTCGCCATCAGAACCTCGCGGCGGCTTCTCTGCGCTCCCGGATTTCGGAGCATGCTCAGTCAACCACACGAATGACAAAATTCTCTGTGTGCGTTGCATCAATTGCGCACGTTTAATCACCGGAAAGCCATACGACAAGCACAATCGCTGTCTGCTTTTAATTTAATCGATTCGGGTTACCGGGAAGTTTGCGGACTAACGAAACTGGTCTTTTCCGCTCAATATTTCGGCCACTTCTAAGGCGCGCATGGACAAGCTGCAGCTTTTGGCGCAATCTGGCGTTAACGATTTGTTAACGATTGCAATTCCGGAGGCCGGCGTCGATGTTTCGCAGTCTGTCGAGAGCTACCTTGCTTACCCTTGCCGCGCTGGCCGCACTTCCCGCCATGGCGGGCGAGCACCGCGACGATCGTCGCTTTCCCCATCGCCGTGTCTTTCACGATGGACTTTATCTCGGCGAAAGGCTGAGTTGGCGCGATCGCGGCGTTCGTTTCGACAGCACCTATGGCTATCGATACGGCAGAAAGCGGATGCCGATGCTGGAACGGTTTTCGCCGCCGACAGCCAATCGCGTCACCCGCGGCAGTCTCGTCGTCCTCCTGCCCCAGACAGCCGGCGGATACGGCAGCGGCACCTATGCCGGGTCTTCCTATGTCTACGAGACCGACGGCGGGACCTATGTCGGTGGCAACGGCTACGGCTACTATCATGCAGCCCGGCCTGAGACGCTGGCGCCGAAGGCAAAGGTCATCGACGTCGCCATCCAGGACGATCCCTGCTCCTATGAAGCCAATGTCTGCGTCATCCGGCCTTAACCGCATGGCGCATCGCGACGCGCGTTAGAGTTCCGTATCAGCCGGGCGCGAAGCGCCATACGGTCGTCTTCTTGATGTCGCTATCCTCTAGCGCCCGCGTCACCGCCACCTGATAGACAGCGCAGAATTCCAGCCGGTCCCGCGGAAGGTAGCTGCGCCCGGGATCGCCGACCAGTACCGGCCTGCCCTCGGCCGCCAGCCGCGCGAACCAGGGGACGAGCGCATCGGCGAATGTGCGATCGTAAAAGACATCGCCGGCTAGCACGATGTCCGCCTCGACACTCGCACCGACCAGATCGGCGCCGGTAAATCCGAGCGCAACATGATTGGCCTCGGAATTCAGCCGGATTGCCGTCTTTGCCCAGGGGTCGATATCGGCAGCCATCACCTCCCCGGCGCCGGCCATGGCCGCCGCAATGCCGACAAGGCCGGAGCCGCTGGCAAAATCCAGCACGCGTTTGCCCCGCACGATGTCCGGATGATCGAGGATGTAGCGCGCCAGCCCCTGCCCGCCCGCCCAGGCAAAAGCCCAGAAGGGCGGCGGCAGGCCGATGGCTTCCAGCTCCTCTTCCGTTTTCAGCCAGAGTTCATGCGCCTCGTTCGCCAGAAAGAGCGAAATCTCCGGCACATGCGGCGGCGGCAGCAGACTCGTATTGGCGCGAATGAAGGTTTCCGGGTCGGTCTTCAATGGTCTTCAGCGCGGCGGATTGTCGAGGCCGCCCATGCGGCAGACTTCGGCCCATTCGTCATCAGTCACCGGCTGCACGGAAAGGCGCATGGAGGTGACGAGCGACATTTTGGCGAGTTTCGCATTCGCCTTGATGTCCTTCAGCGTTACCGGCTTCGGCATGTCCATGACGGCGCGGATATCGACGCAATCCCACTTCGGATCGCCCTTGGCGCTGGAGTCGGGATGCGACAGCGCTGCGACTTCGACGATGCCGACGATCTCCAGCCCGTCATTGGAATGGTAGAAGAACCCTTTGTCGCCGATCTGCATCGCCCGCATGTTGTTGCGCGCCAGATAGTTGCGCACGCCGGTCCATTCCGTGCCTTTTTCACCGGCGGCCTTCTGCTGCTCCCAGGACCAGGAGGCAGGTTCGGATTTATAGAGCCAATGCGCCATGCTCACGCCTCCGGCTTGTTGAAGACCCAGTTGAAGGGCTTGATATCGACGCTTTCGAACAAACCGGCCATGGCGTAAGGGTCGGCATCGGCGAGCGCCTTTGCCTCTTGCGCTGTCTCCGCCTTGACAAGCACCAGACTGCCGCAGGCCTTGCCTTCGTCGTCAAGAAAAGGGCCGGCCATGGAGAGCTTGCCTTCGGCATTGAGTTTGTCGAGATAGGCAAGATGCGTCGGCCGCGTCTCCATGCGAACGTTCAGATGTCCCGGCTTGTCCTTGCAGAGCAGGGCGAAAAGCATGTCTATTCTCCTATTCGGTGGTGATTGGACGCGTCATCAACTGCTCGATGGCGTCTGATATGTCGAGCCGGCCGTCGATGATGGCAGAAACGGCATCCGTGATCGGCATGCTGATCGCAAGCCCCGCGGCAAGCCGGGAGGCGACGGAAGCGGCAAACGCACCCTCCACCAGGGCGCCGTGGGTGGGATCGGTCTTTTCGCCGCGCCCGAGCGCAATGCCGAAACGCAGGTTTCGCGATTGATGACTCGTTGCCGTCAGCACCAGATCGCCGAGACCGGAAAGTCCGCGCACCGTATCGGCCTGCCCGCCTTTGGCGACGACGAAGCGCGACATTTCCGCGAGACCGCGCGCAATCAACGCGGCGCGGGCGGATTCGCCGATGCCGCGGCCCTCGACGATACCGCAGGCGATCGCCAGCACATTTTTGAGCGCGCCGCCGAGCTGCACGCCGATACGATCGGTGGAGGCATAGAGCCGGAAGGTCCGTCCGGAGATCGCCTGAGCGAGCCGCTCGGCCGTCTCCATGTCATTAGCCGCAATTGCCATCGCCGTCGGCAGCCCTTTGGCGATATCGGCGGCAAATCCCGGGCCGGAGAGAACCGCCACCGGATGGTCCGGCAGTTCCCGCTCGAGCATATCGGTCAAAAGATTGCCGGTCGTCCGCTCGATGCCCTTGGCGCAGGTGACGACAACGGCATCCTTTGACAGGTAGGGACCATATTGCCGCGCCGCGTCGGCCTGTGCCTGCGACGGCATCGCAAAAAGCACGATGGACGCCCCGGTGATCGCATCCGCCTCGGCGGAAAATTCCAGGGCTTCGGGCAGCGAGATGCCGGGCAGCACGGCATCATGCAGCCGTTCTTCTTTCAGATCCTCGATCAGGGACGGATCGCGCCCGACGAGCGTCACGGCGCTGCGGCCGGCAAGGGCGATCACAGCGGCAAGCGCCGTGCCGAATGCGCCCGATCCGATGACGGCGATCCTTTCACTCATGCCTTGGCTCCTCTCTTTCCAAAGCCGATCAGCGTTTCGGCATTGGCATCGAGCGGCCAGCGCGAACGCGGCTGCACGTCGAGTGTATCAGGCGCTACACCGGTCGCCATGCGCTCGAGCCCCGCCCAGGCGATCATCACTGCATTGTCGGTGCAAAGGCTGAGCGGCGGCGCAATGAAGCGGAAGCCGTTCTTGTCGCAGAGCGCCTGGAGCGTGCCGCGCAGCTCGAGATTGGCAGCGACGCCGCCGGCAACGACCAGCGCCGGCTTCTCGCCGCTGCTCGGGAACTCCGTCTTGAATCGTTGCAGGCCGCGGCCGATGCGGTCCTTCAGCGTGCGCGAAATCGCCTTCTGGAACGAAGCGCAGATATCAGCCACATCCTGATCGCTGAGCGGCGCGATCTCTTGCGCCGCCTGCCGCACCGCCGTCTTAAGGCCGGAAAACGAGAAGTCGAGCCGCGCCTCGCCGACGAGCGGGCGCGGAAAATCGAAACGATCGGCATTGCCGTCGCGCGCCATCCGCTCCACCGCCGGACCGCCGGGATAGGGCAGGCCGAGCAATTTTGCCGTCTTGTCGAAAGCTTCGCCGAGTGCATCGTCGATCGTGGTGCCCCAACGTTCATACTGTCCGACGCCACGCACCAGGATCAGCTGCGTATGGCCGCCGGAAACGAGCAGCACCAGATAGGGAAAGGAGAGCCCGTCGGTCAGCCGCGCCGTCAGCGCATGGCCCTCGAGATGGTTGACCGCATAGAGCGGTTTGCCGGCGGCCCTGGCGATCGCCTTGCCGGTCATCAATCCGACAAGCAATCCGCCGATCAGACCCGGGCCTGACGTGGCGGCGATGGCGTCGACATCATCGAGCGACACATTGGCGCGTTTCAGCGCCTGTTCGATCAGTTCGTCCAACGCCTCGACATGGGCGCGCGCGGCGATCTCCGGCACCACGCCGCCATAGGCGCTGTGCTCGTCGAGCTGGGAAAGCACGACGTCCGACAGGACGTTGCAATGCCCCTCCGCATCACGCTCGACGACGGCGGCGGCGGTCTCGTCGCAGCTTGTTTCGATGCCGAGGATGCGCAGAAAGGGAACCATTGGCCTGTTCGTTGATTGCGATGGAACGGAAACCCGTTTACGAGAATTCCGGTAACAACGGAACAGAGCGGATGCAAACAAAACCTTTCCGGATCGGCACGCGGGGCAGCCCGCTGGCGCTTGCCCAGGCGCATGAGGCCCGCGACAGGCTGATGGCGGCACATAATCTGCCTGAAGAGATGTTCGAAATCGTCGTGCTGACCACCAAGGGCGACCGCATCACCGACCGATCGCTGGCCGAGATCGGCGGAAAGGGCCTCTTCACCGAGGAACTCGAGCAGAAGCTTGTGTCGGGCGAGCTGGATTTCGCCGTGCACTCCGCCAAGGACATGCCGACGCACCTGCCGGAGGGCCTCCACCTCTCTGCCTATCTGCCGCGCGAGGATATCCGCGACGCCGTTGTCGGTCGGACCGCACCCAGACTGATCGACCTGCCGCATGGCGCCACCGTTGGCTCCTCGTCGCTGCGCCGCCAGGCGCTGATCCGCCGCATGCGGCCCGACATCAACGTCATCACCTTCCGCGGCCTCGTCGAAACCCGCCTGCGCAAGCTCGAAGAGGGGCAAGCGGATGCGACCTTGCTGGCGCTAGCCGGCCTCAAACGCCTCGGCAAGGTCGAGGTGATCACCGATATCCTCGACCCCGATAGCTTCCCACCGGCGCCGGCGCAGGGGGCGATCTGCATCGAAAGCCGCGTCGGCGACACAAAAATCGATGACCTCTTGGCGGCGGTCAACGATGCCGCGACCTTCGACACCGTCTCCTGCGAACGCGCCTTCCTCGCTGCTCTCGACGGCTCCTGCCGCACGCCGATCGGCGGCTATGCCGTTTGCGAGGGCGATCTCATTCGATTCTCCGGCCTGATCATCACGCCCGACGGCCGCAGCCAGCATGCGGTGACCACCGACGGCCACCGCCGCGACGCGGCCGCACTCGGCACCCGCGCCGGCCAGGATGTGCGCGCTAGAGCCGGCAGCGCCTTCTTCGACGACTGGCACTGAAGCGGCCATGCGTGTGCTCGTCACCCGCCCCGCGCATTCGGCGACAATAACAGCACAACGTCTGCGCGACATGGGCCACGAGCCGCTGCTGCTGCCACTGCGTCGGCCGGTGCACGACAGGGCCGCAGCCGCAAGCGCGCTTACGGCCAGCAGCGGTGCAATCGCGGTGACCAGCGCCGAGGCGGTCAGGGTCGTTTCCGCCCTCGGCGATCAGCTCCACCCGCATCTGGCCCGCCCGCTTTTCGCGGTCGGAGACGCGACGGCGCAAGCCGCGGAAAGCCTCGGCTTCCGATCGGTCGCCTCTTCCTCTGGCAACGGACGCGATCTCGCCGAACTCGTCGCGGCGCAAGGGGTGAATGGTTTGCTCTATCTTGCCGGGATACCGCGCGCCGAAACTTTTGAACAAGGAATGCTTGAACGCGGCATCCGTTTTTCCGTCGCCGAATGCTATCGCATGACGCCGGTTGTTCCGAGCCCGATTGAGATCGAAGCTCTCTTTTCCGGCGGCCGCCCTAACGCCGTTCTCTTCTATTCCCGGCAGGCGGTGGAAGATTTTTTTCACCTGGCGGAGCTGCGATCAGCCCTGTCGGAACACCGCGAAACCCGCCTTCTCTGCCTGAGCGAAGCGGTAGCACAGGCCATTCCGATGTCCCTGAAAAAAACCGTGGCGATTTCGTCCATGCCGGATGAGCAAAGTCTTTTGTCGCTGCTTTGAAGGCTCTAGCCGCCCAAATTTGATCTAACCTCTTCCCTTAACTGGCATCACTGTCTAGTTTCGTTGCAATGCAGGATAAAGAGGACCTCATGGTATCGGGAAACCCGCCACGCCATTCGAAGAGCGCCGATGAGCCGGTCACGATCGACCTCGATGCACAGGACTTCGCCTCCGAAGCCGATACCGAAAAGCCGGTGAACAATCATTCCGGCGACGCCGACAGCCACCCTGCGGATCTCGGCCCGCCGCCCGAAACCGAAGTGGGGTCGCAGCCAGAACCCGAAAGCAGGCCCGAATCGGAGCAGGAGGAGGAGGAGAAGTCGGCGGCCGCCGAATCTTTCTTCACACCCCCTGCCGAACAGCCCGCGCGGGGCGCCGGCACTTCCGGTCTTATCGCCGCCGGCATTTTCGGCGGTCTCGTGGCGCTGCTTGGCGCGGGTGTCATTCAATATGCCGGTTACCTCCCGGGTTCCTCCGCCCCGCAGACCTCGTCCCAGATCGCCGATCTCTCCGGTGAGATCGAAGGCTTGAAACAGACCGTCGCCAACCTTGCCGCCAATCCCGTAAACACGGGTGACGGCGCGTTCGAGACGCGGATTGCCGCGCTGGAAACGGCTGCGAAGAACACCGCGGCGGCGCCATCGGCAGATCCTGCAAATGTCGAGGCGCTCAACCAGAAGGTTGCAGAGCTCAGCAGTCAGGTCGACCAGCTGCGCTCGATGCTTGCCCAGTCCTCCGACCAGCAGACGAGCAGCGACGCCGATATCGCCAAGCGCCTCGCCGAGGCCGAAAAGAAGCTCAATGAGCCGCGCGAGGATGTTGCCGTCGCCCGAGCCATCGCGGCCGCCGCCCTGAAGGCGGCGATCGATCGCGGCGGGCCGTTCCTGGCTGAGCTGGATACGTTCGCCGGCGTCGCACCCGATGATCCTGCTGTCGCCGACTTGCGCGGCTTTGCCGAGAGCGGCGTTCCCTCACGCGCCGAGCTGATGCGTCAGGTTCCCGGCGTCGCCACCGCAATCGTCGAATCGGTCAATCAGCCGGATCCGAACCAGAGCTGGTCGGATCGGCTGATGGCGAGCGCAAAATCGCTGGTGTCGGTCCGGCCCGTCGGCAATATCGAAGGCGAAAGCGTCGAAGCGATCGCCGCCCGCCTAGAGGACAAGGTGAAGAACGGCGATCTGCCCGGTGCTTCCGCCGAATGGAACAATCTGCCGCCCCCCGGCAAGCAGGCGTCCGCCGCCTTCAAGCAGTCGCTGGAAGCGCGTATCCGTGTCGAGGAACTGGTCGGCGGGGCGCTGTCGAAAGCCGTCAGCGGCGCCGGCAAGGAAGGGTGAGACCATGACCAGGCTAGTCATCTTCGCCTTGCTCGTCCTGCTTCTTGCCTACGGCTTCTCCTGGTTCGCCGACCGTCCCGGGGACATCTCGCTGATCTGGGAGGGCCAGATCTACCAGACGAAACTGATCGTCGCCGTCAGCGCGATCATCGCCCTTATCGCCGCCGTGATGATCGCGTGGTGGTTCGTCCGGTTGATCTGGACTTCGCCGCATTCGGTGACACGCTATTTCCGCGCCCGCAAGCGCGATCGCGGCTATCAGGCGCTGTCGACCGGCCTGATCGCCGCGGGCGCCGGCAATGCATTGCTCGCCCGCAAGATGGCGGCTCGTTCGCGTGGCCTCATCCGCGCCGATCAGGAGCCGCTGATCAATCTGCTCGAGGCTCAGGCGGCACTGATCGAAGGCCGCCATGATGAGGCGCGCGCCAAGTTCGAAGCCATGGCCAACGACCCGGAAACGCGCGAACTTGGCCTGCGCGGCCTCTATCTCGAAGCCCGCCGCCTCGGAGCCAACGAGGCCGCCCGCCAATATGCCGAAAAGGCCGCCGACAACGCCCCCTATCTGCCCTGGGCCGCCCAGGCGACGCTCGAATATCGCAGCCAAGCCGGCCGCTGGGACGATGCGATCCGACTGCTCGAGCAGCAGAAGGCCGCCCGCGTCGTTGACAAACCCGAGGCCAACCGCCTGCACGCCGTGCTGCTGACGGCACGCGCCACCGAAAAGCTGGAAGGCAACCCGGCCGGCGCCCGCGACGACGCCCTGCAGGCGCTGAAGCTCGCCGCCGATTTCGTTCCGGCCGCTCTCATTGCCGCAAAGGCACTGTTCCGCGAAGGCGGTCTGCGCAAGGCCGCTTCAATCCTCGAACAAGTATGGAAATCGGCGCCTCATCCCGAGATCGGCCAGACTTATGTCAGAGCCCGCAGCGGCGATTCCACACTCGACCGCCTGAAACGCGCCGAACGGCTGGAAGCGATGCGCCCGAACAATGTTGAATCTCTTCTTGTCGTCGCTAAGGCGGCGCTCGACGCGCAGGAATTTGCTAAGGCGCGCGCCAAGGCGGAAGCGGCGGCGCGCATTGAGCCGCGTGAAGCCGCCTTCCTGCTCCTGGCCGACATCGAGGAGGCCGAGACCGGCGACCAGGGCCGCGTGCGCCACTGGCTCGCCCAGGCGCTGAAAGCCCCGCGCGATCCCGCCTGGGTTGCGGATGGTTTCGTCTCCGACAAATGGCTGCCGGTGTCGCCGGTCACCGGTCGTCTCGACGCCTTCGAATGGAAGGCGCCCTTCGGTCAGATCGAGGGGCCGGTCGAAGACGGCTCGGTCCCGGCCTCGATCGAAACGGCTCTGAAGACCCTGCCGCCGCTGCGTGACGTCAAACCGGAAAGCCCGGTCAACGATCACCGCATTATAGAGCTGGAACGCGCCGCGACGATCGCCGAGGCTGTGCGCCCGGCGCCGGCAAAGCCGAAACCCGTCGAAGCCGCCGCCAGCGGCAAAGCGCCAGCACCGAACGAAGCAAAGCCCTTTTTCGGCGGGCTGCCGGATGATCCCGGCGTTCGCGATCCCAGGACGGAGCCGGAACCCAAGACACGGCTTCGCCTTTTCTGACACGGAACGAAACCCGCATGTTCGAACGCTTTCAGGCATTCTTCCAGAATCTCACCGCCGATCGTCCGAAGAAAGGCTTTGCCCCCGATGACCCGCGCATCGCAGTGGCAGCACTCTGCATGCAGGTCATGGAAGCCGACGGCCAGATCAAGGCCAGTGAAAAGAAGCGGCTGCGCAAGCTCTTGAAGGAGCAGTATTCGCTCGACAGCAAGCAGCTCGATGCTTTGATGGCCGCCGGCCTCGAAGCCGAAAGCTCCGCCGTCGACTATTATCGCTTCACCGCCGACCTGAAACGCCATCTCGATACCGAGCAACGGCTGGAGCTGATCGGCATTCTTTGGGATATCGTCTACGCCGATGGCGAGCGCAGCGAGATGGAAGACCATGTCATCTGGCGTATCGCCGATCTGCTCGGGGTCTCCTCACGCGAACGCATCCAGAAGCGGCAGGAGGCGGCCGCCAGGGTAACGGATATCCAGGTTGCGCAAGATGATGCCGACTGAGCAAAACCCGAACCGGGACCGGCGCCCGATCCTTATCGTCCTGCATCAGGAGCGATCCAGTGCCGGCCGTGTCGGGCAATTGCTGGTCGAAAAAGGCTACTGCCTCGATATCCGTCGCCCGGTCCTCGGTGATCCGCTTCCGATGACGCTCGCAGACCATGCCGGCGCCGTCGTCTTCGGGGGGCCGATGAGCGCCAACGATCCGGACGACTTCGTCAAGAAGGAGATCGACTGGATCGAGGTCCCGCTACGGGAAAAACGCCCTTTTCTCGGCATCTGCCTCGGTGCCCAGATGCTGGTGCGTCAACTCGGCGGCAAGGTGCAGCCGAATGCCGACGGCTCGACGGAGATCGGCTGGTACCCGCTGCACCCGACCGAGAAGGGCCGCCTGCTGATGCACTGGCCGAAGATGGTCTATCATTTTCACCGCGAAGGCTTCGAGCTGCCACACGGCGCCGACCTGCTCGCCGAAGGCGATGCCTACCCGAACCAGGCCTTTCGTTACGACGGCAACGCCTGGGGCCTGCAGTTCCATGCCGAGCTCACCCGGGTGATGATGCATCGCTGGGTCGTGCATGGTGCGCATCGCTTCATTCTGCCGAACGCCCAGCAGGGCCGCGAACACCTTGAGGGCCGCATGCTGTTCGACGCGCCGCTGAGAGCCTGGCTGACAGAATTCCTGGATCTCGTCTTCGAGGGAAAGTCGGCGAAGGCGACACCGTCTATCACTCTGCACGCATAATTCCGCTTAGCGGTCAGGCGGGCGCGTCGAGCGTGTCGATCCTGCGCAGCTTCGGGAAACTGGAAGCCCAGATCGCCGCAACCGCCAGAGTTCCGATCCCGCCGATGATGACTGCTGGCACCGCGCCGAAGACCGACGCCATCGTGCCCGCCCTGAACTCCCCAAGTTCGTTGGAAGCGCCGACAAAGACCATGTTGACCGCATTGACCCGGCCGCGGAGTTGGTCCGGCGTCCAGAGCGCGATCAGGCTCTCGCGCACATAGACCGATACCATGTCGGCCGCGCCCATCAGCGCCAGTGCTGCGATCGAAATTTCGGTATTGGTCGAGGCGCCGAAGATGATGGTGCCGACACCGAACAGGGCAACGCCGATGAACATATAGAGACCGGCGCGGTGTTTCAGCGGGTAGGCTGCGAGGAAGATCGCCATGACGATGGCGCCGAGTCCTGGCGCTGCCCGCAGCAGTCCGAGTCCCCAAGGGCCAAGCGTCAGAATATCGCGGGCGAAGATCGGCATCAGTGCAGTCGCACCGCCGAGCAGAACGGCGAAGAGATCGAGCGAGATCGCGCCGAGCACCACCTTTTCGGCACGGATGAAACTGAAGCCGCCGAGGATCATCGCCCAGCTCTTGGCCTCGCCCGTCGTCTTCTGTTCCGGCTTGGGGATCATGAAGAGGAGAGCCGCGCCGAGGATGGAAAAGATGACCGCCACCGTATAGGCGGTCGTCGCACTGACGCCATAGAGCAGGCCGCCGATCACGGGCCCGGTGATCGCCGCGAGCTGCCAGGACGATGAATTCCAGGCGATCGCATTGGAAAGGGCGTGCTCGGGCACGAGATTGGGTGCGAGAGACTGCACCGCCGGCGACATGAAGGCACGCTCGATCCCGAAAATAAGAAGCACCGCAAAGACCGGCCAGGGCGCGAAGGTCTCCGTCGCCGTCATGATCAGCAGCGCCAGCGTGCAGAGCGCGCTTACCAGAGAGCAAAGAGCGGCGATGGCCCGGCGATTGTGCCGATCGGCGACCGAACCGGTGACCAGGATGAGCAGCAGCGACGGCAGGAACTGTACCAGCCCGATCAGACCGAGATAGATCGCCTTGCCGGTCTGATCGTACATCTGCCAGCCGACGGCGACACTGACGATCTGCTGCGAGAAGGACAGCAGGAAGCGCGCGAAGAAGAACCGCTTGTACGACGGATGCCGGAACGCGGCAAAACGGTCTCCGGTGGGCGAAAACGACATGGGCCTTGTCCGAGGAAGCGGGCGCGGAATGGCTGCGAAGCGGCCCGTTAAACATGATCTGCCATGCGTCTCCACACGGCACTTGCTCGTTTAGTCGCCAATGTCTACATGTCTGTCAACAACGAATTTGGAGATGACGATGTATGCGCTGCTGGCCACCATTGATTTAGCTTTGCGAATTTATACGTTCATTCTGGTCGGCAGCGCGATCTTCTCGTGGCTCTATGCCTTCAATGTCATCAATTCCCACAACCAGTTCGTCAGTCAGATTGGGATGTTCCTCTACAACATCACCGAGCCTGTGCTGCGCCCGATCCGCCGCTTCCTGCCCAATCTCGGCGGTATCGATATTTCGCCGATCATCCTGTTGCTGATCATCTTCTTCATCCGCATGCTTCTAGCAACCACCATTGCGCCGATGTTCGGCGTTGGCCTCTGAGCCGTCCCTGGAGCCTTTTCAGTGATCATCTGCGCCTCGCCATTCGGCTGACGCCGAATGGCGGACGTGACGCGATCGATGGCATCGAAACGGATAGCGACGGCGAGACCCTGCTGAAGGCACGCGTCACATCGGTGCCCGAGAAGGGCAAGGCCAACAAGGCGCTGATCCTTCTGATCGCCCGGTCGCTGCGCATTCCGAAATCCAGCGTCAGCCTCGTCTCCGGCGAGACGGCGCGCAAAAAAATCCTCCGGATCGACGGAGATCCGGAGGATTTGGTAAAAAAGCTCGAAGCGTTATTAGGCTGAGGGTTCAGCCCTTCGCCTTCTTGGCCCGCTCGACGGCCTCGATGATGAGCTGGCCGGCTTCCTTGGAATCGCCCCAGCCGAAGATCTTCACCCACTTGCCGGGCTCCAGATCCTTGTAGTGTTCGAAGAAGTGCTCGATCTGCTTCAGCGTGATCTCGGGGAGATCGGTAAAGTCCTTCACCTTCTCATAGCGCAGCGTCAGCTTCGGCGACGGCACGGCAATGATCTTCTCGTCCTTGCCGGAATTGTCTTCCATCTTCAGCACGCCGATCGGGCGGACGTTGATGACGCAGCCCGGAACCAGCGGCCGGGTGCTGGCGATCAGCACGTCGATCGGGTCGCCGTCTTCAGACAGGGTGTGCGGTACGAAACCGTAATTGCCCGGATAGGTCATCGGCGTATAGAGAAAACGATCGACGACCAGCGTGCCGGCCTCCTTGTCCATTTCATACTTGATCGGATGACCGCCAACAGGAACCTCGACGATAACGTTGACGTCTTCAGGTGGATTGTTACCGATTGAAATGGCGTCGATGCGCATAGGATACTCCCGCGGGGTTGAATTGCTCGAAGCCAGATAATCAGTTTCATCTCGCAACGCAACACGGCAGATCACCGATGCGTGATGACACCGGCGTGATGCCGCAAAAACTTTGGAAGAGAGGCGTGCGACGCCCGAGCAGGCCGATCAGTTCCAGATGAAACCGATCTTCTTCAACTGCTTGTGGTCGAAATTTTCCATACCTTCGCAGAAATCGGTCCCGCCGTGGTGTCGGTAGAAGCGGCTGGCGGCCTCGTTTTCCTCGAGGCACCAGACGACCAGGCCGTTGCAGCCGAGCGACTTCAACAGCCGGCGCGCCTCGCCGAACAGCATGTGGCCGAGACCGATGCCCTGATATTCGGGGCGAAGATAAAGCTCGTAGATTTCGCCTTCCTGCGGCAGGGCGCGGGCACGGTTGAGACCGAGCGTCGCATAACCGGCGACCGTCCCTGCCACATCAAGGACCAGCAATGTCGCAGGCCCGCGCGTGGCCTTGCGCCACCAGTTCTCGCCGCGACGCTCGATCATCTGCGTCAGCGCGCGATGCGGAATGATGCCTGCATAGGTATGTTGCCACGCGAGCCTGTGCGTTTCCGAAATGGCTCGGGCATCGTGCGGTTCGGCCCGCCGGAC
The DNA here is from genome assembly GCF_051124255.1 of Rhizobium sp. YTUHZ045. Lineage (NCBI taxonomy): Bacteria > Pseudomonadati > Pseudomonadota > Alphaproteobacteria > Hyphomicrobiales > Rhizobiaceae > Rhizobium > Rhizobium sp. YTUHZ045. Next base: position 3,891,393 of record NZ_CP101432.1, read on the forward strand.
ATCGATCGACAACGTCTTCATAACGTTTACTCTGGTCCTGCCGCAGGCAATTAACCATATGCGGCGAGCGCATCGTGATCGATTGCCCACAGACTTGATATGTGGACGACGGATAAAATTTAACGCTTTTTTAACGATTGTCACAAGTCGGAATCAGCGCAGCGCACAATAAAAAACCCCGGCTCGAAGGCCGGGGTTTGAAAGCGGTAACGACTGAGCTCTTAGAGAGCCGCCTTGGTCTTTTCGAACCGCTTGCGGTCGTTGGCGTCGAGATACATCTTGCGTAGGCGAATGGACTTCGGCGTGACCTCGACCAGTTCGTCTTCCTGGATCCAGGAGAGCGCGCGCTCCAGCGTCATGCGGATCGGCGGGGTCAGCTTGACGGCTTCGTCCTTGCCGGCGGCGCGGATGTTGGTCAGCTTCTTGCCCTTCAAGACGTTGACCTCGAGGTCATTGTCGCGGGTGTGAATGCCGATGATCATGCCCATATAGACCTTTTCGCCGGCGTCGATGATCATCGGGCCGCGGTCTTCCAGGTTGAACAGGGCGTAAGCAACGGCTTCACCGGCTTCATTGGCGAGCAGCACGCCGTTGACGCGGCCGCCGATCTCACCCTTGTAGGGCTGGTAGCTGTGGAACAGGCGGTTCATGATCGCGGTACCGCGCGTATCCGTCAGCAGTTCCGACTGATAGCCGATCAGACCGCGGGTCGGCGCGTAGAAAACCAGACGGACGCGGTTGCCGCCCGACGGGCGAAGCTCGACCATTTCGGCCTTGCGCTCCGACATCTTCTGCACCACGACGCCGGAATGTTCTTCATCGACGTCGATCAGGACTTCTTCGATCGGCTCCAGAAGCTGACCGCTCTCATCCTTGTGCATGACGACGCGCGGACGCGAAACGGCAAGCTCGAAGCCTTCGCGGCGCATGTTTTCAATCAGAACGGCGAGCTGAAGTTCGCCACGGCCGGAAACGAAGAACGAGTCCTTGTCGGCGCTTTCCTCGATCTTCAGGGCAACGTTGCCTTCGGCTTCCTTGAACAGGCGGTCGCGGATGACGCGAGAGGTCACCTTGTCGCCTTCAGTGCCGGCAAGCGGTGAGTCGTTGACGATGAACGACATGGTGACGGTCGGCGGATCGATCGGCTGTGCCTTCAGGGCTTCCGTCACGGACGGATCGCAAAAGGTGTCGGCGACGGTGCCCTTGGAAAGGCCGGCGATGGCGACGATATCGCCCGCATGCGCTTCCTCGATCGGCTGACGCTCGATGCCGCGGAAGGCGAGAATCTTGGAAATGCGGCCCTGCTCGATGAGCTTGCCATCCTGACCGAGAACCTTGACGGCCTGGTTCGGCTTGATCGAGCCGGAGGCGATACGGCCGGTGATGATGCGACCGAGGAAGTTGTTGGCCTCGAGGATGGTGCCGATCATCCGGAACGGACCTTCTTCGACCTTCGGCTCGGGCACGTGCTTGACGACGAGGTCGAGCAGCGGCGCGAGACCTTCGTCGCTCGGGCCTGCCGGATCGTAGTTCATCCAGCCGGCGCGGCCGGAACCGTAGAGGATCGGGAAGTCGAGCTGTTCGTCGGTCGCATCAAGCGCCGCGAAAAGGTCGAAAACCTCGTTGACCACTTCATCGGCGCGCGCATCGGGACGGTCGATCTTGTTGATCGCAACGATCGGACGCAGGCCGACCTTGAGGGCCTTGCCGACAACGAACTTGGTCTGCGGCATCGGGCCCTCGGCAGCGTCCACGAGAACGATCGCGCCGTCCACCATCGAGAGAATACGCTCGACTTCACCACCGAAGTCGGCGTGGCCGGGCGTGTCGACGATGTTGATGCGCGTGTCCTTCCATTCGATGGAAGTCGCCTTGGCAAGAATGGTGATGCCGCGCTCTTTTTCGATGTCGTTGGAATCCATCACGCGTTCCATGACGCGCTGGTTCTCGCGGAACGAGCCGGACTGTTTCAGAAGCTCGTCAACGAGAGTGGTCTTGCCATGGTCAACGTGCGCGATGATCGCGATGTTGCGAAGTGCCATATGTCATAATCTCTGAGGCTGGGGCGCTACGCCAAGTGGACGCGCCATTTACGTTTGGCGCGCTCTTACCGGTTTTTTCGCGATTGCGAAAGGGGGTCGCGCGCGAAAGCTGCGGCATGGCTGCCGCCATGCCGCTCGCTTCTCTGTCATCAAACTGTCTTAAGCGTCGCTGCCTGTCAATTCCTCGAAGGTGGCGAGTCCCTTTTTGACCAGCATAGCATCCGGCCTCGGCAGCTTGCCGCGGAAGGCCTTGTAGGCATCCTCGGGATCAACTGAGCCGCCGGTGGAATAGATATTCTCCTTGAGCTTGCGCGCCATCTCGCCGTTGAAGGCGTCTCCCGTCTCCTCGAAGGCGGCGAAGGCATCGGCGTCGAGAACTTCCGACCACATGTAGGAATAATAGCCGGCCGAATAACCGCCGGAGAAGATGTGCTGGAAGTGCGGTGTGGCATGGCGCATGACGATCGACTTCGGCATGCCGATCTCGGCCAGCACCTCCGCCTGTACCGCCATCGGATCGTCAACCGCTTCGCGCGTATGAAACGCCATATCGACAAGCGCCGACGAGGTGAATTCGACGGTATTGAAGCCGGCATTGAAGGTGCGGGCCGCCAGCACCTTGTCGAGGAGCGCCTGTGGCATCGGCTCGCCTGTCTCGAAATGCACGGCGTATTCCTTGAGGATGGCGGGAACAGTCAGCCAGTGCTCATAAAGCTGCGAGGGCAACTCCACGAAATCGCGCGAGACGCCGGTGCCGGAAACCGAGGGATAGGTGACGTTTGAAAGCATGCCGTGCAGCGCATGGCCGAATTCATGAAACAGCGTGCGGGCATCGTCGAGCGACAGCAGCGCCGGCTTGCCTTCAGCGGGCTTGGCGAAATTGCAGACATTGTAGATGATCGGCAATTCGCCGCGGCGGCCGTTCTTCAGTTGCAGCTTGTGCTGCGATTGCAGCGAGCTCATCCAGGCGCCTGAGCGTTTCGAGCTGCGGGCGAAATAATCGCCGAGGAAAAGGGCGACCAGCCTGTCGTCCCGATCCCTGATTTCGAACACTCTGACGTCGGGGTGATAAGCCGCGACACCCTTCTTCTCGACCGCGCGGATGCCGAACAGCCGGCCAGCCACGTCGAAGCAGGCGTCGATGATCTTTTCGAGCTGCAGGTAGGGCTTGAGCTCGGCCTCGGAAAAATCGAACTTCCGCGCCCGGATCTTTTCGGCGTAGTGGCGCCAGTCCCACGGCATCACCTCATGGTTCCGCCCCTCCTCGGCGATCAGTGCCGCGATGTCGAGCTCTTCCTCGCCGGCGCGTTTCACCGCCCGCGCCCAGACGGCCCTCAGCAGGTCGTTCACCGCATCGGCCGTTTTGGCCATCGTGTTGTCGAGCTTCAGCTCGGCGAAATTGCCGTAGCCGAGCAGCTTCGCCACCTCGTGGCGCAGGGCCAGCGTTTCCTTGATGACGCCGCGATTGTCCGTCTCCCCGCCGTTTGCGCCGCGCGCCACCCATGCCTTGAAAGCCTGTTCGCGCAGATCCCGGCGCTCCGAAAAGGTCAGGAACGGCTCGATGATCGAGCGCGACAGCGTCACCGCATATTTGCCCTCCTCGCCGCGTTCGCGCGCCGCCGCTGCCATCGCGTCGCGCAGGAATTCCGGCAGCCCGTCGAGCTCTGCACCCTCGGATAGCATCAGCGCCCAGGCCTTCTCGTCGGCCAGCACGTTCTGGCCGAACTGCGTGCCGAGACCCGCGAGCTTTTCGTTGATCGCTGCAAGCTTCTCCTGCTCGGGCTTTTCAAGCTTGGCGCCGGATTTGACGAAGCCTTTCCAATGCCGCTCCAGCACCCGCGTCTGCTCCAGCGTCAGGTCGAGGCTCTCACGATTCTCCCAGAGCGTGTCGATGCGGGCAAAGAGCGCGGCATTCATCCCGATCTTCGAATAGTGCCGTGACATCTTCGGCGAAATCTCCCGCTCGAGCGCCTGGATGACTTCGTTGGTATGTGCGCCCGCCTTGTTCCAGAACAGCGCCGAAACGCGCGACAGTGCATCGCCGGCGATCTCAAGCGCCACCACCGTATTGTCGAATGTCGGCGCATCGCTATTTCCGGCAATCTCATCGATCTCCTGTTCATGCGCGGCGAGCGCTGCGTCGAAAGCGGCAGAAAAATCGCCATCCTCGATGGCATCGAAACGTGGCAGACCGTGGAGAGCGTCCCAGTTTACGAGCGCCGGATTGAAATCATGGGGAGAAGCCATCGGAGAATTCCTTTTGGTACGCGAACGGATGGTCAATATAGGAGAGCCGCCGCAGAATTGGTATGTCGCCGCGTCAGGCGTTTGCCTCGTCGGGCGATCTGACGCAGGTCAGCCAGAGCCGGCACACAAGATTTGACAATTGAAAATTAACTATTTGTTAACGATTGACGCGAATCACCCACAGGCGCTAGTTTCCCGATGATCTTCCTGCCAGGGGACATGCGCCATGGAAATTTTTTCCCTGCGGTCTTCTCAGAGTTTGCTGTTTAAAAACAACCCTAATAACGCAAGAAATTCGAAGACTGCCGATATTCAAATCGAGACCAAGGCTCCGGCCCCGGTTTCGTTCCAGCTCGAAGATAATCTCGACGAGGGGCCGGATTTCACCGCCGTCAGCCCTGGCGAGCTGCGCAACTACGCCCGCCAAAGCTTCGATAGCGGCCTGATCGATCAGAACACTTTCGCCGCGATCTCCGAACCATTGCCGATGCATGCGATCGATCCACTGGGCAATATCATCGATCTCTCCAGCGTCACCGACGGCACGAGTTTCAATTTCCTCGATTATTATAAGAATCAGCTGCAGGTCGCCATGTCGATCGGCGATCCTCATGAAGTCCAGACCCTAAAGTCGATCGTCAATTTCCTGAACGGCTGAGCGAATGCGCCTCGCATGAAATGAGGCGCTTCAAGCCTTGCGCCAGCCGATGAGGCCGGGCGTTGCATGCCATAGCGCCTGGGCGGCAAAGCCCATGAACAGCACGCCGGACGAGCGCACGATCAGCCGCTCATGCGCGCGATAGAAGCGACGAACCGCCCCCGCCCCGATGATGCCGATCAGAATGACGTCGGCTGTCACGAAACCCAGGAAAGACACAACGAGAAGCACCGGCAGCGCCTCGAAATCGAGCGCGCCGGCCGAGCCTGCGACCAGCGCCGTGAATGTGGCAAGCGCGACCGGATAACCCTTCGGATTGGTGACGCCGAAAATCAGGCCACGCCGGAACGGCCGCTCGACCATAACAAGCGCCTGCCCGTCCGGTTTCGGCTTGGCGTTGACTGCGCCCCAACCGATCCAGGCGAGGTAGAAACCGCAGGCGAGCCCGAGCAGATCGAAGACGAAGGTCCCGATCGTCTTCGCCCCGACGATCGCAATCAGCGCCAGCGATGACCAGACGAGATCCCCGACCAGATGCCCCATCATGAACAAGGCGCCCGCCTTACGCCCCTGCCCGGCGCCGATGCCGAGCAGTTGCAGGAAGGCGGGTCCCGGAATGAGCACATAGAACAGCGCCGCCAGAAAGGCGCCGAAAAACAGGGACTGCGTCATGGGGATGCTCCGAAGAATGACCAGAGCAGACTAAGTGATGGCAGGCGCCGGTCAAGGGCGATTAAACGGCCATGAAAAGGTCAGAGCGGTTCTGCACTCGGTGAAAAGCTGAACCGCTCGATCGCAATCTGCATCTCGTCATCACCGTCCGGTTGCGCGGTGCGCCGTGCTTTGACCGTCCGTACCTCATTTCACGAAAAAGCCCGCACGGCAAAAATGCCGGCGGGCTCGTATCGAGTCCAAGAAAACGTGATTACTTCGCGAGGTTACGCTTGCCGAGCGTGCGCAGGCGCAGCGCGTTGAGCTTGATGAAGCCGGCTGCATCCTTCTGGTCGTAAGCGCCCTGGTCGTCCTCGAAAGTGACGAGCTTATCGGAATAGAGCGACTTTTCGCTCTCGCGGCCGATGACCATGACATTGCCCTTGTAGAGCTTCAGCGTCACTTCGCCTTCGACATGCTCCTGGCTCTTGTCGATCAGCGCCTGCAGCATCTCGCGTTCCGGCGAGAACCAGAAGCCGTAATAGATCAGCTCGGCGTAGCGCGGCATGATCTCGTCCTTGAGATGGGCGGCACCCCGGTCGAGCGTGATCGATTCAATGGCGCGATGGGCCGAGAGCAGAATCGTGCCGCCGGGCGTTTCGTAGACGCCGCGGGACTTCATGCCGACGAAACGGTTCTCGACGAGATCGAGACGGCCGATGCCGTTGTCGCGGCCGTAGGTGTTGAGAGTGGCGAGCAGCGTCGCCGGCGACATCTCGACACCATTGATAGACACGGCATCGCCCTTGCGGAAGCCGACCTTGATTGTCGTCGCCTTGTCGGGAGCGGCCTCCGGCGAGATCGTGCGCATATGCACATATTCCGGCGCCTCCTGAGCAGGGTCTTCCAGAACCTTGCCCTCGGAAGAGGAATGCAGAAGGTTGGCGTCGACGGAGAAGGGAGCCTCGCCCTTCTTGTCCTTTGCAACCGGGATCTGATGCTTCTCTGCGAATTCGAGCAGGTCGGTGCGGCTCTTGAAGGACCAATCGCGCCACGGCGCAATGATCTTGATGTCAGGGTTCAGGGCATAGGCGGAGAGCTCGAAACGAACCTGGTCGTTGCCCTTGCCGGTCGCGCCGTGGGCGATCGCATCCGCGCCGGTCTTGCGGGCGATATCGATCAGATGCTTTGAGATCAGCGGACGGGCGATCGAGGTGCCGAGCAGGTAGACGCCCTCGTAGACGGCATTGGCGCGGAACATCGGAAAGACGAAGTCGCGCACGAATTCCTCGCGGACGTCCTCGATATAGATCTCCTTGATGCCGAGCATTTCGGCCTTCTTGCGCGCCGGCTCCAGCTCCTCGCCCTGGCCGAGATCGGCGGTGAAGGTGACGACTTCGGCGCCGAGTTCCGTCTGCAGCCACTTCAGGATGATCGAGGTGTCGAGGCCGCCAGAATAGGCGAGCACGACTTTCTTCACGTCTTTGTATGATGCCATGATGATGAGGTCCGTTGCATAAAGGCCGGCGAAAACCCGGTGTCGCGGCACTTTTAGCGAGATTGGCGCGTGACGCAAGGGCAAGTGCGATGGCTGAGGCGCCGATAGCGTTTGACAGTGCGAAAGCGGCGCCCATATTCGGCTGCGTGCGAACAACGCTCGAGGAAGGGCTGTCCCCGTGACGAATATTCAAGATATTTTCAAGAAGTCCAATGTTGCCGTCATCACCGGCGGCGCTTCCGGCATCGGGCTTGCGGCGGCGAAGTATTTTGCCGGACGGGGCATGAGCGTCGTCATCGCCGATCTCGGCGGCGATCGGCTGGCCAACGCCGCCGAGGAGCTCAAAGCCATTGCCGGCGAAGAGGATGTGATGGCAGTTGAGACCGACGTCGCCAGCCGGGAATCCCTGGAGGCGCTGGAACGCGCCGTACTCCAGCGTTTCGGCCGCGTGCACGTGCTGATGAACAATGCTGGCATCGGCCCGGAAACCTCGATCTTCAGTTCGCAGACAAATTGGGACCATATCTTCGCCGTCAACCTGATGGGCGTGGTCAACGGCACGCGCGTCTTCGGGCCGAAGATGCTGTCCCACGGCGAGCCCGGCCTGATCATCAATACCGGCTCCAAGCAGGGCATCACCACGCCGCCGGGCAACCCCGCCTACAACATCTCCAAGGCTGGCGTGAAAGTCTTTACCGAGGCGCTCGAACACGAACTGCGCAACACCGCGGGTTCAAAGATCTCAGCGCATCTGCTGATCCCCGGCTTCGTCTTCACCGGCCTCACTAAGGGCGACCGGGCGGAAAAGCCAGCCGGCGCCTGGACACCGGAACAGACGGTCGATTTCATGGTCGAAAGCCTGGAACGCGGCGATTTCTATATCCTCTGCCCCGACAACGACGTGACCCGCGCGGTCGATGAACGCCGCATGGCCTGGGCCGCCGGCGATATCATCGAGAACCGCCCGCCGCTGTCGCGCTGGCACAAGGATTACGCCGACAAGTTCAAGGCCTTCCTCGAAGAGAAGTAATCGGTGCCACTGCATTTCACCCGGAAGCGTGCAGCGGTTCCGGGATAACGACATGCACAAAACAAACAGCGAATGCGCGCCGCATGAATCAAGTTTAGTGCGACGCGCATGAGAAGGTTTGATTGGTAATTTTCTGAAGGCTGGATAAGTAGTCACCTTGACTGTCCAGCTTTTCGAGCGTGCCATGGATTTCCTGCCGAACCTGCCGACCCTTCTCGCCTTTGCCGCCGCGACGCTACTGCTCGCGGCGACCCCAGGTCCCGATATGACGCTGTCGATCAGCCGTTCACTCGCCCAGGGCAAGAAGGCGGCCCTTTTCGTCGTCGTCGGCACCAGCCTCGGCATCGTCGTCCACACCATGCTGGTCGCCTTCGGCATTTCGGCGCTGATCACCGCTTCGCCGACCGCTTTCCTGATCCTGAAGACCGGCGGCGCCGGCTATCTGCTCTGGCTCGCAGTGCAGGCGATCCGCTTCGGCTCGAAGCTGACGGTCGCCAAGGTCGAGACGCAGAAGGGCACCGCGCTTGCCAACGTCTCATCAGGCTTCTGGGTCAATCTCCTGAACCCCAAGGTCATCATCTTCTTCATGACCTTCCTGCCGCAATTCGTCAGCGCCGGCGATCCCGCCGTCACGCAGAAGCTGCTGTTTCTCGGCTTTTGTTTCATCCTGATCGGCATGCCCGTCAATGCCGCTGTCGTCTTTGCCGCCGACCGGCTGGCGTCCTGGCTGCAGAACAACAAGAAGGTTCTGCGGGGCATGGATTACACCTTCGCCGGCGTCTTCTCGGTCTTCGCCGCCAAAATCCTGCTCACCCAGGCCCGATAGGTCGCGGTCGGCTTTGCCGATCCGCACGCTGACGGCTCAGCCGATCAGCACGCTGTTGGTTCAGCCAATCAGCAAAGCATCGTCATCGAGCGTCTGGCCGCGCATCTTGCGGAACATGGCGATCAGATCTTCGACCTGCAGGTCCTTCCTGCTGTCGCCCGCCACGTCGAGAACGATCTCGCCACCATGGAGCATGATCGTGCGGTGGCCGTAATCAAGCGCCTGCCGCATGGAGTGCGTGACCATCATCGTCGTCAGCTTGCGCTCGGCAACGATCTTCTGCGTGAGGTTCATCACGAACTCGGCCATGCCGGGATCGAGGGCCGCCGTATGTTCGTCGAGCAGCAGCACTTCGGAGCCGGCAAGTGTCGCCATGACGAGCGACACCGCCTGCCGCTGCCCGCCCGAGAGCAGATCCATGCGATCCTTCAGCCGGTTCTCCAGCCCGAGATTGAGCTCGGCGATCCGCTCCTTGAAATAGTCCCGACGTTTGCCGCCAAGCGCCGGCACAAGCCCGCGCTTTTCGCCGCGCCGGGCAGCCAGAGCAAGATTCTCTTCGATCGACAACGAGCCGCAGCTGCCCGTCAGCGGATCCTGGAAGACGCGTGCCACCAGGCCGGCGCGCGCCGCCGTCGATTTGCGCGTCACATCGCTCTTTCCGATCAGCACCTGTCCTTCGCTCGGGATGACATCGCCGGCGAGCACGCCGAGCAGCGTCGATTTGCCGGCACCGTTGGAGCCGATGACGGTGACGAAGGAGCCTTGCTCGATGGTCAGGCTGACGCCATTCAGCGCCTGCTTCTGCAGCGGCGTGCCGCGTCCGAAAACGACCTTGATGTCTTTGACGCTGATCACGACACGGCACCTCGGCGAAGACGGGGAAGAATGAGCGCGAAGGTCACGAGCACCGCCGTCACGAAATTGAGGTCGGAGGCCTGCAGGCCGATGACGTCGCTCGACAGCGCCAGCTGGATCGCGATGCGATAGAGGATCGAGCCGAGCACGCAGCCGGCAAGCGCGATCAGCAGGCCGCGGCGTCCGAACAGCGTCTCGCCGATGATGACCGCCGCGAGCCCGACGACGATCGTGCCGACGCCCGAAGTGACGTCGGCAAAGCCGTTGGTCTGGGCAAACAAGGCGCCGCCGAACGCCACCAGCGCGTTCGAAATCGCCATGCCGAGATAGATTTGCCGGCTGGTGTCTACGCCCTGGGCGCGGGCCATGCGCGCATTGGCGCCGGTCGCGCGCATCGCAAGCCCGGCATCGCTTTCGAGGAAGCGCCAGACAAGGATCAGCGCGACGATCACCAGAACGCCGACAAAGAGCGGCCGCACGTAGAAATCGCGCAGGCCATGACCGAAGAAGGAGCTGATCATCGTATCGGCATTGATGAGAGCGACGTTAGGTTTTCCCATCACCCGCAGATTGACGGAGAAGAGCGCGATCATCGTCAGGATCGAGGCGAGCAGGTTGAGGATCTTGAAGCGCACGTTGAGCAGCGCCGTCACCATGCCGGCCGCCGCGCCCGCCGCCATCGCAATCAGCGCCGCGAGCCCGGCATTGACGCCGGCAATAATCAGCACCGCGGTCACCGCCGCGCCGAGCGGAAAGGAACCATCCACCGTCAGGTCCGGGAAATCGAGGACGCGGAAGGCGAGATAGACGCCGAGGGCGACGAAGGAATAGACCAGGCCGAGCTCGACGGCCCCCCAGAATGCGATTTGGCTCAAGGCTTTCAGCCCCTTTTGTTTCCGTTCCGCCCGTCGCGAAACCGCAGCCTTTTAATACTTCAGCCGCCCCCACGCAAACGGGAGCGGCTGAATGTGAATGGGTCGATGCAGCGATGAGCGGTTATTCGATGACCTTGTTGGCGCGCGAAAGCACGCTCTCGGGCAGGGTGACGCCCATCTTCTGGGCCGCCGCCTTGTTGACGACGAGATCGCTGCCGGCGGCAGTCTTGACTGCGATATCGCCGGGGTTTTCGCCCTTCAGCACCCGCACGACGATTTCGCCCGTCTGCTTGCCGACATCGTAATAGTTGAAGCCGAGGGCGGCGATCGAGCCGCGCGAAACCGAATCCGTGTCGGCGGTGAAGAGCGGCAGCTTGCTTTCTTCGGCAACCGCAACGGCGCCTTCGAGCGCGGAGATGATCGTGTTGTCCGTCGGAACGTAGATGGCGTCGGCGCGGCCGACGAGGGCGCGCGCCGCACCCTGAACCTCGGCAGACTTGGTGGCAGCCGATTCCACGACCGTCAGGCCGGCCTTTTCGGCCTCGGCCTTCAAGACGGCGAGCAGCGAAACCGAGTTCGCCTCACCTGAGTTGTAGAGGTAGCCGATGGTTTTGACCTTCGGCACGATTTCCTTGATCAGCGCCAGGTGCTCGGCGACCGGCGACATGTCGGAAAGGCCGGTCACATTGCCGCCGGGCTTGTTCATGTTCTTGACGAGCTGGGCGCCGAGCGGATCGGAGACGGCGGTGAAGACGACCGGAATGTCACGCGTCGAGGAAACGACCGCCTGGGCCGAGGGCGTGGAGATCGGCACGATTACGTTGGGCTCGTCGCCGGCGAATTGGCGGGCGATCTGGGCAGCGGTGGCCGGATTGCCCTGCGCCGATTCGAACAAGAATTTCAGGTTCTCGCCTTCCTTATAGCCAGCGGCCGTCAGCACGTCGAGAACGCCCTTGCGCGCGGCATCCAGCGCCGGGTGCTCGACGATCGCGGTGACGGCGACGGTCACGTTGTCGGCCTTTGCGGGCAGGGAAAGGGCCAAAGTGGCGGCAAGAGCGAGCAGAATCGGGCGCATGGGTGTCCTCCTGAATGATTTTGGCGGCACTATTAGGAAAAGCGCATGCTTAAATCAATGCAGGAGAATTGTAGCGAGGATCAAACTTGCTGATCAGTCGTCGGCGCCGTGATTGGCGATCATCATCGCCTCGAAGGCCAGGCGCTCGGTCTTGCGCATGCGTTCGGATTCCGATTTCAGCTGGCCGCAGGCGGCAAGGATGTCGCGGCCGCGCGGCGTGCGGATCGGCGAAGCGTAACCCGCCGAATTGATGAAATCGGCGAATTTCTCGATCTGCTCCCAATCCGAACACTGATAATTGGTACCGGGCCAGGGATTGAACGGAATGAGGTTGATCTTCGCCGGCACGCCCTTCAGGAGCTTGATCAAACCCTTCGCGTCTTCGAGGCTGTCGTTGACATCCTTCAGCATCACATATTCGAAGGTGATGCGCCGCGCATTGGAAAGGCCCGGATAGGCCTTGCAGGCGTCGATCAGCTCCTTCAGCGGATATTTCTTGTTGATCGGCACGAGGATGTCGCGCAGGTCATCGCGCACCGCATGCAGCGAGATCGCGAGCATGACGCCGATCTCCTCGCCGGTGCGGAAGATCTCCGGCACGACGCCGGAGGTGGAAAGCGTCACGCGGCGCTTGGACAGCGACAGGCCGTCGCCATCCGTGGCGATCAGCAGCGCCTGCTTGACGCTGTCGAAATTATAGAGCGGCTCGCCCATCCCCATCATCACGATATTGCTGACCTTGCGGCCCTCGGCAGGCATGATCGTGCCCTGCGGCGCTTCACGATCCGGGAAGTCGCCGAGCCGGTCGCGAGCGAGCAGCAACTGCGACAGAATTTCCTCCGCCGTCAGGTTGCGCACCAGGCGCTGTGTCCCGGTATGACAGAAGGAACAGGTCAGCGTGCAGCCGACCTGGCTTGAGATGCAGAGTGTGCCGCGGCCCTCTTCCGGAATGTAGACGGCCTCGATCTCGACCGGGCGTCCTGCGCCTCGCGCGGGAAAACGCAGCAGCCATTTGCGCGTGCCGTCGTTCGAGACCTGCTCCTCGACGATTTCCGGACGCGCGATGGTGAAATGCGTCTTCAGCATTTCACGCATATCCTTGGCGACATTGGTCATATGGTCGAAATCAGAGACGCCGCGCACATAGATCCAGTTCCAAAGCTGCGAGACGCGCATCTTGATCTGCTTTTCGGGTACTCCCTTTTCCCGGAGCGATGCCGCCATTTCCTCGCGGGAGAGCCCGATCAACGACGGCTTCTCGGCGCCGGAAGGCGGGCGCGCGGCCTGAGGTTTGTTGACGACGATCGCATCCATGACGGACATAGGCTTCTGACCCCGAATTCAAACACGTAACCGTTCCGCAAGCCGCTGACTTCACGGTGTGATCCGGAAGACTTGCGGGCGCATGAGGGCACATTGGCAGAAATTGATCGCAGACGGCGACTGATATCGCGAACTGTCCGCTGTTTACGCGGCCTTTAGCATCATTTTGGCTGCGCGTCACTATAGATGGAAATAACAAAGGCCGGCGCAAGGCCGGCCTTTTGAACTCTCTCAGCAAAAGCCGCTTACTTGCAGCTTTCGATCTGCTTGAGCGCTGCCGAGATGCCCGAGAGCGAATAGCTGTAGGACGTGCCGGTGCCTTTGCGCGAAACCGCATTCACGGTCATCGAATGGCCGGTCTTCATCGCCGCGACGAGGGCCGGCTCCTGGGCAGCATTCTCGACCCAGCCGGCCTTGTCCTTGGTGAACATGACGAAGGTCTTGTTGTCGATGACGACGTTGATCTTCGAATTTTCCTTCACCGTATAGCCCATCATCGCCTGCGGCTCATAGGAGATGTTCTGGCCCGGACGCTGCGAAACGATGAAGAAATTGTCGCCGTGGTCGACGCTTGCCGGCTGCTTTGCCGTCGGGACCGACAGGACGTAGCACACGGTGCTGTTGCCCGACTTGTAGGAATAAGCCCCCCAGGCCTGGAACTGCTGAATGCGGGTCGGCGCGGCGGCGGTCGCGGCCTGCTGCGCTGCCGCCACTCCGGCCATTGTCATGGTGAGGGCGAGGGCGGATACGATACTTCTTACAAACATGGATTCCTGCCGGTTCTTGCGATTCAAGGCCCGAAGCGATCATAGCGGGCGCCGCATAATCACGATCTGCTTTATTTTGACTTAATTCAGGTTACCAAATGGTCAACAATAGCTGCGATTTGTATGTGCCTGTGTCATTTCAGCTCGACTACCACTTTTGCCCCTTGCCGAAATCGGCTGCGATGCCGGTGCGCCGATGGGCACGGCTGGCCGTTCGGCTGAACTTAAGACACAAAGATTCAGGCAAGAGTTTGACCTTTCAAAAATCCGCTGTACCTCATTAAGACTTTGGAAATCCGGGACGAAATTTTTGTCCTAGGGGGCTGGTGAGACGAGATGGGTGCCCGGGAAAGACAGCGTTTCGCTGCCCTCGCAAAGGCCGTCGCAGACGATCGCGACCAGCAGGCCTTTTCCATCTTGTTCGACTATTTCGGCCCGCGCCTGAAAGACCTGGCTGACGCGCCAGAAGATTACGTCAGGCGACGCCCAAGAGCTGGTCCAGGAGATCATGATCGTGCTCTGGCACAAGACCTGTCTCTACGATGCCACGCGATCTTCTCTGTCGACCTGGCTTTTACGCATCGCCCGCAACCGCCGCATCGATCTGCGGCGCCGCACCAGCACCCGCACTTTCGACGAAACCGACCCGAGCCTGCTGCCATCGGCCGAGATCGGCGCCGATGAAATCATCGCCAATGGCGATCGCGACGCCAAGCTACGCGCCGCTGTCGAACAACTGCCCGAAGAACAGCGCGACATGATGCGTGCAGCTTTCTTCCTCGGCGAATCGCATTCCGGCTGCCGCTCGGCACGCTGAAATCACGTATTCGGCTTGCATTTGGAAAGCTTCGCAAGATGCTGGAGCGGGAACTCGGCTGAACCGAGCCGCGGTCTTCAAATCGTTTTCATCGTTTCGGCGGGCCTGTCGGCGAGGACCCTGTCCGCCGCGTCGTAATGGCTCGGCCGGATATGACCGCGCACCATGGCGAAGGCGGCGGAAAGCACGGCGATGTCGTCAGAAAAGCCGATGACGGCGAAAATATCCGGAATCATGTCGACCGGCATGACGAAATAGGCCAGCGCTGCCAGCAGCACGCCGCGCACCTTGGTCGGCGTCTGCGGATCGAGCGCGCAGTAGAAACCAGCGACGACGTCGCGCGAGAAGGGAATCTGCCGGACAGCCCGGCGGAAGGTCGGCCAGAACTTCTGCCGTACGGTTTCCTCCCGCCGGTTCTGGGTGTCCTCGTCGCCCGGCAGCAGGATTTCCCCGAATTTGACCTCGTCCATCCCTGACATCCTTTCGTCCATGCGAACATATGGTGATGGCGCTTCGGCTTTCAATCAGCGCTCGTTTTCAAACGGCACCGCGTGCTGCCACCTTGTCCATCGCCCTGGCGAGCTTGAAATCCAGCTCCGTCAGCCCGCCGGCATCATGCGTGTTCAGCGTCACATCCACCCTGGAATAGACGTTGAACCATTCGGGATGGTGGTTGAGTTTCTCGGCCGTAATCGCCGCCTGCGTCATAAAACCGAAGGCCTCGATGAAATTTGAAAACTTGAACGTTTTCGAGATCGAAGAGGCCGCATCGTTGAGCGCCCAGCCCGAAAGCTCGGCCATTCGTGCCTCGGCCGCGGCCCGTTCCAGTCTTTCCTGTTTCATGCCATGGTCCTCTCATCTGTCAACAGGTTACCGATGAAAGACATCAGCATCCTTTTCGTTTGTATGGGCAATATATGCCGTTCTCCGCTTGCGGAGGGAATTTTTAGCCACCTTGTCGCCGAGGCGAGGCTGACCGATCGTTTCACGATCGATTCCGCCGGCACCGGCGACTGGCATGAAGGCGAACCGCCCGACCGCCGTTCGATCGCTGTTGCCCGCAACCACGGCATCGACATAGCAGGGCAACGTGCCCGGCGCATCCGTTCGATCGATATCGTCAGTGTCGATCTGATCGTCGCCATGGACCGCGACAACGTGGCGGAACTCAACAGGATCGCCTCTCCCGAGGCGAATATCCAGCTGTTCGGCGATATCGCGCTGGGAACAGGGGAGGACATTGCCGACCCCTATTATGGCGGTCCGGAAGGTTTCGAGCTGCTCTATACCAGGCTCTTGACCGGCTGCAGCAGCCTGCTCGAAACGCTGGTCGCCGGACGTACTTCGTGCAGCGGGAACACTTCCTCGGTGAGATAGGGCCCGCCACCGACCGATTCGCGCGATGAAAGCAGCACGAAACGCGGCGCCGTGAAGGTCGCGGTGTGGAAGTTGCCGCGCCCGCTCAGATATTGCACGACATCGTCGAGCCGCGAGGATTTCAGCCGTGCCAGCGTCACGTGCGGCGTGAATTTGCGCGGATCCGGCGGCAGGCCGATGCGCTGGCAGATCCGTTCGATCTCGGCCTGCAGGGCGTACATTTCAGGCGAGTGAGAAACGCCTGCCCAGACCGAATGCGGCTTCTTTGAACCGAACGAGCCGATGCCTTCGAGCCGGAACTGAAATTCCGGCCGATCGATCCGGTCGAGACGTTCAACGATTTCATCGGCCGTGCGGCCGTCGACATCACCGATGAAGCGTAGCGTGATGTGGTAATTTTCCACATCGATCCATCGTGCTCCGGGGAGGCCACCGCGCAGCAATGAAAGGCTCATTGCCGCATTGCGCGGAATTTCGAGGGCGGTAAACAGTCTCGGCATAACGAGCACTCCCCGAATCTTTTGCAGGTGCTTACACGGAATCACGCAATCAATGGCCGTGCAAGCCCCTAATTCTTCACAGAAGAAATCGTATCGATGAAATTTGTGACATCAGCTTCCATTTTCTCGACCATGACGTCGACACCCCTCGCGTTCGGATGCATGCCGTCATCGAGCTTCAGCCCCGCATCGAGCGCAACCCCGTCGAGGAAGAAGGCATAGAGTCGAACTCCGTGTTTCTCCGAAAGTTTCCGATAAATCGGATTGAAGCGCGCCGCATAATCCGCTCCCATGTTCGGTGGCGCCATCATGCCGACGAGCAGCACCCCTATGCCGCGCGCCTTGAGCCGGGCAATCATCTGGTCGAGATTTTTCTCGCTCTCTTCCGGCGGAATTCCACGCAGCGCATCGTTGGCGCCAAGCTCGAGGATAACGCCATCGGTGCCGTCGGGGACAGACCAGTCGATCCGGGCAAGCCCACCTGTCGTGGTGTCGCCGGAAACCCCGGCATTGGCAATGGAAACGTCGAGCCCCTTCGCCTTCAACGCCGCCTGCAGCTTTTCCGGAAAGCCCTGGCCGGGCGGCAGCTGATAACCCGCCATCAGGCTGTCCCCGAATCCGACGAGATTGATCGTCCGCGCATTCGCTCCAACGGCAAAGATCAGCGACACCGCGATGACGGTGAATTGAAGCGCGGCAACTTTAAATCTCATTCTGGCTTCCCTAGATTGGCGAGGTGCCGTTATGCGGCCATTGCGTTAGAGATTAATATAGGGCGATTTCCGTTGGCAAAAACCATCATCGAGTTGAAGGGCGCCGATCTCACCCTTGGCAGTGCGGCCGCCTCCGTCCATGTTCTGAAGGGTATCGATCTCGATATATCAGCCGGCGAATCCGTCGGCATCGTCGGGCCTTCCGGTTCCGGCAAATCCACTCTGCTGATGGTGCTTGCAGGACTGGAGAAGCTCGACAGCGGCGAAATCAACATCAATGACACGCCGCTCCACGCCCTCAGTGAGGATGAGGTCGCCGATTTCCGAGGCCGCAACATCGGCATCGTCTTCCAGTCCTTCCACCTGATCGCCAACATGACGGCGCTGGAAAACGTCGCGGTGCCGCTGGAGCTCGCCAATATCAGCAACGCCTTCGAAATCGCCCATCGCGAACTGAATTCGGTCGGACTCGGCGAACGGCTGAACCACTATCCCGGCCAGCTTTCCGGCGGCGAGCAGCAGCGCGTGGCGATTGCCAGAGCGCTCGCTCCTTCGCCCGCCTTGCTGATTGCCGACGAGCCCACAGGCAATCTCGATACCGAGACCGGCCGACAGATCGCCGACCTTCTTTTTGCCAAGCAGGCCGAGCGCGGCATGACCCTGCTTCTCGTCACCCACGACATCTCGCTTGCAAACCGCTGCTCGCGCCAGATCCGCGTCCGTTCCGGCAGGATCGAGGGCGACAGCGCTGCCCGCCGCAGCGAAGCGGCAATCGCATGAGCATGGTCACGCCACGCGTCGCGCTCGCTTTTCGCCTGGCGCTTCGCGAGTTGCGCGGCGGCATCCGCGGCTTCTATATCTTCCTGGCCTGCATCGCACTCGGCACCGGGGCGATCGCCGCCGTCAATTCCGTTTCGCAGTCGATCACCGACACGATCGCCTCGCAGGGGCAGGAGCTGCTGGCGGGCGACGTCCGCTTCGAACTCAACAATCGCCAGGCGACACCTCAGGAAATGAGCTTCCTTCAGGGCCTGGGAACCGTATCGGTTTCAACGGGTCTGCGCTCGATGGCCCGCAAGCCCGACGGTTCTGATCAGGCGCTGGTCGAGGTCAAGGCGGTCGATGACGCCTATCCGCTCTACGGCAGGTTCGTCGCCGAACCGGACTATCCGCTTGCAGCCCTGCTTTCCGGCCAAGGCGGCACCTATGGCGCGGTCGCCGCCCCGCTGCTTCTCGATCGGCTCGGCCTTGCGATCGGCGACGAATTGCTGCTCGGCAATGTCAAGCTCAGCATTACCGGTACAGTGAAGACCGAGCCGGACGCGCTGTCGGAAGGCTTCGGCTTTGCGCCGCGTCTGCTTGTCAGCCGACAGGCGCTCGAAGCCTCGGGGCTGATCCAGACCGGAAGTCTGGTTGAACACGCCTATAAGATCCGATTGGAAGACAAGCGCGCCATGTCGGGCATCCAGGCGCGTGCCTCCAAGGAGTTTCCCTCTGCCGGCTGGGCGATCCGCACCAGCGACCGCGCAGCACCCTCGCTCACTGAAAACATCACCCGTTTCTCGCAATTTCTGACGCTGGTCGGCCTCACAGCCCTGATCGTCGGTGGTGTTGGCGTCGCCAACGCCGTGCGTGCTTTCCTCGATTCCAAGCGCACCACCATCGCCACCTTCAAATGCCTCGGCGCTCAGGCCGCCGTCGTCGTTCTGATCTATCTCTTTCAGATCGCCATCATCGCCCTTGGCGGCATTATGGCCGGCCTCGTCATCGGCGCCCTGTCGCCGATCTTTGCAGCACAGTTCCTGGCGCAATTCCTGCCGGTCTCGACCGAGCCGACCCTCTATCCCAGTGCCCTGCTGCTTGCGACGCTCTTCGGCATCCTGACCACGCTCGCCTTCGCCATTCTGCCGCTCGGCCATGCCCGCGAAGTACCGGCCACCGCGCTCTTCCGCGAGCAGGGTTTTGAGGCCCTCCGTCTACCGTCCTGGCCCTATATCCTGCTTGCCGCCCTCTTCATGGCTGCCCTTGCCGGCCTTGCCATCCTCACCGCCTATGACCGTTTCATCGGCGTCGTCTTCGTCGGCGCAATCGTCTTCGCCTTCGTCGTCCTGCGCCTCGTCGCCGCCTTGATCGCCTGGCTCGCGCGCCGCAGCCCGCGCGTTCATTCGCCGGCGCTGAGGCTCGCAATCGGCAACATCCACCGCCCCGGCGCGCTGACGCCATCGGTCGTGCTCTCGCTCGGCCTCGGCCTGGCATTGCTGGTGACCCTGACCCTGATCGACGGCAACCTGCGCCAGCAGCTGACCGGCCGAATGAACGAGGGTGCACCCAACTTCTTCTTCGTCGATATCCAGAGTGCCGAGGTCGACGCCTTCCGAAATCTTGTCCAGACGCAGGCGCCGAAGGGCAAGTTGATGGAGGTGCCGATGCTGCGCGGCCGGATCGTCGCCTTCAACGGCGAGGACGTCACCAAGATGAATGTGCCGGCCGCCGGCCGCTGGGTGCTGAACGGCGATCGAGGCATCACCTACGCCGACACGCTGCCGGAAAATGCCGCCCTCACCGAAGGCATCTGGTGGGACAAGGATTATAGCGGCGAGCCGCTCGTCTCCTTCTCCTCGGAAGAGGCGCATGAACTCGGGCTCAAGATCGGAGACACGGTGACCGTGAACGTGCTGGGGCGCAATATCACGGCAAAGATTGCCAATCTGCGCCGCGTCCAATGGGAATCACTGTCGATCAATTTCGTCATGGTCTTCTCACCGAACACCTTCCGCGGCGCCCCGCATGCCTGGCTGGCGACCCTGACCGATCCCTCCTCGACGCCGGCCGAAGATGCGGCGATCCTGAAATCCGTCACCAATACCTATCCGACGATCACCAGCGTGCGAGTCAAGGACGCGATCGACATCGTCAACCAGCTCGTCAGGCAGCTTGCGACAGCGATCCGTGCCGCCGCATCGGTGGCGCTCATCGCCTCGATCCTTGTCCTGGCCGGTGCGCTCGCCGCCGGCAACAGGGCGCGCACCCACGATGCGGTGGTGCTGAAGACGCTCGGCGCCACGCGCGCCATGCTGATTCGTGCCTTCAGCTACGAATATCTGATCCTCGGACTGGCGACTGCGATCTTCGCACTCTTTGCCGGCGCCGTCGCCGCCTGGTTCATCGTCGCCCGCATCATGCGACTGCCGTCTGCCTTCCTGCCTGACGTGGCGGGCCTGACGCTGGTGACGGCACTCGTTCTGACAGTCGGCATCGGTCTCATCGGCACCTGGCGCATCCTCGGGCAGAAGGCGGCGCCCGTGCTGCGCGAGCTTTGAAGCTGTCCCAAAAGCCTTCACCTTACGGCGATTTAACCGGCCGCGCCGTTGCAGGCCCCTTGTTTGCAAAGGGCGAAAGCCTCATATTGTCTGCAGGCATGCTGGAGCTCCGCAGCGGCGCCCGGGTCGAGAACCCCGACACCGTATCTCCTTCGGAGCTTGTAAGAGGAAACTATGGCTGATCTTCGTAACTATCAAAGCCGCGTCCAGACCGGCGAGATGATTGATCAAGGCCTGCGCGCATATATGCTCAAGGTCTACAACCTGATGGCGCTGGGCCTGGCGATCACCGGCGTGGCCGCATATCTCGGATTCAACTTCGCGGTCCAGGACGGCCAGCTCACCCAGTTTGGCGCGCTTCTGTTCCAGTCGCCGTTGCGCTGGGTCGTCATCCTTGCCCCCCTTGCGGTCGTCTTCTTCCTGAGCTTCCGCATTCATCAGATGAGCGTCTCCGCCGCCCAGACCACCTTCTGGATCTACGCCGCCCTGGTAGGGCTGTCGCTCTCGTCGATCTTCCTGGTCTATACCGGCCAGAGCGTTGTTCAGACCTTCTTCGTCACCGCCGCCTCCTTCGGCGCACTGTCGCTTTACGGCTATACCGCGAAGCGTGACCTGTCGGCGATGGGTTCGTTCCTGATCATGGGTCTCTTCGGCCTGATCATCGCCTCGCTCGTCAACATCTTCCTGGCTTCATCCGCGCTGCAGTTCGCGATCTCGGTGATCGGCGTGCTGATCTTCGCAGGCCTCACTGCCTACGACACGCAGCGGATCAAGGAACTCTACTATGAAGCCGATGACGTCGCTGTCGCCGGTCGCAAGGCGATCATGGGTGCACTGACGCTTTACCTCGACTTCTTGAACCTCTTCATGTTCCTGCTGCAGTTCATGGGCAACCGCAGATAACAGGCGCAATGAGATCGAAAAGGCGGCTTCGGCCGCCTTTTTTGTTGCGCCGGTTTCGCAGGGATGATTTTAGAGGAGCCTGCTCTTCCGATGGACCTGCCGCCCCGATGTCCTTCCTTCTGCGCAACGCCGCCCAAGCCGACATCCCCGCCATCACGGAGATCTATCGTGACTCGGTCCTGAATGGCGTTGCAAGCTACGAGATTGCGCCGCCCTCCGAGGCCGAAATGGCCCAGCGTTTTTCCGCGATAGTCAGTCAGCAATATCCCTACATCGCCGCGGCCGATGCGGACGGGAAACTCCTGGGCTACGCTTATGCGTCGGCCTTCCGCACCCGCCCCGCCTATCGCTGGATGGTGGAGGATTCGATCTACCTGGCCCCCGAAGCCCGCGGCCGTGGCATCGGCAAGGCACTGATGATCGAGCTGATCGACCGCTGCACCGCGCTTGGTTTTCGTCAGATGGTAGCCGTCATCGGTGGCGCGAGCCCGGCCTCGATCGCGCTTCATCTGAAGGCAGGTTTTGTGGAGGTCGGCCTGATGAAGGGCACCGGCTACAAGCACGGCCACTGGCTGGACACGATGCTCATGCAGCGCAGCCTCGGCGAGGGCATGACAACCGATCCGAATCCCTCCACCTACCCCGGTACGCTGTTTGCGGGCTGATAAGAGTTATTTATCCACGAGTTTCAAGGTTTTGTCGAATACCTTGAGGACCTGGTTCAACTCGTGTCCGCGCTTCAGGATCATGCCGTTGATATTGATCACGGAATAGGCACCTTGCTTGGCGGCAAGCTTCGGGTTCTTTTCAATCCGGAAGAGCGGCATCTCGCCGGAGCGCTTGAAGACGGAAAAGACCGCTCTGTCCTTCAGATGGTCGATGGCGTAATCGCGCCATTCCCCCTCGCCCACCATGCGGCCGTAGATCCAGAGGATCGCATCCAGCTCGCGCCGGTGGAAAGTCACCGGAAGCGGGTCCTTGCTTTGTTTGTATTCCCTGAGATCGACGATGACCGAGGAACTATTGTCGACGGAGCGGCTTTCGCCGTGTCGCAAATCCGGCTGATCTGTCATCAGGTCTCCAAGGCCTCCGCTTGTGACAGGAGAGTGACAGTTTGCCCGAGCCGCCGCAAATTGCAAGAGCGGCGCTCCTCACATTCGCCGCACGTCCAGTCACGTTCGCTGGGGACCAAGCAATGCTTTCTCCCCAGTGCCGCATTTCAGTCAAAACAGCGCCTCATTTGCGGGAGATTTATGCATCCCGGTTTGGCGCCAGCGCGCCAAAGGGCCCGGCGGAGCGTATCGACCTTAACCCCAGCCCCGAATACGCTCGGCCGGGCCGCCCGCATTTCACCCGTACTCGGGTGAAATATCAGATGCTTTTTCCCGCCATCACCACGGTCGCGCCGAGGATCGCCGCCGGATCGCCGTCGGCCGTGGCCGACTGTAGCAGGATTGCGCAGCCCTCGAGCTGCGGCCGCTGCAAGACGCTCGCCGGTAGCGTCAGACTGGTCGCCTTGCCATCCCACATGCCGACAGTTTCGACGTTGGTGACGCTGTGCAGATAGGAGATCTTCTTTCCGCTGTTTTCGCCTTTTTCGACTTCGATTGTCTTCTCCTTGTCGAAATACACCATGACGACATTGGCCTTGCCCTGTCCGGCACCGATCTTGATCTCCAGCTCGTCGCCGCGCATCGCCGCGCTGATGGGAACGGTCAGCCCATTGCCTTCGCTGCTGTAGGTGTCGATCTTGCTGTTGATGCCGGTGAGATCGGCGCCGGCCAAATGGCCGCGCCCGTTGACGATGGCTTGCGGCGTATAGACGTTGCTGCGACCCATCGTCCTGGCATAGCCGTACTGCCGCTCGGTATTTTCCTTCGAGCTCAGCGTATCGGCCCAGCCGAGATAATTCCAGTAGTCGATGTGATAGGCGAGCGCGATGACATCGCCTTGGTTCACCAGCTTGCGGAAGGCGGCATCAGCGGGAGGACAGGAGGAGCAGCCCTGTGACGTGAAAAGCTCGACGACGCCTCTCGGCTTGCCGTTTTCGGCATGCAGCGAGCCTGCAAAAGCAACGCCGGCGATCAGCGAAATCAAGAAACGGGGGGACATTCACCTGCACCTCTTTTTCAGCGCCGGCGGCGTTTAGGAACCGAAGGCTCTGAGACATGAACGTACGAATAATCCTTCCGGGTCCAAACGAAAAGTCACGAACGGGTGAGACGTAGCTCGCCCGGAAAGCGCTGAAAACAAATCATCGTGAGCCCCATCGAATACTGTCGCCGCAAAGAGGAGCCGCCGGAAATTGCTCTCCGGCGGCCATTATCATAGCAATCTCCTAGATCCGGATGATTTCAGGCCGATTCGGCCTAAAATCTTAATCCGGATCTACATCAAAGAAGCAGAGCATGATGTTTTCCGAAAACCGCTCACACTTTTCGGCATCATGCTCGACAATCAGGCAGCGAGATCACGCAGAACCGTCTGCAGGATGCCGCCATTGTTGAGGTAGATCACCTCGTCGAGCGTATCGACGCGCGACAGCAGCGGAACTTCCTTCACCGTGCCGTCGCCATAGGTGATCTTGGCGATCTTCCTCTCGCGCGGCTTGATCTTGTCCAGCCCCTCGATGGTGACGAGCTCGTCGCCCTTGAGGCCGAGGCTCTGCCAGGTCGTGCCCTCTTCGAAGACGAAGGGGATGACGCCCATGCCGACCAGGTTCGAGCGATGGATGCGCTCGAAGCTCTGGGCGATCACGGCCTTGACGCCGAGCAGGTTGGTGCCCTTGGCAGCCCAGTCGCGCGAGGAGCCGTTGCCGTATTCGACGCCGGCGAAGATGACGAGCGGCACGCCTTCGGCCTTGTACTGCATGGCGGCGTCGTAGATCGATGTCTCTTCCTTCGACGGGTAGTGGATCGTGTAGCCGCCTTCCTTGCCGTTCGGGCCGAGCATGTGATTGCGGATGCGGATATTGGCGAAGGTGCCGCGCATCATCACTTCATGGTTGCCGCGCCGCGTGCCGTATTGGTTGAAGTCGGCAACGGCAACGTCATGGCCGATGAGGTATGCGCCGGCCGGCGATGCCGCCTTGATCGAACCGGCCGGAGAGATGTGGTCGGTGGTGATCTTGTCACCGAACAGGCCGAGGACGCGGGCGCCCTTGATGTCGGAGACGCCGGTGCCCTTCTTGCCCATGCCGACGAAATAGGGCGGGTTCTGGACATAGGTGGAGTTGTCGTCCCAGGCATAGGTCTGGCCCGGCGGGACCTGGACGGCCTGCCAGTTGGCATCACCCTTGAAGACGTCGGCATACTTGGTTTCGTAGAGTTCGCGGGTGACGTATTTCTGGATGAACTCCTGCACCTCGTGCGAGGTCGGCCAGATATCCTTGAGGTAGACCGGCTTGCCGTTCTGGTCTTCGCCGATTGGCTCCTTGGTCAGGTCCTTCTGGACCGTGCCGGCAAGAGCGTAGGCGACGACAAGCGGCGGCGAAGCGAGATAGTTCGCCTGGACGTCGGGCGAGATGCGGCCTTCGAAGTTGCGGTTGCCGGAGAGCACGCCGGAAACAATCAGACCCTTGTCATTGATCGTCTTGGAGATCGGCGCCGGCAGCGGGCCGGAGTTGCCGATGCAGGTGGTGCAGCCGAAGCCGACGAGGTTGAAGCCGAGCTTGTCGAGGTCGGCCTGCAAGCCCGACTTGGCGAGATATTCGCCGACGACCTGCGATCCGGGCG
Source organism: Rhizobium sp. YTUHZ045 (assembly GCF_051124255.1). Lineage (NCBI taxonomy): Bacteria > Pseudomonadati > Pseudomonadota > Alphaproteobacteria > Hyphomicrobiales > Rhizobiaceae > Rhizobium > Rhizobium sp. YTUHZ045. The sequence continues at coordinate 3,916,604 of NZ_CP101432.1, forward strand.
CGAGCGACGTCTTGACCCACGGCTTGGTCTTCAGGCCCTTGGCAACGGCATTGCGGGCGAGAAGGCCGGCAGCGATCAGCACCGACGGGTTGGAGGTGTTGGTGCAGGAGGTGATGGCGGCAATCGCCACGTCACCATGGCCGAGATCGAAATCGGTGCCTTCGACTGCATAGCGGTTGTTGAGCTGCCCGGGCTTCTTGTAGTCGGCTTCCATCGACGTCGCGAAACCGGAAGCGATGTTTTCAAGCGCGATGCGGCCTTCCGGACGCTTGGGGCCTGCCATCGACGGCACGACGTCGCCGAGGTCGAGCTCCAGCGTATCGGTGAAGACGAGGTCGGAACCGTCGCCTTCGCGCCACATGCCCTGGGCCTTCGAATAGGCTTCGACAAGCGCGATGCGATCATGCGTGCGGCCGGACATGGTGAGATAGTTGATGGTTTCGCCGTCAACCGGGAAGAAGCCGCAGGTCGCGCCGTATTCCGGACCCATGTTGCCGATCGTCGCACGGTCGGCGAGCGGCATGTTGTCCATGCCGGGGCCGAAGAATTCGACGAACTTGGAAACGACACCCTTCTTGCGCAGCATCTGCACGACGGTCAGAACGAGGTCGGTCGCGGTGACACCTTCCTTGAGCTTGCCGGTCAGCTTGAAGCCGATAACTTCGGGCAGAAGCATCGAAACCGGCTGGCCGAGCATGGCGGCTTCAGCCTCGATACCGCCCACGCCCCAGCCGAGAACGCCGAGACCGTTGATCATCGTCGTGTGGCTGTCGGTGCCGACGCAGGTATCCGGATAAGCGATCGTCTCGCCGTCCTCTTCCTTGGTCCAGACGGTCTGGCCGAGATATTCGAGATTGACCTGGTGACAGATGCCGGTGCCGGGGGGAACGACCCGGAAGTTCTTGAATGCCTGCTGACCCCACTTCAGGAAGCGGTAGCGTTCGCCGTTGCGCTGATATTCCAGCTCGACATTCTTGGCGAACGCCTGCGGCGTGCCGAATTCGTCGACGATGACGGAATGATCGATGACGAGGTCGACAGGAACGAGCGGGTTGATCTTCTCGGGATCGCCGCCGAGCGACACCATCGCGTCGCGCATCGCGGCCAGATCGACGACCGCGGGAACGCCGGTGAAGTCCTGCATCAGCACGCGCGCCGGGCGATAGGCGATTTCGTTTTCGACAGCGCCCTTGTTGTTCAGCCACGCGGCAACGGCGAGGATGTGCTCCTTGGTGACCGACTGGCCGTCTTCGAAGCGCAGCAGGTTTTCGAGCAGCACCTTCATCGAATAGGGAAGCTTCGATACGCCGGCCAGACCGTTTGCCTCAGCCTTGGGCAGGCTGTAATAGACATAGTCCTTTCCACCAACGGAAAGCGTGGAACGACAATTGAAACTGTCAAGAGATTTAGACACGAGAGACCCCGTTCTGATAGCCAACACAGTCGTGCGAACGCCTATGCACTTAATGCACATCAGGATGCGGGTACGGCCATTTCCGCTGTCCGCACGTGGAGCAGATGCTCCAAGTTCGGCGCAAGGATGAAATTCACGCCGACCGCTGGCGTGGTTGCCGGTCTTATAGATAATTTCCTAAAAACTTGCCATACCCGAGCACTGCCAAAACCAGACATTTTTTGAGCCTTCCGAAAGCCGCAACGAAGAAAGAGCCGACGCATGCAACTCACCGCCGAAAATCTGGCTGCAAGGCGCGGTGAGGATCTCATTTTCGTAAACATTTCCTTTCACTTGACGGCAGGAGAAGCCCTTGTCCTGACCGGCAAAAATGGATCGGGAAAATCCACTTTGCTGCGCGTTGCCGCCGGCCTTCTGAAGCCCGAAAAAGGAACTGTCATCTTCCGCGATAAAGAGAGCCCGCAAGGCCGCCATCCGGGCGAGGTCAGCCACTACCTCGGCCACCGAAATGCGATGAAGAATGAACTTACGGTTGCAGAGAATTTGGAATTCTGGCAGTCCTTCCTCAGCAGCCCGGGCACCGCCGGCCTCGCTCTCGAAGATGCCGCCGAAGCCGTCGGCCTCTCGGGGATCACCCACCTTCCATTCGGCTATCTCTCCGCCGGCCAGCAGCGCCGCTTCGCCTTCGCCAAGCTGCTCGTCGCCCACCGCCCCATCTGGATCCTCGATGAACCCACGGCGGCACTGGATGCGAGTGCCGACCGGCTGTTTGCCGGATTGATCGAGGCGCATCTGGCCAAAGGCGGCATCGTGCTGGCAGCGACGCATCAGCCGCTGGGTCTGAAGAATGTGCAGGAAATGAAGATGACGGGCTTCGCCGGTGTGGATCAGGGGGTGTGGGGTTGATGTTTCTCGGTGTGGCTACCCCCCTCTGCCCTGCCGGGCATCTCCCCCACAAGGGGGGAGATCGGCAGGAGGCGCCCTCTTGCCCTGATCAAACGCCACAGATGATCGCAGGCGCCTGGCGTGCGATCAAGATTTCGCGAAGCCGGTGCATCTTGCCGATCTCCCCCCTTGCGGGGGAGAAGCCCGGCAGGGCAGAGGGCGGTGCCCCGTCCTCCGTAGATGCAGAGTGCCACCCAGCATGATCGCCCTCTTCCTCCGCGACCTCAAACTCTCGATTCGCGCCGGCGGCGGCGCACTGATCGGCGTGTTGTTCTTCCTGACCGTCGTCGCCGTCATCCCTTTCGGCGTCGGCCCTGACCTCAAGCTTCTCTCCCGCATCGGCCCCGCCATCGTCTGGATTGGCGCACTGCTCGCCGCCCTTCTCGGCCTCGACCGCCTGTTCCAGGCCGAGCGCGACGACGGATCGCTCGATCTGATGCTGATGCAGGAAACGCCGCTGGTGTTGACCGTGCTCCTCAAATGCTTCGCCCACTGGACCGCGACCAGCCTGCCGCTGGTCATCGCTTCGCCGCTGCTCGGCCTGTTCATGAACATGGACGAGACGGCGATCGGCGCCACAGTGCTGACGCTCTTCGTCGGATCGCCGGCGATCACCTTCATCGGCGCCGTCGGCGCTGCGGTCGCCGTCGCTCTGCCCCGCGGTGGTCTGCTGGTCTCGATCCTCGTGCTGCCGCTGACCATTCCGGTACTGATCTTCGGCGTCAGCGCCACCTATGCCGCGGTCGAGGAACCGGCGCCATTCCTGCCGCCTTTCCTCATATTGATCGCACTGACGCTCTTCTTCGCGGTCATCGGCCCGGCCGCCGCCGCCTTGGCGCTGCGAAACACGTCGGATTGAATGCCTTTCGATTGCGGGAAAAGCCGGATCAAGGTAAGGAAGCGCTCATGAGCCAAACCAGCCTTGCCATCAGCAAAATCAGCGATCTCGCCAACCCGACGCGGTTCCTGGCGCTGGCGGCCCGCATCATTCCCTGGATGGCCGGCATCACCACCCTCTGTTTTGCGGTCGGTCTTTATCTGAGCTTCGCGACCGAAGGCGATTACCAGCAGGGCGAGACCGTGCGCATCATGTATATCCACGTGCCCGCGGCCTGGCTTTCGATGATGTGTTACACGATCATGAGCCTCTCGGCGATCGGCACGCTCGTCTGGCGCCACCCGCTCGCCGATGTTTCCGCCAAATCAGCAGCCCCGCTCGGCGCCGCCTTTACCCTGATTGCGCTCATCACCGGTTCGCTCTGGGGCAAGCCGATGTGGGGCACCTGGTGGGTCTGGGATGCGAGGCTCACCTCCGTCTTTATCCTCTTCCTGATGTATCTCGGCCTCATTGCGCTGAGCCGCGCCATCGACGATCCTTCGAGGGCGGCGCGCGTCTCCGCCGTGCTGACCCTCGTGGGCTTCGTCAACATCCCGATCATCAAGTTTTCCGTCGACTGGTGGAACACGCTGCATCAGCCGGCAAGCGTGATGCGCCTTGGCGGCCCGGCGATTGATCCGGAATTCCTGCGCCCGCTCTTCGTCATGGCGATCGCCTTCACCCTGCTGTTCTTCACGCTGCATATCATGGCCATGAGAAACGAGATCTGGCGCCGCCGTGTTGCCGCCCAGCGCCGTCTCGCCGCCCGCATGGCGAGTCGGGAGGAATAGGTCGTGACGCACGCCTTCTATGTCTATGCATCCTATGGCATCGCCGCATTGGTGACGATCGCCGTCATCCTGTGGACCTGGGCCGACGGCCGGGCGCGCCGCCGCGAGCTTGCGAGCCTCGAAGCCGCCGGTATCCGCCGCCGCTCGGCGCGGCCAAAGGACGGCGAATGACCGAGACGCCGGATACCAAAACTGCCAAGCCAGGTGGATTTGGCCGCTATGCACTGGCGCTTCTGCCGCTGATCGTGTTCGGCGGCATTGCCGCGACGGCCGCGAAGATGCTCTACGACCAGGATTTTCACGGCAAGAACATCGCCGAAATTCCGTCCGCCCTGATCGGCACCAAGGCGCCGTCGCTGAACCTTCCTCCGCTCGAGGGCACCAACCTGCCGGCGCTGACCGACTCCGCAGTCAGCGGCAAGCTGACCCTCGTCAACGTCTTCGCCTCATGGTGCATCCCCTGCCGCGACGAGCACCCTATCCTGAAGGAACTGGCGAAAGACGGCCGGCTAAACATTGTCGCCATCAATTACAAGGACAAGAACGAGAACGCCCTGCGCTTCCTCGGCGAACTCGGCAATCCCTATCAGGCGATCGGAATCGATCCGAACGGCAAGGCGGCGATCGACTGGGGTGTTTATGGTATACCGGAAAGTTATCTGGTCGGCCCCGACGGCACCATTCTCTACAAGCGCGTCGGCCCCTTCGACGAGATCAGCCTGAAGGAAGGCCTGTTTCCGGCGATGGAAAAGGTGCTGGGCAAGCCGGCTTCGTAATTCATATCCAAGGAAGGCCCTCCCCAACCCCTCCCCACAAGGGGGAGGGACTGTCGCGGAACCGCCCCACGACAAACCATCAACGTTTCTGCGGATCAGACGATGAAAGGGATAGAGGCGGCGCGGCATCCAAGCCCCTTGTGGGGAGGGGTTGGGGAGGGAACTTTTCCTGGCCCTAGAGCCTGCTGCTTTCATACGGAAGCATATCCTGAGTTTGTGAGGTAGTTTGCGCATTCTGCTGGCGAGAAGCAGTCGAGCATTTCACCAGCCTTGCGCCATGTCGCTTCGACTGTGCGAGGCTGTTCTCTCCTAATTAGGTGCTTGAGCTTGGCAAAGACTTGCTCGATGGGATTGAGGTCCGGGCTGTAAGGCGGCAGGAAGAAGAGGTGCGCGCCTGCGGCCCGGATGGCACGACGGACAGCTTGGCCCTTATGGCTGCCGAGATTGTCGAGGATGACGATGTCGCCCTTGGCGAGCGTGGGCACGAGGATCCTCTGGATATAGAGGGTAAAGAGTTCGCCGTTGATCGGCCCATCGATGACCCAAGGGGCGTCGATGCGGTCGCAGCGCAAGGCGGCAATGAATGTCAGGGTTTTCCAGTGCCCATGCGGAACCGCGGCACATAGGCGTTGACCACGCGGTGCCCACCCCCTGAGGGGCGCCATGTTGGTCTTGATCCAGGTCTCATCGAGAAAGACCAGCCGCTGCGCTTCGATCCGCCGTTGATGGGTCTTCCAACGCAACCGTTTCCTGGCGATATCCATCCGCGTCTGCTCGGCCGGCAGAACCGTTTTTTTTGAAACTCAGGCCCTCGGCCCGGACGAACACCCAAACGGCGCGTCGCTCGGTCTTGATGCCGCGTTCGGCCAGTTCCGCCACAAGGCCTCGCGTCGTGAACGGGCCGGATCGACAGCGCTGGCGCAGCCAGTCGGCCCGTTCGCCGGACAAAGTCCGCTGCTTGCGACCGCCGACGCGGCCGGGCGTCAGAGCGCCGGTCTCCGCAAGGCGCTTCTTCCACTTCGAAACACAGGAGGGAGCAATCGCAAGTGCTGCTGCGATCGATCGTATCGTTTCTCCGGTGTTCAGGCGCGCCATCGCCCGTTCGCGAAGATCCTCAGAATATGGGTGCGTCATCCTTGCCGGCCGTCCTTTTCCGGTAGGACAGAGAATCATATTTCAGCTGATTTGCGAATCTGCGATTCTGAAAAATCGAAGCGTGCTCTAAACCCCGCTCTGCCAGCCCTTGATCGCTTCAACCGGCCAGATCAGCATCAGCACGTTGAGCGTCAGATTGTCGCGGATCATATAGCCGGTGAAAATCTCGAAGAAGATGGCGACCGCGACCGTCAGCGCCACCGGCGCGCGCCAGGCGAAGAAGAAGCCGAGGCACATGAAGACGGTGTCCATTGCCGAATTGAGGATGCTGTCGCCGTAATAATCGAGCGCGATCGTGGCCGTGCGGTAGCGGTCGATGATGAGAGGCGAGTTTTCCAATAATTCCCAGCCGGACTCGATGGCGAGCGCCAGGAGCAGACGCGCCATCAGCGGCTTGCGGCGCAAGAGCAGATAGCTCAGTCCGTAGAACAGGAACCCGTGGATGATGTGCGACGGCGTGTACCAGTCCGACAGATGCTGCGAATTGCCGCTGGTATTGACCCCGCCCTCCCACAGCTTGACATAACCGCAGGCGCAGATCGGCACACGGCCCATCATATATTCTGCGATGATCTGGGCAGCCAGGACTGCGATGCAGGCGACGAACCAAAAGCTCTGATGCCTGACCCGATATTCGGCGTCTGCAGCGGTCACTTCTCGCCATCCGTTTCCAGGTTGATGCTGTGTTTGAGCACCAGAGGCATCTGCGCCAGCGTGAAGATGATGGTGATGGGCATCGTGCCCCAGACCTTGAAGGCGACCCAGGTATCGTCGGAAAAATTGCGCCAGACGACTTCGTTCAGCACGGCGAGAAACAGGAAGAAGACGCCCCAGCGGATGGTAAGTTTGCGCCAGCCTTCGGCATCGAGCTGGAAAGCGGCGTTGAAGACATAGCCGAGCAGAGACCGGCCGAAAGCGAGCCCGCCGAGCAGCGCCACCCCGAAGAGCGTGTTGACGATGGTCGGCTTCATCTTGATGAAGGTCTCGTTCTGCAGCCAGATCGACAGCGAGCCGAAGATGACGACCACGATGCCGGAGACGAAGGGCATGATCGGCAGATGGCCGAGCACGATCTTCGAAACCACAAGCGAAATCACCGTCGCCGCCATGAAGAGCCCAGTCGCGACGAACAGCGGCCCGCCCAGTTCGGAAAGGGCGGGAAATTTTTCGACCAGCCATTGGCCACGCAGATTGGCGAAGAAGAAGATCATCAGCGGCCCGAGTTCCAGCGCCAGTTTCAGCATCGGATGATGGCGGTCGGCCGCGGACGGGGTGATGTCGCTTTCGGTGGTCATGCGTTCTTCGAACCTGCTATTGCTGAAAACCCGTTTCCGACCGTCCCTTGCAGGCTTTCGGCGGCATATCTGTGGCATCATTGCTCGAGCCCGGCAATGGCATGGGCAAAATCCTCGGCCTCGAACGGCTCCAGATCTTCCACGCCTTCGCCGACGCCGATGAAATAGACCGGCAACTTGTGCTTGGCGGAGATCGCGACGAGAATGCCGCCGCGCGCCGTGCCGTCGAGCTTAGTCATGATCAACCCGTTGACGCCGGCGACATTGCGGAAGATCTCGACCTGGCTCAGCGCATTCTGCCCCGTCGTGGCATCGAGCGTCTGCAGCACGGTGTGCGGCGCGTCGGGATCAAGCTTGCCGAGCACACGCACGATCTTCTCGAGTTCGGCCATCAGCTCGGCCTTGTTCTGCAGGCGGCCGGCGGTATCGACGATCAGCACGTCGCATTTTTTTGCCTTGGCCTGCTCAAAGGCGTCGTAGGCAAGACCGGCTGCATCGGCGCCGAGCTTGGTGCCGATGAATTCGGAATTGGTCCGCTCGGCCCAGATCTTAAGCTGCTCGATCGCCGCCGCGCGGAAGGTATCGCCGGCGGCGAGCATCACCTTCAGCCCGGCACCAGAGAGCTTCGCCGCGAGCTTGCCGATAGTCGTCGTCTTGCCGGTGCCGTTGACGCCGACGACGAGGATAACATGCGGCTTGTGCGAAAGATCGAGCTGTAGAGGCTTGGCGACCGGCTTCAGAACCTTGGCGATTTCCGACGCCATGATCCGGCTGACATCCACGCCGGTCACATCTTTGCCGTAGCGCTCGGAAGCGAGCGTATCGGTGACGCGCAGCGCCGTCTCGACGCCGAGATCGGCCTGGATCAGCAGGTCTTCGAGATCCTGCAGGGTCTCGTCGTCGAGCTTGCGCTTGGTGAAGAGCGCGGTGATCTGGCCGGTGAGCTGCGAGGACGTACGCGCAAGCCCGTTGCGCAGGCGCTGGAACCAGCTGAGTCTGGGTTGCGGGGCAACGGGTTCGGGTTCGGCGACCTTCGGGCCGGTAGCGAAGCCTTTGGGAAGGATGGGAGTGCTGGTCGCCGATTCCACCGTGGGGCTACCCCCCTCTGCCCTGCCGGGCATCTTCCCCACAAGGGGGGAGATCGGTTGAACAGAGGCGTCCAGCACCTCATCGATCTCAGGTAGAATTTCCTCTACAGGCGCTTCTGCGACTTCTTCGGTCCCTTCGATCGAAGCCGGCGCATCAGACTCCGAATGATCTCCCCCCTTGTGGGGGAGATGTCCCGAAGGGACAGAGGGGGGTGCTTCCGCAGCACTCTCGGCACTCACCTCCGCTTCCGCCTCGGCTTCCAGCAGCGACAGCGGCACGACGCCCATATCCCTGAGCTGGTCCGGAGCCGGCAGGATCGCTGGCTCGGCATCGTCACGCTCTTCCTCGGCATCCTGCACGACATCCGCAGCCGGTCCGCCGGCGGTATCCATCTCCTCGGGAAGAACAGGATCATCCGCGATCGGCAGGTCTTCGTCGCGCGAACGCTGCTCGAGCTCCCTTTCCACAGCCTCAGGCACGGGTTCTTCAGCCGGCTTGCCGAAGGTGAAGACCTTTTTGATGAAACTGAGCGCCATGGGGATTCCGTGAAAGTCAGGCCGCTGCGGCCGTCAATTGCATGTCGAGATGCTTGCCATTGTGGCCGGTGATCGTGACCGGCACAAGTTCGCCGGGACGAAGGCCGGCGGCTGTGACCAGCGTGAAGTTTTCCGTATGCGCAAGGCCGTTGTTTTCGACAAGCAGCCACTGCCGGGTTCCTACCATGCCATCGAGGTGGGATTGATGCAGCCTATGTCCCGTGGCGCGCAGCCGTGCGGCGCGGTCCTTGACCAGCGACCGGTCGAGCTGCGGCATGCGGGCGGCCGGCGTACCGGGACGCGGGCTGTAGGGGAAAACATGCAGGTGCGCGATATCAGCTTCTTCAGCGAGCCGCACCGCATTGGCGAACATCTCTTCCGTTTCCGTTGGGAAACCTGCGATCATATCGGCGCCGAAGCTCATCTCCGGGCGAAGGCGGCGCGCATCCTCAATGAAACGCAGCGCGTCGGCGCGAGAATGCCGCCTCTTCATCCGCTTCAGGATCATGTCGTCGCCATGCTGCAGCGACAGATGCAGATGCGGCATGAAGCGAGGCTCGTCGGCGATCAGGTCCATCAGATGGGCATCGGCCTCGATGCTGTCGATCGAGGATAGCCTCAGTCGGCGGATCTCCGGGAGCTGTTTCAAAAGCGTCTTTGCCAGAAGCCCGAGCGTCGGCGCGCCCGGCAGATCGCCGCCATAGCTGGTGGCGTCGACCCCGGTCAGCACGATCTCGCGATACCCGCTGTCGACGAGCTTGCGGGCCTGGTCAACCACGGCGCCCATCGGCACCGAGCGGGAATTGCCGCGGCCATAGGGAATGATGCAGAAGGTGCAGCGATGGTCGCAGCCGTTCTGGACTTGGATGAAGGCACGAACATGACCGTCGATGTGCCTGACCATCTGCGGCGCCGTCGCCCTGACGCTCATGATATCGTTGACGCGGAGCTTCTCCTCGGCCGAAACACCGAAATCCGGCAGGCTGCGATAGGAGGCGCTTGAAAGCTTCTCCTCGTTGCCGAGCACCGCATCGACCTCCGCCATCTCGGCGAAGGTCTGTTTTTCCGTCTGCGCGGCGCAGCCGGTGACGATGATGCGGGCATGTGGATTGTCGCGCCGCGCCCGGCGGATCGCCTGGCGGGCCTGACGTACGGCTTCGCCGGTCACGGCGCAAGTATTGACCAGGATGGCGTTGTTGAGCCCGGCCTTCTCGGCCTGCGCCTTCATCACTTCGGATTCATATGTGTTGAGGCGGCAGCCGAAGGTAATGACCTCGACGCCGCTCACTGCGCCCCCGCCTCTTGTGTACCACCGCGCGACCAGAGACCTGTCGACGGATCGAGTCGGCCCGACCATTCCCATTCGGCCGGACCGGTCATGATGACGTGATCGTCGCGCTCGCGCCATTCGATCGAAAGCACGGCTGGCGGCTTGGCGCTCGCCACATTGATCGTCACCTTGCGCCCGGTGCGGCCGGTACGCGCGGCGCTGACAGCAGCGGAACAGGCAGCCGAGCCGCAGGCGAGTGTCAACCCCGCGCCGCGCTCCCAAGTGCATGTCGTCACGGATGTCGGCGACGTCACCTGCGCCAGGGTGATATTGGCGCGCTCGGGAAACATCGGATGATTTTCGAGCAGCGGCCCGAAGCGGGCGAGATCATAGGACATTACATCCTTATCCACCCAGAAGATCGCATGCGGATTTCCCATCGACATGGCGGAAGGCGAATGCAGCACCGGATTGTCGATCGGGCCGATCTGCAGCTCGATACGGCTGGTGTCGTGAAATTCTTCCGCCAGCGGGATCCTGTCCCAATCGAAAACCGGCTTTCCCATATCGACGGAGATCGTCCCGTCCTCGTGCTCGACGGCATTGAGGATTCCGGCGACCGTCTGGAAGGTGAAGGCCTTCCGACCGGTCTCTGCGGCAAGCGCCTGCACGACGCAGCGGGTGCCGTTACCGCAGGCCTGCGCCTTCGAGCCATCGGAGTTCAGGATATCGATGAAGGCATCTGTGCCGTCGGCCTTCGGATCATGGATCGCCATGATCTGGTCGAACTCGGTCTGCGGATCGGCATTGAGCGCGACCGCCGCCGAGGGCGTCACCTTATCAGGCCGTCCGCGCATGTCGACGACCAGGATCTTGTTGCCAAGCCCGTTCATCCTCGCGAATTCGACCGTTGCGCTCATAATATCATTCCGTCCGTCTTTCCGCTGTATATGGCGGAAACGCGAGGGAATTACCAGTGGGTGAGTGCCATGCAGGCCTTGCAGCCGACTGAGCCTCCGGGTGGTCCGTCTTCTACCGCTGCCCGCCGTCGGCTTCGAAGGACGCCGCATGCGCCTCGACGATAGCGGCGGTGATGACCTTCCTCAGCTCGTAGACCAGCGAGCGGGATCGTTTGCGATCCAGATCCTGTGCCGCTTTTGCAAGACTAAGGCCTTCGTTGAGAACAATATGATGGGCCCGTGCCAGCGCCCAACTTTCAATATCAGCATTGATCATTCGATATCTCCGCCGGATCATCCGGCATCAAGGATATTCACGAATCATTTTACAGGACGCACTTAAGTAGAAAGTAGAATCACAAGCGGAATATTTTGCAACTGGCGTAAATAGCATATTGGCCTGTAAGCGGCATTTAACTACCGGATCCATGTCCCATTGCTTCCGAAAAGCCGGTCATGCAGCCATCGGCCCGCATTCGCCTTGACTTTCCCGCCGCTTTCCTGTTTATCGCGGCCAATCCGCGACGAGCTACATGACTCCGAGCCGCCGACCGGGACACCGAGATCCCGGAGGTCAACACCCGACAGCGCGATGCGCCCTCGGGTGCTTTTTGGCTTTGCGTCTTGTTTTCGTCAAGGAAAAGCACGACGTTTCCGGGCAGATCAACCCGCCCGAAACGTATCAAGGAAGAGCCGATGTTTGAAAACCTCCAGGACCGTCTTGGATCCATTCTGAATGGACTGACAGGCCGTGGCGCGCTTTCGGAAGCCGATGTTTCTGCAGCGCTGCGCGAGGTTCGCCGCGCGTTGCTGGAGGCCGACGTCGCACTCGACGTCGTGCGCTCCTTCACCGACCGCGTGCGTGAAAAGGCAGTCGGCGCCGAGATCCTGAAGTCGATCAAACCCGGCCAAATGGTCGTCAAGATCGTGCATGACGAGCTGATCGAGATGCTGGGCGGCGAAGGTGTCGGCATCGATCTGCATGCGCCGGCCCCCGTCGTGGTCATGATGGTCGGCCTGCAGGGGTCGGGCAAGACGACGACGACCGCCAAGATCGCCAATCGCCTGTCGACGCGCGATAAGAAGAAGGTGCTGATGGCGTCGCTCGACACGCGCCGTCCGGCCGCTCAGGAACAGCTTCGTCAGCTCGGCGCCCAGACCAATATCGACACGCTGCCGATCATCACGGGTCAGTCGCCGACCGATATCGCCGCCCGCGCCGTGCAGGCGGCCAAGCTCGGCGGCCACGACGTTGTCATCCTCGATACCGCCGGCCGCACCCATATCGACGAGCCCTTGATGGTCGAGATGGCCGACATCAAGAAGCGATCGAATCCGCATGAAATCCTGCTGGTCGCCGACAGCCTCACCGGTCAGGACGCCGTCAACCTCGCCCGCAACTTCGACGAACGCGTCGGCATCACCGGTCTCGTGCTGACCCGTATGGACGGCGACGGGCGCGGCGGTGCTGCCCTTTCGATGCGCGCCGTAACCGGCAAGCCGATCAAGCTGATCGGCGTCGGCGAGAAGATGAGCGAGCTCGAGGAATTCCATCCCCGCCGCATCGCCGACCGCATCCTCGGCATGGGCGACATCGTCTCGCTTGTCGAGCGCGCGGCCGAGAACATCGACGCTGAGAAGGCGGCCGCGATGGCCGCCAAGATGGCCAAGGGTAAGTTCGACCTCGATGACCTCGCCGACCAGCTGCGCCAGATGCAGAAGATGGGCGGCATGGGCGGCATCATGGGTATGATGCCCGGCATGGCCGGCATGAAGGACAAGATGGCCGCCGCCGGTCTGAACGACAAGCTTTTCGGCCGCCAGATCGCCATCATCCAGTCGATGACCAAGGCCGAGCGCGCCAATCCCGACTTGCTCAAGCATTCGCGCAAGAAGCGAATCGCCGCCGGCTCAGGCACCGATGCCGCCGACATCAACAAGCTTCTGAAGATGCACCGCCAGATGGCTGATATGATGAAGATGATGGGCGGCAAGGGCAAAGGCGGCCTGATGAAGCAGATGATGGGCGGCCTTGCGGGCAAGATGGGGCTGGGGGGCCTCGGCGGCATGGGCGGCATGCCCGATCTCTCGAATATCGACCCGAAGCAGCTGGAAGCCCTGCAGAAACAGGCGGAAGCGGCGGGTTTGGGAAAACCGGGTGGGGGTATGCCCGGTCTCGGCGGCTTGCCGGGTGGTTTGCCTGGCCTCGGCGGCGCCAAGCTGCCGGGTCTTGGCGGTGGTTTCCCGGGTTTGCCCGGATTGCCGAAGAAGAAGTGAAAGGATCGCTTGCCCCATGATTGATCCGGACGTCAAAGCCCAGCTCGGGAGCTATCGTCAGTCGATCGACAATATCGATGCCGCTCTCGTGCATATGCTGGCCGAACGCTTCCGCTGCACCAAAGAGGTCGGCGTGCTGAAGGCCAAATACAATCTGCCGCCGGCCGATCCGGCGCGCGAGGAATACCAGATCGAACGCCTTCGCCAGCTGGCGAAAGCCGCCAATCTGGACCCGGATTTCGCCGAGAAGTTCTTGAACTTCGTCATCAAGGAAGTCATCCGGCATCATGAGCAGATCGCTGCGGACCACGCTGAACAGAACGCCGCAGCCCGATAACCATACCGCCTTACGAAGCGGTCTAGAAAAGCCTAAGGAGTAAAGAACATGGCACTGAAAATTCGTCTCGCCCGCGGTGGCTCCAAAAAGCGCCCGTATTACCACGTCGTTCTCGCCGATGCGCGCAGCCCGCGTGACGGCCGCTTCCTCGAAAATCTCGGCTCCTGGAACCCGATGCTCGCCAAGGATGACGAAAAGCGCGTTCAGCTGAACGCCGAGCGCATCAAGCATTGGCTCGACAACGGCGCTCAGCCGACTGACCGCGTCCTGCGCTTCCTCGACGAAGCCGGCGTTGCCAAGCGCGAAGCCAAGAACAACCCGATCAAGGCGAAGCCTGGCAAACGCGCCCAGGAACGCGCCGCCGAAAAGGCCCAGAAGATCGCCGACGCCGCAGCAGCTGCTGCTGACGCCGCGGAATAATCCGGACATCCCCTTTTCGAGCGGGCGGCATGGCGACATGCCGCCCGTTTTCGTTTCCAATCGCCCGCACTTCGTTTATGAGAAACCTGTCTTTCGGCTTCACATGAAGGAACCCATGACAAAGCTTGAAAACCCGGTTTTGATGGCTACCATCGGCGGCGCACAGGGCCTCAGGGGCGAGGTGCGCGCCAAGGCCTACACGGCCGATCCGACCGCGCTCGGCGATTATGGCCTTCTGCACAGCATGGACGGGCGCAGCTTCGAAATCCTCGAAATCCGCGAGATGAAGAACGTCGTCGTTGTCCGTTTCCGCGGCATTAACGACCGCAACGCCGCCGAAGCGCTGAACGGACTCGAACTCTATATCGAACGAGACAACCTGCCGGACGAGGAGCTTGAGGACGACGAATTCTACTATGCCGATCTCGAAGGGCTCGAAGCGCTTGATGACAAAGGCGTCAGCTACGGGACGGTCACCGGTGTATTCGATTTCGGCGCCGGCGATCTCCTGGAGCTCAAGGGCCCGGGCAAGCGCCCGGTCCTCATTCCCTTCTCGGAAGCCTCGGTGCTGGAAATCGATCTCGAAGCCGGTACGCTGCTGATCGATCCGCTGGCGGCGGGACTGGTCGATGAGCCCGAGCTGTCGCAGTTCACTGCGGGCAAGCCGAAAAAGAAGAAGTAATGGCTTTCCGGGCACGCATACTGACACTTTATCCGGAAATGTTTCCGGGGCATCTTGGCTTCTCGCTCGCCGGCAAGGCGATGGAGCGTGGGCAATGGTCGCTGGATCTGGTGCAAATACGTGATTTCGCCACTGATAGACACCGCACCGTCGACGACACCCCGGCGGGCGGCGGCGCCGGCATGGTGCTGAAGGCAGACGTTCTTGCTCGCGCGATCGACAGCGGCGGTGAGAATGATCCCCGGCCGCGCCTGCTGATGAGCCCGCGCGGGCGGCCGCTGACTCAGCAGCGCGTGCGTGAGCTTGCGGCGGGTGACGGTGTCATCATCGTCTGCGGTCGCTTCGAGGGCGTCGACCAGCGGGTGATCGAGGCACGCGGATTGGAAGAGGTCTCGATCGGCGATTACGTGCTGTCGGGTGGCGAACCGGCGGCGCTGGTTCTGCTTGATGCGATCATCCGCATCCTGCCCGGCGTTATGGGCAACGATCTTTCCGGCCTGCACGAAAGCTTCGAGGGCGGCCTGCTGGAACATCCCCATTATACCCGCCCCCAAGAGTGGGAAGGCCGGGAAATTCCCTCCGTCTTGACGTCCGGCAACCACGGGGCCATCGAGAAATGGCGCCACCAGGAAGCGGTGCGACTGACGCGGGAACGGCGGCCGGACTTGCTCGATAGCGTTAAAACCGAGAAAAACGGCTGATTTCGCCGGCCTTTTCACAAAAATGTCGTGCGAGGGATGACAAGCCCCGGCCTTTCGTGTATTGGCGCACGCGGAAATGGGGTTAGCCCCGTCTGGCAGCAAACAAAGAATGGCGAATCCGCTCCCGCCCGCAAGGGCAAAATCCTGAGGCTAACCCAAAGGATCAGTGTCGAGCGCTCTGGCTGTTTCAGAAGAACCAAAGGTTAAGACGATGAACATCATCCAGCAGCTTGAGGCCGAACAGGCCGCCAAGATCGAAGCCAAGCGCACCCTCCCCGAGTTCTCCCCGGGCGACACCGTCCGCGTCAACGTGAAGGTTACGGAAGGCAACCGTACCCGCGTTCAGGCCTATGAAGGCGTCTGCATCGCCCGCTCCGGCGGCGGCCTGCAGGAAAACTTCACGGTCCGCAAGATCTCCTACGGAGAAGGCGTCGAGCGCGTATTCCCGGTCTACTCGCCGCTGATCGAAAGCGTCGACGTCGTTCGTCGCGGTAAGGTCCGTCGCGCCAAGCTCTATTACCTCCGCGACCGTCGCGGCAAGTCCGCTCGTATCGTCGAAGACACCGGCGTTCGCGCCCGCAAGCTCAACGACGCCGAACGCGCTGCTGTCGCCGAGGAGAAGGCCCGTATCGAAGCCGAGAAGGTTGCAGCCGCCCAGGCGCTCGCCGCCGAAAAGGCAGCAGCAGAAGCTGCCGAAGCCAAGGCCGCTGCTGAAGCAGCCGCCGCAGCGGAACCGGCAGCAGAATAAGATCTGCGCAAAATTCTATTCCTGGAAAGGCGGCCTTCGGGTCGCCTTTTCTATTTTTTGCTTCGCCACGCAGCCGGCGGCCTTGCCTCACACCCATCTTCCGTGACAGTTTTTGCCGTTCATTTGAGGGAACCGTTCAATGTTGTTTCGCCGCACCGTTCTTGCTGGCTTTGCCGCCCTTGCTCTTCTGCCGCTTGCCGCATCGGCCGCCGAACTGCCGGATCTTGGCGGCAAGACCGTCGTCGTCGTCACCGAGAATGCCTATCCGCCGCTGCAGTTCGTCGACCCGAAATCCGGCAAGGCGATCGGCTGGGAATATGATGCGATGAACGAGATCGCCAAGCGGCTGAATTTCAAGGTCGAGTACCAGAACACCAGCTGGGACGCGATGATCCAGGCGGTTTCCGACGGCCAGTACAACATCGGCATGACCGGCATCACGATCAAGGACGACCGCAAGCAGAAGGTGGATTTCTCCGATCCTTATATGCGCTCGCAGCAATTCATGCTGGTGCGCGGCGACGAGAAGCGCTTCACCGACGCCAAGTCCTTTGGTGAATTCAAGGAAGGCCTGATCGGCGCCCAGCCCGGCACCTCGCCTTTCTACACAGCCGTCTATGAAATCCTCGACGGCAACGAACAGAACCCGCGCATCAAGCTTTTCGAAACATTCGGCGCAACCGTGCAAGCCCTGAAAACAGGCGACGTCGATCTCGTCCTCACCGACAGCGTCGCTGCCAAGGGCTATGTCGATTCTTCGAACGGCGCCCTCAAGGTGGTCGGAGAGCCGCTCGGCACCGAGGACTTCGGCTTCATCTTCCCGAAGGGTTCCGATCTCGTCGCTCCCATCAACGCCGCGATCGCAGCGCTGAAGGCTGACGGCACCTTCGACGCACTGAACAAGAAATGGTTCCTCGACTACAAGATGGGCGAATAATCCGCCGAGCGATCGCAGATGGCGCCACAACCATCCCCGCGACACGAGAAGGACGACCGTCCCTGGTGGCTGGCCGTCCTTGTCCTGATCGGCATCGTTCTCGCCGTCGTCATCATCACCAATGACATTTACACCCAGGTCTTCCGGACCGTGGTGAATGGCGTCGGCGTCACCGTGTTCGTGACGCTCGTCGCCTTTGCGCTGGCAACCGTGCTTGGTCTCGGCATCGCGCTGCTCGGGCTGGCGGACAGCATCGTGCTGCGCCAGATCGCCCGCTTCTACATCGAGATCATCCGCGGCATCCCTATGCTGGTGCTGCTCTTCTACGTCGCCTTCGTCGGTGCGCCCGGTTTCGTCACGACGTATAACTTCATCATCACGCCCCTGGTGAAATCAGGTATCGCCGAGCCGATCCTGGTGCGCGACCTATCGCTGATGTGGCGGGCCATCATCGCGCTGATGATCGGCTATTCATCCTTCATCGCCGAGGTCTTCCGAGCCGGCTTTCAATCGGTCGATATCGGTCAGATCGAGGCGGCAAAGTCGCTCGGCCTGTCGCGCTACCGCCGGTTCCGGCTCGTTGTCTTCCCGCAGGCGATCCGGGTCATCCTCCCGCCGCTCTCCAACGATTTCGTCTCGATGGTGAAGGATTCGTCTCTCGTGTCGGTGCTCGGCGTGGCCGATATTACGCAGATGGGTAAGGTCTATGCCTCCGGCTCCTTCCGCTTCTTCGAGACCTATTCGATCGTCACCTATATCTATCTGATCCTGACGATCGGACTGTCGCTGGCGCTGCGGCGGATCGAGAAGAAGATGAAGCAGATGCCGCGACACTAAACACCTGCGTCCATTCGGATGCAGAAAGGACGCGCCTCACGATTCGAATTGCCGTTTCGATCAAAAATCGCTATATCCAGCGCCATGGAATCCAAGTTCAGTTGCATTGGCGCGCATATCTTCGTGCTGCAGGATCATTATCGCCTGCCGGCGCGGTTCTTTGCATGCGTCTCCGGCGCGCTCAACAGCCGACTTCGTTGATCGAATGACGGCCGGCGGAGCCTGATCCGCTTTTTCCGATTTTCCAAAGCTTCCAAAAACGGACTTACCGCCATGAGCGCACCGCGTACCCTCTACGACAAGATCTGGGACGACCACCTGGTCGACGAGCAGGCAGACGGCACCTGTCTTCTCTACATCGACCGCCACCTGGTCCATGAAGTCACCTCGCCGCAGGCTTTCGAAGGCCTGCGCATGTCCGGCCGCAAGGTTCGCGCCCCTGAAAAGACGCTCGCCGTCGTCGACCACAACGTTCCGACTTCGGCCGACCGCCATCTCGGCATCAAGAACGAGGAAAGCCGCATCCAGGTCGAGCAGCTCGCCAAGAACGCTGCCGAATTCCACGTCGAATATTATTCCGAGAACGATAAGCGCCAGGGCATCGTCCACATCATCGGGCCGGAACAGGGCTTCACCTTGCCGGGCATGACGATTGTCTGCGGCGACAGCCACACCTCCACCCATGGCGCCTTCGGCTCGCTCGCCCACGGCATCGGCACATCTGAGGTCGAGCACGTTCTCGCCACCCAGACGCTGATCCAGAAGAAGGCCAAGAACATGCTGGTGCAGGTCGACGGCCAGCTGCCGGCAGGCGTCACCGCCAAGGATATCGTTCTTGCCATCATCGGCGAGATCGGCACCGCAGGCGGCACCGGCTACGTCATCGAATATGCCGGCGAAGCGATCCGCGCGCTGTCGATGGAAGGCCGCATGACGATCTGCAACATGTCGATCGAAGGCGGCGCCCGCGCCGGCCTCATCGCTCCCGACGAAACCACCTTCGAATATATCAAGGGCAAGCCGCGCGCGCCCAAGGGCGAAGCGCTGGAACAGGCGATCGCCTACTGGAAGACGCTGAAATCAGACGAAGGCGCTCATTTCGACCGCGTCGTCAAACTGAACGCCGCCGAACTGCCGCCGATCGTCTCCTGGGGGTCTTCCCCTGAGGACGTCGTCTCCGTCCAGGGCATCGTACCCAATCCGGATGAAATCCAGGACGAAACGAAGCGTGCCTCCAAGTGGCGTGCGCTTGACTATATGGGCCTGAAGCCGGGCACGAAGATGACCGACATCGCTGTCGATCGCGTCTTCATTGGCTCGTGCACCAACGGCCGCATCGAAGACCTTCGCGCCGCTGCCAAGGTCGTCGAGGGCAAGACCGTCGCCTCGACCGTCAACGCGATGATCGTCCCCGGCTCCGGCCTCGTCAAGGAACAGGCGGAAGCCGAAGGCCTCGACAAGATCTTCAAGGCTGCCGGTTTTGACTGGCGCGAGCCGGGTTGCTCCATGTGCCTTGCCATGAACGACGACCGCCTTAAGCCGGGCGAGCGTTGCGCCTCGACCTCGAACCGAAATTTCGAAGGCCGTCAGGGTTTCAAGGGCCGCACGCATCTCGTCTCGCCGGCCATGGCCGCCGCCGCCGCAATTGCCGGGCACTTCGTCGATATCCGCGAGTGGAACTGATCCGTCCGACGGAATGAAAGATAAAGCCGCCCGATGCGTCTGCGCGCATCGGGCGGCTTTTACATTGCGGCGCCTACAGCCGATCGGCGGTGTTCGCGCAACCGGCGATCAGAAAGCCGCCGTCATCGGATCCGGACCCATGCGGGCGCCAGCATTGTCGAGCTTGGCAATCTCCGCCATGTCGTCGGCATCGAGCTTGAAGTCGAACACCTGGAAGTTCTCCTCGATGCGCGACGGCGTGACCGACTTCGGGATGACGACGGGGCCGGTATCGATATGCCAGCGGATGATCACCTGGGCCGGTGTCTTCCGATGTTTCTTGGCAATCTCGCCGATGACCTTGTTCGAGATGAATTTGCCCTGACCGAGCGGACTCCACGATTCGGTGGCGATATTCAGTTTCTTGTGAACCTCCTGCGCCGCCTTCTGCTGAAAGTCGGGATGCAGTTCGATCTGGTTGATCACCGGAACGACGCCGGTCTCGCCGATGATGCGCTCGAGATGTTCGGGATAGAAGTTCGACACGCCGATCGAGCGGGCGCGGCCCTCTTCGCGGATGCGCACGAACGCTTTCCAGGTCTCGGTGTAGAGGCCGCGATGCGGCGACGGCCAGTGAATGAGATAGAGGTCGACATAGTCGGAGCCGAGCTTCTTGAGGCTGCCGTCGAAGGCGCGCAACGCATTGTCGTAGCCCTGGTCGGTATTCCTGAGTTTGGTGGTGACGAAGATATCCTTTCGGTCGAGGCCGGACGAGCGGATGCCTTCGCCAACACCCTCTTCATTGTCGTAACCCGAAGCCGTATCGATATGCCGATAGCCGGCGGCAATGGCAGTGCGTACCGTCGGCGCGGCAATCTCCTGCGGCGTCTGCCAGACGCCGAGACCGACCTGGGGAACGGAATGTCCGTCATGGAAAGTGATGATGGGTTGAGCGGTCACAATATATCTCCGGGAGTTTGAAGAATTGGACGAGGCATGGATTGCGCCCGCACCTGCGGACGTCCCGGAACGCATTTCAGCCGGAGCGTTCGGTCACCGGAACCATATAGGTGCCGGCATCCTGAAGACAATCAGAGGACCCGGACAATCGTTCCCTTTCGAAGGTGGGGCAGAAGGCGGCGCATGTCATGCAGGCTTACGGCTACGCAGCCGGCCGTCGGCTCGTAGCCAGGCCTGATGAGATGGAAGAAGATCGCCGAACCGCGGTTGCGCAGCCGCGAGGAAATGTTCCAGTCCATGACAAGGCAGATATCGTAGAGGCCGTCACTACGCCGCATCTCCTCATGACTTGCGCCGAATGGCGCCCGCACAAGGCGATTGTAGTTGGCGTTGCCGGGCTGGTCGCACCAGAGCATGTCTGCGCGGATGCGGCGAATGGGGAGCGAGGTGATGAGCTGACCGTTCCGTTCACCGCGCCGGAAACCGGTAATCAGCCGCATTGCCGCGATCGGCGTGGCGCCGTCGCCCTCGCGTTTGAGGATGGTCCGGCCCGAACGGCCGATCGCGGCAGGGATGGTGATTGCGCCGAATCGGACGATGGCGCGGCTCTTCTTCCCTGGCGCGGGGCGCACCACGATCGTCGATGGCCGCATGCCCCGGCTCCGCCTTGCTTTTTCCATTTTTCTCGCATGTCTTGCATTGCCTGAGGCGTTGATTGAAATCATATGAAAAGCTGCGCGGCAACAGCACCGCCGGCCGATCCTTGCCAAAGCTGCAATTTGGCGTAGGACTAGGGGACTTAACTTTGAGGACGCAACGGCATGACCG
Source organism: Rhizobium sp. YTUHZ045 (assembly GCF_051124255.1). Classification (NCBI taxonomy): domain Bacteria; kingdom Pseudomonadati; phylum Pseudomonadota; class Alphaproteobacteria; order Hyphomicrobiales; family Rhizobiaceae; genus Rhizobium; species Rhizobium sp. YTUHZ045. The sequence goes on from NZ_CP101432.1 coordinate 3,938,100, forward strand.
CACGCACCATTCTTCTGGTGGATGACGACGAGGACCTTCGTCAGACCCTGACGGAGCAATTGTCGCTTTATGAGGAATTCACGGTTCTGCAGGAAGCCAACGCCGGCAAAGGTGTTGCGACCGCCCGTTCGACGCCGGTCGACCTCTTGATCATGGATGTCGGCCTGCCCGATATGGACGGCCGCGAAGCGGTGAAGCTCCTGCGCAAGGGCGGCTTCAAGGCGCCGATCATCATGCTCACCGGTCACGATACCGATTCGGACACGATCCTCGGCCTTGAAGCAGGCGCCAACGATTATGTCACCAAGCCCTTCCGCTTCGCTGTGCTGCTGGCGCGCATTCGCGTGCAATTGCGCCAGCACGAGCAGAGCGAAGACGCGACCTTTACCGTCGGTCCTTACCTCTTCAAGCCAAGCCAGAAACTGCTCACCACCGACAATGGCCAGAAGATCCGCCTGACGGAAAAGGAAGCGGCGATCATCCGCTATCTCTACCGCGCCGAACAGAAGGTCGTCACCCGTGACGTGCTTCTTGAAGAGGTCTGGGGCTACAATTCCGGTGTAACCACGCACACGCTGGAAACCCATGTGTACCGGCTGCGCCAGAAGATCGAGCGCGATCCCTCCAACGCCGAAATTCTGGTGACGGAAAACGGCGGCTACAAGATCATACCCTAGAGCATTCCGTTTTCTCCAGAGATGCTCTAACTCTTTGTTTTCACGTAGCTCCCAGCAAAAGCGTTTCACGCTTTTCCTGGCAAAACCGCCAGGCGCTTCTGTTGGAATTGCTCTAAGGCGAAAAGCCGACATGGCGCTGACCGACGACATTCATCTGCTTTCCCAGCTTCCGCTGTTCAAGGACATGAGCGAGGACCAGTTGCGGTTGATCGCCTTCGGCGCCGACCGGCGCATGATCGCCGCCGGCCAGATGCTGTTCCGCCAAGGCTCCCCGGCCGAGAGCGCCTACGTCGTCTTGAGCGGCAGCCTGGAACTCAGCACGACGAGCAGCGACGGCATGCAGCGGGCGGAGGCTGTCGCCGGACCGGGAACACTGATTTCGGAGCTGGCGCTGGTCACCCTGGTGGAGCGCAAGTTCACCGCGATCGCGCGTGAAGACACAAGCATCATCCGCATCACCCGCGCCCTCTTCCATCGGCTACTCGAGGAATATCCCGATGCGGCCCGCCTGATCGAAAACCGCATCCGCGACAATCTCGCCGAACTTGCAGCCAAGGCGGCAAGCCAGTTCCATCGATTCAGCTGAATCTTGCCAGAGCGCCGGGCAATGATGGAGCGCAGCCCAGGAGCGTAAGCTCAGCCGCGGCCGAGGCCGTCGATCGCCGCCGCAAGCTTCACGAGATCTGAAGCGTAGAACCCGGCGGCATTGATGCAGTTCGTTTCGAGCAGCCTCAGTCCCTCTTCGGTACGGCAGACATCGATGACATAGGCCGGCGAGTAGCCGGGGTTGATGTCCACCATGCGCTGCCCGAACTCCAGCACATCGTCATCGATCTCGTAACGGTGGGTGACACGTGAACCATCCTTGTAGAGCGAATAGGTGACAATCCGATCATTGACGGCCCAGAGACGCCATTCACGCAGGATGCGCACAGGCTTGGTGAGCATCAGCAGCGTGTCATGGCGAAGCGATCCTGCCGGGATTTCCTCTTCGTCAAGCGCAAGCACACGCTCCGCCATCCGGACGATCTCGCCCGTCGATTTCACGGTGCCGGGCTCTTCCTTGCTGTCGTCGACGGGGCGCAGGAACCATTCCCTCCCATCATCGGCCAGGCGCCTCGGGATGTCTCGGAGCGTCAGGAACAGCGCGTCGGCTCCGTTCAGGAGATAGGGATGCCACGCCTTTTCCTGGACGAACGGACGGAGCTTGAACACGCCCGGCCAGTAGCCGTTCGCCTCGGCGTTCTTCCACAGTGAATAGGAGCCGAACATCACCACGGAGCCGGGATCCGGGACGACCGGCTCGGGGATGAGCTCGCCGACGAACGGGACGACTTTGTGCCATGTATACGAGATACCGAGCTGGTCGAGCGTCTCGGCCAGCTTCTGGGTGTCTTCGAACTGCTGAAGAAGCCACTGCATCAGAAGTCGAAATGCGCCGTGACCGGCACATGATCCGACGGCCGGTCCCAGCCGCGCGCTTCCTTCAGGATCTCGATCCGCTGGAGATGCGGCCCGAGATCGGATGAGGACCAGATGTGGTCGAGGCGACGGCCACGATCGGCAGCCTCCCAATCCTTGGCCCGGTAGCTCCACCAGGTATAAAGCTTCTCGCTTGCCGGCACGTGCTGGCGCATGAGATCGAGCCAGCCGCCGCGCTTCATCACCTCGATGAGCCCGTCGGTTTCAACAGGCGTATGGCTGACGATCTTCAGCAGCTGCTTGTGCGACCAGACATCGTGCTCCAGCGGCGCGATATTGAGGTCGCCGACGAGGATGGCGGAGGTATTGGCCTCGCCATTGGCTTTCAACAGCTTCATCTCCTCGATGAAATCGAGCTTGTGGCCAAATTTCGGATTGATGGTGCGATCCGGCTCGTCGCCGCCGGCCGGGACGTAGAAATTGTGCAGCCGGACACGACGATTGCCGCGTTCGAACACCGCCGATATGTGGCGGGCATCGCCGACGCCGCAATAATCCTGCCGGTGATCCTCCGTCAGCGGAATGCGCGAGGCGATTGCGACCCCGTGATAGCCCTTCTGGCCATGGATGATGATGTGATCGTAGCCCATCGCCCGCAAAGGTGCTGCCGGGAAGAGCTCGTTCGGCACCTTGGTCTCCTGCAGGCAGAGAATGTCAGGCCTCTGTTTGAGCACGAGCTGCTCGACGAGCGGCATGCGCAGCCGCACCGAATTGATGTTCCAAGTCGTAATCGAAAAACCCATGCCCAAGCCCTTTCACACTTTCATGGAAGGGCTTTAGAACAAAGGCACGCAGGAGGAAACTGGCAGCGTGCAAAGGCTTCAGGCGATCAATCGAAAACCCTTAGTCGCGTGAAGCTGCCGTGCCGGGAATGCTCTCGTAGGGCACCCGGAAGACGCGGTCGTCGAACTGCACGCCCGTCTTCACGTTGAAGATCATCACCGACGTATCCTTGCCCTGGTTGTCGGTGATCGTCCACTGGCGCAGATCATAGGTCTTCGGATCGAACATCATGGTGATTGTCGAGTTTCCGAACACTGTATTGTTGCCGAGCGCGATCGTCGTCAGGTCCGACTCCTCCTTCACGCCCTTCACCATGCCGGCCGAAAGGTCGATATGCTGCGCCAGGAGCAGGCTGAGCGGAGTCTTCGAGAGCGGATAGAGATCCCAGGTCTTGAGCTTCATATTGCCGATGGCGACATTCTTGCCGTCGGCTATCACCCGCATCGGCGACGGGTCGTCGTAGTTGAAACGCAGCTTGCCGGGACGCTGGATGAAGAACTTGCCGCCGGTTTGTTCGCCGCGCGGACCGAACTGGACGAATTCGCCCTGCATCGTCGTGACGCCGGAGAAATGATCGGCGATTGCCTGCGCCGTGCCGGAGGCGGGCGCTGCCGCCTGCGCGATGGCGCTGAGAGGAACGGCGCTCGCCATAGCAGCGACGGCGAAAGCGCCGAGAAGATCGCGGCGCGTCATCGCCAGGCCGGAGAGGAAGGAATCGGAGTTACGCATCTAAATCTCCTTAATGCGATCTGCATGCCGCTGAAAGGCGGCGTCTTCAAGGCGTTGCGATCGGCGCGCGAAAAGCAACGGCGTTGATGCCGTTACGTTTCCGCCAAAGCGGTCACATCAGAAATATATGGCGCTTGTCTCAGCGGTCGAGGATGTCGCCCTCGGTCGGAACGAGGATTTCTCTTTTGCCGGCATGGTTGGCCGGCCCGATGATGCCTTCCTTCTCCATGCGCTCGATCAGCGAGGCGGCTCTATTATAGCCGATACCAAGTCGGCGTTGGACGTAAGAGGTCGAAGCCTTGCCGTCGCGCAGCACGATGGCGACGGCCTGATCATAGGGATCTTCCGAATCCGAAAGGTTCGACGTGCCGGCCGGGCCGCCGCCGCCATAATCGCCGTCCTCGTCGTCATCGGCGGTGATCGCATCGAGATATTGCGGCGAGCCCTGCGTCTTCAGGTAGGAGACGATCTCTTCCACCTCGACATCAGAAACGAACGGGCCGTGGACGCGCTGGATGCGCCCGCCGCCCGCCATGTAGAGCATGTCGCCCATGCCGAGCAGCTGTTCGGCGCCCTGCTCGCCGAGAATCGTGCGGCTGTCGATCTTCGAGGTGACCTGGAAGGAGATGCGGGTCGGGAAGTTCGCCTTGATCGTGCCGGTGATGACGTCGACCGAAGGGCGCTGGGTCGCCATGATCACGTGGATGCCGGCCGCACGCGCCATTTGCGCCAGGCGTTGGACCGCGCCTTCGATATCCTTGCCGGCGACCATCATCAGATCGGCCATTTCGTCGATGATGACGACGATATAGGGCATCGGCTTCAGATCGAATTCCTCGGTCTCGTACATGGCTTCGCCGGTATGGCGGTCGAAGCCGGTCTGCACCGTGCGCGAGATCACCTCACCCTTCGACAAGGCCTGTTCGACGCGCGTGTTGAAGCCGTCGATGTTGCGCACGCCGATCTTCGACATCTTCTTGTAGCGCTCTTCCATCTCGCGCACCGTCCATTTCAGCGCGACGACAGCCTTCTTCGGATCGGTGACAACAGGCGAAAGCAGATGCGGAATGCCGTCATAGACGGAGAGTTCGAGCATCTTCGGGTCGATCATGATCAGCCGGCACTGTTCCGGCGTCATGCGGTAGAGCAGCGACAGGATCATCGTGTTGATGGCGACCGATTTGCCCGAACCGGTGGTGCCGGCGACGAGCAGGTGCGGCATCTTGGCGAGGTCGGCGATGACGGCTTCGCCGCCGATCGTCTTGCCGAGCGCCATGGCGAGCTTGGCCTTGCTGCCGTCGAAATCCCGCGACGCGATCAGTTCGCGGAGATAGACGGTCTCGCGTGTCTGGTTCGGGAGTTCGATACCGATCGCATTGCGGCCCGGCACGACGGCGACGCGGGCGGCAATGGCGCTCATCGAACGGGCGATATCGTCGGCAAGGCCGATGACGCGCGACGATTTGATGCCGGGCGCCGGCTCCAGTTCGTACAGCGTGACGACGGGGCCGGGACGGACATGAATGATTTCGCCCTTGACGCCGAAATCCTCGAGCACGCCTTCGAGCATGCGGGCATTCTGCTCAAGCGCATCGGCCGACAGTGTCGAATCGCGCACCACGTTCCTGGGCTCGGCGAGCAAATGCATGGAGGGAAGCTGGAAGCCCTCGGGACGAATGAACGAGCCCTGCGCTTCCCGCTCGACACGCGCGCCGGGCTTCGGACGCGTGATCGCCGGGACGACGCGAGGCTCCGGCTTGGCGGCGGCTTTTGCCGGCGCACGGATCATCCAGTCGTCATCATCGTCGTCAGGCAGAATGTCGGCCGGACGCGGCGGCATGTCGGTATCGAAGGGCGGATCGTCGTCCTCATCCTCATCGTCGATGGAAAGCGATGGCGCGGCGACGCGGCGGAGCGAAGCCGAGCGCGGCTCCATCGACGGCTCGAGGCGCTCGCCGCGAACGGCCGGCGCTTTGGCGCGGACCGGTTCGTTCAGCGTGCCGAATTCATCGTCGTTGAAATCATAGGGCGATTCGAAATCACCCTGGCGCCGCTTGCGCGGTCCCATGCCGAACAGCCGGCGCAGCCGGCCCTGGCTCATGAACCAGGCATGCGTCATCGCGCCGCTGAAAGCGACCCAGCGCGATTCGTCCTCTTCCTCATCCTCGTCTCCGACCACCCGCGCCTTGCTTGTTGTCTCGACGTAATCGTCCTCGATTTCGTCCTCGGTCTCGCTGCGGCCGACGAGGCCTGATGCGAAGAGCATCATCCAGGCCGTCGGCACGGCAAAAATGCAGCCGACGACCATGGCGAAGGTCCCTGTGGGATAGGCGCCGACGAAGAGTGCGGGAAAACGCAGAATCATATCGCCGATGACGCCGCCGATACCGTTCGGGATCGGCCAGGTGAGCGGCGGAGGAAAACAGCCGATGACGGCGGAGGAAAGCACGGAGCCGGCAAGCCAGGCGCCGATGCGGGCGGGAATGCGGTCGAAGCGACGACCGGAGATCATCGTCAGCGCCCAGGCCACGATCGGCAGCATCGCCACGACACTGGCAAGCCCCAGAAACTGCATGACGATATCGGCAAAGGCAGCACCGCTGTAGCCGAGAATATTCGTCGGCAGGTTGGCAGTGGCGTAGGAATAGCTCGGATCGGCGACATTCCACGTCGCCAGCGCCGCAACTGAGAAAGCCAGCAGCAGAAAGATCGCAAAGCCGATGAGTGCCTGGATCTGCCGCAGCATGAATGCCGAGAAGGAGAACCGATCCGGACGGCCATCCATTGCCGGCGACGTGCTTCTTGCCATGTGTCTAACCCGTCCAATGCCTGAGGGCAGGCGAATCGCCGAAGCCTCGCCATGCCAAATGCGTCCGCTCTACCTAACCAGAGCCGGGTTAAAGCGATGTTAACCATGCATTGCGGCGTGCCCAATGCCGGCGATGAAAATAAAAAGGCCCGAACCGGTGGAAGGTTCGGGCCAAGAGCGGCTCTTGGTGAGAGCCGCGACGGGCTGTGTGGGGCGCCCTCACGCGGGCGCCCAAAGCCGAGATTACGAGTGATAGGCGGCTTCGCCGTGGGTCGCCAGGTCGAGACCTTCGCGCTCGGCCTCGACGGAGACGCGCAGGCCGATGATGACGTCGACGATCTTGTAGAGGATCGCCGAACCGATGCCCGACCACAGGAGGGTGGTGAGAACGCCCTTCGCCTGGTTCAAGACCTGGGTTGCCGTGCCGGCATAGGTGGCGGCAAAATCAGCCGTCGAATAGTCGACAATGCCTGCACCGCCCAGCGCCGGATTGACGAGGATGCCGGTGCCGAGAGCGCCGATGATGCCACCGATGCAATGCACGCCGAAGACGTCGAGGCTGTCGTCATAGTTGAACTTGTTCTTCACGACGTCGACGAAGAAGTAGCAGATCGGCGAGACGACGAGGCCGAGAACGATCGAGCCCATCGGACCGGCAAAACCTGCCGCCGGCGTGATGGCGACGAGACCGGCGACGGCACCGGAAGCGCCGCCGAGCATCGAGGCCTTGCCGCGGGCGAGGCTTTCGACGATGCACCAGGACACGGCGGCGGCGGCCGTCGCGACGAAGGTGTTGATCATCGCAAGCGATGCGTAGCCATTGGCTTCGAGGTTGGAGCCGGCATTGAAGCCGAACCAGCCGACCCAGAGCAGCGAGGCACCGACCATGGTCAGCGTCATCGAATGCGGAGCCATGATTTCCTTCTTATAGCCCGTGCGCTTGCCGAGCATGATGGCGCCGACAAGGCCGGCGATACCGGCATTGATGTGAACGACCGTGCCGCCGGCGAAGTCGATTGCGCCGTAGGAGAAGATCAGGCCGGCCGGTGCGCTGTAGGAACTCGGGCCGCCCCAGAACCAGACCATGTGCGCCATCGGGAAGTAGATGAAGGTGACCCACAGCACGACGAAGAGCATGACGGCCGAGAACTTGACGCGTTCGGCGAAGGCGCCGACCATCAGGCCGGGCGTGATGCAGGCGAAGGTCATCTGGAAGACGATGAAGGTGTATTCCGGAATGGCGACGCCCTTCGAGAAGGTTTCGGCAAGCGACGATGTGTTGACGCCGGCGAGGAAGGCCTTGGAGAAGCCGCCGATGAAGCTGTTCAGCGAGCCGCCGTCGGTAAAGGCGAGCGAATAGCCGTAGGTCACCCAGATCAGCGACACGACCGCCGTGATCATGAAGACCTGCATCAGCACGGAGAGCATGTTCTTGGCGCGCACGAGACCGCCGTAGAAAAGCGCAAGGCCGGGGATGGTCATCAGAAGGACGAGCGCCGAGGAGACGAGCATCCAGGTATTGTCACCCTTGTCCATGGTGAAGGCAGGAGCAGCGGCGGCAGCAGCTGGCGCGGCAGTCTCCTGCGCAAAAGCGACGGCCGGCGCAAGAAGCGCGGCCGATGCAGCGCCGACGCGCGCAAAGGTGGAAGAAAACTTCGAGATTGACATTGGAAAAGGCTCCTTGATCTGCCGTTCTTACAGCGCTTCTGAATCGGTTTCGCCCGTACGGATGCGCACGGCATGGTCGATCGAATAGACGAAAATCTTGCCGTCACCGATCTGGCCGGTCTTGGCCGACGCCGCGATGGCTTCGACCGCCCTGTCGACAAGTTCCGATGCAACCGCGATTTCGATCTTGAGCTTCGGCAGGAAGCTGACCGCATATTCGGTGCCGCGATAGATTTCGGTATGCCCCTTCTGGCGCCCGTAGCCCTTCACTTCGGTTACTGTCAGGCCCTGAATGCCGATCGCCGTAAGGGCTTCGCGGACCTCATCGAGCTTGAACGGCTTGATAATAGCCATCACAATTTTCATCTGGTTTCCCATCCTTCGTTATCCTCGGCGCGGAGCCGACTCTCCTTGCCGCTGACGTTCCTGAACAGCGACCGGCGATATACATTCAAAGGACGTGCCAGATTCGAAGCCGAAGTTAACTTATTGAAAAATAAATGTTATAATTGGGAATGCCAATAAACAGGCAATTGACCGAGCAATAAGCGCACAAATAATGCGCAAATCTGCAAATATGCCTGTTATTTATTCATTTGCCTTTTTCCGAATCAATCCTTCTTGCGCGACCGACGCGATCAGCACACCTGTCCGGGTGAACAGGCTCCCGCGGGTTAATCCCCTGGCGCCCGAAGCCGAGGGGCTGTCCTGCGTATAGAGCAGCCAGTCGTCGAGTTTGCAGGGTCGGTGGAACCACATGGAGTGATCGAGACTTGCCACCTGCAGGCTCTGGTCGAAGATGGACGTTCCGTGGGCATAAAGCGACGTATCGAGCAGCGTCATGTCTGAGAGATAGGCAAGCACCGCCGCCTGATAGAGCCGGTCATCGGGAACCGGACCGGTGGCGCGCACCCAGACGTCCTGCCGGGGCTCGAGCTTCCTGTCGGAAAAATAATGGGTCAGCGAGACGGGACGGATCTCGATCGGCCGCTCGCGCTCCCAATATTTCCGGATCGCTTCCGGTGCATGCGCGAGATATTGCTCCTTGATCTGCTGCTCGCCAAGCAGCTCTTCGGGCATCGCCACCTCGGGCATGGCGATCTGGTGGTCGAAGCCCGCTTCCTCGACCTGGAAAGAAGCCGACAGCGCGAAGATTGCCTTGCCGTGCTGGATAGCGACGACGCGCCGGGTGTTGAAGCTCGATCCGTCGCGGATGCGCTCCACCTGGTAGATTATCGGTACCGAGGGATCGCCGGGGCGCATGAAATAAGCGTGCAGCGAATGAACGAAGCGCTCGGCCCCGATGGTGCGCTGTGCCGCCATCAGCGCCTGGCCGATGACCTGGCCGCCGAAGACCCGCTGCCAGCCGGCCTGCGGACTGCGGCCGCGGAAGATATCGACCTCGATCGGCTCCAGATCGAGCGTCGCAAGCAGCCTCTCCATCGCCGAAGGTTCGCTCGTCTCGCGCGTCATTTTGTATGCCTCCCGGCGGTAGGAAGTGAAGTTGCGATGATCTATATAGATCACATCTGAGGCACAAGGTACGGGAGCGGCGCGATGCTGGATATGCTGGTTGTGGGCGGGGGGTATGTCGGCCTTTCTGCGGCGGTCGCGGTCAAGCAGGCAACGCCCCATCTGAACGTCGCGGTCGTGGAGGCCGCCCCCGAGCATGTCTGGAAAAACGATACGCGCGCTTCAGCCATCATCGCGGCGGCCTCAAAGATGCTCGAAGTCTTCGGCATCTGGAACGAGATAGAGCCTGAAGCGCAGCCGATCACCAAGATGATCGTCACCGATTCCCGGACCTCCGATCCGGTCCGTCCCGTATTCCTGACGTTCGACGGCGAAGTGGAGGAAGGCCGGCCCTTCGCACACATGATCCCGAACGTTGCAATGGTGGCAGCACTGCGCGGTCTCTGCCAGCGGCTCGGCATCGACATCCGCCACGGGCTTGGGGCGACCGAATTCAAAACCCACGACAGCCATGTCGACGTCACGCTTTCGGACGGCAGCACGCTGGAATCCCGGCTGGTGGTTGCCTGCGACGGCGTGCGCTCAAGGCTGCGCGATCTCGCCGGCATCAGGACCGTCACCTGGGACTACGGGCAGTCCGGCATTGTCGCGACCGTCGAACATGAGCGGCCGCATGACGGCTGTGCCGAAGAGCATTTTCTGCCGGCCGGCCCCTTCGCCATCCTGCCGCTCCGGAACAACCGCTCCTCGCTCGTCTGGACGGAACGCACGCATGATGCCGACAGGCTGGTCGCCGCCGACGATCTGATCTTCGAGGAGGAACTGGAACGCCGCTTCGGCCACAAGCTCGGGGCGCTCAAGGTCATCGGCGACAAACGCGCCTTTCCGCTCGGCCTGACGCTTGCCCGCGCCTTCGTCGCTCCACGTCTGGCGCTGGCCGGCGACGCCGCCCACGGCATCCATCCAATCTCGGGACAGGGCCTCAATCTCGGCTTCAAGGACGTGGCGGCGCTCGCCGAAACGATCGTCGAGGCCGACCGCCTCGGTCTCGATATCGGCTCGATCAACATCCTCGAGCGCTACCAGACCTGGCGGCGCTTCGACACCTTCCGTATGGGCGTGACGACCGACGTGCTGAACCGGCTCTTCTCCAACGACGCAATGCCGATCCGTATCGCTCGCGATGTCGGTCTCGGCATCGTCGACCGGCTGCCGCGCCTCAAATCCTTCTTCATCAGCCAGGCGGCCGGAACAGCGGCAAAGGATAATCCGCGGCTGCTGGCCGGCCAGACGATTTAGCCGAATTCGGAGAGGCTATTCGTCGAGGCGGCGGGCCTCGGACACCAGCATGATCGGAATGCCGTCGCGGATCGGATAGGCAAGCTGCGCCTTTTCCGAGACGAGCTCGTTGTGTTCGCGATCATAGGAAAGCCGGCCCTTGGAGAGCGGACAGACCAGGAGTTCCAGCAGTTTCGGATCGACGCGGCTCAGTTTTTCGTCCATGACCGCAGTTTACTGCAGAACCGTATCGGAGTCACCGAAGACCCGCGCCAGCACGATTTCGGTAATGGCGATCAGCGTCTCGGCCCGCGTCTTCAGGTCCGGCGCCTCCAGGAGCGCCTGTTTTTCAGCCGGCCCGAACGGCGACATCATGGCAAGTGAATTGACGAGCGTCAGGTTGCTGGCCCGCTCGACGCTCTCCCAGTCGGCCTCCAGCTTATTGGCATCGAGATAGGCCTTAAAAGCGGTCAGCAGCGCCGTACGGTCGACCGCCTCCTCCTCGTTCTCGGCCGAGAGATCGGCAATGAAGGGCGCGATGCGGAAGGTGCGGAAGGGATCGCTGGTCACCTTCTCCTCCAGGAGCCGGAAGCGGCAGACGCCGGTCAGCGACACGATATAGCGCCCGTCGCCGGTCTCGGCAAAGGAGGTGATGCGACCGAGGCAGCCGACGGCGGCAAGGTTGTGCTCGCCGCCCTTGTCCTCATGTTCGCCGAGTGCCGGCTGGACCATGCCGATCAGCCGGTTTCCGGCAAGGGCTGCATCCAGCATCGCCAGATAACGCGGCTCGAAGATGTTGAGGGGAAGCTGCCCGGCGGGCAGGAGGAGGGCCCCGGTCAGGGGGAAGACTGCGATCGCATCAGGCAGATCGCCCGGCTTCAGGTATCTGGCATTACCGACTTGCATGAAACCGTCCCGCATTCTGGTGGACGGGCGCGCCCGTCCTGACGAGAATGTGGTGCCCCCGCCCGAAAACGCAAGGGCGGATGTTCATCTTAAGAGAACAGCATTGCCGAAAGCTTGCGCCGCGCGGCAACCGTCGCCGGATCCTTGAAACCCCAGACCTCGAAGAACTGCAGCAGTTGCCGGCGGGCGCCGTCATCGTCGAAGGCGCGATCCTTGCGCATGATGAGAAGCAGATGTTCGGCGGCTTCCTCGCGCCGGCCTTCGACATTGAGGATCTTGGCGAGCTTCAGCCGCGCCTCGTGATTGTCGGGATTGGTCGCCAGCTCCTGCTCGAGCGCGACGGGATCGCCGAGCTTGCGCGCCTCCTCGATCTGGTCGAGCTTCTTCAGCACCGCCTGGATGCCGGCGTCCTTCGCAAGCTCCTCGGGCAGATCAGTCAGCGTTTCGCGGGCCCGCTGATGCTGGTTTGCGGCGATCATGCATTCGGCCATCCCGGCAAGCGCCTTGGCATTCTCCGGATCGGCCTGCATGACCGCGCCGTAAAGCTGCGCCGCCTCGTTGACGTTGCCAGCAGCGAGCAGCTCCGCCGCTTCCGTCAGCACGGCTTCGATTTCGGCCGCCTCATCGGCACCGGCAGGCCCGGCAATACGGTCGATGAACTGAGTGATCTGACTTTCCGGCACCGCACCCATGAAGCCGTCAGCCGGACGGCCGTTGACGAAGGCAATGACGGCGGGGATCGACTGGATTCCGAGCTGACCGGCAATCGAGGGATGGTCGTCGATGTTCATCTTGACCAGTCGAACGCGGCCCTTGGCTTCATTGACTACCTTCTCCAGGACCGGCGTCAGCTGCTTGCAGGGACCGCACCACGGCGCCCAGAAATCGACCAGCACCGGCTGTTTGCGCGACGCCTCAATGACGTCCTTGCCGAAATTCGCAGTCGTCGTGTCGCTGATGTAGCTGCCGGCCGCAGCCGCCGCTTCCGGCTGAGCGCCGAAGCTTGCCGTCGCCGACATCTGATTTCCGAAGGAACCGTTATAGGGGTTGTTGCTGCCGCTCATAGGTATCTCCCGCCGCGCCGATCCTGCCGGCGTCATTGTAGCGCTAAAATCGTATGTCAGGACGTCACTTTCAAGACAAGCGGCTTATGTCCGGTCGCTTCCATGAAACGGATGAGGTCGCCGCTCGCAATCGATGTTGTCGCATCGTTGGAGAGCGGATGGCAGTTGATGATTTCCTCGGCCATCAGATCGGCATCGAGCACGAAAGTGACGTTTCCGCCGATGTCGTTGATCGCGCCGAAGGCAGTGACCGCTCCCGGAATGACACCGAGATACTCCATCAGCTTCTCCGCTCTGCCGAAGGAGACCCGGCCGGACCCGCCAATAATGGTGTGAACCTGCTTGAGGTCGACCTCGGCATTCTCCTCCACCGTCAGCAGGAAGTACCTGTCCTTCTTGTCCTTGATGAAAAGATTCTTCGTGTGGCCGCCGGGGATCGCGTCGCGCAACGCAACTGATTCGGCCACGGTGAAAACAGGCTCATGATCCACTGTCTTATGGGCGATGCCGAGCCCGTCGAGGAAGGCGAACAATTCTTGTCTTGTCTTGGGGGTATTATCGGACATCGGGTAATCCATCGAACGGAGATAAGGAAAAGTCGAGGCGTCCTGATTAAGTCCGTCCACAATGTTTGGCAATCTTCACAACCGATGCTCTACCCCCAGTTTTGCGCCCTTTCCGCTCTGCCTCGCCGGACACCGAAATTTTTCTTCGCTTCTCCGTCATTTCCCTGTTGCATTTGAAAATCCGTTAGGCCATATAGCGCCCGTCGCCACGAGGCGGCGCCCACGGTCCAACGACTACCCCGGACCGATGCGGATTGAGCGGGTGTAGCTCAGGGGTAGAGCACAACCTTGCCAAGGTTGGGGTCGAGGGTTCGAATCCCTTCGCCCGCTCCAGTTTTTCCCTGTCCGACCCGGAGACATAGGTAACAGATTGTCCCTAAGACATGGGTGACAACCTCGTGCCGAACGGGTTGTCGATGGTTTGTAAAGTCCTCTGCTCCAGATCGATATATCCGAGATCATAGTGCATGAAGCTGACGAGCCAAATGCCGTCGTCGACCTCCTTGAGGCCGAGCCTCTGACCGGCCATGACGGTTGAGATGTTGATCTTCTTGCGATGGATGCACAGACGGCCGCAGTTGGTGACGATGGCATCGCGGTCATGGAAGGGATAGCTGATCTCGGGCAGCCCCTCATAGGGTCGCGGCGAAGCCTTGTAGACATCGGCTGGGACCTTCATCGACAGGGCCTCATGCGGTCTTTCGGTGTTGAACTCGCTGACGAATGCGTCGAAGCGCATTTGCTGCTGGAGAATATTGCGTCCCGGCGGACGGGTGGCTTCCTTCTTCAGCGTCAGATGCATGCGTTCATGGCGGCCATTCTCCTGCGGGTGGCCGGGGCGAATGCGTTCGAAGGCGACGCCGAGTCTGAGCCACCAGACCGACAGTTTCGAGAGATTGTAGAGCCCGTTCGGGCTGGCAAACGGCAGGCCGTTGTCGGAACGAATGGCAAGCGGAAGCCCACGCTCGGCAAAGACTCGCCGGAACGCACCGAAGACGCCGCGTTCGCGGGTCGTCTCGAAGGCCTCGCAGCACAGGAGATAGCGCGAAGCCTGGTCGGTGATCGTCAGGGGGTAACAATATCTGCCGTCGCCCAGCTTGAACTCGCCCTTGAAGTCGGCGCACCAAAGATCGTTGGGTCCGATGGCTGTCGAGAGCGTCGTGCCCACGGCCTTGTTCGCCCGGTTCCTCTTGCGGGCCTGGCTCACAAGGCCGTACCGGTCGAGCACCGCGTGCACCGTGCTTCTGGCTGGGATGCGCACGTCGCCGGCCAGACGGCGGACCAGGAGCTCGCGGATCTTGCGCGCGCCCCAGTGCGGCTTGTCCTTCTTGCATCGCACGATCATCGCCTCGACCGGCTCGGGCAACTGGTTGGCATAGCGCACCGGTCGCCGAGACCGGTCCGTCAGGGCCTCCAGCCCGTCCTCCTTGTAGCGATTGAAGATCTTGTAGCCGGTCTTGCGCGAGATCCCGAACTCCCGGCAAACCTCGCTCATCCCTTCGCCCTCCAGCAACCGGGCGACAAATCGAAGACGCTCATCCATGACCGAAGTCTCTCTCCACGGCATCAACACCTCCCGCAAAAAAGCGAAAAGTGTTACCCATGTCTCCGGTACAAAACGTCACCTATCTCTCAGGCCGGGCACTCTTGCACATCCCGAAGACACAGGTACGGAACGGACTCAAGCGGCAGCCTGCCAGCGACCGGTTGGCGATGGTTCGCAAGGGCCAGGTCTGATGAGGAGACGCCGCCTATCGGGATTTTCTTACGTCTTCGAATTTCAGATCAAAGCGCGCGAGATATTTGGCAAGCCGATCGGCGTCGTTGCTGCTCTTCTTTTCCAGCCGCGAGTTTGCAAACAGTGCCCGGCCCGCGGCACTGGCGCTGACATGCTCCTGGCAGGTGCGAACAACGGCGGCGAGTTGAACGGCGTCGAAACGATCGAGGCTGTTAACGGCGTCCTCGCCGAGCAGATCGATGAGGATGTCGTCGGATGACCGGCGTCCCGAGGAGCCGCGCCAGGCTGCCTTCAGGCGTCGGATCTCGTCATCGACTACCTCGACAGTGATTCGGCCTTGAGGCGCGAGCGTTGCCATGCGCGTGACGGAGGCGGACAAGTCGCGGAAGTTCGCGCTCCAGACAGCTTCCGAGCCGGTTGCAAATGCGAGATAGCGGCTTCGCGCCTCTTTGTTGAACGTCACGTTCTGCCCTTCACGTTCAAGGAACCGTCGAAGCTCGAAATCGAGATTGGGCTCGATATCTTCCTTGCGCTCGCGCAACGCCGGCAGCTGGAAAGTCCATAGATTGAGCCGGGCAAAGAGATCTTCGCGGAATTGACCGTGGTGGACGGCTTCACCGAGATCGCGATTGGTACCCGCCAGAAGCTGGAAGTCGGCGGAAACTTCGCGGTCCGCGCCGACCGGCAGGAAGCGCTTCTCCTCGATCGCCCGCAGGCACATGGCCTGTTCATCCAGGCCGAGTTCGCCGATCTCATCGAGAAAGAGCACACCCTTGTCCGCCGACTTCAGCAGGCCGGGCCGTTCGCCTGCCGCGCCGGTAAAGGCGCCTTTGACATGGCCGAAAAGCGCCGACATGGCGTGATCGCCGCGGAGCGTTGCGCAGTTGACCTCAACGAACGGACCGCTGACTTTTCGCTCGACCCTCTTGAGTTCGTAGATGCGCTTGGCAAGCTGGGATTTTCCCGCGCCGGTCGGGCCGGTCAGCAAGACGGGTGCGGTAGAACGGATCACAACGCGCTCGATCTCGTCGATCATGCGGTTGAAGGCGGGGTTTCGCGTCGAAATACCGGATTTCAGAAATGAGGCGGCATCGGCCTGTTCGGATGCGAAGCGCTTGGCGATTTCGTCATAGCGCGAGAGATCAAGATCGATGATGCGATGGGTTCCCGCGAAATCCTGTCCCGGCTCGCGCTCGCGCGGCGGAGAGAGCTGCAGCAACCTGCCGGGGATGATGCGCGCTTCGGTCAGGAGGAACCAGCAGATCTGGGCGACATGGGTGCCGGTGGTGATGTTGACGAAATAGTCTTCGGCCTCGGGATCGAAACTGTAGTCCCGGGCAAAATCCCTGAGGCTCGTATAGACTTCGGAAAAGTCCCAGGGGTCCCGCAGATTGATAATGCGCTGGCGAACCTCCGTCGCAGGCGAAATCGTCTCGATATCCCTGATCACAGTTTTGGCCAGCCAGTCGGAATGGTTGTCGTGGATCAATTCCAGCCGATCGATAAAGAGACCGGCCTGTTGGCAAAGGCCGACGTTCGGCCGCCAGCGCGTCCATCGGTCTTCACGCCGGCCCACGTCGAGAGTCGTTCCAAGCATGCTGATGGCGACTCGGCGCTTCATCATTTATCCAAAATTATAAAATCCTATATCATCAGATAGACTATTCCCCTTTCTCGAACTTGGCAATTTGCAAGGCAGAAATTGTCTTATAAGTTTTTATCATTATAATCAAAAGTTTATGATCTATTTCGCGGAAACTTGTCGCGGATTTTAGAAACTGGCACGCCACTTGAATTGTATTCGGCAGAACCAATCAAAGAGGTGCTGCCATGGTGAACAAGGCAATCTTCAAATCCTATTTCGGAAAGCTGCTCGCCGGCACGACGACGACCAACCACGAAGGCGCAGCAGCCTATACTCTCTCGCCGCGTGAAGCCCTGGCGCAATATGCCGTCACCGGAACATTCGGCGACACGTTCTATGCGGATGCCGGGGAACAGCTCGATGCCGTGATGCGCCTTGGCGCGGAGGTCGAGTCGGAATTCCTGGCAAAGCTCGCGGTCTACGCGGCGGAGAAGGGCCATATGAAGGACATGCCAGTCATGCTGCTGGCGATGCTTTCGGGCCTCGAAAGCGATGCCTTTGCGCGGGCGTTTCCGCGTGTCGTGAAGAGCGGCAAGATGTTGCGCGGCTTCGTGCAGGTTATGCGGTCGGGTGTGACCGGCCGGAAATCGCTCGGATCGCGGCCGAAGAAGATGGTGCAGGCCTGGTTCGACCGGGTGACGACGGAACAGTTTCTGCATGCGATGGTCGGCAACGATCCGTCGCTGCCGGATGTGATCCGGATGGTACATCCGAAGCCGCGAGACGCGGAGCGTCAGGCACTCTACGCCTGGGCAGTCGGCAAGCCGTATGATGTCGCCGCATTGCCGGCGGAGGTAAAGGCGTTCGAAGCGTTCAAGCGCGATAGCAGCTTGCCGCTGCCGCCCGTGCCGTTCCAGATGTTGACCTCGCTTGGTCTGAGCAAGGAGCAGTGGTCGGAAATCGCCTTGAAGGGCTCGTGGCAGATGGTGCGGCAGAACCTCAACACCTTTGCCCGAAACGGCGTGTTCGAGGTGAATGGCATGGCCGCACGGCTTGCTGCGCGGATCGCCGATCCGGAAGCTGTGCGCAAGGCGCGTGTCTTCCCCTATCAGTTGATGGTGGCGTGGCATATGGCGAACCGGTCGGTTCCGGCTGTCGTTGCGGATGCTCTGCAGGATGCGATGGAGGTGGCAGTCTCCAGCGTGCCGACGATCGGCGGGAAGATCGTGGTCTGCCCGGATGTCTCCGGCTCCATGTCGTCCCCCGTCACCGGCTCCCGAAAGGGCGCGACATCAACCGTCCGCTGCATCGATGTCGCAGCACTCGTGGCTGCGTCGTTCCTGCGGCGTAACCGGCAGACGCGTATCATCCCGTTCGAACAGGACGTCGTGAACGTCCAGCTGAACGGGCGTGACAGCGTGATGACCAATGCGGCGAAGCTCGCGGCAGTCGGCGGCGGCGGAACGAACTGCTCCGCGCCGCTGCGGCTGCTGGCTAAGGAGAAGGCGGCGGTCGACCTCGTGCTCTTCGTCTCGGACAACCAGTCCTGGATGGATGCGCGGGGGCACGGCCAGGCGACCGCGATGATGGCTGAATGGGCGCGGATCAAGAGGCTGAACCCGGCGGCGAAGCTGGTCTGCCTCGACATCCAGCCCTACGTCCAGACGCCGGCAACGGGAGAGGACGTGCTGAATATCGGCGGCTTCTCGGATGCCGTGTACGGAGCCATCACCAGCTTCGCGGCCGGCAAGTCCGGTCCGGGCGAATGGCTTCGCAGGATCGAGGCGACCGATCTTTGAAATTGCTTCGCGCCGCCAGTGAACGGCGCGAGGCACCGTGACGAATGCCGGATGGAACTACAGACTGTCACTCTCCAGGTCGCGGGTTCGAATCCCGTCGGGTCCCCCAGAAAACAAGGACCCGTAGCTCAGCGGATAGAGCGGGTGTTCCACCACATCTCGTCGTCACGGACCAATCGAAAGACATGTAAAGGACATGGCGAATGCCGGGGAAACTACATCGGTAACGCCGGGCGCGGGTTCAAGGCCCGCCTTGTCGCCCGAATCCCGAAAGGGAGAAGGATGCGCAAGATGTTTCCTCAGGACTTGTCGCCATGACGAGAATTGCAGCGGCGAATGCCGGACGAAACTACAGCCTCCGTATCGAGGTGGCCTGACAGGTTCGACTCCTGTCCCGGCGGCGCTCTCTGGCACGAGCGGGGCCACTCGGTTTCGTCCACCTTTGTCGCCGCTGCAAAAATGCCTGGCGTCCGGAAAAATCGTCGCCCAGGCGAGCATGAAACGTAACCAAGAAGAAGGACTGCAGACGCAGAAAAGAAGATGACCGAGATAATGAGCGGACAGGATCTGATCGACGCAGGCATGAGCCAGGGCAAGTGGTTTCGTCCGGCTCTCGATGCTGCCAACAGGGTTTTGAGCCAGGGCGGTTCGGCCGCGGAGGCGCTTGAAGCAGCAAGGGATTTTCAGCCGGGGCCGACGCTCGCCCTGAGATCGGATAACGATATCGAGATCTATTCCAATATCCGCGCCGAGAACGCCTTCGAGCAGGACAATGTCGAAAAGGTCAATGCTACGATGCGGGCGCTGGTGCGCACGCCGGTCGTCCGGGCTGCGGCGATCATGCCGGACGCCTGCCCGGCCGGGCCGGTCGGCACCATTCCGGTTGGCGGTGTCGTGGCATCCGAGGCGATCCATCCCGGCATGCACTCGGCTGACATCTGCTGCTCCATGGCAATCTCGATCTTTCCGGATGTCGATCCGAAATCGCTTCTCGACGCCGTGCATGCGGTAACGCATTTCGGGCCTGGTGGCCGTCCGCGCGGTGCGCAGATCAAGCCTTCCGAAGCGACGCTGTCGGCCTTCCAGCAGAACCCGTTCCTGCGGGACGGGGCGCTCAGTGCCGGCATCGAACATTTCGGCACGCAGGGCGACGGCAATCATTTCGCTTTTGTCGGAACGATGAAATCGACCGGCGAGACCGCGCTCGTCACCCATCACGGGTCGCGTGCACCGGGTGCCCGGCTCTACGACAAGGGCATGAAGGCCGCGAACCGCTTTCGCGAGCAGATCTCGCCGGAAACCCTGCGGGACAATGCATGGATTCCCGCCGACACCGAAGAGGGCGACCTCTACTGGTCGGCTCTGCAGGCCATCCGGCAGTGGACGAGGGAAAACCATTATGTCGTGCATGACATGGCGGCAAAGACACTCTCGGCGAAGGTGGCCGATCGTTTCTGGAACGAGCACAATTTCGTTTTCCGGAAATCGGACGGCCTCTTCTATCACGGCAAGGGAGCGACGCCGGCCTTCGACAAATGGGCTGAGGATGCCACCGATCTGACGATCATTCCGCTGAACATGGCGGAACCGATCCTGATCGTCCGCGGCTCCAACGCCGCCCATGGCCTCGGCTTCTCGCCACACGGCGCCGGCCGTAATTTTTCGCGCAGCGCCCATATTAGGCGCCTGGCGGAAGAATATGGCGCGGATGCCCGCGGCTTGAGCCCGAACAACATGGCGGCGATCATGGAAAAGGAGACGGCGGGTCTGGACGTTCGCTTCTTCTCGGGCTTTGCCGACGTCTCGGAACTGCCGAGCGCCTACAAGTCCGCCGCCAATGTGCGTGCGCAGATCGAGCACTACGGTCTGGCCGAGGTGGTCGACGAGGTCGTTCCGTACGGAAGCATCATGGCCGGCGACTGGCAGAAGGACGCACCCTGGCGTCGCAAGCGGGAACGCCGTTGATTGCCTCCAGTGCTCCGGCCTTTGCCGTATTGGCAAGGGGCGCAGCAGGATACGTGCGGCAATTCTGCCGCCGGTTCCTATTACTTTATCAGGGCCTAAGTATCCGCATCTCTTCGCATTATCTAAAAACTAACGTTGCCTCGTAACCACTCCTAAAGCCAACTCTGGCACCTTGTTGGCTATCGAAATTTGCTTCCAAATTTTTCGGCTGGGGTTTGTTATGAGTCACAATCGGGACGCCTGGGTCAGCCAGCGCGCTTATTCGCTGTGGGAATCGGAAGGCCGGCCGGAGGGGCGCGGGGAAAGCCACTGGATGCAGGCGCTCAAGGAATTCGAGCAACTGGAATTGACCAAAGCCTCGCCCGACGGAAACGACCTTATCGAGAAGCTGAAAGCGGCCGGACGGCTGATGCGGGTCTATGACGGGGCGGTCCCCGCTGTCGAGAACGGCCTTCAGCTGAAAGGGGCGCGTTAAAACCTTTTCCAGTCGAATTGAAGCACTCATCCCGCCCGGATGCAGCAATGTGTCGTCCTGATACTATTGGCGCGCGGCCCAGCCGAGGCCGCGCCGCAGGATGAGTGGCATAAAGGGATGGTCGAACTCGGCGGCGACATGGCCGAGAGCGGAATAGAAGATGCGGCCGGCGCCGAAATGGCGTTTGAAGACGACGGGCATCACCACGTTGCGCGCCGCCGGATCGTAAGCGCCGGTGAAAGTGGTGGTCGCAAGGATTTCGACCGTCGGATCATAATGCAGATAATATTGCTCCGACCGGTAGTCGAAATCGGGAATGCCCTCCATGACGGGATCGTCCTGGCGGGTGACGGCGACACGGAAATCGATGATGTTGCCGGGATGGGCGACCCAGGTGACGCCGGAGACGTAGCGGAAAGGCGCGCTTTCCTTGAAGGAGGTGGCGAGTGCGCCGTGATGGCCGGCTAGTCCGAGACCTCCGCGTACAGCCTCGACCAGGGCGCTAGCATGGGGCTTTTCCAGCGTTCCGCCGGTGATGATGGGCACCAGCAAATCCGCCTTGGCCAGGATCGGAGATCCGAATATGCCGAGATCGCCGGTCACCTCCACGGCGAAGTCGTCCTCGCGCAGGAGATCGGCGACGATATGGGCGCAGTGTTCCGGCTCATGGCCCTGCCAGCCGCCCCAGACGATCAATGCCTTCCTCATTCCCGTTCTCCTTGCTGTCTGTCGCGGATCGTTGAGCATCGCCCGATGGTACAAGCGGCTTAAATCGAGCGGTCATGCAAATCACGCGAATAATGGATCGACTTCCCCGTTTCGGCCAAATCGCAAAACCGCCGGTTTCGGCATTTGACGTATTGTCCTCTCGCGCCGATCGAAGTTCCTTCTTTTTATTGACGTGTATCTCGTCTAGGTTTCTTCCATCTCTCACTGATAATTAAGGGTGGTGCATGGCAGGTGAAACGATTCTTGTGGTCGGCGGCGCCGGTTATATCGGCTCGCATACGTGCCTCGACCTGGCGAACAAGGGCTATAGGCCTGTCGTCTTCGATAATTTTTCGAACGGCCATCGCGAGTTCGTCAAATGGGGGCCGGCGGAAGAGGGCGACATTCGCGATCGTGCCCGGCTGGACGAGGTGCTGGCCAAGCACAAGCCGGCGGCAATCCTGCACTTCGCGGCGCTGATCGAGGTCGGCGAATCGGTCAAGGATCCGGTTTCATTCTATGAAAATAATGTGATCGGCACTTTGACGCTGCTTTCGGCGGCGCAGGCGGCTGGCGTCAACGCCTTCGTTTTCTCCTCCACCTGCGCCACCTATGGCCTGCCACAGAGCGTACCGCTCGACGAGACGCACCGGCAGGTGCCGATCAACCCGTATGGGCGGACGAAATATATCGTCGAACAGGCGCTTGCCGATTACGACCAGTACAAGGGCCTGCGCTCGGTGGTGCTGCGTTATTTCAATGCGGCCGGTGCTGATTTCGAAGGTCGGATCGGCGAGTGGCACCAGCCGGAAACGCATGCGATTCCCTTGGCGATCGACGCCGCACTCGGCCGTCGCCAGGGCTTCAAGGTGTTCGGTAGCGACTACGAGACGCGCGACGGCACCTGCGTGCGCGACTACATCCATGTGCTCGACCTTGCCGACGCGCATGTGCGCGCCGTCGAATATCTGCTGAAGGGCGGCGATTCCGTCGCGCTCAACCTCGGTACCGGCACGGGTACGACGGTCAGGGAATTGCTGGGCGCGATCGAAGACGTGTCGAACCGACCCTTCCCTGTCGAATATATCGGCCGGCGCGAAGGGGATTCGCATACGCTGGTCGCCAACAACGACAAGGCGCGCGACGTGCTCGGCTGGGTGCCGCAATATGATCTGTCCGAGATCATCCGCTCCGCCTGGAATTGGCATGCAAAATCCAACCAGCATTGAGCCAAGCAGCATTGAGCCAAAAAGCCTTGAAAAGCTCCGCCGGCCCAATATTCTGCTGATCACCGCGGACCAATGGCGTGGCGACTGCCTGTCGGCGGTCGGTCATACTTGTGTGAAAACACCTCACATCGATGCACTGGCGCGCGAAGGCACGCTCTTCCGGCAGCATTATGCCGGGGCCGCGCCCTGCTCTCCGGCCCGGGCCACGCTTTATACCGGCCTTTATCAGATGAACCACCGCGTCTGCCGCAATGGTTCGCCGCTCGACGCTCGCTTCGACAATCTGGCTCTAGCTGCCCGGCGGGCGGGATACGACCCAACGCTGTTCGGCTATACCGACACGGCGCCCGATCCGCGCGGCATGGATGCGGCTGACCCGCATCTGACCACCTACGAAGGCGTGTTGCCGGGTTTTACCGCTCGCCAACTCCTGCCCGAGCATGAGCGGCAATGGCTCTCATGGCTCAGGTCACGTAGCCATGCAAATGCCGTCAGCCGCGACATCCACATCCCCGTCGGTGCGCGAGCCGGCGAAATTTCCGATGCTGCACCAGCCTATTCCAGCGATGAGACCCAGACCGCCTTCCTGGCCGGCGAGTTCATTCGCTGGATGGGCGAACAGGACCGGCCGTGGTTTGCGCATGTCTCCTTCTTGCGTCCGCACCCGCCATTCTCAGTGCCGGCGCCGTTCAACCGGATGTACAAGCCGGATGACGGGCCGGCCTTTGCGCGTGCGGAAAACCGCGAAGCGGAACAGGAAGCTCATCCCTATCTCGCCCATGCCATGCCGCTCACCGACAAGGGCAGCTTCATTCACGGGGCGCAAGGGCCGCTCAGCGCCTGGAGCAGCGAGGACTTCGCGGCGATCCGGGCGATTTATTACGGGATGATCTCAGAGGTCGATGCCCAGCTCGGCCGGATCTGGCAGGCGCTGAAGGATGCGGGCGCTTGGGAGAATACGCTCGTCGTCTTCACCTCGGACCACGCCGAGATGGCGGGAGATCACTGGACGCTCGGCAAGGGTGGCTTCTTCGATGGCAGCTACCATATCCCGTTGATCATCCGCGATCCCGCAACCGCTGCGGCCGGCAGGATCGTTGACGATTTCACCAGCGCTGCGGATATTTTTCCCACCTTGTGCGTAAGGCTCGGCATCGAGCCAAAGAACGGGCTCGACGGTCGGTCGCTGATGCCGTTCATCACGGGCGAGGTCGCCGAAGGCTGGCGCGACGCGATATTCTGGGAATTCGATTTCCGCGACATCGCCAAGGGCGAGGCGGAGCGGCATTTCGGGCTGGGGCCGAACCAATGCAACCTCGCCGTGATCCGCGACGATCGGTTCAAATATGTGCATTTTGCCGCACTGCCGCCGCTGCTCTTCAACCTCAGCAATGATCCGATGGAGCTCGACGACGTCGCGACTGATCCGGCCTATGCGGCGATCCGGCTTGAATATGCCGAGAAGTTGCTCTCGCTGAGAGCGCGGCATCTCGACCAGACGCTTGCCTATACCGAGCTGACGGAAAAGGGGCCGGTGACGCACCGACCCCGGTAGAGCGTTTCCGTCTTCTTCGAATGGAGGCAACGCTCGCTTTATTTTTATGTCAAGCAAGACCCGCTGTGCGCTTTGCCGGAATTGCCTTGAATCAGCCCAGATAGTCGCGCTTGCCGATCGGTGCGCCCTGGTTGCGCAGGATGGCGTGGGCGGTGGCGACGTGAAAGTAGAAGTTCGGTAGGGCGAAGGTGGTGACATATTCGTCACCCGGCAGCACGATGCCGCTTTTGCCCGGCAGAGTGATCTGTCGGCTTTCCGCGCCCTCCAGGGCTTGCGCCGAGAAGCCGGCGAGATAGGCTTCTGTCTTTGCCAGGCGCTCGCGCAAATGCTCGATCGTCGTCTCGTTATCGTCGAACTTTGGCGCGTCGGTTGCGGTCAGGCGAGCGAGCGTGAACTTGGCGCTGTCGCTGGCCCGCTGATATTGGCCGGCCAGCGACAGCATGTCGGGTGCAAGCCGCGCGGAGACGAGTATCACCGGATCGATATTCTTTTCCTTCGCATAGGCTTCAGCCTTATCGAGATAGGTCTTCAGGCTGGCGAGGCCGCGCTGGAACATCGGAACGGTAAGGCGATAGATCGAAATGGACATCAGTCTGTCTCCAGGATTTTCAAAATGAGCGGCCGCGGCGATGTCGAAGGGCCTGCGGCGGGGCCTGTCTTCGACCTTTCCATAGATGGCGGCTGCCCACTTCGTGCGCAATGTCGCCGAACGCCTGTGCCACCCGCAATTCCCATGCATTGCCCCATCAATATCCCGAGTGCCGCTAAAGAGAGGCTTGACGTCGCTCCCAGAAAATGGAATGAATATTCCGCAGAACAAATTTTACGGTTTGTTTGTTCCGTTTTCGGAACGCCGCGGGAGAGGCGGCGCAGCAAATTGCGGCTTCAGGGCAGATGCCTGGAGCTCCGGCGTGAGGAGGGTGCAGCCGGGCACCGCTTTGTGGAGGAAGTAAAAATGAAAAAGTTTATCCTGGGCACTGCGATGGCGCTCGTCATGTCGACGGCCGCCCATGCGGAAACGGTTGGCGTGTCGATGGCCAAGTTCGACGACAACTTCCTGACCGTTCTGCGCAACGGCATGACCGATTATGCAAAGACGCTTTCCGGCGTCACGCTGCAGGTCGAAGACGCACAGAACGACGTTTCCAAGCAGCAGAGCCAGATCCAGAATTTCATCGCCTCCAAGGTCGATGCAATCATCGTCAACCCTGTCGATACCGATGCGACGACGGCGATGTCGAAGCTTGCCGCCGATGCCGGCATTCCGCTGGTTTACGTGAACCGCCAGCCGGTCAACGTCGACACGCTTCCGGAAAAGCAGGCCTTCGTCGCTTCCAACGAGCAGGAATCCGGCACGCTGGAAACCAAGGAAATCTGCCGCATTCTTGGTGGCAAGGGCAAGGCCGTCGTCATCATGGGCGAGCTTTCCAACCAGGCTGCCCGCATGCGCACCCAGGACGTCCATGACGTCATCAAGACGGATGAATGCAAGGGCCTTGAGATCGTCGAAGAGCAGACGGCCAACTGGGATCGTACCCAGGGCGCCGATCTTATGACCAACTGGCTCTCCAGCGGCATCGAGTTCGACGCTGTGATCTCCAACAACGACGAAATGGCGATCGGCGCCATCCAGGCGCTGAAGGCAGCCGGCAAGGACCTGAGCAAGATCGTCATCGGCGGTGTCGACGCCACCCAGGACGCGCTTGCCGCCATGCAGGCGGGCGACCTCGACGTCACCGTGTTCCAGGACGCTGCCGGCCAGGGCAAGGGCGCACTCGATACGGCGCTCAAGCTTGCCAAGGGCGAAAAGACCGAGAAGAAGGTCTACATCCCCTTCCAGCTCGTCACGCCTGAAAACGTCAAGGACTTCGTCACCAAGAACTGAGGTAAGTGCCAAGCAGGATGCGGGCTCTGCCCGCATCCTTTCCGCCTGTCCGTATCCGGAGGAGATGATATGGCCGTCAGCCCGACAACCATGGCAGCCGTGCGTGCAAGCGGCGCCGTTCCGAATGCGGAGTTTCTCTTGAGCGCCGAGGGCGTTCGCAAGGAGTTTCCCGGCGTCGTCGCACTCGATGACGTGCAGTTTCGGCTGAAGCGCGCCTCCGTGCATGCGCTGATGGGTGAAAACGGCGCCGGCAAATCGACATTGATGAAGATCCTCGCCGGCATCTATACGCCCGATAAAGGCGATATTCGCCTCAAAGGGGTCGAGATCCAGCTGAAATCTCCGCTCGATGCGCTGGAGAACGGTATCGCCATGATCCATCAGGAGCTGAACCTGATGCCGTTCATGACCGTTGCCGAAAATATCTGGATCCGCCGCGAACCGAAGAACCGCTTCGGTTTCATTGACCATGGCGTGATGCATAACATGACCGAGGAGCTGTTTGCCCGGCTCAATATTGATATCGATCCCGATATCGAAGTCCGGCACCTCTCGGTCGCCAACCGGCAGATGGTCGAGATCGCCAAGGCGGTGTCGTATAATTCCGATGTCCTCATCATGGACGAACCCACTTCGGCCCTGACGGAGCGCGAGGTCGAGCATCTTTTCCGCATTATCCGCGACCTCAGGTCTGAGGGAATCGGCATCGTCTACATCACCCATAAGATGAACGAGCTGTTCGAGATCGCCGATGAGTTTTCCGTCTTCCGCGATGGCCGATATATCGGCACGCACGCCTCGACCGACGTCACCCGCGACGACATCATCCGCATGATGGTCGGGCGCGAGATCACTCAGATGTTTCCGAAGGAACAGGTACCGATCGGCGAGGTCGTGCTCTCCGTCAAGGACCTCTGTCTCAAAGGCGTCTTCCGCAATGTTTCCTTCGAGGTCAGGGCCGGCGAGATTCTAGGTGTGGCCGGCCTCGTCGGCTCCGGACGGTCGAATGTCGCCGAAACGCTGTTCGGCGTGACGCCGGCAAGCTCCGGCACGATCGAACTGTTCGGCAAGCCGGTGACGATTTCCTCGCCGACCGAAGCGATCCGTCACCAGATGGCATTCCTGACGGAGGATCGCAAAGACACCGGCTGCCTGTTGATCCTGGATATCCTGGAAAACATGCAGATCGCCGTCCTGCAGGACAAATTCGTCAAGGGTGGTTTCGTGCAGCAGGGCGCAATCGAGGCCACCTGCGAAGACATGGCAAAGAGGCTGCGCGTGAAAACCCCCAATCTCTACGAGCGGGTGGAAAACCTTTCGGGCGGCAATCAGCAGAAAGTACTGATCGGGCGCTGGCTGCTCACCCATCCGAAGATCCTGATCCTCGATGAACCGACGCGCGGCATCGATGTCGGCGCCAAGGCGGAAATCCATCGGCTGGTCACGGAAATGGCGCGAAACGGCGTGGCGGTTATCATGATCTCATCCGAAATGCCCGAGGTTCTGGGCATGAGCGACCGCATCATGGTCATGCATGAGGGCCTGGTGACTGGTTTCCTCAATCGCGATGAAGCAACGCAGATCAAGGTGATGGAACTGGCTGCGCGGTAATGCGCAACTTGGGATCGCCTAAGGGAGGTTTGATATGAGTACCAAGGCAGCAGAGGGTACGGCCCCGCTCGCAACCCGGCAGAGACGGCGGCGTATGCCGCCGGAACTCAGCATCTTCCTGGTGCTTGTCGGCATCGCGCTCATCTATGAAGCGCTCGGCTGGATGTTCATCGGCCAAAGCTTCCTGATGAATTCGCAGCGCCTGACAATCATGATCCTGCAGGTCTCCGTCATCGGCATTATCGCCGTAGGCGTCACGCAGGTCATCATAACAGGCGGCATCGATCTATCATCGGGCTCGGTCGTCGGCATGACGGCGATGATCGCAACAAGTTTCGCACAGTCCTCCACCTGGGGGCGGGCCGTCTTCCCCTCGCTGACTGATCTTCCGGCGCTCGTGCCCATCATGATCGGTCTGCTGATCGGAGCGGCGGCGGGTCTCGCGAACGGCGCGCTGATCGCCTATACGAAGATCCCTCCGTTCATTGCAACACTTGGCATGTTCGTTTCCGCCAGAGGTGTCGCCAAGTGGTATACGAAAGGACAGCCGGTTTCCGGGATCACCGAGCAGTTCCATTTCATCGGGACGAAGGCGTGGCCGGTTGTCGTCTTCCTCGTCGTCGCGCTGATCTTCCATATCGCTCTGCGCTACACCCGCTATGGAAAGTTCACCTACGCCATCGGCGCGAACCCCCAGGCGGCTCGAGTTTCCGGTATCAACATCGAAGCGCACCTCGTCAAAGTCTATGTGATTGCTGGATTGCTTGCGGGTCTCGCCGGCATCGTCACGGCGGCGCGCGCGGAAACTGCGCAGGCAAGCATGGGCGTCGGATATGAGTTGGACGCGATCGCCGCGACCGTCATCGGTGGCACCTCGCTCACCGGCGGCGTTGGGCGCATCACCGGCACCGTCATCGGCACCATCATTCTTGGCGTCATGACCTCGGGCTTCACCTTCCTCAGGATCGACGCCTATTACCAGGAGATCGTCAAAGGCTTCATCATCGTCGCGGCAGTCGTCATCGACGTCTACAGACAGAAGAAGCGCCGCAAGCACTGAGGACGACCATGTGATCCGATGATTTTGCGGGGGCTTCGGCCCCCGTTTCGCTTTTGGTCATGCTCCACGATGCCGATGCCCAAAAAAAGAGGTGGCGAATTCCGTCAGCTTTTCTATTCTGCCGCTTATTGGCCCGCTCGGGCAGCGCAGGAAGACAGATGCAATTCGTATTTGACGGCCACAACGACGTTCTCCTCCGGCTCTGGACACATTCAAAAGACGGCAGCGACCCGATCGCGGAATTCGCAGACGGAACGACGACCGGCCATATCGATGCGCGTCGCGCCAGGGAAGGAGGCCTCTCAGGCGGCCTCTGCGCCATCTACATTCCCTCGGGCGATCTTGTCTTCGCCGATCCGGATGCCGATGGCCGCTACATCACGCCGATGGCGGCTCCTCTCGATCCGCTGCCGTCGCTTGCCATCGCCACCGAAATGGCGGCGATCGCTTTGCGGCTCGACCAGGCAGGCGCCTGGCGGCTCTGCCGGACGGTTAAGGACATCCGCGGCGCCATGCAGGAGGGCATCTTTGCCGCCGTCATGCATATGGAAGGCTGTGAGGCTATCGGCCCCGACCTTTCGGCTCTCGAACTATTTTATGCAGCGGGACTGCGATCGCTTGGCCCGGTCTGGAGCCGGCACAACGTCTTCGGACATGGCGTGCCCTTCGCTTTCCCGATGTCGCCGGATACGGCGCCCGGCCTCACCGAGGCCGGTTTCGAGCTGGTGAGAGAGTGCAATCGGCTCGGTATCCTTATCGACCTCGCCCACATTACCGAAAAGGGCTTCTGGGACGTAGCGAAGACGACGGACCAGCCGCTGGTCGCCAGCCATTCCAATGCGCATGCACTGACGCCGGTGGCGCGCAATCTGACGGATAGGCAGCTCGATGCGATCCGCGAAAGCCGCGGGCTCGTCGGCATCAACTATGCCACCGCCATGCTGCGTCCCGACGGTCGCTCGGACAGCGACACACCGCTTGCCGATATGATCCGCCACATTGACTATCTGGTGAACCGCATCGGCATCGATTGCGTCGGCCTCGGATCGGACTTCGACGGCGCAACCATTCCGGAAGAAATCGGCGACGCGGCCGGCAATCAGAAGCTGATTGCCGCTCTCCGGGAGGTTGGATATGGTGAGGCCGACCTCAAGAAACTTGCCCGTGAAAATTGGCTTCGTATTCTGGCGCAAGCTTGGCGGGAGGACCACGCCTAAAGTGCGGCGCGCCTCTCGACGCACTGAAAACGGACAATATTTTAATGGGACCGACAAAACGCTTCGTAATCAATCAAGAACAGGGGAACAGACCATGATGATCGCCAAGCTCAGCCGCAATTTCCGCCTACTTTCCGCAGGGGCCGCCATATCGCTCCTGATGATGACGGCACCCGCCGCCTTTGCCGAGACGCCCAAGGACACGCTGGTCGAAGGGTTTGCCATCGACGACATCATCACCATGGATCCGGGCGAAGCCTTCGAGCTTTCGACCGCGGAGATCACCAGCAACAGCTACAGCCTGCTCGTCCGTCTCGATCTCGCCGACACGTCCAAGGTGAAGGGTGATCTTGCCGAGAGCTGGAGCGTTTCGGATGACGGCCTCACCTATACGTTCAAGCTGAAGCCCGGCCTGAAGTTCGCCTCCGGAAACCCCATTACCGCCGAAGACGTTGCATGGTCGTTCGAACGCGCCGTCAAGCTCGACAAAAGCCCGGCGTTCATCCTCACCCAGTTCGGCCTGACGGGCGACAATGTCACCGAAAAGGCCAAGGCGACTGATGCCAATACCTTCGTCTTCACCGTGGACAAGGCCTATGCGCCGAGCTTCGTGCTCAACTGCCTGACGGCGACTGTCGCCTCGGTTGTCGACAAGAAGCTCGTGATGGAACATGTGAAGGCGGTGACGCCGGATGCCGAGCATAAATACGACAATGATTTCGGCAATGAATGGCTGAAGACCGGTTATGCCGGCTCCGGCGCCTTCAAACTGCGCGAATGGCGGGCAAACGAAGTCGTCGTGCTTGAGCGGAACGACAATTATTACGGCGACAAGGCCAAGCTCAACCGCGTCATCTACCGCTATATGAAGGAAAGTTCGGCCCAGCGGCTGGCGCTCGAAGCTGGTGATATCGACATCGCCCGAAATTTGGAGCCGGGCGATATCGACGCCGTTTCCAAGAATGCCGATCTCGCCACGACAAGTGCGCCGAAAGGCACGATCTACTATGTCAGCCTGAACAACAAGAACGAGAACCTGAAGAAGCCTGAAGTCCAAGAGGCTTTCAAGTATCTGGTCGACTACGATGCGATCGGCGCGACCTTGATCAAGGGCATCGGCGAGATCCACCAGACCTTCCTGCCGAAGGGTCAACTGGGTGCCTTGGATGAAAACCCCTACAAGCTCGACGTTGCCAAGGCCAAGGAGCTCCTTGCCAAGGCCGGCGTCCCCGACGGTTTTTCGGTAACGATGGACGTGCGCAACACGCAGCCGGTCACTGGTATCGCCGAATCCATGCAGCAGACTCTGGCGCAGGCTGGCGTAAAGCTGGAAATCATTCCCGGCGACGGCAAGCAGACGCTGACAAAATATCGCGCTCGCACCCACGACATCTATATCGGCAACTGGGGCTCGGATTATTTCGATCCGAATTCCAATGCCGATACCTTCACCAGCAATCCGGACAATTCCGATGCCGGCACGGTGAAGACGCTCGCCTGGCGCAACACTTGGGAGGCGCCGGAACTCGACAAGCAGACAAAGGCTGCTCTGCTTGAACGCGACAACGCCAAGCGCGCGGCAATGTATGAGGATATCCAGAAGAAGTTCCTTGCCAACAGCCCCTTCGTCATCATCTTCCAGCAGACCGAGGTAGCGGGCTATCGGAAGAATCTGAAGGACTTCAAACTGGGGCCGAGCTTCGACACCAACTTCGTCGGTCCGATCGCCAAGGAATAATCCGGCGGGATCAACGGCGTGAGCACCATCGAAACCAGGCAGGAGGCGCGGCCCCGCAAGGGCCGTGCCGGCGCCTTCGCCAAGGCTTTGGGGCGGTTCCTGTTCGCCGCCGTCACCACCTATCTTGGCTTGCTGGCCGTCACCTTCTTCATCGGCCGAGTCGTACCGATCGATCCCGTGCTCGCCATTCTCGGCGACCGCGCTCCCACCCATGTCGTCGAGCGGGTGCGCCAGGAGATGGGTTTCAACCTGCCGCTCTATCAGCAGTTCTACATCTATATCAAAGGCGTCCTGTCCGGCGATTTCGGCAACTCGGTGCTGACGACCAATCCTGTCATGGTCGACATCCGCCGGGTCATGCCGGCGACGATCGAGCTCGCGACGTTGGGAACGCTGATCGGCGCCTGCGTCGGCGTGCCGCTTGGCGTTCTCGCCGCAGTGCGCCGCGGCAGCATCGCCGACCAGATCGTACGCGTCATTGGTCTCATCGGCTATTCGGTGCCGATCTTCTGGCTGGCGCTGATCTCCCTCGTCATCTTCTATGCGCAGCTGCGCTGGGTGGCTTTTCCCGGCCGAATCGACATCGTTTTCGAATATACCTTCACGCCGATCACCGGCTTCTATCTTCTGGACAGCGCCTGGCAGCGGCAATGGGATGTATTCTACGACGTCTTCCGCCACATCATCCTGCCCGCGTCGCTGCTCGGCTATTTTTCGCTTGCCTATATCAGCCGCATGACGCGCAGTTTCATGCTGAACGAGCTTTCGCAGGAATATATCGTCGCCGCGCGTGCCAAAGGTCTTTCGGAAACACGGGTGATCTGGGGCCATGCGCTACGCAATGCCGCCGTGCCGCTCGTCACCGTCATCGCGCTTTCCTATGCCGGGCTGCTCGAAGGATCGGTGCTGACCGAGACCGTATTTTCCTGGCCGGGCATCGGGCTCTACATCACCAATTCGCTGCAGAACGCCGATATGAACGCCGTGCTCGGCGGCACGATCGTCATCGGGACGATCTTCATCGGCATCAATCTTCTGTCTGATCTTCTCTACCGGACGCTCGATCCGAGGACGCGAAACCGATGACGGCTCCTGCCAGCCCCTCTCCTGCGATGAGCCGCCGCGAATGGCTGCTTTCCGACCGGCCGCAATCGCGAAGGCAGGCCCGTCTCGGCCGCGCTTACGTCACCTGGCGGCAGTTCACGGCCAACAGGCTTGCCGTCGTCGGCCTGCTGATCATCGTCGCCCTGCTCCTCGTCGCCGCGTTCGCGGATCTCCTCGCCACGCACAACCCCGTCGTCGGCGATCTCCGCAATGCCCGCCTGCTGCCGCCGGGAACGAGCGGCTACCTGCTCGGCACGGATGATCAGGGCCGCGACATCTATTCACGGCTGATCTATGGATCGCGATTGACCCTGTTCGTAGTCGTGCTCGTCGCCATCATCTCCGCGCCGATCGGGCTGATCGTCGGCACGGTCTCAGGTTATGCCGGAGGCTGGGTAGATGCGACCCTGATGCGCATCACCGATATCTTTCTTGCCTTTCCGAAGCTGGTTTTGGCGCTCGCCTTCGTCGCCGCGCTCGGCCCCGGCATCCAGAACGCGGTCATCGCCATCGCCATCACCTCCTGGCCCCCCTATGCCCGCATCGCTCGGGCCGAGACGCTGACGGTCCGGTGTTCCGACTACATTGCGGCGGTGAAGCTGATGGGCGCCTCGCCGTTCCGCATCATCGTGCGCCATGTCATGCCGCTCTGCATTTCCTCGCTGATCGTGCGCGTGACGCTCGATATGGCCGGCATCATTCTGACAGCGGCCGGCCTCGGCTTTCTGGGTCTCGGCGCACAGCCGCCGCTGCCGGAATGGGGCGCGATGATCGCCTCGGGCCGGCGCTTCATTCTGGATCAGTGGTGGGTCGCGGCCATGCCCGGCATCGCCATTCTCATCGTCAGTCTCGGTTTTAATCTCTTAGGCGACGGCCTGCGCGATGCGCTCGATCCGAAGGAGAGCGGCCGATGACGACGCTTCTAACGGTCGACAAGCTCAAGGTCAGTTACCCCACCCGCACCGGCCTGATCGAGGCAGTGCGCGGCGTCTCCTTCACGCTCGGCAGAGAAAGGCTCGGCATCGTCGGCGAATCCGGCTCCGGCAAATCGCAGACCGGCCGGGCGATCATGGGGCTGACGCCGAAACACGGGATCGTCACGGCCGACAGGCTCGATTTCAGCGGCATCGATCTCCTCAAGGCATCCGCCGGCGAAAGGCGCAGGTTGCGCGGCAAGCGCATCGCCATGATCCTGCAGGATCCGAAATATTCGCTCGACCCAGTCATGACGATCGGACGGCAGATCTGCGAAACGCTGCGCACTCATGAGAAGATCGGCAAAGCGGAAGCGCGCGAACGGGCGCTCGCCATGCTGGAAGCGGTGCAGATCCGCGATCCCAAACGCGTCTTCGACCTGCACCCGCACGAAGTTTCGGGCGGCATGGGACAGCGCGCCATGATCGCCATGATGCTGATTGCCGGGCCTGAACTGCTGATTGCCGACGAACCGACTTCGGCGCTCGACGTGACGGTGCAGCTCGATGTGCTGCGGATCATGGACAGGCTGGTCTCTGAGCGCGGAATGGGGCTGATCTTCGTTTCCCATGATCTGAGGCTGGTCTCTTCCTTCTGCGACCGGGTCATCGTCATGTATGCCGGCAAGATCGTCGAAGAGCTGGCGGCTGCCGATCTCAAACATGCGCAGCATCCCTATACCAGGGGACTGCTGAACTGCATGCCGGAAATCGGCGCGAACCGCCATCCGCTGCCGGTGCTCGACCGCAAGCCGGAGTGGGCGGCATGAGCGCAGCCCTCCACGTCGACAATCTCAGTGTCGCCTACGATGATTTTCATGCGCTGAAGGATGTCAGCGTCAGCGTCGACCGCGGTGAATCTTTCGGCCTCGTCGGTGAATCCGGGTCAGGCAAATCGACCTTGCTGCGCGCCGTTGCCGGACTTGCGCCCATCAGCGGCGGCGCGGTCCGCATCGACGGCGAAGAGTTGAAGGGTTCGAAGCGCAGCAAGGCCTTCTATCGGCGGGTGCAGATGGTCTTCCAGGATCCCTACGGCTCGCTGCATCCGCGTCAGACGATCGATCGGTTGCTGCTCGAACCGCTTGCGATCCACGCCGTTACCGACAGCGACAAGCGTATTGCCCGCGCGCTCGACGAAGTCGGTCTCGGCAATGGTTTCCGTTTCCGCTATCCGCATCAGCTTTCCGGTGGTCAGCGACAGCGCGTGGCGATCGCCAGGGCGCTGATCGTGCAACCGTCGATCCTGCTGCTCGACGAGCCGACATCGGCGCTCGACGCCTCAGTGCAGGCGGAGGTGCTGAACCTGCTCGAACAGATACGCCGCGACCGCAAGCTCACTTTCGTCATGGTCAGCCATGACCTCGGCGTCATCACCCATATGTGCGAAAGGCTCGCGGTGATGCGCAGCGGCGCTGTCGTCGAACGATTGAGCTCGGATGAGCTGGCGCGGGGCACGGTCCAGGAGGATTACACGAAAAATTTGATGATCGCGAGCAAGGGTTTCGTCAAAGCCTAAAGGTAATCATTTCAAGCCATTGAAAAGAAAAGGCCGGCGGGGGCGTTAAGGATAATGTTCCCTTAAAAGACGACCATTCGACTAGACTATTGACAGCCGCCGCGCTTCTGTCATGATCCTGTTAACGATTGTTAGCTTTCGTGATCGATGGAGGTCGAGGCATGTTCTTTCTCGGTGGGATGACCATGGGCTATCTCGATCCTCCCGTAAAAGCCGATCGCAAGGAACAGATCACGGTCTCCATACCGGCGGAACAGGACCGGCGCCTGATCGGGACCGAGACCTCCGATCTGCAGCAGAACGAGAACGCCATCGAGCGCTCCCTGATCTGGGCATGGCGCACGCTTCGCTAAAGAGCGGTTGAATTTTCTCTTCCGCCCGCTCTGGACGCAAATTTATCTCTACCTACCTGATAGGGAATAAGAAATATAACAGCGAGCCGCACAACCGGCCGCACGAGAACAACGGAGGCGACACATGGCAGAGCTGGGTATTTCGCATACTCACGTGAACCACTATGGTTCGGTAGCCACCAAGAAGCCGCACGCGACGCGCCACAGGCTTCAGACGGTGCTCCATGGGACGATCTTCACCGCGGCATTCCTGTTCGTGGTGGCAATGGTCTGCGGCGTCCTCGGATAGTCGGCAGATGATAGGCCTCGGCACGTGCCGGGGCCGCCTGCGCCTCATGCGGCGCGTTACCTCGCTCGGGGCAAGCCCGATCAAAGCGCAGCCAGACCATGATCTGGCGAACCATCCTCCTATCGACAAGCCGCGGCCGGGCCGCAAGGTTGCGACATGCACGGCGCTCTGCCTTGCGCAGCAAGCGCGCCGGCCCGCTCGGCTCACCATTCTTGACTTGAATTATCGCGATAGTGTCCAACTTTTCGCCATGGTTTTGCGGAGAGGGTATTGATCGACCTTCAGGCTGCGCTGGACCAAGGCTAGGCCCGGTTACATCGCTTGCCCAGACGTCATTCACCCGGCTTCATCGATCTTCGAAGAATCAGGCCCCGTTCATGTAGCAGTCATGATAAGCAGTGCAAAAGGCTGAGCAAAACAGCCATAACTTTGTTTGGATCCAGAACCGAACCCATGTCTATTGCCAATCTTTCTCCGAGCCTTCCGCGCGAATCCGATACGAAGCAGATTGATCACAATGATTCGATCCGCTCGACCTATCTTTCCATCGAGGACATCAAGGCGATGGGCGAAGCGGTCGTCGTCAACGGCGTCGACAAGCTGCCGGCTTTCGCACCCTTTGATTTCTTCGCGCGCCACAAGGAAAACGAGAAGGAAATTCTGCGCGTCTACCGCACCACGGCAACCGACGTCGAGGCCGGAGAGACGATCACGCCGGCGGCGGAATGGCTGCTGGACAATCACTACATCGTCGAAGAGGCGATCCAGGAGGTGCGGCGCGACTTTCCCCGCCGCTTCTACCGCGAACTGCCGACGATGCGTGTCGGCGGCGTCGACATTCCGCGCACACTGGTGCTTGCCTGGCTCTACGTCGCCCATACCCACAGCACGATCTCGCAGGAAAGCCTGACGGCGCTGGTCGACGGCTTCCAGAGCAGGGAGACGCTGAGGATCGGCGAACTCTGGGCACTGCCCTCGCTGGTGCGCTATGTGCTGGTGGAAAACCTTCGCCGCATTTCGAGCCGTGTCGAAGCCAGCCGCCGCCTGCGCCGGCGCGCCAATGAGGCGGCCGACGAATTGGTGCGCCTGACCGATCCAGCCAAGGCGGCCGCCTATCTGAAGACGCTGGAACCGCTTGCCGAAGATAATACCTTCTCGACGCAGTTCCTCTATCGCCTGCGTGACGGCTCACAGACGTCGAGTCTGGCGATCACCTGGCTCGATGAACGCCTGGAAGAGCTCGGTCGCAACACCGAAGAGGCGACGACGGCCGAACACAGCCGTCTCTCTTCCGGCAACGTGACGATGGGCAACATCATCCGTAGCCTGCGCGAGATCGACGATACCGAATGGTCGGTCTGGGTCGAACAGGTCAGCCATGTCGACAAGCTGCTCTGGGAGCATTCGGATTACGGCATCCTCGATTCCGGTTCACGAAACAAATACCGCAAGCAGATCGAGAAACTGGCCAAGCGCTCGCCGCTGACCGAAATGCAAATCGCCCAGCTGGCGCTCGACATGACCGAGGCCGCCAAGGCCTCCGACGAGCCGCAGCCACATGAGCCGAATGTCGGTGGCTTCTTGTCAGGCGCGCAACGGCCGAAGCTCGAGGCGCGGGCGAATTATCGCCCGACGATCACCCAGCACTTCGTGCGCGCCGTGCGCCGGTTCAACTGGCTGTCGATCGCGCTGCCCGTCATGCTGCTGACGATCATCGCCATGGCGATCGTCGGCAGGTTCATGGCAAGTGCCGGAATGGGCGCCATCGAAATGGCAATCCTGCTGATCATGTTCTCATTGCCGGCCTCGGAGGGCGCAACAGGTCTCTTTAATACCCTGCTGTCCTTCTTCGTCACCCCGGCCCGCCTCGTCGGCTACGAGTTCAAGGAAGGCATTCCGGAGGATGCGCGCACGCTGCTCGTGGTGCCCTGCCTGATCTCGAACCGCGACAGCGTCGACGATCAGGTGCGCAATCTCGAAGTTCATTATCTCGCCAATCCGCGTGGAGAGATTTATTTCGCGATGCTCAGCGATTGGCCCGACAGCGATGCCGAGGAAACGCCTGCCGATCTCGAGGTTCTCGACTATGCAAGACGCGAGATCGCTAATCTTTCCGCCCGCTATGCCTATGACGGCAAGACGCGTTTCTACCTGCTGCATCGCCGCCGCCTCTACAATCCCTCGGAAGGTGTGTGGATGGGCTGGGAGCGCAAGCGCGGCAAGCTGCATGAACTGAATATGCTGCTGCGCGGCGACCGCGACACGACCTATCTGCCCGGCGCCAACACCGTGCCGGCCAATGTGCAATATGTCATGACGCTCGATGCCGACACACGCCTGATGCGCGATGCCGTCACCAAGCTCGTCGGCAAGCTCTATCATCCGATCAACCGCCCGGTCATCAATCCGAAGACCGGCCGCGTCGAAAGCGGCTATGGCGTGCTGCAGCCGCGCGTGACGCCGTCGCTGACCACGGGCAAGGATGCCTCGGTCTTCCAGCGCGTCTTCTCGATCAACCGAGGCCTCGACCCCTATGTCTTCACGGTGTCCGACGTCTATCAGGATCTCGCCGGCGAAGGCACGTTCACCGGCAAGGGCCTCTATCATGTCGATGCTTTCGAAGCCTCGCTGAAGGGCCGCATCGAGGAGAACTCGGTGCTCAGCCACGACCTTCTCGAAGGCTCGATGGCGCGCTGTGCGCTCGTCACCGATCTCGAATTGGTCGAGGATTTCCCGATCCGCTATGAGGTGGAGACCTCGCGCCAGCATCGCTGGGCGCGCGGCGACTGGCAGCTCCTGCCCTATATGTTCAATCCGAAATACGGCGTTACGGCCCTTGGCCGCTGGAAGATGTTCGATAATCTTCGCCGTTCGCTGACGCCGATCGCATGGTTCTTCGCCTCCGTGCTCGGCTGGTATTTCATGGGTCCGCTCGGCGCGCTCGTCTGGCAGATTCTCTTGATCTTCTGCCTGTTCGTGGCGCCGACGCTGTCGCTCATCAACGGCATCATCCCGCGCACCAGCGATATCGTCGCCCGCGCCCATCTCTATACGGTCTGGTCGGATATCACCGCCGCCAATGCGCAGGTCGCATTGCGGATCGTCTTCATCGCCGATTCGGCGGCGATGATGGCGGATGCGATCGGCCGGTCGCTCTACCGGCTGTTCGTCAGCCGCAAGCTGATGCTGCAGTGGCGGACCGCCGCCAGCGTCCAGGCAGGCGGCCAAGGCACCCTCGCCTCTTATTACAGGCAGATGTGGCATGCGCCGGTACTGGCGCTGCTGGCGCTCGGTTTCGCAGCCCTTCCCGGCGGCAACGCTTTCCTCGTCGGCATCCCCTTCGCGCTTTTATGGATTCTCTCGCCTGTCGTCGCCTGGTATGTCAGCCAGTCGGCCGAGACCGAGGACCGGCTCGAGGTCGCCGATTCCGTATCGAGCGAGCTGCGCAAGATCGCCCGGCGCACCTGGCGTTATTTCGAGACCTTCACCACGCCTGAACAAAATTATCTGCCGCCGGACAATATCCAGGAAACGCCGCACGTCATCGTGGCGGCGCGCACCTCGCCGACCAATATCGGCGTCTATCTGCTCTCCGTCGTTTCTGGCCGGCATTTCGGCTGGTTCTCCTTTGAGGAGACGCTCGAGCGGCTGGAGCAGACGATCGCGACGATCGACAAGATGGAGAAATTCCGCGGCCACCTGTTTAACTGGTATCACACCGATACGCTGCAGACGCTCGGGCCGCGTTACGTCTCTGCCGTCGACAGCGGCAATCTCGCCGGCCACCTCATCGCGATTTCCTCGGCCTGCCGCAACTGGGCTGAGGCGCCGTCGGCCCACATGCAGGGCAATCTCGACGGCGTCGGCGACACCGCCGGCATCCTCGGCGAAGTGCTGGCGGACCTGCCCGACGACCGCAAGACCGTGCGCCCGTTGCGCCGGCGCCTGGAAGAACGGATCGTCGGCTTCCAGAATGCGCTTGCCGCCGTCAAGCGCGAGCACGAGTTCGCCTCGATCCGCATCATCAACCTCGCCGTTCTCGCACGCGACATCGAAAAGCTCGCCGCCAATCTCGACCATGAGGTCAAGTCGAAGCAGAGCGAAGAGGTCACCCAATGGGCGGCGTCGCTGGTCAAGGTCTGCGAGGCGCATATATCAGACAGCACCTTCGATCTCTCCAAGGTCGATGCCCTCAGGCCGCGCCTGGTGGCGTTGCGCGACAAGGCCCGCGATCTCGCCTTCTCGATGGATTTCGGCTTCCTGTTCCGGCCGGAACGGCGCCTGCTGTCGATCGGCTACCGCGTCGAAAGCGGCGAACTCGACCAGGCCTGCTACGACCTTCTCGCCTCGGAATGCCGCCTGACCAGCCTCTTCGGCATCGCCAAGGGCGACCTGCCGACGGAACACTGGTATCGTCTGGGCCGCCAGGTCGTGCCGGTGGGTTCACGCGGCGCGCTGGTCTCCTGGTCCGGCTCGATGTTCGAATATCTGATGCCGCCGCTCGTCATGCAGGAGCGTGGCGGGGGTATTCTCAATCAGACGAACAATCTGGTCGTCATCGAGCAGATGAATTATGCCCGCAAGCTCGGTATCCCGTGGGGCATTTCGGAAGCGGCTTTCAATGCCCGCGACCATAACCTCAATTACCAGTACACGAATTTCGGCGTGCCGACGCTCGGTCTCAAGCGCGGCCTCGGCCACAATGCCGTCATCGCCCCCTATGCTTCGCTGCTGGCCAGCCAGTACGACCCGCCGGGCGCGCTCGAAAACCTGCAGAGGCTGCGCAAGGTCGGCGCACTCGGCAAGTTCGGCTTCCACGACGCGGTCGATTTCACGCCGACGCGCGTGCCGGAAGGCAAGAAATGCGCGGTGGTCTACAATTATTATGCCCACCATCACGGCATGTCGATCGCGGCCGTCGCCAACGTCGCCTTCAACGGCCATCTGCGCGAACTCTTCCACTCCGACCCGGTGATCGAGGCGGCGGAGCTTCTGCTGCAGGAAAAGGCGCCCCGCGACATTCCCGTCATGAGCGGCAAGCATGAATCCGATACGCCGGCCAGCATTCAGGACGATCTCATGCGGCCGGAAATCAGGAAGATCAGCGATCCCCTTTCGCGCGACCGCGAGCTCGTCTTCCTGTCGAACGGCCATTATTCCATGATGCTGACGGCGACGGGCGCCGGTTATTCCCGCTGGAACGGCCTTTCCGTTTCCCGCTGGAAGGCCGATCCGACCGAAGACCGCTGGGGCACCTTCATCTTCCTGCGCGATACCGCCACCAACGAATGGTGGTCGGCGACAGCGGAGCCGAAGGGTGTCGAGGGCGAAAAGATCAAGGTCGAATTCGCCGACGAAAAGGCGCAGTTCACCAAGACGGTCGGCGACCTGACGAGCGAGGTGGAGTGCATCATCGCCACCGAGCACGATGCCGAAGCCCGTCGTGTCACCCTGCTCAACATGGGAACGGAAGATCGTTTCATCGAAGTCACGTCCTATCTCGAACCGGTGATCACCTCGGATGATACCGACAGCGCGCATCCGGCATTCGCCCGCATGTTCGTCAAGACCGAGATCGGCAAGCGCGGCGACGTCATCCGCGCCGAACGCAACAAGCGTGATCCGAACGAGCCGAACATCAGCCTCGCACATCTGATCGTCGACAATGCCGGCGACACCCGTCACACCGAATTCGAAACCGATCGGCGCAAGTTCATCGGCCGCGGCCGCAGCCTTGCCGATGCGGCGGCGTTCGATCCGGGTGCGACACTTTCCGGCAGCGACGGCTTCACGCTTGATCCCGTGATGTCGTTGCGCCGCACCGTGCGGGTGCCGGCCGGCAAGAAGGTCAGCGTGTTCTTCTGGACGATTGCCGCGCCAAGCCGCGACGAGGTCGACAAGGCGGTCAACCGCTATCGTCATCCCGACGCCTTCAACCACGAGCTCGTCCAGGCCTGGACGCGCACGCAGGTGCAGATGCGCCATGTCGGCGTCACCTCGCAGCAGGCGGCAGCGTTCCAGCATCTCGGGCGCTACCTCGTCTATCCCGACATGCAGCTGCGCAAGGATGAGGCGACGGTCGAGGCCGGGCTGCAATCGCAATCGGCGCTCTGGCCGCTGGCTATCTCCGGCGATTTCCCGATCTTCACGTTGCGCGTCGACGACGACATGGATCTCGATATCGCCCGCGAGGCACTGCTGGCGCAGGAATATCTGCGTTCGCGCGGCGTCACCGCCGATCTCGTCATCATGAACGAACGCGCCTCTTCCTATGCGCAGGACATGCAACACGCGCTCGACGCCATGTGCGAGAACGTACGCCGCATGGGCCAGGCCGACGGCTTGCGCCAGCATATTTTCGCGGTTCGCAAGGACCTGATGGAAGAGAACACTTATAAGGCATTGATCGCGGCTTCCCGGGTTACCCTGCATGCGAAGAACGGCAAGGTCGTCGATCAGATCAACCGCGCCGTCGCCCTCTTTGCACCGTCGAAG
Source organism: Rhizobium sp. YTUHZ045 (assembly GCF_051124255.1). Lineage (NCBI taxonomy): Bacteria > Pseudomonadati > Pseudomonadota > Alphaproteobacteria > Hyphomicrobiales > Rhizobiaceae > Rhizobium > Rhizobium sp. YTUHZ045. The sequence goes on from NZ_CP101432.1 coordinate 3,980,831, forward strand.
GATGAACTGCAGGAGATGGAGCGCGCCGAGCGCAACAGGGCGCCAGTCAAACGCATCGCGCCGGTGCCGCCGCCCGTGGTGCCGGCCGTTGCCATCGAGGAGGAAGGCGACCTCGACTTCTGGAACGGCATTGGCGGCTTTGCGCGCGACGGCCGCGAATATGTCGTTCGCCTGCCGGGCGGTCATGCGACGCCGCAGCCTTGGATCAACGTCATTTCCAACGACAGCTTCGGTTTCCACGTGTCGGCCGAAGGCGCAGGTTTCACCTGGAGCGTCAACTCGCGCGATTATCAGCTGACGTCCTGGTCGAACGATGCGGTGATCAACCGGTCGGGCGAGGCCTTCTATCTCGCCGATCTCGAAAGCGGCGCCGTCATGACACCGTTCGCAGCGCTTTCGCGTCGGCCGGATATCCGCTTCGAAGCCCGCCACGGACTCGGCTATTCGGTCTTCTCCACCGTTCAGCACGAGATTGCGCTCGAGTTGACGCAGACGATCGACCGCGAGAAGCCGGTGAAACTGCAGCGCCTGCGCCTGCGCAACACCGGTTCGACCGGCCGCAAGCTGCGTCTCTACGGTTACGTCGAATGGGTTCTTGGCAGCAACCCGGGACGCACTGCGCCCTTCATTCTGTCGAGCCATGACGAGGAGACGGGGGCGCTGTTTGCCACCAATCCCTACAGCATCGATTTTTCCAACCGAACCGCTTTCTTCGCGGCGAGCGAGAAGCTTTCAAGCTTCTCGGCAAGCCGGCGCGAATTTATCGGCAAGGCTGGCACGATCCAGATGCCTCAGGCCGTCACCTCCGCAGCCCCGCTTTCGGGCATCACCGAGCTCGATGGCGATCCGGCCGCGGCTCTGGCGATCGACATCGAACTCGGGGCCGGCGAAGAGCGCGACGTCACCTTCTTGCTAGGCGATACGCCGACGGAGGAAGAAGCGCGCGCCTTTATCGCCGAGATCCGCAAGTCTTCGTTCGACGATGCGGTCGAGGCAAACCGCGCCTTCTGGCGGGATTTCACCGGCAGGCTACAGATCTCCACGCCAGATCGCGGGATGAACAATCTCGTCAACACCTGGCTGCCCTATCAGAGCCTCGGCTGCCGCATCATGGCCCGCACCGCCTTCTACCAGGCAAGCGGCGCCTTCGGTTTCCGCGACCAGTTGCAGGATACGCTGGCCTTCCTAATGCACGAACCCTCGATCGCCCGGCGTCAGATTCTGAATGCCGCCTCACGGCAGTTCCGCGAAGGTGATGTTCAGCATTGGTGGCTGCCGGGAACGGGTGCGGGCGTTCGCACCTTGATTTCGGACGACGTCGTCTGGCTGAGCTACGCGATCCACCATTATTGCAGCGTCACCGGCGACAAGACCGTGCTCGACGAGGAGCTTGCCTTTCTGGAAGGACCCGCTCTCCTCGAAGGTCAGCACGACTCGTTCTACAAGCCGGAGATTTCGGAGGACAAGGCGAGCGTCTACGAACATGCGGCCCTGGCGCTCGATCTCGCCATCGCCCGCAAGGGCGCAAACGGTCTGCCGCTGTTCCTCGGCGGCGACTGGAACGACGGCATGAACCGCGTCGGCATCGGCGGGCGCGGCACCAGCGTCTGGCTTGGCTGGTTCCTGGCGGGTGCATTGCGCGCCTTCATTCCCTATGCCGAAGAGCGCGGCGATTCGGCTCGAGTGGAGCGCTGGTCAGCCCATCTCGCCGAATTGAAGAAGGCGCTCGAAACTGCGGCGTGGGACGGCAGCTACTATCGCCGCGGCACATTCGACGACGGCGCGCTGCTCGGCTCCAAAGAGAGCCCGGAATGCCGGATCGACTCGATCGCACAATCCTGGAGCGTTCTGTCCGGCGAAGGCGACCCGGCTCGTGCCGGAAAGGCGATGGATGCCGTGCTCGACCAACTGGTCGATGAGGAGGCGCGCATCATCCGACTGTTCACGCCGCCTTTCGTCAATTCCGCCAGGGATCCCGGTTACATCAAGGCCTATCCGCCGGGCGTGCGTGAAAACGGCGGGCAATATACCCATGCCGCGACCTGGGTGGTGATGGCGCTTGCGGAACTGAAGCGGGGTGACGACGCGCTGCGCTGCTTCCAGATCCTCAATCCGATCACGCATGCCCTCGACAAGGCTTCGGCCGAACAATACCGGGTCGAACCCTATGTCGTGGCAGCTGACGTCTATGGGCATGAGCCTTATACGTCGCGCGGCGGCTGGACCTGGTATACCGGATCGGCTGGCTGGCTCTACCGAGCCGCCGTCGAGGGCATTCTGGGGATCCGGTTGAAGGACGGCCGGCTCCATGTGCGTCCGTCGCTTCCGTCGGAATGGGACGGTTTTGCGGCGGAGGTGGAGCGGGGCGGCGTCAAATACCGCATTTCGGTCTCAAAAGCGTCCAATGCCAGCGGCTACACTCTGTCGATCAACGGCAGCGAAGTCACCGATCCCGAAGAGGGATATCCGCTCGGATAACAGCGTTCTCCACGCTGAAGAACACGGCGATTCGCGACGGCCAAAAGGGAACCCTTTTGGCCGTCGTCGCGTTTGCAAAACCGGACAACAGGAGAAACCCATATGGCAAGCACGCTGACCGAAGCCATCGGCACCGAGCGCAGTTCCTCATCCGCAGCTGCGACGGGGCGCGATACAAGGCTTGACGTGCTGCGTGGCCTGGCCCTGATCATGATTTTCATCAATCATGTGCCCGGACAGATCTTCGAATATGTGACGACGAAGAATTTTGGTTTTTCCGACGCCGCCGAGGCCTTCGTCCTGATCTCCGGCATCGCCGTCGGTCTCGCCTATGGTTCCCGCTTCAAGCCGGGCGGCCGCATCAAGACGGCGATCAAGGCGGCGCGGCGTGCCTTCACGCTCTACCTTGCGCATATGATCACCACCTTCATGACGCTGGCGCTCTTCATCTGTGGTGCCTGGCTGTTCCACCGGCCGGGGCTGCTGGTCGAGATCAACATCCTGGCGGTTCTGATGAACCTGAAGGAAGGCATTCCGGCGCTGCTGCTGCTCGGCCACCAGATCGGCTACAACAATATCCTGCCGATGTATGGCGCATTGTTGCTGATGGTGCCGATCATCCTGCTCCTCAACGAGCGAAGCCCGCTTCTGGCGCTCGCGGTTTCCGGCACGGTCTGGCTGCTGGCCGGCATTTACGAAGTGGCGCCGCACAATTTGCTGATAGAGGGCTACTGGTTCCTCAATCCGCTCTCCTGGCAGTTCCTGTTTTCGATTGGAATTGTTTCGATCCTGCATATCAAGCGCGGCGGCACGATCCCGCGGCATCCGTTGTTGTTTGCGGCTGCCGCCTTCTATGTCCTGCTGTCCTTCGTCTGGGTAACCGGCCATCTCTGGATTTTCGGTAATTCGCTGGCAGCGCTTGGCCTGCCCACCGTCATCACCGGTTTCGACAAGACTTTCCTGTCGCTGCCGCGGCTGCTGCATGTGCTGGCGCTAACCTATCTCATCATCAGCATCCCGGCGTTCTCGCGCATCCTGCGGCGCCCCGCCGACCACCCGCTGACGATCCTCGGCCGCCATTCGCTGAACATCTTCGTCGCCGGCACGATCCTCGCCATGATCGGCCAGGTCGTGCTCTATATCACCAACAAGGATCCGCTGGTCGGCCCGTTCTTCGTCATCGCGGGCATCGCGACGCAATTCGCCTATGCCTATTATCTCGAGCACAAGCGCCAGCTGGGCAAAATCAAGCACAAGCTCGTGACTGAGATTGCCGCCGTCCCTGTGCCTGTGCGGGTCGGCGGAGCGGCAAATACCTATCGCCGCACCAATCGGAAATAGGGTCCACCGCTTTGATTGAACGGCCGCGGGCTTAGCGGCGTCCCGAAATCGCATTGAAAGCCCCACGGCATTGCAGCGCCTTTCGCGCGTCTGAAAAGACGCGCTGCGCTGTAATGCCGCCGGCTCAACTTTTATGAACGAGAATATTCACCAGCCGGTCGAAAGGATCGCGCACGTAGAAGCGCCTGACGCCCCAGGGCTCGTCGGCCGGACCGTATTCGATCGGAATGCCGGCGCCAGACATCGCCTCGAAAGCAGCATCGAGATCATCCACCTCGATGGAGAGATCGGGTACTGGAGTCCCGGAACCGCCTTGGCTGGCGACACTGAGCTGAACCTTCATGGAAGTATTCGCGCCGAACGTGACGATCCAGCCGAGATCCATCATCAGATCGAGCCCGAGAATATCCTGATAGAAGCGTTTGGCGGCCATGAGGTCGGGCGCCTGGATATTGGCAACGATGCGCAGGACATTCATGCCGCTCTCCTGAGTATCGGGTAAGGACAAGAATTTAGAGGGGATCGGCGGCGCGATCAATCAGTCCCGCCGCCAGACACGTAGTGCCTCTGACGACATCCCCTGCGCCGCCTTCTGTCTCTACCCTTGCCTGGTAGGGGGTGGCCGGCGGGATAGAGGGAGCTACGCGTCGTTTCGCTCCCAAGAAAAACAAAAGGCCGGAAGAGCGCCTGCCCTTCCGGCCTTATCCTGTAACCCGGAGCGCTCAGGCGGCTTCGGTGGTGTGGGCCTTGCGGACTTCCTCGTCCGTCAGGATGCCGCTGGCGCGCAGCAGCGCGGCGAAGCGGCCGTTGCTGTGGCTGAGCTCATCGAAGCCGCCCTGCTCGACGACACGTCCATCATCGAGGAAGAGCACCATATCGGCTTCGCGGACCGTCGAGAGGCGGTGGGCGATGATGAAGGTGGTGCGGTTCTGCCGCAGATTGTCGATCGCGGCCTTGACGCGCGCTTCGGTCTCGACGTCGAGCGCCGAGGTCGCTTCATCGAGCACCAGGATCGGCGCATCCTTGAGGATGGCGCGGGCGATCGCAATGCGCTGGCGTTCACCACCGGAGAGCTTGTTGCCGCGTTCGCCGACATGGGTATCGTAACGATCTTCACGGGTCTCGATGAAATCGGCGGCGGCGGCGGCTTCGGCAGCACGGCGCATGTCCTCCTCGCTCGCACCTTCGCGGCCGAGGCGGATATTGTCGCTGATGGAACGATTCAGCAGGCCCGCATCCTGGAAGACGGTAGCGATATGGCGACGGAGCGACTTTCGGGTCACCTTGGTGATATCGGTGCCGTCGACGAGGATCTGGCCGCCCTGCGGGTCGTAGACGCGCTGCAGCAGGTTGACCAGTGTCGTCTTGCCGGCGCCAGTCGGGCCGACGATGGCGACCGTCTGGCCTGCCTTCACCGAGAAGGAGACATTGTGCAGGCCCTGCGAGCTGTTGCCGAAGCCGAAGGAGACGTCGCGGAATTCAACCGCACCCTTGACGTTCTTGATCTCACCATTGCCGGCCGGCTCTTCACGATCGCGCACTGAATCCTCAAGCGTATAGAAATCCTGCAGCTTGGAGCGGGCCTCGAAGATCTGCGTAGCGAACTGACGCATCAGGTCGAGACGGGCAATCAGCAGGTTGGCAAAGCCGATGAAGGCAATGACGTCACCGACGCGCAGCTGGCCGGACTGAACGAGCATCGTGCCGATGATCAGAACCACCATCATCGCAATGGTCGAAGCCATACGGTTCAGCGCGCTGGCAAGCGCCCACCAGTCGAGCACCGGATACTGCGCTTCGAGCAGCCGGTCAGCAAAAGATTTCAATGCCTTGGTTTCCGCTTCGATGCGGTTGTAGCTATGCAGAACGGAGACATTGCTGATCGAGTCGCTGACATGCGAGAAGACGGTATGGTAGTGGTTTTCGACCGAAGCCTGGCCATCCTTGGTGCGGCTCATGACCACGCGGCCGATCAGCCAATAGGCGATGCCAAGCACGATCAGCACGGCGGAGAGGCGCAAGTCCATCGATATTGCGGTCGGCACCAGCAGAGCCAGCGCAATGACCGTTGACAAGTGGTTGCGCATGAACTCAAGCCAGAGGCCGAACAGCGTCTCGCAGGCCCGCAGCAGCGTATGCAGCGCGTTGGAGGTGCCGCGCTGATGGTGCCAGGCAAGAGGCATGGAAATGATGCGCCCGAAGGCTTCCGTCAGCAGCGTTGCCCGCCGGCCATGGGCAAGCCGGTCGGCCTCGCGGGATACCAGAACGAAGGCGACAGTATTGAACACGGCGAAACCAGCCCACATGAAGAGGATGGGTTTGACTTCGCCCTTGCCCGATATCGCATCGATGATGCGACCGAACAGGATCGGTTCCGCAATGGTGATGGTCGCCAGAACAATGTTGGCGATAACGACCAGGGATACGCGGAGCTTGTAAGCGCCTAGATAGCGCAGAGCTCTTGCATAGACCTTGAATAGCGACACGTCTAACCTCTTGTGCATCTGCGAAAACGGGAATGGTGGGATGCTACAAAAGGCTACCTGAACCGGCGATTAACGGAGTATTCGGGATTCAGTCCGCCGGGTGGTTAACTTGATCGCACGATCGCATCTGCGATGAAATTGAAGCTGCCTCAATAGGATAGAACAGAGAGACATTCTCGGGCTCATCAGATTTTTCGGCAGCGGGGTCTGGCGCCGGAATTCCACCATGATTATATCTCGCAACAATTTGCGCTTGCATTTTAATCAATGTTTAGCGCAGCATTAAATTAGAGACTGCATTTTCTGCAGAAGACCGTTACGCGACCAATCTGAACAGCCGCCAACGGCCTGCGGGCATCTAGTCCGGACAAAGGCGCTATTTGTGAATATTAATTCTTTAATTCAATTGCTTGTAATTCTGGAAGAGTGCCCAAATCCGGACGCCGTCGTCACCGAACTCGAGCAGGCCCTCCACGGTTCCGGTTTCGAATATTACGGTCTGCTGCGACATTTGCAGCAAGGCCCGGCGCAGCAGAATATCGAATTGCGCGCCGCCCCGCTTGCCGGCCGCTGGCCGGAACAATGGCTACAGATATATGCCGCAAAAAAATATGTCCGGATCGATCCGATGGTGCGTTATCTCGCGCATGCGCAACGGCCTTTCCGCTGGCGGGAGAGCATGGCAGCCTTCGACGGTGACGTGCATCAGCGCCGCATGGAGCAGATGATGGTCGATGCCTTCGGCCACGGATTGGAGGACGGCTATCTCTTTCCGATTCACGGGCGCAACGGCATTCTCGGCAGCCTCAGCCTAGGCGGCAAGCCGATCGATCTGTCGCCGGTTGAAATCGCGCTGCTTGAGGCGGTGGCGCGCAAGACCTTCTGGCGATTACTCGACCTGAAAGGCGAGGCCGAGGCGCTGGAAACGGTGCTGCCGACCGAGACGCCGCTGACGCGGCGCGAGATGGAAATCCTCCACTATCTCGCCGAAGGCATGACGTCGATGGAGATCAGCAAAATGCTGAAGATCTCAAACCATACCGTCGACTGGTATATGAACGGTCTGCAGGCCAAGCTGAAGGCAAAGAACAGGCAGCAGGCAGTGGCGCTTGCCTTCCGCCACGGTCTGATAAGCTAGGCTTTTCCTTATCCACTCCGTCGAAATCGCTGCATACTGCCGGCCGACATGCGCTGGCATGGCGAGAAAGTGCGTTTCGCAGTCGCAAGAGAAATTGAACTTCCCGTGACAAGAAGTTAAGGATTTTCTTCGCGGGTGCAGCATGCCCGTGTCTGAACGACGGAGGAGACCGTTTTGCCCATATCGAAGATACTCGTTGCCAACCGCTCCGAAATAGCCATTCGCGTGTTCCGCGCGGCCAACGAGCTCGGCATAAAAACGGTGGCGATCTGGGCGGAAGAGGACAAGCTGGCGCTACACCGCTTCAAGGCGGACGAGAGCTATCAGGTCGGCCGCGGCCCGCATCTTGCCCGCGATCTCGGGCCGATCGAAAGTTATCTGTCGATCGACGAGGTGATCCGCGTCGCCAAGCTTTCCGGTGCCGACGCCATCCATCCGGGCTACGGCCTCTTGTCGGAAAGCCCGGAATTCGTCGATGCCTGCAACAAGGCCGGCATCATCTTCATCGGCCCGAAGGCCGATACGATGCGCCAGCTCGGCAACAAGGTGGCGGCGCGTAATCTGGCGATCTCCGTCGGCGTGCCGGTCGTGCCGGCGACCGAACCGCTGCCGGACGATATGCAGGAAGTCGCCAGAATGGCCGCCGAGATCGGCTATCCCGTCATGCTGAAGGCCTCTTGGGGCGGCGGCGGTCGCGGCATGCGCGTCATCCGTTCCGAGGCCGATCTCGCCAAGGAAGTGACGGAAGCCAAGCGCGAGGCAATGGCCGCCTTCGGCAAGGATGAGGTCTATCTCGAAAAGCTCGTTGAGCGCGCCCGCCACGTCGAAAGCCAGATCCTCGGCGACACCCACGGCAATGTCGTGCATCTCTTCGAGCGCGACTGTTCCGTTCAGCGCCGCAATCAGAAGGTCGTCGAGCGCGCGCCCGCACCCTATCTCACCGAAGCGCAGCGCCAGGAACTCGCCGCCTATTCGCTGAAGATCGCAGAGGCGACGAACTATATCGGCGCCGGCACCGTCGAATATCTAATGGACGCCGATACCGGCAAATTCTACTTCATCGAAGTCAATCCGCGCATCCAGGTCGAGCATACGGTGACCGAAGTCGTCACCGGCATCGATATCGTCAAGGCGCAGATCCACATCCTCGACGGCTTCGCCATCGGCACGCCGCAATCCGGTGTGCCGAAGCAGGAAGACATCCGTCTCAACGGTCACGCCCTGCAGTGCCGCGTGACGACGGAAGATCCGGAGCATAATTTCATTCCGGATTACGGCCGCATCACCGCCTACCGTTCGGCCTCCGGCTTCGGCATCCGCCTTGACGGCGGCACCTCCTATTCCGGCGCCATCATCACCCGCTATTACGATCCGCTGCTCGTCAAGGTCACGGCCTGGGCGCCGAACCCGCTGGAAGCCATTTCCCGCATGGACCGGGCGCTGCGGGAATTCCGTATCCGCGGCGTCGCCACCAATCTGACCTTCCTCGAAGCAATCATCGGCCATCCGAAATTCCGCGACAACAGCTACACCACCCGCTTCATCGACACGACGCCGGAGCTCTTCCAGCAGGTCAAGCGCCAGGACCGCGCGACGAAACTCCTGACCTATCTCGCCGACGTCACCGTCAACGGCCATCCCGAGGCCAAGGACCGGCCGAAGCCGCAGGAAAATGCCGCCAAGCCGGTGGTGCCCTATGCCAATGGCAATGGGGTGAAGGACGGCACGAAGCAGCTTCTCGACACGCTTGGTCCGAAGAAGTTCGGCGAGTGGATGCGCAAGGAGAAGCGGGTGCTTCTGACCGACACGACGATGCGCGACGGCCACCAGTCGCTGCTCGCCACCCGCATGCGCACCTATGACATTGCCCGCATTGCCGGCACCTATGCGCATGCGCTGCCGAACCTGCTCTCGCTCGAATGCTGGGGCGGCGCCACCTTCGACGTCTCGATGCGATTCCTCACGGAAGATCCGTGGGAGCGGTTGGCGCTGATCCGCGAGGGGGCGCCGAACCTGCTCCTGCAGATGCTGCTGCGCGGCGCCAACGGTGTGGGCTACACCAACTATCCCGACAATGTCGTCAAATACTTCGTCCGCCAGGCCGCCAAGGGCGGCATCGATCTCTTCCGCGTCTTCGACTGCCTGAACTGGGTGGAGAATATGCGGGTATCGATGGATGCCATTGCCGAGGAGAACAAGCTCTGCGAAGCGGCGATCTGCTATACCGGCGACATCCTGAATTCGGCGCGGCCGAAGTATGACCTGAAGTATTATACCGACCTTGCCGTCGAGCTCGAAAAGGCCGGCGCCCATATCATCGCTGTGAAGGACATGGCGGGCCTGTTGAAGCCTGCGGCGGCGAAGGTTCTGTTCAAGGCGCTGCGCGAGGCGACCGGTCTGCCGATCCACTTCCACACGCATGATACCTCGGGCATTGCGGCGGCAACGGTTCTTGCCGCGGTCGAAGCCGGCGTCGATGCCGTCGATGCGGCAATGGATGCGTTGTCCGGCAATACATCGCAGCCCTGTCTCGGCTCGATCGTCGAGGCGCTCTCCGGCTCCGAGCGCGACCCTGGTCTCGATCCGGAATGGATCCGCCGTATCTCCTTCTATTGGGAAGCGGTGCGCAACCAGTATGCCGCCTTCGAAAGCGATCTCAGAGGGCCAGCCTCCGAAGTCTATCTCCACGAGATGCCGGGCGGCCAGTTCACCAACCTGAAGGAGCAGGCCCGCTCGCTGGGGCTGGAAACCCGCTGGCATCAAGTGGCGCAGGCCTATGCCGACGCCAACCAGATGTTCGGCGATATCGTCAAGGTGACGCCCTCCTCCAAGGTCGTTGGCGACATGGCGCTGATGATGGTCTCCCAGGACTTGACCGTTGCCGATGTCGTCAGCCCCGACCGCGAGGTTTCCTTCCCGGAATCGGTGGTGTCGATGCTGAAGGGCGATCTCGGCCAGCCACCGTCTGGATGGCCGGAAGCGCTGCAGAAGAAGGCATTGAAGGGCGAAAAACCTTATACGGTGCGTCCAGGCTCACTGCTGAAGGCCGCCGATCTCGATGCGGAACGCAAGGTCATCGAGAAGAAGCTGGAGCGCGAAGTCAGCGACTTCGAATTCGCTTCCTATCTGATGTATCCGAAGGTCTTCACCGACTTTGCGCTTGCTTCGGATACCTACGGCCCGGTTTCGGTGCTGCCGACGCCCGCCTATTTCTACGGGTTGGCGGACGGCGAGGAACTGTTCGCCGACATCGAGAAGGGCAAGACGCTCGTTATCGTCAACCAGGCGATGAGCGCAACCGACAGCCAGGGCATGGTCACTGTCTTCTTCGAACTCAACGGCCAGCCGCGCCGCATCAAGGTGCCCGATCGGGCCCATGGGGCGACGGGCGCTGCCGTGCGCCGCAAGGCCGAGGTCGGCAACGCCGCCCATGTCGGCGCGCCGATGCCCGGCGTCATCAGCCGCGTCTTCGCCTCGCCGGGCCAGGCGGTCAGCGCCGGCGACGTGCTCGTCTCCATCGAGGCGATGAAGATGGAAACCGCGATCCATGCGGAAAAGGACGGCACCATTGCCGAAGTGCTGGTCAAAGCCGGCGACCAGATCGACGCAAAGGACCTGCTGGTGGTTTACGGCGGATGAGCGAGCGGCACGAAAGGTTTCGTCCGCCCTCCTTAGATCGGGCTAATCACCCGATTGTGTAGAACTAGGCTGTTAAAAGGCCGCGTTTTTCGAAAAGCGAATGGCCTCCTCGCCTTGCCCGGCGGGGAGGCTTTTTCGTAGACTTGCCTGCCTGCCCCTCCCAAGATCAATCAGGAAACGATTTCATGAGCAAATTGAAGATCGCCGTCATTGTCGGCAGCACTCGTATTGGGCGTTTCGCCGAACATCCGGCAAAATGGATTGCCGCGCTCGTCGGCCAGCGCTCCGATCTGGAAGTCGAGGTTCTCGATCTTCTCGACTATCCCATGCATTTCTTCGGCGAAGAGCGCGCCACCACGGCAGAAAGCGACACCGCCGAGCGCTGGAAGAAGAAGCTGCGCGAATTCGACGGCTACATATTCACCGTTGCCGAGTACAATCATGCGCCGACGGCGGTTCTGAAGAACGCAATCGATCTCGGCGAGTTCATTCAGAAGCCAGTCGCCTTCGTCGGTTACGGCGGCGTTGGCGGTGCGCGCGCCGTCGAGCAGCTTCGGCTGATCTTTGTGGAAATGGGCGCCGCCTCGGTGAAAACGGGCGTGCACATCGCTTTCAGCGAATATCTGAGCGTGCTCAAGGAAGGTAAGAGCCTTGGCGATTACCCGCACCTCAACGAGGCGGCCAAGAACCAGCTCGATCAGCTCGTCTGGTGGGGCAACGCGTTGAAGGCGGCGCGTTCGGTCGTCACCTCGGCCTGAGGCAGGCCGCTTAAATCAAAAGCGTCTCACGTGAATCACGATTCACGTGAGACAGTTCAGATGTCATATGTATGGGCGGCGTTGATCGTCGAGATGAAGCGCTTGGTACGCTCGCGCTTAGGCGCGCTGAAAATAGCTTTCGCACTGCCGGTTTCGACCACGCTCCCGTCTTCCAGGAAGACGACGTCGTTGGCGATTTTCGAGGCGAGTCGGAGATCATGGGTGGCCATGACCATCGTCGTGCCTTCGCGGGCAAGCTGGCCCAGCACATCGACCACTTCCGCCGAAAGTTCCGGATCGAGCGCCGAGGTCGGCTCGTCGCAGAGAAGCACCCGCGGCGACGGCGCAAGCGCCCGAGCGATTGCCACGCGTTGCTGCTGACCACCCGATAAGGTCGAGGGCCAGGCATCGGTCTTGTGCGCCATTCCGACCTTGGTCAGCAGTTCCATGGCGCGTTCGCGCGCTTGCTCCTTCGGCCATTTCAGCACCGTGACCAGACCTTCCATGACGTTTTCGATCGCGGTCTGATGCGGGAAGAGCTGGAAATTCTGGAAGACCATGCCGGTCTGACGGCGGATTTTCTGGATCGCCTGCCATCCCAAGCGTTTGCCGGGCGCGAAGGAAAGCTCTTCCTCACCGAGGCGGATCCCGCCTGATGTCGGGATTTCGAGCAGGTTGATGCAGCGCAGTAGCGTGCTCTTGCCACCACCGGACGGCCCGACGAGAGCGGTGACGCTGCCCTCGGGAATGCGGATGCTGATATCCTTCAGAATGACGGCATCGCCGAAGCGCTTTTCGATGTTGGAAAGCTCGATCATGCGTTTGCCTCCAGCATGCCGCCATAACGCGCGAAACGGCGTTCCAGCCGCACCTGCAGCTGCGAGAGGACGGAGCTGAGGACGAGATAGATCAGCGCCGCCTCGATATAAAGGATCAGCGGCTCGTAGGTGGTGGCGACGATGCGTTGTGCCGCCTGGAAGAGCTCCGGCACGGTGATGGCGGCGGCAAGCGAGGTATCCTTGACCAGCGAGATGAAGGTATTCGACAGAGGTGGCACGGCGACGCGGCCGGCCTGCGGCAGGATCGTCCGGCTCATCGCCTGGCGCCAGTTCATGCCGATCGAATAGGCCGCTTCCCACTGGCCCTTCGGCACGGAGGAGATGACCGCGCGGATGATTTCGGAGCTGTAGGCGCCGATATTCAGGGTAAAGCCGATCAGGGCGGCAGGAAAGGCGTCGAGCAGGATGCCGATGCTCGGCAGCCCGTAAAAGATCACGAAGAGCTGGACGAGCAGCGGCGTGCCGCGAATGACCCAGACATAGAAACGGGCAATCGCCGCGACGGGCGTCGGGCCGAAAAGGCGGGCGATCGCCGTGATCAGGCCGAGGATCAGACCAAAGACGAAGGAGAGCAGCGTCAGTGGAATGGTGAAGATCAATCCCGCCCAGAGGAGCGAGGGAAGCGATTCCGCCATCAGTTGGAGCCAGTGCGGCAAGGGATATTCCCTCTCGTCGGTTGAGCAGCAATACTTCGAAATACCCCTCCCCAACCGTTTCCCACAAGGGGCAGGGACTTAATCTGCCTCCCGCGCTGCATGAAATGACCACCGAGCTGCAAGTCGGGACGTCTATTTTGAGGTGAGGCGGTCCCCCGGCCAAAGCCCCTCCCCCTTGTGGGGAGGGAGGGGAGTTTTTTAGACGAAGCTTACTTCGAGACGTCCTGGCCGAAATATTTGTCGGCGATCTTCTTGTAAGTGCCGTCGGCCTTGATATCGGCGAGCGCCTTGTTGATCGCTTCCAGCAGTTCCGGCTCGTTCTTGCGGATGATGATGCCGGAGTAATCGGCATTTTCCTGCTCGGCGGCGATCTTTACCGGCGCGTCCGGCTTGTGCTTCTTGAAGTCGAGGAAGGACAGGCTGTCGTTGATCGTCGCATCGGCGCGTTTGGTCAGCACAAGCTGGATCGACTGGTCGAAACCGTCCGTGCCGACGAGCTCGGCCCCGGATTCGGTGGCGATCTTGCCGAAGTTGCTGGTCAGTGACTGGGCTGATTTCTTGCCCTTCAGGTCGGCAAAGGTCTTGATGCTGTCGTCGCCCTCGCGAACGATGAGCACGGCCTTGGAAGCGATATAGGGTTCGGAGAAATCATATTTCTGCTTGCGGGCTTCGGTGATTCCGACCTGGTTGATGACAGTGTCGTAACGCTTGGCGTCGAGGCCGGCGATCAGGCCGTCCCACTTGCCTTCGACGAACTCGGCCTTGACGCCGAGCTTGGCGGCGATGGCTTCGCCGATCTCGACGTCGAAGCCGACGAGCTTGCCGCTTTCGTCATGATAAGTGAAGGGCGCATAGGTGCCCTCGGTGCCGATTTTGAAGACGCCGGCCGATTTGATGGCGGCGAGGTTTTCGCCCGCATGGGCGGGCAGGAGGGCTGCGGCCTGAATAAGGGCAGCGGCGGCGACGGTTTTCAACCAGTTCATTGTTTTATCCATCCTTGGGAGGTTGCGATCGGATGAGCGATACTTTGCAGAAAACTAGGGCGCCGGAAGCGTAGAAAACTGCGAATAAAAGCAGCAACTGCGAATATTTTTCTCAAGCCGTCTTCTGAAGCATCAATTCCATGGAAACGGGCATCACACCGTGGCCCGGCGGCGCAGCCTTTCGCAGACGATGATGATCAAACCGGCGCCGAGGATCATCGCCGCGCCGCCGACGACATTCGGCGGTGGGATATCGCCCCAGATCAGATAGCCGAGGATGAAGGCCCAGACGAGGGAAGTATATTCGAACGGCGCAAGCACGGAGACGGGTGCCTGTCGAATTCCCTCGAAGAGGGCGAACTGCGCACAGCCGGCGACTACGCCGGTTGCGATGAGAAGCGCCAACTGCGTCATGTCGGGTGTCTGCCAAGTGTAAGGAACGGCAATGCCCGTCATGGCGAGGAAAAAGACGTTCGAAACCGCAAGCTGGACGATGGTCTTTTCGTGCAGCGAGGTCTTGCGCAGCAGCACCATGGCCGCCGCCCAGAGGACCGCCGCCTGTAGCGCCAGATACACGGGCCAGGAAACAGTGAGACCGATCGGGTCGCAGGCGATGAGCACGCCGACGAAACCGACGCCAACGGCCAGCCATCGCGCTGGCATGACGTCCTCCTTCAGAACGAAGCATGCAAGCAAGGTGCCGACGACGGGTGCGGCGTAATAAAGCGTGGTGACTTCGGCCAGTTGCAGGCGGCTTGCGGCGGAGTAGTAGGAAAGCCAGGCGCAAAGGAGAAGGATACTGCGGGCAATCATTGGTTTGATGATCGGCGATGTCATTGTCTGACGGATGAGCCTGACGCGACCATAGGCGAGACAACCGAGCAGGATCGTCAGGCTGCGGAAAAACAGGATCTGCCAGACGGGAATGCTTGAAGTCAGAATCTTGATGATCGCATCATGGAACGTGAACGCCATGTAGGCGAGGCTCGTGAGCAGAATGCCCAGGCTGACGGAATTTTTCACGGGGACGCACCAGGGGGCAGGTTTGCCGGCGGAATCGGGAGTAGTGGATCGATAATCTTGCCTTCTGAGCCGGTCAATAGTTAGTTCGCCAGGTGGTGGCGCTTTGTGTCACCGCGTCAGAAAGTGTGTGATCGCGCATATTGCCTGCACGGTCGTAAACGGTTATGCACGTTTTCAATACTTCACATGCAGATTCGGTAGGAACATGCAGGATTTTCTGTTGCGAGAGCGCCAAGGTGTTATTTCCGAGCGGCTGCGGCTGAATGGCCGCGTGCTGGCGGCGGAACTTGCGCTCGAATTCGGCGTCTCCGAGGATACGGTGCGGCGCGACCTGCGTGAGATGGCGGCGGCGGGCCTCTGCGAGCGGGTCTATGGCGGCGCGCTGCCGGTTTCGCCGGCGCATGGAAGCCTGACGCAGCGCACGGGATTTGCCGCCGACCGCAAGCAGGCCTTGGCGCGGGCTGCCGCGAAGCAGATCCCTGCCGGTTCGTGCGTGTTTTTCGATGCCGGCAGCACCAATCTGGCGATTGCCAACGCCCTGCCTGCCGAACTTGAACTGACGGCTGCGACCAATGCGCCGGTGATTGCCGCAGCGCTGATCGACAAGCCCGCCGTCAACGTCATCCTGATCGGCGGCATGGTGGACCGGCAGACAGGTGGAGCGCTCGGCGCCAAGGCCTTGCGGGATATGGAGCAGATTTCGCCCGATCTCTGCATTCTCGGCGCCTGCGGCATCGATCTCGAGGCCGGCATCACCGCCTTCGGATTCGAGGATGCGGAATTCAAGCGGTTTGCAACATCGAGAAGCAAAAGGGTTATGGCGGCGGTAACCTCGGAGAAATTCGGCACGGCTGCGCCCCACAGCATCCTTCCGGTTGCGCATTGCGAATGCCTGGTCGTCGAGCACGATGCCGATCCCGCCATTCTTGCGGGTTATCGCGAGCGCGGCTGCCGGACCGTCATCGCCGAAAAAACGAACTGAGCCGGCGTCACGGAGTTTAGAAAAAGCGGGCGCTCCCAAGCCCGATAGCGAGGAAAGACCGAAAATGGACAGTCATGTGAATGCGCCGTCGGGGGTCCGCAGCGGCTTCATTACCAGAAGCAGGGCAGCGGTTTCCCTGCTCTTTCTCATGAACGGCTTTGTCGTCGGCTGCTGGGCACCGAAGATTCCGGATTTTGCCGAGCGTCTCGGGCTGAGCAAGTTCGAGCTCGGGATGATGATCATCGTCTTCGGTGTCGGCTCGCTGGTCATGATGCCGATCGCCGGCGCGCAGATCGCCAGGCACGGCTCGCGCGTCGTTGTACGGGCAACCGCCGTCTGCGTGCTGCCGCTGCTCCTGGCTCTGACGCTCGCGCCGAATGTGTTTACCGCGGCAATCTCGCTCTTCCTGTTCGGCGGCTTCATCGGCGCCATGGATGTGGCGATGAACGCCAATGCGGTGTCCGTCGAAAAATCCATGCGCCGGGCCATCATGTCGTCCTGCCATGCTTTCTGGAGCCTCGGCGGCTTGATCGGCTCGGGCCTCGGCGGCATCGTGATTGCCAAACTCGGCGTTCTCGGCCATGCCCAGCTCGCGACTGCGCTGGCGGCGATCTTCCTCGCTGTCGCCTGGCCGATGATCCTTGCGGATCCGCCCCATCCCGATGCCAAAAAGGAGAAGACGAGGCTGCCGATGGTGCCGCTGCCGTGGCTGCTCGGCTTGATGGCGCTGTTCTCCATGGTGCCGGAAGGCGCGGTTCTGGATTGGGGTGCGCTCTATCTCCGGCAGGACATGGATGCGTCGGTGGCGCTTTCCGGTCTCGGTTTCGCAGCCTTTTCGGCGACCATGGCGACCATGCGCTTTGCCGGCGACCTGGTGCGCGACCGCCTCGGAGGGGTCAAGACACTGCGCATCTGCACGCTCTTTGCAATCGTCGGCATGTTGCTTGCAAGCCTTGCGCCGGACGCTGAGATCGCCATTCTGGGCTTTGCCCTTTGCGGCATCGGCATTTCAAACATGGTGCCGATCGCTTTCTCGGCTGCGGGCAATATACCCGGTCTCAAACCCGGCATCGGCATCTCGGTGGTTACGACGATGGGCTATTCCGGCATGCTGGTCGCGCCGTCGGTGATCGGCTTCGTTGCCGAACATATCGGCTTTGCCGTCGTCTTCATGGCGCTGCCGGTGCTGCTGCTGTTCGTTCTCATGTTCTCCAAGCTGGCCCATTATGCCGATGGGGTCTCCGAAGGCGGCCACTGAGCGCCTCCAAACAAAAGTGATATAGTCGGCGGTTGACAAGGAGCCGGGCTTGATCCACCTGAAAGGCACTGTTTCTAGGGGTGCAAGAACTCTGCATGTTGTCAGCCGCCGATTTTGATCCGAAACCGCGCCGCGCTTCCGTCGCCGTCAATGTCGGCGGCGTCATTGTCGGCGGTGGTGCGCCGATTGTCGTGCAATCGATGACGAATACGGATACCGCCGATATCGATTCGACCGTTGCGCAAGTCGCAGCCCTGCACCGGGCGGGTTCGGAACTGGTGCGTATCACCGTCGACCGCGACGAGAGTGCCGCCGCCGTGCCGAAAATCCGCGAGCGGCTACTGCGGCTCGGCATGGACGTGCCGCTGATCGGCGACTTCCATTATATCGGCCACAAGCTGCTTGCCGATCATCCTGCCTGCGCCGAGGCACTGGCGAAATACCGCATCAATCCCGGCAATGTCGGCTTCAAGGACAAGAAGGACAAACAGTTCGCCGAGATCATCGAGATGGCGATCCGCTTTGACAAGCCGGTACGCATCGGCGTCAACTGGGGCTCCCTCGATCAGGACCTGTTGACTGCGCTGATGGATCAGAATGCCGAGGCCGGCTCGCCGCTTTCGGCAAGGCAGGTGACGCGCGAGGCGATCGTGCAGTCGGCGCTGCTGTCGGCCGCCCTTGCCGAGGAGATCGGCTTGCCGCGCAACCGCATCATCCTGTCGGCCAAGGTCAGCCAGGTGCAGGACCTGATCGCCGTCAATTCCATGCTCGCCGAACGTTCCGATCACGCGCTGCATCTCGGCCTCACCGAAGCCGGCATGGGCAGCAAGGGCATCGTCGCTTCGTCGGCTGCCATGGGCTTCGTGCTGCAGCACGGCATCGGTGATACGATCCGTGTCTCGCTGACGCCCGAGCCGAACGGCGACCGCACCCGCGAGGTCCAGGTGGCGCAGGAAATCCTGCAGGTCATGGGCTTCCGGCAGTTCGTGCCCGTCGTTGCCGCCTGTCCCGGCTGCGGGCGCACGACCTCGACAGTCTTCCAGGAACTGGCGCAGAACATTCAGAACGACATCCGCAAGAACATGCCGGTCTGGCGCGAGAAATATCCCGGCGTCGAGGCGCTGAACGTCGCCGTCATGGGCTGCATTGTCAACGGACCGGGCGAAAGCAAACATGCCGACATCGGCATCTCGCTTCCCGGCACCGGCGAGACGCCGGCCGCTCCCGTTTTTATCGACGGCAAGAAGGCGCTGACACTGCGCGGCCCCAATATCGCCTCCGACTTCGAGGCGCTTGTCGTCGACTATATCGAGAAGCGCTTCGGCCAGCGGACGGCTGCGGAATGAAGGCCCGCGCGTTCGAATGAGCCGGTATTGGTCTGATATTGTCAGCAAGCTTCGGCCCTATGTCGCGGGGGAGCAGCCTCGTATTCCCGGCCTGGTCAAGCTCAACACCAATGAGAATCCCTACGGACCGTCCCCAAAGGCGATCGAGGCGATCAGGCAAGCGACGGACGACCATCTGCGGCTCTACCCCGATCCCGCCGCCACCGAGTTGCGCGAGGCGATCGCTGCCCGTTTCGGGCTGACGAGCGAACAAGTGTTCGTCGGCAACGGCTCCGACGAGGTTCTCGCCCATACGTTCCAGGCGCTGCTGAACCACGATCTGCCGCTTCTCTATCCCGATGTGACTTACAGCTTCTATCCGACCTATAGCCTGCTATATGGCATCGAGACTATCGAGATACCGCTCGACGATCAGTTCCGGATCCGGCTGTCGGATTACGCCAGACCTTGCGGCGCCATCATCATCCCCAATCCGAATGCTCCGACGGGTATAGGCTTGCCGCGGACCGGGATCGAGACGCTTCTTGCTGCTCATCCGGATGCGTTAGTCGTGATCGACGAGGCCTATGTCGATTTCGGCGGCGAAAGCGCAGTGCCGCTCATTTCTCGCTATCCGAACCTTTTGGTCATCCAGACCTTGTCGAAATCTCGTTCGTTCGCAGGTCTGCGCGTTGGCTTCGCACTGGGGCACCGGGACCTGATCGAGGCGCTGGTGCGCGTCAAGGACAGCTTCAATTCCTATCCGCTCGATCGCCTGGCACAGGTCGGGGCGACGGCGGCGATCAGAGACGAGGCTTGGTTCGAGACATGCCGGCGGAAAATCATCGCCAGCCGGGAAAACCTCGTCCGGGAGCTTGAGGCGCTGGATTTCGAGGTGCTGCCGTCGCAGGCGAATTTCATATTTGCGAGGCACGCAGGCCGACCGGGCGCTGCACTTCTGACTGAGCTGCGGGAGCGTGGCGTGCTCGTCCGGCGTTTCGCCGAGCCGCGCATTGCGGAATTCCTGCGCATCAGCATCGGCACCGACGAGGAATGCGCCCGCCTGGTTTCCGCCCTCAAGGAGATATTGGCGGCCTGACCTTCGCCTCAGCTCTTGCGGTCGGCGATGAAATGCGCAGCGGCGGTGAGGGTGGAGGCGCGCCCCCCGTAGGGGGCGAGCAGATCCTCGGCCTCGCGCACATGCCGGCGGAGCTCGGTCTCGGCCCATTCCACGCCGTGAAGCGCCACCAGCGTTCCCTTGCCGCGGGCCGCATCCTTGCCGGTCGCCTTGCCCATGGTCTCAGCATCCGAGGTCAGGTCGAGGATGTCGTCGGCGAGTTGGAAGGCGAGGCCGATCTTTTCGCCAAAGGCACGCAGGCGGCGGCGATCTTCGGGCGGGCTTGCCGCGATAATGGCGCCCGCCTCGCAGGCGAAGCGGATCAGCGCGCCTGTTTTCATCGCCTGCAGACGGATGATGCCGGCTTCGTCGGGCGCCTGCTTTTCCGCCGCCAGATCGAGGGCCTGGCCGCCGGCCATGCCGCCGAGACCTGCTGCGCGGGCGAGCGCCAGCACCAACGCCGCTTTGCTCGTATCGGGAAGGGCGGTTTCCGGCGCGGCAACGATGTCGAAAGCATAGGTCAGCAGGCTGTCGCCGGCGAGGATTGCGGTGGCTTCATCGAACTTGATGTGCACTGTCGGTTTGCCGCGGCGCAGGTCGTCATCGTCCATGGCCGGCAGGTCGTCATGCACGAGAGAATAGCAGTGCACGCATTCGAGTGCGGCGCCGACCCGAAGGGCCGCCTGTACATCGCCGCCGAGAAGGGCCGTACTTTCGGCCACAAGGAATGGGCGCAATCGCTTGCCCCCATTCAGCACGGCATAATGCATGGCGCTGCGCAGGGTGTCAGGCCTGACGATTTCATCGGAAAGAGGGCTCGGCGAAAGCAATGTATCGAGCAGCGCCTCGATTTCGCGGGCGTTGTTGCTAAGCCTCGTCTCGAAAGTGTTCCGGTTCGCGTCCATGGGCGCTGTTTGGCATGGGGCATCGGGGCTTGCAACGGAATTGTCGATGACTGCCGCAAGATTTCCCTTGTCCTCTGGCATAAGCGGCTCACAGGCGTTATGAGAACGAAAGGGAGAGAAATGGGCTGGGGACATTGGACATAGCGACGGAGAGAGAGGATATCGCCGACATGCCGGCCCGTCGGCGATTGTTCGAAGATCGGCCTGTGCTGAGACGCGTCGGTCTTGCCGTTCTGGCCGTGCTGATCCTTCCTTACGCACTGATCTTCCTCTACCTGCTGCCCTTCATCCATCCCGTCTCGACGCTGATGCTGCGCGATTTGGTGCTGCTGCGCGGCTATGACCGCAGATGGGTGTCGCTGGATGAGATCTCTCCGGTCCTGGTGCAATCGGTGATGATGTCGGAAGACGGTCAATATTGCTTCCACGGCGGCGTCGACTGGGCAGAGATGCGGATGCTGGTCGAGGACACGCTGAAAGGTCAGGCGACACGCGGCGGCAGCACAATCCCGATGCAGACGGCCAAGAACCTCTTCCTCTGGAACAGCCGCTCCTTCGTGCGCAAGGCGATGGAGCTTCCCCTCGCCGTCACCACGGATTTCGTCCTGTCGAAACGGCGGCTGATGGAAATCTATCTCAATATCGCCGAATGGGGCCCCGGCATTTACGGCATCGAGGCCGCCGCCCAGCATCATTTCAAGGTGCCGGCCTCGAAGCTGACGCGACGCCAGGCATCGCTGCTCGCCGTTTCGCTGCCCAACCCGATCGACCGCAATGCCGGGAAGCCCGGACGAGGCCTTCGCCGGCTTGCCGGCGTCATCGAGAGGCGTGCGCAGGGCTCAGGCGATTACATCAAGTGCATCTATGAATAAGATCACAACTTGTCATTAGAAGCGGTGGGCGTCATCTGCCATTCTTGGTTCTGCCATATGGGCGAATGCAGTTCAATCAGAGCCCCCGAGTCGCCCATGACCGCCCCGACCTTTTCTCCCGAACTTCTTCTTTACTCGAAGACGCACAATCAAAACCCACCTGCCCATCTCGGCAGCCGCTATCGCAGGATCGGCGGTTTCCTGCCCGAAGCCGGCAACACCATCGTCTGTCATCCCGAGAAAGGTTCAACGACGCTCACGGCACTGATCGAGGCGCGTGAAAAATATCTGGCGATGCCCGAGGCGTCGCAATTTCTCTTCACGCCGATCTCGAGCCTTCACATGACGCTTTTCGAAGGCGTCATTGAGACCAGGCGCCGGCAGGACTGCTGGCCTGCAGACCTCCCTCTCGACACGCCGATCGACGACATGACCGCGCTGCTGGCCGCGCGTCTCGACAGTTTTTCGATGGCCGAGCCCTTCAATGTCGCGGTCATCGGTGCTCGTCCCTCGGGTCTTCTTGTCGATGGGGTGACGGAGAAGGACCGCAGGATCATGCGCGCCTGGCGCGACGCCTTTGCCGATCTTCTCGGCTATCGGCAGCCGAACCATGCGGACTACAAGTTCCACGTCACTTTCGCCTATCCTATCGACTGGCTGGAGGACGAAGCCCTGCCGCGCTGGCAGGCGATGCTCGACGACGTGGTCGAGGACGTCAGCCGCAATGTCCCCGTTTTCGAGCTGACGCCACCGGCATTCTGCGTGTACGAGGACATGAACCATTTTCACGAACTGCTGATCTTCGATTTCGATGCCTGAACGGGAGTGGCCTATGGACAGACCGACGCTCTACATCGCCAACAAGAATTATTCTTCCTGGTCGTTCCGGCCTTGGATGGCGCTGACGAGCGCCGGCGTCGATTTCGAAGAAATCCTGATCCCTTTCGATGATGCGGGCGGCAATCCCAAGATCAAGGCGATATCGCCGAGTGGCCGGGTGCCGGTCCTGCAGCATGGCGCGTTGAAAATCTGGGAGTCGCTGGCGATTATCGAATATTCCGCCGAGCTTTATCCGGACGCCGGCCTTTGGCCGCGCGCCCGTGCCGAACGGGCGCTCGCCCGTTCTGTTTCGATGGAAATGCTGTCCGGCTTCCGAGCCCTGCGCAATGCCTGCCCGATGAATATTCGCCGGCCGAAGGGGACGATCGCATTGCCTGACGGCGTCGACGCCGATGTCAGCCGTATCGAGACGATCTGGCGAGACCTTCTGCAGAAATCCGGCGGACCGCTTCTCTTTGGTGCGTTCAGCGGCGCGGATGCGATGTTTGCGCCTGTGGTCAACCGGTTCGACATCTATGAACTCGTCAGCCGGGAGGATACCTTCGCCTATATGGAGACGATGAAGGCGCATCCTGCCTGGCGCAAATGGGAAGAGGCTGCCCGGGCCGAGCCTTGGATCGTGGCGGAAGACGAGGTCTGAGGCTCGAATCATCGGCCTCGCAAAAAATACGCATGGGGACTGGTCAAGGCCGCCCCTTGCATGTATAAGCGCGCAAAATTTCCGAAATCGCGACATGTCCGTTTCGGCCGCCAGTCTGGCCGTGGGAATGTTTTGCCCGCAAGTGGAGTAAGAAAAATGGCTGTACCGAAGAGAAAAACGAGCCCGTCCAAGCGCGGCATGCGCCGTTCGGCTGATGCGCTGAAAGCTCCGACCTACGTCGAAGACAAGAATTCCGGCGAACTGCGCCGCCCGCATCATATCGACCTGAAGACCGGCATGTATCGCGGCCGACAGGTTCTGACGCCGAAGGAAGGCGCGTAATTTCCGACCGGCTCGTCCGATCGCAAGTTTCAAGGCCGGCCTCATGCCGGCCTTTTGCATTTCGGCAAGATAATATTGCAACGACTTGCAGTAGGACAGCGGTTTGCGGCAGTATTCTTGCTGCGCAAGGAGATTGCCGATGGTAGCCGCAATGCCGCTGATGATTATTCCGTTTATTCTTTACAATCTGGCGATGCTCGGCCTGATGGGCGGCGGCGGCATCGCCGCCTTGGAGCATGACATCATTGTGCTGTCGATGCTCTCGGGCGCGATCTGGAGCATGGCCCTCGGCGATCTCTTCATTGTCGTTGCCCTCGTCGTGTTGTTCTTCGAAATCCTGAAAGCAACGCGAACCGGGCCTGGCAACCTGCTCAATCACATATTGTCGATGCTGGTCTTCATCGCCTTCCTGGTCGAGTTTCTGCTCGTCCAGGACGCTGCGACGCAGGTGTTCTTCATTTTGATGACGATCGCTCTGATTGATGTGATCGGCGGTTTTGCCGTTTCGATCCGAAGCGCCGGGCGGGATGTCTCAATCGGCCTATAGGTTGTCGAGCTTATTCTGGAGAGCTCGGAGCTGCTCCTTCAACTCGTCGATGTCCTTGGCCTCGGCCTTGCGGCTTTCCTTGGCCGCTGGCGGCGCCATGAATGGCGAAAACATCTGCATTGCCTGCTGAAACAGCTCGGTATTGCGGCGAACCTGGTCCTCGACCATCTGCATCGGCAATTGCAGGTTCTTGCCGAGCGGCGTCTCGCCAAAGGCGCGGTTTACCTGTTCGCGCATCTGGGCCTGCTGTTCGCTGAAGGCGCGCATCGAATGTTCGAGGAAGCTCGGCACGACCATCTGCATCTGGTCACCGTAATAGGTGATGAGCTGGCGCAGGAAGGAGATCGGAAGCAGCGTGTTGCCGGTTTTCGATTCCTGCTCGAAGATGATCTGCGTCAGCACTGAATGAGTGATGTCGTCCCCGCTTTTTGCGTCCTGGACGGTAAAGTCTTCGCCCTTCTTCACCATCTCCGCCAGATCTTCCAGCGTCACATAGGTGCTGGTGCCTGTATTGTACAGGCGGCGATTGGCGTATTTCTTGATGACAATCTGACCCTCATTCTTCGCCATATCAGTCTCCTGAACCCCCGTCTGATTTTGGATGTTCCTCCACTTCAGACTGTAAACGCAAAAGAAGGCCGGTGACAATCTCTTTGTGCGTTGCGGCAAACCTTTAGGAGATCAAACGAATCGGCCTTGACGGCTGCCGCCGAAAAATGGCGGCGGTCGGTCTTCCCGTTTGACTTGTGCTCAAAGCTTTGCCAGTTTCCCCTTATGTAAGTAAGACGAAAAACGAGGAGCCACCCCATGAGCAATTCATCCATCGTCATCGCCAGCGCAGGTCGGACAGCAGTCGGCTCGTTCAACGGCGCTTTTGCAACGGTCCCCGCGCATGAACTCGGCGCGGCCGTCATCAAGGGCGCGCTCGCGCGTGCCGGCGTCGATGCCGGCGAGGTGGATGAGGTGATCCTCGGCCAGGTGCTGGCCGCGGGCGAAGGCCAGAACCCGGCCCGTCAGGCAGCGATCAAGGCCGGCCTTCCGAAGGAAACGACGGCCTGGGGCGTCAACCAGCTCTGCGGCTCAGGCCTGCGCGCAGTCGCGCTGGGCATGCAGCAGATTGCCACCGGCGATGCGAGGATCATCGTTGCCGGCGGCCAGGAATCCATGTCGATGGCGCCGCATGCCGCGCATTTGCGCGGCGGTGTGAAGATGGGCGACATGAAGATGGTCGACACGATGATCAAGGACGGCCTGACCGATGCCTTCCACGGCTACCATATGGGCATCACCGCCGAGAATATTGCGCGGCAGTGGCAGCTGTCGCGCGACGAGCAGGATCAGTTCGCCGTCGCCTCGCAGAACAAGGCTGAAGCCGCGCAGAAGGCTGGCCGTTTTGCCGATGAGATCATCCCCTACCTCGTCCAGACGCGTAAGGGCGACGTGACCGTCGATTCCGACGAATATATCCGCCACGGCGCGACGATCGAGGCGATGGGCAAGCTGCGCCCGGCCTTCGACAAGGATGGCACGGTCACCGCCGCCAATGCCTCCGGCCTCAACGACGGCGCTGCCGCCGCCGTGCTGATGAGCGAGGCAGAAGCGGCCCGGCGCGGCATTCAGCCGCTTGCCCGCATCGTTTCTTGGGCAACGGCGGGCGTCGATCCGTCGATCATGGGCACCGGCCCGATCCCGGCGTCGCGCAAGGCGCTGGAAAAAGCCGGCTGGTCTGTGAACGATCTCGATCTCGTCGAGGCCAACGAGGCCTTCGCGGCTCAGGCTTGCGCCGTCAGCAAGGATCTCGGCTGGGATCCGTCGATCGTCAACGTCAATGGCGGCGCGATTGCGATCGGCCATCCGATCGGCGCCTCCGGCGCGCGCATTCTCAACACCCTGCTGTTCGAGATGAAGCGCCGCGGCGCGAAGAAGGGCCTCGCCACGCTTTGCATCGGCGGCGGCATGGGCGTCGCCATGTGCTTTGAAGCACTTTAAATAGCATACGATCCGTCATTGATTGAAATGCCGCCGCGAGCGGGCGAAAACACAGAGGGGGAGCGGAACATGAGCAGAGTGGCTCTGGTCACCGGAGGTACACGCGGCATCGGCGCAGCGATATCCATGGCGCTGAAAAATGCCGGCTACAGGGTTGCGGCCACTTATGCCGGTAATGACGAGAAGGCTCATGCCTTCCACGACGTCACCGGCGTTGCGGTATTCAAATGGGATGTTTCGGACTACGCTGCCTGCGTTGAAGGGATCACCAAGGTCGAACGAGAGATCGGACCGGTCGAAATCCTCGTCAACAATGCCGGCATCACCCGCGACGCAATGTTCCACAAGATGACGCCGCAGCAGTGGCACGAGGTGATCAACACCAACCTGACCGGCCTGTTCAACATGACGCATCAGGTCTGGAGCGGCATGCGCGACCGCAGCTTCGGCCGCATCGTCAATATCTCGTCGATCAACGGCCAGAAGGGCCAGATGGGCCAGGCAAACTATTCGGCGGCCAAGGCGGGCGATCTCGGCTTTACCAAGGCGCTTGCCCAGGAAGGGGCGGCGAAAAACATCACCGTCAATGCCATCTGCCCCGGTTATATCGGAACGGAAATGGTGCTTGCCGTGCCGGAGAAAGTGCTGAATGAACGCATCATTCCGCAGATTCCCGTCGGCCGCCTCGGCGAGCCCGAAGAAATCGCGCGTTGCGTCACCTTCCTCGTCTCCGACGATGCCGGCTTCATCACCGGTTCGACGCTCACAGCCAATGGCGGGCAGTTCTTCGTTTAAGACAGGACGAACGTTTGTTGATAAGCAAAGGCGCGTTGCAGGACGCGCCTTTGCTTTTTTCGGGAGGTCAGAAGCGGTTGCCGGTGTTCCGGTCTCGCTGAACCCGAATCTTGACAGGCATTCGTTGCCGCGAGCGATCTCCTCTCCGAAGAGCTGAGACCGCGGATGTCAGAAAAGCCGCGGCGAGGAGAATGGCGACGGTGGAATTCAGGACAATCTGGTCCATGCAAATATTCCTTTCAGGGCCTCGGGCCATGGTGCCTGCCCTGCGCTCACGAAGGAAATATGCGCCAAGCTAGTGAGCGCCGGTAGATTTGACTTTCACGACCGATCGTCAACGTCACATTGACGAACGTGGCGGCAAAGAAAACGGGCGCCGAAGCGCCCGTTGGGAGTCCGATATGACTTGTCGGTCAGTAGCGGCAACGAGCCTCGTAGCGGCGGCCATAGCGGTCGCGATAGATGCAGTAGCCGCGGCGTTCGACCGACTGGCCGATGAGAGCGCCGGTCAGGCCGCCGGCAACGGCGCCGACTGCGGCACCACCCCAGCTGTTGGTGACGGCACCACCGATGACCGCACCGGTGCCGGCGCCGATCGCCGTGCCCTGCTCGGTCGCCGTGCAGGATGCGAGAGCGCCCACGAGCGCGCCGATAAGAACAATCTTCTTCATCATGTCGTAACTCCCCAGGTTGTCGGGCTTTAGATGCGGCCCATTAGTACAAGGATAATGATAATGACGAGAACTAGCCCCAAACCGCCGGAAGGTCCATAGCCCCAGCCACGGCTATAACCCCAGTTTGGCAGAGCTCCGATCAAGAGCAGAATGAGGATAACGAGAAGTATCGTGCCAAGCATGGTGTTTTTCCTTCATTTCATCCGCAATCTGGATGGGCAAGAAACACGCATTGGCGATTTTTGTTCCCGGTTGGGCGCGCGAATTAGCACCCAAGGCGATTCATGGTTTGTGATCCGTCACCCCTCATAAAACGCCCGTATGGTTAAAAAAGCATTTAAATACAATATGTTGCGGTGAACAAAGCAGGAAGGTCTCGATGTCTACGATTCGTCGGTGATTCGTTCCGTTTTTGATCGGCCCCAATGGGTTTGCTCGCCGGAAGATTAACACCGACGTGACGAGACCTCGCCGCCTGCCCCGCATCTAGCGGCAGAACATGACGACGCCACCAGATATGGCCGTGAACGAAGGGGAAAGCCGAGCAGTCGGCGATTCGTCGCTGATTCGTTCCGGATTTGATCGGGATGTTAATTTCGGCGGATTTTCACTTGGCAAAAGGCGCACGCCAGACCTCGGGCAGGGTCACAAAATACAAACAGGAGAGAGTCCCGCGATTCAGCATTTGGTAGGAAAAAGTGATTCAAAATCAATACTTAGCCGTGAACAAAAGCTGAATCAGCAGGAGTCAGCGATTCGTCTCTGATTCGTTCTCCCGCTGTTCCGAATCGGAAATACGCACCCTCGAGACGACTCGCAGAGGTCGCAACCCCCGACGCATTTTGAAATCTGCCCTTGCGTTTGCGGCGGTAGCTGTCCATGTGTTCTGTGCCTCCATCGAGATGGCAAAACTTTTCCCGGGGCGCGCCTGCCTCACTTGCATGGACGATGACTCTGACTTCGCAGCCGATGATTCTGAGCGGGCGCGGTGTGACCGCGGTGCTTGGACCAACCAATACCGGCAAGACCCATTATGCCATCGAGCGCATGGTCGCACACGGGACCGGCGTGATCGGCCTGCCGCTCAGGCTCCTGGCCCGCGAGGTCTATACGCGAGTGGTGGAGAAGGTCGGCCTACAGAACGTGGCGCTGGTCACCGGCGAAGAAAAGATTTCGCCGCCCAATGCCCGTTTTTCCGTCTGCACTGTCGAGGCGATGCCGCGGGAGACCAAAGCCGCCTTTGTCGCGATCGACGAGGTGCAGCTCGCCGGCGATCTCGAGCGCGGCCATATCTTTACCGACCGTATTCTGCATCTTCGCGGCCGCGATGAAACGCTGCTGCTAGGTGCCGGGACGATGCGGCCGATCCTGCAGCACATCTTGCCCGGCATTACCATCATCGAGCGGCCGCGGCTTTCGCATCTCCTTTACGCCGGGCAGAAGAAAATCACCCGGCTGCCGCAGCGTTCCGCCATCGTCGCCTTTTCGGCCGACGAGGTTTATGCCATCGCCGAGCTCATCCGCCGGCAGCGCGGCGGCGCGGCGGTCGTGCTGGGGGCGCTGAGCCCGCGCACCCGCAATGCGCAGGTCGCGCTCTATCAGGCGGGCGACGTCGAATATCTGGTGGCGACCGATGCGATCGGCATGGGCCTCAACCTCGACGTCGATCACGTCGCCTTCGCCCAGGACCGGAAATTCGACGGCTATCAGTTCCGCAACCTCAATCCGGCCGAACTCGGCCAGATCGCCGGCCGCGCCGGGCGGCACGTGCGGGACGGCACCTTCGGCGTCACCGGACAGGTCTCCCCCTTCGACGAGGAACTGGTGCAGCGCATCGAGGGACATGAATTCGACAACGTCAAGGTTCTGCAGTGGCGCACGACGGAGATGGACTTCTCCTCGATTCAGTCGCTCCGCGCCAGCCTGGAGGCCGGGCCGCGCGTGCCCGGGCTGACGCGGGCGCTGCCGGCGGTCGACCAGCAGGCGCTCGAGCAGCTTTCGCGCTATCCTGAGGTAATGGACCTCGCCGACAGGCCGGCCCGCGTCGAAAAACTCTGGGAGGCTTGCGCCCTGCCCGACTACCGGCGTATCACTCCGGCCCAACATGCCGATCTTATTTCGACCCTCTTTTCCGATCTCGTGCGCTATGGCACGGTGAACGAGCAGTTTCTCGCGGAGCAGGTTCATCGCTCGGATCGAACTGATGGGGAAATTGACACGCTTTCGGCGCGAATCGCGCAGATAAGGACCTGGACCTACGTTTCGAATCGGCCCGGCTGGCTTGCCGATCCGACACATTGGCAGGAAAAGACGCGGGAAATCGAAGATCGATTGTCCGATGCGTTACATGAAAGGTTGACGAAACGCTTTGTTGATCGCAGGACATCTGTGCTCATGAAGCGCCTGAGAGAGAATGCGATGCTGGAAGCTGAAATCAGTGTGAATGGCGATGTCTTCGTTGAAGGACATCATGTAGGGCAGTTGAGCGGATTCCGTTTCACCCCGGTGGCGGGAGCGGATGGACCGGATGCCAAGGCGGTTCAGGCTGCGTCGCAGAAGGCGCTCGCGCTCGAGTTCGAGGCCCGTGCGGCCCGGCTGCATGCCGCGGGCAATAGCGATCTGGCGATCGGTTCGGATGGATTGATCCGTTGGCTCGGCGATCCGGTGGCGCGGCTTTCCGGCAGCGATCACATCATGCGGCCGCGCGTGATCCTGCTCGCCGACGAGCAGTTGACGGGCAATGCCCGCGATCACGTCGCCGCCCGAATCGAGCGCTTCGTCAACCATCACATCAGCACAGTGCTGAAGCCGCTGGACGATCTGTCGCGCGCCGAAGACCTGCAGGGTCTTGCCAAGGGACTTGCCTTCCAGCTGGTCGAAAATCTCGGCGTGCTCTTCCGTCGCGACGTCACCGAAGAAGTGAAGTCGCTGGATCAGGAGGCTCGCGCCTCCATGCGCCGCTACGGCGTGCGTTTCGGGGCCTATCATATCTTCGTTCCGGCCCTGCTAAAGCCGGCGCCTGCCGAACTGATCACGCTGCTCTGGGCGTTGAAGAACGACGGTTTGGACAAGCCGGGCTACGGCGATCTCATCCCCGTGCTTGCCGCCGGCCGCACCTCGGTCGTCACCGATCCGAGCTTCGAGCGGATGTTCTACAAGCTCGCCGGTTTCCGTTTCCTCGGCAAGCGCGCCGTGCGCATCGACATTCTGGAGCGGCTTGCCGATATCATCCGTCCGCTGCTGCAATGGAAGCCCGGTCAGAACAATCGTCCGGAAGGCGCCTATGACGGTCGCCGTTTCACGACGACGACGGCGATGCTGTCGATTCTCGGGGCGACGCTCGAGGACATGGAAGAGATCCTCAAGGGCCTCGGCTATCGCGCCGATGCCGTGAAGGCGGAAGAGGCGTCGGCCCATCTTGCGGCGCAGGACGCAGCTTCAGCCCCTGCCGCCTCCGCGGAAATGTCCGGGGAAGAAGCGGCGGAAAAAGCCGATCACGACGATGCCGACGCGGCGACGGAAGAGGCTGCTTCCGAGCCACCAGCAGCCGAGGCGGCGTCGACGGCAGCCGAGACCCCCGCGCCAGAAGCGACCGACAACGACGCTGCGGCCGAAGTGACCGAGACAGCCGCGTCGGCAGAGACTGCCGCTTCCGGGGAAGCTGGCGAGCCGGCGGAACCAAAGCCGGTTCTTTTGTGGCGTCTCGGCGGTCGCAATGACAATCACCGCCAGGCACGCGGCGGCCATGGCGAACGCAGGGGCGGCCAGAACCAGGAGCGCGGCGAGCGCAATCGTCGTCCGAACGGCGGTGAAGGCGGCGAGGGCAATCGCAGCGGCGACGGGCGCGACAACCGTCACGGCCGCGGCAAGGACGGTGGCGGCCGCGACGGCGGCAGGCCGCAGCAGGCAAGGGGCGAGCGCAAGGACCAGCCGCGCGGTGATCGTCAGGACCGTGGCGATCGGAAGGACCGCGGCGAGCGTAACGATCGCAATGACCGTAACGACCGGAACAACAATCGCGGCGCCCAGCCGCTGCGCTTCGAGGCCAAGCCGCCGCGCAAGGAGAAGCCGATCGATCCGGATTCGCCCTTCGCCAAGCTCGCAGCCCTCAAGGAACAGATGAAGAAGTAGTCATGGGCGGGGAGACACAGCCGGTAAGCGGTTCGCGCCAGCGCATCGACAAGTGGCTGTTCTTCACGCGCGTGGTGAAGTCGCGCTCGCTGGCCCAGAGCCACGTCCAGTCAGGGCATGTGCGCATCAATGGCGAGCGCTGCAGTCACCCGAGCCAGACGGTCAAGCCGGGCGACCGCGTCGAACTGACGCTGGAGCGGCGCGACGTCATTCTCATCGTGCGTCTCGCCGGGGAACGGCGGGGTCCCTATGAAGAGGCTCGCCTGCTCTATGATGACAAATCCCTGCCGCCGGATGAGACAAAACGTCTCACGCCGTTTGAGCAAGCGACCCGTGCGACCGGTACCGGCCGTCCGACCAAAAAGGAAAGACGTGCAATCGACAGGTTGATGTCGGACGAGGATTAGAAAACTCTGTCTGTGGTGGCGGCTTTTGCAGATCGTTTATCCTTGAAATCCGCCGCTAAAGCCGATAGGTCACTGAAAACCTGCCGGAAGCGTGCTTGCCTGCCAAGCCTGTCCACGCTTTTCGCCCGGCACGGGGATAGGCGCGACGTTCCAGGTTGCCCGGTCCCACCGCATGAAATCCTGGAGTTCTTCATGACCTATGTCGTGACCGACAATTGCATCAAGTGCAAATACACCGATTGCGTGGAAGTCTGCCCTGTCGACTGCTTTTATGAAGGCGAGAATTTTCTCGTCATCCACCCCGACGAATGCATCGATTGCGGCGTCTGCGAACCGGAATGTCCCGCCGAGGCGATCAAGCCGGATACCGAGCCGGGCCTCGACAAGTGGCTGAAGATCAATACTGAGTATGCCAGCATCTGGCCGAATATCACGGTTAAGAAGGACCCGTTGCCGGAGGCCAAGGAAATGGACGGCCAGACGGGAAAATTCGAGAAATACTTCTCCGAAAAACCCGGTTCCGGCGACTAAGACCCTGCGCGATTCGGCCGCTGCATTTGAGCGGCCATGTGGTGAAACGTTTTAAATCCTGCGTCTGGCATATGGGTGATCTGTGTTGCTCGCATGACTCAGGCGAAGCAAATTATTGATTTCCTCATATTTTTGTGATAGGTTCCCTGCACTGTTCCATTTGTGGCATGACGCATGCCCAAAACCATCACGAAAGCAAAACCAATCCGTCCCACGGTTTCCGTGATATATCAACGCCTTGAGCGTCGCATCCCAAGATGGCGCGCAAGACACATTTGCTTTTGCCTGATGGGACCAGAGTGAAGTCACCCGACGGATCTACCCGTCTCATCCGGGCCTGACTGACCCGGCTCCGGCCGCCGCCGGAAGCGTAACAGGGAGTTTTTGAATAGAATGACGACTCAGCAGAAAAAGCCTTCTACAGCACGTCACGGCTTCAAGACCGGTGAATCGATCGTCTACCCCGCTCATGGCGTCGGTACCATCACCGCTATCGAAGAGCAAGAAGTTGCCGGCATGAAGCTCGAACTTTTCGTTATCGATTTCGAGAAGGACAAGATGCGCCTGAAGGTTCCGGTCGCCAAGGCGATGAGCATCGGAATGCGCAAGCTTTCGGAAACGGACTTCGTCGATCGTGCGTTGAAGGTTGTGCAGGGCAAGGCGCGCGTCAAGCGCACCATGTGGTCTCGCCGCGCCCAGGAATATGATGCCAAGATCAATTCCGGCGATCTGATTTCCATTGCTGAAGTCGTGCGTGATCTCTATCGTGCAGAGAACCAGCCTGAACAGTCCTATTCCGAGCGCCAGCTCTACGAAGCAGCACTCGATCGCATGGCGCGCGAAATTGCCGCCGTCAACAAGATGTCGGAAACCGAAGCCGTCCGCCTCGTCGAGACCAACCTTAACAAGGGTCCGAAGCGCGGCAAGGCGATCGAAGAAGACGATTCGCAGGACGAAGCCGCTTAAGGCAAGCCTGTCTCTCCCATGAAAAAACCCGGCCTTTGCGCCGGGTTTTTTATTGGAACTTTTTCCCGACTGACGCGTTTATCACACGTAATTGCGGACTGCTCGTCGGGCGCTGGCTCGTCGGGCGAACTGCTATTCCGTCAATATTCGGTGAGGAGCGGCTCATGCCTTTTCAATATTGCCCGTTCGGCAACGTGAAGAAACAGGTCCGACCCAGCCGTCTTAGCGGCACATGATAAGAAATAGGGCCTTTCCCTGAGAAGTCCAGGGTGAGGCCCTTTTGCATACGGAACCCATTCAGTCCGGACAGCGATGTTCCGGAAGGTGAGTTTTATTGTTCATTTTGAGGGCGAAGGCCTGTTTCGGGAGATCGAAATGAAGAACATGTCTGCAGATCGGCGCATGATCAAAATCGCGATGGCCGCCCCATATCTCGCCCGCCAGGAAGAGCATGATCTCGCCACCCGCTGGAAAGATCACGATGATCGCGGTGCGCGCAACCAAATCGCCATGGCGCATATGCGCCTGGTTATCTCCATGGCCGGCAAGTTCCGCAATTTCGGTCTGCCGATGAGCGACCTCGTGCAAGAGGGCTATGTCGGCCTGCTGGAAGCCGCCGCGCGTTTCGAACCGGAACGTGACGTGCGTTTTTCGACCTATGCCAGCTGGTGGATCAGGGCGTCGATCCAGGATTATATCCTGCGCAACTGGTCGATCGTGCGCGGCGGCACCAGTTCGGCCCAGAAGGCGCTATTCTTCAATCTGCGCCGCCTGCGCGCTAAGCTTGCCAGGGGCGATACGCAACTGACACTGCAATCCATTCATCAGGAAATCGCGGCGGCTCTCGGCGTCAGCCTCGCCGATGTGCAGACCATGGATGCCAGGCTTTCCGGCAACGACGCCTCACTGCAGGCGCCTTCCGTCTCCGGCGATGCCGAGAGCGCGGAGAAGATGGATTTCCTCGTCAGCGACGATCCGCTGCCGGACGAGCAGGTTTCCAATATGATCGACGGCGAGCGCCGCCGCGTCTGGCTCGCCTCGGCGCTGAAACATCTCAACGAACGCGAGATGAAGATCATCAGCGCCCGGCGCCTAGCGGAAGACGGCGCCACGCTCGAAGAACTCGGCGCCGATCTCGGCATTTCCAAGGAGCGCGTGCGCCAGATCGAAAGCCGGGCGATGGAAAAGCTTCGCAGCGCGCTGGTCAGCGCCGATCCGCATATGGCGGCCTACGCTTGAACGTCTTTACCCTCCAGCAGCACCGACTGCCCGGCGCCAGCCGGGCTTTTTTATTCGGCGATGATTTTGACGCGGTCGCCGGGGGAAACGGCCGCACCCGTCGGCAGGGCATTGATGAGCTTGAAGAGATCGAGCTTGCGGTCGGTACCCATCATGCGGGCGGCAAGCGTCGAGATGTTCTCGCCGGGCCGCACGGTGACGACGCGAATGCGCAGCGGCTTTAGCGAGGCAGCTTCCGCCGGTGTCATGCGCCGGAAACTGGCGCGCAGTACATTGGCCGTCGGTTCGAGGGCATCGCTGCCCTTCGGCACGGCGGTCAGGAAACGGAAGATCTGCGCATTGTTGCGGATGACGGTGACATCGAAATCCCAGCGGTCGGCACTTGCGCGCGCAGTGGCTGCTTCCATGCCATTGACGGTAATCTGCTGAATGGTCGATGGGTCGAGACCGGTCACCCAGCCGCTGGAGATATAGTTTGTGAGGCTCTGGTTCTGGTTGTCGGCGACGCCATCGAAGCGGACGGCGATGTCGTTGGGGCCGGTGGCCATCACGGCTTCGACCTTGTTGTCGATCTTGAAGTCCGCCGGCACGTCGAAGCGGATCCCGAGGCCGCCATGCAGGAAGGTCTGACCGCGCACGTAGCCCTCTTCCGGGCTGTCACCGTAGAGCAGGCCGTCAATGCCGTCGAGATAATAATCGCGACCTTTGTCGCCGACAGTCCCTTCCTGGCCGAAGGCGCGCGCATGGGTGCGGGCAAGCTCGATGCGCTGGGCGGAGTTCGGATGGCTCGAGAGGAAGTCGAGGCTCTGGTCGGCTTCCGGGTCGACCGACATGAAGCGGCTGTAGGCCGCCATGGAATCGAGGAAACGGGCGGCGGCATAGGGGTCGTAGCCGGCTTCGCCGAGCATGCGCACGCCGATGACATCGGCCTGCAGCTCCTGCTGGCGGGAGAAGGCGGCAAGCCTGAGCTTGCCCCGGGCCAGCGCCTGCTTGCCGGCAATGTCGCTCGAGAGGACCTCGGCGACGACGCGGCTGGCGATGACTTCGGCTTCCTCGCGCTTCTGCCGCTCGATACCGTGGTTCGCTGTCACGTGGCCCATTTCGTGCGACAGCACAGCGGCGACTTCCGAGGCGTCGTTGGCAAGCGCGAGCAGGCCGCGGGTGACGTAGAGATACCCGCCCGGCAGCGCAAAGGCGTTGATCGCAGGCGAGTTCAGGATGGTAATACGGTAGGACTGGCTCGGATTTTCCGACACTGCCGTCAGTGCGCCGGCAATGCGGGCGACGAGGCGCTCGGTCCTGGCATCCTTATATTCGCCGCCGTAGCTTGCCACGATACGCGGATGCTCGCGGGCGCCCATCGCCGCACGCGGATCGTTCTTCTGCACCTCGTCGACGATCTGGGGATTGGAAGAAGGCGAGATGCTCGGCTGGTAGGATTGTTCGATCAGCGACTGACACCCGTTCAGCGCCATTGCGACGGCTGAAAGCAGCATCAGGCGACGGACGAAGCGCCGCGTCGCAGAGATGGCATCACTGGAAAGCGCGGGCGATTTCCACGTCGTCAAGCTGTCCAGTCTGGTTCTCCGCATCATGTCGCTGTTTTGCCGGTTTGCCGCAGATGGGGACCGGCCTTGGCAAGGGAAACTCAACGGGTGCGCACCCCTGATCTCGCGCCGCGTGCTAAGCCGATACACGTCGTTGCTGTAACTGATTTACGCATCGGTTGCATAGCGAGACTCTGTTTAATTGTGGCGCCGTTGCATTTTAGCAAGCCTCAGGCATCGAGGTTCCCTTCGCTCGGATGAAATTATGGCGAAAGTTCCGTCACCAGGCATAGATTTGTCGCCGGCACGGAAAAAGACGGCTTGATTGAAGTAACAGGCTGGAAAACGGCAGCCCCGCAAGAAAATCGCAACTCTTAATTTATTTACGCGATAATGGAACGTCCGCTGGTGAATATTCCCGTCGTACGGCCCGCTATTCCGCCGCTTCCGCCGCCGGCGATTGCGGTCGCTTCATTTCCCCGGTGCGGGGCAGCTGCACGGGCTTCAGCATCATTGCGGCAGCAAGGCCGATCAGGGCAATGGCGCAGGAAGTCATGAAAAGGGGCGAGAAGGCGGCGGCATAGACATCTGCGACCGCCTGGCGGCTCGCTTCGGGAAGGGCTGCCATCATCTTCGGCGTCAGTTGTTCGATATCGGCGACACCGGGAATGGGAGCACCGACCTTGCCGAGCCCGGAGGCGATGATCGCGCCATAGATCGAAATGGCAATTGAGGCGCCGCCCATGCGCGAGAGCGTCACCGAGCCGGTCGCGGCACCGACGTCGCGGGCGGGGGCGGCATTCTGCACGCCGATGACGGGGACCTGCTGCGCAAGGCCGATGCCGATGCCATGCAGCATCATGATCGCGCCGATGAAGGCGATTGGCGTTCCCGCATGGACCTGCGACATCAGCGCGAAGGCAATGGCGCTGCAGGTGAGGCTCGCGATGGCGAAGGGTTTGTAGCGGCCGGTCAGCGAGATGATGCGCCCGGCCGACAGTGATCCGCAGACGAGACCACCGGTCAGAAGAATGAACAGAAGGCCGGCGGCCGATGGGGAAAGGCCGGTCGTCGTCTGTAGGAAGAGAGCGAGATAGTTGACCATGCCGATGGCGATGGCGCCGCCCATCACCGATATTAGCAGCAGGAGGCTGAAGGTCGAATTGCGGAAGAGCTGCAGGGGAACGATCGGCTCCGGCGCGCGGCGCTCGACGAACACCCAGGTGACGGCGCAGACTACGCCGAAGGCGACAATGCCGATACTCTGTGGTGAGATCAACGAGCCGAACAATTGGCTGCTGTCTGTAGCAAGCACGATGCTCGTCGTCGTCAGCGCGATCAGGAGCGCGCCGGCATAATCGATCTTGGGGCGCCGATGCGGCTTGCGGTAGGGCAGCATGAAGGCAAGGCCGGTGAGCACGATGAAACCGATCGGCACGTTGACGAGGAAGATCGAGCGCCAGCCGAAGAGATCGCTCATCGTTCCCCCGAGCACCGGGCCGATCGCACCCGAAGCCATCAGCACGAGGCTGGAATAGCTTTGATAGCGCGCCCGCTCGCGCGGCTCGAACAGATCGGCGTTGACGGCAAAGATCGATACCATGATGCCGCCACCGCCGAGCCCCTGCAGCACACGGGCGGCGATCAGCGTATTCATCGAGACGGCGAGGCCGCAGACCGCGGAGCCGGTGGTGAAGATTGCGATCGCCGTCATCATCACATATTTGCGGCCGAAGAGATCGCCGAGCTTGCCGTAGAGCGGCATGACGGCGCTGAGCGCCAGCAGGTAGGCCGAGCCGATCCAGCCGAAACGCTCGAGATGGCCGAACTCACCGACGATCGTCGGCAGCGCCGTGGAGACGATCTGATTATCGAGGGTCGCCATGAACATGGCGGTCATCAGAAAGAAGAAGAGGATAAGCCGGCGACGAGGATCCGTCACGAGCGGCGCAGGCGCGGGTTGCATGTCCATGGGGCATATTTCCGGGTTCGATCCATTTTATGTGCCATTAGCATGTAATTGTCAATGGCACATGAGTGACTCCGGCATATTCAATTTTAACCTCCGCTCTGCTATGGTGCCGTCATGAATGAGACGCTGACGAAGATCCTGTCCAACGGTCGGGCCGAGCCAGACGATGAGAACCTGCCTCGCATCGGCAAGAGCATGGCACGCATGCGCCTGATGACCGGCCGGCGGCTGATCGGCAGGCTGGCGATCCAGAGTGCCGCACCGGGCCTTGAGCTTTCCCATCTCGACGTGCTGGACGCCGTGCGGCGGGCTGAGTCGCCCGGCGAGGTTACTGTCGGCTTGATCGCGGAGATGCTGCGCATCGACCCGTCGCGTGCCAGCCGGGTCGTGGCCGAGATGGTCGGGCGCAACGTGCTGCGCCGCGAAGCCTCCCAGGCC
Source organism: Rhizobium sp. YTUHZ045 (assembly GCF_051124255.1). Taxonomy (NCBI): domain Bacteria; kingdom Pseudomonadati; phylum Pseudomonadota; class Alphaproteobacteria; order Hyphomicrobiales; family Rhizobiaceae; genus Rhizobium; species Rhizobium sp. YTUHZ045. The sequence goes on from NZ_CP101432.1 coordinate 4,019,689, forward strand.
GATGCGCGGCGGATCGTCGTCGTCATCACCGAGGCCGGCCAGGCGCTGCTTGCCGAGATCCACGCGCAGAAAATGGCCATCATTTCCGAGATCGTCTCCGATTGGCCACGCGAAGATATAGAGCGCTTCGCGACGCTGTTCGAACGTTTCATTGGCGGCTACGAGGCGATCTTTCTCTCGCGCGACAAGGATACGCCCGGTTGAGGTGAATGCGCCGATCCGTCGGTGCCCCTTCCCCTCGCCCCCCCGTTTGCGCTAAGGGCAGTGCCCATGAGCCAATCCACCTTCACCATTCTGCTCGGCGGCGAACTCAGCCTGACGGAACGCCTGCGCCACGCGATCGGCGGCAGCCGTTTCATCGCGGCCGATGGCGGCATGCGGCATGCGGCGGCGCTTGGTGTCATGCCTGAGCTCTGGGTCGGCGATTTCGATTCGACGCCCCCCGAGCTCGAAGCGGGCTTTCTCGATGTGCCAAAGCAACCCTATCCCGCAGCGAAGGCGGCAACGGACGGCGAGATCGCGGTATCGGAAGCGGTCGCCCGAGGCGCCCGGCGGCTGATCCTCGCCGGCGCGCTCGGCGGCGAACGCTCCGACCATGCGCTTCAGCACCTGCTGTCGGCCGTCGGCCTTGCTGAACAGGGTTTCGACGTCCTGCTGACCTCGGGCAAGGAAGAGGCCGTTCCGCTGCTCGCCGGCACGGTCGAACTGGACCTTCCCAAGGGCTGCCTGTTTTCCGTCCCCGGGTTCAGCGAGCTGAAGGGGCTCTCCATCGAGAATGCGCGCTATCCGCTCACGGATTTCCATCTGCCTTTCGGCTCATCGCGCACCATTTCAAATGTCGCGGAAGGCAAGGTTCGCTTTTCGCTCGAGAGCGGCCGGGCGATCGTGCTTGCCCGACCCTATGATCTTTCCGGAGTCTGATTTTGGCCCCTCCCATTCTGAAACTCGACGACATCTTCCTGAGCTTCGGCGGCGCACCGCTGCTGGCGGGCGCTTCGCTGCAGGTCGAGCCCGGCGACAAGATCTGTCTCGTTGGGCGTAACGGCTCTGGCAAATCGACACTCCTGAAGATTGCCGCCGGCCTGGTCGAGGCGCAGTCCGGCGAGGTCTTCCGCCATCCGTCTTCGACGGTGCGCTATCTCGAACAAGCCCCGGACTTTGCCGGCTTCCGCACCGTTCAGGCCTATGCCGAGGCCGGGCTGGGACCGGGCGACGACCACTATCGCGTCACCTATCTTCTGTCGCATCTCGGCCTGACCGGCGAAGAAGATCCGAACACCCTTTCCGGCGGTGAAGCGCGCCGGGCCGCGCTTGCCCGCGTACTGGCCCCGGAACCGGATATTCTCCTGCTCGACGAGCCGACCAACCATCTCGACCTTCCCACAATCGAATGGCTGGAAGGCGAGCTGCAGAAGACCCGCAGCGCCCTGGTGCTGATTTCGCACGACCGTCGTTTCCTCGAAAAAGTCTCGACGGCAACCGTCTGGCTCGACCGCGGCGCCTCGCGCCGGCTCGACAGGGGATTCGCGCATTTCGAGGCATGGCGCGACCAGGTGCTGGAGGCCGAAGAACTGGAGCAGCACAAGCTCGGCAAGGCGATCGAGCGCGAAGAACACTGGCTGCGCTACGGCGTCACGGCCCGGCGCAAACGCAACATGCGCCGCCTCGGTGAGCTGCAGACGATGCGCTCGCAATATCGCGGCCATAAGGGACCGCAAGGAACGGTGCAGGCGACGGTTTCGGACGCGCAGGAATCCGGCAAGCTGGTGATCGAGGCCGAGAAGATCACCAAGAGCTTCGGCGACCGGGCCATCGTCACGCCGTTCTCGATCCGCGTACATCGCGGCGATTGCATCGGTCTCGTCGGACCGAACGGTGCCGGCAAGACGACGCTCCTGAAAATGCTGACCGGCCAGCTTTCGCCCGATAGCGGCACAGTGAAACTCGGCACCAACCTGGAGATCGCCACCCTCGACCAGAAACGCGAGGACCTGAACCCCGAGGATACGCTTGCAAACTACCTGACGGACGGGCGTGGCGAAAACCTGCTCGTCAACGGCGAACAGCGCCATGTCACCGGCTACATGAAGGAATTCCTGTTCCAGCCGGAACAGGCGCGCACACCGATCAAAAGCCTCTCCGGCGGCGAACGCGCCCGCCTGATGCTGGCACGCATCCTGGCGCGCCCGGCAAACCTCCTGATCCTCGACGAACCAACCAACGATCTCGACATCGAGACGCTCGACCTCCTGCAGGAAATCGTCGCCGGCTTTCCCGGCACCGTCATTCTCGTCAGCCACGATCGCGATTTCCTCGACCGCACCGTGACCTCGACGATCGCGCCCGCCGTACCGGATGCGCCCGACGGCCGATGGATCGAATATGCCGGCGGCTACACGGACATGCTGGCGCAGCGCAAGGGCGCGATCGAAGAGCGCCGGAAGGCCGAGAAGGCGGCGGAGAAGCCGAAGACGCAGGAGATAACAGCTTCCGGCGGAGGCTCGAAGGGCAAGCTTTCGTTCAAGCAGAAATTCGCGCTGGAAAATCTGCCGAAGGAGATGGCGAAAGCGGAGGCCGAGCTCGCCAAGCGCGAACTTGTCATGGCCGATCCCGGTCTCTTCACGCGTGACCCCGCCGCCTTCAATCGGCTTGCAAGCGAGATGGAAAAGCTGCGCGCCGGCCTGTCCAAGATGGAAGAGGAATGGTTGGAGCTCGAAATGCTGCGCGAAGAGCTCGAAGGCTGAGACTCTCGCGCTCAGCCGCTCGCGTCACGCTGCAGGTAAAACCCCTGCTGATGGGGAGGTCTTAAAGCGCCGGCGCGGGGACGACGGCTGCGCCCGCACTGGCGCTGGCGCCGGTGGTCTGGGCGACCTGCTGCTGCGGCTCTTCGGATCTCGAAGGCAGAGCCTGCAGATGCAGCACCCGCGGCTGCAGCGCCTCCAGATAGGTTTCAGAGCGGCCGATATAGATCATGCCGGCTTCGGGTATCGAAGTCAGCACGCTGCACATCGTTTCCTGCCATTCCGGCTCCATGCCCTCGAGCACTTCGTCGAAGATGATCCAGCGCGGGCGCACCAGCAGCAGGCGCGCGAAGCCGATCGCCTTCTGTTCATCGCCGTCGAGCAACTTGTCCCAGCGGGCGCGGGTATCGAGCCTTGCGATCAGAGAGTGCAGGCCGGCCTTTTCAAGGGCCGCCTCGACGGCAGCCTGCTCGTAGGCATCGGGGCTTTCGGGGAAGGCAAGCGCCTCGCGCAGAGTGCCGCCCGGAATATAGGCAATCTGCGGAACGAACAGCATGTCGTCGATCGGCGGCAGACCCATCGTGCCGCTGCCGCACGGCCAGAGCCCGGCCAAGGCCTGGAACAGCAGTTTGCGGTTGACGCTATGATCGCCGTTGATCATGATTTTTTCGCCGGCCTTGATCACGATATCGGTTTCACGCAGGCGAAAACCGCCGCATTCCTCGATGTCTTCGCCGATTTTGGCATTGATCACCACATCCTTCAGCGTCAGCTTGTCGGGGGTGGTGTTTTCATAGGCGATGCTGCCCTTCACGCCAAAGTCCTCGTCCATGTCGAGCAGCGCCTGGCGGAAGTCGGTGACGCGCATCAGCGTGGCACGCCATTCGGCGATCGGGCCGAAATTGGCGACATACCAGCGCAACGCCGTATTGACTTGGTTGAAGGCGCCGACCGACATCATCAGCTGCCCGAGGGTGAGGCCGCCGGAAAAATAAGCGGGTGCGGCAACGATAATGGGGATAACGATCACGAGCCAGCCGTAGCCGGCCGAAACCCAGGTGAGATTGGTATTGGCCATGGCGAGCCGCTTGACCACCCTCAGCACCGAACTGATGTCGGTGTTGATGCGCCGGCGTTCATTCTCTTCGCCGCGAGCGACGGTGATTGCCGGCATGTTCTCATTGGCATGCATCAGCGTGAAACGAAGCTCGGCCTCCTTCGAGAACCGGTCGGCATTGAGCTTGACCAGCTTGCGGCCGACGACCTGACTCAGCACCGAGGCGGAGGCGGCATAAAAAATCGCTGCCCAGACCATGTAGCCTGGAATGGAGAAGCTGTGGCCGCTGATGTGGAAGACGAAGCCGCTCGACAGCTCCCAGAGCACGCCGATGAAGCTCACCAGAAGAATGGTTGACTGTAAGAGGCCGAGAACGAGCCCTGTTGTGCTTTCGGCGAGGTTACGGGAATCCTCGTGCAGGCGCTGGTCGGGATTGACGCCGATCAGGCCGCTCGAGGCGAGCCGCAGCGCCCGCTTGCGCTTCAGCCATTGATTGACGAGATCGCGCGACAGGCCCTCGCGCATATAGAGCGCGGTCATCTGGTTCAGCCAGGCCTGCAGCACGTTGAGCAGCAGCAGCGTGCCGGCGATCATCGCAAAGATTTCGAGCTGATGGAAGAATTCGCCGAGATCGCGGCGCTCGAGCGAATCATAGAAGGGGGCGTTCCACTCGTTCAGAATGACCTGGCCATAAGCTGTCAGAAGGATGACAAGGATCAGCACGGTTGCCAGAAACAGCACCTTGCCACGCACTTCAGAATTCCAGAATGCCGAGAACATTACTCCGAGGCGATATGTCAGGCTGAAGTCGTAACCAACCTTATCCTGCCTCCTGGTGCCCGGCCTCCCCTCGATCTTATCTGCCATCATGCTTTTCCAACACCGCCCATACTGTCATTATTAACATGGTGGCGTTACCGGTCTATCAACAGATTTTATCAGTCATTAAACTGTGATGATTCTTGGCGCTCCGCTCCTGCATGCATTCGGAGTTGATTCGCGGCTCAACTGGGACTAATTAAGGCACTCCGTGGTGATTTGGCCGGCCGGCTTGCAGCCACGTTAAAAAAGTCGCTAAAGGGCCGCGTGCGGACCGGTAGCGATTTTTTCGCCGCCGGTTTTTTATTTTCGATCGAGTTGACCGCAAATGCCCATCAAGATCCCCGATACGCTGCCCGCTTTCGAAACCCTGGTTCAGGAAGGTGTGCGGGTGATGACCGAGACGATGGCGATCCGTCAGGATATAAGACCGTTGCAGATCGGCCTGCTCAACCTGATGCCCAACAAGATCAAGACCGAACTGCAGATGGCCCGTCTCGTCGGCGCTTCGCCGCTGCAGGTGGAGCTGTCTCTCATCCGCATCGGCGGCCACAAGGCGAAGAACACATCCGAAGATCACCTGCTCGCCTTCTACCAGACCTGGGAAGAGGTGAAGCAGCGCAAGTTCGATGGCTTCATCATCACCGGAGCGCCGATCGAGCTTCTGCCCTACGAGGACGTTACCTATTGGGCAGAGATGCAGGAGATCTTTAATTGGACCGAGACCAACGTCCATTCGACGATGAACGTCTGCTGGGGCGCGATGGCGGCGATCTATCACTTCCACGGCGTTCCGAAATATGAGCTTAAGGAAAAGGCCTTTGGCGTCTACCGGCACCGAAACCTGAAGCCTTCCTCCATCTATCTGAACGGCTTTTCCGACAATTTCGAGGTTCCGGTGTCGCGGTGGACCGAGGTGCGCCGCGAAGATATCGAGAAATCCGCAAGCCTTGAAATCCTGATGGAATCCAGCGAGATGGGCGTATGCCTCGTGCACGAGAAGAGGGGCCGGCGGCTCTACATGTTCAACCACGTCGAATATGATTCCACCTCGCTTTCGGATGAGTATTTCCGCGATGTGGATGCCGGCGTGCCGATCAAGATGCCGCATAATTACTTCCCGCATAATGATCCGACGCTTGCGCCGCAGAACCGCTGGCGCAGCCATGCGCACCTCTTGTTCGGTAACTGGATCAATGAGATTTACCAGACGACGCCCTATGACGTCGAAGAGATCGGCATGGATCTTTGACCGGCATTTCTTTCTGACCTGCCCGGTTGCGGTTTGGAGCAAATGCGGGCAGGTTCCGGTCCGGAACTCTATAGCGCCGCGCGTCTTATCGGACGCGCAAAGGAACGGACGGTCGATTATGTCGGATAAGTTGGAGCGGGATGTTTTCGGGCAGACGAAGGCGGGCGAAACCGTCTATCGCGTCGTCATCAATGGCGGCGGCCTGACGGCCAAGATCATCACCTGGGGCGCGGTCATCCAGGATCTGCGCCTTGCGGGACATGACGCGCCGCTGCAGCTTGGCTTCGAGGAGTTCGACAACTACCCGCTCTACTCGGCCTATTTCGGCGCGACGCCCGGCCGCTGCGCCAATCGCATCGGCGGCGGCAGGTTCACGCTCGACGGCAAGGATTATCAGCTCGAGCGGAACGAAAACGGCGTGACGCATCTGCATGGCGGCAGCGACAACATCGGCAAGCGCAACTGGACGATCGTCGAGCATGACGTCGACCGGCTGGTGATGAAGATCGTCGATCCCGACGGCCGCGCCGGCTACCCCGGCAATTGCACCATCCAGGCGACGTTCCGGGTGCATGGCAACGGCGAGCTGTCGATCACCTACGAATCAACAAGCGACCAGCCGACGCTCGCCAATGTCTGCCAGCACGCCTATTTCAATCTCGACGGCCGCGACGATGCGCTGGGCCACGACATCATGATCGCCGCCGATCACTATTTGCCGACCGACGAAAAGCAGGTGCCGACCGGCGAAATCCGGCCCGTTGCCGGCACTGAATTCGATTTCCGCGAGATGGCTCCGATGAAGCGTTTCGTCGGCAATGAACAGGCATTGTACGACCATAATTTCTGCCTGTCTCGCGAACGCACCGCCAAGCGGACTGTGGCACTCGCCCGCAGCCTCTATTCCGGCGTGTCGCTGGAAGTGCGCAGCACCGAGCCGGGCGTGCAGTTCTATGCCGGCTTCAAGCTCAATACAGGTGCTCCCGGCCTCGGCGGGCGCAAATACGGCCCGTTCGCCGGCTTCTGCCTGGAAACGCAGGTCTGGCCGGATGCGATCAACCACGAAGGCTTTCCGAATGCAGTGTTGCGCCCCGGCGAAGTGCTGCGCCAGGAGACGGACTACATCTTCACCAAGAGCTGAGCATTCTAGAGACGCACGGCTGTCAAATTTGACCGTTATAAACCCTCTTCGGTTTGCCGGAGAGGGTTTTTTTATGCCTTGTCCGATTCAGACTTGCCGATTGGTTCTATATAGGTTCTATTGTCTACCCATGGATAGAACCAGTCTAGTAGCTGAACTCAATAGACGCGGCCTGCGCGACGAAGCGTTGGCCGGGCCGCTCTACAAGCGGCTGGCGCAGGCGCTGACCAGCCTCATTCAGGAGGGCTTGCTGAAGGCCGGCACGGCGCTGCCGGGCGAGCGCGACCTTGCCGAGGCTCTCAAGCTTGGCCGCGTCACCGTGCGCACTGCCTATCGCGACCTCATGGCGGCGGGCGCACTGGAATCGCGCCACGGAAGCGGTACTTTCGTATCGGGTAAGGTGGAGCGCATGGAACAGTCGCTCTGGCGGCTTTCCTCCTTCTCCGCCGACATGCGCTCGCGCGGGCGTCTGCCGGCCGCGCGCATCTTGTCACGCGAGGTCAACACGCCGTCTCCGGAGGAATCCTTTCTGCTCGGCCTCGGCGCCGGCGAACCGGTTCTGAGACTCGACCGTCTGCGCCTCGCCGACGGCCTGCCGCTGGCGATCGAGCGCGCCGTCGTGCCGGTCAAGTTTCTGGGGGAGAACGCCGGCGGCGAGGGATCGCTCTATGATGCGCTGGCGGCGAATGGCCACCGACCGGTGCGTGCGCTGCAGCGGCTGACCGCCGTCACGCTCGATGCGTCCTATGCCGCGATGCTGAACGTCAAGGCAGGCGCACCGGCGCTTCTGATCGAACGTGTCTCGCGCCTGGAAGACCAGCGCGTCGTCGAATATACCCGCTCGCACTACCGCGGCGATGCCTATGATTTCGTTGCCGAATTGAGAATTGGAGATGACCATGAGTGAGAACCAGTCGCTGATGCTGCAGGAAGCCGGCCAGTCGCCGGAGGTGGTGGCCACGCTTCTCGAAAAGGAAAAACCGGTCTTTGCGGAAATCGCCCGGCTGTTTTCGTCCGCCCGCCCGAGCGTGGTGACCACGGCGGCGCGCGGCTCCTCGGACCACGCCGCCACCTTCTTCAAATATCTCTTCGAGATCACCTGCGGCGTACCGGTCGCATCGGTCGGCCCGTCGATCGCTTCCGTCTACGGCGCTGCCCTCCATCTGAAGGGCGGTGTGCACTTCACTGTTTCGCAGTCGGGCGCCAGCCCTGATATCGTGGCGTTGCAGGAGGCGGCGAAGAAGGGCGGCGCGACGACGATCGCCGTCGTCAACGTCACCGACAGCCCGCTTGCCAAACAGGCCGATATCGTTCTCGGTCTTAACGCCGGCGCGGAAAAAAGCGTGGCGGCGACGAAATCCTTCATTGCCTCCGTCGCCGCCCTTTCCGGCGTGACGGCCGCGATCGGCGGCGCGTCCGGCCTGCAGGCAGCGCTTGAAAAACTGCCGGAGGCGCTTTCGGCGACCGCCGGTATCGAAACGGCGGCGGTCGAGGAGGTGCTGTTCCATGCGACCTCGCTCTATACGGCCGGCCGCGGCCCGGCGTTTGCGATCGCGCTAGAAGCGGCACTGAAGGCGAAGGAAACCTCCGGCCTGCATGCCGAGGCCTTTTCGCTAGCGGAACTGATGCACGGTCCGATGCGCCTGGTGCAGCCCGGCTTTCCGATCGTCGCCTTCGCGCCTGACGATGCGGCCTTTGCCAATAACGGCCAGGCGCTGGAGCGGCTGCAGAAGCTCGGCGCCACCACCGTCGGTTTCTCGGCACAGCCGCTTCCCGGCATCAATCTGCGCGTGCCGACGACGGGCAATGGCCTGATCGATCCGCTGGTGTCGCTGCTCGTCTACTACCGGCTGATCGAATCGGTGACGCGCCGCAAGGGCTTCGATCCCGACCGGCCGGCGAACCTACTCAAGGTGACGGAGACGATCTGATGGTCCGCAAGATCTTCGTCGGCGCCCGCATCTTTGACGGCGAGCGCTTCCATGACGACAAGGCGCTCATTGTTGCCGACGGCCGCGTCGAAGCGATCATCGCGGTAAACGACCTGCCCGATGGCGAGACGGTCGCTCTTGCGGGCGGCATCCTGTCGGCCGGCTTCATCGATGCGCAGGTCAATGGCGGCAGCGGCCGAATGTTGAACGATGAGCCTTCCCCAGCGTCGATGGATATCATCGCCAGCGGGCATCGGCCTTACGGCACGACGTCGCTGCTGCCGACCTTGATCACCGACACATCCGAGGCGACCAGTGCCGCTATCGAAGCGGCGAAGGAGGCTGTGCAAGAAAACCGCGGCGTCGCCGGCCTGCATCTCGAAGGCCCGCATCTGGCGCCAGCCCGCAAGGGCGCTCATTTGGCCGAGCTGATGCGGCCGGTGGAGGATAGCGACATCAAGGCCTTCATCCGGGCACGTGAGTCGATCGGCACGCTGCTCGTCACCATCGCCGCCGAGCAGGTGACGGTCGCCCAGGTGCGCGAGCTTGCCGAAGCCGGCGTCACCGTCAGCATCGGCCATTCCGATTGTTCCAGCGAGGCGGCGGAGGAACGGTTCGATGCCGGAGCGCGCGGGGTCACGCATCTCTTCAACGCGATGAGCCAGATGGGCCACCGTGCTCCGGGGCTGGTCGGCGCGGCCATCGATCATCCCGCATCCTGGTGCGGCATCATTGCCGACGGCCATCACGTCGATCCGAAGGCCCTGCGCACGGCGCTGCGCGCCAAGCGCGGCGAAGGCAAGCTGTTCTTCGTCACCGACGCGATGTCGCTTGTCGGCTCGCAACAGGACTCGTTCACGCTGAACGGACGCACCGTTCGGCGCGAAAGGGGCGGCTTCTGCTCGAAGCTCGTGCTTTCCGACGGGACGCTCGCCGGCTCCGACGTCGATATGATCTCGGCGATCCGCTACGGCGTCACCTATCTCGACCTGACGCTCGCCGAGGCCTTGCGTATGGCGACCCTCTATCCCGCGCGTTTCCTGAGGCTTGCCGATCGTGGCCATCTCTCGCCGGGCGCGCGCGCCGATCTCGTACATCTGACAGATGCGCTTACCGTGACCGCCACCTGGCTTGCCGGCGAGGCAGCCTGAACGCAAGGAGAAGCGGGATGACCGACATTACCGATGCCTATTTCTCCAACCTGATCGGCCGGCTGGAGACGTTGAGGCAGGCGCTCGCCGAACCGATGGCGCAGGCCGCGGCGGTCATCCTCGATGCCGCCCGCGACGACAAGCGCGTCTATGTGTTCGGCACCGGCCATTCGCACATGCTGGCGGAAGAGGTGCACTACCGCGCCGGCGGGCTCGCCTTCACCGTTCCGGTGCTCGTCGGCTCCGCCATGCTGCATGAGGGCGCCGTCATCAGTTCGGTCTATGAGCGCACACAGGGGCTGGTCCGGCCGATGCTGGAGCGTTACGGCATGCAGCCGGGCGACGTTATCATCATCGCCTCCAATTCGGGTGTGAACGCCGCGCCGATCGAGGCGGCCGACTATGCGCGCGACATCGGCGCAAAGGTCATCGCCATCACGTCGATCGCCTATTCCTCGGCGATCGCCAATGGTCGCCGTCGGCTCGCCGACGTCGCCGACGTGGTGCTCGACAACGGATTGCCGCCGGGTGACGCCATTGTCGATCTCGAAGGAACAGGACTTCGGGTCGGACCGGTCTCGACGGCGGTCGGGGTGACCATCATCAATGCGATCTTTGCCGAAGTTGCCTCGGAGCTTTCGAAATGCGGCGATGCTCCGGTTTATCTCAGCGCCAACATGCCGGGTGCAGCCGAGATCAACCAGAAGCTCGTCAAGAAATACCGGCCGCGCAACCCGCATCTGTGACAAGTGGACGCAAAAAGGCCGGTCGAAGCCGGCCTTTTCACGCGATCAAATCAGTAATCAATCCTTGGCGCGTTCGACGTATGAATTGTCTTCCGTCGCGATGACGACGCGGGTGCCGGCATCGATATGCGGCGGAACCGAGGTGCGGATGCCGTTGGAGAGCATGGCCGGCTTGTAGGAAGAGGATGCCGTCTGGCCCTTGACAACCGGTTCCGTCTCGACGATCTCAAGCGTGACGTGGCGGGGCAGTTCGAGCGCCAGCGGAATGCCTTCGTGGATGGACAGGATGCAGGTCATGCCTTCCTGGAGATAGGCCTTCTGGTCGCCCATGGTTTCCGCGCTGACGACCACCTGGTCGTAGGTCGCCGGGTTCATGAAGTGGAAGCCTTCGCCGTCTTCATAAAGGTACTGGAAGTTGACGTCTTCGACGAATGCGCGCTCGACCTGTTCGGTGGTGCGCCAGCGTTCGGAGACCTTCACGCCGTCGACGATGCGGCGCATGTCGACCTGGGTGACCGGCGTGCCCTTGCCCGGATGAAAGTTCTGGGCGGTGAGAACGACGTAGAGCTTGCCGTCCACGTCGAGAACGTTGCCCTTGCGGACCGAAGAGGCGATGACCTTGACCATAAGACTTCCTTGTAACTCGGCTTTCGGCGTCGTAGAGGACTGTCGAGACGCCCCAAGACGCAAATGTTTTTCTTTGGGGGCGCAACTAACCTAAAATCCGGGAAATAGCCACCCCCATACCGGCTTCTCCGGCGAAGAAAACTTGGAATGAACTTTTCGGCCAAAGCGTCTCCCTGGTGGACCCCGTCCGTGCATGCCGACCGCCGCCCGTTCCTGATCGGGCGCAATGCGATTCAGGCTGCGCTTCGCGGGTTTTTCGCGCGCGAGGATTTCATCGAGGTCGACACGGCGGTGCTGCAGGTCTCCCCCGGCAACGAAGCGCATCTGCATGCCTTCGCGACGCAAGCGATAACGACGGACGGTCAGGCGGCGCCGTTCTATCTGCACACCTCCCCGGAATTCGCCTGCAAGAAGCTGCTTGCTGCGGGCGAACAGCGCATCTCGTGTTTTGCCCATGTCTATCGCAATCGCGAGCGCGGGCCGTTGCACCATCCAGAATTCACCATGCTCGAATGGTATCGGGCCGGTGAAAGCTATGAGAGCCTGATGATGGATAGCGTGCGGATTCTGGCGCTCGCGGCCGAAACGGTGAAGACGGACAAGCTTTCCTATCGCGGCAGCGAAAGCGATCCCTTCGCCGGGCCGGAGCGGATCAGCGTCGCAGAAGCCTTCGATCGGCATGCCGGCATCGATCTTCTTGCCTCCGTTGCCGCCGACGGTTCGACCGATCGCGAGCATCTGGCGGCCGAACTCAGGCGCGTCGGCATGCGCGTCGCCGATGACGATGGCTGGGCTGATCTGTTCAGCCGGGTGCTGGTCGAAAAGATCGAGCCGCATCTTGGCTTCGGCCGTATCACCATTCTCGACGAATACCCGGTCTCGGAGGCCGCACTTGCGCGTCCCTCGGCGCGCGACCCCCGGGTTGCCGAACGCTTCGAGCTCTACGCCTGCGGCGTCGAGCTTGCCAATGGTTTCGGCGAACTCACCAACGCCGGCGAACAACGGCGGCGCTTCGAGATCGAAATGGCCGAGAAGGCGCGGATCTATGGTGAGACTTATCCGATCGATGAGGATTTTCTTGCCGCGCTGTCGCTGATGCCCGAGGCAAGCGGCATCGCGCTCGGCTTCGACCGGCTGGTGATGCTGGCCACGGGGGCGTCGCGGATCGACCAGGTGCTGTGGGCGCCGGTTGCGGAGTACGGAAGATGAATGCCGTCAAACAGATCAAGAGCGTCGACGATCTCGTGAAGGCGGGGCTTGCCGCGCCTGCCGACCGCGCAGCGCTCGAGGCGGTCGCCGCGCGTTACGCCATCGCGCTGACGCCTGCCGTCACCAGGCTGATCGATCACTCCGATCCCAGCGACCCGATCGGCCGGCAATTCGTGCCCGATGCGGCCGAACTCATTGTCGCGCCCGAAGAACGTGCCGATCCGATCGGCGATCACGCCCACAGCCCGGTCGAGGGCATTGTGCACCGTTACCCGGACCGGGTGCTGCTGAAGGCCGTGCATGTCTGCCCGGTCTATTGCCGTTTCTGCTTCCGCCGCGAAATGGTCGGGCCGCAGGGTCTCGGCACGCTCGATGCGGCGGCGATGGAGGCAGCCTTCGATTACATCGGGAGTCATCAGGAGATCTGGGAGGTCATCCTGACCGGCGGCGACCCGCTGGTGCTTTCACCGCGGCGACTCCGCGAGATCATGGAGGCGCTCGCTGATATTGCCCATGTGAAGATCGTGCGTTTCCATACGCGCGTCCCCGTCGTCGATCCGGAGAAAATCGATGCGGCGCTCATTGCCGCGCTGAAGGCAAGTGGCAAGACGATCTATGTGGCGCTGCACGCCAACCATGTCAGAGAGTTGACGATGGAAGCGCGGGCGGCCTGCGCGCGCTTGGTCGATGCCGGCATCGCGATGGTCAGCCAATCGGTGCTGCTCAAGGGTATCAACGACGACCCTGCGATTCTTGCCGAACTGATGAAGGCTTTCGTCGAAATCCGCGTCAAACCTTACTACCTCCATCATCCCGATCTGGCGCCCGGCACCAGCCATTTCAGACTGACGATCGACGAGGGGCAGAGGATCGTCGCGGCGCTGCGCGGACGGATTTCCGGCCTCTGCCAGCCGACTTACATTCTCGACATCCCGGGCGGCCATGGTAAAGCCGTTGTCAGCGGAAGCACTGTTCGGACGACGGGCGACGGGTGTTATTCCATCTCGGATTACCGCGGCGGCGAGCATTCCTATCCGCCGGCTGACTGACCCGAGGTCGCGCTTTTGCGTATCATTTCTGTACTCGCCGCGTCGGAAGCCGCGTCGAGCATTTCCATTGAAATGATCTTAGCTCATTGATGTAAAATGAATATTCCTGCCGTCACCGGAAGGATCGTTAAAATCCTAACTATGAGGACCCATCATCTTTAACCCAACCTGTTAGCGGAATGTTCTGTTTTCCGCACTAAAAGGACGCTCATGACAAGGCGATGAACGCCGGTTCGGGATCATGAGAACCTTGGAGTGATGGGATGAATAAGACAATCCGCGACCTCGTAGCCAAATTCGGCAAACTTCCTACGCCGGTTGACCAGATCGCCGACGACGCCGATCTTTATGCGGCAGGTCTGACGTCCTTTGCCTCGGTGCAGCTGATGCTCGGCATTGAAGAGGCGTTCGACATCGAATTTCCCGACAATCTGCTGAACCGCAAATCCTTCGCGAGCATCTCGGCCATCGCCAAGACGGTCGATATCATCCAGGATGGTCGGAAGGTCGCCTGATGAACTTCCCCGTCAAGATCATAGAGGACGGTCTTGTCGCAAGGGTCACCCGTGTCGCCGAAGTTGCGGCGAGACATGCGGATGCCGTCGACATCGAAGGCCGCTTCCCCAGGGAAGCCGTGGATGCGATGAAGGCCGAGAGGCTGCTCGGCATTCAGGTGCCGCGCCAGCTCGGCGGTGAATCGGCCTCGATCACCCAAATCGCCGAGTTGTGCTCGATGCTCGGCCAAGCCTGTGCCGCAAGCGCCATGGTCTTCGCCATGCACCATATCAAGCTGTCCAGCCTCGTTGAACACGGCGCCGACAGCGAATGGCATTGCGGCTTCATGCGCGGCATCGCAGCAGAACAACTGCTGATCGCGTCGGCCACCACCGAAGGCGGCATCGGCGGCAACCTGCGCAACAGCATTTGCGCGATCGAGATCGATGGCGATCTCTGCCGTCTCGAAAAGGATGCGACCGTCATTTCCTATGGCTCGCATGCCGACGCCATTCTCATCACTTCGCGCGCCCACGCGCAGGCGGCATCCTCCGATCAAGTGCTGACGGCCTTCCTCAAGGACCAGTACACGCTCGAGAAAACGCATGTCTGGAATACGCTCGGCATGCGTGGCACCTGCTCCGACGGCTTCCTCTTCAAAGGCCAAGCGCCAGCGCGGCAGATCCTGCCGAAGCCATTCGCCGAGATTGCGGCGCAATCCATGCTCGCTTCCTCGCATCTGCTCTGGAGCGGCGTCTGGTACGGCATCGCGGTCGATGCTGTTGCCCGCGCCCAGGCCTTTGTGCGCGCCGCTGCCCGCAAGGCCCCCGATGCACAGCCGCCCGGCGCCCTGCGCCTCGCCGAAGTCTCGAACCTGCTGCAGATGGTGAAATCCAACGTGGTTGCCGGATTGAAGGCTTATGAAGACGCCAAGTCAGATCCGGACCGGCTGTCCTCGATGGGCTTTGCGGTGGCGATGAACAACGTCAAGATCGCCTCGTCCGAGACGATCCTGGAGATTGTCAACCATGCCATGCTGATCTGCGGCATCATGGGCTACAAGAATGGCACGCCCTTCAGCCTCGGTCGGCATCTGCGCGACGCCCATTCCGCACAGCTCATGATCTCGAACGATCGCATTCTCGGCAACACGTCGAGCATGCTTCTCGTCCACAAGCAGGACACTAGCCTACTGGGGTAAAGTCATGGATATGCAGACCTCGTTCCTGGACCGGCTCTTCGAGTCCGGCCTGCTGATCGATACCGGCGTTGATGGTCTCTATGGCCGCAGCGGCCAGTTCGAAGATGTCATCACCGCTTTCGAACGGCTGATCGATGCTTTCGGCGGCGCCGACGGCGCTGAGGCGATGCGTTTCCCGCCCGGCATGAACCGCGCGCTCTTCGAAAAGAGCGGTTACATGAAAAGCTTCCCGCAGCTTGCCGGCACGGTACACAGTTTCTGCGGCAGCGAGCTCGATCATATGAGCCTGCTGCAGTGCATGGAAGTCGGTGAGGACTGGACCGCGGGCCAACAGGCGACCGATATCGTGCTGACGCCGGCCGCCTGCTACCCGCTTTATCCAACGGTCGCCAAGCGCGGCAACCTGCCGAAGACGGGCGGCCTGTTCGATCTGCAATCCTATTGTTTCCGTCACGAGCCGTCCAAGGATCCGGCCCGCCAACAGCTGTTCCGCATGCGCGAATATGTCTGCATGGGAACGGAGCAGCACGTCACCGATTTCCGTCAGAAATGGATGGATCGCGGTGTCGAGATGATGAAGCAACTCGGCCTCGATGTGACCATCGACGTCGCCAACGACCCGTTCTTCGGCCGTGCCGGCAAGATGATGGTCAACAACCAGCGTGACCAGAACCTGAAGTTCGAGCTGCTTATCCCGATTACCTCAGTTGCCAAGCCGACGGCCTGCATGAGCTTCAACTATCACCAGGATTCCTTCGGCCTGAAGTGGGGTCTCAATCTGGAAGACGGCAGCGTCGCGCACACCGCCTGCGTCGGCTTCGGCCTGGAGCGTATCGCGCTCGCCCTCTTCCATCATCACGGGCTCGACGTGAAGGAATGGCCGGCCAGCGTGCGGAAAGCGCTATGGGGCTGATGAACTCGATGGCATCGGTTTTCCCGGGGATCAGACCGGAAAGCTACCGGCAGCACGCGCTGCATTCCGGCGAACGTGCCTGGCCGGAAACCAACTGCTATGTCGATCTCTGGATCGAGGTGCTGGCGACGGCGGGCGTTGCACCTGAGGCGATGCTGGGTTTCACCCTGGCGCAGGATTTCGAGGGCGACCAGTTCACCTTCTTCAAGGTGCCGCTCGAAGATCTCGAAGCGCTCTACGGCATCCGCGCGACCGAGCTTGCGATCTACGACCGTGTCGAACGGCATGTCGAAGTCCAGATCGCGCGCGGTCGTCTGTGCCTGATCGAGATGGATTCCTTCTATATGCCGGATACGCGCGGCACCGCCTACCGGCAGGAGCATGGCAAGACGACGGTTGCGGTCAACCGGCTTGATGTTGCGGCAAAGCGCGTTGAGTATTTCCACAATGCCGGCTATTTCCGCCTCGAAGGCGAGGATTTCGATGGGCTGTTCCAGCAGCATCTGACGGAGAACGACCCACCCTTCCTGCCCTATACGGAATTTGCACGGTTTCCGGAAAAGCCCGCCGATGAAGCGCATCTTCGCGCGACCGCGCGGCGGCTTGCCGGTTTTCACTTCGCAAGGCGCCCCCGCCAAAACCCGATCCGCGCCTTCGCCCGCGTCTTCCCTCAGCAGGTGGAAGCGGTGGCGGAACGGCCGTTCGGCTTCTTCCACAAATATGCCTTCAACACACTCCGTCAGGTGGGCGCCAATTTCGAGCTGTCGGCTGATCACCTGGTCTGGCTCTCTCCCGAATTTACGGCCGCCGCCGAGGATGCCCGGCGCATTTCCGACGCGGCGAAATCCGTGCAGTTCCAGCTTGCCCGCGCTGTCGCCCGCAGGAAGTTCGAGCCGCTGCAGGCGGCACTTGATCCCGCCGCCGATGCATGGGATTCCATGATGGCATCGCTTGCGGAGCGAATCTGAGGCCGGAGATCAGACAATGCGGGGGCGTTTGGCAAGCATCGGAGCCCGGGAAAGCGTGCTTTCCGAAGGCTGGAATCTGATCCTGACGGAGCCGGGTGCCTGCGCCGTACCACACGATATTCCTCTTTCCGCGCAGTTCATCCCTGCGCCCGTTCCCGGCACGGTTGCGGCAGCGCTTGAAAAAGCCGGGCTCTTCGATCGCGAAAATCCCGAACCGTTGAATACGAAAGACGCCTGGTATCTCTGCCGGCTTTTCGATGCCGAGCCCGGCGAAGCCATCCTGCGTTTCGGCGGGCTGGCCACGATCTGCAATGTCTTCCTCAACGGTCAGGAAATCCTCTTTTCCGAAAGCATGTTCACGGCGCATGAGCTCCCGGTGACGCTTTCGGGCGGCGACGAGCTGGCGCTCTGCTTCCGGGCGCTCGGCCCCCGGTTGTCCGAGCCCGGTTCGCGGGCGCGCTGGCGGCCGCAGATGATCACGCCGGCGGGCCTGAAGAATTTCCGCACTACTCTGCTCGGCCATATGCCGGGCTGGTGCCCCGATATTCATGCCGTCGGGCCATGGCGGGCGATTTCATTGGTGCAACGCGATTCCATATCGATCGACAATGTCTGCATCCGCTCGGTCCTGGAGGAGAGCGGCGCCGGCCGGCTGAGCGTTTCTCTGCATAACAATGCCGAAGATCCGGCAATGCTGCTGCGCTGTGGCGGCATGGAACAGCCTTTCGAGAAGATCGGTGAAAATCATTACTCGGCTATCCTCAAGCTGTCCGACATCGAACCCTGGTGGCCGCATACACATGGCACTCCGCGCCTCTATGATCTGACGCTGGTTTCCGACGGCGAGGAATATTCGCTCGGCAGCACCGGCTTCCGGCGCATCGACGTCGACCGCGGTGCGGATGGCGAAGACTTCGCGCTCCTCGTCAACGGCGAGCGCGTGTTCTGCCGCGGTGCGGTCTGGACGACCGCCGATATTGCGCGGCTGCCGGGCGGGAGGGCGGATTATGAACCATTCCTGCGGCTTGCCTGGCAAGCCGGCATGAACATGATCCGCATCGGCGGCACCATGGCTTACGAGACGCCTGATTTCTTTGCGCTCTGCGACGAGCTCGGCCTGCTCGTGTGGCAGGATTTCATGTTCGCCAATTTCGACTATCCGCGCAACGACAAGGCTTTTCTCGGCCATGTGCATGCCGAGGTCGAAGAGTTCCTGTACGGCGTCCAGGCGTCGCCTTCCCTTGCCGTTCTCTGCGGCGGCAGCGAGATCCATCAGCAGGCGGCGATGCTCGGCCTGCCCAGGGAATTTTGGAGTGGACCGGTGACCGACGAAATCATCCCGGCCATCGCCGCGCGCATGCGTCCCGACGTGCCCTATGTGGCGAATTCGCCCTATGGCGGAGCGATGCCCTTTTCGTCCAATTCCGGCATTGCGCATTATTACGGGGTCGGCGCCTATATGCGGCCGATTGCCGATGCCCGCCGAGCCGATGTGCGCTTTGCCTCCGAAAGCCTCGCCTTTGCGCATGTGCCGCAGCAAAGGACGCTTCAGCGCCATCTCGATGTGCCCGCCGTCCACAGCCCGCTGTGGAAGGCGCGGGTGCCCCGCGATCGCAGCGCATCCTGGGATTTCGAGGATGTTCGCGACTATTATTTGAAGCTTCTTTACGATTTCGACCCGGCCCGGCTGCGCCGCGAAGATCAGGAACGCTATCTCGATCTTTCCCGCGCCGTGACCGGCGAGGTGATCGAAGAGACCTTCGCCGAATGGCGGCGCAAGGGCTCCGGCTGCAACGGAGCACTCGTCTGGACGCTGCAGGATCTGCTGCCCGGCCCCGGCTGGGGCGTGATCGATTCCACCGGCGAACCGAAACCTGTCTGGTATGCGATGCGCCGTGCCTTCCGGCCTGTTCAGGCAGTCTTCACCGACGAGGGAACCAACGGTCTCGACGTGCATGCCATCAACGAGACGGACACCGATCTCGATCTGGAACTCGAGGTCGTGTGCCTGCGCGATGGGAAACAGCAGATCGTCAGTGGCAACTTGGCTTTCAAGCTGGCGGCAAGAAGCGTGGAACGCTTTGCCTCGACCGCGCTGTTCGGCGCCTTCTTCGATACGACCTATGCCTTCCGTTTCGGCCCGCCGGCCCATGATGCAAGTGTGGCGCGCCTGCGCTCCCTCGCCGATGGGGCCGTTCTCGCGGAAAACTTCCATTTCCCCTGCGGACGCGGAAAGGCACTGCACGACGCCAACATCGAGGCGTCACTCGGCAGAGACGGCGACAGCTGGGTCATCGATCTCAGGACCGACCGGCTGGCGCAATCGGTGCATATCGACGTCGAGGGCTACAGGGCCGACGACGACTGGTTCCACCTTGCTCCCGGCCCGGTGCGGCGCTTGAAGCTCTCCGCGCTGCCGGGCACTGAGAGCGATGTTCCGCCGACGGGCGAAATCAGAAATCTTGGCACTTCGCGTCGCATCGGGCTCGCGGGCTGAGGCTCGCAGGGAACAATGCAAACTCACTGGAAAGATCGTGATTTGAGAACGGCATACCGCTATCTACGCGCCCATGTCCTGCAACGGCTGATCCCGCGGTCGCGTCTCGCCTTCAACCCGCGCAAGCCGGTCGAAATCGTCGGCTATCTCTCGATGCCGGTCGGTGTCGGTGAATCGGCGAGGCTCTGTGCAGGGGCGCTTTCCCAAGCGGGAAGGGCAATCTCGCTCTCAGATGTCAGCACGCATCCGGATGAAAAATCCTTTGCCGGCTGGGTGTCGTCGCACCTTCCCGCCGAACCGCCGGGAAGCCGTATCTGGCATCTCAACCCGCCGATGCTCCCGCGCGCCATTCTGAAGATGGGTGTCGCCAATTTCACCCGCGCCTTCAACATCGGCTATTTCGCCTGGGAGCTTGAAGTCGTGCCGGCAGAGTGGCGCAATGGGTTGCGTTACATGAATGCCCTCTTCGTGCCATCGGAATTCACCAGGCGGGCGATCGCACCACTGACGGCAGCGCCTGTCATCGTGGTACCGCATCCCGTCACCGAAAAGCCGGCGAGCGAAGGCATGCGTGAGAAATTCGGCATCGACAAGGAGGCCTTTCTCGTCAGCTTCATTTTCAGCGCCGGCTCTTCGATCAACCGGAAGAACCCCCAGGCGGTGATAGAAGCCTTCAGACTGTTCAGCGCCGAATGCCCGAGCGCCTTTCTGCTGATGAAGGCGAGCGGCGATATTGGCAAGGATCAGAGCTTGCGCGAACTGATTGCTTCGGTCGCCGGCAATAGCCGTATCCGGATCATAAGCGACAAGCTCTCGAACACTGATATCAACGGCCTCATCCGCTCTTCCGATGCCTATCTTTCGCTGCATCGCTCTGAAGGTTTCGGGCTGACGGTTGCCGAGGCGATCATGCAGGATACGCCTGTCGTTTCCACCGCCTGGTCGGGCACGGAAGATTTCTGCGATCCCGACAATACCTGGCTGGTCGACGCTCCCCTCGTCCCCGTCGTCGATACCCATCCCGAATTTGCCGGGCTCGAAAGTGCGGTCTGGGCGGATCCCCCTCCTGAAATCGCGGCCGCGCATCTCGGCGATATCTTTCGTGCGCCCGAGCGTGCACGAGAGAAGGCCGGGAAAGCTCGGGAGTTCCTGCTGCGCTACCTCGCGGAGAACAGTTATGAGAAGGCGCTCCAGAAGCTGGCGGCGATGCAGGCCAGCTAAGGTGAGGCGCCACTCCGCTTTATTTTAATGTTTTCGCATTAGTGATGACGGGTATGCGGCTGCAAAGCATGTTGCGCAAAAGTGTGCAGCGGTTTTGCGATAATGACATGCGTAAAAACAAAAACCTAAAGCGCGAGGAGCGAATCTGAAAGATCGCGGTGCGCTTTAGGCTGATCCTCGCGGATGGACAGATGTCGAAGGGTATTATCGCAAATTCGGTGATGAATGCGGCGGCAGGCATGCTGCTGCTGCTGACGGGCTTCGTCTCCTCGATCATCACCGCGCGCCTGCTCGGGCCGGAGGCCAACGGCATCGTCGCCTTCTCGCTGTGGCTGGTGATGACGGGCGCCTCTATCGCCGAGCTCGGCTCCAGCATCACGCTGCTGAAGACCCTGCCGCAGCTTTCGGCGGAGGGCTATGACGCGGGACGCCGGAGAGGCTTTGCCGCCATCCTCGTCAGCTTCATGATGTTTTCGACGGTGCTGCTGCTGGCGCTCTACGCCCTGTTCTTCCTGACCTCCGAGGAGATGCACTGGGCGAAAACCGCGCCTTCCGTCGCGCTCGTCACCGGCGCGCTGTTCTTCGTCCAGGCGATCGGATCTTTCGTCAAATTCTACCTGATCGGCGAAAAGAAGCTCGGCAGCTTCTTCAAGCTGACCGTCGGCGTCTCGATAATCCAGCTCGCTGGGGTCGCCACCGGCGCCGTTCTCTATGGCGTCGAGGGCGTTCTCGTCGGTTATGCGCTCGGCCAGCTCGTGCTGTTTTTCGCCACACTGCCGATCCTTCTGGCGCGGCGCGACTGGTGCGGAGTTTCACTCAAGTACCTCGCCTCCTCCTCCATCATCCTCTCGATCCAGTTCATCATCGATTCCATCTTTCTCAACCGTCTCGAACTGCTCTTCCTGCAGCAGTTCTGGTCGGTGGAAATGGTCGGCTATTATGCGGTCGGCCTGTCGATCGCCAATATCGCGCTGCAGCTGCCGATCCAGATGACCGGCAGCCTGCTGCCCTATTATTCCGAACGGCGGCACAGCAGCGACGATTCGACCTTGCCGGTCGAGGTCTTCGCCGCCGTCACCCGCAGCATGGCCTATATCGTGCTGCCGATGAGCCTCGGGCTGGCCGCGATCTCCAGCGAACTGGTGCTCGTCGTGTTCGGGGAAGCCTTCCGCCGCAGCGGCACGGTGGTCGCGCTGCTCGCGCTCGTCGCTCCCGCCTACACATTCATGCAGATCCTCAGCCTCTATCTGCTGTCGATGGACAAGGCCCGCTCCCGCCTCAACATCAGTGTGATAGGTGGCCTCCTCATGGTAGCGGGTTGTTTACTGATCATACCTAGGCTTGCCGCCGAGGGGGCCGCAATCGTACGCATTCTCGTGTTCGTTGCGATGTCGGTGATGATGATCAGACAGACAGGATTCGGGTCCCAGCTTTCGGGTCTCTACGCAAGCCTGACGAAGGTGACGCTCGCCTCCGTCTTGTGCGCCTGCGCGGCGATTTCAGTGCTGGAATTCGTCCATGGCCCGATCGGTCTTATCTTCGCGATAATCGCCGGCACGCTTGCGCATTTCGCCGCACTCCGAGTGCTGCGCGCCGTGCCCGTCGAGGATGTCGAGGTCATGCGTTCCATTGTCGAAAAAATGCCGTCGGCACTGCGGCGGCCGGTCAGCCGCCTAATCGACTTCATTGCACCGGGGCGCCCCGGCGATCCCGACCGCGCCAAAGTCGCGCCCGGCGAACTGTCGCTCGAACCGGCCGAAGGTGCCGGACGCAGCGCCGCCCTGCCCGTCGTCTTCGATAGCACGATTGGGCTGTTCATGCCGGAAAACCCTGAAGCCGGGAAACGCTCGGCTGCGGTGCTCTTCGTCAGCCCCTGGGGCTTCGAGGAAATGTGCAGCCGCAAGTTCTTCCGCGTTGCGGCCGAACATTTCTCCGATATAGGCGTGCCCAGTCTGCGTTTCGATTATCGCGGCACCGGCGATGCGCTCGATTTCGGTGCGCTGCCGGCAAGGCTGGAAACCTGGGAAAACTCGATCCGCGCGGCGGCCGCCACGCTGAAATCGCTTACCGGCTGCGACCGCATCATCCTGATCGGCCAAGGTCTCGGCGCGACCCTTGCCCAGCGGATCGGCTCCTCGATCGAGGGCGTCGACAGCCTCGTCATGCTGGCGCCGGTGCTGAGCGGCCGCGCCTATTTGCGTGAGCTCAACATGTGGTCGAAGATCATCGACGCCGATCTCGGCCTCGGCCATGAGCATGTGCAGGCCGCAAAGGTGCAGATCGCCGGGCTTGTCATGCCGGAAGAGATCGCCGCCGAGCTCGGCAAGCTCAACATCGCCGCGCCGCAGGGCCTGGCGGCGTCGCGCTACCTGATCCTCGAACGCCCCGTCAGGGCCGAGGATACCGGCTTTGCCGATGCGCTGCAGGCGCTTGGCGCCAATGTCGACCAGAAAGTGTTCGACGGCTATGACGAGCTCGTCACCAATCCGCTCTTCGCCAAGACACCCTTGGCTGTGGTCGAGCTTTTGACGGCTTGGCTGAAGACGGCGACCGCGGAGACATCCGTAGCTCATTCGCCGGCAGCGATCGAAACCACCCCGCTTGCCGGCGAAGGTTTCGTGGAGACGCCGGTGCGTTTCGGAAGTCACGATCACCTGGTCGGCGTCGTCAGCCGGCCGCTCGGCGAGATCAAGGGCAACGCCGTGCTCTTCCTGTCAACCGCTTATGACCGCCATGCCGGCTGGGGGCGGACGACGGTGGACATGGCGCGCGAACTCGCGCGGCACGGTGTCGTTTCGCTGCGATTCGATTCAGCCAATGTCGGCGACAGTCCGCCGCGGCCGGATGCGCCGGAGCAGGTGCTATATTCGATGACGCAGACCGATGATGCGATCGCCGCGCTCGATCTGCTCGAACGCGTCGTTGCCGGCCCCGTCATGGTCGCTGGCCGCTGCAGCGGCGGCTATGTCGCCTTCCGCGCCGGCGTCGCCGACGAGCGGCTGAAGGCGGTCGTCTCGATCAATCCCTTCGTCTATTACTGGGATCCGAAGGTGCCCGTGCGCCGCGAGCATGTCGTCTCCGTTCCCCGCAGCCTCGACGATTACGGCCAGCGCCTGGCGCGGCTCGACACGTTGAAGCGACTGCTGCGCGGTCAGGTGGACGTGGTGTCGGCGCTGCGCAATATCGTCATCGCCGGCGGCCGGCGAGTGTCGCCCTTCGTCGCGCCGCTGCTCGAACTGCTTCCTGACCGGCGCCACATCGCCCGCGAGGTCCGGCAGTCCTTCGCGCTGTTCGGAAGGCGCAAGGTGCCGCTGACGCTGATCTACAGCGAAGGCGACGTCGGCCTCGATCATGTCTATTTCCATTTCGGCCCGCGCGGCGCCAGGCTCTCCCGCTATCCCAACGTGCGGCTGCTGATGCTGCCGGATGCCGACCACAATCTGACGCCGCCGCAATCGCGCAAATTCGTTCTCGACGAGATCATTCGTCTCGCAAGAGCGTAAGCGGATCTTAGTTAGAGGCTTTCCGAGGCGGCGATATCAAGCGATCTGTAGAGATCGATGTAACGCCCGGCGACGATATCCCAGGAATAGCCACGCGCAGTCTCGAGGAGCTCCGAGCGAAGGGCGTGCGGTCGGCACGCAAGGTCGGCATAAGCCGATTCCATCGTCGTCGCGGCAGTCTCCGGAATGGTGAAATCGGCAAGCATGATGACGGGATGCCGCTCGGCGAGTGTTTGAAAGGCGTCGTTGGCGTTCAGCACCGGCAGCAGGCCGGCACTCATCGCCTCCAGCGCGACCAGGCCGAAACCTTCATATTCCGAAGCGGAGGCGAAGAGCGAAGCCGCAGCGATGATCCGGCGGATGGTATCGTTGTCTGGCGACACATGCAGGGTGACGCGGCCGGTCAGGTCCCGGCTTTCGATTTCGCCTTCGATATCCACCCGGTTCAGGTCGGATTCGGCCCCGACGACGTCGAGATGCCATTCCGGATCGCGGCTCTTCAGAACGGCCATCGCGTCGAGCAGATGGTCCAGCCGCTTGTTCACCGAATATCGGCCGATGGTGACGATGCGGCGCCTTGCCCGGCGTGAGGCGGCGTCGGCGAACTTGCCGATATCGGCGCCGTTCTCGATCAGCACGCTGTTCGGCACGATTTCGGAAAACTGTCGGAGATCGGAGGCGCTGCAGCAGACGACGCGGCGATAGGCTCTCGCGGAGGCGCGGGTCAGCGTGCGGAACCATATCTTCTTGATCGCCGCGTATTTGCGGGTGTGGAAGAACCCGCCATGGGTGGTGACGATTATCGGTTTCCCGTGCAGCATCCGGCCCCAGGCGAGCGCATCGAAGAAGAAGTCGATGGCATGGACGTGCACGAGATCGGCGTCGCCGAGATGACGAAAAACCTGCGGCGCCAGCGGATAACGGCTGCTGCCCGACCACGGGATGCGCACCACCTCGATGCCGTCGATATTCTCGCAAGCCGGCAGCTTATCTTCAGGCGCGGTGAACAGCGAGTTCAGCGTGACGACGCGGACACGATAGCCACGCCGGAGGGTCTGGCGGCTGAGATTGGCGACGACGTCTTCCAGGCCGCCGCGATTGGGCAGGAACTGGCGCACGACATGGACGATCAGCGGCGCCGTTTGCGGCTGCGGATTCTCACGCCCCCTATCTGCCTCGACGATCGCCATTTTCCACCTATCGCTGCGCATGCCAAACGCGTGTTGGCGCGGATTTATAGCAACGACCTGATATCTCAGGCGTTAAGGCGTGGTTTCAGCGACGTCCCGGGGAAGCGATTCTTCGCGAAAAGGGTTAACCGTGTCTGACGAGAATTCAGAAGGCTTTGAAGGTGAGGGTCGTCAGCGACCGGACGATGCCTGGAATATTGGCGATATTGTCGTTGATGAACTTGCCGATATCCTGACCTTCCTCGATATAGACCTTCAACAGCAGGTCGTAATCGCCGCTTGTGGAATAGAGCTCCGAGACCAGCTCGGTCTGGTAGATGGCATCGGCGACGTCATAGGTCTTGCCGGGGGCGCACTGGAGCTGGACGAAGATCGGCTTCATGGAAATTTCCTGCAAAGTTGTTTGGCCGCATAATGGTCGAAAGCGCCATGCCGATGCAAGCCGTTCCTCACACGGTCCCTTCGGCCGCCGCTTCCGCGACGATCCAGTCGCGAAAGGCGGCAAGCGGCGCATAATCGGCGCGCTCGCTGGGACAGGCGAGATAATAGCGCTCTCGGCTCTCCATCTCCCGGTCGACGGCGGCGACGAGATCGCCGCGCCTGAGTTCTTCCTGCATCAGGAATGTCGGCAACAGGGCGACACCGAGGCCGGCGATCGCCGCTTGCGCTGCGGTGGCGAACTGGTCGAAGAGCATGCCGTGCACGCTTTCGAAGGAAACATCATTGCCGGCGAACCATTGTTCCCAGGCATCGGGGCGCGTCGTCAGATGCAGAAGCGGAACGGCAAGCAGATCCTCTGGCCGCGAAATCCTGTGCTGTTTCAGAAAATCGGGACTGCAGGCCGGCACCGTGCGCTCCGACATGAGCAAGGTCAGTTCTGCGCCGGGCCAGTGCGGGTGACCGAAGTGGATCGCGGCGTCGATCGAATCGAGGCGGAAGTCGAAGGGCGAAAGCCGGGTCGCCAGATTGATGGTCACGCCGGGATTTGCGCCGAGAAAGCGCCCCAGGCGCGGCGCCAGCCAGCGCGTGCCGAAGGTCGGCAGGATGGCGAGATTGAGCGTGCCGCCATGCGGATTGGCGCGCAGGTTCAGCGAGGCGCTCGAGATGCGTCGCAGCGCCTCGCGTATCTCGCGGGCATAACCGTCGCCGGCCAGCGTCAGCCGCATGGTTTTGCGTTCGCGCAGGAAAAGCTCGACGCCGAGCTGCTCCTCCAGTGCGCTGACCTGACGGCTGACGGCGCTCTGCGTCAGATCGAGTTCGCGCGCCGCCGCCGTCACGCTGCCTGTGCGGGCGACCGCCTCGAAGGCGGCGAGATGTGAAATCGATGGCAGAAAACGTCTTGAAGCGAGCATGATCATTCCGTTTCAGAATGAGCTATTTCCGAAATGTCGATATTTTCGGGATTCCCGCGATTGTAAAGAGCTTCATCCTGCAAAAACGGAATGAGCCGGAGTTTTCCAAGATGCCGCAAGCCTTCGTTTCCACAGACCATATCCGTTCGCTTTTCACTGAGGCGATGTCGCAGATGTACCGGACGGAGGTGCCGCAATACGGCACCCTGATCGAACTGGTGGCGGATGTGAATGCCGCCTGCCTCGAAAAGGATTCCGCTCTGCGCGAACGCCTCGCCTGCGCCGGCGAATTGGAGCGCATCGATATCGAGCGCCACGGCGCTATCCGGCTCGGAACGCCGGAAGAGCTTTTCACTATCCGCCGGCTATTTGCCGTCATGGGCATGCAGGCGGTCGGTTATTACGATCTTTCGGTGGCCGGCGTGCCGGTTCACTCCACTTGCTTCCGGCCGATCGACGAGGCGGCGCTCAACACCAATCCCTTCCGCGTCTTCACCTCGCTGCTGCGCCTGGAACTGATCGAGGACGAAGGCCTGCGTGGCGAAGCCGAGGCCATTCTGGCCAAGCGACGCATCTATACGCCGCGCGCCGTCGCGCTGATCGAGCGTCACGAGCAGAATGGCGGCCTGACCGAGGCGGAAGCGAGCGAATTCGTCGCCGAGGCGCTTGAAACCTTCCGCTGGCACGGCGAAGCCACCGTCAGCGCCGAAACCTACAAGCGCCTGCATGATGCGCATCGGCTGATCGCCGACGTCGTCAGCTTCAAGGGCCCGCACATCAACCACTTGACGCCGCGCACCCTCGATATCGATGCGGTGCAGGCCCGCATGCCGGAACGCGGCATCACTCCGAAGGCAGTCATCGAAGGGCCGCCGCGCCGGCAGTGCGATATCCTGCTGCGGCAGACGAGCTTCAAGGCGCTGGAGGAGGCGATCGTCTTCTCGGGTGACGAGGGTGCGGTCCAGGGCACGCATACCGCCCGCTTCGGCGAGATCGAACAGCGCGGCGTGGCGTTGACGGCCAAGGGCCGGGCGCTCTACGACCGACTGCTTGCCTCGGTTCGCGGCGAAGTGCAGGTCGGCGCCGGCGGCGCCAAAGCCGGCGCCTATGATCAGGAACTGGCTGAGCGCTTCAAGGCGCTGCCGGACAGCTGGGATGAGCTGCGCAGCCAGGATCTCGCCTTCTTTCGTTATTCCGCCACGCCCGCGGGCATTGCCGCCGCGATCGCCGGGACCTTGCCGCGCGATCCCGAAGCGCTCCTCGCCAAGGGCTATCTCGCTTTCGCGCCGATCGTCTATGAAGACTTCCTGCCCGTCAGCGCGGCCGGCATCTTCCAGTCGAATCTCGGCACCGATCAGCAGCAGAATTATGCGACACGATCGAACCGCGACGCCTTCGAGACCGCACTCGGAGCGACCGTTCAGGACGAGCTGGCGCTTTACGCGGAACGGCAGGCCGCATCGCTGGATGCCGCGATGAAGGCGCTCGGGCTCGCGGATCTGCAGCTGAGGACCGTTGCGTGAAATCGCCGCTTCAACACCTGTTCTTATGCGCTAGAGTACACCGGTTTCATCTGATCGGACTGTACCATGCTGAATGATCCGCGCTCCCACGGCCTCTGGGAAAAGACCGCCGGCGAACCGCCGGCGACCTCACCCCTCCAAGGCGCGGTGTCGACCGACGTCGTCATCGTCGGCGGCGGCTACACAGGTCTGTCCTCCGGCCTGCATCTTGCCGAGGCTGGGTCGAAGGTGGTGCTGCTGGAGGCGAAAGAGATCGGCTTCGGCGGTGCGGGGCGCAATGTCGGCCTGATCAATGCCGGCATGTGGGTGATGCCCAACGACCTGCCCGGCGTGCTCGGCCCCGTCCATGGTGAACGCCTGCTCGAGTTGCTCGGCAACGCGCCGAAGCTCGTCATGGAATTGATCGACAAACATGGGATCGCTTGCGAACTCGAGCGCAGCGGCACGCTGCACTGCGCCGTCGGCGCCGACGGGCTGAAGGAGATCGAGGAGCGCGCGGCGCAATGGGCCGCGCGCGGCGCGCCGGTCGCGCTGCTCGATGCCACCGAGACGGCCAGGCGTGTCGGCAGCGAGGCTTATGCCGGTTCGCTGCTCGATCTGCGCGCCGGAACGCTGCAGCCGCTTGCCTATGCACGCGGCCTTGCCCATGCCGCGGTCAAGGCGGGTGTCGCCGTCCATACATCGAGCCCCGTCATCGCAACGGAGCGTCGCGGCAGCCGCTGGACCGTGAAGACGGAAAGCGGCGAAGTCAGCGCGGACTGGATTATCGTCGCGACCGATGCCTACAGCACCGGCCCCTTCGAGCAGGTGCGCAACGAGCAGGTCTATCTGCCCTATTTCAATTTCGCCACCGTGCCGCTCGGCCACAATCTGCGTCAGTCGATCCTGCCCGGCCGGGAGGGCGCATGGGACACCAAGGACATTCTCTCCTCCTTTCGCATGGATCAGGCTGGGCGCCTCGTCTTCGGCAGCGTCGGAGCGCTGCGCAATACCGGGCTTGCCGTGCATAAGGGCTGGGCCAAGCGCGCCCTGAAGCGGCTCTTTCCCGTTATCGGCGACGTCGAGTTCGAATGCGAATGGTATGGCCAGATCGGCATGACCGACAATGCGCTGCCGCGTTTCCACAAATTCGCCCCCAATGTCATCGGCTTTTCGGGCTATAATGGCCGCGGCATAGCTCCCGGTACGGTCTTCGGCCGCACATTGGCCGAACATATTCTCGGCCGGCTTGCCGAGGCCGATCTGCCGCTGCCGCTGACGTCACCCACCGAGCCACGCTTCCGTGCGCTCAGGGAACTATGGTACGAAGCCGGCGCCCAGGTCGCCCATTTCGCCGATGCCCGCTTCTGAGAACCGATGTCCGCTTCTTGAGAACAATAAGATTGGAAACCCGACAATGACCATAGCCGTCCTCGATCTCGCCACCGAAACCGCCAAGCTGCTCGCCGAACTCGGCGTCGATGCCGGCCGCTATCACGGCGGCACGCTGTCCGTCACCTCGCCGGTCACCGGCAAGGAAATCGGCAGGCTCAGAGAACATTCCGTTTCCGAAACGAAAGCGGCGATCGAAGAGGCGCACAAGGCTTTCCTGGAATGGCGTAATGTGCCGGCGCCGAAGCGCGGCGAGTTGATCCGCCTGCTCGGCGAGGAGCTGCGTGCCGCCAAGACGGCGCTCGGCCGCCTCGTCTCGATCGAAGTCGGCAAGATCACCTCCGAGGGCCTCGGCGAGGTTCAGGAGATGATCGACATCTGCGATTTCGCCGTCGGCCTGTCGCGCCAGCTCTATGGCCTGACGATCGCCACCGAGCGCTCGGAGCACCGGATGATGGAAAGCTGGCATCCGCTCGGTGCCATCGGCATCATTTCTGCCTTCAACTTCCCGGTCGCCGTTTGGTCGTGGAATGCAGCGCTGGCGATGGTCTGCGGCAATTCCACCGTCTGGAAACCCTCGGAAAAGACGCCACTGACCGCCCTTGCCGTGCAGGCGCTGTTCGAAAAGGCCCTGAAGCGCTTCGTCGCCGAGGGCGGCAAGGCGCCGGCCAATCTCTCCACCCTGATCATCGGCGGCCGTGAGGTGGGCGAGGTGCTGGTCGACCACCCGAAAATCCCGCTCGTTTCTGCCACCGGCTCGACGGCCATGGGCCGCGCCGTCGGCCCGCGCCTGTCGCAGCGTTTTGCCCGCGCCATACTCGAACTCGGCGGCAACAATGCCGCGATCGTCTGCCCGAGCGCCGATCTCGACCTGACGCTGCGTGGTGTGGCCTTCTCCGCCATGGGCACGGCCGGCCAGCGCTGCACGACGCTGCGCCGTCTCTTCGTCCATGAAAGCGTCTATGACCAGCTCGTGCCGCGCCTGCAGAAGGCCTACGGCTCCGTCACCATCGGCAATCCGCTGGAGACCGGCACACTGGTGGGCCCGCTGATCGACGGTCAGGCTTTCGAGAAGATGCAGGCGGCGCTCGGCGAGGCAAAGGCGGCCGGCGGCAAGGTGACCGGCGGCGAACGCGTCGACAATGGTTCGGCCGATGCCTTCTACGTTCGCCCGGCGCTGGTCGAAATGCCCGATCAGATCGGCCCGGTCGAGCACGAGACCTTCGCGCCCATTCTCTACGTCATGAAATACAGCGATTTCAATGCGGTGCTGGACTTGCACAATGCCGTGCCGCAGGGATTGTCGTCGTCGATCTTCACCAACGACATGCGCGAGGCGGAAACCTTCGTTTCGGCGCGCGGCTCGGATTGCGGTATCGCCAACGTCAACCTCGGGCCTTCGGGCGCCGAAATCGGCGGCGCCTTCGGGGGCGAAAAAGAGACCGGCGGCGGACGCGAATCCGGCTCGGATGCCTGGAAGGCCTATATGCGCCGCGCGACCAACACGATCAATTACGGCAGCACGCTGCCGCTTGCGCAGGGTGTCAAGTTCGACGTCGAATAAGCACAATCTCAACAAAGGCGACACTGGGCCCAGCGTCGCCTTTTTGTCTCGATCGAGATTTATTCCCTCGCAATCTGAAATATTGGGTCAAGATTTTGTGATGCTTTTTTCTCAGCGACGAAACTTGAAATAGCCAGTCAAGAAAAATATACGCCTCTTACCCTGTTGGGGTGACATCGCCATGGAGGCCCTCATGATAACTGCTGTTAACCGTTTTTCCCACGTGCTGGCGCTCGCCGCTTCGCTTCTCTCCACCACGGTGCTCGCAGGCAGCGCCAATGCGCAGGATGAAGGTCTCGTCGTCTACAATGCGCAGCACGAAAGCCTGGGCCGCGAATGGATCGATGCCTTTACCAAGGAGACCGGCATCAAGGTCACCATGCGCCAGGGCGGCGACATGCAGTTCGCCAACCAGATCATTCAGGAAGGCGACGCATCCCCCGCCGATGTTTTCCTGACCGAGAATTCGCCGGCCATGACGCTGGTAGACGGCGCCGGCCTCTTCGCCCCGGTCGAAAAGGAAACACTGGATCAGGTGCCGGAGCAGTATCGCCCGGCCGACGGCATGTGGACCGGCATTGCCGCCCGCTCTACCGTCTTTGCCTATGACAAGACGAAGCTCAGCGAAGACAAGCTGCCGAAGTCGCTGCTCGACCTCGCCGACCCCGCCTGGAAGGGCCGCTGGGGTGCATCGCCCGCCGGCGCCGACTTTCAGGCCATCGTCGCGGCGCTGCTGCAGCTGAAGGGTCAAGATGCCACCAAGGCATGGCTGAAGGGTCTCAAGGACAATGCGACGCCCTACAAGGGCAACAGTGTTGCCATGAAGGCGGTCAATTCAGGTGAAGTCGAAGGCGCGGTCATCTATCACTACTACTGGTTCGGCGATCAGGCAAAGACCGGCGAAAACAGCAAGAATGTCGGCATGCATTACTTCAAGAATCAGGATCCGGGCGCTTTCATCAGCGTTTCGGGCGGCGGCGTCCTGAAGTCCACGCAGCACATGAAGGAAGCGCAGGCTTTCCTGAAATTCGTCACCAGCAAGGCAGGCCAGGCGGTTCTGAAGAACGGCACCTCCTATGAATATGCCGTCGGCAAGGACGCCCCTTCCAATGACAAGCTCGTTCCGCTTGCCGACCTCAATGCTCCGAAGGTGGAAGCCTCGACGCTGGACAGCAAAAAGGTCGTGGAACTGATGACAGCGGCAGGTCTGATTTAGGCTTTCTGCGTGTCGC
Organism: Rhizobium sp. YTUHZ045; assembly: GCF_051124255.1. Classification (NCBI taxonomy): domain Bacteria; kingdom Pseudomonadati; phylum Pseudomonadota; class Alphaproteobacteria; order Hyphomicrobiales; family Rhizobiaceae; genus Rhizobium; species Rhizobium sp. YTUHZ045. The sequence continues at coordinate 4,052,442 of NZ_CP101432.1, forward strand.
AGCACCTGTGCGGGAGAAGCGTCGGGCTTTCTGCCGCAGGCTTGCAGCAGCCAAAACTATTGCTTTTGGCTCAAGAAAACCTTAGGGCATGACGGGATCGGGCAACTGTCTTTCCAAGACGGTTGCCTTCCTTTTTCAGCGTATGAAGGCATCGGCCTTGCTGCAGGACAACAGATTTTTCGTCGCCGGCAACGAGGCGCCGGTCGCGCCGAAGCGCGCGCGAATGCTATTGCCGCGCCGGCGCATGCCGCACGCGCCCGTGATGCTACTCGCCACCGTCATCGCGATCTTCAGTCTCGTGCCGCTCGGCTTCATCGGCTGGATAACTTACGATGTTGGCTGGGAGACGGTGAAAACACTCGTCTTCCGGGCCCGTGTCGGTGAACTCCTCATCAATACGGTTCTTTTGGAATCGATCACCATCCCGCTGTCGATCGCGCTAGCCGTGACGCTTGCCTGGCTGACCGAACGAACGGATATACCGTTCGCCAGGCTCTGGGCCTGGCTGGCGATCGCGCCGCTCGCGGTGCCGGCCTTCGTGCACAGCTATGCCTGGGTCAGCCTTATCCCCGGCATGCGCGGCCTTGAGAGCGGCGTCTTCGTTTCTGTCCTCGCTTACTATCCCTTTCTCTATCTGCCGGTTGCCGCAGCGTTGCGCCGTCTCGACCCGGCCATCGAGGATGCCGCCGCCTCCCTTGGTCTCGACCCCTGGCGCGTCTTCTTCCGAACCGTGCTGCCGCAGTTGAGGTTTGCCATTTGCGGCGGGTCGCTGCTGATCGCGCTGCACCTGCTGTCGGAATACGGCCTGTTCGTCATGATCCGGTTCGACACTTTCGCCACCGCGATCGTCGACCAGTTCCAATCCTCCTACAACAGCCCGGCCTCCAACATGCTCGGCGGTGTACTCGTTGCCTGCTGCCTTTTCCTGCTTGGCCTCGAAGTGCTGCTGCGCGGCAACGAACGTTATGCCCGCGTCGGCTCCGGCTCGCCGCGTCCGGCCGATCGCCGGCGTCTCGGCTGGTTCGTGGTGCCGGCCATCCTGCTGCCTGTTGTCCTGGCGGTGCTGACGCTCGGCGTGCCGTTGATGACGCTCGGCCGCTGGCTCTATCTCGGCGGCAGCGAGATCTGGCGCATCGAGGTCGGCAGCGCCTTCCTGCAGACGATGGCGCTCGCTCTGGCCGGCGGCGTGCTGGCGACGGTTGCCGCAGCCCCCATGGCCTGGCTTTCCGTGCGCGCCCCAGGCCGCTTCCAGCGCCTGCTCGAAGCCTGCCACTATTATGTCGGCTCGCTGCCAGGCGTCGTGGTCGCGCTGGCGCTGGTGACGATCACCGTTCGTATCGTGCTGCCGCTCTATCAGACCTTCGCAACGCTGCTCGTCGCCTATGTGATGCTTTTCCTGCCCCGGGCCATGGTCGGCCTGCGCGCCAGCATCGCCCAGGCGCCGGTGGAGCTGGAGCGCGCCGCGATGGGCCTCGGCCGCACCCCCGGCCAGGCGGTGCGGCAGATCACCATGCGGCTTGCCGCACCGGGGGCCGCTGCCAGCATCGCCCTGACCGCACTTGGCATTACCAATGAACTCACGGCGACGCTGATGCTCTCGCCAAACGGCGTCGATACGCTGGCGACGAAATTCTGGTCGCTGACGAGCGAGATCGATTATGTCTCGGCCGCCCCTTACGCCGTCATGATGGTCGTGCTCTCGCTGCCGCTCACCCTGACGCTTTATACGCAATCGAAACGGACCGCCGGCCAATGACGCTGCTTACGATCGAAAACATCAGCAAGCGCTACGGGCCTGTCCAGGCGCTGAAGGATATTTCGCTCGATGTCCAGGCCGGCAGCCGCACAGCCGTCGTCGGGCCGTCCGGCTCGGGCAAGACGACCCTGCTGCGCATCATCGCCGGCTTCGAGCAGGCCGATGCCGGCAGGGTGACATTGGATGGCGACGTGCTGGCCGATGGCCTGGCGGCGGTGCCGGCCCACAAGCGGGGCATCGGCATCGTCTCCCAGGATGGCGCGCTGTTTCCGCACTTAAGCGTGGCTGAAAATATCGGCTTCGGCTTCGAACGGGGTGCTGCCGATCGTGAGCGGCGCATCGCCGAACTGCTCGATATGGTCGAGCTCGACCGCGGCATGCTGGCGCGGCGCCCGCACCAGCTCTCCGGCGGGCAGCAGCAGCGCGTGGCGCTCGCCCGCGCGCTTGGTCGCAAGCCGCGGCTGATGCTGCTCGACGAACCATTCTCGGCGCTCGACACCGGCTTGCGGGAAAACATGCGCAAGGCTGTCGCGCGCGTCCTGCAGGCGGCCGGCATTACCGCGGTTCTCGTGACTCACGATCAGGAAGAGGCACTGAGTTTTGCCGATCAGGTCGCGGTCCTGAGGGAAGGGCGGCTGATCCAGGCGGGATCGCCGCAAACGCTATATCTGCATCCCAGAGACCGCGAGACGGCGCTGTTCCTCGGCGATGCCGTGCTGCTTCCGGCCATCATCCGGAACGGTCTTGCCGACTGTGCTCTCGGCCATGTCGCCGTCGAAGGCAGCCGCCAGGGCAAAGCGGAAATCATGCTGCGGCCCGAGCAGATTCGCGTCATTGCCGGGGAAAGCGATCGCGACTACGGCGGACGGGTTGTCGAGGTGGAGTTCGGCGGCGCGGTCTGCACGGTCGCCGTCTCGCTCGATGGCGTTGCCCTGCCGCCGATCCGGATCAAAACCTCGAGCGTCGCCCTTCCCTCGCGAGGCGATCTCGTGCGCCTGGATATATCGGGCAAGGCACACGTCTTCGATCGCTGAGCATAATCCGTTCCGGAAAATCAGTTTCCGTCGGTTTGTGCGCTAACCGACCCTGCGGACCAACTCTTGCGGCTCGATGTCCTCAAGCCAGCCGCCGGTAAAGCCGGCGCGCTCGAGCCCGCGGCGGATGATCGGCGATTGCCGCATCAGCTTCCAGATGAAATCGGAACGCTCGTTTTCCACGGTCATGACGATCAGGCCCTGGTCGATGCCGACGGTGCGGTCGTCCACCCAACCCTCCGGACGTTTGGTCTGGACGGTCGGATTGAAGCCGCCGGGGAAGCCGCCCTCCAACAGCAGGTTCGGATAGGTGGTCAGCAGCGTCTTGGTGCCGTCGAGAGCCGCCTGCCGGTCATAGGGCAGGCAGGCAAGTGCGGCCCAGGGTGCTATCGTGCCGTCATCGGGTCCGAGCGGCGCGCCGCGTGCGGCATAACCGAGAACCTTCGGCTGCCGGCCGCCGCGCATGCGCCGGGTGGGCGGTGGGCCGTCGCAGGCCGTAAAGCCCCAGACATTCCTGTTGTAACCGACGAAACCGCCGGGATTGCGCTCGGCATAGTCGCGCTGCATGTTGATGACGACCTGGGTGTTGCGGAAATAGTCCCAGTTCCGCTCCATCATCGGTCTGTCCTGGATGCCGCGGAAATCGATCCAGGCATGCGAGAAGAGATGAATGAAAAGCGGGCCGGCATAGAGATATGGCTGCTCGCCGAACGTCATCCAGGAATAGCTCGATGTGAAGGCGTCGTAGCTCGACTGCGGGATGGGATGCGTCGGCGAGGCGAGCGCTAGCGCATAAAGGATGATTGCCTCGTCGAAGCCGTGATAACGCCAGCGCAGGAAGCCCGACGAAGGCTTCCATCCCATGGAAATGGCGTCACCCTTGTTCAGCGCCCAGCGCCAGTCGACGCGTTCGTAGATGAAGGTCGCGAGCTGACGGATTTCGATCTCCGTCTCGTCGTCTCCGCGATTGAAATATTGCGCTGAGGTCAGTACGCCGGCGATCAGCAGCGCGGTATCGATGGTCGAAAGCTCGCTGTTCCAGGCGCGATTGCCGCTATCCATGTGGAGAAAATGGTAGAAGAAGCCGCGATGGCCTGTCGCATGGCGCTCTTCGCCCTGGCGCGCCTCGGCGAAGAAACGCAGCGTATTGACCGTGCGCTCGGCTGCTTCCTTGCGGCTGATCCAGCAACGCTCGACAGCAACCGGATAGGAGGAAAGGGCAAAACCGACGGCCGCGATGCTTGCCGGCACGCCGCCGATCGAGGTATCGGCCACCAGGCCATTTTCGGGATTGGAATATTTCAGGAAGTACTTGAATGCCGAATGCTGCAACCTGTCTATGAGGGCTGCATCAATGTCTTCGATCCGCTGCAGCATAGGCTCCTACCCAACTGTTGCACCGCCCCATGCATGAACATGGTGGTCGTCCCCGGGCAAATCAAACCTTTTTGATTCGCAAGGATAAGAGAACACAAACGGAGGCGATTGGTCGTTAACAATTATCGGTGAAATAATATCTAGCATAAGTCATATAAGCGGTGCAGCAAAAAGACGGCCGCGCACCGCACCGGCACAGCTTATGTCAGGCAATACTTGTGGTCTTCCAGGCCCTTGGCAAAACCGCCCGCTTATCGTCCGACCGCATAGGCCTGCATTAGGCGCGGGGTGGCTGCGGCGCGCATCAGACCGTCGACGTCGCGTCGCGCGGCGGTCAGCCGGCCGATCGTCCAGGCATCCGTGATCGTCATCTTGTGGCCCTTTCGAGCGAGCGCGTCGAGCACGTCAGGACCGAAATTCTCTTCCGCCATCAGGCTGCCGGGTTCGCGGCTGCGTGGATAGAAAGAACTCGGAAAATGCGCGGTATGAAAGAGCGGCTGATCGATCGCCGCCTGCAGGTTCAGCTTGTGATGGACATGGCGCAGGAAGAAGGAAAGCTGCCATTGCTCCTGCTGATCGCCTCCCGGCGTGCCGAAAACAAGGGTTGGTCGGCCCTCGAAGAGGCCAAGGGACGGCGTCAGCGTCGTGCGCGGCCGTTTTCCCGGAGCAAGCGATGTCGGCAGGCCCGGCTTGAGCCAGAACATCTGCGCGCGCGAATTGAGGCAGAAGCCCAGGTCGGGCACGGTGGGCGAAGACTGAAGCCAGCCGCCCGACGGCGTGACGGAGACCATGTTGCCGTAACGGTCGATCACGTCGATATGCACGGTATCGCCGCGCTTTTCGGACAGATGCGCCATGGTCGGCTCGTAGACGGCGCCGGTCTTGGATTCGGCGCCGAGCATCTTCATCGTCAGATCATGCTGCGCTTCGAAACCTGGAATGATGCCGGGGCGAAGATCGAAGGAGGCATCCGCGCCGACGAGTTTGCGGCGCTCGGCAGCGTAGCGCTCCGACAGCAGATCTGCGACGGGGATCTCCGAAAAACGCGGATCGCCGTAATAGACTTCGCGGTCGGCAAAGGCGAGCTTCATCGCCTCGACGACGGTATGAACGAAATCGGCACCATCCGATCTCATCGCGGCGAGGTCGAAACCCTTCAGGATCGACAGGGTCTGCAGGAAGACCGGACCCTGACCCCACGGCCCGGTCTTGGCGATCGTCCAGCCGTGATAATCATAGGTCAGCGGCTCCTCGATCGTCGCCGACCAGTTGGCCATGTCGCTTGCGGTGAGCACGCCCTTGTGGCGGTTGCCGCTGGCATCCATCACTTCGGCCGCCTTCAGGTAGGCGTCGATCTTCTCGGCGATGAAGCCGCGATAGAAGGCGTCGCGAGCCGCTTGCACCTGCGCTTCCCGACCGCTTTTTGCCTCTGCTTCGGCAATGACGCGCTTCCAGGTTTCCGCCAGCGCCGGATTGCGGAAATTCGCCTGCGCTTCGGGAACGTTGCCGCCAGGCAGCCAGGTTTCGTGGGAGGTCGGCCATTCCTTTTCGAAGAAGGCAGCAAGCCCCTTGATGGTCGCCGAGACCCGCGGCAGCAGCGGATGGCCATGCTCGGCATAATAGATCGCCGGTTCCAGCACCTCGCGCACGCTCATCGTGCCGTAGTCGCGCAGCATCAGCATCCAGCCGTCGAAGGCGCCGGGAATGACCGTCGCAAGCAGGCCGTCGCCGGGGATGAGCGCCAGGCCTTCTCTTGTATAGTGCTCGATCGTCGCTCCGGCCGGTGCGGGCCCTTGCGCTGAGATGACCTCGACTTTGTCCCTCTTCTTCGAATAGATCACCGCCGGCAGGTCGCCGCCGGGGCCACAGAGATGCGGCTCGACGATCTGCAGCACGAAGCCGGTCGCCACCGCCGCATCGAAAGCGTTGCCGCCCTTTTCGAGAATGCTCATGCCGACCGCCGAGCCGATCCAGTGCGTCGAAGTGACGACGCCGAAGGTGCCGAGAATTTCAGGACGAGTCGTAAATCCGGTCATGCCATCTCTGCAATATCATCTCTGTTCGGGTCGGTAGGACCTCAAGCCCGCAGCGAACGCGCGGAGAGGAAGACCCGCGGTTCGAAGGCAAAATCCTTGTCGAAGGGGTAGGTCGGATGCTGCTTGCGCAGCCGCGGCAGGCGCTCGACGAACTGATCGACCACGCCCTCCGACAGCGCCATCAGGTTAGGGTTTGCGATCGGCGCCAGTTCCGGCGAGAGATAGCCCGATTTGACGACGATGATCTTGGCAGCGTGCGGGTCGAGGCCGAGCCGGGTGAAATCGGCGATATTGTGGTAGGGTCGCCGTTTGGCCGAGAGCACGAGATCGATGCCACAGATCGAAACGACCGCCTGCCGATCGGCCGCGTCGGCGGTCTCGTGCAGGAATTTGACGGTAAAGCGGGCATTGACCGGCCTGCTGCCCTTGGTATCCAGCGATGCCCCGACACTGAGGGCAAGCTCAGCCCCGACACCTGCGGCGTAACAGGCTTCGGTCGCCGCCTTGTCGGCAATGCCGGCAAAGACGACGCCATCAGCACCTTTGGCGATCAACTCAGCCAGGACATCGGCCCGGTCTCCGACGCCGCCGCCGGTCGGGTTGTCGCCGGATTCGGCGAGCACGACGGGAGCGGTCGGGCTGGCGATCGCCCTCGCAACGCACTCCTCGACCGAACCGGTCTCGCAGCCGAAGACGAAGTCCTCGCGGGCATTCCAATAGGCCCTGGCAAGGCGCCTCGCCTCGCGTTCCAGCACGGCGCGGTCGCTGCCGGTCATGATGACGGCGGCCGTGGCGCGCGGTTCGTCGGCCCAGACATAGCCGATCATCAGCGACGCATCCCAGACGCCTTCAATCGCGTCGATCTCCGGCAGTTCGGCATAGAGGCTTTTAGCCGGCTCATCGACAGTGCTGGTGCGCTCGCCGGGCAGGACGACCGGGATCGGCGCCCAGAGAACGATCGGCCTCACACCTGTTTTCAGGCTTTTGACCAGCATGGAAACCGAACGGCGCATCGTCGCCTCGACATCGATATGCGGCGCGGTGCGATAGGTAGAGTAGATGTCGAGCGCATCGATGATGCGCTGGGTGACATTACCGTGCAGGTCATAGCTTGCCGAGACGGTGCATTCTTCGCCGACGAGCGCCCGGGCCGCACTGATCCAGTCGCCTTCGGCATCCTCCATGCCCTCGACATACATGGCGCCGTGCATGGCAAGGTACAGACCATCAAGCGGCAGCAGCGGCTTCAGCCGCGCGAGGAATTCGCTCTTGAAGGCCTCATAGGTGCCGCGCGAAACCGGCCCGCCGGCAATGGCGCGGGCATGGATCGTCGGCAGAAATTCGGCATCATAATCCTTCAGAAAGGCGAAATAGGACGATTCCAGCAGCCCCTCTCCGCGCAGCACCCGAAAGTCCTTTTCCTCATTCAGAACGGGATTGTATGTGCTGCATTCGATATGAATGCCACCGACGGCAATGCGCATGGGAGACCTCGGTTATATAGGGAGCAATCGGGCAGGATGAGTTGATCCTGATGATAGTTCGCAAAACGAGCCAATCAACCGCATCAATGACAAAATTGACAGCGGTCAATCCCGAGATCGACAATCCGGAACCCCGTGACGTAAGACATTTTTCCGAGGAGCCGCCTTTGAAACCGGGTTGCGTCCAGCGCAAAGTCGCTCACCAGGCGCAAAGCGACCGCGCCGTCGGCGTCAAGCGTGCGACCTCGATCCTCCGCCAGCACCGGCTGTCCATCCAAGGATAAATCGCGGCCGTCCAGACCGGATTCTGCCGCAGTCGGTGCTGGCAGGCGACCGCACCGTCTTGATCCTCGTGAGCTTCAAGCCAGACGAACACCGTTTCTCCCTCGCGAACCGGCAGCCGAGGAAAACCGTTCCTGTTTCGCTCGGTCATAAACACCGCCTCGATCCGCGCACCGGCCGCCAACATGGCTGGCATCGCCCTGTCGCGGAAAAATTCCGAGAAATCCTCTTCCGTTCCGGGTGCGAGCGAGCAGATATTCACGACGATCAGCCCTTGTGCTTCCGCGCGCTCCGCCTCTTTCTGCCTCGGCAGGTTATGCGCAAATGGAAGAACGCCGGCCGCCGGCTTCAGCAACAGGACATTGTCGGAATTCAGCATCGTCGCGTTGGCGGCCGATCCATGCTGCTTCCAGACCGGGCCGGAATAAAATGATGCGAGCGCGTCCGTTCTGGCGTCCATGTTCTTGAATGAGCGAACCCACACAAAGCAATCGGGATCGCCGAGATCGCGAAATTCCCCTTCGACGCGCATGCCCAGCGCCTCCTGGGGCTCAACGAACTCGCGATCAAACAGGCGGATCAATGCCTCTCTGCGCTCGGGGAGAAGCCGATAGCGGCGAAGCTCGAATATGATATGAGGGTCCATGGCTTTCCCAACAGGTCGATCATCCTGTTTAAACACAGGACAATTGACCTGTTTTGTCAAGCTGCTAAAGTGCGTGCGGATTGACGTGGGACGCAATGATCGAAAAGAAGAGAACCAACGATCCCGAAGGTGTGCGCCGCAGGATCATCGATGCCGCCTACGATGCCTTTGTCACGCAGGGTTATCTCGCAACCGGCATGCTGGAACTGCGAGAGCGGGCTTCCGTATCCGGCGGCGCATTGGCACATCATTTTCCTGGAAAGCGCGATCTCGGTCTTGCGGTCATCCGAGATCGCGTCGCCGCTGCCGTTCGGCAGACATGGATCGAACCGCTGCGCACATGCGCGGATGCGCCAACTGCCATAGACCTGACTTTTGAAGCCATCATCGGTGAACTGACGCAAAAGGACCGGGTCTCCGGTTGCCCGCTCAACAATATAGCAATGGAAGTTTCCCAACACGATGCAGAGATGCGGGCGCTTGTCAGTGCCGTGTTCGGAGACTGGCACGAAGCCCTGTCCGCCAAGTTTGCGGCCGATCTGGAGGAAAAACGCGCCATCGGGCTCAACCCCCGGGCAGTCGCAACGCTGGTCATTGCCGCCTATTCCGGCGCCATGGCAATGGCAAAGGCAAATCAGGATGTCGGCCCGCTCCGCGACTGCCGCGCCGAATTGGCGGCGTTGCTGGCGGCGAACTACCGCCGGCCTTGACCGGTAAATCGAGGCGAGCCGATCTCGGCTGAAAACCAGGCTTGTAAAGTCGGCGTGGACAGTGCCCGGCCTGAGGGATAGGTGACGTTTTGAAGGTATTTCATCATTCATATTGCATGCCGCCGACGAGGCGGGTTTCCGACCGCTTTGTCGGCCGCCCTGCCAGTCGGGCCTGCAGAATTCGCGCATGGCATTCGGTCTGATCCAGGAACAGCAGGAGCGTTGTGGTGCTAACTCTACTTTCGAGGCTACAGGCCGGAACACTCGGCGAACTGCTTACCGTAGCAAAGCTGAACAGCCTCGGACACGCAGCATACATCAGCCCCGAAGGCGCACCCGGTCACGACGTCATCATAGTTATCGATGGCGTGGCCAAATCAATCGAGGTGAAGACCAGGCAATTCCGAACAAGCCCAGCGCAGGACATCACCCGCTGGCCAGTGAATATGACCACAAAGGGCAACGCCGACTTTTTCATCTTCATCGAGCTGGATCTCAGAACTCTCACGCCAACCTTCTATGTGCTGACTAACGCCCAGGCGCGCGCCACCTTTCGAGACTACATCGGCGGTGGAAATTGCTACCCACCCGAGGTCAGGCGCCTGATCACGCCGAACGACTTCTCGGCGCTCACAGCCCACCACCATGACGCCCTGGGCTTGCTAGCGACATCAGAGCTTTCTGATCATCCCCATATGATCTCCATCGACGGTGAAGATCACGAGTAGAATGCCCGTGGAAGGAGCCAAGGATTATCCCGGCCCAAAGGCGGTCGATTAACCGCAATCCAGAATATGCAGTGTTGAGCCTCCAACAACCTTGTCAGCTTCAGGCGGATGTAGTTTGATAATCTCGGGCTGGGAGCTTGTTCATGCGTAAGTTGCTTCGATCTGCCGCGGTGAGCGCTGCGCTATGCGGAATGACAATTGTCAGCCCTGCCGCCGCGTCTGAGAAGGCCTTTGGTCCGTTTGTCGTGGATGACGCCAAGCCAGATGTCATTGTGATGAACGGCTATATCGACGTCGGCTCAGCGCTCAACTTCCGGCGGGCTCTTCATGCAGCGCCCGGCGCTAAACTTGTTACCTTGAACAGCTCAGGCGGCGCCGTGCAGATGGGTCTGCTGATGGCAGACGACATTCATGAGCGAAAGCTCGCGACCTACATCCCGAAAGACAGCGCATGCCTATCCGCATGTGCTTATATGTTTCTTGCGGGTGTCGAGCGGAAGGTCGACGGCAAGCTCGGCGTGCACCAGATCTCGTCTGATACCTCGGATCTTGTGGGAGCGCAGCTCACGATTTCGGACATCATTGACGTGCTCAACCGCTTCGACACTCCCGTGGACGTGTTGAGCGTCATGTTCAAGACACCGCCGAATGACATGCACGTCTTCACTCCAGAAGAGATTGAGCGGTATAAACTCAACCGCAGTGGCGATGGGTCCAAGCCCTCTGCAGCGGGCACGTCGGCAGCACCAGATACATCTCCGCCGGCCCCAAACGCGACGAGCACAACGGAATCAACTGCGCAGCCGGTGACACCGGAGCAGCCGCGCTCGACAGAAACAACGGTAAGCACAACGCCGACGCCGCAGACACAAGCGAAACTCTCAACGATCGAAGAATTCACGAAGCGCCCAAACCGAATCGCCGTCTATACCGGCCTGGATCTCTTCGGCGACGACATTTCTTCTATCCGCGCAAGCGACGCTGCGGAATGTGCTCAGAGTTGTCTGGTGATGAACGGTCAATGCAAGGCGTTCACTTTCAACGCCAACCCAAAGATCAAAAAAGGGCCGAACTGCTTCCTCAAATCCAGTGCGGGCCGGGCAGATGGAAATAGCGTCGCCTTTTCAGGCCGATTCCTCAGCGGGGCGGACGCCGACCCGCCCACATTTGCTCTTGGAACGATCGACCCGCAGAGCGCACTCTTTCACGACGTTGACTTTCGAGGCGGCGATCTCTCCCCACGCCCTCATAGCACCGCCAAGACGCCGCTCGACTGTCGCCTCGCCTGCGTTGACGACAATCGCTGCATGGCATTCTCCTATAACTATGCGAAGAAGCAGTGCTGGCTGAAAGGGTCGGTTGGCACACCTATGCCAGGCAAGGGAATGGTCAGCGGGTTCAAGAAGTTTCAGAACTTCTCGCCCGCGAAGATCATCAGCTTGAACTAAGGGGCGGCCGTGCGATTTTCTGAAGAAGTATGCGAGCGGCTTGGCAACTATGTCTATCGCCTCATCGATCCGCGGAACGGCGAGACGTTTTACGTCGGTAAAGGTCGTAACAATCGAGTATTCGATCATGCCGCTGGCGTCGCAGACTTAACAGATGACGACAGCCAAACACTTGGATCAAAGCTTGATCGCATCCGGGCGATAAAGAACGCTGGGCTTGCGGTGCTTCACGTCATCCATCGTCATGAGATACCTGAGGCAGCGATCTTTGAAGTCGAAGCTGCATTGATCGATGCCTATCCAGGCCTCACCAACATCCAGGGTGGCCACGCCAGCAGCGACCGCGGTCCCATGAACCATGCCGAGATCGTGGACAAGTATAGCCTGCCGGCATTTCCTTCGAACCCTGAGCATCGCCTTGTGCTGATCAACATCAACAAGCTTGATAATAGATTCGATCGTCGAGCAATATACAATCTCGTTCGCTATTGCTGGAGAATTTCAAGGTCACGCGCTGAGAATGCTCAGTATGTGCTCGCTGTTGTTCGCGGTGTGGTTGTCGGAGCGTTCAAGGCCGAGAGGTGGATGGCCGCGACTACCGACAACTTTCCGGACATTCTTTATGCCGACGGTTCTGAGGCAAATAGGTTCGGCTTTGTCGGGAGGGAGGCACCGAAAGAGATATGGGATTTCTACGTTGGTGCGAGAGGAAAGCGGATAACGACCCCCGAGCTCAAGCACGTTCAAAATCCCGTTCGATTTTGGAATTGCTGAAAAGAGTGCGATCACCCTGCGTTGAGATTCATATCCGGATCATCCCTGGCGGTCTGTAAGCTTCCCGATCGTTGCCATGTGTCCAGTCGATGCTGAAGATCACGCATAGGATGTCGTTATTGGGAAGCCAAGGATGATTTACCTATTCGGACAACGGTGCGCACGTTACTAAATTTCAGCACCTCTGTTTCATCGCTCGCGCACTAAGTGTACGCAAAATCAACGCAACTTATTTAGCCTTCGGAGACGGAATGGCCAGAGCACCGCAATATTACCTGGAAGGTGAAGAACTTACGCCCTCCCAGTTTAGGCGCCTGTCCAGAGCAAGAAAGATCGAGTCAATGGTCGAGTGGTTCTTCGACAACTTCGAAGATCCTGCGGAAAAGACGCCACACGTTTCGGCCGAAGGTGGGTATCAATATATCTGGGGCGGCCCTTACGATGCGTCGGAGGAGCTTTTTAGCCACTTCGGTGACGTCGCGAACGAGGAGCTGATCCGGGCTGCAGTAGATGAGGTGCAAAAAGGCGGACTCGTTGACTGGGCGCCAAAGCACATTGGTGACGATCCGCCACCGGAGAACGATGATCTGAATGATCCAGGCGAGGACGAGGACTACAACGAGGATATCGCAGCCTTCCAGCCTGAATCTTTTCAGAATGATTTCGCCAATCCTACGGAGGTGGCTACCACACCCGAGCAGGCGGATGCGCTGCGGCGCGAAATGCTTGCCCGGTTCGACCAACTAGAGGCGTTGGTGCGGGGGGAGAGCGATCGAGCGCACCGATTGCACAATAATCCCCCCGAGCTGCTAGAGCGAGATCCACCACTCAGCGGCGATCAGCAGCAACAAGTGTTGGATGTGATAGCCGAAGCGCGCCAGGAGGCGAATGCTTTGACTCCCGATCCGGAAGTGGTTGTCCAGAAGGCGTCCATGTTCCGCAGCCTGGCCCGTATGTTCGCAATGGGAATCGCATTTGTGGCGGGCGAAAGCATTTCAACCTTCATCGGCAATCATGGGGCTGATGTTCTCGACAATGCGGCAACCTACCTGTCAACCCATCGCACTGAGATCATCCATGCCTTGCACGCGGCGGCTGACGCAGCGATCGCTTGGGCGCAACAACTTCCGACGCCCTTCTAAAGGTGGGAGGGAGGCGGCCATCAAAAACATACCGATGGTCGTCGACGCATACTGCCGGAGATGCGTCTAGCACCAGATCCATGTCCACCCCTTGGCAATCGTCTAAGTGCCAGCATTCGTATCGTCTGGCGGATCGTATTCTGCCGGGCGGTTTGCAACCACATTGCCGAATGCATCTTTGACCGCCGGCGGAAATAAGCTTTGCTCGATCTGCTGCTTTTTTATCTTCTGCTTTCCGTCTGCCACCTGGATCAAGTCATTAGAATGTCCGAGGTTAGGAGGAGCAACTATGAATATTTGCTTTTCAGGAAACTGCATTTTCACCATTTCAACCGCTGGCTTTAAATCGCTGTCACGTGAGACGATGTAAGCGCGGTCGTAGGTGTCTCGGTAAGCCTCGTTTAGAACGTAGAGAGCGACATTTACGTCTGTTTCTTTTTCTTCGTGCTGAATCCAAGTTGTCCCGCAGTCATGGCAATGCTTGTGCTTGTCCTTAAATTGGCCAAGAACTACTTGAACGCCGCTTGTGTTTAGGGCTGCAACATACTGTTCATGCCGGCTTCTCTGACCAGGCAGCCAGTGAGCATAGGCGGAGAAATAATACACCGCATGAACTGTCTCTGTTTTCGGTGATATCTGCCGATGCATAAGGCGCATCAGATCAACCCATTTCAAATGGGGCTCATTGAGACGCTTTATTGCGTGATAGAGATTAAACCCATCAATGAAAAAGGAAGATCGAATCATTACGACAGTTAAATACATGCCGCTAAAATAATAAACCCCACGAACCTGAATCCGTGGGGTCCGCTGGGCTAGCCATACGGGATTATGTGGTCGTTATATGTGATTTGCCGATCGACTGTAAAGGGCGACTCGCCCGGATGGACTCTTTTTGTGATGAATGTCAAGTTCCCTACTACATGTTGGGGCACGTTCGGTGCGCAGACCCTATATGAGAAGATCTTCGCCCGTGCCGAGAGTGTGGCCCTCATCAATTTGGAGCACGGAATCAAGACTCGAGACAGGTGCGAGTTCGCGGGGGAGCGTTATAGACCAAGATCCAGGATGGCGGAGAGGGTGGGATTTGAACCCACGATACCCTTGCAGGTATGCCGCATTTCGAGTGCGGTGCATTCGACCACTCTGCCACCTCTCCGCGGTCTTGGTCGGCGCTTGTTCGGCGCGGGCGTTCTCATAACGGGCAGATGACAGGTTGGCAAGCCGAAATCTCAAGCTTTTCCATCCTTTTGCCTTGACACCTTTCTGTCACTCGCGTATCCCGCATCCGCAATAGGAGTGGAGTAGTCCGCCCCTTGCCCGCCTCGCGCTCGCGCGGGGTTTCACCGGCAGACCAGAGTTCCGGGCTAGTTCCCTGAAATCCCTGCTTAACTTCGACTGATAAAAAGACGGCCACCTGCGGAAATAGCGGGGAGCGCCGGAACGAACATGAAAGGATAAAAAATGTTCGCAGTCATCAAGACCGGCGGTAAGCAGTACCGTGTGGCAGCCAACGACGTGCTGACCATCGAGAAGCTTGAAGCATCCGCTGGCGACTCCATTGAATTCACCGAAGTCCTCGTGATCGGCGAAGGCGCCGACGCGGCGATCGGTGCGCCCTTCGTAGCCGGCGCCTCCGTCAAGGCGGAAGTCGTCGACCAGACCCGCGGCAAGAAGGTCATCGCCTTCAAGAAGCGCCGTCGTCAGAATTCGAAGCGTTCGCGCGGCCATCGCCAGCATCACACGGTCGTCCGTATCACGGACATCGTGGCTGCCAAGTAAGATCAACGGGTTTCAGGTTTAAAGGAGAACTCCAATGGCACATAAAAAAGCTGGCGGTTCCTCGCGCAACGGTCGCGATTCCGAATCCAAGCGCCTTGGCGTGAAGAAGTTCGGCGGCGAAGCCGTCATCGCAGGCAACATCATCGTGCGTCAGCGCGGTACGCAGTGGCATCCCGGTTCCAACGTCGGCCTCGGCAAGGATCACACGATCTTTGCACTTACCGCCGGCAATGTGGACTACCGAACGAAGGCCAACGGTCGCGTCTACGTGTCTGTCATGCCGAAAGCGGAAGCAGCGGAATAAGCCGGTAGCGCTCAAAAACAGCCGGCGTCTCATCGACCCGGCTGGCCGTACCAGGTTCAGTCCAGAAAACAGGGGAGATGGGGCGCCATCTCCCCTTTTTCTTTGTCCAAACAGGAGGACTGAACATGCAAGGCGAATTGATAAGGGTAGACCAATCACGGTCTTCCCGGGAAGACCAGCGGTCTTCCAAGGAACGGCTGAGGCCGGAGCGGTTAAGGACCGATTGCCCTGTCTTGTTATCGGAAAGGCTCGTCATTCGCGCGCCCCATGAAGAAGACATCGACGCCCTTGCCCATCTCGCCAACAACGCCAAAGTCGCCACCATGGTATCGCGTATGCCGCACCCCTATACCGCCAATGATGCCGCCGACTTTGTTTGGCGTTCGCGAAATGGCGAGATTGGCAAGTGCGTCTATGCCATCACCAAAGCCGAAAACGGCGCCTTCATGGGGTGCTGCGGCGTGGAACCGCACAGCGACGGCAGGACCGTCGAGATCGGTTACTGGCTGGGTGAGCCCTATTGGAACCAGGGCTACACCACCGAGGCCTGCCATGCCCTCGTCGATATGGTGTTCAGAACCCGTCAGGACGTCGATCAGATCGACGCCCGCTGCCGGGTGATGAACGTCGCCTCGCGCCGCGTCATCCAGAAGTGCGGCTTCCAGTTCCAGGGATCGGGGCTTGCGGCCTCGCTGGCGCTCGGCAGCAACGTGCCTGTCGAATGGTACAGGCTCGACCGCAAGACCTGGATGTCGCTCCGAAGCTGGGGGAACATCGCATGAGCACGACGGCACTGCAAAGGCCGGACACCAAGCCGATGATGCCCGGCCCCGCGCCGGTCATCCCGACTGCCCGGCTGACGCTCCGCCCCCACCGGCTGAGCGATGCGCCCGCCATCGCGGAATCGCTTGCCGATTTCGCGGTGACGCGCATGCTTTCCCGCGTCCCCGCGCCCTTCGACCGGCAGGATGCGCTGGATTGGCTGATGCCGGTCACGTCAGGCACGCTGCCGGACTGGTCGCTCGCCATCACCGGCAATGACGATGTCCATATCGGCGCCGTCTCGATCGAACTGCGCCACGGCCGCTGGCATCTCGGCTACTGGCTGAACCGTTACTACTGGCGACGCGGCTATATGAGCGAGGCGGTGGCAGCGATCATCGAACGCTTTTCGCGCCGCATGCCGGAGACGCCTGTTCATTCCGGTGTCTTCGCAGACAACCCGGCTTCACTGCGACTGCAGGAGAAGCTCGGTTTCCGCATGACCGGTTGCGGCGAAATCTATTGTTTCGCCCGCAACACCATGGTGTCGCATATCGAAACCGTGCTGCAGCCGGGCGCGTTGCAGCCGCGCAAGGTCGCATAACAGAGCATGGTGCCGAACATGCTCTGAAAGAAGTGGAAAAGAAGACGCCGCCGGCTCGGCGGCGTCTTCGTCAATCGCCGATCTCGACCCAGACAGGGAAATGATCGGAACCGAGGGATTGTGTATCGATCCGGGCGGATTTCAACCGGCTCTCCAGGCCGCAACTGACGAAGCAATAGTCAAGATGCATGCGTTTGCCGTGATCATCAGGATCCATCCAGCTGTAGCTGTCCGGCGTGTAAGCGTTAAGCGCCGCAAAAGCGTCCATCGGCATGCCGATCCTGGCAACACGGCCGTAATATCCGCCGCCGGCGCCGGCAAGCGCACAATATTCCGGCGATTCCGGCTCCATGTTGAAATCGCCCATGATCATATAGTCGTCGGGCAGCGGCAGCTCCGGCAGATCAAGCTCGCCACCGCCCGTCAGCGATCCGCCCTCCTGGACGAATGCGTTGACTTGCCCGTTCAAGAATTGCAGCTGGCGGATGCGCTCGTCGGCGGAGACATGGTCGAGATGCACGGAGTAGACGCGGATCGCTCCGCCCGGAATGGCGATCAGCGCCTCGGTTGCGCCGCGCTGCAGGTTGATCTTGGCGATCGTCCGGCTGCGTGGCAGAAGCAGCGTCCGCGTCGACAGGATCGGCCAGCGCGACAGCACCATATTGCCGAACTGAAAACGCGTGCCGCGCACCGGCAGCAAGCCGCCTTCACCCGCGTCGATATGGATGTCGCAGGCCGGCCCATACGCCCAGAAATGGTCAGGAAAGAAGGCTGCGATATCAGCCACCATGTCGGCAAAACCGTTGCGGGAAAAGCCGCGGGTCACTTCTTGCAGCGCGATGACATCGGCGCCTTCGAGGCTGCGGGCGATCCGCGCCAGATCGTATCGGCCGTCGAGACCGAAGCCGTACTGTATGTTATAGCTGACAAAATTCACGATAATCTTTGACCTCCGTCGGAACCGCCTATATCGAATGGGCCAAGACGGGCCGTCCAACTGCCACGGAATATTTGGAAGTAAAAATGAAATTTCTCGACGAAGCAAAGGTCTATATCCGATCCGGAGATGGCGGCGCGGGCAGCGTTTCCTTCCGGCGCGAGAAATTCATCGAGTTCGGCGGCCCCGATGGCGGTGACGGCGGACGCGGCGGCGATGTCTGGGTGGAGGCCGTCAACGGCCTCAACACGCTGATCGATTTCCGCTACCAGCAGCATTTCAAAGCGACGATCGGCACCCACGGCATGGGCCGCAACCGCACCGGCGCCAACGGCAGCGACGTGACGTTGAAGGTCCCCGTGGGAACCCAGATCTTCGAGGAAGACCGGGAAACAATGATCTGCGACCTGACCGAGGAAGGCCAGCGTTACTGCCTCGCCCATGGCGGCAATGGCGGCTTCGGCAACGCCCATTTCAAAACCTCGGTCAACCAGGCCCCTGACTGGGCCAATCCCGGCCTGCCAGGCGAGGAAAAAACCATCTGGCTGCGGCTGAAGCTGATTGCCGATGCCGGCCTTGTCGGCCTGCCCAATGCCGGCAAGTCGACTTTCCTCGCATCCGTTACCCGCGCCCGGCCGAAGATCGCCAACTACCCCTTTACCACGCTGCATCCCAATCTCGGCGTTGCCACGGTTGACGAGCGGGAGTTCATTCTTGCCGATATTCCCGGCCTGATCGAAGGCGCCCATGAAGGTGTCGGCATCGGCGACCGTTTCCTCGGCCATGTCGAGCGCACCCGCGTGCTGCTCCATCTTGTCTCCGCCCAGGAGGAAAAGGTTGGTAAGGCCTATAAGACGGTCAAACACGAGCTCGAAGCCTATGGCAATGAGCTGACCGACAAGCCCGAGATCGTGGCGCTGTCGCAGATCGACGTGCTTGACGAGGCCGAACTGAAGAAGAAGACGAAGGAGCTGGCGAAGGCCTGCGGCAAGACGCCGTTCCAGATCTCCGCTGTCACCGGCAGGGGCATGACAGAGGTTCTGCGCGCGCTGCGCGATATCATCGTCGAAGAGAATGCCGATGAAAAGCCAGCCAAGGTGCCGAAGCTCCGGCATCGCGACATGATCGTCAGCGAAGAAGGCACGGACGAGGATGCGGCCGATGACCAGCCGTAAACCGCTTGGCCGCTACCGCCGCATCGTCATCAAGATCGGCTCGGCCCTGCTGGTCGATCGTAAGGCCGGGCTGAAGAAGGCCTGGCTCGATGCGATGTGCGCCGATATTGCAGGCCTGAAGGCCAAGGGGATCGACGTGCTCGTCGTTTCATCAGGGGCAATCGCACTCGGCCGCTCGGTGCTCAACCTACCCTCGGGCGCGCTGAAGCTAGAGGAAAGCCAGGCCGCCGCCGCCGTCGGCCAGATCGCCTTGGCGCGCGCCTGGTCGGAGAGCCTGTCGCGCGACGAAATCGTCGCCGGCCAGATCCTGCTGACGCTCGGCGATACCGAGGAGCGCCGCCGCTATCTCAACGCACGCGCCACCATCAATCAGCTCCTGAAGATCGGCGCCGTGCCGATCATCAACGAGAACGATACGGTCGCGACCAGCGAGATCCGCTATGGCGACAACGACCGGCTTGCCGCCCGTGTGGCGACGATGACCGGCGCCGACCTGCTCATCCTCCTTTCCGATATTGACGGCCTCTACACCGCGCCGCCGCATCTCGATCCGAATGCGGCCTTCCTCGAGACGATCGGCGAAATCACCCCGGAAATCGAGGCGATGGCCGGAGGGGCCGCTTCCGAGCTCTCGCGTGGCGGCATGCGCACCAAGATCGATGCCGGCAAGATCGCCACCACGTCGGGCTGCGCCATGATCATCGCGTCGGGCAAGACCGACAGCCCTCTGTCGGCGATCGAAAACGGCGCGCGCTCCTCCTGGTTCGCTCCTTCCGGAACGCCAGTCACCGCCCGCAAGACCTGGATCGCCGGGCAGCTGCAGCCGGCAGGCGAACTGCATGTCGACGAGGGCGCCGTCACCGCGCTCGGCGCCGGCAAGAGCTTGCTTCCCGCCGGCGTGCGCAGCGTTTCCGGCCTCTTCAGCCGTGGCGACACGGTAGCGATCATCGGACCGGCCGGTCGCGAGATCGCCCGCGGGTTGGCAAGCTACGATGCCGAGGACGCCCGCCGCATCGCCGGCCGCAAGTCGGCCGAGATCGCGGCCATTCTCGGTTATGCCGGGCGCGCCGCCATGGTCCATCGCGACGACATGGTGATGACCACCCAGATCAGACCGAAATCGGAAAGGCAGAAGAAGGACGCGAGCTATGCTTGATAACGTTGCGCCGGGGCCTGACATTGATGCGCTGATGAACGACATCGGCCGCAAGGCGAAGGCTGCCGCGCGACCGCTAGGCTTTGCGTCCACCGAGGCGAAGAACAAGGCCCTGAACGCCATGGCCGACGCGATCCTGGCGAGCAGGGCGCATATCCTGGCCGAAAACGCCAAGGACCTGAAGGATATCGAAGGCAGCGAAACGCTTGCCTCCTTCGTCGACCGGTTGACGCTGAACGAAAAGCGCATTGCCGAGATGGCCGAGGGAATCCGCGCCATCGCCGCCCTTGCCGATCCGGTTGGCGAAGTCATCGCCGCCTGGGACCGGCCGAACGGCCTGAAGATCGAGCGCGTCCGCACGCCGCTCGGCGTCATCGGGGTGATCTTCGAAAGCCGGCCGAACGTCACCGCCGATGCCGGGGCGCTCTGCCTGAAAGCGGGCAATGCGGTCATCCTGCGCTGCGGCTCGGATTCGCGTCGTTCATCGCAGGCTATCCATGCCTGCATGGTTGAAGGATTGAAGGCCGCGGGACTTCCAGAGCACGCTATCCAACTTGTCCCTGTTACCGATCGAGCCGCCGTCGGCGCCATGCTGCGTGGCCTCGACGGCGCAATCGACGTCATCGTGCCGCGCGGCGGCAAGAGCCTGGTTGCCCGCGTGCAGACCGAGGCCCGGGTGCCGGTCTTTGCCCATCTCGAAGGCCTTTGCCACATCTATGTCGATGCATCGGCCGATCTTGAGATGGCGAAGAAGATCGTCGTCAATGCCAAGATGCGCCGCACCGGCATCTGCGGCGCTGCCGAGACTCTGCTCGTCGATATCGCGGCAATCGGCACGCATCTGACGCCACTGCTCGAGGTGCTGACGGACGCCGGCTGCGAGATCCGCGCTTCGGCGGCGGTGCTGAAGGTTGCGCCCGGCCTGAAGCCCGCGACGGAGGAGGACTGGTCGACCGAATATCTCGACGCGATCATCTCGGTCGCCGTCGTCGACGGCATATCGGGCGCCATCGCCCATATCCAGAAATATTCGTCCAGCCATACCGAGGCCGTCATCGCCGAAGACCCCGGTGTCGTCGAGCGTTTTTTCACCGAAGTCGATTCGGCGATCCTGCTGCACAACGCTTCTACACAGTTCGCCGATGGCGGCGAGTTCGGCATGGGCGCGGAAATCGGCATCGCCACCGGCAAGATGCATGCCCGCGGCCCCGTCGGCGTCGAACAGCTGACCTCCTTCAAATACCGGGTGCGCGGTGCCGGACAGACCCGACCCTGACGTGACGACGGAAGAGCTGGACCGACGTTATCTCCGCATGCCGCACAGCGAGCGCGGCATGATCGTCGGCCTGTTCGGCGGGTCGTTCAATCCGCCGCATGAGGGCCATGCGCTCGTCGCCGAAATCGCCATCAAGCGGCTCGGTCTCGACCAGCTCTGGTGGATGGTGACCCCCGGCAATCCGCTGAAAAGCCGCAATCTTCTCGCGCCGCTCGCCGAACGAATTGCCGAAAGCGAGCGTGTCGCCGCCGATCCGCGCATCAAGGTCACCGCTTTCGAGCAGGCGCTCGGCGTCAGCTACACAGCCAATACGCTGGCCCGCGTCAAGGCCCGCAATCCGCATGTGCATTTCATTTGGATCATGGGCGCCGACAGCCTGCAGACCTTTCACAAATGGCAGAAATGGCAGGAGATCGCCCGCACCTTTCCGATCGCGGTGATCGACCGGCCGGGCGCGACGCTCTCCTATCTCTCTTCGAAAATGACGCGGAGCTTCGATTTCGCCCGCGTCGACGAGGACGATGCGCGCGTTCTCTGGAAGAAGCGGGCGCCGGCCTGGACCTTCATCCACGGCCCGCGCTCCGGCCTGAGCTCGACGGCAATCCGCAATGGCGCTTTGCCGGGCACGGTCAGATAGTTGATTTTAGAAAAAATCCCGGAAACGAGAAAGCCCGACGGGGGAGGAGATCCGTCGGGCTTATAAACTCGATCGACAACTGGGAGGAGGAGTGTTGCCGATCCTGTCGAACGGCTATGGGAGGAGGAGAAAGCCGTTTCGATGACTGTGTTGTACCATATTCCGCGGCAAGGTGAATATCATTTTGTGCAATGCAGCAATGCAACCGACGCAATACTGCGCTCACGAGGCGTCGAATGCTGCCGCATTAATCGGCAAGCTCTGCAAAACAACTCTTTCCCCCCTGCGGGTCCGCTGATTTGGCAATCGCCATCCCCGCTCATTGCGCGCCTACGGACCAACCTCTCAAAAGCAAGCCCGCCATGAAGAGATAAGCCCGGCCGCCGGTAGGGTTATATTTTCATGGACATATCCCCTAGCCAAACTATGAGTATCGTTATATTCGTAGAAACATTTCGATACCTGGGGACTGAATGCATGCAGAACCGCCGCCAATGGATGAAGCTGGCAACCGCCGCGATCGCGGCTCTCTGCATATGCGCGGCGCTGCCGGCGCCAACCGGAGCCGCTGAGAAGCTGACCGTGTTTGCCGCGGCAAGTCTCAAAAATGCGCTCGACGCCGCCAATGCCGCTTGGACCCAGGAGAGCGGCAAGGAAGCCGTCGCCTCCTATGCGGCGAGCGGGGCTCTTGCCAAGCAGATCGAAAACGCCGCGCCGGCCGACATCTTCATCTCAGCCGATCTCGACTGGATGGACTACCTCGCGGATAAGAAGCTGATCAAAGCCGACACCCGCTCGAACCTGCTCGGAAACCGGATCGTGCTCGTGGCCGAAAAGGACAAGGCAAAGCCGGTCGAGATCAAACAGGGTTTCGATCTCGCCGCTTTGCTTGGTGACGGCAGGCTTGCCATGGGTGAGCCGAAATCGGTTCCCGCGGGCAAATACGGCATGGCTGCGCTGGAAAAACTCGGCGTCTGGACATCGGTCGAAAGCAAGGTCGCCGGCGCCGAAAGCGTACGCGCAGCCCTCGTCCTTGTCTCCCGCGGCGAAGCGCCTTACGGCATCGTCTACCAGACCGACGCGGCGGCCGACAAGGGTGTCGCGATCGTCGGCACCTTCCCGGCCGACTCCCACCCACCGATCATCTATCCGGTCGCGATCCTTGCTAAGAGCAAGAACCCGGATGCAAGGGCCTATCTCGACTTCCTGAAATCGGACAAGGCGTCCGTCTTCTTCACGGCGCAGGGCTTCACTATCCTGAAGTGATTGAGAAACTGAGGCGATTGCGGAATCAGGGGCGACAGCTTAGCGTCAGTCAAGGCTGCTGACCTACTACTCCGGCTGCCCACTTCGCGCGGATGGTCGCCCCTCACCCTAACCCTCTCCCCGCTCGCGGGGAGAGGGGACGTGCCCTGCGAGACGTTAGCGAGGGACGGAGAGGTTGCGGCCATTCCCCTTCGCCCCGCAAGCGGGGAGAAGGTGCCGGCAGGCGGATGAGGGGCAGGCGTCGGATGATGCCGGATTTTCCAGGGAGACGACTGCAGTTGAACATATTCGGCCTGAGCAATGAGGAATGGACGGCGATCCTGCTCAGCCTGCGCGTCTCGATCGTCGCGATGCTGGCGAGCCTGCCCTTCGGCATTCTCGTTGCCCTGCTCTTGGCCCGCGGCCGCTTCTGGGGCAAGTCGGTGCTGAACGGCATCGTTCACCTGCCGCTGATCCTGCCGCCCGTCGTCACCGGTTTCCTTCTCCTGATCCTCTTCGGCCGCCGCGGCCCGATCGGCAGTCTGCTCGACCAGCATTTCGGCATCGTCTTCTCCTTCCGCTGGACGGGCGCCGCACTCGCCTGTGCCGTCATGGCCTTTCCGCTGATGGTGCGCAGCATCCGCCTTTCGATCGAAGCAGTCGACCGCAAGCTGGAGGAGGCGGCCGGAACGCTCGGCGCCGGCCCTGTCTGGATTTTCCTGACGATCACGCTGCCGCTGACGCTCCCCGGCATCATCGCCGGCATGATCCTCTCCTTCGCCAAGGCGATGGGGGAATTCGGCGCGACGATCACCTTCGTCTCCAACATTCCCGGCGAGACGCAGACGCTGCCGGCAGCGATCTACACCTTCACCCAGGTGCCGGGCGGTGATGCCGGTGCGCTGCGGCTGACGCTCGTCGCCATCGTCATATCCATGGCCGCCCTGCTCGCCTCCGAATTCCTCGCTCGTCTCGCCGGCCGGAGGATCGATCCGGAATGACGCTGATCGTCGAGGCAAAACAAAGGCTCGGTGCCTTCACACTCGACGCCGCCTTCACCTCCGAAGGCGGTGTGACCGCATTGTTCGGCCGCTCCGGCTCCGGCAAGACCTCACTGATGCGCATCATTGCCGGTCTCGCCCGGCCGGATGAGGGCCGCGTCGTGCTTGACGGCGAGCGCCTCACCGAAACGACAGCTGGCATCTTCGTCCCGAAACACCGCCGCCGTTTCGGTTATGTCTTCCAGGAGGCGCGGCTGTTCCCGCATCTGAGCGTCCGCGCCAATCTTTCCTACGGCCGCTGGTTTGCCCCCAAGGCGGCACACCGCGAGAGCTTCGATCATATCATCGACCTGCTCGGCATCGAGCCGCTGTTGGAACGCAGCCCTGCAAAACTTTCCGGCGGTGAAAAGCAGCGGGTCGCGATCGGCCGTGCCCTCCTCTCCTCGCCGCGCCTGCTCCTGATGGACGAGCCGCTTGCTGCCCTCGACGAGGCGCGCAAGGCGGATATCCTGCCCTATCTCGAGCGGTTGCGCGATGAGACCGAAATCCCGATCGTCTATGTCAGCCATGCGATCGCCGAGGTGGCGCGGCTGGCAAGCCAAGTCATCGTCATGCACGAGGGCAAGGTCGAGGCGACAGGTCCCGCAGTCGACATATTGAGCCATCCCTCTGCGGCTTCCGACCGGAAAGAGGTGGGGGCGCTGCTCGAAGGCACGGTCGAGAGCTTCGATGCGCGCCACCGCCTGTCGATCGTCGCTCTGAAATCCAACCGGCTGCATATTCCCGGCACCGCCCTTGCCTCAGGCAGACCGGTACGCATCCGCATTCCTTCCCGAGATGTCATGCTGGCGACCGCAAGGCCCGAGGGCCTGAGCGCGCTGAACATTCTTGAAGGCAAAATCGAAGACATGGCGCCGGACGATGACGGAACGGTCGAAATCCGGCTCGATTGTGACGGCGATACCGTTCTCTCGCGCATCACCGCGCTTTCCTGCGAGCGCCTCGATCTCCGGCCCGGCAAGACCGTCTTCGCCATCATCAAGACGGTTGCCCTGGAAAGCTGATCAATCGTGCTCGCCAAGCAGCAGGTTACGCTTGGCTTCGAGCCAGGCGAGATCCTCGGCAAGGCTCTCCCGCACCGTCTGTTCCATTCGGCGAAACCGCGCTAGCAATTCTTCGCCGAACGGCGTCAATGCCGCGCCGCCGCCCTTCTGGCCGCCGCGCTGCGGCTCCACCACCTGTTCTGAGAACATCCGGTTCATCTCGCTGACGAGCAGCCACGCGCGGCGATAGGACATGTTCATCGCCCGCCCGGCCGCCGAGATCGACCCGGTCGCGCGGATATGCTCCAGCAGCTCCATCTTGCCGTGACCGAGGCGGTGCTCATTCGGGAAGCTGATTCGCAGGACGGGAACAGGTGTTTTTACGGCTGAGTCGGTCATCGAATCGGAAAATCGAGGAATTTGCCGCACTTTACGCCGCGATACGGAAACTGTACACCGACCGCACAAGCAGCCCCGGCGGCAATATTCTTCATTTCGGACGTCAGATCGGATTTTCGGCCGCTCTGTACCTTAGCACGTCTTGAAACATTAATGGTTTGATGCCTATCTTAACCATGATCCGGCCTTAATCGGATCTCGTGTTGTGCATGGTTTGTCATTCCAGGAAAGGGAAAAAACTGACAACAGTACACGCCAAGGGAAAAACGCTCGCCGTTGTCCCGAAGAGTGCGGAACGTGGCGCCGATGCCGCTGCCCGCGCCTTAGAAGCCGTCCTCACCAGCCTTGAGGACTCCAAAGCTGAAGATATCGTCACGATCGACATTGCCGGAAAATCGGCGCTTGGAGACTACATGGTGGTCGTCTCCGGCCGCTCGAACAGGCACGTCCTGGCGATCTCGGATCACCTGCTCACCGATCTCAAGGACGAAGGCTTCGGTACGGCCCGCGTCGAAGGTCAGGAAGGCGGCGACTGGATCCTGATCGACACGGGTGACATCATTGTGCATGTGTTCCGTCCCGAAATCCGCGAGTTCTACAACATCGAAAAGATGTGGGCGGCTCCGGATATGGATGAAGAGACACGGCACTGACAGGCGGGCCGGCATCGCCCGGCGCCTGAGATGCGGCATTTGACTGGCCGGGAAACATGAGAAGCCGGCCGCGGTGTATCGTGTGCCTGAAATGCCGTCACGAGCAGGAGCGGGGAAATGCGAATTGGTCTTTTTGCGGTGGGACGGCTGAAGTCCGGCCCCGAAAAGGATCTTGTGGCCCGTTACCTCGATCGTTTTGCCAAGGCCGGCTCTGCTGTCGGCCTCGAATTCACCCGCGTTGCTGAAGTCGGTGAAAGCCGGGCCTCCAATGCGGAGACTCGAAAGCGAGAAGAGGCGGCGATGTTGCTGAAATCGCTGACCGAGGGCAGCGTTCTCATCCTTCTCGATGAACGCGGCAAGGCGCTCGACAGTGAAGCCTTCGCCAAGCTGCTCGGAAACTACCGTGACCAGGGCAAACGTGAGCTGACGATTGCAATCGGCGGAGCCGACGGCCTTGATCCCGGCCTTTACGACCGGGCCGACGCCACGCTTTGCCTGGGCAAGATGACCTGGCCGCATCAACTCGTGCGCACTCTGATCGCCGAGCAGCTCTACCGCGCCGTCACCATTTTGTCCGGCCATCCCTATCACCGTGTCTGACCATTCACGCTCGGTCCATGGCTCGGCTATGCGTCGCATTGTCACGCAGCCGTGTTTTGCGCAGGCAGGCTTTCTCCTGCAAACTTTCTGGCAAAGCGTGCCAAATCAGCTTAGTCTCCGCGCGATTTGAGAGAGTGCCCTGACACGCATGACGACGACTCCAACCAGGCGACACCGCATGATTTTGCCGGCACTTGCAGCCGGTTTCGGTGTTGCGGTCATCCTCGTCTCGACAAGCCCGTTTTCAGTTCTGGCCCAGGATGCCGCCCCGGAAGCGGCGCAATCTTCACACCCGCCGCCCGCCGAGGCGCCGCCGCCCGATCCGGCCGCCGAACTTGCCGCCAGACGGGATCAGACCCGCGCCGAACTCGAAACCCTGTCGAAATCAATCAGCCTCTCCTCCGATAAGGTGAGCGAACTCCAGCAGAGTATCGCCAATCTGGAAAAGAGCACGCAGAGCATTCGCCAGGCGCTGATCGATTCCGCCGCCCGCCGCAAGGGGCTGGAAAAACAGATCCTTGAGAGCGAGAAGAAGCTTGCCGACCTCGGCGTCAGGGAGGATGGCATCCGCCGTTCCCTGCACGAACGCCGCGGCCTGCTGGCCGAGGTGCTGGCGGCACTACAGCGCATGGGCCGCAATCCGCCGCCGGCTTTGCTCGTTACCCCGGACGACGCGCTCGCATCCGTGCGCAGCGCCATCCTGCTCGGCGCCGTCGTTCCCGGCATCCGCAAGGAAACCGACAAGCTCGCCGCCGATCTCGCAAGCCTGGCCGCGCTACAGACGGCAAGCGCCGCCGAGAAGAGCCAGCTGACGGCGACGATGACCGACAGCATCGAGGAAGAGCGGCGCATGGATCTGCTGCTTGCCGAAAACGACAAGCTCAGCCGCAGCAACGCCGCTGATCTGGAGGCCGAGAAGAAGCGGTCCGAGGAACTCGCGGGCAAGGCGACCAGCCTCGAAGGCCTCGTCGCCTCGATGGAATCCGAGATCGCCTCGGTGCGCGAAGCGGCCGCCGCGGCCCGTCAGGCGGAGGAGAACCGCAAGCTCTTGACGGACGAGCAGCGGGCTCAGGCCAAGGCGCTGGCAGAGAGCGGCGTGCCCGATAAAAACCGCATTGCGCCCGCATATCCCTTCGCAGATTTGAGGGCGAAATTGGAACTGCCCGTGGCAGGCGATATCCTGCGCCAGTTCGGCGATGCCGATGGCACCGGGCATGAAGCCATGGGAATGACGGTCGCCACCAACCCGGAGACAGTGGTGACGGCCCCGGCAGACGGGCTGGTGGTTTTTGCCGGCGCTTTTCGC
The DNA here is from genome assembly GCF_051124255.1 of Rhizobium sp. YTUHZ045. Lineage (NCBI taxonomy): Bacteria > Pseudomonadati > Pseudomonadota > Alphaproteobacteria > Hyphomicrobiales > Rhizobiaceae > Rhizobium > Rhizobium sp. YTUHZ045. Next base: position 4,080,739 of record NZ_CP101432.1, read on the forward strand.
AGTTACGGTCAGATGATCATTCTCGACGCCGGCGACGGATACCACCTGGTTCTCTCGGGAATGGATACGATCAACACCCGTCAGGGAAAATTCGTTTTCTCTGGTGAACCGCTCGCCATGATGGGAGCGAAAAGAGTGGCGAGCGCAACTGCATTGGCGCTGGAAACGGACCGGCCAACGCTTTACATTGAATTTCGAAAAGACGGTAAACCGGTCGATTCCCGACCGTGGTGGACCGCCAAGGACACTGGAAAGGCACGCAATGATTCGTAGGGCTTCTCTTGTTCTGGTCGGCGCATTGATGGGTGCGACCGCGATGAGCGTCATTTATTCGGCAGGTGTGCCGGCAGAAGCAGCCGGATCCTCCACCTACAAGGAACTGTCGGTATTCGGCGATGTCTTCGAACGCGTGCGCGCGCAGTACGTCACGCCGCCGGCCGAAGACAAGCTGATCGAAAACGCCATCAACGGCATGCTGTCTTCGCTCGACCCGCATTCGAGCTACATGAATGCGAAGGACGCCGAAGATATGCGCACCCAGACGAAGGGTGAGTTCGGCGGTCTCGGCATCGAAGTCACAATGGAAGACGAGCTCGTCAAGGTCATCACGCCGATCGATGACACGCCCGCCGCCAAGGCCGGTGTTCTCGCCGGCGACTACATTTCCGAGATCGACGGGCAGTCCGTTCGCGGCCTGAAGCTGGAAGACGCCGTCGAGAAGATGCGCGGCGCCGTCAACACCCCAATCAAGCTGACGCTGATCCGCAAGGGCGCCGACAAGCCGATCGAGCTGACGATCGTCCGTGACGTTGTCGCCGTCCAGGCCGTCAAGTCGCGCGTCGAGGACGATGTCGGTTATCTCCGCATCATCTCCTTCACCGAAAAGACCTATCCCGACATGGAGAAGGCGATCAAGAAGATCAAGGACACCGTTCCGGCCGACAAGCTGAAGGGTTACGTCCTTGACCTGCGCCTCAATCCGGGCGGTCTGCTCGACCAGGCGATCAACGTCTCCGATGCCCTGCTGCAGCGTGGCGAGGTCGTTTCGACCCGCGGCCGCAATCCCGATGAAACCCGCCGCTTCAATGCCGGCCCGGGCGATCTGACGGACGGCAAGCCGGTTATTGTGCTGATCAACGGCGGTTCGGCGTCCGCATCGGAAATCGTCGCCGGCGCCCTTCAGGATCTTCGTCGCGCCACCGTTCTCGGCACCCGCTCCTTCGGCAAGGGTTCTGTCCAGACGATCATCCCGCTCGGCGAAAACGGCGCGCTACGCCTGACCACGGCGCTCTATTACACGCCGTCGGGGCGCTCGATCCAGGGCACCGGCATCACACCCGACATTAAGGTCGAGGAGCCGCTGCCGGAGGAACTTCAGGGCAAGATGGTGACGGAGGGTGAATCCAGCCTGCGCGGCCACATCAAGGGCCAGAGCGAAACCGACGAGGGTTCAGGCTCCGTTGCCTATGTGCCGCCAGACCCGAAGGACGACGTTCAGCTGAACTACGCGCTCGACCTGCTGCGCGGCAAGAAGACCGATCCGGCCTTCCCGCCGAACCCGGACAAGGCCGTCGTCGCCAAGTAATCGATCATTGCAAGGCCGGGCACTCGCCCGGCCTTGACCCTTTCTGCTGTTTCCCGGTTTGGAGCGGGCGAGAAAATTGGGAACGGACCTGCATGCGCCTTTGGGGCGCAACCGCAAAACCGGCAGTCGGCGGCCGGGAGTCCTGCGCCTCGGCCGCATTGCCGCCAGTCTATGCCTTTTCGCGATAGGCGGCTTCTCTCTCTATACGGCCTTTCGCGGCGACGGGCTCGAGCGCAAAAAAACGCCGGCAACCGAGCAAGCGGCAGCGCCCTCTTCCAGCACACCTCAACCAGCGCAGACGCCGGCCGGCCAGGCGGCGGATGGAATGCCGCGCGCGGAACCGCGTTCGGGCGCCAATGTCGAGCAGATGGTTACCGGCGACGGCTCCGTCGTTACCAAATACAGCCCCCGTCCCCGCGACGGCAGCGGACCGGTATTGGTCGATGCCATGCAGGTCGGCCAGGATCCGCGCATGGCGGCGCTGCCGAACGAGACACTGCTCGAGGATTCGGCCTATGGCAGGCTGCCGATCGTCGGTCCCGACGGCCGACGGCCGATGGATCAGTATGCCCGCCCCTCGTCCGGCGCCCGCGGTGTGCGCATTGCCATTGTCGTCAGCGGCCTTGGGCTCAGCCAGACAGGAACGCAGCGCGCCATCGCCGAATTGCCCGAGGAGATCACGCTGGCCTTTGCCGCGAGCGGCAACAGCCTCCAGCGCTGGATGCAGGAGGCTCGCCGCGGCGGCCATGAAATCCTTCTTCAGGTGCCGCTTGAACCGTTTGATTATCCGGCCAATGATCCGGGCCCGGAGACCCTGCTGACCTCAAAGCCAATCGCCCGCAACATCGAGAATCTGCACAAGGCGATGGGCGAGATCACCAATTACACCGGTATCATGAACTATCTCGGCGGCCGTTTCCTTTCCGACCCTGCCGCCATGGAACCCGTGATGCGCGATATCGGCAAACGCGGCCTGCTCTTCCTCGACGACGGGACGTCGGCGCAGTCGAAGACGGCGGATGTCGCCAAGGGGACCGAACTGCCCTATGCCTTTGCCGATCTGCAGCTCGACGGCCAGCTTAATGTCGACGCCATCCTGAAGAAACTCGACGAGCTCGAACGCATCGCACGCAAAAACGGCCAGGCGATCGGCATCGCCTCGGCTTTTGACGAAAGCGTCGACGCCATTGCCAAGTGGAGCGAGGAGGCTTCGATGCGCGGCATCGAGATCGTCGGCGTCGCGGCGCTTTCCAACGACCCCAAAAACCCCTGAGATGATGTCTCAACGGAGAAGAAGATGAGCCAAGCGACCGTGAAAGCCGAGGATCTGCCCTATCGCCCATGCGTCGGCGTGATGATCCTGAACCGCGATGGCCTGGTCTGGGCCGGCCGACGCATCCCTGACGGCAATTCCGAATATGACGGCTCGCCGCAGCTCTGGCAGATGCCCCAGGGAGGCATCGACAAGGGCGAGGATCCCCTGGATGCCGCCTATCGCGAGCTCTATGAGGAAACCGGCATCAGGACGGTGACGCTGCTCGCCGAGGCAAGCGATTGGATCAATTACGATCTGCCGCCGACGCTGATCGGCATCGGACTGAAAGGAAAATTCCGCGGTCAGACGCAGCGCTGGTTCGCCTTCCGCTTCGAGGGCGACGAGAACGAGATCGCCATCAACCCGCCCCCCGGCGGCCACGATCCCGAATTCGATGCCTGGGAATGGAAGCCGATGCAGGAGCTACCTGGCCTGATCGTCCCCTTTAAACGCGCCGTCTATGACCAGGTGATCGCCGAATTCCAGCATCTGACAGCATTGAAATCGGAGGACTGATCAGACCGGGATGCTTCCGATTTGCGCGCGGCGAGCACGGGAGTGCCGGCCGCCCTGACGCGGCCGGCATCTGGTAGGAGCTTATTCGGCTTCGTCGGCGGAATCGGCGTTGAGCTGGCCGTATTTGCTTTCGCCGATTTTTTCGAGCAGATCGAGCTGCGTTTCGAGGAAGTCGATATGGCCTTCTTCATCGGCCAGCAGCTCTTCGAACAGCTTCATCGACACATAGTCGCCGGCGTCATAACAGATATCGCGCGACTTCTTGTAGGCCGTGCGGGCGTCGTACTCGCCGGCGAGGTCGGCTTCGAGGGCTTCCTTGACGTTCTGGCCGATACGCAGAGGGGCCAAGGTCTGCAGATTGGGATGACCTTCGAGGAAGATGATGCGGGCGACAAGCCGGTCGGCATGATGCATCTCTTCGATGGACTCGGCGCGTTCCTTCTTGGCGAGTTTGGTGTAGCCCCAATCTTCGAGAAGACGATAGTGAACCCAATATTGGTTGACCGCACCGAGTTCGAGGAACAATGCCTCGTTAAGCCGCTCGATGACCTTTTTGTCGCCTTTCAATGTCCGCTCTCCTGTTTTCCTCATGGAACTGCTTCAAGCGCGACATGAAATCAAATATTTCGGCCTCCGTCGAGTGGCGACGGGCGTGATATTCCTCGGTGGTCTGGATGATGATGTCGACCACGTTGGGGAAGCAGCCGCAGCAACGGCCGCGTTTTTCCATGGCGTGGTAGACCTTCGCAGGCACGATAAGCTGCCAACAATCTTCGTCGAGAAGGTTGGTGATAACCTCCCGGATTTCCTTGTCGGTTATGTAATTGCAGCTGCAGACAAGCACGTCTTCATTTCCAAACATGACACTGACTATCGTGTTTTCTGCTAAAGAAGATGGTTGCTGTCAAGAAAAAATTCGAGTCCGCTTCCCTGCAAGGCACGTTAGGCGGAGCCTGTTGCAAATTTTCTAATATTCGCTTCGGAGGCGATGACATGCACGACAAAAGACGTGGAGATAAGTCAGGGGCAGCGCGACGCGTTCAATGAAAATTCCGGCCGCGCGGCATGACATCGGCGGTTTCCGCCACATCCGTATGCCGGTTTGCGGCAGCCGTCTCTCGCCCCATCCTCTTGCGCGCATCGCCAAGCTGCCGCTGGTCGCCGCCGGGCCGCAATACCTCGTCCGAGCGTTCGCAAGCGCCGAAACGGCGGGCCTCGCGCTGCAGGATACCAAGGGCAGGCGTCATGTCCTCGATATGCTCGACGACGGTATGAATCACGCCACTCTGGCTTTGCAGTTTTCCGAAGATCTTCACCAACCGCGCACCCATGACGACCGACCGGTATTTTTCGAAAATTTTCGGCCAGACAATCGCATTGGCAACGCCGGTTTCATCTTCCAGTGTCATGAAGATCACGCCGCTGGCCGATCCCGGTCGCTGCCGCACCAGCACCAGGCCGGCAATCGTCACCCGCTGCCCGTTCGCGACGCGCAGCAAGTCGACATTGCGTGTTACGCGAGCATTGCGCAAATCGTCGCGCAGGAAAGATACGGGGTGCGCCTTCAGCGACAGCGACAGGTAGCGATAATCTTCGATCACCTGCTCTCCCGGCAGCATATCCGGCAGCTTTGCCTGAGGTTCGGGCTGCAGATCGATATGGCGCACTTGCCCGAAAAGCGGCAGTTCCTCCGTTGCGCTCTTCACATCGAGAGCCCGTACCGCCCAAAGCGCCTCGCGACGCGATAGTCCGATGGATTGAAAGGCGTCCGCATCCGCCAGTCGCTCGATGACGGATTTCTGCAGCCCGGAACGCAGCCAGAGATCACGCACCGACGCGTAACCTCCTCCACGATTGTCGACGAGCAACTGCATATCGGTGGACGAAAGACCCTTGATCTGCCGCAGGCCGAGCCGTACCGCATGTCGTGTCCTGATGATTTCCCGCATTTCACGGTGCCGGAAATCAATGGCCGTATGATCGAAGGCGGCCTCTTCCAGGGTACAATCCCAGTCCGACTGGTTGATATCGACCGGCAGGATTTTCACGCCATGCTCTCGTGCATCCCGTACCAGTTGGGCCGGCGCGTAGAATCCCATCGGCTGTGAATTCAGCAGCGCCGCACAGAAGACATCGGGATAATAGGCTTTGATCCACGAGGAGGCATAAACCAGCAGCGCGAAGGAGGCGGCGTGGCTTTCGGGGAATCCATACTCACCGAAACCCTTGATCTGATTGAAACATTGCTGCGCAAATTCTTTGGTGTAACGCTTGTTTGTCGTCATCCCCTCGATGAAACGCGTCTCGAAATTGCCGATCGTGCCGGTTCTTTTAAACGTTGCCATGGCGCGTCGAAGCCGGTCCGCCTCCGCTGGCGCAAAGCCTGCCGCAGTGATTGCAATCTGCATGGCTTGCTCCTGGAACAAAGGCACACCAAGAGTTCTTTCAAGAACCGTCTTCAGCTCCTCACTCGGATATTCGATCGGAATATTCCTTTTCGTCTGTTCCCGTCTTTTCAGATAGGGATGGACCATGTCGCCCTGGATCGGTCCCGGCCGGACGATCGCCACCTCGATGACAAGATCATAAAAGCGCCTGGGCTTCAGACGCGGCAGCATGCTCATCTGCGCCCGGCTTTCGATCTGGAAAACCCCGACCGTATCGGCGCGGCCCATCATGTCATAGACCGGCTCGCCTTCTTCTCCATGCTCCCTATTGCCGAGATCGGCGAGCGTCTTCTTGATCTCATAATGCAGTTCAAGCAGCGAGAAAGCTTTCCGCAGGCAGGTGAGCATGCCGAGCGCCAGAACATCCACCTTGAGAATCTTGACATTGTCGAGATCGTCCTTGTCCCACTCGATCATGTATCGATCCGGCATCGCCGTCTTCATGATCGGCACCACTTCGTCGAGCCGGTCCCGCGTGATGACGAAGCCACCGACATGCTGTGTGAGGTGACGCGGAAAACCGAGGAGTTCCGATGCATATTTCAGCACATTCCGCGTCACTGGATTTTTGATGTCGAGGCCAGCCGCCTTCGCATCCCGCTCCGAGAGATTGTCTTCCGACCAGCCCCAGACGAGACTGCTGATGGCCGACTGAACATCCTCCGACAGGCCAAAGGCCTTGGCGACTTCGCGGCCTGCCGAACGAGTGCGATAGCTGGTGACGGCTGCCGTCAGCCCGGCATGCGCGACGCCATACCTTCCATAAATATGCTGGATGACATCTTCACGCCTATCATGCTCGAAATCGACATCGATATCAGGCGGCTCGTCCCGGTCCATCGAAATAAAGCGATCGAAGAGGAGCGTGCTCTTTTGAGGATCGACTTCGGTAATCTCAAGACAAAAGCAAATGACCGAATTCGCTGCCGACCCCCTCCCCTGGCAGAGCACACCAATCTGATAACGAGCGTGCTGGATGATCTTGTGAACCGTCAGAAAGTAGGAGGCATAATTCTTGTCGCCGATGAGTTTCAGCTCATACTCGATCTGCTGCGCCACTTTCTCGGGAATACCATCCGGATAACGTTTTGCCGCTCCTGCCCACGTCAGCCTTTTCAGAGTTTGCTGCGGGGTTTCGCCGGGATCGTTTTCCGCGGGATAATTATGTTTCAACTCGTTCAGGGAAAAGCTCAGCCCTGCGAAAAACACCTGCGTATTCTCGACCGCGTGAGGATAGTCCCGGAAAATCCTGGATACTTCACGTGCATCCTTGAGAAAGCGCTCGGCATTGGGCGCCAGAAGGAATCCGGCTTCCGAGATCTGCACATGCTCCCGGATCGCAATCACGATATCAGAAAGCGGCCGGCGATCGGGGTGATGATAGAGCGGCTGATTGGTTGCAATCAAGGGCACACGGTTTCGGGCGGCCAGCATGGAAAACACCGCAAAGGCCTGCCGGTCCCGCCCGTCATAGGCTGGCGACAACGCCATGAAAAATCCCTTGCGGAACCGTTTGCGAAACCGCTCCAGATAGTCTTCAAGCACCGGCTGGCGGGCAGGATCGCTGATAAGGCTCCGGTCCGGAACGAGCGCGAGCATCATCTCGTCGCCCCATTCCATGAGCTCTGCTTCTGTCAGAATGCAGGCGCCCTTGACTGCCTCTTCTTTCAGATTGCCCGCGCTGAGGAGACGACAGAGATTCGCCCAGCCCTGCCGATTGCGGGGATAGGCGAGAATATCAGGCGTTTCATCGGAAAAGACGAGTCGGGCGCCCGGCTGAATCCGGATAGGATCGAGAATCTCTTCTCTTTTCCCTTCCTTCGCTGCCTGAGCCATAATCGCATCTCTGTTTTTATATCTCTCCTCAAGCTGCTCGGCCTGCGCATGTGCCCTGACGACGCCGGCAACCGAATTGCGGTCCGCAATGCCGAGACCGACGAGTCCGAGGTGAGCGGCCTGCACGACCATCTCCTCCGGGCTGGAGGCACCTTCGAGGAACGAGAAGTTCGTTCTCGTGCCGATTTCGAAGAATGCAGGCTCGGCCCTCATGCAAAGACCCCATGCATGAACCAGCGTGGATCGGGTTTTTCACCATAAAGACCCTGACGATAGATCCAGAAGCGGTGTCCAGACTCATCCTCTATTCTGAAATAATCGCGCGTCTGCGCATCATCCCCATCGATCCACCATTCCATGGCGACCCGTTCCGGTCCTTCACTTCTTGCCACCTGATGTTGTGTCCGCCGCCATCGGAAAGTCTGCGGTGGACCGTCCGGCACTTCAGCAAATGCGACCTCAACAGGCTCCGGGTTTGCAAAGAGCCGCAGAGGGCGCTCCTCACGAAAAGGAAGCGCGCTGTCCTGCTTCACTTTCTGCAATGCCGGTAGGCTCTCCATTGCCGGTACCGCGATCACGGCCCGCTCCGGCACATGGCTTTCCCGAAGTTGGAAACTTTGCAGGCAATCCCGGCCAAGACGGGCCGAAACGCGGTCGACGAAGGTTGAAAGAGAGATTTCATCCTGCCGGTCACCTTCAAAATCGCCCTGCGTGTCGTTGAACGGGTCATGCCGCAGCACATTCAGGCGCAGGATCTCGAAACCATAGCCGGCATCGATATCGTCATAAATCGCATGCAGCCGTTCGGAAAATAACCCTGCAACGAGCTTCGGCTCGCGAAGCGGCCGCGAAGCACCGACGGAAATGCGGAAAACCCTGCCGTCGACACGAAACAGCACTAGCTCGAACACCCGCCCGCCGGCACCGCGCGCTTCCAGCGACGGCTTCAGCGACACGGCAACCTGCCCGGTGACGGCAAGGATCTGTTCTTCCGTTCCGATCGGCTCGATCAGACGACGTTCGGACGAAAGACTGGCGACGGGACGCCGGGGCGAGATCGGCTCCTCCTCGCGGCCCAGCGCCTGGTCGAGCCGCAGAAGCAGCGCCTGGCCAAAACGGCGGGTGAGCGGCGCCCGCGGCGCATGAATGACATCGCCGACATATTTGAGCCCGAGCTTTTTCAAAGCCTCGACGATCTGTTCTTCCAGGCGCAAGGCCGCGACAGGCAGCGGCATCAAAACATGTTCCGTCTCCTCGTCTTCCACGATGCCGCCGTTTCCTAAACGGGAGACAGCCCAGGAAAGGCCCGGCGTCGATGAGACCGCACCTCGTGCATCGAGCCCCATATGGAAGAGCCGCGACAGAATATCCTTGAGAAGAGCTCTTTCCCCGCCGAAGAGGTGAGCGCAACCGGTAATGTCGAGAAGCAGCCCATCCCTGCCATCGAACGCCACCATCGGCGTATAACGGTCGCACCAGTCGGCAATGGCTTCCAGAAGCCGGCGGTCGGCCGCAGGATCTTCTTCCATGACATCGAGCGCCGGATACATGGCGCGCGCTTCGGCAACGCCTTGATCCTTCCGCAATCCCAACCTCTCGGCGAATTCGTCCAGCGCCGTCAAACGCATGGCGTTGTTGAGCTTGCCGCAACAGACGAGCGGCGGTTCTTCAGGACGCCCTTTCGAACGCCAGGAAAGCCCCCAGCGCTTGCGTGCGATGCGATCTGTGGCCAGATGCGGGAAGCTGAGCGCCAGAATGCGCTGATTTTTCGCCTGGAGACCGAGTGAAGCTTGGTTCGTCGACGGCAAGAAATTCGCGTTCATGGGGGCTCCACTCCAGAAGGAAGGAGAATGGAGCCGGATGTCGGCTCTTCTCCAGCGTGAGACGGAAAATCGGGTTGCCGATGCTGCCGGCTAGCTTCGATCCGTCCGGTAACGGCCGCAGATGCGACGGCGCCGGCTCGACCCGAAGGCGCAAAGCAGCACTGCTCGCTTCCTCCGCGCCGGCTTGACGGATGAGGAAAAGCGGACGGCGGGCGGCACGCGCCCTGAGGCTAAGCCGACGGCTTTCGGTCAGACCGAAATGCAGAGGATTGCCACGCACCTCCATGACGACGGCAGAGAAGGCTGCGCTTTCAACGGCAGCTTCCGCAAGCCAGAGCGCATCCTCCAGCTTGCGCGGCGCGGCATGGAAAAATCGCTCCGGCTTCAATCCGAAATCCTTAAGCCCCGGGGCATAAGGCCGGCCTGCTTCCAGCGCGCCAACCGCATCGCCGATCCAGAGCAGCGGCAGAAACCTCCCGGCATCTTCCTCTTGTTTCTGCATCCACGTCACAACAGCCATAGCCAGGCCGCTTGCCGCCCCAGCATCGCGGGAACTTGCAGCGCGAAATTCAATGATCGCGTCGAGCGGCAGGCCGCCTTCCATCGCCTCGTCGAGCGGTGACACGCCAATTGGCAGGCGAAGCCCGAGGTCGTTCCGTTCCTGAATCTCTCCGGTCTTTTCCGAAGCCATGGCTTCCCGCTCCGCTGCCGCAAGCGCCGGCGCAGGCTTTCCTTCTAGCTTGGCGATGGTTTCGCGGAGCGCAAAAAGCCGCTCGCGCGCCAGGGCGTTCTGCGCCATGGCGTTTACTCCGTCGTCTTGTTCCTGTTATGTTCTTATGGATTCCAGAGAGCTGAAGAAGAGTCAACAATCATTTTTTATGAATTTATTCCTGCCTTTGATTCCGCACTCGAAAATCGGCGGCAAAGGTTCTATATGGGCCCGCAAAGGAAGGAATATTCATGGCCCGCGTAGACCAGAGCGATGATTGGCAGGACCGCCATGCGCCGACGATCAGCACCTTCGAGTCGCTGGCCATGGAGGCTTACAGCCATCTACCGGATGAATTCCGCCAGCTGACGACCAATCTCACCATCGAGATTGAGGATTTCCCCGATGACGACGTTTTCGAGGATATGGCGCTGGAAACGCCTTTCGACCTGCTTGGCCTTTTCGAAGGCAGGGGAATTTCGGAGCGTTTCACCGTGGAAACCGGCGAAATGCCGAACCGCATTCGCCTCTACCGTCGCCCCATCCTCGACTATTGGGCCGAGAACGACGAGACGCTCGGCGATATCATCACTCACGTCCTGATCCACGAGATCGGCCACCATTTCGGGCTGAGCGATGAGGATATGGAGCGGATCGAGGCCAGCGCCGAGGAAGCCGCCGAGCGCTGAAACCGTGCGTTCGGCAGAACGCGCTATTGCTCGGAGAGCTTCATCTCCGGATCGTAATCCTTGCCTTCGACAGTCTTGACGACGGCCTGGCCGCATTGCATCGCGCCGGTTGCGGCATTGAAGGCATAGGTCGGCGAACCCTCCAGCGACCAGCCCTTGTTGAGGGCGGCGGTGACCTTGTGGCAGAAGGAAGCGTCGTCGGGACCGGTCAGGAAGCGGTAGAGTTTCATCAGGCGGGCTTTCTTGCAGAAATCAGGCGGGCTTTATGAACCAGAGCTTCGGCCTGGACAAGATGCAGCCGCTCGATCATCCGGCCGTTCGCATTGATGACGTTGAGGTCTTGGGCGGCCGGATCGGCAAAGGCTGATATGATTGCCTGCGCTTCGGCAATCTCTTCCGCGCTCGGACCGAAATGCCGGTTGGCGGCCGCAATCTGCGCGGGATGGATCAGCATCTTGCCGGAAAAACCCATAGCGCGACCCTGCCCGCATTCGACGTCGAAACCTTCGCCATCCCGGAAATCGTTGAAAACGCTGTCGAGCGCATCAAGCCCATAAGCCTTGACCGCGAGAATGACCTGCATCAGCCAGGGCACGAGAAAGCTTCGCCCCGGCTGCGGCAGGACGCCGGTTTCCTTGCGCAGGTCGTTGAGGCCGACGACGAGGCAATCGAGCCGCGCCCCCGGCATGCGGCCGGTTTCGGCGATCGCCCCGACGTTCAGCACGCCGCGCGGCGTTTCGATCATTGCCCAGATGCGCAGCTCCTCCGGCACCTGCGCATCTGCCAGCAGATCGCCAATATCGATGACATCCTGGGGTCCATCCACTTTCGGCAGGAGAACGGCGTCGGGCAAAAGCGCCTTGACCAGATCGAGATCCGCCGCCCCGAATCCGGATGACAAAGAATTGATACGAATGATCCTTTCCTTGCCCTCGAGCGGCTGTCCGCCAAAAAAAGCATGCAGATTTTCCCGCGCCTGGCCCTTGCTCTCGGGCGCGACGGAGTCCTCCAGGTCGAAAATAACCGCATCACAATCAAGGGAACGGCTCTTTTCGAGCGCCCGCAGGTTGATGGCCGGCACACTCAGCACCGAGCGGCGCAGACTTGAGGAACGCAGAGGTGTGGTTTGCTTCATCAGCCATTAGTGCCAAGCTTCGCAAAGCCCGGCAAGACAACAAAAAGCCATGCTTGCCTTGCAGAGAGGAAAAGGAAGGACCACATTCCTTTCTGTAGAAAGGTTTCAAACCCATGCAGAACATTCGCTCCATCTTCTTCATGCTGGCCGGCGCCACCTTCTTTGTCGCCATGCTGCTTCTCACCTTCTCGGTGACGCTTGCCGTCGGCGGCATCCTGACCGTGTTCATGGTCGGACGCGCGCTTTCGATGAAGATGAAGCCCGCTCCGGTGCGCGCCAAGGCAAACAACGGCAAGCCGGAGATGCGCGTCTGGAACGACGGCCGCGGCACGATCATCGATCTCTGAGGTCCTGCTTTCAAAAATATTGGCCGCCACTGTCGGATCATGCTTCCATGATACGTCTTTGAAGCAGCCGGGCATTCAGCCGGCGCTCAAAAACGATGGAGGACGAGCATGGATACGATGGAAGACAAACCGGCCAAGCTGCCGCCGGTGAAGAATGGCCTGCTGCCCTACCTGACCGTCGATGGTGCGGTGAAGGCCGCGGAATTCTACAAGAAGGCCTTCGGCGCCGAAGAGGCCCACAGGGTGCCGGTCGATGAAAGCGGCCGGACGATGCATATTCATCTCTATATCAATGGCAGCTCCCTCATGCTGGCGGATGCCTATCCCGAATACGGCCATCCCTTCAAAGGCCATGAAGGTTTTGCCATCCAGCTTGTTATCGACGATATCGATTTCTGGTGGGATCGTGCCGTGGCCGCCGGCGCCGAAGTCGTCATGCCGGTCGAACTGATGTTCTGGGGTGACCGCTACGGCCAGCTTCGCGACCCGTTCGGCGTCCTCTGGGGCTTGAACGCTCCGACCAAGTAGCGGACACGCGCAACGGCGGGCCACGCGAAACGCCGCGTGGCCGCCATTTTAGAAAGATTCTCCTTCATTTCGGCGAAAAACTGGACTAGATGCACATTCAGGAAAGTACGTTTTGCTGAAATGGAGCATAGGTCATGGATAAATTCGTGAAGCTCACGGGCGTTGCAGCGCCCCTGCCGGTCGTCAACATCGACACCGACATGATCATTCCGAAGGACTATCTGAAGACCATCAAGCGCACGGGCCTCGGCAAGGGCCTTTTCGCCGAAGCCCGCTACAATGAAGACGGCTCCGAAAATCCCGATTTCGTGCTGAACAAGCCGGCCTATCGCGGTGCCAAGATCCTAGTCGCCGGCGACAATTTCGGCTGCGGTTCCTCGCGCGAGCACGCTCCCTGGGCACTGCTCGATTTCGGCATTCGCTGCGTGATCTCCACCAGCTTTGCCGATATTTTCTACAACAACTGCTTCAAGAACGGCATCCTGCCGATCAAGGTCAGCCAGGAAGATCTCGACAAGCTGATGGACGACGCCTCGCGCGGCTCGAACGCTATCCTGACAGTCGATCTTGAAAACCTCGAGATCACCGGCCCCGATGGCGGCTCCATCAAGTTCGATCTCGACGAGTTCAAGCGCCATTGCCTGCTGAACGGCCTCGACGATATCGGCCTGACCCTGGAAAAGGGCAAGGCGATTGACGAATTCGAAAAGAAGAACGCCGCGTCGCATCCCTGGGCGGCTTAAGCTATTCAATTACTTGCTGATCGAGCCGGGCCTTCGCCCGGCTTGGCCTGCCCAACATAATCCTTAGTTCAGACGATCGGGGCACCTGCCCCTCATCCGTCTGCCGCCACCTTCTCCCCGCAAGCGGGGCGAAGGTATGCCGCACCGTCTTCCTCAACCTCAACGCTGCGTTTGCCGCGTCCCCTCGCCCCGTTTACGAGGAGAGGGTTAGGGTGAGGGGCAGCTATCAGGGCACGAACCGAACCTAGCTCGGCATTTCTTTGATCTCGATCAGAGAAACTTCTTCTTCCAAAGCCTCAGCTTTTCGAGCGACACGCCGATGCCACCGCAGACTTCGATCAGCGGATTGTCAAAGCGCTGAAGCAGCCCGGCATGCACATCGGCAATGGCAAGGGCGGCACCGCAGGCCGGCTCCACGAGGATGCGATGCGCATCGGCAAATTTCAGGCAGGCGGCGACGGCATCGGCGTCGCTGACGACAACGCTTTCGATCGGATGCTGCTTCGGTAGATCGAAGACATGCTGCGCCACCTGCCTTGCACCGAGCGACGTGGCAATCGAGGTGATGGCGGGAAGGGTAACGCGCTCGTTTACCTTGAGGCTTGCGTGAAGTGACGCCGCCCCTTCGGTTTCGACTGCGATGACGGGGACACCGGAAAGGCCGTTCCGCTTCAGCCCTTCGACAATGCCGGCCAGCAGCCCGCCGCCGCCGACGCTGGTGACGACGCAATCGAATGTCGCACCCTTCGCAACGACCTCATCGATCAGCGTGGCATGACCATCCCACAGAAGCGGATGGTCAAAAGGGTGCACATAGGTCGCCTTGCGGCTGCGGGCGAGTTCGACCGCGTGGGCATTGGCTTCGTCGAAAACGCCTCCGTGGACGAGGACACTCGCGCCGATTGCGGCAATCGACTGCCGAACATCGGCCGCCGTCGTCTCCGGCACGACGATCGTGACCGGCACGCCGAGCGCCCGGCCGGCATAGGCCGCGGCAATGCCGGCATTGCCGCCGGAGGCGCAGAAGATCTCGCGCGCACCATCTTTCACCTCCTGCTGGCACAGCCGGCCGACGCCGCGCAGCTTGAAGCTGCCGGAAGGCTGCAGCGCATCGAGCTTCAGCCAGAGCGGTTTGCCGCTGGCGCTATAGCCGGGGGATGTCCGAACCAGGGGCGTGTCGAGATGGAGGGGTGCTGAAGCCATGCAAACATCCAAGAGATAAGTGAGACGACGGTTCTAATCCGTTTGCCGGCACAGGAGCAACCTTCCTGACCTACAGGCCCGCGCTTTCAGACGCGCAAGGGACGCCGTTATACTTTCAATCTCTGAATCGGCCGAAAATCGGGCCGACGCAGAGATTGAAGCGTACCGATTCAACCCTTCTCTCGCTTGAAATGCCTATTTCCGGGGTCTAAGAAGCCGCAACTTGTTTTTCCAGGAGGGTTTCATGACTGCGCGCAATCTTTTCCTGCTGCCGGGTGACGGCATCGGTCCCGAGGCGATGGGCGAGGTCCGCAAGATTATCGCCTATATGAACGAGGCGATGAATGCCGGTTTCGTAACCGACGAAGGCCTTGTCGGCGGTTGCGCTTACGATGCCCATGGCGCGGCGATCTCGGAAGCCGACATGCAGAAGGCGCTTGCCGCCGACGCCGTTCTCTTCGGCGCGGTCGGTGGTCCCAGATGGGATAGCGTACCTTACGAAGTGCGCCCGGAAGCAGGCCTGCTCCGCCTGCGCAAGGACCTGCAGCTCTTCGCCAACCTGCGTCCCGCCATCTGCTATCCGGCGCTTGCCTCGGCCTCGTCGCTGAAGCCGGAACTGGTCGAAGGCCTCGACATCCTGATCATCCGCGAGCTGACGGGCGGCGTCTATTTCGGCGAACCGAAGGAGATCATCGACCTCGGCAATGGCCAGAAGCGTGGCATCGACACGCAGGTCTACGATACCTACGAGATCGAGCGCATCGCCGGCGTCGCCTTCGAAATGGCCCGCACAAGGCAGAACCGCGTCTGCTCCATGGAAAAGCGCAACGTCATGAAGTCGGGCGTGCTCTGGAACCAGGTGGTGACCGAAACGCATAAGGCGAAATATTCCGACGTCGAGCTCGAACATATGCTGGCCGATGCCGGCGGCATGCAGCTGGTGCGTCAGCCCAAGCAGTTCGACGTCATCGTCACCGACAATCTCTTCGGCGACATGCTTTCAGACGTCGCCGCCATGCTGACCGGTTCCCTCGGCATGCTGCCCTCGGCCTCGCTCGGCGCGCCGGATGGTAAGACCGGCAAGCGCAAGGCGCTCTATGAACCGGTGCACGGCTCGGCCCCCGACATCGCCGGCAAGGGCATTGCCAACCCGATTGCCATGATCGCCTCCTTCGCCATGTGCCTGCGTTATTCCTTCAATATGGTCAAGGAAGCCGATGACCTGGAAAAGGCGATCGCCAACGTGCTCGACAAGGGCATCCGCACCGGCGACATCATGGCCGACGGCTGCCGGCAGGTCGGCACGGTCGAGATGGGCGATGCAATCCTCGCCGAATTCAAGGCGCTTTCGGCCTGATATATTTCACGTGAAACAGTTCCCGCCCTTCGCATCACGGATGCGGGGGGCTTTTCAGAGATAGACAAAACCCGCCGGACTCGATCGAATTAACCGAAACGGACTATCCTCGGCCACAATCTCGTGTATTTTTGCGCCGGATTTCACCTCCGCATATTTTGGAAGTTGGAAACGATTTCCGGTCTATGCGCCAGTTCAAAGTGAAAGAGCGCCTGCCGCACGCGCGGCGCTCGAAGGCTAATTCGAACGGACGACGGCATGCGGGCATTTTGGGCTTCCCTGGACAGGCGCTGGCGCCGGAGCGACACTGCGATGCCGCCTTTGCGCTGGCAGGCTTGTCTCTTCATCACGATCAATGCCGTCATCCTTTCCATGCTGCTCTTCGACGCGCCGATCGGCGCCAGCGAGCCTCCTGCAGCTGTAAAGCACCTCGGCGAACTGCTGACGGGCTTCGGCGATTCCGCCTGGCTGATCTACACCAGCGTCCTTCTGTTCTTCCAGGGCAGGGCGGGATACAAGCTCCTGAAATCGGCGCGCGCCAAGGCGCAGGCGCTCTATGTCAGCTGGATCGGCGCCTATCTCTTCACCACGGTTGTTTGCTCTGGGCTTCTCGCCAATCTGTTGAAACGGGCGATTGGAAGGGCGCGCCCCGATCACTTTCATGATTACGGGATGTTCTCCTTCACGCCCTTTTCGGGTCATGCCGCTTTCGAAAGTTTTCCCTCCGGCCATTCCACCACGGTCGGCGCCTTCTTTGCCGCTTTCGCGTTGCTGTTTCCGCGCTACCGTGTTGCCTTTATCGCCTGCGCCATCTGGCTCGCCATGACGCGGGTCATGGTAGGCGCCCATTATCCAAGCGACGTTATCGCCGGTCTTGCTTTCGGCGGCTGGTTCTCACTGCTGACGGCGATCGTCTATGCCCGTTGTGGCCTGCTCTTCAAACTGGCGCCGGATGGCTGGCCGCTCGCCAAGCGCCTGTTCCCCGACGCGAAAAAGCCCGGCGCCTTGTGAGCGCCGGGCCGTTTTTCGAGCATGTCAGACGCGGACGCGTCATCAATCCATGGCGTGGATATCCCTGTTCTTCGTTTCCGGCAGGAAGATCAGGCCGATCACCAGCGTGATCGCCGCAAAGACGATCGGGTACCAGAGACCGTAATAGATATCACCCGCGGCAGCGCTCATCGCGAAGGCCGTCGCTGGCAGCAGGCCGCCGAACCAGCCGTTGCCGATATGATAGGGCAGCGACATGCCGGTGTAGCGGATGCGGGTCGGGAAGAGTTCGACCAGAAGGGCCGCGATCGGGCCATAGACCATCGTCACATAGATGACGAGGACGAAGAGGATGGCGATCGTGCCGACCCAGTTGACGCGGGTCGGATCGGCAACCATGGCATAGCTGCCGCCATTGGCGATGTTGTAGACCGCCATGTCGGTGACCCCATTGGCCTCGTCCGCCGTCAAAAGCTTGCCTTCTACCAGCTTGGCTGCCGGCATGGTTTCCTTGTCGCCGGCGCGCACCGCATCGGCAGTGAGCGCCAGTTCCGGATTGGCGGCGATGAAGGCATCGAGCTTGCTATCCGGAACCTTGGCGGCGGCCCGCTTCAGCGGATAGCCGGCATCATGGAGCGCAATGTTGACGCCTTTTTCGAAGGCGGCGGTCATGCCCTTCGCCTTGTCGCCGGCAGCAACGACGTCGAAGCTGGTAATCGTACCGTTACCGACCTTCACCGTCGCCGGTTGTCCGGCGGGACCCGGCACGACGTCATATGGCACCGAGTTCTTCGTCAGAAATGCTGTCGCCACGTCGCATGAGCTGGTGAATTTCGACGTACCCGTCGGGTTGAACTGGAATTTGCAATCCGCCGGATCGGCCGTGACCGTTGCGCGGATCGACGCCTGCGCTTCGGCAAGTGCGGGATTCGCCATCCAGGTCATTGCCTTGAACAGCGGCTGATAGGTCACTGCTGCAAGTAGGAGGCCTGCCATGATGATCGGCTTGCGGCCGATCTTGTCGGAAAGACCGCCGAAAATGACAAAGAATGGGGTGCCGAGGAAGAGCGCAATAGCGACCATGACATTGGCCGAAAACAGATCGACCTTCAGCACGTTCTGCAAGAAGAACAGCGCATAGAACTGGCCACCGTACCAGACTACTGCCTGGCCCATGGTGGCGCCGAGAAGGGCGATGAGCGCGATCTTGGCATTCTTCCATTGCCCGAAGGCTTCGGTCAGCGGCGCTTTGGAGCCCTTGCCTTCTGCCTTCATGCGCTGGAACGCCGGCGATTCATTCATCTTCAGACGGATCCAGACGGAAATGCCGAGCAGCACGACCGAGACCAGGAACGGAATGCGCCAGCCCCAGGCTGCGAATTGAACCGGACCCATCAGCGACTGGACCAGGATGATGACGATCAGCGACAGGAACAGGCCGAGCGTCGCCGTCGTCTGGATCCATGAGGTGAAGTAGCCGCGCCGTCCGTTCGGCGCATGTTCGGCAACATAGGTTGCAGCACCACCATATTCACCGCCGAGCGCCAGACCCTGGAGCAGGCGAAGACCGATAAGAATGATCGGGGCTGCGATGCCGATGCTGGCCGCACCCGGCAGGATACCGACGAGGAAGGTCGACATACCCATGATCAGGATCGTCACCAGGAAGGTGTATTTTCGGCCGACGAGATCACCGAGACGGCCGAAAACGAGCGCGCCGAACGGACGCACCAGGAAGCCGGCGGCAAAGGCGAGCAGCGTAAAGATATTGCGCGTCGCCTCGGGATATTGGGTGAAGTAGGTCGCACCGATATAGGTAGCGAGCGAACCGTAAAGATAGAAATCATACCATTCGAAAACGGTGCCGAGCGAAGAGGCGAAGATGACCTTCTTCTCCTCGCCTGTCATCGGACCGGCCTTCGCGCCGTCGATGCTTGTGACATTTGCCATTGTCTGTCCTCCACAGAGTGATGAGCAACGGGCGCGGCCGACTCTCCTCAAAGCATACCCCGGGCCGCGACACGCCTGACGAGAGTGTGCCAGAAAAGACAGGCCGCAAAGAGAGATGCTTTGGGATTATGACTTTAGTCTAACGAGGCCGTCCCATCACTCGCATCGGAGCGTTGCTCAGCCCTCCTGCCTGGCGATGGCATTTGGCGGAGGGACGGTTTCAGCCGGTTTGCGAAAGGGGACCTGTTAAGCCCTCAGCGCCTGCGCCGGCGATTGCCGGTAGGCAAGCACCGCCGGCAATGCGGCGAGAATACCGGCAAAGGCGAGCAACACCCCCGTAAGCTCGGCATCTTCCCGGGCGAAGCCAACCGGCATGGCGATGCCGCTGGTCTGCGAGAGCATGCCGGACAAGGTCAGCGCCGCGGCGAAACCGAGCGCAAATCCAAGTGCTATGCCGACTGCCACCAGAAAGAAGAATTCCAGGAAGACGATGCCGAAGATCGCGCCGCGCGGGGCGCCGAAGGCTCTGAGCGCGCCGATCTGGCGGCGGCGCTGGCCGATATGAATGACCGTGACCAGCACCAGTGAGGCCGCGACAAGAGCCTGTGCGCCGGAAGCGACCACAACAAGGATCTGCTTGGCGTCGCCCAGCGTGGCGTAAAGATTTGTCAGCACCTCGCCGGGGAAGACGGCGATGGTATTGCCGTTGCGATAATCCCGTCGAAGCTTATAGGCATCGGCGATCGTTTTCCGCTTGACGAGGATAGCCGGAAGGCCTGGAGCATCTGCGGCCCAGGTCTCCTTCAGCACGGCTTCCGGATCGATCTTTCCATGATGATCGTGCGCGTCACGATCGGCGCCGGCATGATCATGATCGTGTCCGTCCTCTTCGGCGTCTCCCGCATGCTCCTCCGCCTCCAGCCCGTGAATGTGCCAGACCGCCTGAATAGGAACGAGAATCGCCCGGTCCCAGGCAGTATCCGTCGGCCGCAGGCGACCGACGACATGATAAGCGAGTTCGGTGTGGGTCTCGCCCCCTTCTTCCGCCGAACCGTGCATCGGCTTGATTTCATCGCCGAGCGAAAGCCTGACCGCGGAGCCGATCACTGCCTCTCCTTCGTGGGTGAAAGCCTTGCCTTCGGCAAGATCGCCGGACAGCTTGTTCGACATCTTTGTTGTCGTACCGACGATCGGGTAACTGGAGAAGAAATCGCCGAAGCCGATCGGCGCCGCCCAGTCGACCCGGGGGTCGGCGGCAAGTTTTGCCAGCACCTCGCCCGGCATCAGCGGCAGGGGCGAGGGCTGCAGGAAGACGGAGGAGAGCACGAGCTGTGTCTCGCTGCCGCCGGCGCCGATGACGAGGTCGAACTTATCGGCGGCGCGCGCGCTGCCGAGGCGAAGCGCCCGCTCCTGCAGCACCACGGAGACGCCGAGCGCGGTCGCAAGCGCCACCAGGAGCACGACAACCAGCGATCCCGCCCACAGGCGGCGAAGATCGGCACAAATGAAGCGGATCATGCAGCCTCCCCCGCAGCGGCAATGGAATCCTCGCTGATCCGGCCGGAACTGAGCGTGATACGCCGGTCGAGACGGTCGGCGAGCCGCTGGTCATGGGAAACGACGATCAGCGTGCTGCCTTCGGCATTGGCAAGATCGAGGAGGAGATCGCCGACGGCCTCACCGCTTTCGGCGTCAAGGCTCGCGGTCGGCTCATCGGCAATGATGACACCAGGCTTGCGCAACAGCGCGCGGGCGATCGCCACGCGCTGCATCTCGCCGCGCGACATGGTCTCGATCTTCTGGCCGGGCCGGGACAGGTTGACCGTGTTCAAAAGCACATGCGCCCGCTCGACGACGGCGGCCGTCGCGGCACCGGCAAGCCGGGCAGGCAGAAGCACGTTTTCGAGTGCCGACAGGCCGGGGAAAAGGTGGAATTCCTGCATGACCAGGCCGATATTGACGGCGCGGAACCGGTCTCGCCGGCTTTCCGAAAAAGCGGCGATATCCTCACCGTTCCAGCGGATCTGGCCCTGCCGCGTCCGCTCAAGGCCGGTGACGACATTGACGAAGGTGCTCTTGCCGGAGCCTGATGCTCCCGTGATGGCGACCCTGCTGCCGGCCTCGATCGACAGGCGGCCGATTGCCAGCGCCGGCGAGCTGAGGCCCGGAAAGGTGACATCAAGGTTTTCGATATCGAGTGCGAGCATGTCGGTTTAAACAGCAAAATATTCGGCTTGGCGGATCCGCAATAGGCTGACGAAGCCGGTTTCCGGATCGGTCCAGGAGCCGTATTCCAGCGTGCCGCGCACTTCGATCGTCTGGCGCGGCTGCACGAAGGTCTGCTTTTCCGAGAGATAAACCACGACGATATTGTCGGGCCAGTCCGCATCCGAAGAGCAGAAGGGGCAGAGCGACATCGGCACTTCGGTGAGTACGAAGAACTGCGCCTCTGCCTTCAGTGGCGGCGCCATGAAACCCTTCATGCTGATTTCCTGGCCGGCAAGGCGCTTCACCTTGTCGGAGAATTCGAGGCCGAGCACGCCGAACTTGCCATAGAGCTCGTCGAACGAAAGCGAAGCGCCGGCCGCGCGCGCAGCACAAGCAGCAAAGGGAAACGCAATGGCAGCGCCGATCAGCCGGCGGCGGCTGAGATGCAGCGAAGAGAATATGTCCATGGCGACCTCCAAGAAGTAGATCCCGGCCCCTGGCATCGGCCCGAAAGTCGAAACGATTTTCGGAAAGCACGATGCCAGCTTCAAAGTGTTACAGCGTCCTTTTTGCGCGTCTGAAAGACGCGCGGCGCTGTAATCGGCCGGGACCATGATCGACAAAAGAGGCAAGGCCGGCAAGCGGCCCTGCAAGATCGGCTTTCGATCAATTCGTCTGCTTGGCGCCGAGAGCGAAGGTGTCGGCGAGCACGCGGTAGACGTCGCTCTGTTCCATGTAACCATGGAAGCCTTCGGCACCAGGACCGGCCGACTGCAGCACGACATCGTCGACGGCGTGAACGCCGCTCTCGCTGCTCTTCGGAAGATTGCCCTGTACGAAGACGGCGCCGGGAACATCCTTATACTGTTCGTTGGCGACATATTCCTTCTTCTCGTTCTGGACGGCCGGAACGAAAGGACCATCGAGCTTCGGACGGAAGGTCTCATAATGATCGGGGCCGTTGTTGGCACTGAGGAACAGGCGGCGGCTGACGTCGACCTGGTCGGGATAACCGTCGCCATTTTCATCCTTGTAGTTCGGGAAGCCGGCTTCGGCGTAGGTGCCGACCTTTTCGCGCATCTCCGTGCCGGGCTTCTCGTCGTCGACTGTGCCGATGATCGATACGCCATGCGTGTGGTCGCCGGTGACGACGATCAGAGTGTCCGGATGGGCCTTCTGGAATTCGCGGGCAACGCCGATCGCCTTGTCGAATTCGATAGTGTCGATAACCGCACGATCCCAATCCAGCGGATGGGACATCTTGTCGATCGAGGAGCCTTCGACCATCAGGAAGAAGCCGTCAGCATTCTTCGAGAGGCGGTCGAGCGCAACCTTGGTCATCTCGACGAGACCCGGCTGGTTCGGGAACTTGTCGACGGTGCCCTTCTTCAGGAACTCGCGATCGAGCGTCACGTCCATATTGCCGGTATGGAAGAGGCCGAGCAGCTTGCCGTCAGCCGATGCATTGGCGGCGAGCTCGTTCTTGTCGGTTGCGAGCTTGTAGCCGGCGTCCTGGAACAGCTTGATGTAATCCTGATTGTCCTTGCGCTTGGAACCGGCGACTTCCTTGCCGAGGAAATAGGCCGAGCCGCCGCCAAGGATGACTTCCGGCTTCACTTCGAGCAGCATGCCGACGATGTCGGCCTTTTCGCTGCGGCTGCGGGTATGGGAAACGACCGCAGCTGGCGTCGCATCCTCGATTTCGGAGGTCGCGACAATGCCGATCGACTTCTTCGTCGTGCGGCGAACAGCCTCGCCAAAGGTTTCGACGCGCGGGTCGTCGAGCGGAGCCGGCGTCCGATCCGCATAGACGCCGAGCGCGTTGACGGCCGTCTTGTGCCCCGTCATGAAGGCCGACATGGTGTTGGCCGAATCCGTGGCGACGGCATTCGTCGCTGACGTACCGATGAAGGCCATATGATCGAGATCGTCCATGTTCAGGCGGCCGTTCGCTTTGCCCTCGGTCATGCCCTTGGACATGATGCGGGCGGCGGTGCGATGCGCAACGGAAAGGCCGTCGCCGAGTAGGAAGATGATGTTCTTGGCCTTCGGCTGAGCGGCTGTTTCATAAACGTCCCAGGTGACCGACTTCGTCTCATCGCCGGCGGAGACCTCGATCTTGTAGGCGCCGGGTGCGGAGATCTTCAGGCCGCGGAGCAGAAGAGCGGAACCGAGGGCCTTGTCTTCCTTGCCCTTTTCCAGCTCGATGAACTGCGCTTCGCCCCCGAGAACCGTCTTGTAATCCTGACCGTTGACCGTGATCTTCACATCTTCCGGCTTGACCTGCTTGTTGATCTCGACCTTGAAATCGAACGGCGAACCGGCAAGAATCGTGGCGCGATCGAGCGGATAGACCGTCGTCGCCTGGGCGGCGCCCGCAAGGATGGTGGTGGCCGTAAAGGCGGCAAGAAGCGTACGCATGGAAAACCCCCGTTTTCGTTGCAGACATTGACAACCGGGCCGGGATACCTCCCGAGGATGACAGCGGCATGACAAAACGTCGCACCATGACGGCCGCCGCTTTCGCCTTCCGCCTCCGAGCGCAAAAACCTTGACTCCTGTGGAAAACCTTCTAAGAGCAACAGCGGAAAAGGAATCTCCATGGTTCGCGACGAACACGCCATTGCCGCATGCAATGACCGGGCACGGGTTGCCGGGGTGGATATTGCCGTTCCGGTTTCTTCCAAAACCAAGGCCAAAACGACGACGAAAACCGTCTGACGTCTCTGGCCTGCCGCTCTCTCCCCGGCTCGGCTGGGGACAGGAAGACGCGATTATTCGCGCCTTTCCCCTCACCGGACAGAGGAGAGAAGAGAAAGAGAGCTTGAGAAATGGGTTTCAAAGTAGCAGTTGCGGGAGCGACCGGAAATGTCGGCCGGGAGATGCTCAACATCCTCTCCGAACGCGGCTTCCCCGCCGATGAGGTCGTGGCGCTCGCCTCGGCTCGTTCGCAGGGCACCGAAGTATCCTACGGCGACCGGACGCTGAAGGTTTCCAATCTGGAGAATTACGATTTCTCCGATACCGACATCTGCCTGATGTCGGCCGGCGGCGAGGTCTCCAAAAAGTTCTCTCCCAAGATCGGCCAGCAGGGTTGCGTGGTCATCGACAATTCCTCGGCCTGGCGCTATGACGCCGACGTGCCGCTGATCGTGCCGGAAGTGAACCCGGACGCCGTCACGCAGTTCACCAAGCGCAACATCATTGCCAATCCGAACTGCTCGACCGCGCAGCTGGTGGTGGCGCTGAAGCCGCTGCACGACTTCGCCAAGATCAAGCGCGTCGTCGTCTCCACTTATCAGTCGGTCTCCGGCGCCGGCAAGGACGGCATGGACGAGCTCTTCAATCAGACGCGTGCCGTCTTCGTTGCCGATCCGATCGAGAACAAAAAGTTCACCAAGCGCATCGCCTTCAACGTCATTCCCCACATCGATAGCTTCATGGAAGACGGCTACACCAAGGAAGAATGGAAGGTGCTGGCCGAGACGAAGAAGATGCTCGATCCGAAGATCAAGGTGACCTGCACGGCAGTGCGTGTGCCCGTCTTCATCGGCCATTCGGAATCGGTCAACATCGAATTCGAGAACGAGATCACCGCCGACCAGGCCCGCGATATCCTGCGCGATGCCCCAGGCTGCCTCGTCATCGACAAGCGCGAGAACGGCGGCTACATCACGCCTTATGAATCCGCCGGCGAAGATGCAACCTATATCTCACGCATCCGCGAGGACGCGACGGTTGAAAACGGCCTCAATATGTGGGTGGTCTCCGACAACCTGCGCAAGGGCGCGGCGCTGAACGCCATCCAGATCGCCGAGCTGCTCGTCAATCGCGGCCTGGTCAAGCCGCGCAAGCAGGCAGCCTGATACCATTTGTAAACCATAAAATGTTAAAGCCCTGCTCGTTGAGCGGGGCTTTTTCCGGGGCAAATACGACTGTATAAGCGCTCGCTAAACGATCGTGACAAAATCGCGAGTGGCTGGCATTCTCTTGCCCGCTTAAAAACTATGCAGATCGAGAGCGGGGTTTCTCAATGCGCATGACAAAGTTGTTTCTGGCGGCCGCTGCGGCAATGGGCGTCCTCAACGCGGTACCGGCGTTCGCGCAAGGACTTCAATGTGGCAATACCAGCGCCGGCTTCGACGCCTGGGTCGCCGATTTCAAGCAGACGGCAGCGGCTAATGGCGTCAGCCAATCGGTGCTCAGCCGTGCCTTCGCTAACGTCAACTACAACAAGCCGACGATCGCCGCCGATCGCGGCCAGAAAAGCTTCAAACTCTCCTTCGACGCCTTCATGCAGAAGCGCGGCGGTGCCGCCGTCATTTCCCGCGGCCGTTCGATGAAAGCGGCCAACCAGGCCCTTTTTGCCTCGATCGAACGCCGCTTCGGCGTTCCCGCCGGTCCGCTGATCGCAATCTGGGGCATGGAGACCGGTTTTGGCAGCTATATGGGCAACCAGCATACGCTATCGGCGGTGTCGACCCTTGCTTATGACTGCCGTCGTTCGGACTATTTCACCGACCAGCTCTATGCTGCGCTCCAGCTGGTCTCCGAGGGTTATCTGAGCCCGCAGGCCAAGGGTGCAGCCCATGGTGAAATCGGCCAGACGCAGTTTCTGCCGCGCAACGTCGTGCGCTTCGGCGCCGACGGCGATGGCGACGGCCGGGTCGACATGGTTGGTTCTCGCGCCGATGCGCTGGCCTCGACCGCAAATTTCCTCAAGGGCCACGGCTGGCGTGCCGGCGCCGGCTATCAGCCGGGAGAGCCGAATTTCGCTGCCATCCAGGGCTGGAACGCCGCCAGCGTCTATCAGCAGGCGATCGCCTATATCGGCCAGCAGATCGATGGCGGCAGATAAGCCTTCATTGACAATGATACCTGGATCTTTACCGGTCTAACCCGGAAAAGCTTCTGGAAACGCCGCTGCGAATGCGGCGTTTTTCATATGTGGGAATCAAAACCGCCGCCCGATCCCGTCTTGCTTGCGTCGCTCCTCCTGCGGTGCAGTCGGCACCACCGGGCCCGACACGACGCAATTGCGGCCGGAGGCCTTGGCGGCGTAAAGCGCCAGATCGGCGCGTTTGACCAGATCCTCGAAGTTCCGGTTGGCGGCGGCGTTCGCCCGGCCGGCGCATCCGAAGCTCGCCGTGACCTTGAGGAGATCGCCACTCGCAAGAGGAATTTCCGCCGCTTCTATCGCCCGTCGCACGCGCTCGGCGACGATTGCGGCCTCGTCGGGCGTCGAATCCGGCAAAAGCGCCAGGAACTCTTCGCCCCCATGGCGCACCAGGAGATCGAAGGAACGAAAATTCTGGCGCGCAACGCCGGCGACGTGCCGAAGCACGGCGTCGCCGGCGTCATGGCCATGGACATCATTGATTTTCTTGAAATGATCAAGGTCGAAGAGGACGACGGAAATCCAGTGCGAGCCGTGCTCGGCCTGCGTAAGGAGCGCCGAGGCGGCGACCTCGAAGCCGCGCCTGTTATAGAGCCCCGTCAGAAGATCGGTTTGAGCTGCGTTTCGCAGCTCGCCAACCAGAGTCTCCCGGTCCCGAGTAAGCTTGTCGATCAGCCGAAGCCCTCTTGCCGCCAGCACCATCACCAGCGTGGCGAGGATCAGCAGGCCTGCGCACAGCGCCAGAATCTGCGTCAAGTGTATGTGCGAGAGCGTGGAAAACTGTTCGCCGGTCTCGTGAATATCGCTCGCAGCCTCGACCATCTTTTGCTGAAGGAAAGCCATGCGTTCGCGCTGTACGGCCGCCCAGGCGTCGCCCATTGCGCGCGACGGCCGCGACCCGGCGAGAATGGCGTCGGTGATCGCATTCGCCTTCACCTGATCGCCGCGACCGAGATAAGCAACGATGTCGCGCACGATCGGCGCGGTGGAATGGAAAACCATGTGATCCATGCCGGCACCGAGCATGGTCTTTCCTTGAATGAACAGTTCGACCGGAAATCTGGCAGAAACATCTTGATCGAGGTAACGAGTGCCGATTCCGGTAATCAATCTTTCGCCGTAGTAGGTCAGCAGGATGCCCATCAGCTGGTTGGATTTTTCAAGCAGCACCGGGTCGCTAATCAGCGGTGAAAGGGCGTCGACGACCGCAAGCTGCTTGAGAGCCGCATACCAGTAGATGGAACCGGGATTGCTGCCGGAGTAACGGCCCTGGTCGACGGCGCTTCGCGCGGCGACGATGCGGCTATAGGCAAGGCTGAGGGCCGACAATTCACCTGCAAGCCCTTGATCGAGCGCATCGTGAGGCGGCAAGCTGGCATAGAAAGCGCGGCGTTCGCGATCCAGCGTCAGCCGGCTTTGCTGCATGTCGCCAGCAGTCCCGCTGCTGGGATGCGCGAGATAGCGGCGAGTGGCATCGATTTCACTGAGGATTTCAGTCGCCGCGATCGACCCGCCACGCGCAAGTACGTCGGCGAACTGCCGGTCTTTCTCGAGATCCCTGTATTGCAGGATGGAAGTCCGGAGGACGAAGACGCCTTCAATGAGCATGAAGACGAAGGGCAGCAGGATGGCGGCCAGGATAACCTTTTTGATGGTTTCGAACTTCATCGCCAATCGCCACGTGATCAAATGTCGGTCATGTGCAGCTGATTAGAAGCTTAACAGCAATCCTTAAAAAACTGATAAACCCGTACGCTCCTAGATTTCGGGACGAATGAAGTCGCGTGTTTCGGCGTCCATGACCCAGAGTTCGCCGGTCGAGATATCGAACCAGGCGCCATGAAGGTGCATTTTTCCTGCGTCCTCGAGCGCCTTGATTTCCGGAAAGGTTCTGAGATTGTTGATCGAATTGCGGATGGAGACGCGCTCCAGCGCCGTCTGCCGCTCGGCCTCCGTCATCACGTCATTGCTCTGGATCTGTTCGGCAGCGGGTTTGACCAGCGACATCCACCGGCCAATGAAATCCCCGGGTGACAATGGCTCGGCATTCGGATCGAGTGCCGCCCGAATGCCGCCGCAGCGGCCATGGCCCATCACGACGATATCCGAAACCTTCAGCGCCTGCACGGCAAATTCAAGAGCGGCCGACGTCGAATGGAAATGACCGTCCGGCTCGTAGGGGGGCACCATGTTGGCAACGTTGCGGATGACGAAAAGCTCGCCCGGGCCGGCATCGAAGATCAGCTCGGGAGCCGCACGCGAGTCCGAACAGGCAATGACAAGCGTGCTCGGACTCTGGCCGTTTTCGGCAAGTTGCCGATACCTGTCACGGGCGTCGGCATAACGCCCGTTCATAAAGTTGCGATAACCGTTCAGAAGGGTGTTTGGAAAACGCTGCATGCGTCTGGATTAGCGCGCGCGGAAGACAAGATCAACTGCTGCATCGCAAAATGAGCATATTGGAAAATGCATCATTTTTTCCGCCGTTGCGCCGGGTGCACGAGCCGGCGCATCTGCACCATCGCCATCGGCGTCGACAGGCTGGACGCATCGCTGGCCAGCATCAACTCGTTGCTGCCGCGCTTGACCGCCCGCGCAAGCACTTCGAACACGCTGGCGGTGGCAAGCTGCAACGCCTTTTCATCCTCGAGGCCGGACAGCAGGCGCGACAGGAAAACGGCGGCGAGCAGGTCGCCGAGACCATTCGGCGGGTTTTCGACGACGCGGTGCTCGGCAAGGAGCGCGTGACGGCCGGAAAGGTAGAGATTGCCGGTACCGCCCGCCATCATTGGCACTGCCGAGGTGACGAGCATGCGTGACGGCCCGAGCGCCAGCGCCGCCTCCATGATTGCGCCGTTGTCGTCGAGCGCTGCTCCCGACAGCCAGGCGAGCTCATACCGGTTCGGCGTGGCGACCGAGGCGAGCGGAATGAGATGATCACGAATGGCCTCGGCCGTCGCTTCCGGCACGTAGAGGCCGCCGAGATCGCCCATGACCGGATCGCAGACGTAAAGCAGTTCGGGATTGTTTTGCCGGAGCGCAGCGATCAGCCGGGCGACCGAGCGTGCCTGGGCGGCATTGCCGAAATAGCCCGAAAGCACAGCCCTGACTTCACCGATCCAGGGCGCGCAAATCAGATCGTCGATCGCTGCGTCGAAATCCGCTTCGGCAAACGTCAGCCGCGTCGAACGGCCATGGCCGGGATGCCAGGGCAGAACGACGGTCGGCAGCGCCCAGACCGGATGGCCGAGCGTCTCCAGCGCAAACACCGCCGCCCGATTGCCAACCGAGCCACGCACGACATGGCTGGAAATAACGATGACTGCGCCCGCTGTATTTTCCGACATGAAACCGAGGTCCGAATGATGATGGCGTTTGATGATCTTTTTGACGGCGAGCTGTCAACCATTCTTCACGTGAGCATGGAAATGTGCCGCGAAAGCAAAGCAGGAAGAGGGGCTTTACCAACGTGTTTCGGCCTCAAAAGCACAAAAATCTCTGACAATTTCCCATTTTCGTCGGCAAAAAAGCATCAAAACAGTGCCTGACGCGTCTATTTTAAAGATTTTTTCGAGAAATCTTCTGCTAGCTTGCGAGAAATCAGTCCATTGCGGGGAGGCGTTCCATGGCTGCCAGAAACAATCCGAAACGGGAGAAGCAGATCGAAACGGCGCGCAAGATCGCCAAGGCGATGAGCGAGGCGCATCTCGATCCGGAAATTCTCTTTGGCCGGGCGAGCAATGACGATCTGGAACTCTATACGCCCGACATGCTGGCGCGCTCTGCCGTGCATTCGGCAAAGGAACTTGCCGCCTGGAACGGCAAGGCGCCCCGCGTCAGCATCGACACACTTGCAGAGGTGACACCCGGCGGCACCGCCGTCTCGGTGCTGTCGGTGACCGACCGAAACATGCCTTTCCTTTATGAGTCGGTCATGGGTGAAGTGACGAGCACCTACCGCGATCTGTTCATGGCCGTGCATCCAATCCTCGTCATGGAAAAGGGCAGAGCCCCCACGCTCTATTCCGCCGACCACCCGAGCGATCCCGCGGCACGCGTCAGTCATATCCAGCTTCATATCGCCCCCTTGAATTCCACCCAGGCTGCCGACCTCGTCAAACGCGTCCAGACCGTGCTCGAACAGGTCCGTCTGTCGGTTTCGGACTGGAAGCCGATGCTTGCCAAGCTCGATGGCGTAATCGCCGAGCTGTCGGCCAATGGTGCCGGCCGCAGGAAGGCCGAACATGCCGAGGCGGTGGCCTTCCTGACCTGGCTGCGCGACGAGAATTTCACTTTCCTCGGCATGCGTGAGTATATTTATTCCGGCAAGGGCGCCGACGCCAAGGTCGAGCGCGACAAGGGCGCCGGCCTCGGCATCCTCTCCAACCCGGACGTTCTCGTACTGCGTACCGGCAAGGACGCTGTGACCACCACGCCAGAGATCCTCGCCTTCCTCGACGGCCCCGACTTCCTGATCGTCACCAAGGCGAATGTGAAATCGATCGTTCATCGCCGCGCCTATATGGATTATGTCGGCGTCAAACGTTTCGATGCCGAGGGCAACGTCACCGGGGAACTCCGCATCGTCGGCCTCTTCACCTCGACGGCCTATACCTCGCTCGCCTCCGAAATCCCGCTGCTGCGGTCGAAGATCGAAAAGGTGAAGGAGCATTTCGGCTTCGACCCGATGAGCCATTCCGGCCGCATGCTCGACAACACGCTGGAATCCTATCCGCGCGACGACCTATTCCAGATCGACACGACGCTGCTTGCGAGCTTTGCCGAGCAGATCAACGATCTCGCCGACCGGCCGCGCGTGCGCGTCCTGCCGCGCATCGACCATTTCGACCGCTTCGTCTCGGTCATCGTCTATGTGCCGCGTGAGGAATATGATTCGATCGTGCGCGAGCGCATCGGCACCTATCTGAAGACCGTCTATGACGGCCGT
Source organism: Rhizobium sp. YTUHZ045 (assembly GCF_051124255.1). NCBI lineage: Bacteria > Pseudomonadati > Pseudomonadota > Alphaproteobacteria > Hyphomicrobiales > Rhizobiaceae > Rhizobium > Rhizobium sp. YTUHZ045. The sequence continues at coordinate 4,111,965 of NZ_CP101432.1, forward strand.
GTCTCCGCCTATTATCCGGCTTTTCCCGAAGGCGGCGTCGCCCGCGTGCATTTCATCATCGGCCGTTCCGGCGGCAAGACGCCGCGCATACCGCAGGCAAGGCTCGAGCAGAAGATCCGCGAAATCACTGCCCGCTGGGACGACCGTTTCGAAGCGCTTGCCGGACCAAAGTCGCCGAAACTATCGGTCGATCAAGCTTTCCAGGATTCCTTTACCCCTGAAGAAACCGTCGCCGACCTTGCCGATATCGGCGCCTGCGCCGCCGGCGAGCCGCTGCGAATCCAGTTTTATCACCGCCAGGAAGAACAGGGCCGCATCCTCTCGCTGAAGATCTTCCACGCCGGCGGCCAACTGGCCTTGTCACGCCGCGTGCCGCTCCTCGAGAACCTCGGCTTCAATGTCGTCAGCGAACGCACCTTCGACATTGGGGTACAGGTCGGCGATGGCGCAACCCAACTCGTCGTGCTGCACGATATGGAGCTCGAGACCCGCAACGGCAGCGACATCGATCTCCATCGGTATGGCGCTGCGCTCGAGGAAGCCTTCGTCGCCGCCTTTGCCGGCACGATCGACAATGACAGTTTCAACCGGCTGATCCTTTCGGCCGGGCTCTCGGCCCGCGAAACCAATGTATTGCGCGCCTATGCCCGATACCTCCGCCAGGCCGGGATCGCCTATTCGCAGGATTACATCGCAACGACGCTCGATAAATATCCTGGTGTAGCCGCCGCCATCTTCCGCCTGTTCCACGACACGCTCGATCCCAGGCTTTCCGAAAAGGCCCGCCTCAAGAAGATCGCCGACCTGCACCAGGCCATCGAGGCCGATCTTGCCGACGTGCCGAACCTGGACGACGATCGCATTCTGCGCCGCTACGTCAACATCGTCGACGCGACGCTGCGCACCAACTATTTCCAGAAGAACCCCGATGGGTCGCCGAAAGCCATGCTGGCCTTCAAGCTCGATCCGCACCTGGTCGACGGGCTGCCGCAACCGAGACCCTTCCGCGAGATGTTCGTCTACGGCGTCGAAGTCGAAGGCGTCCACCTGCGCTTCGGCAAGGTGGCGCGCGGCGGCCTGCGCTGGTCTGATCGTGCCGAGGATTACCGCACCGAGGTGCTCGGCCTCGTCAAAGCGCAGCAGGTGAAGAACGCCGTCATCGTGCCGGTCGGCGCCAAAGGCGGCTTTTACCCGAAGAAGCTGCCGGTGGGCGGCAGCCGCGACGAAATTTTCAATGCCGGCCGCGAGGCGTACAAGACCTATATCCGCACGCTGCTTTCGATCACCGACAATATCTCCGGCGCCGAGGTCGTTCCGCCGGCCGATACGATGAGGCTCGATGGTGACGATCCCTATTTCGTCGTCGCCGCCGACAAAGGCACGGCGACCTTCTCTGACACCGCCAATGCCTTGGCGCAGGAGGCTGGCTTCTGGCTGGACGACGCCTTTGCCTCCGGCGGCTCGGCCGGTTACGATCACAAGAAGATGGGCATCACCGCCCGCGGCGCATGGGAAACCGTAAAGCGCCATTTTCGCGAGATGGACATCGACATTCAGACCACGCCCTTCACCGTCGCCGGCGTCGGCGACATGTCGGGCGACGTCTTCGGCAACGGCATGCTGCTCTCTCCCAAGATCAGGCTCATTGCCGCTTTCGATCACCGCGACATCATCATCGATCCCGATCCCGACATGGAAAAAACACTGGCCGAGCGCCAACGGCTCTTCAACCTGCCGCGCTCGAGCTGGCAGGACTTCGATAAGAGCGTTCTTTCGAAAGGCGCGATGATCATTTCACGTTCGGCGAAATCTGTGACGCTGACGCCGGAAGCGGTTGCCGCGATTGGCATCGACAAAGCGGTGGCGACCCCATTCGAGATCATGACGGCGATCCTGAAGAGTCCGGTCGACCTGCTGTGGTTCGGCGGCATCGGCACTTATGTGAAGGCTCCCTCCGAAACCGACACCGAAGTCGGCGATCGCGCCAACGATCCGATCCGCGTCACCGCGACTGAGGTGCGCGCCAAGGTGATCGGCGAGGGCGCCAATCTCGGCGTCACCCAGAAGGGCCGCATCGCTTACTGCCTTAGCGGCGGGCGCTGCAACTCCGACGCCATCGACAACTCGGCCGGCGTCAACACCTCCGACGTCGAGGTCAATATCAAGATCGCGCTGGCTGCCGCTATGCATGACGGGCGGCTGACGCGGCCAAAACGCGACCAGCTTCTTTCGTCGATGACCGGTGAGGTGGCGGCGCTGGTCCTGCGCAATAATTACCTCCAGTCGTTGGCGATCTCGCTCGTCGAACGCAAGGGCACGGCAAACGGCCTCGAACTCGCCCGCTTCATGAGCGTGCTCGAGACCACCGGCCAGCTGAACCGCAAGGTCGAGACCTTGCCGGATGACCAGACGCTGGCCGAACGTTACACGGCCGGCAAGCCGCTGACGCGGCCGGAAATCGGCGTGCTGCTGTCCTACGCCAAGATCGTGCTCTTCGATGCGCTCGCCGCGAGCGACCTGCCCGACGACCCCTATTTTGCCGCGACCCTGATGAATTACTTCCCCGTCAAGATGCAGAAGTCGAACGCCGGCGACATATCAAGCCATCGCCTAAGGCGCGAAATCATCGCGACCGTGCTGGCCAATGAAGCGATCAACCGCGGCGGGCCGAGCTTCGTCGTCGCAATGATGGATGCGACGGCGGCTTCGGCGCCGGAGGTGGTGCGTGCCGCAATCGTCGCCCGCGACGGTTTCGACCTCAACCGGCTCTGGGCCGAGACGGATGCGCTCGACGGCAAGATATCGGGCGGGGTGCAGAACCGCATTTACGAGGAAATCAGCCACAGCTTTATCGTGCTCACGCGCCTGCTGTTGAAAACCGCAATGACCAAAGCCGATATGGCCGAGGTCATTAGCCGGCTGCAGGCGGCCCTGAAGAAGTTGAGGCCTGCTTTCGCCGAACAGGCGGCCAGCGATGCTGCCGCACGCCTGGCGGAATACGCCGAAGCCGGCGTGCCCGAAAAGCTGGCGGCCGAAATCGCCAATCTCCAGAGCTTCGCGCTTGTGCCGGAGATCATGCAGATCGCTGAGCGTACCGGCGAGCCGCTGCTGCGCGCGGCCGAAAATTATTTTGCCGTGTCAAAGACTTTCCGGATCGCGCGGTTGCTGGCGGCCGGCGGCCGGATTCTCACCTCCGATCATTACGAAAATCTGGCGCTTGCCCGCAGCATCGATCAGATCGCCAGCGCCCGGCGCGACATTGTCATCTCGGCGCTTTCCGATCACAGCAAGGAGAAGCTGCCCGTCCAGGCCTGGCATGCGCAGGATCGCATCCGCATCAACCGCATCGTTGAAGAGCTTTCGAGCCTCAGTGACAGCGGCGATCCCAATCTTGCGCGCATTACCGTGGCGGCAGGCATCCTGACCGATCTTGCGCGCGACCGGGCGAGGTGAGACAGTCCGCGAAAAAGGAGCGGATGTTGAATCGCATAGACTGGACAGGAACGCAGCCGCCGAAAGCCACGGAGAAGGGCATCTGGGGGTGGATGTTCTTCGACTGGGCGGCGCAGCCTTTCTTCACCGTGGTCACCACCTTCATTTTCGGGCCCTATTTCGTTTCGCGCCTGACCGATGATCCGGTGTCGGCCCAGACGACGTGGAGCAACATGGCGACGATCTCCTCGGTGATCATCGCCGTGCTGTCGCCCGTTCTCGGCTCGATCGCCGACCAGTCCGGCGCGCGCAAACCGTGGATCGGGTTCTTCGCCATCATAAAGATCGTCAGCCTCTTCTGCCTTTGGTTTGCAGCCCCGGGTTCGCCTGTCCTCTACCCCGTGATCTTCATGATCCTCGCCTCGATTTCGGCCGAGTTTTCCATTGTCTTCAATGATTCGATGATGCCGCGGCTGGTCGCCAAGCACGAGGTGGGCAAGCTCTCCAATACCGCCTGGGGGCTTGGCTATCTCGGCGGGATGATCGTGCTGATTGCCGTCGTCACGCTATTGGCGGCCGACCCGGAAAGCGGCAAGACCCTTCTCGGCCTCGATCCACTTTTCGGCCTCGACCCCAGGACCGGCGAGGACGCGCGCATCACCGGGCCGATCTCGGCCCTCTGGTACCTGATTTTCATCCTGCCGATGTTCTTGTTCACACCCGATGTCGGCAGAGGCCTGCCCTTCGGCACCGCCATCCGCGCCGGCCTGCGGGAACTGAGAAACACGCTCGGTGAACTCGGGGATCGCCGCGGCATCCTGAAATTCCTCATCGCCCGCATGATCTACCAGGACGGCGTCAACGGCCTGTTGATCCTCGGCGGCGTTTTCGCCGCCGGCATGTTCGGCTGGGCGACGATCGAGATCGGCCTCTACGGCATCATCCTCAACGTCGTTGCGATCTTCGGCTGCCTGATCGCCGGACGGATCGACAAGGGCGTCGGCTCCAAGATAACCGTCGTCATCAGCCTCACCATGCTGCTTCTCGCCACCATCGGCATCATCTCGACCGGGCCCGGTTACACCCTGTTCGGCCTGATGCCGCTGCCGACGGCCGATTCCGGCAGCCTCTTCGGCACCGCCGCGGAAAAGGCCTATATCCTTTACGGCCTGCTGATCGGGCTCGCCTTCGGGCCGGTGCAGGCCTCGTCGCGCTCGTATCTCGCCCGCAGCGTCAGCCTTGAGGAAGCCGGACGCTACTTCGGCATCTACGCGCTTTCGGGACGCGCCACGAGCTTCATGGCGACGCTGCTCTTCTCGCTGGTGACCTACCTGAGCGGATCGGCGCGGCTCGGAATGGCAACGCTGATCCTGTTTCTCGCCGGCGGGCTGGTGCTGCTGATCCGCACGCCCTATCCGGCCGATCGCGCCTGACAATTTTCCGGCGCGCCTCAGTGCCGGAAATGGCGCATGCCGGCGAAGACCATCGCCACGCCGTGTTCGTTGGCGGCGTCGATGACCTCCTGGTCTCGCATCGAACCGCCCGGCTGGATAACGGCTGTCGCCCCTGCGGCGATCATCGACAGAAGACCATCGGCAAATGGCAGGAAGGCTTCGGAAGCAACCGCCGAGCCGTGCGTCATCGGCGCCGAGAGACCGAGCGCCTTGGCGGCCTCTTCGGCCTTCAGCGCCGCGATGCGGGCGGAATCCACCCGGCTCATCTGGCCGGCGCCGATTCCGGCAGTCTGGCCGTCCTTGGCATAGACGACGGCGTTCGATTTGACATGCTTGCCGACCTTGAAGGCAAACTTCATATCATCAAGCTCCTGCGCCGTCGGCGCGCGCTTGGTGACGACCTTGAGCTCCAGATCCTCGACCATGCCGTTGTCGCGGCTCTGGACGAGCAGGCCGCCGGAAACGGTCTTCGCTGTCAGGCCCGGGGCGCGCGGGTCGGGCAGGCCGCCGGCGGATAGCAGCCGCAGGTTCGGCTTGCGGGCGACGATCGCCTTCGCCTCCTCCGTTACGTCAGGGGCGATGATGACCTCCGTGAAGAGCTTGACGATTTCCTCGGCCGTTTCGGCGTCCAATATCCGGTTGAGCGCGATAATGCCGCCGAAGGCGGAAACGGAATCGCAGGCGAGCGCCCGCTGATAGGCTTCGACCAGGCTCGCACCGGTGGCGACGCCACAGGGATTGGCATGTTTGATGATCGCGCAGGCGGGCGCTTTTTCCGGGAGGAACTCGGCGACGAGTTCATAGGCGGCATCGGTGTCGTTGATATTGTTATAGGAGAGCTGCTTGCCCTGTAGAAGGACAGCCGTCGAAACACCCGGCCGCTTCTCGCCCGTGACGTAGAAGGCAGCCTTCTGGTGCGGATTTTCGCCGTACCGCATCTCTTCCTTCAGCGCGCCGCCGATGACGCGGTGGCGCGGCGTGTCGATCGCCAGCGCTTCGGCGAACCAGTTGGAAATCGCAGCATCATAGGCCGAGGTACGGGCATAGGCCTTGGCGGCCATGCGCTGGCGGAAGGCATAGGCGGTCTTGCCGTCATCCGCCGAAAGCTGCTCCTTGAACTCGGCATAATCGTCGGGATCGGTGAGGATGGTTACATAGGCATGGTTCTTGGCCGATGCACGGATCATCGCCGGACCGCCGATGTCAATATTTTCGACGGTCGTCGGATAATCACCGCCGGACGCGCGTACCTCTTCGAAAGGATAGAGGTTGATGACGGCAAGATCGATGCCCTCGATGCCGTGCTTCTTCATCGCTTCCTGATGCTCGCTATCGTCGCGAATCGCCAGCAGGCCGCCATGCACGGTCGGATGCAGCGTCTTCACGCGCCCATCCATGATCTCGGGAAAGCCGGTGACCTCGGAGACGTCGGTGACCGCCAGACCGGCGGCGGCGATAGCCTTGTAGGTGCCGCCGGTCGACAGCAGACGCACGCCTCTTTCGGACAATGCCCGGGCGAGCTCGACGATGCCGGTCTTGTCAAAGACGGAGAGGAGCGCGGTCTTGATTTCGACCTTGTCCGGGGCGGGGATCTTCTTGGAAATGACGGCCATGAACCTTCTCCGTTCGGGCTTCGGGAGATATCCGCTAGAGCATGAGGCCGAAAAGTATGCGCGGCTTTCGGACGAGCTGCCTTAGGGACGTTTCTTGTTGGGCGCCGCGTTAGCACAGCTTTGCCGCCACGCAAACAGCGCTGATGCTCTGCCTTTCGATTTAATCCAGGATTTGAATTTTGGCCAGCCGGCCGGCCCGTCTAGACTAAGCTTTACGGGATAGGAACCAGCGGATCTCCGTCTTCTCGGCCAGATCGAAATCGATCTCGATCTGGTCAGAGCCGCAGATGCCGGAACTGTCGGCGAAGAAGATGTCCTCGGAAATCAGCACTTCGTTGCCGGGCGCGGTAAATAGCCAGCTCTCGCCATCCGGCGCCGTCAGCAGCACGGATTCTCTATCGCTCTGGTGCAGAACGATGGACGGATGAACATGAAAACGGGCGACGGCCTTCAGGGCCTCGTCACTTTCATATCCTTCACGCCGTATGAGCCGGTCGTGGCCTGTCACTATCGAACCTGCGGCATTGAGCGTCAGCTCGCGCTCATGCAGCACGCCGAATATCCTGAGATAACCGTCATGGCTGAGCTTGATGCTGTCGCGCCCATCCTCCGTTTCCAGACGTTCGACCGTCACGGTTTTCACCGGCTCGGTGATCGCGTGATCGAGGAAAGGCGAGTGTGAAAAACGGCTGGATGAGGTGTCGTTGAGGATGACGGTCGAATGGGCCGCGGTCGTGCGCGCCATCTGCACATAGCGGTGCCCGGCAAATTTCGGCGAGCCGGAATTGACGATGAAGCGATGACGGCCGGACGACATTTCGAAGGAGAGGCTGCCGGCATGCGCGGTGCGCAATGCGCCGCCCGAGGGCGGCGTGCCGGTATCGGCGATGATGACGGTCTTGCCACCGGAAAGCCGCTGATAGCGCGACTGCGGCAAAGCCTTGAACGGCTGGCCGGCGGTCTCGTCATATCTGAGCACCGACATCAGCTCATTGGCGAGCGTCGAGGTTGCGCCGTTGAAAAGCGCCAGATCCCCATCCTGATGCCGAAAGAACCGCAAAGCCGGATACATACGGTCGATGCCTGAGATCAGCTTCTGCGGCAGATCATGGCCGAGATTGACGTAAGTCTGCCGCAGCGGCAGCAGGTCGAGCAGCAGTTCCAGGCCGATGCGCGGGTTGCGCGAGATGTGGCCGCCATCCGGCAGAATCTGGCTATCGAACTGACGGTCGAGCGCCTGCGCCGCTCTCCGAAGCGTGGATGCGCGAGCCGGCATGGCGACGGAGGCCATGGCGAGCGCGATGCGCAGCCGGAACAGCTCCAGGCCTCCGAGCGTATAGGGTGCCATGCGATGCAGGAACCTGACCTGGAAAGCCAGCGACTTCATGAACCGGCGATAAAAGCCACGATCGGCGTTCTGCAGCACAACAGGCGAATGCGACAGCCAGGCGATGACGCGTTGGGCGGTGACGTCGGTCTCCCAGGCAATTCCTTCCATACGGCCGGCATGGATGGAAAGCCAGCTGTCGACGATGGCGCGGGCAGCCGCCGCGCTGCGTTCCGTCTTGTGCGCCCGCATGTGCCGCAGCCAGCCGAAGCTGTGCAAGCGGGTCGCAAAGGGCCGCGAGGGCAGGGTAAAGGTGAAGGGCGATTTGCCGTTCGTTTCCAGCATGCGCCCGGCCAGAAGGAAACGTCCGTTGAGAATTTCGTCGGCCACATGCGAATCGATGCCGCGAAGATCGGTCGGGGCGACGATCAGGCGCTCGGGTGGTTTGATCGAATGGCGAATGAGCTTCAGGCGCAGCAACGCGACGCGGCGCAAGGCGCGCCGCCAAGCTTCCCGAACATACATGCTCGCAAAACGCCGACCGGACTGCATATTCTATTGTCTATTGACCCTCGTGGTTAAGAATAGGTGAAAAGCAGCCGATTTCATCGTCCACAATGAATTAATTCGTGACAACGTTCGAATATGCGAAAATTAGTGCATGTCATTCGAGGACATTCCGGCGGTTTTGCAAAGAATGACAGACGCGCTGCGAGGATGTAGTGACGGGGATTCGGACGACGTGTGTGGGTTTCAGTCAGGTCGTTCGCCGCAGCACGGCCGCGTAAAAGCCGTCGAGCCCGGAGGCGATGCCCTCCGGCATTTTCAGCATGGTCGGAAGCGTGCGGAATTCGCCGAGCGGCGTGATCGCCGCTTCGAGGCCGGGCCAGTCGCCCGCGCTGATCGGCACGCGCTCGATCGCCTGCGTATCGGCAAGAATGCGGGCGACGACCTCCTCGCCCTCGGCTGGATCGAGCGAGCAGTTCGAAAACACCAGCGTACCGCCGGGCTTCAGCAAGGTCAGCGCATGACGCAGCAGCCGCTCCTGCAGCGCCGCCAGCCTCGCGATATCATCCGGCCCCTTGGTCCACAGCACGTCGGGGTGCCGGCGCGTCGTGCCGGTGGAAGAGCAGGGGGCGTCGAGCAGGATCGCATCGAAGCCCTCCGTCGGCTTGAATGTCGTCAGGTCTGTCGCAACCGTTTCTGCCTTCAGGCCAAGCCGATCGAGGTTCGATCGCAGCCGTTTTAGCCGGCTTTCCGACTGATCGAGTGCGGTCACCGCACCGCCGGCAAGGATAAGCTGCGCTGTCTTGCCGCCGGGCGCAGCACAAAGATCGGCGACACGTTTGCCCGAGAGATCGCCGAAAAGCCTGGCCGGGATGCTTGCCGCCGAATCCTGCACCCACCACGCACCGTCGTCGAAGCCCTCGAGTGAAGGAATTCCGCCGTCGAAGGCAGCAAGCCGCACGCCGCCCGTCGGCAGGGCAACGCCGTTCAGCCTTTTCGCCCAGGCTTCGGCGTCGGATTTGACGGTCAAATCGATCGCCGCAGGCTCGAGCTGCGATTGCGAGATCGCCAGCGCCGCGTCGCGGCCATAGGCCTTTTCCAGCCGTGTGAGGAACCAGCCCGGCATCGGCGGCACCTTGGCGATCTCCTCCAGCACCTCGTCCTTTTCACGGCCGAGCCGGCGCAACACCGCGTTGACCAGCTTCGCAAAGCGGCGATTACGCGGATCCTGGTTGGCCTGCTCGACGGCAAGATCGACGGCCGAATGATCCGGCACGTCGAGATAGAGGATCTGAGCAGCCGCGATTGCCAGAACATGATGCAAGGCGCGCGCGCCCTCCGGTAGCGGCGATTCCAGCAGCGAGGCAATTGCAGCGTCGATGCGCGGCAGATGGCGCAGCGTCGTATTCAGAATGGCGCGGACAAGGGCGCGATCGCTCTCGCCAAGCGCCTTATAGGCCGGATTGCCATGTTCATGGTCGAGAGCGCCATCGAGCGGCAGCTTGCGGTCGACGACGGCAGCCAAGATTTTTGCTGCCGTCGCCCGGGCCTGCAGGCCCGGCTTGGTTGGCGCCGATCGGTCAGCGAAAGGTTTCTGTTTGCGGAATGGCTTTTTCGTGCCGTCTGAATTCAAGACCACGGACCTTTTGGCGGTTGCGAACCACCGCGACCCGTATTCGGAACAGAGCGCGATTTGCGCGACGGATTAGCAGCACGCACCGGTCCCGTCGAGATAGTCATGCCGCTTTGCGCCATCTCCTGCAGCGCGGCAATACGGTTTTCCGTGTTCGGGTGGGTGGAAAACAGATTGTCCATGCGTTCGCCGGAGAGCGGATTGATGATGAACATATGGGCCGTCGCCGGATTGCGCTCGGCATCCTCATTCGGCACATGGGCCGCGCCGCGGGCGATCTTTCCAAGTGCGGAAGCGAGCCAGAGCGGATTGCCGCAGATTTCGGCGCCGCGGCGATCGGCCGAATATTCGCGCGTGCGGCTGATCGCCATCTGCACCAGCATGGCGGCGAGCGGTGCGACGATCATGGCGACGAGGACGCCGATGAAACCGAGCGGATTATTGTTGTTGTCGCGGTTGCCGCCGAAGAAGAAGGCGAAGTTGCCGAGCATCGAGATCGCGCCGGCAAGCGTTGCCGTGATCGTCATGGTCAGCGTGTCGCGGTTCTGGATATGGGCGAGCTCATGCGCCATCACGCCTGCGACCTCCTCGGGAGACAAGGCAGCAAGCAGGCCGGTCGAGGCGGCGACGGCGGCATTTTCGGGATTGCGGCCGGTGGCGAAGGCATTCGGTTGCGGGCTGTCGTAGAGATAGACCTTCGGCATCGGCAGGCCGGCATTACGGGCGAGATCGCGCACGATCGCAAAGAATTCCGGTGCGTTCCGTTCATCGATCTCCTGCGCGCGATAAGCCGCAAGCACCATGCGGTCGGAGTTCCAATAGGAGAAAAAATTCATGCCGGCGGCAATGAGAAAGGCGATCATCATGCCGCCCCGACCGCCGATCAGAAAGCCGACAAACATGAAAAGCGCCGTCATGAAGGCAAGCAACATGGCAGTGCGAACGAGGTTCATTGCGAATCTCCAACTCCGATTTCGGCGTCGCAAGCTTTCAATCCCGGCGACCGCGCATTATGATTTGGTTATCCACCCGCCATTTTCAATATTTCCGGCAGGAGAAGGCTATGCAGGAAGCCGATAACGACAATAGCCAAACGCCGACGGCCGAGGGATCGGAGCCGCCGCGCAAGGTGCTGTCCCCGGCGGCCCAACGTGCGCTTGCCGAGGCTGAAGAACGACGGAAGAACCGGAAGCCGCTGGAGCTGCCACCTGAGATCGGCGGCCGCGGCGGCGCCGAGCCTGCGCGCTTCGGCGATTACGAGATCAACGGCCGGGCGATCGATTTTTAAGATCGGGCCTGAATCCCGGCCTCGTGCAGGCCGTCCAAATTCGCCAGCCAAGTAAAGTGAGCCGCCCCGGGACTCGGATGGAGCGGCTCTTTATATCAGGCGGTCGCCTTGTTCTGCCGGTTGGCGATCAGATCGTCGACGACGGCGGGATCGGCAAGCGTCGAAGTGTCGCCGAGGGCACCGAAATCGTCCTCGGCGATCTTGCGCAGGATGCGGCGCATGATCTTGCCGGAGCGGGTCTTCGGCAGGCCGGGCGCGAACTGGATCTTGTCGGGCGCGGCGATCGGGCCGATTTCGGCGCGCACATGTTTCACCAGTTCCTGGCGAAGCGTGTCCGAACCATCGTGACCGGCCATCAGCGTCACATAGCAATAGATGCCCTGGCCCTTGATCGCATGGGGATAGCCGACGACCGCCGCTTCCGAAACCAAATTGTGCGAGACGAGGGCAGACTCAACCTCCGCCGTTCCGAGCCGGTGGCCGGAGACGTTGAGCACGTCATCGACGCGGCCGGTGATCCAATAATAGCCGTCCGCATCGCGCCGGCAGCCGTCACCGGTGAAGTACTTGCCCTTGTAGGTGGAGAAATATGTCTGGATGAAGCGGTCATGGTCGCCATAGACCGTGCGCATCTGGCCCGGCCAGCTATCGGCGATGCAGAGATTGCCGTCGGCAGCTCCTTCCAGCACCTTGCCTTCGTTGTCGACCAGCTCAGGCTTGACGCCGAAGAACGGCGTCGTCGCCGAACCCGGCTTGAGGTCGGTCGCGCCCGGCAGCGGCGTGATCATGTGGCCGCCGGTTTCCGTCTGCCACCAGGTATCGATCACCGGGCAGCGCTTGTCGCCGACGACATTGTAATACCATTCCCAGGCTTCGGGATTGATCGGCTCGCCGACCGTGCCGAGCAGGCGCAATGAGGAGCGCGACGAGCGCGTGACGAATTCGTCGCCGGCGCCCATCAGCGAGCGGATCGCCGTCGGCGCCGTGTAGAAGATGTTGACCTTGTGCTTGTCGATCACTTCCCAGAAACGGCCCTGATCCGGGAAATTCGGCACGCCCTCGAACATCAGCGTCGTCGCGCAGTTGGCGAGCGGCCCATAGACAATATAGGAGTGACCGGTGACCCAGCCGACATCGGCCGTGCACCAGTAGACATCGCCGTGATGATAGTCGAAGACATATTCATGCGTCATCGATGCATAGACGAGGTAACCGCCGGTCGTGTGCAGCACGCCCTTCGGCTTGCCGGTCGAACCTGAGGTGTAGAGGATGAACAGCGGATCTTCCGCCTTCATCTTCACCGGCGGGCATTCCGGCTTCACCGTAGCGGTCTCCTGGTGATACCAGAGGTCGCGGCCGGGCGCCCAGCCGGTCTTGCCGCCGGTGCGGCGCACGACCAGCACCTTGCTGACAGTGACGTGCTGACGGGCGGCGATATGGATCGCCGTATCGGTATTATCCTTCAACGGTACCGGCTTGCCGCCGCGCACGCCTTCGTCGCAGGTGATGACGAAGGTGGATTCGCAATCGACGATGCGCCCTGCCAGCGCCTCTGGCGAGAAGCCGCCGAAGACGACGGAATGCACCGCGCCGATGCGGGCGCAGGCGAGCATCGCATAGGCTGCTTCGGGGATCATCGGCATGTAGATGGTGACGCGATCGCCCTTCTTGACACCATGCTTCTTCAACACGTTCGCTGTGCGGCAAACATGCTCGTAGAGTTCGTTATAGGTGACCTTCTTGTCGATATAGGGATTGTCCCCTTCCCAGATGATCGCCACCTGGTCGCCATTCGTCTTCAAATGGCGGTCGATACAATTGTAGGAGACGTTCGTCTGGCCGTCTTCGAACCATTTGATCGAGACCTTGCCGGTGAAGGAGGTGTTCTTGACCTTGGTATAAGGTTTGAACCAGTCGATCCGCTTGCCGTGCTTGCCCCAGAACTTATCTGGATTTTCGATGCTTTCCTCGTACCATTTCAGGTACTTATCCTTATCGATCAGGGCGCGCGCCTTCACCGGCTTCGTGACCGGATAGATCTTCTCCGACATGGTACTCCTCCTCATGGGACATGCGACGGACCGCGAGCTATCTGGGCCCGAACTTCAAATCACGGCGATTCATAGCAGTTCGCATCGCCACGGCAATTAGACAAAGGTCATTTGATTTCGGAAGAATTGCAATTCTGCGACAGTCCGGTTATATAGCGCCATATTTCCCGGACATTGTGGTGACAATCCACGGACCGCGACCGGCGCGGACGATAGAAGGACTATATCCATGGCTCAAACATTGCTCATGCCGAAGGCGACTGCCATCTGGCTTGTCGACAACACGGCGCTGTCTTTCGATCAGATCGCGCAGTTCTGCAAACTGCACCCGCTCGAAGTCAAAGCCATCGCCGACGGCGAAGCCGCGCAGGGCATCAAGGGTCTCGACCCGATCTCGACGGGACAGCTTTCCCGCGATGAGATTGCTCGTGCCGAAGCCAACCCGAACCACAAGCTGAAGCTTTCCGAACCGAAGGTGCGCGTGCCGGAATCCAAGCGCCGCGGCCCGCGTTACACGCCGGTCTCCAAGCGTCAAGACCGCCCGAACGCCATTCTCTGGCTCGTCCGCAACCATCCGGAGCTGAAGGACGCGCAGATTTCGCGCCTCGTCGGCACGACGAAATCGACGATCGAGCAGATCCGCGAGCGCACCCACTGGAACTCCGCCAACCTGGCGCCGATGGATCCGGTCACGCTCGGCCTCTGCAGCCAGATCGACCTCGACATGGAAGTGGAAAAGGCCGCCAAGGGTCGTCCCCTGCCGACCGCCGCCGAGCTGGGCGCAACGCTGCAATCGGCGCAGGAGACCGAGCGCCTGACCCCGAGCTACGAGCGCGAAGAGGAAAAGGAAATCGACGCCGACGCCGTTTTCCGCAAGCTGAGCTCGCTGCGCTCGGCCCCGAAGGACGAAGACGAGGACGAGCAGTACTGAGACATCAGCCTTCTCATGCAAAAACCCCGCCGAAAAGGCGGGGTTTTTCATTGGCGTTGCTGTAGAGCATCTCACACAAGGCCGAGCAATATGCTGACCTTCCGGCAGCCTTCCCGCTGATTTCACATCGGCAGGGAGCCAAAACCACGCTTTCGCAGTGCCTCTGCGATCTCTTCCAGTATCGCCGGATCATCGATGGTTGCCGGCATTTTCCAGGGTATGCCGTCAGCGATCTTCTGCATGGTTCCGCGCAGGATTTTGCCGGAGCGCGTTTTCGGCAATCGGTTAACGGTGATGGCCGTTTTGAAGGCCGCGACTGGGCCGATCGACTGGCGGATCATCGCCACGACCTCCGATTCGATCGCCGGCGTTTCACGGGAAACATCGCGTTTCAGCACCAGGAAACCACAGGGAACCTGACCCTTCACCGCATCGGTCACACCGATGACCGCGCACTCGGCGACATCGGGATGGCGCGCGCAGACCTCCTCCATCGCCCCGGTGGAAAGCCGGTGACCAGCGCAATTGATGATGTCATCAGTGCGCGACATGACGAAAAGATAACCGTCCTCGTCGACACAGCCGGCATCGGCGGTCTTGTAGTAGCCAGGAAATTCATCGAGGTAAGCCGACCGGAAGCGATCGTCGGCCTTCCAGAGGGTCGGCAGGCAACCCGGCGGCAAGGGCAGCTTTATGACGATATTGCCGAGCGTTCCCGCCTCGACCGGGTGACCGGCATCGTCGAGCACCGCGATGTCATAACCGGGCATCGGCAATGTCGGTGAGCCATGCTTGACGGGGAGGGCGCCAAGACCAAGGGGATTGGCGGCGATCGGCCAGCCGGTCTCCGTCTGCCACCAGTGATCGATGACCGGCACGCCGAACATGCGCTCCGCCCATTTCAGCGTTTCAGGGTCCGCCCTCTCTCCAGCCAGAAACAGCGCCCGGAAATCCGGCATCGGATATTTGCGCAGCAGTTCGCCCTCACCATCCTCCCGCCGGATGGCGCGGAATGCGGTCGGCGCCGTGAAAAGCACACGCACCTTGTATTCCGAGACGATCCGCCAGAAGACGCCGGCATCCGGGGTGCCGACCGGCTTTCCCTCATAGATCAGCGTGGTCACGCCCGCGATCAGCGGGGCATAGACGATATAGGAATGGCCGACGACCCAGCCGATATCGGACGCCGTCCAGAACACCTCGCCCGGCTTCAGGCCGTAGACATTCCGCATCGACCAGTTAAGCGCGACCATATGGCCGCCATTGTCGCGGACTACGCCCTTCGGTTGGCCCGTGGTGCCCGAGGTGTAGAGGATATAGAGCGGATCGGTCGCCTTGACGGGAACACAGGCCACCTCTGCGCTGCGATGGGCCGCCACCGCCGCCTCGAAATCCTGGTCGCGGCCACCGGCGAGCTCTGCCGGAAGCTGCGGCCGCTGCAGCACCAGGCAGCGCTCCGGCTTCATCCGCGCAAGCTCGATGGCTTGATCGACCAGCGGCTTATAGGCGATGACGCGACCGGGCTCGAGGCCGCAGCTTGCGGTGATCACCAGCTTGGCGCCGCTGTCGTCGATGCGCGCGGCAAGTTCGCTGGCGGCAAAGCCGCCGAAAACGACGGAATGAACCGCACCGATGCGAGCGCAGGCGAGCATGGAAAACACCGCCTCCGGCACCATCGGCATATAAAGGATCACGCGGTCGCCTTTGCCGATGCCGATCTCGAGCAGTGTTGCTGCGATCGCCTTCACCTCACCAAGCGCCTCATCATAGGTGAAACGGCGCTTCTCGCCGGTCATGGCGCTGTCGAAGAGGATCGCCGTCTCGCCACCGCGTCCAGCTGCGACATGTCGATCCAGGCAATTGTGGCAAGTATTGGTCTCTGCCCCTGAAAACCACCGGCCATAGACGCCATTATCGGGTGAAAAGATCCGCTCCGGAGGCTTGAACCAGTCGATATCGGCGGCGGCTTCGCTCCAGAAGCCTTCGGGATCCTTTTTCCAGGCCGCATAGACCTGATGATAGCCGTTTTGCATCTGCTCCTCCCCAGGACATGCAAGCCTCGATATCAATTTAGGCCGGGCCGAGGAGGACGGAAAGCCCGACGAAAGCAGGTATCAGCGCGCGCCGAAAATCGCCGATCCGACGCGCACACTGGTGGCGCCGAAAGCAATCGCCGTCTCGTAATCACCCGACATGCCCATGGAAAGTTTTTCGACGCTGCATTTGGCGGCGAGCTTTGCGAGCAGGGCGAAATGCGGCCCGGGATTTTCCTCGGCCGGCGGGATGCACATCAACCCCTCGATGCACAGGCCGAGTTGATCGCGGCAGAGGGCGACGAAATCAGGCGCATCCTGGGGAGGGATGCCGGCCTTCTGCGGTTCCAGCCCGGTATTGACCTGGACGTAGAGCCGCGGCGTCCTGCCGTGCCGCTTCATCTCCTCGGCGAGGGCGCGGGCGATCTTTTCGCGGTCCACCGTCTCGATGACATCGAAGAGCGCCACCGCATCCGCCGCCTTATTCGATTGCAGCGGCCCGATCAGATGCAGTTCGATCTCAGGATACTCGGCCTTCAGATCGGGCCATTTGCCTTGGCTTTCCTGTACCCGGTTCTCGCCGAACACCCGCTGCCCCGCGTCGATAGCCGGACGGATCGCATGCGCCTCGAACGTCTTCGATACGGCGATGAGCTGAACGGAACCGGCCGGACGACCTGCCTGGCGTTCCGCCGCCGCGATCCGCGAGCGCACGTCGTTCAACCGCTCTTGAAGTTCCATCGTTCTGCCTCGACATATCAACGTGAAAAGAATTGGCATGAACTAGCCAGCCATTCCGTGCTTGCCAAGACCCGCACCGGCGAAATCGCTTCGGCGGCATGAAGATCGGACGCTTGCAGCGCCCGCAAAACTTGACGCTATCGTGGTTTCATGGTGAAGGTCTCGGCCAACTCCCCTGATTTTCCGGAATTTCGAATACCATGGCCACCGAACGTTATAATCCGCGCGACGCCGAGCCCCGCTGGCAGCAGAAATGGAACGAAGACAAGGTCTTCGAGACCGACAATTCGGATCCGCGCGAAAAATATTATGTCCTCGAAATGTTTCCCTATCCCTCGGGGCGCATTCATATGGGCCATGTCCGCAATTACGCCATGGGCGACGTGGTTGCCCGTTACAAGCGCGCCCGCGGTTATAACGTTCTGCATCCGATGGGCTGGGACGCCTTCGGCATGCCGGCGGAAAACGCCGCCATGGAGCGCGGTGTCCACCCCGCATCCTGGACCTACCAGAACATCGCTTCGATGAAATCGCAGCTGAAGGCGATGGGGCTGTCGCTGGATTGGAGCCGCGAATTCGCCACCTGCGACGTCGACTATTATCAGCACCAGCAGCACCTGTTCCTGGACTTCCTGGAAAAGGGTCTGGTCTACCGCAAGCAGTCGAAGGTAAACTGGGATCCGGTCGACAATACCGTTCTTGCCAACGAACAGGTGATCGACGGCCGCGGCTGGCGCTCCGGTGCGCTGGTCGAACAGCGCGAACTGACGCAATGGTTCTTCAAGATCACCGATTTCAGCCAGGACCTGCTGGACGCGCTGGATACGCTCGACCAGTGGCCGGAAAAAGTGCGCCTGATGCAAAAGAACTGGATCGGCCGTTCCGAGGGCCTGACGGTCCGCTGGGAGATCGTGCCGGAGACAGCGCCTGCCGGCGAGACCGAAATCACGGTCTATACGACACGTCCAGACACGTTGTTCGGCGCCTCCTTCCTGGCGATCTCAGCCGATCATCCGCTGGCCAAGGATGCGGCCGCGAAGAATGTTGAGATCGAAGCCTTCTGTGAGGAGTGCCGCCGCGCCGGCACCTCACTTGCCGCGCTCGAGACCGCCGAAAAGAAGGGCATGGATACCGGCATCCGCGTCAGGCATCCGCTCGATCCCTCCTGGGAACTGCCTGTCTACATCGCCAATTTCGTTTTGATGGATTACGGCACGGGTGCGATCTTCGGCTGCCCGTCGGGGGACCAGCGCGACCTCGACTTTGCCCGGAAATATGGCTTGCCGGTTGTGCCGGTCGTCATGCCGCGGGATGGTGACGCCGCAAGCTTTTCCGTCGGCGACACCGCCTATGACGGCGACGGAGTGATGATCAATTCGCGTTTCCTCGACGGCAAGACGACGGAGGAAGCCTTCAATATCGTTGCCGACCGGCTGTCGGCGGCTTCCCTCGGCAATGCGCCGCAGGGCGAGCGGAAGATCAATTTTCGCCTGCGCGACTGGGGCATTTCGCGCCAGCGCTATTGGGGCTGCCCGATCCCGGTCATCCATTGCGACGCCTGCGGCGTTGTGCCGGTGCCGAAGAAGGACCTGCCGGTCAAGCTGCCGGAGGATGTAACCTTCGACCAGCCCGGCAATCCGCTCGATCGTCATCCGACCTGGCGGCATGTCGCCTGCCCGAACTGCGGCAAGGACGCACGCCGCGAGACGGATACGATGGACACCTTCGTCGATTCAAGCTGGTATTTCACTCGCTTTACCGCGCCTTGGGAAGCCAAGCCGACCGATCCTGAGGCGGCTAATCGCTGGCTGCCGGTCGATCAATATATTGGCGGCATCGAGCACGCGATTTTGCATCTGCTTTATTCCCGTTTTTTCACCCGCGCCATGCGCGAGACCGGCCATGTCGCGGCCACCGAACCCTTCAAGGGTCTTTTTACCCAGGGCATGGTGGTCCATGAAACCTACAGCCGCGGTTCCGGCGCCGGCCGCGAGTGGGTGGCTCCCGCCGATATCCGCATCGAAGAGATCGACGGTAAACGCCGTGCCTTCTTGCTGGCGTCAGATGAAGAAATCGCCATCGGCTCGATCGAGAAGATGTCGAAATCAAAGAAGAACGTTGTCGATCCGGACGATATTATCGCCTCCTATGGCGCCGATACCGCGCGTTTCTTCGTTCTCTCCGACTCCCCGCCGGAGCGTGACGTCATCTGGTCGGAAGCCGGCGTCGAAGGTGCCCATCGTTTCACTCAGCGCCTATGGCGGCTGATTTCCGAAGCGGCCGGCGGCCTGTCGACCGTTGCCCCCGCACCGGCAAGCGAAGGGGAGGCTCTGGCAATCTCGCAGGCGGCGCACAAGACGCTGAAGGCCGTTCAGAACGACTACGACAAGCTGTGGTTCAACAAGGCCGTAGCCCGCATCTACGAGCTCGTCAATGCCCTCGCCGCGCCGCTGACGAGGGTTGCGGCGGGTGAAGGCGACATCGCCTATCGTGCCGCCGTGCGTGACGCTGCCGAGATCCTGATCCAGCTCGTCGCACCGATGACACCGCATCTTGCCGAGGAGTGCTGGGCTACGCTCGGCAATGCCGGGCTGCTCGCCCGCACGGACTGGCCGCGTTACGTGGAAGCGCTGGTCATGGAGAATGACGTCGTTCTGCCCGTGCAGGTCAACGGCAAGAAGCGCGCCGAATTGACAATTTCTCGCGATGCGGATCAGAATGCCGTCACCAACGCCGTGCTGGAACTGGATGCGGTGAAGAACGTGCTGAACGGTCAGGCGCCGAAGAAGATCATCGTGGTTCCCCAAAGGATTGTGAACATTGTCGTCTGATATCATCCGCAACGCCGGCATCGCCATGATCCTTGCCGCCTCGGCATTTCTTTCGGCCTGCCAGGTCCGGCCGCTTTATTCCGAGAGTTCCGGCGTCGTCGAAAAGTTGTCGTCGGTCGGCTTTTCCGATGCATCAGGCCGCGTCGAACAGCAGGTGCGCAATCGCCTGATCTTCTTGGCATCGCGCGGCGCCGGCGAAGCGACAAATCCACAATATCACGTCCAAATGCGCGCTACCTCGAGCGTCGCCGATACGCTGCTGCGTCAATCCGGCGATACATCGCGCGCAGGCCGCGTCACTGTCACCGTAACCTATACTCTGAGCGCCGTAGCCGACGGTCACGTGATCAAGGCCGGTAGCCGACAAGCGACTGCTCTGGTGGATTTCTCCGAGCAGGAGTTTGCCAAGCAAAGGGCGATCCGCGATGCCGAGAACCGCGCGGCGGATCAGGCGGCAGAATTCGTAGGAGCCGATCTCGCCGCTGCCCTCAGCCGCTGAGGGCCGGGGAGGTGGCCGAAATCAAGTCCCATGAATTCGAGACTTTCCTGCACAAATCGGCGGGGAACTACCGGATTTTCGTCATTTACGGGCCGGATCGCGGCCTGGTTTCCGAACGGGCCGGCCAGATCGCCGGCAAGACCGGCGTCGCGACCGACGATCCTTTCTCCCTGACCAAACTCGACATCGGGGATCTGCAGAAGGATCCCGGACGCTTGGTTGACGAGGCTCAGTCTATCGGGTTGTTCGGCGGCGAGAAACTCATCTGGATCCGCGGTGCAGCCAACGAAAAATACCTCGTCGATTCCCTGGCGGTGCTGGCCGAAAAACCGCTCGAAGCCGCCTACCTGATCGTCGAGGCCGGCGATCTGAAAAAAGGATCCCTGCTTCGCAAGACCGCGGAAGCCGCACGATCCGTCATGACGATCCCCTCCTACGCCGACGACAGCCGCGCTCTGAACGGCTTGATCGATGCTGAACTCGGCGCGGAGAAGCTTGGCATTACCCCGGCGGCCCGTCAGGCGCTGATCTCACTGATCGGCGGTGATCGCATCGCTTCCCGTAACGAAGTGCGCAAGCTCGCCCTTTATTGCAGCGGACTCAATACGGTTGAGGAACATCACGTTGCCGAAATAATTGGCGACGCCAGCGCGATCTCCGTCGATGACGCCGTCGATGCCATCCTCAGCGGTGACCTCAACGGATTCCTGCATGCCATGCAAAAGATCAGCAGTTCAAAAACCGCTATCTTTCTGGTGCTGCAGGCCTGCCTGAAGCAATTCCAGCTTCTGGACATGATGCTCGCCGAAATGGAAGAAAAAAGGGTGCAGGCGCCTCAGGTCATGCAGACGATGGGTCGGCATCTGCATTTTCGCCGCAAGCCGATCATCGAGCAGGCGCTCCGCCACTGGTCGGCGGACAGCATCGCGCGTGAATCTAATCGCCTGCAGGCAGCGATCCTCCAGAGCCGGCGACGGCAGGTGCTGGAAGACAGCGTTGCGATGCAAACACTTCTCTCCACCACTCTACAATCCGGCCGCAAATCCGGCTGATCATCGCCTTTCCAGCAGGCGGCAGATTTCCTCGAGCTGTTCCAGCGACTTATACGATATTTTGATCTGGCCGCCGCCGTTCTTGTGATTGATTGAAACATCAAGACCGAGGGCATCGGAAAGCGTGCGCTCCAGCGCCAGCGTATCGGAATCCTTCTGATCGCGACGCAAGGCCGGCTGCTGCGGCTCCGATTGCGCCTTGATATTGTTCTGCGCCAACTTCTCGGCATCACGCACCGACATGCCCTTGGCGACGATGGTGCGGGCAAGGCTTGCCGGATCGGGCGTCGAAACAAGTGCGCGTGCATGACCGGCGGAAAGACTGCCGGCGGCAAGAAGATCGCGAACCGGATCGGGCAATTTCAGCAAACGCAGCGAGTTGGCGACATGACTGCGGCTTTTACCGATGATCTCGCCAAGATCATTTTGCGTGTAGCCATATTCGGCGATCAGCTGCTCATAGCCCAACGCCTCTTCGAGAGGATTGAGATCCGCTCGCTGCACGTTTTCGACGATCGCAATCTCAAGGGCGGTCTTGTCGTCAACGTCACGAATAATGACCGGGATTTCGATCAGGCCAGCGAGTTGCGCCGCCCGCCAGCGCCGCTCCCCGGCGATGATTTCATATCTGTCTTGTGACATCGTCCGCACCACGATCGGCTGAACGATACCGTGCTGACGGATGGAACTCGCAAGATCGTGCAGTTCGGTGTCATCGAAGAAACGGCGCGGATTGCGCGGGTTACGGCTGACGAATTCGATCGGAATCATTCGGTCGGCGCTGACAGTGCGTTCAGCTTCAACCGGAACAGGCTGATCCATTTCACCAATCAATGCTGCAAGGCCGCGACCCAGTCGTCTTTTCGATACATCGTCATTCATAATCTACACTCACCTACACCCCGGAAATGATCTTACGCGGCCAATCTCTGCCGCTCACGCTGAATGACCTCGGAGGCCAGTTGCAGATAGGCCTGGCTACCCGCGCATTTCAGATCATAGAGAATAGCGGGCTTGCCGTAAGACGGCGCCTCGGACACCCGGACGTTTCGGGGGATTAACGTATGATAAACCTTTTCCCCGAGATGCGTCCGCACATCATTCACCACCTGCTGGGCCAAATTGTTGCGCGCATCGAACATCGTCAGGACGATGCCCTGGATATCCAGCCGCGGATTTACTGTCCGACGAACCTGGCTGACGGTTTCGAGCAGCTGGCTCAACCCCTCCAACGCGAAGAATTCGCATTGCAGCGGCACCAGCACCGAATGGGCGGCAGCCATGGCATTCATCGTCAGCAGATTGAAAGAGGGCGGGCAATCGAGAAGAATATAGGAGAATGCCATAGCCTCGGGAGATGACAGGGCCTTCCGCAATTTAAAAACCCGATCGCTCTGCTGCGAGATTTCCATCTCGATACCGAGCAGATCCATGGTCGAAGGAACGATGAAGAGGTTGGGAACGGCTGTTTCCAGCGTCACGTCGCTGATCCCGCGCTCACCGACCATCAGATCGTAGGAGGAGAGCTTTCGATCGCGGCGGTCGATACCGAGGCCGGTGCTGGCATTGCCCTGAGGATCCAGATCGACGATCAGAACCCGCTCGCCAATAGCGGCCAGCGCCGTTGCCAGATTGATTGCCGTGGTCGTCTTGCCAACGCCACCTTTCTGATTTGCGATGGTTATTATCCGATGTCGTTCGCCAGCCATTGCTGCAATATCCGATCTGTTAAACCAAGCGCCGGAGATTCGATATTTCCAAAATCACAGATTCTTGCTCAACGGCGCTCTTGTGTTCTACCAGATCGAATTGCCACCGGCCACGGGCTTCGGCTATTTCCCTCAGGTAATCCCGGCCTTTGTGAAAAAAGCTCCGACAATTTTCTTTGTCGAGCATCCAAGGGGCCGAATAGCCGATCAGCCCATCAAGATCGGCAAGAGCTCGCGCCGAAATCGCGTCGCAATCGCCGATCTCGCTATAAGCGTCTTCGATTCGACTGGCGTGAACGCTCCCTCGGGCATCTGTTTCCCGCAGGGCCGTTCGCAAAAACGCAGCCTTCTTATGATTGCTCTCGACAAGATGTACCCATCCCGCTTGCAGTTCTGCCAGAAAGATGGCGGTGATAACGCCGGGAAAGCCGCCACCACTGCCGAGGTCGACCCAAGTGACGGGCTGCGGGTAGATCTGAAAGATCTGACTGCTGTCGGCAATATGGCGGCGCCACAGCGCATCGAGTGTTGATGGCGCCACCAGATTGATCGCTTTTGCCCATTTCTGAAATAGCGTCGCGAAATGTTGAAGTCGTTCCTGTGTTTCACGTGAAACACGCAAACCGTTCAGTTCCATTCTCAGGGACTTTCAAATCTTGGGTCAGGCGCTCTGCCGCGCGATTCCGTGTTGCCGACGCAGGTGCACGAGCAGCAGCGCGATGGCGGCGGGTGTCATACCCTCGACAATTGCTGCCTGCGCAACGTTAAACGGACGAGCAGCGCTGAGCTTCGCCTTTAGTTCGTTCGAAAGGCCCGAGAGCGCATCATAATCAAAATTCGCTGGTATTAGCCGCTCCTCGTCGCGCTGCTGATCAGCAATCGCCGCCGCCTGCCGATCGAGGTAGACCGAGTAGCCCGCCTCAATTTCGAGCGCCTCCGCGACTTTTGGCCGGAGCCTATCTAGATCCTCCGGCCAGACCTGTCGAAGCGCGGCGAAATCATAGGCCGGATAGGACAAGAGATCGTAGGCCGTCCGGCGCTGGCCATCGAGGTTGATGTTCAAGCCCGCCCGTCTCGCCTCATTTGGCGTCAGCGTCAGCGCCATCAGCCGGTCGCGACCAGCGTCAATCTCAGACTGATAGGCCGTGAAGCGCTCGGCGCGCTCGGCGCCCACACATCCAAGCTCCATAGCCAGTGGTGTCAGCCGCATATCGGCGTTGTCGGCACGCAAGGTCAGGCGATACTCTGCACGCGACGTAAACATTCGATACGGTTCCGTAACACCACGCGACGTCAGGTCGTCGATCATCACGCCGATATAGGAGCTTGTGCGGCTAAAATGGAACGGTTCCGAATCGGAACTCCGCAAGGCGGCATTCAATCCGGCTGCCAATCCCTGGGCCGCTGCCTCTTCATAACCGGTGGTGCCATTGATCTGTCCCGCGAGGAACAGGCCTCGCAGTCGCTTGACCTCAAGGGACGGAGTAAGCTCTCTTGGATCGACGTGATCATACTCGATGGCATAACCTGGCTGCAGTATCCTAGCCGCTTCGAGGCCCGGAATGGTCTTGATAAAAGCGGCTTGAACTTCGGCCGGCAGCGACGTCGAAATGCCGTTCGGATAAACGGTGTCGTCATCCAGCCCTTCCGGTTCAAGAAAGATCTGATGCCCGTCGCGCTCTCCGAACTTCACAAGCTTGTCTTCGATCGACGGGCAGTAACGTGGACCGACGCCTTCAATCTGGCCGGAATACATCGCCGAGCGCTCGATATTTTCGACAATGATGCGGTGTGTCGCCTCGGTGGTCCTGGTGACACCGCATTCAACCTGCCGTGTGGTGATCGTATCGGTCATGAAGGAAAAAGGCACAAGTTCCTCATCCGCACCCTGTCGGCCGACGGATTGCCAGTCGATCGTCTTGCCATCCAGCCGGGCCGGCGTTCCGGTTTTCAGCCGTCCGAGCCGGAGCCCCAACCGCGCCAGGGTGGCAGACAGGCCGATCGACGGCGCTTCGCCGACACGACCAGCGGGCGTCTTTTCAGAGCCGATATGAATGAGGCCGCGCAGGAAGGTGCCGGTTGTCAGGACCACGGCCGGCGCCTGCAGCCGTCGGCCGTCTTTCATGATGACCCCAGCAACACGGCCATCGAACACATCGAGATCAAATGCGTCGCCCTCGATAATGTCCAAGCCTGCCGTCGCTTCGATTGCGGCGAGCATCGCCAGCCGGTAAAGCTTTCGATCTGCCTGGGTCCGTGGACCCCGCACGGCCGCACCCTTTTTGCGGTTCAGCATTCGGAACTGGATGCCAGCAACATCGGCAATCCGGCCCATTAGGCCATCCATCGCGTCGATCTCACGAACCAAATGTCCCTTTCCGAGCCCCCCGATCGCCGGATTGCAGGACATGACCCCAATCGTGTCTCGCCTATGGGTAACGAGCGCAGTTTTCGCACCGAGGCGCGCAGCCGCGCTGGCCGCCTCGGTCCCTGCATGGCCGCCGCCGATGACGATCACATCATAGCCACTGTCGGTCATATCAAAACTCCAAAACAGCAAGACTTCACGTGAACCTGAGGGCGCGCCGCCGGTAAAGGTTTCACGTGAATCACTTGCCGATGCAAAACTCCGAGAAGATCACGTCGAGCAGCTGTTCGACGTCCACCCGCCCGGTAATTCGTCCCAGGTATTCAGCCGCAAGCCGAAGCTGTTCGGTGCGCAGTTCAAGGTCTGCGTCAATCTCCGAGATTGCCGCGTCGAGTGCTGCCAAACATTTCGTCAGCGAATCCCTATGCCGCTGCCGGCTGGGGATGGCCAGAGACAGACCACTGAAACGCTCGGCGACAATGCGGCCGATCAGCTGGCGCAACTCCGACAGACCGTCACCGGTCAGCGTCGAAATCTGCAGGTCATAGCGATCCGACCCAGTCTCAACGAGATCCTTCTTCGTTCCGACAGTAACATGGGGCAAAGTCTGCTCCAAGTCGCCGGGAATCGTCGGATTGCTCATGTCGACCAACAGCAGCGCAAGATCGGCATCACGAAGCGCAACACGCGCGCGCCGCACGCCCTCCATTTCCACCCGGTCGTCCGCCTGGCGCAGACCGGCGGTGTCATAGAGTTTGACAAGATAGCCGTCAATATCGAGATCGACCTGCAGCACATCGCGGGTCGTTCCGGCAATGTCGGTGACGATCGCAACGTCACGCCGGGCCAAGGCGTTCAACAGGCTTGATTTTCCGGCATTCGGAGCGCCCGCGATCACCACTTTAAAGCCGTCCCTGATGATTTCGCCCGCTGAGGCCGATTTGAGATGAAGGCCGATATCGTCGCGAAGCACCTTCATATCGGCCCACACCATGTCCGAGACGGAGCCTGGAACGTCGTCTTCGTCGGGAAAATCGAGCTCCGCCTCGATCAGGGCCCGAGCCCGGGTTAATCGTTCCGCCCACGAATCGTAAATCGCCGAGACGCCGCCGGCGCTCTGCTCCACGGCAAGACGGCGCTGCATCTCGGTTTCGGCGCCGATCAAATCGGCGAGCCCCTCAACCTCGACAAGATCAAGCTTACCATTTTCGAAGGCCCGCCGCGAAAACTCGCCTTCATGGGCCATACGAACACCTGGAATACCGCCAAGTTCGGAGAACAATGCCGCCAACACGGCCTTACTGCCGTGGATCTGCAACTCGGCCACATCGTCGCCGGTGAAAGAATGCGGGGCGGGAAAAAACAGCACTAGGCCATTGTCGATCGGTTCGTTGTTACGAGTCCGAATCGTTCGGTAGGACGCCGCTCGGTCAACCGGTACGGGTCCAGCCAGCCGGATCAATATATCTCTGGTCAGCGGACCGCTGATGCGGACGACCGAAACACCCGAGGGCGGAGGACCGCTCGAAAGCGCATAGATTGTATCATTCGACATGGCCATGCGGTCCGGTTTTTCTGTTCGAGTCCGAATCGAGTCCCTTAAACAAAAAGCTGGCGACATCGAGACGATGCGCCAGCTCTCATCAGCGGAATCCGGCTAAGGATCAGGTGTTCATCGAGTCGAAGAAGTCCGAATTGTTCTTAGTCTGTTTGAGTTTGTCGATCAGGAATTCGATCGCGTCGGTAGTGCCCATCGGCGCGAGAATACGACGCAGAACGAAGATCTTCTGCAGATCCTGGCGCGGAACAAGAAGGTCTTCCTTACGCGTGCCGGACTTCAGAATATCCATCGCCGGGAAGATGCGCTTGTCGGCAACCTTGCGGTCAAGGACGATTTCGGAGTTGCCGGTACCCTTGAACTCTTCAAAGATGACTTCGTCCATGCGGCTGCCGGTATCGATCAACGCAGTCGCGATGATCGTCAGGGAACCGCCTTCCTCGATATTGCGCGCGGCGCCGAAGAAGCGCTTAGGCCGCTGCAGCGCGTTGGCGTCCACGCCGCCCGTCAGAACCTTGCCGGAGGAGGGAACGACCGTGTTATAGGCGCGGCCAAGGCGTGTAATCGAATCGAGCAGGATGACGACGTCGCGCCCGTGCTCGACCAGACGCTTTGCTTTTTCGATGACCATTTCGGCCACCTGGACGTGACGCACTGCCGGTTCGTCGAAGGTCGAGGAGATAACCTCGCCGCGGACCGAGCGCTGCATGTCGGTCACTTCCTCGGGACGCTCGTCGATCAGAAGAACGATGAGATAACATTCCGGATGGTTGGCCGTGATCGAATGGGCGATGTTCTGGAGAAGCACGGTCTTACCGGTGCGCGGAGGCGCGACGATCAGTCCGCGCTGGCCCTTGCCGAGCGGCGCCACCAAGTCGATCACACGCGGCGACAGATCCTTGGAGGTCGGGATCTCGAGTTCCATCTTGAAGCGCTCATTCGGGTAGAGCGGCGTCAGGTTGTCGAAATGAACCTTATGACGAATCTTTTCCGGATCGTCGAAATTGATGGTGTTGACCTTGAGCAGCGCGAAATAACGCTCGCCTTCCTTTGGCCCGCGGATCGGTCCCTCGACCGTGTCGCCGGTTTTCAACGAGAAACGGCGGATCTGTGACGGCGAGATGTAGATGTCGTCGGGACCGGGCAGGTAGTTTGCATTCGCCGAACGCAGGAAGCCGAAGCCGTCCTGCAGCACCTCGACGACCCCTTCGCCGATGATTTCCACATCCTGGCTGGCAAGCATTTTGAGGATCGCAAACATCAGCTCCTGCTTGCGCATCGTGCTTGCATTCTCGACCTCGAGCGATTCGGCGAAAGCCAGAAGATCCGTCGGGGATTTGCTCTTAAGTTCCTGAAGCTTCATTTCAGCCATGAAGTGACCAATACTCTTTTCAATTTCGAAGGGGAAAGGCGATGTTGGGTCGTATTCGGTACTGCGAAAGGGGCTCGCAGACGACTGAAATCTACACACATGCCACGTAGATGAGATGCGCGGAAAATAGCGACTCGTTATCGCCGCCGCAAGGGGGCTGCTTAAAATGAAGCAAATTTAACCTGAGGGAGGATTTCTCGTCAGAATGGCTTCACCACGACGAGGATCACGATCGCGATCATCAGCAAAGTCGGCGCCTCGTTCATGAACCTCCAGTAGCGCGCGGAACGGTGATTTTCGTCCCGCTCGAAGGCGCGCACGGCGCTGCTGAAGAACATATGGATCCCGGTCAGCAGCACGACAAGCCCGATTTTTGCATGCAGCCAGCCGCCCTGGAACCCGTAGACCGACCAGGCGAGATATAGACCGAAGATCCAGGTCAGCATCATCGCCGGCGTCATGATGATGCGAAGCAGCCGGCGCTCCATTACCTTGAAGGTTTCCGACTGCACCGAGCCTGGTTCGGCGTCGGTATGGTAGATGAACAACCGCGGCATATAGAACAGTCCTGCCATCCAGGAGATGACCGCGATGATATGAAGCGCCTTGATCCAGAGATAGAGATTGTCGGGATTCCAGGCGAACAGCCCAACCGCGATCAGCGCGAAGAAGACCAGCGCAAAATGCGCGCGGCGCCGTGCGTAAGCGCCGGCTCTACGGTCCGTCTGTTTTTCCATCGTCACGTCTGGGCCATCCGTGAACCCCGCACGCGTTCAACCAGCAAACGCACATGTTCAGGGTCGGCCTGCGGCGTGATGCCGTGACCGAGATTGAAGATAAGCGGCCCATTGCCGAGATGATTCAGAATATCGTCGATACCCTCTTCCAGCGCCCGGCCGCCGGCAACGACGCGCATCGGGTCGAGATTGCCCTGAACCGGACCATCCTTCTGAAGTTCGGCCGCAAAGGCCAATGGGACCGACCAGTCGAGACCGATCGCATCCGCTCCGGTCTTCTGACGATAGGTTTTCAACTGATAGCCCGCACCCTTGGCGAAGGCGATGATGCGCGCCTGCGGCCGCCGCGCCTTGATCGAGGCAATCATCCGTGCAACCGGCTTGACAGCGAAGGCGTCGAACTCTTTCTCGCCGAGAACACCCGCCCAGGAATCGAAAATCTGCACGGCATCGGCGCCGGCATCGATCTGCGCCACGAGATAATCGGCCGAAACGTCGGCAAGCAGCATCAGCAGCTGCTCGAAGGCGCGGGGATGTTTATAGGCGAAGAGACGGGCAGGGGCCTGATCCGGGGTGCCATGGCCGGCGATCATATAGGTCGCAACCGTCCAAGGCGCGCCACAGAAACCGAGCAGAGTCGTCTCTTCAGGCAATTCCTCCCGCAACCGCCGTACCGTTTCCAGCACCGGTCTGAGGTAATCGACAACCTCGTCGCCATTCAATCTGCCGATGCCTGCTTCATCGATCGGATCCATTTCCGGTCCATGGCCTTCAGTGAAACGAACATTCCGCTTCATCGCGTCGGGAATGACGAGGATGTCGGAAAACAGGATCGCTGCATCAAAGCCATAGCGGCGGATCGGCTGCAATGTCACTTCGACGGCGTGATCGGGCGTGTAGCAGAGATCGAGGAAGCTTCCGGCCTTTGCCCGGGTCTCCCTATATTCCGGCAGATAGCGTCCTGCCTGTCTCATCAGCCAGAGAGGAGGAGGAAAAACGCTTTCGCCGTCGAGAACCCTCATGATCTTTCGCCGCCTATCGCTCAAGCGCGTCTTCCCTATAAAAAATCAAAGATATTTTAAAAGGTTTCTATTTCTTAGAGTCGGTGTCTATCAAGGATTAAAATCCATCCACCGCCGATGCCATTTGTCGCGCGTTCGACGACGAACTCGAAAGAATTTCTCCATTCCTGTCAAATTCCGGGGAGAATCCGAATCCGAAAGCGATTCCAAATCCTTGCCAGAGGACGATTTTTTTCGTGCCTGTGGATAGACTGTGGGCCGCTGGACGACAAGTCGATTTCATCCCCAGCCTCCACAGAAGCGGCCGAAACCGGTCCGGAAAATTCGAAATGTGGATAAGCAGGCATGTTTTCCCTTGCCCGAGACAGCCTCACCGCCTTAGCTCTCCATCATCCAGTCTTTTCAACAGGCAGCGGAAAATAACGTGGAGAACAGAACGAACTTCTTTCATCTGCACCTGATTTCTGACTCGACCGGAGAGACTCTCATCTCCGCCGGTCGCGCCGCTTCGGCGCAGTTCAGATCCGCCCAGCCGATCGAACATGTCTATCCGCTGATCCGCAATCGCAAACAGCTGCTGCCGGTTTTGCAGGCGATCGATGACGCGCCGGGGATCGTGCTCTACACCATTGTCGACCGCGATCTGGCGAACCTGATCGACGAACGCTGCGTCGAGATGGGTGTCGCCTCGGTCAATGTGCTGGAGCCGGTCATGAATGCGTTCCAGATCTATCTGGGCGCCCCGTCTCGCCGCCGGGTCGGGGCCCAGCATGTGATGAATGCCGGCTACTTCGCCCGCATCGAGGCGTTGAACTTCACCATGGATCATGACGACGGCCAGATGCCGGACGATTACAACGACGCGGATGTTGTCATCATCGGCATCAGCCGGACATCGAAGACGCCGACCAGCATCTATCTCGCCAATCGCGGCATCAAGACGGCGAACATCCCGATCGTCTACGGCGTGCCCCTGCCGGAGAGCCTGCTCGTAGCGACAAAACCGCTGATCGTCTGCCTGATCGCCACCACCGACCGCATTTCCCAAGTCCGGGAAAATCGGGTGCTCGGGACGACGCAAGGTTTCGACCGCGAGCACTACACCGATCGAGCCACGATCTCGGAAGAGCTGAAATATGCCCGCTCCCTCTGCGCCCGCCACGGATGGCCGCTGATCGACGTTACGCGCCGCTCAATCGAGGAAACGGCGGCCGCCATTGTTGCCCTCCGCCCGAAGCTGCGTTAAGCGCTGACAAAAAGCCGCGAGTGGGAGAAACCATGACACCGAAACTCATCCTTGCATCGTCGAGCCCTTTTCGGCGGATGCTGATGGAAAATGCCGGTCTCTCCTTTGAGGCACATCCCGCGGAGATCGACGAAAGGGCGGTTGAGGCGCCGCTCGAAAAAGCCGGTGCGAAGCCGGACACCGTCGCCTGCATCCTGGCCAAGGCTAAAGCCGAAGATGTCAGCGCCCGTTTCCCCGAGGCTCTCGTCATCGGTTCGGATCAGACGATGTCGCTCGGCGACCGCGTTTTTCACAAACCGAAGGACATGGCCGACGCCGCGAACCACCTTCGCGCTCTGTCGGGCACCACCCACCGGCTGAACAGCGCCATCGCGATCGTCCGCGACGGCGCCGTCTTGTGGGAGCATATCGGCCATGCCGAACTGACAATGCGATCCTTGACGGAAGATTTCATCGCCAGACACCTGGCGCGGGTGGGCAAACGGGCGCTTTCCAGCGTCGGCGCCTATCAGCTGGAAGGTGAGGGCGTTCAACTCTTCGAGAAGATCGAGGGCGACTATTTCACCATACTCGGGCTGCCGATGCTTCCGCTCCTGGGAAAATTGCGAGAATTCGGGGCGATCGATGGATGATTCACGTGAAACACTGGGGCCGAATGCATTTGTCACGGGCTTTCCCATCAAGCATTCGCGCTCACCGCTGATACATGGATACTGGCTGAAGACGCTTGGCCTCCCGGGCAGCTATCGCGCCCACGAGGTGACACCCGATGCCTTTCCCGATTTCATTGCCTCGCTGAAGGATGGCAGCTCCGGCTTTATCGGAGGCAATGTCACCATCCCCCACAAGGAACTTGCCTTCCGGCTCGCCGACAAGCCGGACGATCTGGCGCATGAACTCGGCGCCTCGAATACGCTCTGGTTGGAGGATGGTCTCCTGCATGCCACCAATACCGACGGCCGCGGCTTCACCGCCAATCTCGACGAGCGCCATTCCGGCTGGGACCGTCATGATACGGCCGTGGTCTTCGGTGCCGGCGGCGCGAGTCGGGCGATCATCCAAGCCGTCCGCGACCGTGGCTTCAGGGAAATCCACGTCGTCAACCGCACCGTCGAACGTGCGCGAGAGCTGGCCGATCGCTTCGGTCCGAGAGTTCGAGCCCATCCGGTGGGCGCGCTTGCCGAAGTCATGCATGGTGCTGGCCTCTTCATCAACACGACCTCGCTCGGCATGGATGGCGAAGCGGCGCCGTCGATCGATTTTGCGCCGCTCGCAACGGGTGCCGTCGTCACCGATATCGTCTACATCCCCTTGAAGACACCGATCCTGAGACAGGCGGAAGAGCAGGGACTGTCGGTCGTCGACGGTCTCGGCATGCTGCTGCACCAGGCTGTTCCCGGTTTCGAAAAATGGTTCGGCAAGCGTCCGGTCGTCGACGCGGCGCTGCGCGCTTTGATTATCGCCGACATGGAAGTCCATTGATGCTGAAGATCGGACTCACCGGCTCAATCGGAATGGGAAAATCGACGGTCGGCAAACTCTTCGCCGAGGCCGGAATCCCCTTGAATGACTCCGACGCCGTGGTCCATGACCTCTACGCCGGCGAGGCAGCACCGCTTGTGGATGCCGCTTTCCCCGGCACGATGAAGGATGGAGCGGTTGACCGGCAGGAGCTGGGCCGCCAGCTCGCGCTCGATCCCGAAGGTTTCAAGCGCCTCGAAGGGATCGTCCATCCGCTGGTGCGCAAACGGGAAACGGAATTTCTGGAGCGGCAGCAGGCAGCCGGCGCCGATATGGTCCTGCTCGATATTCCGCTGCTCTTCGAAACCGGCGCCTGGGAGAGAGTGGACGTCATCGTTGTCGTCAGCACCGATCCACAGATTCAGCGTCAGAGGGTGCTTGCGCGCGACGACATGACGGAAGAAAAATTCGATATGATTCTCTCTCGCCAGACGCCGGATGCGGAAAAACGGCGCCGCGCCGATTATCTGGTCGACACCAGCCACAGCATTGCGGAGACCAGGGCGCGGGTGCTTGAGATCGTCGCCGAGCTGAAAATGCGGATTGCCAATGGAGATTTCCGGAATGCGTGAGATCATCTTCGATACGGAAACCACCGGCCTCGACAACCGCGCCGACCGT
Source organism: Rhizobium sp. YTUHZ045 (assembly GCF_051124255.1). Classification (NCBI taxonomy): domain Bacteria; kingdom Pseudomonadati; phylum Pseudomonadota; class Alphaproteobacteria; order Hyphomicrobiales; family Rhizobiaceae; genus Rhizobium; species Rhizobium sp. YTUHZ045. The sequence goes on from NZ_CP101432.1 coordinate 4,145,511, forward strand.
ATCATCGAAATCGGCGGCATCGAGCTCTTCAACCATTTTCCGACCGGCAACACGCTGCATATCTACATCAATCCGGGAGATCAGAAGGTTCATCCGGATGCACTTGCGGTGCACGGAATCACCGATGAATTCCTGAAGGACAAGAAGCCTTTCGCCGAGGTGGCCGAGGAAATCCTCGCCTTCTTCGGCGACGGCAAATGGATCGCCCATAACGCCACTTTCGATATGGGCTTCATCAACGCTGAATTCGCGCGCATTGGTTTGCCGCCGATCCTGCCGGACAAGGTCATCGATACGCTGTCGATGGCGCGGCGCAAGCACCCGATGGGACCGAATTCGCTCGACGCGCTCTGCCGGCGTTACGGCATCGACAACTCGCACCGTACCAAACACGGGGCGCTGCTCGACTCCGAACTATTGGCCGAAGTCTATATTGAGATGATCGGCGGCAGACAGGCTGCGTTCGGCCTGAGCATATCGGGCCAGCCGGGCCAGGCGGCCCGCGGTGAAATGGCCGTGGAAGATGATATGGCGTTTGCCGCGGCGCTCGAACGCCCTCGTCCGCTTGGCTCCCGGCTCAGCCAGTCCGAAGCGCAGGCGCATGAGGCGCTGGTCGCCAAGCTCGGCGAAAAGGGCATCTGGGCGAAATACGCCCGCCCGAATTGAAAATGCCCGGGACCGGCCCGGGCATCCGCATGTCAGAATCCAAAGAATTCGATCAGTTCGGAACGGCCTGAACCTTGGCGCGGGCCTGTTCTTCGGCAACGCGCTGAGCGAACATCTGCGTGAAGTCGATCGGATCGATCATCAGCGGCGGGAAACCGCCGTTACGGGTCACGTCGGCGATGATCTGCCGGGCGAAGGGGAAGAGCATGCGCGGGCACTCGATGAAGAGCACCGGCAGCATGTGCTCCTGCGGGAAACCGGCAACGCGGAAGACGCCACCATAGACGAGTTCCGTATGGAACACCGTCTTGTCGCCATCCTTGGCTTCGGCATTCAGCGACAGCACGACATCGAAATCCGTGTCGGAAAGCGGATTGGCGTTGACGTTCACATTGATGTTGATCGTTGGCGCCTTGTCGCGGGCCTGCAGCGAACGCGGCGCACCCGGATTTTCGAAGGAGAGGTCCTTGGTATATTGCGCAAGGATCGAAAGGGTCGGATTGGTCGCACCGTTGCTGTTGTTATCGTCTGCCATTGGCTTTTCCTCGAAGGGCATGGGAATGGTGCCGCCATCTAACATTTCGGGGAGGGGCTTACAACCCTGGGCGCAAGCCGCACCCGATCACCGGCAAAGCCTCAGTCCCCGAGATGTTTGCCGGACCATGGCGAGTTGCGATCCGGCTCCCTATGATAGTCCTCCTCGTCGAGATCGACCACCTTCGAATTTGAATTGCGATCGCGGAAGTCGGGTTTCGCGCCATTGGAAAAGCCGCTTGTGGCGTTGACGACGACGAAGCGTTTGGCGATCGACCGCCAGAGGAGATCGCGCACCGGCGGAATGAGAATGAGGATGGCGATGATATCCGTGAGGAAACCGGGAATGATCAGCAGCAGCGCGGCAATCACCGTCATTGCCGGCTTCAGCAGATCACGTCCGGGCATCACGCCGTTCCGCCCTTCGCTCGACATCCGGCGCAGGATGCCGATCCCCTGCCGGCGCAGCAGGACCACGCCGAAGATGAGGCTCGCCATGACGAGCGCAAGCGTCAGCGCCAGGCCGATTGCGCGACCGACAATGACGAAGCCGGCAATTTCGCCAAGCGGCAGCAACAGAATGAAAGCCGGCAGAATTGAAAAACGCATGGTCGTCATGTCCCGGCTTTTGCCGGTCTCCTCGTGGCGCCGGCGAAGATGCCAGCCATCATTTGAATCATCTGTATAGGCGGACTATATGGGAGTACAAATCAGAGATGTTAACGGCGGTTGCGACAGGATATGAGTTCGAACGACTTCATCACATTATTCTTCCTGGTGGCGGCGGTGCTGATCTTCTTTCAGCTCCGCTCCGTGCTCGGGCGCCGCACAGGAAATGAGAAGCCGCCCCGCGATCTCTATAGGCCAAGGGATGCTGCTCCGGCTGAGGCTGCCGACGCCGGCAAGGTCGTGACGCTGCCGCGCCGTGATGCGACGGCCGAGGACGATGAGCGCTTCTCTGCCATCGACGCCTTTGCCGCGCCGGGGACCCCGCTCAACGAATCGCTGCGCGCCCTGAATAAGGCCGATTCCTCCTTCAGCCCGAAGGAGTTTCTGAACGGTGCCCGCATGGCCTACGAAATGATCGTCATGGCCTATGCCGATGGCGATCGCAAAACCCTTAAGAACCTTTTGTCCCGTGAGGTTTATGACGGATTCGAGGCGGCGATTGCCGAGCGCGAAGCCCGCGGCGAAAAGGTCAAGTCCACCTTCGTCGGCATCGACAAGGCCGAAATCACCCATGCCGAGACGAAGGGCAGCGAAGCGCAGATCACCGTGCGCATCGTCAGCCAGCTGATCTCGGCGACTTACGACAAGGCTGACGTCCTGATCGAGGGCGACGCCGAAAACGTCGCCGAAGTCAACGATCTCTGGACCTTCGCCCGCGACACCCGCTCGCGTGATCCGAACTGGAAACTTGTGGCGACCGAATCGGAACATGAGTGATCAGGCATCGGACTTCGTCCTGCAGGCCATCAGCTTCGATAATTTGGAAGGCTGGAAGGATGATGATCCCTCCGGCCTTTTTGAAGTGATGGGGCGCTGCCGCCGGCAGATCACCGACGTAAAGCCCTACCGTACTGGCTCGCTCGGCCTGAGCGCCGAGGACCTGCTTCCACTTCTGCTGGACGCTGAAAATTTTACGCCGTCGTCGCCTGCAGCGGCGCGCGCCTTTTTCGAGACGCGTTGCCGGCCATTTCTGATCCGCCGCAAGGACGGCAAGTCCGGTTTCGTCACCGCCTTTTACGAGCCGGAGGTCGAGGTATCGGATCGGCAAAACGAGCTCTTCCGTTTTCCCTTCTACAGCCGCCCGAACGATCTGATCGATCTCGATGACGGCAATCGCCCGGCCGAACTGGATGGATCCTATGTTTTCGGCCGCTTGCATGATGATGGCCGCATTGGCGCTTATCCGGATCGCCGCGAGATCGATCAAGGCTTTCTCGCCGGTCGCGGCCTGGAAATCGCCTGGGCGAAATCGAAGGTCGATGTCTTCTTCGTGCATGTGCAGGGTGCCGCGCGCCTGCGTTATCGCGACGGGCGTATCGGCCGCATCACTTACGCGGCAAAGGCAGGGCATCCCTTCTCGGCGATCGGCAAGCTCTTGATCGACCGCGGTGAGATCGACCGCGCCGAGATTTCCATGCAGTCGATCCGCGCCTGGCTAGCCCGCAATCCCGAGCGGGTGGACCAGGTGCTATGGCACAACCGCTCCTATATTTTCTTCCGGGAAGCGGCGGTTGCCGATCCTGAAGCGGGTCCGATTGCCGCCGCCAAGGTGCCGCTTCTCGCCGGGCGCTCGCTCGCGGTCGACCGGCTGATCCATACCTTCGGTTTCCCCATTTTCATCCGCGCCGACAGCCTCACCCATCTTGATCAAGGCCGCCCGTTCCGCCGGCTGATGCTGGCGCTCGACACCGGCTCGGCGATCGTCGGGCCGGCGCGCGGCGATATCTTCGCCGGTTCGGGGGACTTGGCCGGAGAGCGCGCCGGCGCCGTCCGCAACGATGCCGATTTCGTCATCCTCATTCCCAAAGCCGCCGCCGGACGTTTCGACTGATGGCCAGGGATCGCAAGCTCAGCGCCGATGAGAGGATCCTGTGGGGCAAGGTGGCGCGCAGCACGCGGCCGATGCCCGGAAAAGCGAACGAGTTGACCGAGCTTGACGCCTTTCTGGCCGAAGCGGAAGCGGCGGCAGAACGGCAGACAGCCGAAAAGCAGACCTCCGTTGCGCCGACGGCAGCACAGCCGACCCCACCGTCGACGCCGAGACAGCCGGCGAAGGTGCACCATCCGCTGGAAAGACCGGTGAAGCGCAAAATCGCCAAAGGCCGGCTGGCGCTCGAGGCGCGCATCGACCTGCATGGCCTGGTGCAGAGCGAGGCCCATGTCATCCTGCTCGATTTTTTAATCCGCGCCCACGAACGCGGCATGCGCCATGTGCTTGTCATCACCGGTAAGGGCAGCTCGCTGGGGAGCGAAGGTGCCTTGAAAAGAGCGGTTCCCCTGTGGTTCTCGAAGCCGGAATTCCGCTACCTGATCTCCTCCTATGAGCCAGCCGCACAGCATCATGGCGGTGAGGGAGCGCTCTATATCCGGTTGTCGCGGCGGCATGGGGAAAAGCCATGACACCCTTTGGAGAGGCGGTTCGCAGGCTGAGGGCGCGAAAGGGCGTCTCGCAGAAGGAGATGGCGCAAGCACTGAACGTCTCCCCCGCCTATCTCTCGGCGCTCGAACATGGCAAGCGCGGCCTGCCGACATTCGACCTGCTGCAGCGCATCGCCGGCTACTTCAACATCATCTGGGACGAAGCCGAGGAACTGTTCCTGCTTGCCCGTTCCTCTGACCCGCGCGTTGTCATCGACACGTCGGGCCTGCCGCAGGAATACACCGAATTGGCCAACCGGCTGGCCCGGCGGATCCGCGACCTTGACAGCTCCGAGATCGCCCGGTTATCGGCTGTTCTCGAAAATGGCGGCAAAGGTGACGGAAAAGCGTCATAATCCCCTGTTTTATGGCTTGTTCAGGGGACTTGCCATTGGGAACCGGGCTCAAAAAACCTATATACGAGAGTAAAGAAAGCCGGTGATTCGCAAGGCGCGCCGCCGCTTTACGACAACAGGGAAAATCTCGACAGAATGAGCGATACATCCGCGACGGAAAACGGCGTAAGCACCGAATATGGCGCAGATTCCATCAAGGTCCTGAAGGGCCTCGATGCCGTGCGCAAGCGCCCCGGCATGTATATCGGCGATACCGACGACGGCTCCGGCCTGCATCACATGGTCTATGAGGTCGTCGACAACGCGATCGACGAAGCGCTGGCCGGTCATGCCGACATCGTCACCGTCACCCTCAATCCGGATGGATCGGTAACGGTCACCGATAACGGCCGCGGCATCCCAACGGACATTCATAGCGGCGAAGGCGTGTCGGCCGCCGAAGTCATCATGACGCAGCTGCATGCCGGCGGCAAATTCGACCAGAATTCCTACAAGGTCTCAGGCGGTCTGCATGGCGTCGGCGTTTCCGTCGTCAACGCCCTCTCTGTCTGGCTGAAGCTGAAGATCCGACGCCATGGCAAGATCCATGAAATGAGCTTCACCCATGGCGTGGCCGACGCACCGCTGAAGGTCACGGGCGATGCCCCCGATTCGACCGGCACGGAAGTCAGCTTTATGCCGAGCAGCGAAACCTTCACCATGACCGAATTCGATTACGGTACGCTGGAGCACCGCCTGCGCGAACTCGCCTTCCTGAATTCGGGCGTGCGCATCCTTTTGAGCGACAAGCGTCATTCCGATATCAAGCAGGAAGAAATGCGCTATGACGGCGGCCTCGAGGCCTTCGTCTCCTATCTCGACCGCGCCAAGAAGCCGCTCGTCGACAAACCGGTCGCCATCCGCGGCGAGAAGGACGGCATCACCGTCGAAGTGGCGATGTGGTGGAACGACAGCTATCACGAGAACGTGCTCTGCTTCACCAATAACATTCCCCAGCGTGACGGCGGCACCCATATGGCCGGCTTCCGCGCGGCCTTGACCCGTCAGGTGGTTTCCTATGCCGACAATTCCGGCATCACCAAAAAGGAAAAAGTGACGCTGCAGGGCGAAGACTGCCGCGAAGGCTTGACCGCGGTGCTGTCGGTCAAGGTGCCCGATCCGAAATTCTCGTCGCAGACGAAGGACAAGCTCGTTTCTTCGGAAGTCCGCCCTGTCGTCGAAAGCCTCGTTAATGAGGCGCTGAACACCTGGTTCGAGGAGCATCCGAGCGAAGCCAAGATCCTTGTCGGCAAGGTCGTCGAGGCGGCAGCTGCGCGCGAAGCGGCCCGCAAGGCCCGTGAATTGACCCGCCGCAAGGGTGCGCTCGATATTGCCTCACTACCGGGCAAGCTCGCCGACTGCTCCGAACGCGATCCGGCCAAATCCGAAGTCTTCCTGGTCGAGGGCGATTCCGCCGGCGGGTCGGCCAAGCAGGGCCGGTCGCGCGAAAACCAGGCGATCCTGCCGCTGCGCGGCAAGATCCTGAATGTGGAACGGGCCCGTTTCGACAAGATGCTGTCGAGCCAGGAAATCGGCACGCTGATCACCGCGCTCGGCACCGGCATCGGCAAGGACGAGTTCAACGCCGAAAAGCTGCGATATCACAAGATCATCATCATGACGGACGCCGATGTCGACGGCGCCCACATCCGCACCCTGCTGCTCACCTTCTTCTTCCGCCAGATGCCGGAACTGATCGAGCGCGGCCATCTCTACATCGCTCAGCCGCCGCTCTATAAGGTCGCGCGCGGCAAGTCGGTGCAGTATCTGAAGGATGAGAAGGCGCTCGAGGAATATCTCATCGCCCAGGGTCTGGAGGATGCCGCGTTGAGGCTCGGCAGCGGTGAGGTCCGCACCGGACAGGACCTGCGCGAAGTCATCCTCGATGCGCTGCGTATGCGCGCCCTGCTCGACAATCTCCATTCGCGCTACAATCGCGCCGTCGTCGAACAGGCGGCGATCGCCGGCGCGCTCAATGCCGAGTTCGTCAGCGATCAGGCAAGAGCGCAGGCATTGGCGAGCGAGGTCGCAAGCCGTCTCGACATCATTGCCGAAGAGACCGAACGCGGCTGGCAGGGTGACCTGGCGAGCGATGGCGGCCTGCGCCTCGAGCGTATGGTTCGCGGCGTCAAGGAAGTGGTGGTGCTCGACATGGCGCTGATCGGCTCCTCCGATGCCCGCCACATCGACCAGCTGACCGCGCGTCTCAAGGAAATCTATCAGACGCCGCCGTCGCTGCACCGGCGCGAAGGCGACATTGAGATTTCAGGGCCGCGCGCCCTGCTCGATGCGATCTTTGCCAGCGGCCGCAAGGGTCTGACCATGCAGCGCTACAAGGGTCTCGGTGAGATGAATGCCGAACAGCTCTGGGAAACGACGCTCGATCCGAATGTCCGTTCGCTGCTGCAGGTCAAGGTTGCCGATGCCACCGATGCCGACGGCCTCTTCGCTCGCCTGATGGGGGATGAAGTCGAGCCCCGGCGTGAATTCATCCAGGACAACGCGCTCAGCGTCGCCAATCTCGACATCTGATCGATATGTCTTCAATAAAAGCCCCGCCGTCGCAAGTCGGCGGGGCTTTTGCTTGTTCTGTCGCTCAGTTGGCTAGAGCACGCTTCGATTTTTCAGAATCGCAGATTCGCAAATCAGCTGAAATATGATTCTCTGTCCTACCGGAAAAGGACGGCCGGCAAGGATGACGCACCCATATTCTGAGGATCTTCGCGAACGGGCGATGGCGCGCCTGAACACCGGAGAAACGATACGATCGATCGCAGCAGCACTTGCGATTGCTCCCTCCTGTGTTTCGAAGTGGAAGAAGCGCCTTGCGGAGACCGGCGCTCTGACGCCCGGCCGCGTCGGCGGTCGCAAGCAGCGGACTTTGTCCGGCGAACGGGCCGACTGGCTGCGCCAGCGCTGTCGATCCGGCCCGTTCACGACGCGAGGCCTTGTGGCGGAACTGGCCGAACGCGGCATCAAGACCGAGCGACGCGCCGTTTGGGTGTTCGTCCGGGCCGAGGGCCTGAGTTTCAAAAAAAACGGTTCTGCCGGCCGAGCAGACGCGGATGGATATCGCCAGGAAACGGTTGCGTTGGAAGACCCATCAACGGCGGATCGAAGCGCAGCGGCTGGTCTTTCTCGATGAGACCTGGATCAAGACCAACATGGCGCCCCTCAGGGGGTGGGCACCGCGTGGTCAACGCCTATGTGCCGCGGTTCCGCATGGGCACTGGAAAACCCTGACATTCATTGCCGCCTTGCGCTGCGACCGCATCGACGCCCCTTGGGTCATCGATGGGCCGATCAACGGCGAACTCTTTACCCTCTATATCCAGAGGATCCTCGTGCCCACGCTCGCCAAGGGCGACATCGTCATCCTCGACAATCTCGGCAGCCATAAGGGCCAAGCTGTCCGTCGTGCCATCCGGGCCGCAGGCGCGCACCTCTTCTTCCTGCCGCCTTACAGCCCGGACCTCAATCCCATCGAGCAAGTCTTTGCCAAGCTCAAGCACCTAATTAGGAGAGAACAGCCTCGCACAGTCGAAGCGACATGGCGCAAGGCTGGTGAAATGCTCGACTGCTTCTCGCCAGCAGAATGCGCAAACTACCTCACAAACTCAGGATATGCTTCCGTATGAAAGCAGCAGGCTCTAGGAAATGGCCGTTGAAGGCAAGGTCGGAGAGCGGCTTGCGCTGGCTCGGGAATTCGCGCGCCTGATTGCGTTCGGAAAGAACGCTCTTGTCGGCCAGACGGCCGACGGCAACGCCCGCTTCGATCCGGTAACCCTCGGGGATATCGAATGTTTTTCTGATTTCCTCATGTTTGATGCCGCCCATGCCATGGGCATAGAAGCCGGAAAGGCGCGCTTGCAGGGCCAGGTATCCCCAGGCTGCACCGGCGTCGAAGGAATGGGTGTAGCTCGGCTTTTCCTCGCCGGATCCGGCAACGCCGGTGAAGCTGCGTGAGACAACGAAGATCAATGCCGATGCGTTCTTCGCCCATTCCTGATTGGCGTGGACGAGCAGTGTGACGAATTTCTCCCAGTGCTCCGAGCCCTTGAGGGCATAGATGAAGCGCCAGGGCTGCTGGTTGGAAGAGGAGGGCGCCCAATGGGCGGCTTCGAGCAGGCTGAGCAGCTGTGCCTCATCGATGACTTCGCCGGTAAAGGCGCGGGGCGACCAGCGGTCGAGAAACATCGGATCGATCGGATATTGGGATTCGCGGTTATTGCTCTGCGTCATGCTTGTTCCAGGGTTGGGGCATAAAAATCGTTGAGGTCAATCGGTCCAGACGATGTCGAGTTCCTCGCGGAAGGCGAAACGCTTCAGATGGTCGTCGATCACCCCCTGCATCCTTGCCTGCTGGTCGGGATCGGCAACGGAAAGCGTCATGGTGAGCGCCGCATCGTCGGCGGCGAATATCACCTCGGCGCTTTCGCTGAACGGCACCCGGCCCTTATGCGGATCGAAATCGACGCTGAACTTGTGGCTCCAATGTTTGCAGAGCTGCTGCAGGTAGCGGCTCGCATGTCCGGTGCGCACGACGGCCTTGGAGAGATGCATGTCGAACTCCATCTCATGTTGGACTGAGGCCAAAGTCATATTTCCTGCTTCGCCGTCTTGGCAAGCGCAGCGTCGTCGCAGCTGGGTGAACGGACAGTCTCCATGAGGATCGGCCTTGAGCGCGCGCCAAACCGAAAAAACCAATCGATCTCTGTCCCGTCGACAGACGGGTTGAAAATCGATGCTTTCAACGACCGCGTCTATCCCGCGGCCCTATCGCGCCGGTTTTGCCAGCAAGCAGATCGCCGATGAGAAAGCCTTCGCCGATTTCTTCGATTGGATCGAGCCGCAATTCGAAAACTGGTCTTACCTCTTCGCGGAATACCGGCTTTCGGACTATGCCAATCTGCGCACCTTCTGCCGGCGCATCCTGGATTGGCCGGGCATCGCACGGTGAATCTCGACCATATCAAGCGCGGCTACCACTCGGTCGAAATTCTGAACCCGACGAAAATCGTTCCTGCCGGTCCGGATCTCTCCGAAATTTTCTAGAAACACCGTACCGCTTCCGGGCAAAGCCGTAATGACACCGATGAATAATTCGTTCATAGGTGGCTGCAAATCCGTTTACGATGAGGAGGCATTCCATGAAGCTGATGCGTGTTGGCGAAGCAGGTCGGGAAAAACCGGCGCTTCTCGATGCCGATGGCAAGATTCGCGATCTCTCGGCGCATGTCGCCGACATCGGCGGCGAGGCAATCTCGCCGGCCGGCCTTGCAAGGATCGCGGCGCTCGATCCGAAGAGCCTTCCGGAACTTGCCCCCGGCCGTATCGGCGCCTGCGTCGCCGGCACGGGCAAATTCATCTGCATCGGCCTCAATTTCTCCGACCATGCCGCCGAAACCGGCGCCACCGTACCGCCCGAGCCGGTGATCTTCATGAAGGCGACCTCGGCGATCGTTGGCCCGAACGACACCGTCCTCATCCCGCGCGGTTCCGAAAAGACCGACTGGGAAGTCGAGCTCGGCGTCGTCATCGGCAAGACGGCGAAATATGTCAGCGAAGCCGAGGCGCTCGACTATGTCGCCGGTTATTGTGTGTCGCACGATGTTTCCGAACGCGCCTTCCAGACCGAGCGCGCCGGCCAATGGACCAAAGGCAAGTCCTGCGACACCTTCGGCCCGATCGGCCCTTGGCTGGTCACCAAGGATGAAATCGCCGATCCGCAGAATCTCGGTATGTGGCTAAAGGTCAACGGCCAGACGATGCAGAATGGTTCCTCCAAGACCATGGTCTATGGCGTCGCGCACATCGTTTCCTATCTCAGCCAATTCATGTCGCTGCATCCTGGCGACGTCATCTCGACGGGGACGCCGCCCGGCGTCGGAATGGGCATGAAGCCGCCGCGCTTCCTCAGGAATGGCGATGTCGTCGAGCTCGGCATCGAAGGGCTCGGCAGCCAGAAGCAGAGCTTTGTTGCGGATCGTTAACGACGCTACCTCAGCTGAACCTTAAACTTTCGGTTCTATGGTGATGCCAGAGATCAACTCTCTGGCATTTCCTGTGCAGGTCTGGGACGTCCATGTTGCTGTGCAACAAAAACCTGTTAGTCTGCGTTACGTGCCAGCGTGCGGAAAGAGCTCGACGTCTATCACCCGACGTCATCTTTTCGATAGAGAAAGGCAGCGCCTTCTATGTTCTATCAGCTTTATGAATTGAATCATGCCGCCATGGCGCCGTTTCGCGCCGCGGCTGACATCATGCGGTTTGCCTATGCCAATCCGCTGAACCCGTTCGCCCAGACGCCGTTCGGCCGCACGATGGCGGCAAGCCTCGAAATGTTCGAGCGCACGACGCGCCGCTACGGGAAACCGGAGTTCGGACTGAAGCAGACGGTGATCGGCGATCAGACGGTTTCCGTTCGTGAAGAGATCGTCTGGTCGCGGTCCTTCTGCAACCTCCTTCATTTCTCGCGCAACGTCCCGCCTGGCCGCGCCAGCGATCCGCGCATCCTGATCGTTGCGCCGATGTCCGGCCACTATGCGACGCTGCTGCGCGGTACCGTCGAGGCATTGCTGCCGAGCGCCGATGTCTACATCACCGACTGGATCGACGCCCGCATGGTGCCGATGACGGAAGGCAGCTTCGATTTCGACGATTACGTCGACTACGTCATCGAGATGCTGCATTTCCTCGGTCACGACACGCATGTGATCGCCGTCTGTCAGCCGTCGGTGCCGGTGCTGGTCGCAGCCGCGGTGATGGAGGAAGCCCAGGATCCGCTGTCGCCGTCATCGATGACGCTGATGGGCGGCCCGATCGACACGCGCATCAATCCGACGGCGGTCAACAAGCTCGCCCAGGAGCGGTCGCTGCAGTGGTTTTCCGACAATGTCATCATGAACGTGCCCTGGCCTCAGCCGGGCTTCATGCGGCCTGTCTATCCCGGTTTCCTGCAGTTGTCGGGCTTCATGTCGATGAACCTCGACCGGCACCTCGTCGCCCACAAGGAGTTCTTCATGCATCTCGTGAAGAACGACGGCGAACCGGAAAAACATCGCGATTTCTATGACGAATATCTCGCCGTCATGGATCTGACCGCCGAGTTCTACCTGCAGACGGTCGAACAGGTCTTCATGAAGCATTCGCTGCCCAAGGGCGAATTGATGCACCGAGGCAAGCGGGTCGATCCGGCGGCGATCCGCAAGGTCGCGCTCCTGACCGTCGAGGGCGAGAATGACGACATTTCAGGCGTCGGCCAGACCAGGGCGGCGCAGACCATCTGCGTCAACATCCCCGAAGACATGCGCATGCATTATCTCCAGCCGGATGTCGGCCACTACGGCGTTTTCAACGGCTCGCGATTCCGTCGCGAGATCGCGCCGCGCATCGTCAATTTTGTCCGCCAGCATTCCCGCACCGCCGTCAAGCCGCGGGTGCCGCGCGTCATCAAGGGCGGTCGCACCGCCTGATTTAGCGACAGCTGAATTAGGGAAGTGGATTCAAGGCCTTGTTCGATTTCGCAGGCAATCGTCTTGAAGGCGGTTCTTGCGGTAACCACATCGATTTCCAGCGTTCGGCATCTTGCCGGCCGCGGAAAGCGAGGATACCGCACGATGAACCAGTCAGCATTGCTTCGACCGGATTGGACTCCGGCTACCATTGCCCTGATGATTCTCGGCTTCATGGTTTTCTGGCCTCTGGGTCTGGCCATGCTAGCCTACATCATTTTCGGCGATCGTCTGCGCGGCTTCAAGCGCGACGTCAATCAGGCGACCGACGGCTTGTTTGCCTCCTGCCGCCGTTCGCATGGCCGGCACCGCCCGCATTTTTCGACCGGCAACGTCGCATTCGACGACTGGCGTAAGGCCGAGCTCGACCGGATCGAGGAAGAGCGCCGCAAGCTCGACGAAATGCGCGAGGAATTCGACGAGTATCTGCGTGAACTCCGCCGCGCTAAGGACCAGGAAGAGTTCGACCGCTTCATGCGTGACCGCAAAAACGCCAAGCGCGACGACAACGGCCCGGTCGCGGAGTTCCAGACGCCGTGAAGGCCGAAGCATGTTTCGCAAAAAGTGTGCAGCGGTTTTGCGGCAACGACATGCGTATACGAAGACCTAAAGCGCAACGAGCGAGTCTGAACGATCGCGACACGCTTTAGGCGATGAATGATGACCGGCATCTCACGATGCCGGTTTTTCCATGTCTGCCTGCCCGCAAATCGTTTAGATTTGCCGGCGAATCGTATAGAAAATCACCATGTTTCCGCTTCTGAAGACACGGCCAAAGGCGCGAAAGCCGGCTCCGCCCGAAACGCGGACGCTCGACGTCGCCGGCCGGCTCATGCCGCTGACCATCAAGCAGCACGATCAGGCAACCCGTATCACGCTTCGCATCGAGCCAGGTGGGCGGGCTCTGAGGATGACGGTGCCAAGAGGCCTTGCGGCGCGTGAGGTCAACGCTTTCCTCGATCGGCACCAGGGATGGCTGCTCACCAAGCTCGCCAAGTTTTCGATCGATACCGGCTTAAGCGACGGCGGGAAGATCCTCCTGCGCGGCGTTTCCCATCGCATCGAGCACACAGGCAGTCTGCGCGGCTTGACGGAGGCGGTCGCTGTGGATGGCAGCCCTGTGCTGCGCGTCAGCGGCCTGCCCGAGCATGTCGGACGGCGCATTTCGGCCTTCCTCAAGAAGGAGGCGCGCGCCGATCTCGAGAGGCTGGCGACGATGCATGCGGCAACGATCCGGGCACCGATCCGCTCGATCTCGATGAAAGATACCCGCAGCCGCTGGGGCTCTTGCTCGTCGGAGGGAAATTTGAGTTTCTCCTGGCGTATCGTCATGGCGCCGCCCTCGGTGATCGATTATCTGGCCGCTCACGAAGTCGCCCATCTCAAGGAGATGAACCACGGCCCCCGCTTCTGGGCACTTTGCAAGAAGCTTTGCCCCGGCATGGAGGAAGCGAAATTGTGGCTGAAGCGGCACGGCAGCCAGCTGCACGCCATCGATTTCGATTAGACCCACGCCCCGCTAAATACAGCTTTCCATGCAAATTGGCTCGACTCTTGCAGCATTTCGTGTCACTTCGCTGCCATGAAACCCGATATCAAGATCTGTGGCTTGAAGACGCCCGAAGCGATCGATCGCGCGTTGAAACGCGGCGCGACCCATATTGGTTTTATCTTCTTCGAAAAGAGCCCGCGTTACGTCGAGCCGGATGTGGCGGCAAAGCTTGCCGAACCGGCGCGTGGCAAGGCGAAGATCGTCGCCGTCGTCGTCGATCCCACAAATGACGATCTGGACGAAATCGTGTCGCTGCTGAAGCCTGACATGCTGCAGCTCCATGGCAACGAGAGTCCCGAACATGTGCTGACCATCAAGGCGCTCTATGGTCTGCCTGTGATGAAAGTCTTTTCCGTGCGTACGGCCGACGATCTCAAGCGCGTCGAAGCCTATATCGGCATCGCCGACCGTTTCCTCTTCGATGCGAAAGCGCCGAAGGGTTCGGAACTGCCTGGCGGCAATGGGATTTCCTTCGACTGGAGCCTTCTCGGCTGGCTCGACGGCAGCATCGACTACATGCTGTCCGGCGGGCTGAACAAGGACAATGTCGCGGATGCGCTTGTGAAGACAAAGGCACGTGGTATCGACGTTTCCTCGGGTGTCGAAACCGAGCCCGGCGTCAAGAGCGTCGCGTTGATCGATGAATTTTTCGATGTGGTCGAAGAGGCGGTTAAGTCCGTCGTGGCCTCAGGGAGTTGAGAGTGAACGAAACGCCTAAACCGAATTCCTTCCGTTCCGGGCCCGATGAAGATGGCCGCTTCGGCATCTATGGCGGCCGTTTCGTTGCCGAAACGCTGATGCCTTTGATCCTCGATCTGCAGGATGAATGGAACAAGGCGAAGAACGATCCGGCCTTTCAGGCGGAACTGAAGCATCTTGGCGCCCATTATATCGGCCGCCCGAGCCCGCTTTATTTCGCTGAACGGCTGACGGCCGAACTCGGCGGCGCGAAGATCTATTTCAAGCGCGAGGAGCTGAACCACACCGGTTCGCACAAGATCAACAACTGCATCGGCCAGATCCTGCTCGCCAAGCGCATGGGCAAGACGCGGATCATCGCCGAAACCGGCGCCGGCCAGCATGGCGTCGCTTCGGCAACCGTTGCCGCCCGCTTCGGCCTTCCCTGCGTCGTCTACATGGGCGCCACCGACGTCGAGCGCCAGGCGCCGAACGTTTTCCGCATGAAGCTGCTCGGCGCCGAAGTGAAGCCGGTTACGGCAGGCAGCGGCACCCTGAAGGATGCGATGAACGAGGCGCTGCGCGACTGGGTCACCAATGTCGAGGATACCTATTACCTGATCGGCACGGCGGCCGGCCCGCATCCTTATCCGGAGATGGTCCGCGACTTCCAGTCGGTGATCGGCGCCGAAGCGAAAGAGCAGATGCTGGCAGCCGAAGGCCGTCTGCCGGATCTCGTCATTGCTGCCGTCGGCGGCGGCTCGAACGCCATCGGCATCTTCCATCCCTTCCTGGATGATTCCTCCGTGAAGATCGTCGGCGTCGAAGCCGGCGGCAAGGGCCTGCAGGGCGACGAACATTGCGCCTCGATCACCGCCGGAACGCCCGGCGTGCTGCACGGCAACCGCACCTACCTGCTGCAGGATGGCGATGGCCAGATCAAGGAAGGTCATTCGATTTCGGCCGGTCTCGACTATCCCGGCATCGGTCCCGAACATTCCTGGTTGAGCGATATCGGCCGCGTCGACTATGTGCCGATCATGGACCACGAAGCGCTCGAGGCCTTCCAGACCCTGACCCGCCTCGAAGGCATCATCCCGGCGCTCGAGGCCGCGCATGCGATTGCCGAAGTCATCAAGCGCGCGCCGAAGATGGGCAAGGATGAGATCATCCTGATGAATCTCTCCGGCCGCGGCGACAAGGATATCTTCACCGTCGGCAAGATTCTGGGAATGGGACTGTAAGACATGACCGCACGCATGGACAAACGCTTTGCCGCGCTGAAGGCCGAGGGCCGTCCGGCGCTTGTGACCTATTTCATGGGCGGCGATCCTGACTACGACACCTCTCTCGGTATCATGAAGGCACTGCCGGAAGCGGGGTCCGACATTATCGAGCTCGGCATGCCTTTCTCCGATCCGATGGCCGACGGCCCGGCGATCCAGCTGGCCGGTCAGCGGGCGCTGAAAGGCGGCCAGACGCTGAAGAAGACGCTGCAGCTGGCGGCCGACTTCCGCAAGACCAACGATGCGACGCCGATCGTCATGATGGGCTATTACAATCCGATCTACATCTACGGCGTCGAGACGTTCCTGGATGATGCGCTTGCCGCCGGTATCGACGGCCTGATCGTCGTCGACCTGCCGCCCGAGATGGATGACGAACTCTGCATTCCGGCGATCCGCAAGGGCATCAACTTCATCCGCCTGGCGACGCCGACCACGGACGAGAAGCGCCTGCCCGCGGTGCTGAAAAACACCTCCGGCTTCGTCTATTACGTCTCGATGAACGGCATCACCGGCTCGGCGCTGCCCGATCCGTCGCTGGTTTCTGGCGCCGTCCAGCGCATCAAGCAGCATACGGAGCTGCCCGTCTGCGTCGGCTTCGGCGTCAAGACGGCGGAACATGCCAAGGTCATCGGCGGCTCTGCCGACGGCGTTGTCGTGGGCACTGCCATTGTCAATCAGGTCGCAACCAGTTTGACGAAAGACGGAAAGGCGACGGCCGACACCGTTCAGGCGGTCGCAACGCTGGTGCGCGGCCTTTCCTCGGGAACACGTTCGGCGCGCCTTGTTGCTGCCGAATAGTTTTCCCACATTGGCACCAATCAGTTAGGAGATTTCGAGTTGAACTGGATCACCAACTACGTTCGCCCGCGGATCAATTCCATGCTGGGCCGCCGCGAAGTTCCCGAGAACCTGTGGATCAAGTGCCCGGAAACGGGCGAAATGGTCTTCCACAAGGATCTGGAATCCAACAAATGGGTCATTCCCGCATCCGGTTATCACATGAAGATGCCGGCCAAGGCGCGCCTTGCCGACCTTTTCGACAATGGCGAATATGAATCGCTGCCGCAGCCGAAGGTCGCCCAGGATCCGTTGAAGTTCCGCGATTCCAAAAAATATATCGATCGGCTCCGCGACAGCCGGGTGAAGACCGAACAGGAGGATACCATCCTTGCCGGCCTCGGAAAGGTGCACGGTCTGAAACTCGTTGCCGTTGTGCATGAATTCAACTTCATTGGCGGTTCGCTCGGCATTGCCGCCGGCGAGGCGATCGTCAAGGCTTTCGAACGCGCGACGTCCGAGAAGTGCCCGCTGGTGATGTTTCCCGCCTCCGGCGGCGCGCGCATGCAGGAAGGCATTCTGTCGCTGATGCAGCTGCCGCGCACAACCGTTGCCGTCGACCTGCTGAAGGAATCCGGCCAGCCCTATATCGTTGTGCTGACCAACCCGACCACAGGCGGTGTGACGGCCTCCTACGCCATGCTCGGCGATATTCATCTAGCAGAGCCCGGCGCCGAAATAGGCTTTGCCGGCAAGCGCGTGATCGAGCAGACGCTGCGCGAGAAGCTGCCTGAGGGTTTCCAGACCTCCGAATATCTACTGGAACATGGTATGGTCGATATGGTCGTCAAACGTCACGATATTCCGGAGACACTGGCGCGTCTGCTGAAGATCCTGACGAAGAAGCCCGTTTCGGCGGCCAACGACATGAATGGCGGCGCGATCGCTCTGGCGGCGAGCGCCTGATAACCGACACACAGGCGGGGTGCCGAATTGATACCAAGAGGCCAAACCGCGGTGAGTGAGGCAGCGCAAGAGATAGAAAAACTCATGGGATTGCATCCCAAGGGGTTCGATCTGTCTCTCGATCGCATCACCCGTCTTCTCGATCAACTCGGCAACCCGCACCGGAAACTGCCACCTGTGATCCATGTCGCCGGCACCAACGGCAAGGGCTCGGTCACCGCCTTCTGCCGCGCCTTGCTCGAGGCCGGCGGCTACAGCGCCCATGTCCATACCTCGCCGCATCTCGTCAATTGGCACGAGCGCTATCGCATTGGTGTCAAGGGCGGGCGCGGGCAGCTCGTCGATGACGCCGTCTTCGCCGATGCCGTACGGCGTGTGGCCGATGCCAATGCCGGGCAGCATATCACCGTCTTCGAAATTTTGACGGCGGTCACCTTCATTCTGTTTTCCGAGCACCCGGCCGACGCCGCGATCATCGAGGTCGGTCTCGGCGGCCGTTTCGACGCCACCAATGTGATTTCCGATCCGGCCGTTTCGGTCATTATGCCAATCTCGCTGGATCACCAGCCCTATCTCGGCGACAGGGTTGAGCTGATCGCTGCCGAAAAAGCCGGAATCATGAAGCCGGGCTTGCCCGTCGTCATCGGCCATCAGGAATATGATGCGGCGCTCGACGTGCTGATGTCGACGGCTGAGCGGCTGCATTGCCCGAGCGCCGTCTTTGGGCAGGATTTCATGGCGCATGAGGAATATGGGCGGCTCGTCTATCAGGACGAGTTCGGCCTTGCCGACCTGCCGCTGCCGCGCCTTCCCGGGCGCCATCAGTATGCCAACGCCGCCGCGGCCATCCGCGCCGTCAAGGCCGCGGGTTTCATTGTCACCGAGACGATGATGGAAAAGGCGATGAATTTCGTGGAGTGGCCGGGCCGGCTGCAGCGCCTCAGCGAAGGCCGGCTGATGCAATATGCGCCGGCCGGTGCCGAGATCTGGGTCGATGGCGGGCATAATCCCGGCGCCGGCGAAGTGATCGCCGAAGCCATGGCCAATTTCGAGGAGCGCCAGCCGCGGCCGCTTTTCCTGATCATCGGCATGATCAACACCAAGGACCCGATCGGTTATTTCAAGGCTTTCACAGGCCTGGTCGAGAAGGTGTTCTGCGTGCCGATCCGCGGCAGCGACGCGATGATCGACCCTGTGATATTGTCGAACGCCGCCTATGATGCGGGTTTGATCGCCGAACCGATGTCGACGGTCGGCGAGGCGCTGGAAGCGATAAAATCGGCCCTCGACCCAGCGGCACTGCCGCCCCGCATCCTCATCGGCGGCTCTCTCTATCTCGTCGGGGATGTGCTTGCCGACAACGGCACGCCCCCGAAATAAGCAGACGAAAAAAGCCCGGCCGAAGCCGGGCTTTTCCATGCGATATATGAAGACGATATCGATTAGGCGGCGTTCGAAATCCAGTTCGAAAGCGCTGTCTTCGGCTTGGCGCCGACGGAGATATCAGCGACTTCGCCGCCCTTGAAGATCGCGAGCGTCGGAATGGAGCGCACGCCGAACTGGGCGGCGAGTTCCGGGTTTTCATCGATATTGAGCTTGGCGACCTTGACCTTGCCTTCCATCTCGACGGAGATTTCCTCGAGGCTCGGAGCAATCATCTTGCACGGACCGCACCATTCAGCCCAGAAATCGACGACGACGGGTTCTGCGGATTCCAGAACTTCCGACTGGAAGTTATTGATATCGACTTTCACGGTAGCCATAGGCTGCTCCTTTGATCGAAGAAGATGTTGAACCACATGTGATGGTGCGGCGCCAAATTTTCAATGTCCGGTATTTCACTTTGTCTTGAGTCCTGCAAGCGCCAAACCGAGTGCCTCTTCGCTCAAAGTGTAGAGCGACGCATTCTCGGTGTAGACGAGCATGCAGTCGATGCGTTTGCCGGGATAGAGCGGTGCCAGGATCTCACGATAAATCGCGAGCTGAGCCTTATGTGCGAAAGGGATCGCCTCCTCGGTCGAAGGTGGCACCCGATTGGTCTTGTAGTCAAGAATGACGACACGATCGGCAAGCACGGCGAGCCGATCGATACGGCCGGATACCGCATAGCGCCTGTCTGCAAGCGTCAATGTTCCCATGATCGAAACTTCCGGCTGGGCCTCTACTCCGAGAACCGGCTGCAGACCTTCTTCGTCCATTAGTCTCAGAACCGAATCGACGAGCCGGCGGCGTTCCGCTTCAGGCCAGAACCGCGCCGCCCGCTCGGCATAGCGGCTTGCGGCATCCGGCCGTTTGACCGGGGGAATGTCGGGAAGCGCCTGCAGCATGCGATGGATCAACCTGCCCTTTTCCAGGGAACGATCGCTGCGCTCCTTCTCGCCGAACAGCGGCGAAGCGACAAACAAGCTGCCCTCGTCTTCGTCGACGATCGTCCCGGCGCCGGATGGGCTGAGAGGCCGGGGCAGCTCAGCCTGCGGCGGCAGTGGCCGCAATAGGCCTTCCGGCAACGCCTCCTGGCTGTCGCGCGCCTCATGGCGGTCGATACGCTCGAAGCGCCGCTCCACCCGCGGCACCCGCCATCGGATGCCCGGCCATTCCCCGTCTGGGCCGGAGAAGGTGGCCGCCTCCACGTGCGGATGGCCTTCGCTGAGCGCGGCTGAGATCATCATGTGCCAGGTATCGTTATTGACACGAACGCCACGGTAGCCGCAAACAACAAGCCGGTCGGCAGCCCGTGTCATGGCGACGTAAAGCAGCCGGCGATACTCCTCTTCCGCCAGCATCTGGATCCGTGCTGCATCGTTTTGCGTCAGCGAATTGGCGAGGTCGGAGACGGGAACCCAGGCCGGCAGCGGCGGCTCGTCGGCGTCCGTTTCGATCAGGCGAAGCTTCGGCAGATGTGTATGCGTGAACGGCTTGGAGCCGCCGTCGACGAGGAAGACGATCGGTGCTTCAAGACCCTTGGAGGCATGCACGGTCATGATCCTGACCTCGTTGCGCCCCTTGTCCTGCTCACGCTTCACCTCCGGCGCTTCGAGCTCCAGCGTTGAGATGAAGGATTGCAGCCCGGGAAGGCCGGAACTCTCGTGGTCGAGCGTAAAGGTCAGGAACTCGTCGAGAATATCGCTGACCTCGGTGCCGAGACGGGCAAGGAATTGCCGCCGACCGCCATCGCTGCCCAGCACGCGCGCATAGAAATCATGGACCGACAGATGCCGCGACTGCTGCAGAAACAGCTCCAGCCTTTCGACGGCAGCACGGAAACGTTCAGTACCATCGGCCGCAAACCTCTTGAGATGGCTCCAGAGGCTCTCGTTGTCTCCCCGAAGGCCGGCGATTGCAAAGATATCGTCCTCGGAGAAATCGAAAAGCGGGCTCTTGAGTACGGCGGCAAGCGAAAGATCGTCTTCCGGCAGAAGCAGGAAACGGCCGAGCGCCAGCAGATCCTGCACCGCGATATGGCTGGTCAGCGTCAGTCGGTCGGCGCCGGCGACGGGAATGTCGCCACGGCGCTTCAAGGCGCGGGTCAAGGCATTGACGAAGGCGTCGCGCTTGCGCACCAGAACGAGGATATCGCCGGCTTCGATCAGCCGCTCCGTGCCTTTGTCGACGATCGTTTCACGGCCGACGAGCGTGCCGATCGCATGGGCGATCCGCCGCGCGAGGATTGCGGCCGGCGCGCTTTCCGGCGTCGCATCGAAGGGCGCCGTCCAATCCTCTTCCTTCACCACCACTTCCGGCGCCACCATCTCCCAGAGGTCGACGGCGCCGGGATGTCCGATGCGGCTGGATCGATGTACGACCGGTTCGCCGACAGCGCTGAGACCCCGCGCATTGTCCGCCGTCCGGAAGATCTGGTCGACGGCTTCGAGCACGTCGGCGGTCGAGCGGAAGGAGAGCGGCAGCCGCACGGAGGAAAATCTCTGCCCGCTGTCGGCGACCCGCCGCCGTGTCCGGTCGCTCTCTTCGGAAAAACGCTCGGGTCGCGCTCCTTGGAAGGAGTAGATCGACTGTTTCTCGTCGCCGACGGCAAAGAGCGTGCGCACGACCGGCCGGGCGCTCTCGCCGGAAAAGAAATCCTCGGCGAGCGACTGGATGACGCTCCATTGGATCGGGCTGGTATCCTGGGCCTCGTCGACGAGGATATGATCGATACCCCGGTCCAGCTTGTAATGGACCCAGGGACCGACGCCACTCTTCGTCAGCAGGTCGGCGGTGCGTGTGATCAGGTCTTCGAAATCGAGTTGGCTGCGCTGCTTCTTCAGTTCCTCGTAATCGTGGTTCAGCCGACCGGCGAGCACCAGCGCCGCCCTCGTGGCGCCGAACATCCGCATCAGCTTCAACCGGTCACGGCTTGCGGCGACATGCGCGCGGGCGGCGGCTATGGCGCTCGTCAATTCCGGCGCTTCCGCAAGCATGGCTTTGACCAGGAACTGCGAGTCCGTTTTCGGCTCGCCTTTTGCCGTCAAAAAGATCTTCTCCAGCATCTCGGCGCGCTTGGCATCATCGCGCTCCCGGCCGGCGAGCCTGAGGCCATAAGCAACCTCCTGCGCCTTGGCGCCGCCCTTCTGGTCGGCAAGCGCCAAATAAAGCTCCAGCATGCCCGAAAGCTCCGGCAACGGCCAATATTGCGCCGCGATCCGGCTTTCAGTATCGCCCACGGCAAGGCCGAGCCTGTCGCGCAGAACCGTCTCCACGCCGCCCTGTCGCTCGGCAGCCGCCGTGAAGCGGCGAATGGCATTGCGGTTGGCGATGATGTCGGCGAGCAGGTTCTCCAGCCCGGATTCATCGCCGAGATTGAGCACATAGGCGAAAGCCTCGGCAAGAGCGCTGCCTTCCTCCGGCGCCGTTGCCGTCAGCAGCGCCCGGCGTACATCGGAAAGCAGTGCCGCCGCCGCGCGATCGTCGAGGACCGAGAAATGCCCGGCAACATTGGCCTCCAGCGGGAATTGGTGCAGCAGCGCTTCGCAAAAGGCATGGATCGTCTGGATCTTCAATCCGCCCGGCGTTTCCAGCGCCTTCGCAAACAGCCGGCGCGCCTCGGCAAGCTTTAAGGCATCCGGCGCCGTACCCTCGATCTGCGTGATGCGCCGGCTGAGATTTTCGTGGTCAAGCACCACCCAGTCTGCCAGCCGTTCGAAGACGCGGTTCGACATTTCGGAGGCCGCGGCCTTGGTATAAGTCAGGCAGAGAATGGCGGAAGGCCGTGCGCCGGCGAGCAGGAGACGAATGACACGCTGGGTCAGGACATGCGTCTTGCCGGAACCGGCATTGGCCGAGACCCAGGCCGAGCGCTCGGGATCGGAGGCGATTGCCTGTTGAATCGTGGTCCAGCCGATCCAGGCGCCGGGATCGTCGTCAATTGGAAGTGCAGTCTGATCACTCATCGCCGCCGCCTTCCTCGGTCTCGGCCGTCGACCATTCTGAGACGCGGGCGAGATGATCATAGTCGCCGCCGAAATCAAACTGCTGCGCCGGAATGAGCCGCGAGGTAAAGCCTTTTTCGCCGGACTGCAGCAAACTGACGAACTTGATCAGCTGGTCGACCGAGTCCGCGGCAAGGTCCATCGCGGATTTTGCCTTGTCGCTGCGGGCCGCGTTTTCGTTGTTCACCGTATCGACCTGGAACCGGCGTCCCGGACGCAGACGGACATAGAGCAGATCCTGCGGGATGAGACTGCCGGCATCGCGGAAGGCGCCGGCGCTCAACGCGGCCGCTTCGAGCGCGAGCTGCGGATCGAGAAGCGCGCGTGCCTGTGCCGGTGAGGGGTTGTAGCCGGTCTTGTAGTCGATGATATCGGCCGCCCCCGGTCCCGTAATATCGATCCGGTCGGCAACGCCGTTCAGCCGGACATCGATCGCCTCCAGCTCCACGCCGCCGCGCACTTCCGTCAGTGTCCTGCGGATGGCGGGACGTCGTCCGGCCTCCCATTCGAGGAAGGCGCTGGCCACGTCGCGAAAGCGCGGCCGCCACACGGCATCGATATGTGGCGGCAGCTTCTCCATGTCGAAAAGCTCGGTGAGAATCTGCTCCATCGCCGCTGCCGCCTCCGGCGTGCCGGCGACATGGGCTTCGCGGATGAACCGGTCGATGATCTTGTGGTAGAGCGTTCCGCGTTCGGCCGCTCCCGGATCCCGGTTGAACGCGTCGACCGGATCGAGCCGCAGGATGCGGCGGGCATAGATCGCATAGGGATCGCGGCGCAGCCGGCCGACCTCGCTGAAGGAATAGGACTTCGGCTGCAGCGCCAGAGGCGGTTTCGGCGAGGGTCGCTGCGCCGGTGCCTGAACCTCTCCCCGATCGATGAGGCCGGCCCATTGCAGATAGCGGTTACCGCGCCCTCTCAATGCCGCTTCGAATGTCTCTCCGCCGAGCGCCAGCAGCCGCTGCAGCCAGCGCGAGGCGACGGTCGGCGTCGAACCTTGGCGCAGCGCTCTCGAATAGATCAGGTGGCGAGTGCCGTTCGCCATCTCGAAATCATGCGCCAGCTGGCCGATGCGCCGCTCCGGCGGTTCGAGCCCGATCTCCGTCTTCATCATGCGCGGAATGAAGGGATTGTTTGCGCTCTGCCCTGGCCAGGAGCCTTCGTTCAAGCCGCCGAGGATCAGCGTGTCGACGCTCTGTAGGCGGGCTTCGAGCGTGCCGAAGATGAAGAGGCGGGGATGGCTGAGTGCCCGGGGTTTCACCGCATGGCCGGCGGCAAGTGCGGCCATGATGTCGATCCATTGCGGCCCGTCGGCCTCCATCTGGCCATCCGTGTCGATCACTTCGCTGAGAAGCGAGGCAAGGGCGTCTCCTGCCTCGTGCGACCAGAGATCGGCAAGATTGCCGTGCGGATCTGCCGCGACCGCTTCGAGCGAACGGCCGGTCCGCTCCGCCCATTCGGACAGCGTGAAACGCGCCGTCTTGCCGCGTTCTTCCGGCCGGTGCCGGACCAGCGCGGAAGCCAGAGGCTCGGTTGCGCGGGCAACCCGGCGGGCAAGCTCGGATGCGGCATTGGCCGCCTCGGCTGGCAGCGTTTTTCGCCATTGCGGCGTGTGTCGGTCCAGAGCCTGCTCGCCGAGCTGATGTGCCAGGAGCGACTCGAGCGCACTGATATCCACCTCCGCCACGCCGCCGCGCAGTGCCAGCAGCTCAAGCGCCTCGGTCGCAGAAATCAGGGCCCCACGTTCGAGGCCGAAGCGGGCCAGCGGATGTTTGAGCAGCGAGACGATCGCCACCGGATCGCCCGGGCGCAGCGCCGCTTCCAGCAGTAATTGCAGCAGGGTGCCCTGCGGCGTGGCCGAAAGCGGCGTGCCGGCCGAATCGTCGGCGAGGATGCCGAAGCGGGAAAGTTCGGCCATCACCCGACGGGCGAGATTGCGGTCGGGCGTAATCAGCGCTGCCCGGCTTTCGCCGTCCTGGCCCGGCCTTTCCAGTGCAAGCCTGAGCGCGATGGCAATTGCGGTTGCTTCCTCGCGTTCAGTGGCGGCTTCGATCAGCGAAACATCGGCGAAGGCCGAAGTCAGCGCTCCCTCGGGCAACGCGCTCTTCCAGGCCCCCCAGTCGCTGGTCGCCTCTGCCGGCGAGAGCGCGCGCGATAGGATTTCGGCGCGCCGATCGAGATCGATCTCCGGCCTCTCAAGCAGGCTGATGTCGGCTCGTGTCAGCCTCAGCCTCTTCAGCAGCGAGGACAGGCCATATTGCGGATGGCTCCGGCTGGCCGGATTGGCATGCTGGCCCGGTGCCGGTTCCGGCGCGACCATTTGCCAATGCCTATCGGGCATGGAGAGATCGAGGCCGGGAAGGACGATCACGCCTTCGGGCAGATTGGCAACGGCGGCGATGAGATCGGCCGTGGCAGGGACCGAACCCGTCGAACCGGCGATGACAATCGGCCCGGCCGGCTTCGCCGCAGAAATCCTGGCTGCCTCGGCCCGCAGAATGGCGTTCCTGTGCCGCGCCGGCGAGGACCTGTCGAGCTCGGAAAGCCGCTCCGGCCAGAAGGCGCTGGCGATCTGCAGGAACTCCGCCGTCAGCTGCCACCAGGCGGCGTAGTCACCGGTGTCGAGTTTCGACAGTTCCGACCAGTCAAGATCCTCGGTTTCGATGGAATCGATCAGCTCCGCAAGGTTGCGGGCGAGCCAGATAGCATCCGCCGGGCTGGCCGGCGCAACCAAAGGCGAGTCCGAATGGATATGACGGACGATCTCCGGCAGTTTGTTTCGCCAGGCAAGGATCAGGCGCGCCAGTTCCAGCAGCCGGGCGGTATTCGACAGCGGCTGGGCGAGATCGATCGTTGCCGGCAGCGCCTCTTCGAAATATCCGCTGTCGTCATCGGTTTCGCCGAGCGGGCGAATGACCGGCAGGATCGCCGAGCGGCCGCCGAGCAGATCGACGAATTCCGAACGGAGCACACGCACGGCGCGCCGGGTCGGCAGGTAGATCGTCACCCTGGCGAGCGACAGCGGATCGCCGGGCTCATGCCGAAAGAGCGGCGTCAGGCGTCCGTCGCAAAGCGTCGTTGCCAGCGTTTTCAGGAAGGGGAGGCCCGCCGGGATCGTCAGGATGCGTGGCTGGTGCCGGTCCGCCATGAGCTCACGCGAACGCCCGCAGTCGGCGGATCGTTTCCTCCGCTTCGCCCATCGCCTCTGGCGTTCCCACTGTCAGCCAATGGCCTTCGAGCATAATGCCGAACAGCCGGCGGCGCGCGATCGCCTTGTCGAAATAGATGTTGAGGTTGAAGGCATCCTTCGGCGCATCGTCAAATAGCGCCGGATTCATGGCGATCGCCCCGGCGTAGACGACCGGATTGGACGGATCGTCGCGATACCGCGTCAGCCGGCCATCTGCAGCGAGGCTGAAATCGTTCTTGCCGTTGTGACCCGTCGTATCCTCGATCCCAACGCAAAGCAGCGCCATGTCCATGTGTTCGGCATCGAAGAATCCGGCTAAGCGCTGCAGGTTCGTCGGCCGTCCCGGCTGTTCGCCGATCCAGAAGAGATCGGCATTCATGACGAAAAGATCGTCACGGTCCAGCAGCGTCAGGCCCTTCGCCAGCCCGCCACCGGAATTCATCAGTCCGTCCCGCTCGTCCGATATGACGATGTCGAGGCCGCGATACTTGCCGAGATGTTCGAGCATCTGCTCGGCATGATGATGAACGTTGACGACGGCTCGCTCGACACCGGCCGAAACCAGCGCGTCCAGCGCATAGTCGATCATCGGCTTGCCGTCGATCTTCACCAGCGGCTTCGGAATCGTATCGGTGATCGGGCGCATGCGGGTCCCGAGACCCGCGGCCAGTACCATGGCTTGTCTGATGGTCATCTTGATCCGGAACTTATGATTCGCTCTGGCCTATTCCAGCCCTTGCGCACCAATCGCGCAAGGGGGCAAGCGCCTCATGCTCGAGCGCGACGTTGAGATAGGTGAGCGTGCGCGGCATATGTTTGAGGTAACCGGGCTTGCCGTCCCGCTGCAGCAGCCGCACCCAGAGACCGGCGAGCTTGCAGTTGCGCTGCGCCGACATGATTGCCCACGCTTTCAGGAATCCGGCTTCGTCGAAGCCGCCCTGCGCGTGGCGAAGCGCCAGATAATCGTCCATCAGCTGCCGGAAAAGCGGCGGTTCGATCGTCACGCGCGCATCCTGGACGATCGAGGCAAGATCATAGGCTGTGGGCCCGATCATGGCGTCCTGAAAATCGATGAGACCGATTTTTTTGATGCCCGGCTCCTGCGGCCGCCAAATGATGTTCGGCGAGTGGAAATCGCGCAGCAGCAGGTTCTTTTCGGCCGTGGCAAGTTCATCGATCAGAGCGTCCCAGATCGCCAGATATTCCTTGCGCTCTGCCTCCGAGGGGGCGGCGCCGCGCTTCCAGGCAATGTGCCAGTCGAGCAGAAGCTGCACTTCCATTTTCATCGCCGTGCGATCGAAGTCCGGTATGTGATGCCTATGGGTGGCGGAAACCGGTATATCCTGCGGAAATTGCATGGAATGAAGATGGGCAAGACAGGCGACGCTTTGCCGGTAACGCTCGACGATCGGCCGCCCCTCGTCATCGAGCACGCCTTCGGTGCCGAGATCCTCGATCAAGAGGATGCCCTTGTCATAATCGACCTTATAAATCTCCGGCGCCGCAAATCCCCGTTCGCGCAGCGCATCGGCAATCGCAACGAAGGGATAGGCGTTCTGTGCCAGATGTGCGACCTTGGGATAGGGCTTGCCGTCGTGGACCGGCGGTCCCTCGGGATGCGGCTGCCAGTCCATCAGGATGAGACGGCCCTTGATGCTCTCACAATAGATCGCCTCGTAGGCACGCAGCGATGCATCGCCAGTCAGGAAGCGACGTTTGGCATCGGAACAGCCTGCGTCTTCGAGGAAATTGCGGATCGCCAGGACGCGCCGGATGCGCAAAGCCTGTGCGCCGGCGGCGCTGATCGTCGCCCGGCGGCCGTTGCCTTCATGGGTCAGCGTCAACGTGATGCATTCCTCAGGCAACTCGCTCGCTGCCATCTCCGGCCATTCGACGAGGCATATGCCGTTCTGCAGGGCCTCGTCGAATCCGAGCTCCGTCAATTCACCGGGATCGCCGAGCCGGTAGAGATCGAAGTGCGAAACCGGGATACGCAGGTCGTAGGATTGCACCAGTGTGAAGGTCGGGCTCGGGACTTCGAGCCCATCGTCATCGGCAATGGCACGCAGGATCGCACGGGCAAGCGAGGATTTGCCGGCGCCGAGATCGCCCGACAGGGCAAGACAATCGCCGGCCTTCAAGGCCAATGCCAGGTCTTCGCCGAGGCGAACCGTGGCCGCTTCGTCCTTCAGGAACAGCGAGATCGTATCGTCAGTCGTCATTCGGCGGCGGCGGAATGCGGTATGTTGACCGAGGGGATACGGCAGACGACCGTCGTGCCCTTGCCCGGCTCGCTGTCGATCGTCACGTCGCCATGATGCAGGCTGACGAAGCTGTCGACGATCGACAGGCCGAGGCCGGCGCCGCCGCGTTTGCCGCTTTTAGCCCCGGTCGCGAACCGGTCGAAGACCGTCGCGATCATGTCGGGCGAAATACCGGGGCCGCGATCGCGGACGGAGAACACGAAATCCGTGCCTTCGCGATGGCATTCCAGCGAGATCGAGGTACCCTCCGGCGAGAAATTCGCCGCATTGGCAAGAAGCTTCAGAAGGATCTGCTTCAGCCGCTGCGGATCGGCGATGATCGAGCCGAGATACGCAGGCGCGGTGATTTCGAGCGCGACGCCGCTTTCGTGCAGCCGGTCGGCGATCTGCATCGAGACGTCGTCCAGCAGGTCGTTGAGATCGATCTCGGCATAGTTCAGACGCATGATGCCGGCATCGACCGTCGCAAGATCGAGAATGTCGTTGACGAGGGTCAGCAGAACCGAGGACGAAGTCGAGATGTGGTCGATATATTCGGCCTGCCGTTCATTCAGCGGCCCAACGCCCTGCGTGCGCAGCAGATCGGTAAAGCCGATGATATTGGTCAGCGGTGAGCGAAGTTCATAGGAAACATGCTGGACGAAGTCGTTTTTCAATTCGTCGGCTTTGCGCAGCGCCTCGTTCTTCTCGGTCAATGCCCGCTCGGCCCGCACGCTGTCCGTCATGTTGACGAAGGTCAGCATGGTCTGCGCGTTCGGCAGCGGGATGACGGCGTAATCGAGCACGAGGCCGGAGAAGAGTTCCAGCGTCCCCTGGCTCGAGCGACGTTCGTCATCGAAGCTGGTGATCAGTTCCGCAAAGGTCTTCCAGCCGTCCGGCCGGTCATAGGACGGTGCGCACGCCTCGCCCAGCGCGCGGATATGGGTTCCGGGCTTGGCTTCGGTTTCGGTAATTCCCCAGAGCGCCCGGAAGGCCGGATTCGACAGGCGGATACGTCCATCGGGCCCGAATACCGCGACACCTTCGGAAAGGTGATCGATCGTTTCACCCTGTACCTTGACCAGCGTGTTGTAGCGGGTTTCGAGATCGACCTGTTCGGTCAGATTTTCGAAAACCCAGGTGGCGCCGCCCTGGGGATGGGCGGTCGCAAAGACGCGCAGCGTCTGGCCGTTCGGCAGGTGCCAGAGATCCGATTGCGTATCGAGCGTGCGATAGACCGAAAGGGCCGCTTCCTTCCAGCTTTTCCAGTTGAGCTGGTCCGGCAGTTTCTTGGCCGCCCGCAGCCGCTCGAGCAGCTCGCTATTGTCGGGCCGGCTTTCAAGGAAGGCGATATCCAGTTCCCAGAGGGCGACGAAGGCCTGGTTGTAGAACTGCAGCCTCCGCTCGCCGTCGAAGATGGCGACGGGTGTCGCGAGATGATCGAGCGTTTCGGCGTGGCTCTTCAGGGTCCGCTCCAGCTCGGCGCGGACCGCTTCGATGTCGGATACGTCGACAGCAATGCCGGCCGAGCCGCCGGGAACCTTGACGTCGACGACGTCGAAGAAGGTTCGGTTGCCGCGCACGACCGTCGAGATCGTGTCATGGAAAGGTGATTCCGGCGTCGCCGTCGCGCGAATGCGTTCGCGTGCCACGGTCGTCAGCATCTCGCGGCCTTCGTTGATCGCCTGCTGCGGCGAGCGCGCCTCGACCGCATCGCCATAAGCCTGATTGACCCAGGTCAGGCGGCCCGCCGGGTCGCGCTGCCAGGCCGGCATGTCGATCGCGTCGAGCATGGTCTGGAAGGCCGAGATCGAGGTCATCAACCGGTCGCGCTCGATCCTGAGTTCGGCAAGCTCGGCGCGCAGATTGTTGAGTGCCACGAAGCGGACGAAGGCGCGTCCGCCGGAAACCCGGCCCTGCGCCTCGAGGATTTCATCGCGGATGGTCTCGACCACCATGTCGAAACTCTGCGCTCCGTCGCGCAGCCGGTCGATCGCCTTTTCCAGCTCCGAGGCGGAGTGTGACTTCAGCCAGAGGCCGAAGGCCAGGAATTCGCCATCCTGCGGTGCGCCAGTCTCGGGCGGAAGCTGCCCAAGCAGTTCCGGGCGCGCATTGCCGTCCCAGATGACGATGCGCCGGTTCTTGTCGGCGATCAGCGCCTGATATTGCGAAATGCGTTGCTGGGCATCCGAGAGCGCCGAGCGGATGTCCCGGCTCTCGTTTTCCAGATTGCCGCGCTGGCGCACGAGCCAGAGAGTGGAAAGCAGGGCCGCCGATATGACGCCGATGACGACGGAAACGCCAACGACCTGCGAGGAGGTGAAAAGGTGAGCCGAGGCCGCCGCCTGCTGCTCGCTTTGTGCGAGAACCGGCCGCGCCAGCGCGGCAAGCGCCGTGCCGGCCGCGCAAGTTTTCAAGAAGCGCGCCAATGATCCATGCTTTTGCTTTGCGGCCTCGTGTGCCGTTGCAGATTTATATCCCTGGCCTGCCATGAACGGACGGCGATGCTTACAAGCATCATCATCCGCCTGACCGGGCAGGCTGTTTTTCACTTCCGACATCCGCGGTATGTCTCCGTCCTTCAATGTGCCGCATTACGACAAGACATCCCATTTTCGGAGCGGTCGGACGGAGTCCGGCGTCCCGAATCAAGTCTTAAAACAATACTTCGGAAGGGAATCGGCGGGAAGGGAGCGGCCAAAAAATAAGCCGCGGCATTTGTCAATGCCGCGGCTTCTACATCTTGTGGATATCGACGACCCTATCAATATCTGTAGTGGTCGGACTTGAACGGGCCCTGCGGCTTCACGCCGATATAGGCAGCCTGCTCTTCGCTGAGTTGGGTCAGCTTCACGCCGAGCTTGTTGAGATGAAGGCGTGCGACCTTTTCGTCGAGATGCTTCGGCAGGATGTAGACCTTGTTCTCGTACTGGCCGGGCTTGGTGAAGAGTTCGATCTGCGCCAGCGTCTGGTTGGTGAAGGAAGCCGACATCACGAAGGACGGATGGCCGGTCGCATTGCCGAGGTTGAGCAGACGCCCTTCGGAGAGAAGGATGATGCGGTTGCCCTTGGGGAACTCGATCAGGTCGACCTGCGGCTTGACGTTGGTCCACTTGAGGTTACGCAGCGCGGCGACTTCGATTTCGTTGTCGAAATGGCCGATATTGCCGACGATCGCCATATCCTTCATCTGCCGCATGTGATCGATGCGGATGACGTCCTTGTTGCCCGTCGTGGTGATGAAGATGTCGGCAGAGGAAACGACGTCTTCCAGAAGTACGACTTCGTAACCGTCCATGGCGGCCTGCAGAGCGCAGATCGGATCGGCTTCGGTCACCTTTACACGGGCGCCGGCGCCGGAGAGCGAGGCAGCGGAACCCTTGCCGACGTCGCCGTAACCGCAGACGACGGCGACCTTGCCGGCCATCATAACGTCGGTGCCGCGGCGGATGCCGTCAACCAGCGATTCCTTGCAGCCGTACTTGTTGTCGAACTTCGACTTGGTGACGGAGTCGTTGACGTTGATCGCCGGGAAGGGCAGCAGGCCCTTCTGGCTGAGCTGGTAAAGGCGGTTGACGCCGGTCGTCGTTTCCTCGGTGACGCCCTTGATCGCGTCACGCTGCTTGGTGAACCAGCCCGGAGAAGCGGCGAGGCGCTTCTTGATCTGGGCGAAGAGGATTTCTTCTTCTTCCGAATGCGGGTTTGAGAGCACGTCCTCGCCGGCTTCGGCGCGGGCGCCGAGCAGGATGTACATGGTGGCGTCGCCACCGTCATCGAGGATCATGTTGGAAAGGCCACCATCGGCCCACTGGAAGATCTTGTCGGTATAGACCCAATAGTCCTCGAGCGACTCGCCCTTGATAGCGAAGACCGGAACGCCGGCGGCGGCGATCGCGGCTGCAGCATGGTCCTGGGTCGAGAAGATGTTGCAGGAAGCCCAGCGGACTTCGGCGCCGAGCGCAACCAGGGTTTCGATCAACACGGCTGTCTGAATGGTCATGTGCAGCGAACCGGTGATGCGCGCGCCCTTGAGCGGCTTTGCCTCACCGAACTCGGCGCGGCAGGACATCAGCCCCGGCATTTCGGTTTCGGCGATCGTAATTTCCTTGCGGCCGAAATCCGCAAGCCCGATATCGGCGACGACATAATCTTTTTCAGTGCTCATAGAGGTCTCCAGGCTGAAAAACGTCTCAAAAATTGGCGCAGGCGCAAGCAAGCGCACGGCATATCCGCCGTTTAGCAGGCTTCGCCTGGGATGGCAATAAGGATATAAAGAAGTCTTTATATGTTTATATGAGCTCGGGCGAACTCACATTTCTTCGCCGAACTTGTTCTGGATCAGCTGATCCAGGGCCTCCAGGGCTTCCTGAGCCTGGCTGCCGCTTGCCGAGACGACGACGCTGGAGCCGGGGCTTGCCGCAAGCATCATGAGACCCATGATCGAGGTGCCGCCGACCGTCATTCCATCCTTGGAAACGGTGATGGCTGCATCGAAATTCTCGACCATCTGCACGAATTTAGCGGAAGCGCGAGCGTGAAGGCCGCGCTTGTTGATGATAAGGAGTTCCCGGGAAAGCGATGTCATGAAGCGCCGTTATTTTCCGCTGAGCACGCGGCTCGCGACATTGATATATTTCCGCCCGGCTTCGGAAGCCTCCACCAGCGCCTTCTCCATATTGTTCTCGCCGCGTACGCCGGCGAGCTTGATCAGCATCGGCAGGTTCATGCCGGCAATGACTTCGGTATGGCCGCTGCTCATGACCGAGATGGCGAGATTGGAAGGCGTGCCGCCGAACATGTCGGTCAGGATAACGACGCCATGACCGTCATCAGCGCCGGAAACGGCTTGCAGAATGTCCTGCCGTCTCTGGTCCATATCGTCTTCGGGGCCAATACAGACCGTCTCGATAAATTTCTGAGGACCGACGACGTGCTCGACAGCATGACGAAACTCTTCAGCCAGCTTGCCATGAGTGACAAGCACAAGTCCGATCATGATATTACTGCTCCCATATACGCAAACGGTGGCTGAGATATCGCAATGCAGCAATTTCGTCCACCGGTGGCGGCACATCTTGGCTATGAAAAGCCGAAGTGCAAGATAAAAATGCAAATATATAAGGCGGATTGATCAATCCGGAAGCCTTCAGCATCCGATGTCAGGCGCTTTCGCCATCAGGATCGCCAGCGGCGAGGCAACATTTGTGAGCAGCCGCAATGCGGGAAGCGAAAAACCCGGGGCGAGACTGACGATTTCGCCCTCCGCAGGGACGCGGTTTTCACCGGAAGCGCTGCCGGGAAGCACGGCATAGTGCATGGTTGCCGGGGACACGTGATCCTGCCGGACGATGCCAGTGCCGCGAATTTCGATCAACCCGGCGATCGACGGCGGACAGGTGGCAATCACCGTGCCGGTCTCTCCCGACAGAAGCACCTGATCATCGGCGACCAGCGCCGTGAACAGCCCAAGGCGGCGCGCCTCGGTCATGCAGGTGAAAGCCAGCATCGATTTCCCCCAGCCCGAGGGACCGCTGAACAGCAGCCCCGTTCTGCCGACGACGATCGCCGTGGCATGGATGTTGGCGGCCGCCGTCATGCGGCTGGATCGAGGGGCAGGGCGAGGATAAAGCGCGCGCCGAGCACCTGCCCGGTTTCGGCGTCGGTAATGTTCTCTGCTCTGAGCGACCCGCCATGCGCCTCGGCGATCTGGCGGCTGATCGACAGGCCGAGCCCCGAATTCTGTCCGAAGCCTTCGGATTCCGGTCGGTCGGTATAGAAGCGCTCGAAGATGCGATCGATATTTTCCGCCTGGATGCCGGGACCGTTGTCTTCGATCGTGGTGACACAGCGCGACCGTGTCCGCATCAGCCGCACGATGATCTTCCCGTCTTTTTCAGGGACGAAGGAGCGGGCGTTCTCGATCAGATTGGTGACGATCTGGCCGATGCGCAGGTCGTGACCGTTGACGACGAAGCGCGTCTTGATGTTCGGCTTGCGCTCGACGACATAGTCGATCTGCACTTGCTTTTTGCTGCCCCTGATCTGGCGCGACACGTCGATCAGGTCGCGCAGCAGCACCTCCATGTCGATGGAGGCGGCGTCGACGCGTGCGAGTTCGGCATCGAGCCGCGAGGCGTCGGAAATGTCGCTGATCAGGCGATCGAGGCGGCGGACATCGTGCTGAATGACGTCAAGCAGCCGTTTCTTGGAATCCTCCGACTTGGCGAGCGGCAGCGTTTCGACGGCGCTGCGCAGCGAGGTCAGCGGGTTCTTGAGCTCGTGGCTGACATCGGCGGCAAAGCTCTCGATGGCGTCGATGCGGTCATAAAGCGCTGTCGTCATCTCGCGTAATGCGATGGAGAGGTTGCCGATTTCGTCCTGGCGAGCGGAAAAGTCGGGAATTTGCTCACGTGTCTTGGCGCCGCGGCGAACGCGGATGGCGGCTGCCGAAAGACGACGCAGCGGATTGGCGATCGTCGATGAGAGCACCAGCGACAGCAGTACGTTGACGAGCGTGGCCACGCCGAAGACGCGCATGATGGCCAGTCGTTCGGCATGGACGATATTGTCGATGTCACCGGCCTGCGTCGACAACAGCAGCACGCCGAGCACGGCGCGGAAGCGCTGGATCGGAACGGCGACGGAAACGATGAGTTCGCCTTTCTCGGTGGTGCGCACGACCGCGCCGCGCACACCGGTCAGCGCGTTCATGACCTCCGGATAGATCGAGCCGTCGCCGCCCGGGGCTTCTTTGTAGAGCGGCAGATTGCCCGGCTGCAGCGCCTTGTTGAACAGCGTCGCGAACCAATCGCTCCAGGTCTGCTTCTCTTCCTCGACCGGCGGCAGGTCGAAGCGCAGCACCTGACCGCGCGAATAGAGGTGACGCGAATCGAGCAGCAGATTGGCGTCGGCATCGAAGATGCGCGCGCGTGTGCGCGTAGGCGAGATCAGCCGACGCAAGACGGGAGCGACCTTCTCGGGGTCGATCGGAAATTCCAGGTCCTCGTCGTTCGGCACTGGGGTGATGCTCTGGCCGGCCTGTAGTTCGAGCAGCTTTTGCGGATCGATGGTGATCGAGTTCGTATCGACCGACGCGGAAGCCGAAACGGCGCCGGCGATGATTTCACCCTGCGTCAACAGGCTTTCGGCGCGGGCGTCGATCAAGCCTTCGCGAAACTGGTTGAGATAGAGAATGCCGCCGACGAGCACCACCAGCGCGACGAGATTGAAGAACAGGATGCGCCGCGTCAGGCTCGAAAACACCGCATTGCCGAAGATGCGGCGGATCAGCGTAAAGGGATGCGACCAACGGCGGCCTCGGACGCGACGGGTGCTCACGCCCTCCGCGTCGTCCAAATCCCTTTCCTGCACCAACTGTGCCAATGATAGGCCCTTTCGAAAGGTTGGGCCCGATAAACTGGCCGGCAACCTTCAATATTTCCAGCTGTGCCGCTCGGGCTCAAGCTGCTTCGCGGAAGCGGTATCCCACTCCGTAGAGCGTTTCAATCATATCAAAGTCGGTGTCGACCATCTTGAATTTCTTGCGCAGCCGCTTGATGTGGCTGTCGATCGTCCGGTCGTCGACATAGACCTGTTCATCATAGGCCGCATCCATCAGCGCGTCGCGGCTTTTCACGACACCGGGGCGCTGCGCCAGCGAATGCAGGATCAGGAACTCCGTCACCGTCAGTGTCACGGCCTCGCCCTTCCAGGTGCAGGTATGGCGCTCCTGGTCCATGACCAGCTGTCCGCGCTCGAGCGAGCGGGCCTGCTGCACCGCTCCGGCTTTCGGCGCAGCGCCGGGGCTTGTGCCGCCGGCGGCCGCGGCTTCGCGGCTGGAGGCGCGACGCAGGACGGCGCGGACGCGCTCCACCAGCAGGCGCTGCGAAAACGGCTTGGTGATGAAATCGTCCGCGCCCATCTTCAGGCCGAACAACTCGTCGATCTCCTCATCCTTGGAGGTGAGGAAGATGACCGGAATATCCGATTTCTGCCGCAGGCGGCGCAGCAGCTCCATGCCGTCCATTCGCGGCATCTTGATGTCGAAGATCGCCAGCTGCGGCGGTCGCGCCAGAAGGCCGTCGAGCGCCGAAGCACCGTCCGTATAGGTCTCGACCTTATATCCTTCGGCCTCCAGTGCGATCGACACCGAGGTGAGGATGTTGCGGTCGTCGTCAACGAGCGCGATTGTCGGCATGGTGTTGGTCTCCGTCATCAGTGCGCAATCTCCCGGATTTTGGTCGTCCCCAGGCGGTCTCAATGACCGGATGCGCTTATGGAGGATAAAGGTGGAACAAATTGTGGCAAAGATAAAGGGGAAGATTGTCGCTAAAATCGGCGGCACTCGTAAGTTGTGGCCGGAAATCTTTCAACGTTGTCTCTTCAAACGATTTAAAAAGACTGAAACAAATTTAAATCGATTAATTAATTGATATTACTATATTTTCTTGATTTTTGTCTCTTGTCTTTTAAAATGTCTCCCCGTATTTTCCCGGTTAGTTTTAACGGCAACGAGCCTGAGCAAAGGGAACTAGCCATGGAAAAGTTCGGAGTTCATAACCCGGCAACGGAGCTTGCAACGGTTGGATTGGGCGGCGCAGCCAGCGTCCGCTATAACTTTTCCGCCGCAGCGCTCTATGAAGAAGCGATCCGCCGGGGTGAAGCCGAACTGACCGCTCAGGGCGCGCTTCGGGCCCTCACCGGTCAGCATACGGGCCGTTCGCCGCGCGACAAATTCATCGTTTGCGACGCCAATACCGATGGTCAAATCTGGTGGGACAACAACAAGCCGCTCTCGCCGGAGCATTTTGCCCTGCTGCGCGACGACATGCTGGCGCATGCAGCCGGCAAGGAGCTGTTCGCTCAGGATCTTGTTGGCGGTGCCGAGGAAGGCCATGCCCTGCCGACCCGTGTCATCACCGAATTCGCCTGGCATTCGCTGTTCATCCGCAATCTGCTGATCCGCCCCGAGGCGGCGGCGCTGCCGACCTTCGTGCCCAAGCTGACGATCATCGATCTGCCGAGCTTCAAGGCCGATCCGGCCCGCCACGGCTGCCGTTCGGAAACGGTGATCGCCTGCGATCTCACCAACGGTCTCGTTCTCATCGGCGGCACCTCCTATGCCGGCGAAATGAAGAAGTCGGTCTTCACCGTGCTCAACTACCTGCTGCCGGCCAAGGGTGTCATGCCGATGCACTGCTCGGCCAACGTCGGCCCGGACGGTGACGCGGCGGTCTTCTTCGGTCTTTCCGGCACCGGCAAAACGACGCTTTCGGCCGATCCGGCCCGCACGCTGATCGGTGACGACGAACATGGCTGGAGCGAAAACGGCATCTTCAACTTCGAAGGCGGCTGCTACGCCAAGACCATCCGCCTCTCGGCCGAGGCCGAGCCGGAAATCTACGCAACGACGCAGCGTTTCGGCACCGTGCTCGAAAACGTCGTCCTCAACGAAAATCGCGAGCCCGATTTCGATGACGGTTCGCTGACTGAAAACACCCGTTGCGCCTACCCGATGCATTTCATTCCGAATGCCTCGGAAACCGGCCGGGCCGGGCATCCGAAGACGATCATCATGCTGACCGCCGATGCCTTCGGCGTCATGCCGCCGATCGCGCGGCTGACGCCCGATCAGGCGATGTATCACTTCCTCTCCGGCTACACCGCCAAGGTGGCCGGCACCGAAAAAGGTGTCGTCGAGCCGGAAGCGACCTTCTCCACCTGTTTCGGCGCGCCCTTCATGCCGCGTCATCCGGCCGAATACGGCAACCTGCTCAAGGAGCTGATCAGCCGCCACGGCGTCGAGTGCTGGCTCGTTAACACCGGCTGGACAGGCGGCGCCTACGGCACCGGCAAGCGCATGCCGATCAAGGCGACGCGCGCTCTTCTCGCTGCCGCGCTCAGCGGCAAACTCGGAAAGGTCGAATTCCGCACGGACGCGAATTTCGGCTTTGCCGTGCCGGTTTCCGTCGATGGCGTCGACGGCGGCATTCTCGATCCCCGCTCGACCTGGGCCGATAAGGCGGCCTATGACGCGCAGGCCGAAAAGCTGGTCTCGATGTTCATCGCCAACTTCGCGAAGTTCGAGAACCACGTCGATGGCGGCGTCCGCGATGCGGCTCCCGGCGTGAAGGTCGCAGCCGAATAAGAAGCGCAAGCAATTCCAGCAAAAGTGTGCAGCGGTTTTGCCAGGCAAAGCGCGAAGCGCTTTTGCCGGGAATTGCGCTAAACAGAATCTCTGATTCACGTGAAACCCGGCATCGCAGGATTGCCGGGTTTTCTCTTTAACGGCCGATATTTTCAATTGGCGGCCGATATGAGATAGAACGCCGCATGGCCAGCGACGCACTCTATATCGACGACAGGATCACCATCGCGGGATGGGAACTGACTGAACAGTTCGTCCTCGCGGGCGGTCCCGGCGGGCAGAACGTCAACAAGGTTTCGACCGCGGTCCAGCTGTTCTTCAACATCGCGAATTCGCCTTCCCTCAATGATCGCGTCAAAGCCAATGCGATCAAGCTCGCCGGCCGACGCATGTCGAAGGAGGGCGTGCTGATGATCGAGGCGAGCCGCTTTCGCAGCCAGGACCGCAACCGCGAGGATGCGCGCGAGCGGCTGAAGGAACTGATTCTGGAGGCGGCCAAGCCGCCGCCGCCGCCGCGCAAGAAGACCAAGCCGACCAAGGGTTCGGTCGAACGCCGCCTGAAGGAAAAATCCGGCCGCTCGGAAGTCAAGAAAATGCGGGGCCGCCCCGGCGGCGGCGAATGACATGCCCGAGCTTCTGAACGGCATCCGCCATCTGCCCGGCTATCTCGACCGGGCGCGCCAGGCGGAATTGGTCGAGGTGATCCGTGCCGTCGTCGCCGAAGCGCCGCTCTATGTGCCCGTCATGCCCGGCACCGGCAAACCGATGTCGGTCAGGATGACCAATTGCGGGCCGCTCGGATGGGTGACGGACAAGGAGCGCGGCTATCGCTATCAGCCGACGCACCCGGCAACCGGCCGGCCCTGGCCTGAGATGCCGGCGCCTTTGCTCGATATCTGGAATGAGGTTTCCGGCTGTGAGAAGCCACCGGAGGCCTGCCTCGTCAATTTCTATTCCGACGACGCCCGCATGGGCCTGCATCAGGACAAGGACGAGCAGGATCTGCAGGCGCCGGTCGTCTCGATCTCGCTCGGCAACAGCTGCCTCTTCCGCATCGGCGGCCTCAACCGCAATGATCGCACGCTGTCCTTCAAGCTTGCGAGCGGTGATTTGGTCGTGCTGGGCGGCGAGGGGAGGCTTTGTTATCATGGCGTCGACCGCATCTACCCCGCGACATCGACGCTGTTGAGAAACGGCGGCCGCATCAATCTGACGCTGCGCCGCGTTCGTCCGTGAAATTTGATCGTCTGCTATAGTTTTCTGAGCGCGACCTGTTCGATCAGATGATCCTTGCCCTTTTTCAGGATGAGATCGGCTCGCGGCCGCGTCGGCAGGATGTTCTGGCGCAGGTTCTTCAGGTTGATGTTCGCCCAGAGATCTTCGGCGATTTCGAGCGCTTCCCCATCGGTGATCGAGGCGTAGCGATGGAAATAGGAGTTCGGATCGCGGAAGGCGGTTTCCCGCAGCCGCATGAAGCGCGTCACGTACCAGTTGTGGATCTGGTCTTCCGCGGCATCGATATAGATCGAGAAGTCGAAGAAGTCGGACACCATCGGCACGATCTTGCCGTCGGCTGGCAGGTTGCGCGATTGCAGCACGTTGATGCCTTCGAAGATCAGAATGTCGGGCCGGTCGACGATCTTGTATTCGTCCGGCAGCACGTCATAGACGAGATGCGAATAACACGGCGCCTTCACATCGGGCCGCCCGGCCTTGATCGCCGAGAGGAAGCGCAGGATCGCGCCAGTATCGTAGCTTTCCGGGAAACCCTTGCGTTGCATCAGCTTTTCCCGCTGCAGCACCGCATTCGGGTGGAGGAAGCCGTCTGTCGTGATGAGATCGACCTTCGGGCTGGAAGGCCAGCGGCCCAGGAGCTCCTTCAGGATACGGGCTGTGGTCGATTTTCCCACAGCGACCGAGCCGGCGATGCCAATGACGAAAGGCGTCTTCGTTACATCCGACATGCTGAGGAAGCGGTTGCGTTGGTCGAACAGCATCTGCGAAGATTCGACATGCGACGAGAGCAGGCGCGACAGCGAGAGGTAGATGCGCCGGACCTCGTCGAGATCGATCGGGTCGCCCATTGAGCGCAGCCGCTTGACCTCGTCACCGGTGAGCGTCAGCGGCGTGTCGGCGCGGAATTTCGCCCATTGCTCGGAAGAGAAGAAATGGTAGGGCGAATAGGATTCAGACTGGAAGTGATCCAATATCTCCGGCACCCCGATAATCTCAGTCGCGATACTCATGAACTCTGCCGGCTGGCCTTTTCCTTGAGACCGGACTGCGCGGTTCTGCGCTCGAGTTCGGCCATGACATTCTCTAGCGGTATTTCAGCAATCTTCAATACGACCAATAAGTGATAGAGCACATCGGCCGCCTCATAGGTCAGATTGTCGCGATCGCCCGTCACCGCCGCCATCACCGCTTCGATTGCCTCTTCGCCGAGCTTCTTCGCCGCTTTAGGCTGGCCGGCGGCCACGAGTTTGGCTGTCCAGGACTGCTCCGGTGAGGCTTTCGATCGCTCTTCGACGATGCGTTCGAGGTCGGAAAGGGAAAATCTGCTCATTGTTCGTTCTCAGGCTTCAGTCGAGACGCATGTCGATGCCGCACTTCGACATATAGTGTTTTGCCTCGCCAACGGTATAGGTGCCGAAGTGGAAGATCGATGCGGCCAGCACGGCATTGGCATGGCCCTCCTTCACCCCGGCGACGAGATCGTCGAGGTCGCCGACGCCGCCGGATGCGATGACCGGCACACGCACCGCATCGGCGATCGTCCGCGTCAGCTCCAGGTCGTAGCCGACCTTGGTGCCGTCACGGTCCATGGAGGTGACCAGCAGTTCGCCGGCCCCGCGCGCCACCATCTTCTGCGCGAATTCGATGGCATCGATGCCGGTCGCGTTGCGGCCGCCATGCGTATAGATTTCCCAGGCGCTGAGATTGTCGCCGCCGACCGCTTGCGTGCGCCTGCGCTTGGCGTCGATCGAGACGACGATGCACTGGTCGCCGAACTTATCGGCCGCCTCGGCGACGAAATCAGGATTGCTGACAGCTGCCGAGTTGATCGACACCTTGTCGGCGCCGCACAGCAGGAGCTTGCGGATGTCGGCAATGGTTCTGACCCCGCCGCCGACGGTCAACGGCATGAAACATTGCTCGGCCGTGCGCGCCACGACATCGAAAATCGTCTCGCGATTGTCCGAGGATGCGGTGATGTCGAGGAAGCAGAGCTCGTCGGCGCCGGCCGCGTCATAGGCCTTCGCCGCTTCGACCGGATCGCCGGCATCGACCAGATTGAGAAAATTGACGCCCTTGACGACACGGCCGTCCTTGACGTCGAGGCAGGGAATGACACGAGCCTTGAGGGTCATTAGGCAGTCTCCTTGGCCTTGTTGGCCTTGATCAGCGCCAGCGCTTCCTGGGGGTCGATGCGGCCGTCGTAAAGCGCCCGGCCTGAAATCGCCCCTTCCAGCTTCTGCGCGTCGGGCTGCAGCATGCGCTTGATATCTTCGATAGAGGCAAGGCCGCCCGAAGCGATAACAGGAATGGAGACGGCATCGGCGAGTTCCAGTGTCGAGCTCCAGTTGATGCCGGTCAGAATGCCGTCGCGGTCGATATCGGTGTAGATGATCGCCGCAACGCCGGCGCCCTCGAATTTCCGGGCGAGCTCGATGATGCCGAGTTCGGAAGCTTCAGCCCAACCCTCGACGGCCACCTTGCCGCCCTTGGCATCGATGCCGACAGCGACGCGGCCCGGAAACTTGCGGCAAGCCTCGATCACCAGAGCCGGATTTCTGACCGCGATAGTACCGAGGATGACCCGCCGCAAGCCGCGCGACAGCCAGGCTTCGATGTGGTCGAGGGTGCGGATGCCGCCGCCGAGCTGCACCGGATTTTTTGTCGCCTTCAGGATCGCCTCGATGGCGTCGCCATTGGCCGAATGTCCCGCGAAGGCGCCATCGAGATCGACCACGTGCAGCCATTCGAAACCCTGGTCTTCGAAGGACTTCGCCTGGGCGGCGGGATCGGTGTTGTAAACCGTCGCCTGTTGCATGTCGCCGAGCTTCAGGCGAACGCATTGGCCGCCCTTCAGATCGATCGCGGGAAAAAGGATCATGTCGTCTTACGTCCGTAGAGTGATCGCTGCCATCAGCGCATTCCACGCATCTACGATA
This sequence comes from Rhizobium sp. YTUHZ045, assembly GCF_051124255.1. Classification (NCBI taxonomy): domain Bacteria; kingdom Pseudomonadati; phylum Pseudomonadota; class Alphaproteobacteria; order Hyphomicrobiales; family Rhizobiaceae; genus Rhizobium; species Rhizobium sp. YTUHZ045. The sequence goes on from NZ_CP101432.1 coordinate 4,188,210, forward strand.
TCCGAGCGGAAAAAGACAGCGGCAATGGCGGCCGCGCTCAAAAGCAGCAGAAGCAGAAGGATGGCGATGAAGCCCGCACGCACCTGGCGCCAGAAACCGAGGCGCTTCTTCACCGATTTCTCGATCTCCCGCACCCGCCGCAGGGCGTCGCTGTTGACGGCGGCGAGCCGGATCTCAGGCTCCATCGCTTCCACATAGGTCTCGGCATAGCTCGAAAGAATCTGCGAGGCGCGATCGCGCAGCGTATTGCGCAGGTCAGTGGAGAGATAATTGCTGGAAACTGCGGCAAGCTCGGCCTCATTGGGCGAACGGCCGGCATTCCGCTTTCGATAGCTGACGACGAAATCGCGCTTCTGCCGCTCGTAAAGGGCGTAGGCAAGCAGGCCGATCAGATCGTCTTCGCCTTCGATATAGAATTCCAGCACGGCTTCGGTGATATCGCCGGCATTGATCCCATTGGCGCGCAGCTGCGAATTCTCGTTGCCGGCAAGAAATTCATGGATCATCGGTCCGGCCTTTCTTTCAATGCCTTGGCCGCATTGGAAAGCGCTTTTCTATGGAGGGCTTCGTCGACACGGCGAATGATCGTCCCGTCGGGAAGCCGGATGTCCGAGAAGGGAGGCAGACCCTCTCTGGAGGGTCTCAGCATGTAGAACACCTTGCCTGATTTCCGCGAAGCCGGCATCGAGCGCACTCCTGTTCCGCTCTTTTCATAAAGAGGAAATAAGGCGGAGGTATTACGGGTTCCAGCGCAGGAAATTGGCGATCAGGGCGAGGCCAAGCTTCTGGCTCTTTTCCGGGTGAAACTGGGCCCCCACCATGTTGTCGCGCCCGACGAGGGCGGTCATCGGCCTGCCATAATCGACGGTCGCAATGACATCCTCGGCATTTTCGGCGGCAAGATGGTAGGAATGGACGAAATAGGCATGCAGCCCCTGCGGCCCGGTGGGAATGCCGTCGAAGAGCGGATGCTCGCGCTTCAGGTCGAGCGTGTTCCAGCCGATCTGCGGAATCTTCAAGGCGGGATCGTCAGGCGTCATCTCGATGACGTCGCCTGGAATCCAGCCGAAGCCGTGTGTCACGGTCTTCTCCAGACCGCGCGAGGACATCAGTTGCATGCCGACGCAGATGCCGAGGAAAGGCCGCGCCTTGTTCTCGACAGCCTCGATCAGCACTTCGTTCATGCCGGGCACGGCTTCCAGTCCGCGCCGGCAATCGGCGTATGCGCCGACGCCGGGCAGCACGATGCGATCGGCCGCAGCAACGTCCTCCGCCTTATCGGTGAGATCGATATGGGCATTGATGCCCGCCTCGCGCGCGGCACGTTCGAAAGCCTTGGTGGCCGAACGAAGGTTGCCGGAGCCATAGTCGATAATCGCGACGCGCATCGTCAGCGTCCTCCATCAAAACCAAAGAGATCAAGCGATGTCGCTTGGCCGCGCAGGCTGTTTGCACCGGGCTTGTTCTGCCAGTCCGGTGCGACCGTATCGTCACTGCTCGCAGGGACTGTCTTGTCCGCAAAATAGACCTGCTCGGCAATATCGAGCTTGTCGGCTGCAATGAGGGCGTCCTCGTTCCAGCCCTTGGCGGCAAGATGGCGGATGCGAAAGTTCTGGCCTTCGAGACCGACCACTATATTCACGCCCAGCATGATCGCCGCGCCCGCCGGCCCCAGACCGGGTTCGTCCATCAGTGCGCCGCCGATTCCCTGCAGGAGAAACGCCGCGGCCGCATGCAGCCATAGCCGGTGCACCAGCAGCCAAACCCATGGAAACAGGAAGCCGAGCCAGGTGAAGCCGTCGCGAATAGTGCGCACCTCATCGGTCGCTGGGTTCGCGCCGGGCGGTGTCAGGAAAATATAGCTGGAGGTCATTGTCGCCGCTCCCTGAGGGGCTCAGACGAGCGTGCCCTTCGTCGAGGGAACACGGCCCGCCTGTCTCGCATCGATCTCTGTCGCCGTGCGCAATGCGCGCGCGACCGCCTTGAAGCATGTCTCGGCAATATGGTGGTTGTTGGCGCCATAATGATTGAGAATATGCAAGGTGATGCCGGCGTTCTGGGCGAGCGCCTGGAAGAATTCGCGCACGAGTTCCGTGTCGAAGGTGCCGATCTTCGGCGCGCTGAAGGCGACATTCCAGACGAGGAAGGGCCGGCCGGAAAGATCGACCGCCGCCTTGGTCATCGTCTCGTCCATAGCGAGATCGATCGAAGCGTAGCGTGTGATGCCCCGGCGGTCGCCGAGCGCCTTCGAGATCGCCTGGCCGATCGCAATACCGGTATCCTCGACCGTGTGATGATCATCGATATGCAGGTCACCCTTGGCTTCGATTTCCATGTCGATGAGCGAATGCCGCGAAAGTTGATCGAGCATATGGTCGAAGAAGCCGACGCCGGTCGAAATCTTCGATTTGCCGGTGCCGTCGAGATTAACGGAAACTGAAATCGACGTCTCGTTGGTCTTGCGGGCAACGCTTCCGGTACGGCTTGCTGCGGTCTCGGCCATCTGGCCCTCCATCGGAATAAGGCCGTTCCTTATCAGGCGCATCGGCAAATATCCAGAAGCCGGGCAGGAGAAAAGCTCGCCCATTTGCAATCGGCTCCGGCCGGCTTACATAGGGTTCAACAAGGACCGGTTTGCGGTCTCATGTAAAGGCCCGGCTCATGGGCAGACAGGTGTTTTATGACAACAATCATTACAGTTCGAAAAGGCGGCAAGGTGGTGATGGCGGGCGATGGCCAGGTGAGCCTCGGCCAGACCGTGATGAAGGGCAATGCCCGCAAGGTCCGGCGCATCGGCAAGGGCGAGGTCATCGCCGGTTTCGCCGGCGCCACGGCCGACGCCTTCACCCTGCTCGAAAGGCTTGAAAAGAAGCTGGAACAATATCCCGGTCAGCTGATGCGCGCCGCCGTCGAGCTCGCCAAGGACTGGCGCACCGACAAATACCTGCGTAATCTCGAAGCCATGATGCTCGTCGCCGACAAGTCGATCACCTTGGCAATCACCGGCAATGGCGATGTTCTGGAGCCCGAACATGGCACGACGGCGATCGGTTCTGGCGGCAATTTTGCCTTCGCCGCCGCCCGAGCGCTGATGGATACCGACAAATCGGCCGAAGAGATCGCCCGGCGCGCCCTCGATATCGCCGCCGACATCTGCGTCTACACCAACCACAATATCGTGGTCGAATTGCTGGACGTCGAAAGCTGAATTCCGGCCTTCCGGCTGCTGCCGCGGCTGACCCGTCGCGGCGCGACAACGATGAATTTCGGCCGGGCGTTGATGGCTCCGGACCGCCAGGAGAATGATACGCAATGACGACCTTTTCCCCCCGCGAGATCGTTTCCGAACTCGATCGCTACATCATCGGCCAGCATGATGCCAAACGCGCCGTCGCGATTGCGCTGCGCAACCGCTGGCGTCGCCAGCAGCTCGACCCGAGCCTGCGCGACGAAGTCATGCCGAAAAACATCCTGATGATCGGTCCGACCGGTGTCGGTAAAACGGAGATTTCCCGCCGCCTGGCAAAACTCGCCGGCGCGCCCTTCATCAAGGTCGAAGCCACGAAGTTCACCGAAGTCGGCTATGTCGGCCGTGATGTCGAGCAGATCATCCGCGATCTGGTCGAGGTCGGTATCGGCCTGGTGCGCGAGAAGAAGCGGGCCGAGGTGCAGGCCAAGGCGCATGTCAGCGCCGAGGAGCGGGTGCTCGATGCGCTGGTCGGCACCACCGCTTCGCCCGCCACCCGCGAAAGTTTCCGCAAGAAGCTCAGAGACGGTGAGCTCGACGACAAGGAAATCGATATCGAGGTGGCCGATGCCGGCTCCGGCATGGGCGGCTTCGAAATACCCGGCATGCCGGGCGCCAATATCGGCGTGCTCAACCTGTCGGAAATGTTCGGCAAGGCAATGGGCGGACGCACTAAGAAGGTGCGCACGACGGTCAAGGCTTCCTATACGGATCTGATTCGCGATGAATCCGACAAGCTGATCGACAACGAGGTGATCCAGCGCGAGGCCGTCCGCTCTACCGAAAATGACGGCATCGTCTTCCTCGACGAGATTGACAAGATCGCCGCCCGCGACGGCGGCATGGGCGCCGGCGTTTCACGCGAAGGTGTCCAGCGCGACCTGCTGCCGCTCGTCGAAGGCACGACGGTCTCGACCAAATACGGGCCTGTGAAGACGGACCATATCCTCTTCATCGCCTCTGGCGCCTTCCATGTCTCCAAACCGTCGGATCTTTTGCCGGAGCTGCAGGGCCGCCTGCCGATCCGCGTCGAGCTGCGCCCGCTGAACAAGGAGGATTTCCGCCGCATCCTGACAGAGACCGAAGCGAGCCTCATCCGCCAGTACCGGGCGCTGATGGAAACCGAAAATCTGAACCTTGATTTCACCGAGGACGCGATCGACGCGCTGGCCGATGTCGCCGTGCATTTGAACTCCTCGGTCGAGAATATCGGTGCGCGCCGTCTGCAGACGGTGATGGAGCGGGTTCTGGACGATATTTCCTACAATGCGCCGGATCGGGCAGGGGCAGCCATCACGATCGATGCAGCCTATGTGCGCGAACATGTCGGCGATCTCGCGCAGAATACCGACCTGTCACGCTTCATTCTGTGATATCGGCGCACCGGCTCGTGGCTTTACCGATGTGAATGCCGCATTCTGTTGACTTCGACTATCGACAGCGGGCCTTTTCCTTTTTAGTGAAGGCCCGTTTTGTTTTCCGCTACGGCTTTATTCGGCCAAGATTCTGGTCCAGTCAGCCGCATCGCGAACAGGACGATGAACGGACGGGATAGCGGATCGTGCGACGCCTTTTGACAAGCCTTTTGATTGCCGTTGCCCTGGTGAATTCGGCGCCGGCCTTCGCCATGCAGACGGTGCCGGCCGGCAATCGCCACGCTGAGCAGCCCGATATTCCCGGCGCGTCCGTCCGCCGCACCAAGGGCACCAAGAGCAGCTTCGATCTGAAGTATGAGAAGGTCCATGAGCTTCTTGCGACCGATCGCGAGCTGATGGCCAAGATCCGCAAGGTCTCCAGCGCTTACGGCATCAATCCCATCCATGTCGTCGGCGCGATCGTTGGCGAACATACCTATAATGTCGACGCTTACGACAGGCTGCAGGCCTATTATGTCAAAGCCGCTTCCTATGCCGGGGAAAGTTTCCGCTTCGCCTATGACGGCGAAAACGTCGACGATTTCGTGGCGCGGCCGCAATTTGCGCAGTGCAAGGGCAAGAGTGATTCCTACACGCTCTGGTCCTGCCGGGAAGATGTCTGGGAAAGCGATTTCCGCGGCAAGACCGTGGGTGGCGAGAGCTTCCCCAACAACCGCTTCAGTGCGGTCTTCTTTCAGCCTTTCTATGCCGGCCAGACCTTCGGCCTCGGTCAGGTCAATCCGCTGACGGCGTTGATGCTCTCCGATCTCGTCAGCCGCGTCTCCGGCTATCCGAAGCTGAACGAGAAGAATGCCGGCGACGTCTATAAGGCGATCATGGATCCAGATATCTCGCTCGCCTTCGTCGCGGCCTCGATCCGCCGGTCGATCGACGACTACAAGGAGATTGCCGGCATGGATATCTCGGGCAATCCCGGCCTGACGGCGACGCTGTATAATGTCGGCAATTCCCGCCAGCGTGCCACAGCCCTTGCGGCGAAAAACCGCTCTTCCGGTGCGACCGTTTGGCCTGAAGAGAATTATTACGGCTGGCTGATTAACGACAAGCTGGACGAACTCAAGGGCCTGCTCTAGCTTCAAGCTTGCCGGGAAGGCGTCGCTCTTCCCCGAAAGGCTTTGACGATGGACATGCGTCCGGATCCCTTCGTTCCGCCGGCACCGCTGCCGCGCACTGTGCCGCCGAGCCGGCTGGATATCATCCGAATCATCCTGCGCAACCCGCTCGAACTCTGGGGCGAGCCCTCCTATACGCTACCCTGGATCAAGACGAGTTTCTTTGGGCAACACACCCTCATCGTCAACGATCCCGGCTTGATCAAGCACGTGCTGGTCGACAATGCCGCCAATTACCGCATGTCCGACATTCGCCAGCTGGTGCTGCGGCCAATCTTGCGTGACGGGTTGTTGACGGCGGAAGGCCAGGTCTGGAAGCGATCTCGAAAGGCGGTCGCGCCAGTTTTCACGCCGCGCCACGCCAAGGGCTTTGCCGGGCAGATGCTGCGGCAATCGGAAGATTTCGTCCGCAAATACGAGAACGGCGAGGCGGCTGGTCAAATTTTCGACATTGCCACCGACATGACCGATTTGACCTTTGCTATCCTTGCCGAAACGCTCTTCTCCGGCGAAATCATCTCGTCGAGCGGCCATTTCGCCGACGACGTCAACCAGCTTCTCCACCGGATGGGCCGCGTCGACCCGATGGACCTGCTGCGCGCGCCCTCCTGGGTGCCACGCCTGACCCGTATCGGCGGTCAGAAGGTGCTGGAAAAATTCAGGGCTATCGTCCGCGATACCATGGATGTGCGTCTGGCGAAGATGAAGGCCGATCGCGCCGCCGCACCGGAGGATTTTCTGACGCTGCTCCTGGAACAGGCAGGTCCGGATGGCCTGACCAAGGGGGAGATCGAGGACAATATCCTGACTTTCATTGGAGCCGGCCACGAGACGACGGCGCGTGCGCTTGCCTGGACACTTTATTGTGTGGCCAACAGCCCGCATATTCGTGAAGCGATGGAGACGGAGATCGATGTCGTCTTGGCGACTGGAGCCGAACCAGTAGAATGGCTGGATCTGATGCCGGTGACGCGCGCGGCCTTCGAAGAGGCCCTCAGACTTTACCCGCCGGCTCCTTCGATCAATCGCGCCGCCATAGCCGATGACGTCTGGATGAATGCCAAGGGCGAAAAGGTCGAAATACCAGCGGATATTACCGTGCTGATCATGCCGTGGACGCTGCATCGCCACGAACTTTATTGGGAAAAGCCGCGCGCCTATATGCCGGAGCGCTTCCTGCCGGAAAACCGCGGCAGCATCGGCCGGTTTCAGTTTCTGCCGTTCGGCGCCGGCCCGCGCGTCTGCATCGGCGCGACCTTCGCGTTGCAGGAGGCGGTGATCGCACTGGCCGTGATGATGCGCCGTTTCCGTTTCGATCAGACGGCAACCACCAATCCTTGGCCGGTGCAGAAGCTGACGACTCAGCCGCAGAACGGGCTTCCCATGCGCGTGACGTCGCGCATAATTTCCGGAACGGCATAAATCTTTCGAACTATTGCGGAATTGACTGTGAATGAAAGCCGGGCAAAGTGGCAGCATTCACAGGCGCTGCCAGGGAGAATATCGCATGAGCCGCATTGATAAGAACGGTCTTGCCATCGAAACCGTCCTCCACGATTTCCTGACGCAGGAGGTTCTGCCGGGTCTGGCGATCGATGTGGACAGGTTCTTTGCCGATTTTTCGGCGATCGTTCACGATCTCGCCCCGCGCAATCGCGCACTGCTGGCCAAACGCGACGAGCTGCAGACGAAGATTGATGACTGGTATCGCCAGCATGGCGCCCCGTCGGATATGGACGACTATCAATCCTTTCTACGCAGCATCGGCTACCTCCTGCCGGAAGGATCGGACTTCCAGGTCTCGACCGAAAACGTCGATCCCGAGATCGCCTCGATCGCCGGTCCGCAGCTCGTCGTTCCCGTGATGAATGCCCGCTACGCTTTGAACGCCGCCAACGCTCGCTGGGGCTCGCTCTATGATGCGCTTTATGGCACCGACGCCATTCCCGAGAGCGACGGCGCCGAGAAGGGTAAGGGGTATAATCCGAAGCGCGGCGAAAAGGTCATCGCCTGGGTGCGAGATTTCCTCGATACGGCGACGCCGCTGCAGGACGGCAGCTGGAAGGATGTCGGCAGCTTCGCCGTCAAGGACGGAATGCTCGTCGTCAGATCGGTGGACGGCGAGCAGACAATGCTCAGAGACGGCCGGCATTTTGCCGGCTATCGCGGCGATGCCACCACGCCGAGCCATATTCTCCTGAAGAACAACGGCATTCATATCGATATCGTCATCGACCCGACGACGGCGATCGGTAAGGCCGATCCGGCCCATATTTCCGATGTCTGGCTGGAATCGGCGATCACCACGATCATGGACTGCGAGGATTCGATTGCAGCCGTCGACGCCGAAGACAAGGTGATCGTCTATCGCAACTGGCTCGGCTTGATGAAGGGCGATCTGCAGGAAGAGGTGGCAAAGGGCGGAACGACCTTCATCCGCAAGCTCAACCCGGATCTGGACTATACCGGCCCGGACGGCGCTTCGTTCGAGGTGCATCGCCGTTCGTTGATGCTGGTGCGCAATGTTGGCCACCTGATGACCAATCCCGCGATCCTCGACAAGGACGGCAACGAAGTGCCCGAGGGCATCATGGATGCCATCATCACTGCTCTGATCGCGCTTTACGATATCGGTCCCGCCGGCCGGAAGAAGAATTCCCGCACCGGCTCCATGTATGTGGTGAAGCCGAAGATGCATGGGCCAGAAGAGGTCGCCTTCGCCGTCGAGATTTTCTCCCGGGTCGAAGACGCGCTCGGCATGGCGCGCAACACCATCAAGATGGGCATCATGGACGAGGAGCGGCGCACGACGGTCAATCTCAAGGAGTGCATTCGTGCCGCCCGCGAGCGCGTCGTCTTCATCAACACCGGTTTCCTCGACCGCACCGGCGACGAGATCCATACTTCGATGGAAGCCGGTCCGATGATTCGCAAGGGCGATATGCGCCAGGCAGCGTGGATATCGGCCTATGAGAACTGGAACGTTGACATCGGTCTGGAATGCGGCCTTTCCGGCCACGCCCAGATCGGCAAAGGCATGTGGGCGATGCCGGATCTGATGGCGGCGATGCTGGAACAGAAGATCGCCCATCCGAAGGCCGGCGCCAACACCGCCTGGGTGCCGTCACCGACGGCCGCAACCCTGCATGCCACCCATTATCACCGCGTCAACGTCGCTCGGGTTCAGCAGGGGCTGAAGGACCGGGCTCGCGCCAAGCTTTCCGACATTCTCTCCGTGCCGGTTGCGGTGCGGCCGAACTGGACTCCCGAGGAAATCCAGCGGGAACTCGACAACAATGCCCAGGGTATCCTTGGTTATGTCGTGCGCTGGATCGATCAGGGCGTCGGCTGCTCGAAAGTGCCTGATATCAACAATATCGGCCTGATGGAGGATCGCGCCACCTTGCGCATTTCGGCCCAGCACATGGCGAATTGGCTGCATCACCAAGTCGTCACCGAAGCTCAGATCGTCGAAACGATGAAACGCATGGCTGCCGTCGTCGACCGACAGAACCAATCCGATCCAGCCTACCGGCCGATGGCCGGCAATTTCGATGATTCGATCGCCTTCCAGGCCGCGCTCGATCTCGTCCTTAAGGGCAGGGAGCAACCGAACGGCTATACCGAACCGGTGCTTCACCGCCGCCGCCTCGAGCTCAAGGCGAAACAATCGGTGTAACCGAGAATACAAAAAGGCCGCCGGGACGATAGTCCGGCGGCCTTTTTTATACCGAATTCGATATCTAGCCTACTGGATGACGATGACCTTGGAGGTCCCCTTGCCGGGGCGGACGCGGCTGTAGAGGTCGATGACGTCCTGGTTCATCAGGCGAATGCAGCCCGAGGAAGCGGCGGTGCCGATCGAAGCCCATTCCGGCGTGCCGTGCAGGCGGAACAGGGTGTCCTTGCCGTCGTCGTTGAAGAGATACATGGCGCGCGCGCCGAGCGGATTGCTGAGACCGGGGCCCATGCCCTCCTCGACGTATTTGGCGACGTCGGGGCGGCGTTCAGCCATTTCCTTCGGCGGGTGCCAGGTCGGCCATTCCTGTTTCCAGGCGACATAGGCAGTGCCGGCCCATGCGAAGCCCTGCTTGCCGACGCCGATGCCGTAGCGCATCGCCTTGCCGTTCGGCAGGATGTAATAGAGGAAGCGCTCGCGCGTGTTGACGATGATGGTGCCTGGACGCTCGGTGGTCTGGTAGCTGACGACCTGGCGGCGGAACTGCGGCTTGACCCTGTCGATCGGGATCGCCGGCAGGGAGTATCCGGCATCCTTCGTCACGCCATAGGCGTCGTTGAAGATTTGAGCTGTCTGTACCGTCGGGCCTGCGCCCTTGTCGTCGACGGATGCGCTTTCGGAATTGGTGGAGCAGCCGGCCAGTGCGAGTGTCGTCAGCAGGCCAAATACAGGGAATGCGTTGCGGATGCGCATAGATAACTCTTGAAGTTTTCGGGCGAGGAGAACAGTCTTTCGACCATCGTTGATTATGGTTTATTTTCGATTAACTTGCGCTTTGCAAGACTGCTTCGGCGCGAGGAATCCGTCTGCCGCGCAAATTAAAAGCGCATGGTTTTTTTGCAACAACACACCCGGCTCGGCGATGGTTATCCATGACGATTTTGAGCGTTTACAATAACAATCCGTTAATCGATGGCCGGCAATCGGACAGGGCCATGATGGTGCGGCGCGGAACGCAGATATTGCTGCACGAAATGCGCCATGCGGTGCTGCCGGAACTGCCGCTCGCCAGCGGCCGACGCGCCGATCTGATCACGCTTTCGGAAAAGGGCGAAGTTTGGATCATCGAAATCAAGACATCGATCGAGGATTTCCGAGTGGATCGCAAATGGCCGGAATACAGGCTGCATTGCGACCGCCTGTTCTTTGCGACTCATGAAGGTGTGCCGCTTGACATTTTTCCCGAGGAATGCGGGCTCTTCCTCTCGGATGGCTATGGCGCCCATATGATCCGCGAGGCGCCGGAACACCGCATGGCACCGGCCACGCGCAAATCCGTCACGCTCAGTTTCTCGCGCGCCGCTGCGCAAAGGCTGATGATGGCCGAATGGGCGAACGGAAAACCATTCACTGCGGATGATGTCTGACGAAGGTTTCGTCTATTTCGGCGCGCGTTTGGCAAGGATGCGCTGCAGCGTTCGCCGGTGCATGTTGAGCCGACGTGCTGTTTCCGAGACATTGCGCTCGCACATCTCGTAGACCCGCTGGATGTGCTCCCAGCGCACCCGATCGGCCGACATCGGATTCTCCGGCAGCTCAGCCTTTTCGCCCGGCCGTTGCGTCAGCGCTGAAAAGACCTCGTCGGCGTCCGCGGGCTTGGCCAGATAATCGACGGCTCCGAGTTTTACGGCCGTCACCGCTGTTGCGATATTGCCGTAGCCGGTCAGCACGATGATCCGGGTATCGTCGCGCCGCTGCCGGATCGCTTCGATGACGTCGAGGCCGTTGCCGTCGCCGAGGCGAAGGTCGACCACCGCATATTTCGGCGGCCTGCCTTTCGATTTCGCAACGCCTTCCGCCACTGATTCGGCCGTCTCCACGTCGAAACCGCGGGTCTCCATCGCCCGTGCGAGACGGCGCAGGAAGGGCCCGTCGTCGTCAACGATCAGCAGGCTGGCGTCGGGCCCGATATGGTCTTCATCCGATGTGGCGAAATTTCCATGATTCTGTTCTGTCATCGTCTCGGGTCCCGGCGGTTGCGCCTGATCCTGGTCAACCGTTTCTCATTCTACTTATGCCCACAAACTCATTTTGTCGAATTTGCGTCGATCAGCATTCGCGGCCATTCGATGCGGATGCGCGCGCCGGCTCTTTCCGGCTCTCGGTTCTCGAAAACCAGCGATGCGCCCGAGCGCTCCAGCAGTGTCTTGGCGATGAAAAGTCCGAGCCCGAGGCCGCCGGCCGTATCTTCCTTCTGCCGCTTGGTCACATAGGGCTCGCCGATGCGCGTCAGGATGTCAGGCGAATAACCATTGCCGTCGTCTTCGATGACGATCAATACTTTGTCTTGATCGTGCTCGACGGTGACGGTCACTTTCTCCCTGGCATAATCGACGGCATTTTCGATGAGGTTTCCGAGCCCGTACATGATGCCGGCATTGCGATCGGTGACCGGCTCGCTCTTGCGCGGGCTCTTCTCGATGAGCTCGAGCGTGATGCCGAATTCCCGGTGCGGTGCGACGACTTCTTCGATCATGGAGGAAAGCGGCAGCCGGCGCATATGCGCCTCGCCTTCGGAGGAGAGCGTCGTCAGCCGCCGCAGAATGTCACGGCAGCGTTCGCTCTGGCTTCGCAGCAGCATGACATCCTCGCGGAAGCGATCATCATCCTTGAGCTCGCGCTCCATTTCCTTGGCGACGACGCTGATCGTGGCAAGCGGCGTGCCGAGTTCATGAGCGGCGGCCGCAGCCAGACCGTCCAGCTGCGAAAGATGCTTTTCCCGCTGCAGCACCAGTTCGGTCGCGGCGAGCGCATCGGCAAGCTGGCTCGCTTCCATCGAGACGCGATAGGCATAGAAGGCGGCAAAGGCCATGGTCGAGGCGATCGAGCACCAGACGCCGAACTGCATGACATTATGGACATTGATCTCGACCCCGTCGAACCAGGGGAGCGGGAAAGGCGAAAAGGCAAGCACTGTAATGCAGACCATGGCAAAGCCGATCAGTGCCGTGCTGTAGCGGATTGGCTGTGAGGCGAAAGAGATGATGACGGGCACGCAGACGAGTGCGGCGAACGGATTGGCGAGGCCGCCCGTGATGAAGAGCAGCGCACAAAGCTGCAGAAGATCGAAGCCGAGCAAAGCGAAGGCGGCCGGCGGCTCCAGCCGATGCGTCGGCGGATAGCGGATTGTCAGGTAGAAATTCACCCAGGCAAGGGCGGCGATCAGCAAAGAGCTGGCGATCAGCGGCAAGGGAAATTTCAGCCAGAAAGCGACGATGAACACCGTCAGCGCCTGGCCGCCGACTGCAAGCCAGCGAAGCCGCACCAGCGTCTGTAGCCGCAGCCTGCGGCTGCTGTGCCGGTCTTCCAGCGTATGGCTTTCGGTCTTGTCGATGACACCGGGCTTGTCGATCATGCCGGGGCTCCTTGATGGCTCTCATGTACCACGTGGTTTTGCCCGTGTCGTCGGCAACGCCTCTTCCGGCCGCTCCGGCCAGGGGTGGCGGGGATAGCGTCCACGCATCTCGGCGCGCACGTCCTTCCATGAGCCCACCCAGAAGCCGGGCAGGTCGCGTGTCGTCTGGATCGGCCGGTGCGCCGGTGACGTCAGCTCCAGGAGTAGCGGCAGGCGCCCTCCGGCGACCGCCGGATGCTGCTTGAGCCCGAACAGCTCCTGCACGCGGATCGTCAGGACCGGCTCCTCGCCCTCATATTGGATGGGATGTTTTTGACCGGTCGGCGCCTCGAAATGCGTCGGAGCAAGCCGGCTAAGATCGCGCTGCAGCTCGTGTGGTACCAACGACATCAGGCCGTTCGAAAGCCCTGCCGCAGAGACCTCGGAAAGGCTACGGGCGTCCTCCTGGAAGGGAGCGAACCAATCCTCCAGCCGAGAAAGCAAAGCATCGTCGCTGACATCGGGCCAGGGATCACCGATCGTCCGATGAAGAAAACCGATCCGTTCGCGGAGCTGCATGGCCTCCTTCGAGAAGGCGAGCTGATCAAGCCCCAATTCGCGCACGCCCTCCATCAGCGCCTGAGTGACGGCGGCTCCGGAAGGACGCGGCAAGGGCGTCTCTTCGAAGACGATTCCGCCAAGCCGAGTTGCCCGCCGCGCCCGCACCTGCCGGCTTTGCCGGTCGAAGAATATCTGGTCATCGGTTCTGATCTCGCCAGGCAGTTCGGCTTCGATATCCGCACGTGTCACTTCCGCTGCCGCCAGAATCCGCCCCTGCACCGCGCGCCCGGTGAGATCGGCGATGACGAGCATCTGGCTGCCGGCGAGCCGCTCGGTCTCCGGCAGTTCCGCTCCCCGCCCGTTCGCCATGACGAATCGCCCGCGCCCCCCGCGCTGAAGCGCGATCCGATCTGGGAATGCGTGCAGCAGCAGCTGACCCGCCAATACGGGTGCGGCTGTTGTGACGGGCTCGAGACCGGCGGCCAGTCGTCCAGCCAGCCGCCGCGAGGCGTCGGCTCTGTCACCGCGCTCGGCTTTGAATCGCCGCAGCCGGTCCTCAATGTCGATGCTTGATCCGCCAAGCCCCTGTTCGGTCAGGAGCACGGCAATCATCGCCGCCTCCCGGGCATGGCCCGATTCGCCTGATGAGACGACCATGGCGGCAAGTCGCGGCGGCAAAGCGAGATCGCGCATCATCTTGCCACGGGCAGTCAACGCGCCATCCTTGTCGAGCGCTCCGAGCTGACCGAGCAGCGCCCGCGCTTCCTTAAGCGTCGTTTCCGGCGGCTGATCGACGAAGGCAAGGGACGCGGGATCCTGGACCCCCCAATGCGCGAGATCGAGCACCAGGCCGGAGAGGTCG
>NZ_CP101432.1:4207500-4505147 GCF_051124255.1 Rhizobium sp. YTUHZ045
TCAGCGCCTTGTTGTGCTGTCTGACGGACGATCGGATTACCGTTGCCTGACCGCGCGGTATCGGATCAAATCTCGAGAAGCTGGTCTTAAGACCTGACACAAGCGAGCTGCTCGGCGTAGCTCCAATAAAGTGATCAGGTCGAACACGTCGATGGCATCAAAGATGGCCTGGGTTGTAAAAGGTAACTCTGGCCGCCGCATCCCTTCGGGATGACGGCTAAGTGATGAGCATTGGCAATGAGAACGATTAAGTGTCGTAAGGGCATTTGGTGGATGCCTTGGCATGCACAGGCGATGAAGGACGTGATACGCTGCGAAAAGCCGTGGGGAGCTGCGAATGAGCTTTGATCCATGGATCTCCGAATGGGGCAACCCACCTTAAATGCTTGGAAAATTTAAGACGATCTGCTGATCGTCTTATCTTTCCAAGCATTGTGATAAGGTATCTGCACCTGAATACATAGGGTGTAAGAAGCGAACGCAGGGAACTGAAACATCTAAGTACCTGCAGGAAAGGACATCAACCGAGACTCCGCAAGTAGTGGCGAGCGAACGCGGACCAGGCCAGTGGCAATTGTGATTAAAGTGGAACGCTCTGGAAAGTGCGGCCGTAGTGGGTGACAGCCCCGTACGCGTAGATATCACGATTGTCCTAGAGTAGGGCGGGACACGAGAAATCCTGTCTGAACATGGGGAGACCACTCTCCAAGCCTAAGTACTCGTGCATGACCGATAGCGAACAAGTACCGTGAGGGAAAGGTGAAAAGCACCCCGACAAGGGGAGTGAAATAGAACCTGAAACCGGATGCCTACAAACAGTCGGAGCCCGCAAGGGTGACGGCGTACCTTTTGTATAATGGGTCAACGACTTAGTGTAACAAGCAAGCTTAAGCCGGTAGGTGTAGGCGCAGCGAAAGCGAGTCTGAACAGGGCGATATAGTTTGTTGCATTAGACCCGAAACCGAGTGATCTAGCCATGAGCAGGTTGAAGGTTGGGTAACACCAACTGGAGGACCGAACCCGCATCTGTTGCAATAGATTGGGATGACTTGTGGCTAGGGGTGAAAGGCCAATCAAACTCGGAAATAGCTGGTTCTCCGCGAAATCTATTTAGGTAGAGCGTCGAGCGAATACCCCCGGGGGTAGAGCACTGGATGGGCTATGGGGACTCACCGTCTTACTGATCCTAACCAAACTCCGAATACCGGGGAGTACTACTCGGCAGACACACGGCGGGTGCTAACGTCCGTCGTGAAAAGGGCAACAACCCTAACCTCCAGCTAAGGTCCCCAAGTCATGGCTAAGTGGGAAAGGATGTGAGGATCCCAAAACAACCAGGATGTTGGCTTAGAAGCAGCCATCATTTAAAGAAAGCGTAACAGCTCACTGGTCTAAATAAGGGTCTTTGCGCCGAAAATGTAACGGGGCTGAAGCCATGCACCGAAGCTGAGGATTTGCAGCAATGCAAGTGGTAGCGGAGCGTTCCGTAAGCTGATGAAGGGAGACCCGTGAGGGCTCCTGGAGGTATCGGAAGTGCGAATGTTGACATGAGTAACGATAAAGAGGGTGAGAGACCCTCTCGCCGAAAGACCAAGGGTTCCTGCTTAAAGTTAATCTGAGCAGGGTTAGCCGGCCCCTAAGACGAGGCGGACACGCGTAGTCGATGGGAACCACGTTAATATTCGTGGGCCTGGTGGTAGTGACGGATTGCACAAGTTGTTCTGGTTTATTGGATTATCAGGGCAGCGGAGCGGTTCCAGGAAATAGCTCCACCGTATAGACCGTACCCGAAACCGACACAGGTGGTCAGGTAGAGTATACCAAGGCGCTTGAGAGAACTATGTTGAAGGAACTCGGCAAATTGCACGCGTAACTTCGGAAGAAGCGTGACCCCATTTTAGGCAACTATGATGGGGTGGCACAGACCAGGGGGTAGCGACTGTTTATCAAAAACACAGGGCTCTGCGAAGTCGCAAGACGACGTATAGGGTCTGACGCCTGCCCGGTGCTGGAAGGTTAAGAGGAGAGGTGCAAGCTTTGAATCGAAGCCCCAGTAAACGGCGGCCGTAACTATAACGGTCCTAAGGTAGCGAAATTCCTTGTCGGGTAAGTTCCGACCTGCACGAATGGCGTAACGACTTCCCCGCTGTCTCCAACATAGACTCAGTGAAATTGAATTCCCCGTGAAGATGCGGGGTTCCTGCGGTCAGACGGAAAGACCCCGTGCACCTTTACTATAGCTTTACACTGGCATTCGTGTCGGCATGTGTAGGATAGGTGGTAGGCTTTGAAGCGGGGACGCCAGTTTCCGTGGAGCCATCCTTGAAATACCACCCTTATCGTCATGGATGTCTAACCGCGGCCCGTCATCCGGGTCCGGGACAGTGTATGGTGGGTAGTTTGACTGGGGCGGTCGCCTCCGAAAGAGTAACGGAGGCGCGCGATGGTGGGCTCAGACCGGTCGGAAATCGGTCGTCGAGTGCAATGGCATAAGCCCGCCTGACTGCGAGACTGACAAGTCGAGCAGAGACGAAAGTCGGTCATAGTGATCCGGTGGTCCCGCGTGGAAGGGCCATCGCTCAACGGATAAAAGGTACGCCGGGGATAACAGGCTGATGACCCCCAAGAGTCCATATCGACGGGGTTGTTTGGCACCTCGATGTCGGCTCATCGCATCCTGGGGCTGGAGCAGGTCCCAAGGGTTTGGCTGTTCGCCAATTAAAGCGGTACGTGAGCTGGGTTCAGAACGTCGTGAGACAGTTCGGTCCCTATCTGCCGTGGGTGTAGGAATATTGACAGGATCTGTCCCTAGTACGAGAGGACCGGGATGGACATATCTCTGGTGGACCTGTTGTCCTGCCAAGGGCATAGCAGGGTAGCTATATATGGACGGGATAACCGCTGAAGGCATCTAAGCGGGAAACCCACCTGAAAACGAGTGTTCCCTATCAGAGCCGTGGAAGACGACCACGTTGATAGGCCGGGTGTGGAAGTGCGGCAACGCATGAAGCTTACCGGTACTAATAGCTCGATCGGCTTGATCGTTCTCATTGTTCATGCTCATCTCAGGGCGACCGCTAAGCGGTCGTCCCGACAGAGCGAAGGCGTCAGCCTTTGCGACGGGCCCGGCAAACACGCAAGTGTTTGTCCGGTTTGAGCCTTTGACGTGTTTAAACAACCAGGCCTTCGGCCTGCACCAGCTTCTCAAACAACAAGTTGCGCTTTGCCGACCTGGTGGTTATGGCGGGGTGGCTGCACCCGTTCCCTTTCCGAACACGGCCGTGAAACGCCCCTGCGCCCATGGTACTTCGTCTTAAGACGCGGGAGAGTAGGTCGCTGCCAGGTCTGCAAATCGCAACTCAGTTGATAATATCTTCTCAATCACAAGCCAACGGCCCAAAGCCGAAACAAAAGGCCGCCCACAAAGCGGCCTTTCGTGTTATAATCAGTCCGCGGGGTGGAGCAGCCCGTTCGGCCTAAGATCGATCCACCGGATCGATCTCTTAACGGCCTCACCTCGTCAGGCTACGCCTGTCATCGCTCCCGGGCTCAGACAGTCCGGAATAAAATAACGCGGGGTGGAGCAGCCCGGTAGCTCGTCAGGCTCATAACCTGAAGGCCGCAGGTTCAAATCCTGCCCCCGCAACCAAACCTTCCATAAACACAAACATGCAAAAAGCCCGCCTCATGGCGGGTTTTGCGTTTCTGGGGGAACGTCACAACATGCGTTCAGCGAACCGCGCCGGAGTCCGATCCCTCATGTTCAGCTCGTTTCGGGTCAGGAATTCCGCGGGCCGGATCGTCTGCAACGCATTTGCCGCCTCTCTGAAATAGGGAAGCGTTTGCCAGAGCGTGCGGTCGCCGACGATGTAGAAACGGCGCTTGGCGCGCGTCAGCGCCACGTTCAACAGGTTTGGCTTGGATGCGGCCCAGCCGGCCGCTCCGCGATGTTCGGCATCGGCGCCGAGGACCATGAAAACGATATCTTCTTCCTTGCCCTGGAAGGTGTGAACCGTGCCTACCCGTTCCTGAAGCCATTTCTGTAGTTTCGCTGGAGATCCGCGCGCATATCCGTCTTGGTCGATCCAGACCGCATGAGAAAGAGCCTGTCTCAAACCGGTCTTGATCTCCTTGAACGGCGAGATGATGTAGATGTCCGGCAATGCACCGTCCCGGTGATAAGTCGCGGCGAGGAGGTCGACGATGAAGTCTATCTGCTCGGCAACGACCTGTTTGCCCGAGACCTTGCCCTTTACGTCGATCCAGGCGCTGTCGCCATAAAAGGGCGATGCGTCGCCGGCCGGCCGGCGCTCTTCCAGCCCGAAGATCATCTTGTTCCGATAGGCGATCTGATTAGCAAGGCTAAACATCGGGTCGATGCAGCGTCGATGCACTCTGAGCGGGCTGCCGATCCAGAGCCCATCTGCCTCCTCGCCCTGAAGCGTCGTTCCGTAGCGATTGGCGGCATCGGCCAGCATCTGCACAGACGCCCTGTTCGGCGAATATTGGCCTGCCGCCGTGTGGGGTGAAAGAGCCGAAGCGCCTGAAATCAGCGCGCTGGGGAGCGTGAAAACCGGTTCGATCTGCAAGGGATCGCCGATCACCATGACGCGGCGTGCCCGCATCAACGCCCCGACCGCCGCCTGCGGTACCGCCTGGCCGGCTTCATCGATGAAGACCCAGCCGATCGAGCCGGGCCCAAGCCCGCGGAACTGCTTGGCAAAAGACGCGAATGTCGTGGAGACGATCGGAACGATCATGAAAAGGCTCTGCCAGATCGATGCAATGTGCTTGTCATCGACGGGATTGTTGTTGGAAAGCACTTTGGTGACGGCAACGATATTTCCGCCAAAACCTCCGCCCTTCCTGCCGACATCGGCCAACCAAGCTTCATGCAGCGTCAACGCTGCTTCCAGCAATGCCGAACGCAGAGCCGCCAGTTCGTCCTGATGCCAGAGACCGTCGATCTGCACCTGATCCTCATCGAGATCGGTGAGACGCTCCGATGCGGCGGGATGATCGAGAATTTCCCCCAGCCGCTCGAGTTCCTCTCTTTTCGCAGACCAGATTTTCCGTCGTGACCGCAGTGCCCGTTCGGCCCGGTCATGCTCTCGCAAAGCCCGTTCCAATGTGGGTTTATCGGTTTTCGCAAGCTGATCTTCGCATTCGGCCAGCGCCTTGCGCAGTTCCAGCTGCTTCCGCGCATTGGTGATGACATCCTGGCGATGCTGCCGGGCCGGGTTGGTCGAGAGCACTCTCCTCCATCGCGCAGGGGCGCTGCGGTCGAGCAGCTGTTCCTCCTCCTTCAGATAAGACAAACCGTCGGCGATGCGGCGCATTTCGGTCGCCAGCATGTCGCATCGATTCTGCGCATGCAAAACTTCGTCCGCGGCGACAGCCACCCTCTCGAGCGCTTCGCGGCAGAATGCATCCTGCGAAACGGGCGCTATCTCATCACGCAGATCGGCATAGCGCGCATATTGGCTGATCTTTTCGCGAACCATCTCGTCGGCGGCATGAAAAGCCGATGCCGCTTCGGCGAAGCTTGGCCCCTCATAGCTCTTCAACCATTCCCAGATGGTCTGCGGCTTTGCGGCGCCCGACCAGCCGGGCTTCGGTCTTTCGGCGATCTCCATGAAGGCGAAACGTTCTTTGAAGGCCCGGCGGTTCCTGGAATTGCCGAGCGCGCAGGCGATCAACCCCCATGGGCGGTCGCCGTCAGGGAGCTTGACGACCGCTCCGTTGTCTTTCTGGCAGGCGATCTTGTGTGCAACCGTCTGCAAATATTGAAAGGAAGACGTGCTCGCGATCGAGCTCCGCTTGGGAAGGTCGCGCGAAATATTCTCCACGGCGGCATTGTTAGAGGAGGCGACGACCATTTCGAACCCGGCAAGGGCTGGGATCAGCGCCGATATGGAGGCGGTGCTCCTATCCGTAAAACCGACACGGCGTGGCGAGCCGTCAAGGGCGTCGCGCGCCGTCGTCAGGGAGGAGAGCACCCGGGCGCGCCGAACGATGTTGTCCGCGAACATGTCACGCAGCAGCGTGGTCTTTCCGGTGCCCGGCGGGCCGTTGACCGAGAATAATCCCGTTTCCGACAGGCCGGCGATCGCCGCATTGATCGCGAACTGTTGCATGAGGCTCATTGCGAGATGAGGCTCGCTCAGCCAGCGTCCACGGTTGAGATTGCCGGGATGCAGCGCCCGAATGATCGCCCGGCGTCCTTCTTCCGAATAAAGGTCGACCCGATTTTCATCTGCCGGCGGGTTGAGGTACCGCCGGAGCGGCTCCGGGACATTGCCCTGCTTGACGCAGATCATCGCCCCTTCGATATCCTCGATAAAGAAGCTGTTCAGAATGCCAATGTCTTCATCAAGGCTGGCACTTTCGTCTTCCTCATCGGCGTTGGGTGCATGATCCTCCTGTTGAGGCGGCAACGAGATGAGCTCGGGTCTTTCCGACCTGTCGCGGTAGCGTATTTCAACGGCGGCGATGGGCTTTTCCTGGCGTGAGGCAAAACCTGCCCAATCGCAGAGCAATTCATGCAGCGCCACGATTTCGCCGGCATCGATCGGCTGATCGGTGGCAGCCTCGAAGGATGAAGACCCCAGCTGTCGCTGCGCCTGAAAGTTTTGAAGCAATTCCAACAGCTGCCGCTTGCCGTTGGCAAATGCCTCATGGCTGAGCGAGGAGAGACCGGTTTTCCGTACCCGTCCGAGGGCCCACGGAAGCGTCGAGACGGAAAATGTTTCGAACATCGGCTGTCCGAGCGGAGTAAGCTGCAGGCTGGCAAAGCAGGTATCGCCATCGAGATCGCTGCGTTCGGCATCCTCATACTCGGCAATGTCGACCGCAGCGCTGTCGAAGTGCCTGCGGATGTCGGAGATCTCGGATTTGCTGAAAACGCCGAGGAACAAGGTAAAGCCGGTGATCTGCTTCTCCTCGGGTATGACAGGACGGCTGAGTGCAGCGCTGTCCTGCAAGAGCGTCTCTGCATGCAGCCAGAAAACGGTCCGTCCTTCGCCCGAGACGAGGCGAGTGGAGAGATCATAAGGTATGAAAAACTCGATCTTATGCCAGAAATCGAGAATGGCCAGAAGCCGTTCCCGTTCTGCCCTGTCCGCATCGATCTGCATGACGTCTCACTGAGGAGTGCAAAATAGGCTCACGCCTTTTTAGCAGCGATTGCAGCTCAAAATCAAAGAGCATGGTGATGATGCGCCCGGTCGAGTGCATTTCAACAGCCGCGCAGGTGCGCCAGTGCAGGCGCCGCGCCTTCTTCATCTTGCTGGTGCCCGCTGTTCCAGCGCACGGAGGGTCTCTGGACGATATCAGCCTCTGCGATGCGCTGCCTCGGCGACCGACCGGACACGTTCGAGCGCAGCGCTGGCCTTGCAGAGGTCACGGCCCGGCATAAGCAGCCGGGAATGCCAGGCTTTTGCCAGGAGTGACGGGGTTGAGCGACAACTTGCGAGTCTCGTAATCATCAGGGGCGGGCGAAAAAATATTACAATTTGTACTGAAATATTACATTCACTGAATTATCTATAGTAGGGGCAAATATAACCTCCGAGTATAAGGGTGAGCAAAAATACAACCGCTACGTAGTATCTTATTGTTTCTCGCTCCCCAAAACTAATCACTTTGGGCCATTTCCTTCCTTCTCAATCCGTATTAACATAATTAAGAAATGTCTAAAGAAAAAGGCGATGACACAATAGGACCGGCATTTCATACTATCTTATACCTGCCATCGCTGCATGTTTGAGTAAAGTGTACCGCTAGGGGAGGCGTATATGTTCATGACAGGTTCAGGAATGGAGAATGCGGACCAGGCGAGAAAGTCTAGCCCGTCCGGAGATACTATCCTTGTAGTAGCCAAGGCTGATCTGTTTTCAGAATGCATGGTGGAGGCGCTGGCAAAGAAATTTCCAAATTGCGATGTTCCAAGCATAACGAACGCAACTCCGATGCTGGCAAAGGATAGCAGCGATATAAAGCTGGTTTTATTTTACCATATACCTACGCCGGAGTTGCAAGAAGCGCTGCAGGCGGTCAGGGAAAATCATCCGGAAACCTCGATCGGACTTGTCGTCGAAGCCATCGACATGATGGAGCCCTATGTCAGCCGTTTGGTCGAGGCACGGATCATCGACGGCGTCCTGCCGCTTAATCTTCGGCTTGATGTCTTCATGGCCGCGGTGGATCTGCTGATGAAGGGCGGGGAGCATTTTCCCTCGGCGCTTCTCAACCGCCTCACCAATAAGGGGACCCAACTGGAGCCCTCACTTTATCAGACCAAGTCGGTTGATGCCGCCCGCAACAATGCGCTCAAGCTGAGACGCGACAGCATCTCCGCCTTGACGACCCGGGAGGTTCAGATCCTGGATCTCATCTGCAAGGGGACGCAGAACAAGATTATTGCCGACAAACTGCATCTTTCCGAAAACACAGTGAAGGTTCACGTCCGCAACATCTATAAGAAGATGAACGTGCGAAACCGTACGGAAGCAGCGTCTCGCTTCTTCAACGACCATCCGGTCGGCGATGACGACATGTCCAGCCGGTGGCGCAACTGATCGATAGCGCCGCGCTTTTTCAGGCGCGCAAAGAATGCTGTCACACTTTGAGTTGCGCTTGGGTTGCGCTTTTGCTTAGGTCGAGCGACGGGCAAAGCAGCGCGACTTCTGTCCGAAGCCGCTTGGAGAGCAGATATAGGGCGCGGACCCGTGATAGGCGACGATGCGAGCTCGTGCCGCAACAGGCCGAGCGGTTCGATTTTCCGGGTAGGTGTAAGCCTTCGAAACGGGTCGCGTCTCGACGACGACAACATTCTTTTTCGCGATAGCGGCCATGTCGTCGTCAACGACCGCACAAGCCGTCGCTCCGATCGCAAGAAGCGTCACTCCCCCCGCAAGCATCGCAAAATGAAATGGACGCCAGCCTTTCGGCTGGGCTGTGGCGCGATTTTTGAACATGCCAAATCCCTCTCATAGGACGCTTCCGGATGCAAGACCGGTGGCGCAGCCCTGCGAAGCCGACCTCTCCTTCTTCTATCCCATCTTTATTGAGCAAAGTTTGAGCAACGGCGTGTTTCCCGTTTCACGTGAAAAAATAAGTAAAATGATTAATCATTTGTTACTCTGAAGAACAAATGCGTAATTATTTGGGATATTTTATGTTTTTGAAGTTGACCTTGATAACAATCGCCTTATCATTTCAATAGTAAATGAGTTACTGAAGAATAACCTCGAACTTATTCATGTATTGGTACGCAATTGCATGAATATACATCCGAGTATGGTAAGATGTAAGCCGCGTAAATAATACAAAAGACTAAAGCGTGGGGAGGAGTTTGTAATGCGTAGTTTCGTTCCCGGCGAAGGCTATTCGGAAGTAAAGAACATAGCGGTGCTCAAGAATCTGGGCACCGCTCTTGTAAATGGCGGAGCCGGCTTTCTTGGCTCGCATCTCTGCGAAAGGCTTCTGCTAAGCGGCCACAGCGTCATATGCCTCGACAACTTTTCCACCGGCCGCCGTGCAAATGTCGAGCATCTCGCATCGAACCCCCGCTTTCGCATCATCGAGCACGATGTGCGTCAGCCCTTCGATATCGAAGCGTCGCTGATCTTCAACTTCGCCTCTCCTGCCTCTCCGCCCGACTATCAACGGGATCCGGTGGGCACCTTGCTTACCAGCGTACTCGGCGCCGTCAACACCTTGGATTGTGCGCGCAAGACCGGCGCGATCGTCGTTCAGTCGTCGACGTCGGAAGTCTATGGCGACCCGACCCTGAGCCCGCAACGCGAATCCTATTGCGGCAATGTCAACTCCATCGGGCCGCGAGCCTGCTACGATGAGGGAAAACGCAGTGCCGAAACCCTGTTTTTCGACTACCACAGGACCTACGGCGTCGACATAAAGGTCGGCCGCATCTTCAACACCTACGGGCCCCGCATGCGCGCCGATGACGGGCGGGTGGTCTCCAACTTCATCGTGCAGGCCCTGCGCAACGCCGACCTGACCATCTACGGCGACGGTCAGCAGACTCGCTCTTTCTGCTATGTCGATGATCTCATCGAAGGTTTTCTGCGCTTCTCGGCAGCCGGCAGCGCATGCCACGGTCCGATCAATCTCGGCAACCCGAGCGAGTTCACCGTTCGACGCCTGGCGGAAATCGTCCGGGACCTCACAAATTCGCGTTCCCGAATCGTTCACCTTCCGGCTGTCGTCGACGATCCCCGCCAGCGGCGGCCGGATATCTCACGGGCGATGAAGGAACTGGCATGGCAGCCTCATATCGAGCTCGAAGCCGGCCTGGCGCGCACCGTCGAATATTTCGACGGCCTGCTTGCCGGGACGGAGCAGGCGGAGGCTGTATGAGATGCCCCGCTACATACTCGTCACCGGCGGCGCCGGTTTCATAGGCAGTCATATCTGCAAAACGCTGTCGCGCGCCGGGATGATCCCGGTTACCTACGACAATCTCTCGACCGGACATGCCGACAGCGTCCGCTGGGGACCGCTCGTTCGCGGCGAGCTCGGCGACACGATCGCGCTGCGCCGGACGATGGCCGAATTTTCGCCCGATTGCGTCATCCATTGCAGCGCCAATGCCTATGTCGGCGAATCCGTCGACATGCCGAGGAAATATTACCGCAACAATGTCGTCGGCAGTCTCACGCTGCTCGAGGCCTGCCTCGACCAGGAAATCGACAAGATCGTTTTTTCCAGCAGTTGCGCCACCTATGGCGTTCCCGCCTCGTTGCCGATACGGGAGGAAAGTCTGCAGCAGCCGGTCAATCCTTATGGCCGCACCAAGCTGATCTTCGAGATGGCGCTCGAGGATTTTGCCGCTGCCTATGGCATCCGCTTCGCTGCCTTGCGTTATTTCAACGCGGCCGGCGCCGATCCGGAGGGTGAGCTTGCCGAGCGTCACGAGCCCGAGACACATCTTATCCCCCGCGCCCTTCTTGCTGCCGCCGGCAGACTGGACCGGCTCGATGTCTTCGGAACCGATTATGCGACCGAGGACGGAACCTGCGTTCGCGACTATATCCATGTCAGCGATCTCGCACAGGCACATTTGGCCGCCGTCAACCACCTGATCGCAGACGGCGCCTCGCTCAGCGTCAATCTTGGTTCCGGCCGTGGCACGTCAGTGCGCGAGATCATCGACGCGGTCTATCGCGCCAGCGGCCGCGAAGTCCCCGTCCGTTATCGCGCCCGCCGCCCCGGCGACCCGCCGATCCTCTTTGCCAATACGGCAAGGGCGAAGGCGGAGCTCGGCTTCGTGCCGGCTCTTTCCGATCTCGACACGATCATCCGCACGGCCGGCCCGACCTTCGGGCTGGAGGTGACGGCATGAGCCTGGTTTCGGAGATCGATCACCGGGTCAGGACGGCGAAAGCTGCTGCGGACCCATTCAACCCCGTGTTCACAGGGTGGAATCGTGTCGCCTATGGTTTCGGCATCCTCTGCTGGCTGGCGGCGCTCGGCTATTTCTGGAGCTGGTGGTGTCAGTCCGCCCATATCATTTCCTGGCCAACCTTCGTGCTCGTCACCGCCGTGCTTGCCTGGATAACGCTTGTCCCCGCCTATTTCATCCTGATCTTCCTCGATGCGAGAACGATCGGTTCGCGCGCCCGGCTGCCGGAAGGACGCGTGGCGATGGTCGTTACCAAGGCGCCGTCCGAACCTTTTGCCGTCGTCCGCGCCACGCTTCAGGCGATGCTCGATCAGACTGGTGTCGAGTTCGATGTCTGGCTAGCCGACGAGGATCCGTCCGCGGAAACCGGACGCTGGTGCGCCGAGCACGGCGTGCTGATCTCGACGCGGAAGGGCGTGGCGGAGTATCACCGTACGACCTGGCCGCGCCGGACGCGGTGCAAGGAAGGCAATCTTGCCTATTTCTACGACCATTTCGGCTATGCGCGTTACGATTTCGTCGCCCAGTTCGATGCCGATCATGTGCCGACACCGACCTATCTCCGTGAAGTCCTGCGCCCTTTCGCCGATCCTGCCGTCGGCTATGTTTCCGCACCCAGCATCTGTGATGCGAATGCCGCGGCGAGTTGGGTCGCGCGCGGCAGGCTCTATGCGGAGGCAAGTCTGCACGGCTCGCTGCAGACCGGTTACAACAATGGCTGGGCGCCCCTTTGCATCGGCTCCCACTATGCGGTCCGCACATCAGCCCTTCGCCAGATCGGTGGCCTTGGCCCCGAGCTTGCCGAAGATCATTCGACGACGCTGATGATGAACGCCGGCGGCTGGCGCGGTGTCCACGCGGTCGATGCGATCGCTCATGGCGACGGCCCGGCGAATTTCGTCGATCTCGCCGTGCAGGAATTCCAGTGGTCGCGCAGCCTCGTCACCATCCTGCTGCAATATTCCCGCCGCTACGTCGTCCATCTGCCCTGGCGGCTGAAATTCCAGTTCGTCTTTTCGCAGCTGTGGTATCCGCTCTTTTCCACCGTCATGGCAGTGATGTTCCTGCTGCCGGTTGCCGCCTTGCTGACGGGCCAGGTCTTCGTCAACGTGACCTATCCGGATTTTCTGCTGCATTTCGCGCCGCTGTCGATCGTGCTGACGCTCTTTGCCTTCTTCTGGCGGGCCACGGGAACCTTCCGGCCGCACGATGCGAAACTGTTTGGATGGGAAGGGCTCGCCTTCATCTTTCTGCGCTGGCCATGGTCGCTGGCCGGCAGCCTGGCGGCCATTCGCGACCATTTCTCCGGTTCTTTCGTCGACTTTCGCATTACCCCGAAAGGAAGGCAGCAGCAGCAATCTTTGCCGCTGCGCGTCGTTGCGCCCTATCTTGCTCTCGCGGGGCTTTGCGCCGCGGCCATGGTGTTCGCCGGCGAGGCCGCTGCCGCCCAGGGCTTTTATCTTTTCGCTGCGATGAACCTCGCGATCTATCTGTCGCTAACCGTGCTAATCGTCGTTCGCCATGCGATCGAGAACGGCCTGCCGCTGCTGCCGCAATCGCGCGGCCTCTGGCTTGCGACGGCTACGGGTTTGGCGATCTGTGTCACCGGCGGCATGCAGGCGGGCACCCACGGCCTGCGCGGCCTCGAAGCCCTTTCCCACGGCCAGACACTTATCAGTTTCAGCCAATCGCAATTCGCCGTGGCCGGTGCTGGCCTCGGCGGCAAAACCCGGATCGTGAAGTTCCGCATCAGATGGCACGGATTCGGAAGCACGGGACGGAACGAACAAGGTGTGTGAGCCGGCGGCACCGGCCGATGAGAGGAGATGCAATGCGTATCGGGTCGAGACTGTATGGAGTAGTCGTTGCTCTCAGCCTGTGTTTGCCGTTGGCAGCGCAGGGTGCCGAGGCCGCCAAGACCGAGGCGCCGACGCCGCTCAGCGCCTATGAGCTTTACCGGATCTACGGTGACAAGACCTGGACCTGGGATACCGGCGGCGGTCGTTTCTTCGATGAAGGTCGGCGGTTCGTGGCCTGGACCAACGACAAGGGCAAGCAGTCCTTCGCCGAAGGCAGATGGGTGGTCGACGATCTCGGTCAGCTCTGCATGCGCGCGACCTGGACGAACGCCGAGGGAGCAGCGCGTGCCAGCACCTGTTTCGGTCATCGCAAGGTCGGCAACGCGATCTACCAGCGCCGTCAGCCGGACGGCAATTGGTACATCTTCCGCCATTCTTCGGCGCGCCAGGATGACGAATTCCGCAAGCTCGTCTCCACAGATACCGTCAGCGCCAAGGCGTATGAACTGAAGCAGTTCCTGCTGAATCAGGAAATAGCCCGAAAAGGAGGGTGAGCCATGAAGAAGCTGACGAAAAATCACCTCTCGACCGCCGCGATCGCGCTGCTGCTGTTGTGCGTCGCGGAGTTGCCGGGCCGAAGCGAGGTGCAATATGCGGGCATTGCGCCGAACCCGGCGACGAGCGCGCGGACGATCATCGACAAACGCCCGGTCGTTCACGCCGACGGCATCAAGTTCGGTGCCTACGACCCACATGGGGATTTCGGCGCCCAAGCCAATGTCTCGACTGAAGCCCTGTTCCTGCCGTGGGAAGACGTTGACCTGGAGACGCTGCGCGTTGCAGATGCCTATGCGTTGGCCAGGGGCCGCAACCTGCTGATAACGGTGGAGCCTTGGTCCTGGGACGTTGAACGGCGGCTGACTTCTGGCGAGCTTCGCGCAAAGGTTCTGCGCGGCGACTACGATGTCAACATGCGGGCGATCGCGCAGATGATATCCCAGCTGAAAAGCCCCGTGATCATCCGCTGGGGACAGGAAATGGAAGACAAATCCGGGCGGTTTTCGTGGGCCGGCTGGAACCCGCAGGACTTCATCGCCGCCTACAGACGCATGATGGACATCGTTCGCGACGAGGCGCCCGGCACCGAGACAATGTGGTCGCCGAAGGGTGTGCCCGGCCTACAGGACTATTATCCCGGCGACGATTATGTCGACCTCATCGGACTCTCGGTTTTCGGGCTGGAGCGCTACGACGAGCTTGCCTACAACAAGCACCGGACCTTCTCAGAAGCGCTGAAGCAGGGCTATGATCTCGTCGCCGCCTATGGAAAGCCCATCTGGGTCGCAGAGCTCGGCTACGAAGGCGGCGACGCCTATATGAGGCCGTGGATCGAAACCGCGACGTTGAAACAGAGCGCCTTCCCGAAGCTTCAGGAAGTGGTCTATTTCAATGATCAGGAGGTGCATGCTTGGCCGTTCAATCTCGGCCGGCCTGACTGGCGCGTGGTTGAAGGCCCGGCCGCCAACTAAGCGCCATGTCGCGCATGCCGCGGTTTGCGAGGGCGAGGTTGGACGAAGCAAGCTGAAGCACGCAATCAAATTCCACACGCGCTTCAGCCGGGCGTCAGAGAAGCCCGCGGGCGTCTGCGGGCCTCTCCTTTCATATCGCGCAAGCGATCATCCCTTAAGCGTTGCCTTACCCTCTTCGACGAGCCGGGTCGCTGCGTCGGCGGGCGAAGTCCGCTCGAAGGCGAGTTCGTCGCAGATCGGGCGCAGCACGCGTTGGTCGAATTGGGTCGCACCCATCGGCACCGGCGGCGGATATTCACCGACCTGATCCTTGAGCATGTTGACGTATTTGACCGTTTCCTGCTCTGTCGGGTTCAGCTGCGGCAGAATGGCTTCACGCACGGCCGGCGACATCGGCACGCCGCGCTCGACGCCGAGAATCTTGCCGGCTTCGATGTCGTTGACGAAGAAGTCGATAAATTTCGCGGCCGCTTCGCCATGCTTGGTGGTCGCGCCGATACTCCAGATCAGCGCAGGACGGTAGTAGTGGCCCGACGGCCCCCCCTTCTTTTCCCGTGGCAGCATGGTGATGCCGATCTTGTTCTTGATGATCAACTGATAACCGATCATTTGGTTGGAATAGGCCATGCCGATCACCGATTTGCCGAGACCGAGGGCGTTGGTGTCAATGGTGTTCTGATCGAGCGTCTGGACGTCGGCAGCAACCGTGCCTCCCGCCTTGCGCAGCTTCTCCCAATAGTCGAACCACTCCGTGGCATCGTCGGCCGTGAAACCGAGCCCGACCGTTTCCTTCGCAAAGAGGCTTTTACCCCGCTGACGCAGCCAGGCATCGAAGACATAGGCGTAACGGGCCGCATAAGGGCCGCCTGCCTTGCCCGAGGACTTGGTGAGTTCCACCGCCAGCTTGGCATACTCATCCCATGTCAGGTCGGGCGTCGGCATCGGAATGCCTGCCTTTTCGAATTCCACCGTGTCGAAGAACATTGAGAAAGAGTTGAGGCCGAGACCGACACCATAGAGTTTCCCGTCGATGGTGGTCAGTTTCAGCACGTCGGCGCCGAAGGACTGAACCTTCAACGTCGAGGGGACGAATTCGTCGAGCGGTAGGCAGGCGCCGCGCTTGGAATAATCGGAGATTGTTCCCGGCTCGAGCTGAAAGACGTCAGCGATCGAGCGGCCGGCCATCTGCGTGGCGAGCTTCGTCCAGTAGCCGTCGCCCGAAAGCGATTCACCGACGATCGTGACGCCGGGTGTCCTCGACTGATAAAGCTTGGCTACATCGAGCGTGCGTTTGGCACGGTCGTTGGATCCCCACCACATGGCGCGCAACTGCGCCTCCTCGGCAAAGGCCGGGATAGCGCTTCCCGCGCCAAAGGCAAGGCCGGCGGCGGCGCCGGCTGAACTCACTAGGAATGAACGGCGATTGAGATGCATCATATTCCTCCTTGTTCCCAATATGTCCTCTGCCCTCCTCCAACGGCGTGCCGGGACACTCGCCGGGTAGAGTACGCAAAAATATTTCTAATGCAAGAATTAATCAATATCTTGCAAATTTGCATTATTTGCATAATGTTTGCTTTATGAACGAGCAGAAAACCAAGCGGCCGCGCCAGGCCGACATAGCCACTCTGGCCGGCGTCTCCGTCTCCACGGTGTCGCGCGTGCTTGCCAATGAGCCGGGCATCAGCGAAAGCGTCCGCCGTCATATCTTGAAGGTTGCGGCCGACCACGGTTATCCCGTCAGGCCTGCCGCCGAGGCCGTTGCCGGGGGGCTGGCGCTCATCGCCAGCGACGGCATCACGGGCGGGCTCAGCGTCTTCTACGAAGCGATCGTCGACGGCTTGCGCACTGGAGCCGCCGAGGCGGGAATGGCATTTGAAATTCGCCTAGCCCGCGAGGATCGTATCACGCCGGATGCCGTGCGTGATTATATGCGGGCTGCGGAGGCCGAGGGCCTCTTTCTCGTCGGCATCGATCCCAACGAAGCCTTGCGCGACTGGCTGCAGGCCAGCGCAACACCGACCGTGCTTGTCAATGGCACTGATCCCAGGATGCAGTTCGACGGTGTTTCTCCGGCTAATTTCTTCGGAGCCTACGAGGCGGCCAGCCGGCTGACGAGGGCCGGCCATCGCCGTATCCTGCATCTGAGTGGCTCTCACCGCCATACAATTCGGGAGCGCATTCGCGGCTTCGAGACGGCGATCGCCGCCGTCCCCGACGCCGAGGGACGATTCGTTTCGCTGGCGCTTCAGGGCAGCGCCAGCCGCGAGGCCCACGAACGCACCGCGGCAGTCCTTGCCGAGAATGCCGGCTTCACCGCGGCTTTCTGCATGAATGATTTCATTGCCGTCGGCGTTTTGGAGGCCGTCACCGAGGCCGGTCTACGGGTCCCGGAGGATTTCGCGATTATCGGCTTTGATGATCTGCCCTGTGCATTGATGACCAATCCGCGGCTTTCCACCATGCGCGTCGATCGTGCCGCTCTCGGGCGGGAAGCCGTATCCCTGATGCTGTCCCGGTTCCGCAACAGGACAGCGGCTGCGCGCCAGATCTGCCAGGCGGTTGTTCCCGTTCCGGGGGGGACCGTTGCCAATGCCGAGAACCAGTAAGAGGTGTCGATGACTTACGATCCCGCCAGCGCCAATCCGCTTGCCGGCAATCCGCTTGAAACCCGCGCCGATATGAGCCACGCGCTGCTTGCTCTCTTCGATCCGCTGCTTTCCTGTTTTTCCAAGGGCAATGCCCGCGTCAGGCTCAGTGGCGCCGCCGCCCATTTCGACCGGGCAGCCGCCGATCTCGAGGGCTTTGCCCGGCCACTCTGGGGCTTGGCGCCTTTTGGCGCCGGCGGCGGCGACTTCGCCCATTGGCAGCGTTTTGCCGAAGGTATCGCAAACGGCACCGACCCTGCCCATCCCGAATATTGGGGAACAGTCAATGGCCGGGATCAGCGGATGGTCGAGCTTGCTGCGCTCGGCTTTGCCCTGGCGCTGGTGCCGGAAGAGATCTGGGAGCCGCTCGATGCGCGCGCCCGCAGCAATGTCGTCGCCTATCTCAAACATGCCAGGCAGTTCGACTATGCCGACAATAACTGGAAATTTTTCCGCATCTTCGTCGATATCGCCCTCGATCGTCTCGGCGCCGAATTCGACCGCAGCCTGACGCGGCAATATCTGCAGGAACTCGAAGGCTTCTATATCGGCGACGGCTGGTATCGCGACGGCAACGTGCGCCGCATCGACCATTACATCCCCTTCGCCATGCATTTTTATGGCCTGATCTATTCGAAGCTCGTCGATGACGATTACGCCAAGCGCTACCGCGAGCGCGCCGTCCTTTTCGCCCGGGATTTCCGCCACTGGTTTGCCGCCGACGGGGCGACGATTCCGTTCGGCCGCAGCCTGACTTATCGTTTTGCCTGCGCCGGCTTCTGGTCAGCGCTCGCCTTTGCCGATGTCGAGGCTTTGCCCTGGGGTGAGGTCAAGCATCTCTGCCTGCAGCATCTGCGCTGGTGGAGGGACAAGCCGATTGCCGACCGCGACGGCGTGCTGTCGATCGGTTTCGGCTATCCAAACCTCTTGATGTCGGAGAGCTATAATTCCGCCGGCTCGCCCTATTGGGCCTTGAAGGCTTTTCTGCCGCTTGCGATCTCGGAGGACCACCCGTTCTGGACCGCTGAAGAAAAGCCGCCGCAGCAGACGTCGGCAGTCGTTCCCCAGCGCCATCCCGGCATGGTGATCATGCGGGCGGGCAGCGATGTCGTCGCATTGTCTTCCGGCCAGGAAAACTTGCAGATGCGTTTCGGCACGGAAAAATACGCCAAATTCGCCTATTCCACCCGCTATGGCTTCAGCGTCGAATCCGATGAGCGCGGCTTTGCCCTCGCCGCCTTCGATTCGATGCTGGCTTTCAGCGAAGACGGCCTGCACTACCGCGTGCGAGAGACGAATGAACAGGCAAAACTCGCGGGCGACGTGCTTTATGCGAAATGGTCACCTTTCCCCGATGTCAGCGTCGAGAGCTGGCTCGCGCCCGCGGCCCCCTGGCATATCCGCCTCCACCGGATCAGGGCGGCCCGGCCGCTGAGGGTCGCCGAAGGCGGCTTCGCCATCGCCCGCCGGGATTTCGAGCTGGACACGCTGTCGGCTTCGGATGGCGCTGCCTATGCGATCGGCGAAGCCGATTTCACCGGCATTCTCGACTTGGGATCGTCGATCAAACGCGCCGGACTCGCGCAGAAGGCCCAGCCCAATACCAATGTAATCGTTGCCAAGACCATCGTGCCGCAACTGCGCGGTCAGATCCCGGCAGGTGAGACCATCCTGGTGACGGCGGTGCTGGCGCTCGGCAATCCCGCCGCCGTTTCGTCCGACTGGGCGCGGCCGCCGAAAGCGCCTGATATTACGGCGCTGGAGGCGCTGGTGCGGGAAAAGGGCGTAACCGTCAGCGCCATCGAAGCGCCGGGTCAGATGCCATGAGCCGCCCGGCCATCGTCCTTGCCAAGGAACCGTCGCGCACGGAACATGTCCTGCCCGACGAGATCCTGCGCCGGCTCGATACGATCGGCCGTCTGCTCGATCCCGAGCCGCTGCAGCGGCTGGACGACGCGCGGGCAAGACGCCTGCTTCCAGAAGCGGAGATCCTGATCACCGGCTGGGGAGCGCCCTATATCGGCTCTGAAATTCTCGCCGCTGCGCCGCGGCTTCGTCTCGTCGTCCATGCGGCGGGCACGGTGAAGGGCATCATCGACGATGCCATCTTCGAAGCCGGTATAGCGGTGAGCCACGCGGCCGAGGCCAATGCGGTTCCCGTTGCCGAATTCACGCTCGCCGCGATCCTCTTTGCCGGCAAACGCGCCTTCCGCTTCCACGATCTTTACGTCGCCGACCGCAATCGCGATCGGACCTATCCGATGCAGCGCGAAGCGATCGGCAACTATGGCCGCACCCTCGGGATCGTCGGCGCCTCGCGCATCGGCAGGCGGGTGATCGAACTCCTGAAACCCTTCGACTACAGGGTGCTGCTGTTCGATCCAATGCTCGGAGCGACCGAAGCAGCCGGACTGGGAGCGGAAAAGGTCGATCTCGAGGAGTTGATGCGGCGCGCGGATATCGTTTCCCTGCACGCGCCATCACTGCCGTCGACGCGGCATATGATCGATGCGCGAAGACTGTCGCTGATGAAGGATGGGGCAACGCTCATCAACACCGCGCGCGGCATTCTCATCGATGAGGCCGCGTTGCTGTCGGAGCTGAAGACCGGCCGCATCGATGCGGTCATCGACGTCACCGATCCGGAAATTCCGGAGGCAGGTTCGATCTTCTACGATCTGCCGAATGTTTTCCTGACACCGCATATTGCCGGCGCCATTGGCCTGGAACGGGCGCGTCTCGGCGTGATGGCGGCGGATGAGGTCGAGCGTTTTGTGACCGGCCGGCCGTTGCTCTACCAGATCCGCCGGCAAGATCTCGAAAACATCGCCTGACGCGCGCCATCGCGCTGGCCATGCGGTCAGCGTGGTGTTCTCAACGAATTTGGCGAACCGTCATTGGCAAGCTCGGGCATCAGTTCGGCGATATCGACCACCTTGCCGGTGCGCGAGCTCGTCAGCGCCGCAATGCCGCAGAGCACGGACATGGCGCCCGCCCGTGTGCCGGCGCGCTGGCCGAGCCGATCTTCCATATCAGGCTTGAAGATCATGTTGCGCATCCGGTCGTCGCCGCCGTAATGGCCGCCTGTGAAATGCGGCACGACGATGCGCTCCACCGCTTGCCTGCCGTTCGGGAAATTGCGGATGAGCAGGATTGTATCCTGCTTCGGCTCTTCCCATGGCTGGGCCTCGTACTGGCGAAGCTCGATGCGTCCCTTGGTACCGTTGAAGGCCAGGTGATGGCCCTCGATCGGCTGGAAGGTATTCAGCGAATAGGAGACATGGACGTTGTTGCGGTAGCGGATGGACACGACCATCGTGTCGGGGATGTCGATGTCCTCGCGGAAGACGCAGCCGTCCCGGAAATAGCCGTCGATCTTCGAAGGATCCTCATAGAGCTGGTCGAGGAACGGATCCTTTTCGATATCGAGATAGTAGTCGCATTCCTGCGCATGCGGACAGAGCTTGCAGCGAGGGCCGCGAAACGGGCCCTTGCGGCCATAATTCTGCAGGTCGGCGAAGGAGGTGACGGACTCGGGATCGCTGTCGAGATACCAGTTCAGCAGATCGAAATGATGAGTGGCCTTGTGGACGAACAGGCTGCCGGAATTTTCCGTATAGGCATGCCAGCGGCGGAAATAATCGGCGCCGTGCTTGGTGTTGAGATACCAGTGGAAGTCGACCGAGGTTACCCGGCCGATCTCGCCGGCATTCAGCAGTTCCTTGATCTTTGCGGCCGTCGGCGCATAGCGATAGTTGAAGGAGACGTCGACCCGCCGGCCGGTGCGCTTCTCGGCGTCGAGAATCCGGCGAATTTTCTCGATCGAGGTGGTCATCGGCTTCTCGGTGATGACGTCGATGCCGGATTCCAGCGCCCGCACGATGATATCGTCATGCGTATGGTCGGGCGTGCAGACGATGGCGAGATCCGGCCTCTGCTCGGCAAGCATGGAATCGATGTTGTCATAGAGCGGCGCATTGCTGCCGATCATGTTGCGGGCGCGCTCGCCGCGAAGCGCGTTCTTTTCGACGATGGCTGTGAGGTCGACATGCTCCCGCCAGCCGGCAAGCAGGTCCTTGCCCCACATGGTGGTGCCGCGGTTACCGGTGCCGATCAGGGCAAAACGGCGTTTCTCCATCGAATGACTCCTCTTTCATACGTGATGAAACAATTGGATTTCAGAGCAATTCCAGCAAAAGTGTGCAGCGGTTTTTGCGTCCGGAATTGCGTAAAAACAAAGAGACAGAGCATTTTCGTGTTTCGAAGAAAAACGGAAATGCTCAAGAATCAGATCTGGCAGCAGCTCCGGAAGCGCTCGACGCAGGTGGCGATCACCTCGTCGGCCGGACGCTTCCACCAGTTTTCGGCCGAAAAGATCTCCACTTCCTGCGCGCCGAAGAAACCGGCAGCCTCGATCATCCGTCTTATGCCCTTCAGGTCGATGACGCCATCGCCCATCATGCCGCGGTCGAGCAGCATGTCCTTCGTCGGCGCCAACCAGTCGCAGATGTGATGGGCGAAGATGCGTTTCATGCGTCCGGCGCGGGCAATCTGGTTGGCAAGATCGGGATCCCACCAGACATGGTAGACGTCGATCGCAACGCCGACATCCTCGCCGAGCGGCTCGCACATGTCGAGCGCCTGGCCGAGCGTGTTCACGCAGGCCCGGTCGGCGGCATACATCGGGTGCAGCGGCTCGATCGCAAGTTTCACGCCGGCAGCCTGCGCATGCGGCAGCACGGCGGCAATGCCGTCGAATACCATTTGACGAGCCGTGACGATATCTTTCGAAGCACCCGGCAGGCCGCCGACGACGAGCACGAGGCAATCGGCGGAAAAGGCCGCCGCCTCGTCGATGGCCTGTCTGTTGTCATCGAGGTTCTTCTGCCAGTCGGCCTCGGTTGCCGCCGGAAAGAAGCCGCCGCGGCAAAGGCCGGTCAGTTTGATGCCGTTCGACTTGACGATCCGCACTGCTTCGTCGAGACCCGCCTTGGCGACCTGGTCGCGCCAGGGTGCGATCGATGTGATGCCGTGCTTCAGGCAGATATCGACGGCTTCGGCAAAGCCGCATTGCTCGCGGATCGTCGCCAGATTGATCGAAAGTCCTTCGACCTGCATATCATTTCTCTCCCATAGCCGCACCGGCACTCACTGAACACCGTGGACGGCAAGCACCTGTTTCATGCGATCAGTCGCGAGTTCCGGATCGGCAAGAACGCGGGCCTTGTCGGCCAGGCGGAAAAGTTCAGCCAAATGCGTCAGCGAACGCGTGCTCTGCTGGCCGCCAACCATCGTGAAATGATCCTGCAACCCGTTGAGATAGGCGAGGAAGACGACACCGGTCTTGTAGAAGCGGGTCGGCGCCTTGAAGATGTGGCGCGATAGCGGCACGGTCGGCTCCAGCAGATCGAAGAACTCGTGGTTGCTCTTGCGGCCAAGCGCGTCGAGCGCGGCGGACGCCGCCGGCGCGATAGCGTCGAAGATGCCGAGCAGCGCGTCCGAATGGCCCGCTTCGTCGCCGGCGATCAGTTCGGCATAGTTGAAGTCGTCGCCGGTATACATGCGCACCGCTTTCGGCAATTGCCGGCGCATGGTCACTTCCTTCTCCTTGGAAAGGAGCGAGATCTTGATGCCGTCGACCTTGGCGGCATTGGCTTCGATCACCTGCAGACACGTTTCCATTGCCTTCAGGTGGTCGCCGTTGCCCCAGTATCCCTCGAGCGCCGGGTCGAACATTTCTCCCAGCCAATGGATGATGACGGGTTCTTTTACCTGGCGAAGGATGCGGTCATAGACCCTGATATAATCGTCGGGTCCCTTCGCGGCGACGGCAAGCGCCCGGCTCGCCATCAGAATGATGCGGCCGCCGGCCGCCTCCACCGCTTCGATCTGCTCTTCATAGGCCTTGATGATCGTGTCGATGGTCACGTCGGGACCAGGCGACAGATGATCGGTGCCGGCGCCGCAGGCGATCAATGCGTCCTTACGGCCGGCCGCTTCGGCAAGTGCCCGGCGGATGAGGTCGCGCGCCTCCGGCCAGCCGAGGCCCATGCCGCGCTGCGCCGTATCCATCGCTTCGGCAACGCCGAGGCCGAGATCCCAGAGCCGGTGGCGGAAGGCCAGCGTCCGCTCCCAGTCGATCGCCGGCGTCAGCCAGGGATCGTTGTCGGCGAGCGGATCGGCGACCACGTGAGCGGCGGCAAAGGCGATGCGCGGGAAGCTCTTGGCGTCGCGTCTCTTCAGCTCGATCGGTGTGCCGGTCAGCGTATAGGGAACGATCTTGCCGTCGAGGGGGAGATTGATCGTCGTCACGGCTCAAAACTCCAGCGCGGGAACGTCGAGCCAGCGGCGCTCGGCCCAGGATTTCAGGCCGAGTTCGGCAAGCTGCACGCCCTTGGCGCCGGCTTCCAGCCCATAGGGCCACGGCGCATCTTCGACGACATGGCGGATGAACATTTCCCACTGCGCCTTGAAGCCGTTGTCGAAGGCCTGCGTATCGGGAACCTCGTCCCAGGTCTTGTAGAAGTCGATTGTCTGCGGCTGATCGGGGTTCCACACCGGCTTCGGCGTGTTGACGCGATGTTGGCTCCAGCATTTCGTCAGGCCGGCGACGGCCGAACCATGCGTGCCGTCGACCTGGAAGGTGACGAGATCGTCGCGGCGCACGCGCACCGCCCAGGAAGAGTTGATCTGCGCGATCGCGCCGCCTTCGAGTTCGAAAGTCGCATAGGCCGCATCGTCCGTGTCGCAATCATAAGGCCTGCCCTGCTCGTCGATGCGCCGGGGAATATGGGTGGCGCCGAGGCAGGAGACAGCCTTTACTTCGCCGAACAGGTTGTCGAGCACGTAGCGCCAGTGGCACAGCATATCGAGGATGATGCCGCCGCCGTCGCCCTTGCGGTAGTTCCAGGAGGGGCGCTGGGCGGGTACGCCCCAATCGCCCTCGAAAACCCAGTAGCCGAATTCGCCGCGCACCGAGAGGATCTTGCCGAAAAAGCTGGAATCCCTCAGCAGCGCCAGCTTGCGCAGGCCGGGCAGGAACAGCTTGTCCTGCACGACGCCGTGCTTGAGGCCGGAGCGCCGTGCCTTGCGGGCGAGATCGATCGCCACCTGCAGATCGTCGGAAATCGGTTTTTCGCAATAGACGTGCTTGCCGGCGTCGAGCGCTTTGGACAAAAGCTCGGCGCGCATCAGCGTCGTGCCGGCATCGAAGAAGATCGTGTCGTCGGGATTGGCGAGCGCAGAATCGAGATCGGTCGACCAGCGTTTGATGTTGTGCTTCTTCGCCAGCTCTTCCATCTTGGCGCCGTTGCGGCCGACGATGATCGGGTCGATCTCGAGTTTCTCGCCCGATTTCAGCGTGATGCCGCCCTGGTCGCGGAAGGCCAAGATAGAGCGCACCAAGTGCTGGTTGTAACCCATGCGGCCGGTGACGCCGTGCAAGATGATCCCCAAGCGTGCCATGTTTTCCTCCCTGCAATCTTTGCGGTGGGAGCGGGCGTCCTGGCCCGGCCCTCCCAAGCCGGTAACTAAACGGTTACTTGATGGCAGAAGAGCGGCGAGCCTGTCAATAGTCAAATCCTGCTTTCGGTATCAGCGCCGGATCGAGGCGAGCGTGACGTGGACGATATGCCTCTCCCAGGCACTGAGATTGGCCGGCTCAATCAGGTCGCGGCCGAAGATCGTCGAAAGCGTGTACTGGTTGGAAAGGTAGAAATAACCGAGCGAGGCAATCGTCAGATAGACGTGCAGGGGATCGGCGGTCTCGATGAAGACGCCTTGTTTCTTTCCCTGCTCGAGCACTTGGGAAAGCTCGCCGATCAGATGCGAATGCAGCTCCTTGAGCCGGACGGATTGGCGCAGCCACCGGGCGCGGTGCAGGTTTTCGGTGCCGAGCAGGCTCAGGAATTCCGGGTGCTGGAGGAAATAGCGCCAGGTGAAGAGCGCGAGTTCGCCGATGCCTTCCTCCGGGCTGCGGTCGCCGATATGCAGCGCGCGTTCTGCCGTGCGGATTCCGACATAGGCCTCTTCGAGCACCTTGAGGTAGAGCTGCTCCTTGTCGCCGAAATAATGGTAGAGCATGCGTTTGTTGGTGCCGGCGCGTTCGGCGATGGCGTCGACACGGGCTCCGCCCATGCCGTTTTCGGCAAATTCCCGAGTTGCCGCTTCAAGGATCGCGGCGCGTGTCCGCTCCGGATCGCGCTGCGCCGTCCGCTCCGTGGACGGTCGCCGCGTCTGTTTCTTGTCCCTGTTTTCCCCGCTGTCGTTCATCGCTCCACCCCTGTCTTCACGTGTTGCGCTCATAAGCCTTCGGTGCGAAATTGTAAAAACCGAATTTGGAAGGGCGGCTCACTGGAGCGGAATGCTGAAAGCATGATGTCGCCGTGAACCTCCAGCGCTTTCGGCATCATGCTCTGACCGACACCGCTTGACAGGCTTGCCGCTTTGCTCGTAGCTTGTAACCAATTAGTTATTTGCGCAAGCAAAACTAAATTGGAAGCGTGTGGAGGCGCTTCCCTTTGGAGGAGGAAAAAAATGACTCTACGTGTTAGCAGACGTAATTTCGTTGCAGGAAGTGCGGCGCTTCTGTCGCTTTCGGCGCTCGGAACCAGCGCCTTGGCACAGGAAACGCGCCTGCGTCTCCTATGGTGGGGCTCGCAGCCGCGCGCCGACCGCACCAATAAGGTCTCGGAACTTTACAAGGCGAAGAATGCCGGTACCGCCATCACCGGCGAGTTTCTCGGCTGGGCCGATTACTGGCCGCGGCTTGCAACCCAGGTCGCCGGTCGTAACGCGCCGGACATCATACAGATGGACTATCGCTATATCGTCGAATATGCCCGGCGAGGCGCCCTTGCCCCTCTGGAATCCTACATGCCGTCGAAGCTGCAGTTGGAGGATTTCGACCAGGCGCAGATCGAAGGTGGCAAGGTCGATGGCCATCTCTATGGCGTCAGTCTCGGTGCCAACTCGGCCGCAACAGTGCTGAATGCCGCAGCCTTCAAGGAGGCGGGTATTGATATGCCGACGCAGAAGACGACGTGGGAAGAATTCGGCAAGATTGGCGCTGAGATGACCAAGGCCGGTAAGCGCAAGGGTTACTTCGGCTTTGCCGACGGCAGCGGTGTCGAGCCTGCTCTTGAAAATTACCTCCGCCAACGGGGCAAGGCGCTATACACGGCCGACTCAAAGATCGCTTTCGGTCCTGAAGAAGCTACCGAATGGTTCGATATGTGGGCGAAGTTCCGCGAAGCCGGAGCTTGCGTCACACCTGATATTCAGGCTCTGTACAAAGACACGATTGATACCAGCCCGCTTACGCTTGGTAAGGCTGCCTGCGATTATGCGCATAGCAACCAATTCGTCGGCTATCAGGCCATGGTCAAGGACAAGCTGGCTCTGACCAATTACATGCGCATTACTCCGGAGTCGAAGGGCGGCCACTACCGCAAGCCTTCGATGTTCTTCTCAGTCTCAGCGCAGTCGAAGGTGATGGATCAGGCAGTTGATTACGTCAACTTCTTCGTCAAAAATCCGGAAGCCGCGGTGATCCTCGACGTGGAGCGTGGCATTCCTGAATCAAAGGCAATGCGAGATGTCGTAGCGACCAAGCTGGACGAAACCGGAAAGGTTCCGCTTGACTATGTCGCCGGCCTCGGCGATCTCGCTGGCCCGCTGCCGCCCCCTCCGCCGACCGGTGCAGGCGAAGGCACCCTCATTCTCCGCAACATCGCTGAACAGGTCGCCTTCGGTCAGCTGTCTCCCTCCGATGGCGGCAAGCAGCTTGTGGACGAAATCACGCGAATTCTCGCACGAGGCTGATCCCGTATGAGCAATGCGATGCGCACGCCCGCAGGGGCCATAACAGTGGAAAGATATCAGGGGGCCGTGGCCGAAGGACGCTTCAGGCGTCTTTGGAATGCCAATGCTCCCGGCTATCTCTTCCTCCTTCCGTGGCTCATCGGCTTTTTCGGGCTGACGCTCGGGCCGGCCCTGATTTCGCTCTACCTCTCCTTCACCGACTTCGACATGCTGCAGTCGCCGCGGTGGGTAGGAATGGCGAATTACGTGCGCATCGCCACGGCGGATCCGAAATTCTCGGCCGCCATGCACGTCACCCTGACCTATGTCGTCTTTTCGGTGCCGTTCAAGCTCACCTTTGCCTTGCTGGTCGCCATGGCGCTGAACCGCGGCCTGCGCGGTCTGCCTATCTACCGTGCCATCTTCTATCTGCCGTCGCTGCTCGGCGGCAGCGTCGCGATCGCCGTGCTCTGGCGCCAGCTTTTCGCCAGCGACGGCCTCGTCAACGCCGCCCTCGCCCAGATTGGCATCGAAGGGCCGAGCTGGATCTCGCATCCGAACTATTCGATCTATACGCTGGTCGCGCTGTCCGTCTGGCAGTTCGGTTCGCCGATGATCATCTTTCTCGCCGGCCTGCGCCAGATCCCGCAAGACATGTATGAGGCGGCCAGCCTCGACGGCGCCTCGAAATTCCGGCAGTTCTACAAGATCACTCTGCCGCTTCTGACGCCGGTGATCTTCTTCAACGCTGTCGTGCAGACGATCGAAGCCTTCAAGGCCTTCACGCCCGCCTTCATCATATCGGGCGGCACCGGCGGCCCGATCAACTCGACACTGTTCTACACGCTCTACCTCTATCAGGAGGCCTTCGGCAATTTCCGCATGGGCTATGCCTCGGCCCTTGCCTGGATCCTGGTGGTTATCATCGCGATCTTCACCGCCTTCTCCTTCCTGAGCTCGCGTTATTGGGTGCACTACGATGACTGAGATGACCGCTTCCGTGACTGCGGCCAGGCCGCCATCCGATATCACCAAACGCAGCCTGCCCGGGTCGCTCATTGTCCACGCCCTGCTGATCGCCGCTTCGCTGCTCATGGTCTATCCGTTGCTGTGGATGGTTTCGGCTTCGGTCAGGCCGGAAACCGAGATCTTCTCGTCGACTTCGCTCATTCCGTCGTCGATCGATTTTTCGTCTTATGCGCGCGGGTGGGTCGGCCTCGACGTCAGCTTCGGACGATTCTTCTGGAATTCGCTCGTCATCTCGCTGCTGGTCGTGACAGGCAATGTCATCGCCTGCTCGCTGACGGCCTTCGCCTTTGCCAGATTACGTTTTGCCGGCCGGAACTTCTGGTTCGCGATCATGCTCGGCACGCTGATGATCCCCTATCACGTGACGCTGATTCCGCAATATGTGCTGTTCCTCAACCTTGGCTGGGTCAACACCATCCTGCCGCTCGTCGTGCCGAAGTTTCTGGCAAGTGACGCCTTCTTCATCTTCCTGATGGTGCAGTTCTTCCGCG
This sequence comes from Rhizobium sp. YTUHZ045, assembly GCF_051124255.1. NCBI lineage: Bacteria > Pseudomonadati > Pseudomonadota > Alphaproteobacteria > Hyphomicrobiales > Rhizobiaceae > Rhizobium > Rhizobium sp. YTUHZ045. Next base: position 4,236,226 of record NZ_CP101432.1, read on the forward strand.
GCATCCCGCGCGAACTCGACGAGGCAGCGATGATGGACGGCTGCAGCGCCTGGCGGATCTATTGGAAGATCATGCTGCCGCTGTCGCTGCCGGTGCTGGCAACGGCCGCCATCTTCTCCTTCATCTGGACCTGGGACGATTTCTTCGGACCTCTGATCTATCTGAACGACATGAACACCTACACGATCCAGCTCGGTCTGCGCACCTTCGTGGATTCCACCAGCGCTTCGGATTGGGGTGGTCTCTTCGCCATGTCGACCCTGACGCTGGTGCCGGTGTTCTTCTTCTTCCTGTTCTTCCAGCGCCTGCTGATCGAAGGCATCGCCACGACCGGCATGAAACGCTGATGGCGGCAATGGAAAAGAGTGACATGAGCATCAAGACCGTCGCGATCGTCGGCTGCGGCATTGGCCGTTCGCATATCGTCGAAGGCTATCTGCCGCATTCCGATAAGTTCAAGGTGGCGGCGATCTGCGATCTGAACGAAGAACGCATGGCCGCCGTCGGCGACGAGTTCGGCATCGAACGCCGCACCACCTCTTTCGAGACGCTGCTGGCCGACGAAACGATCGACATCATCGATATCTGCACCCCTCCCGGCATTCATCTGGAGCAGGTCGTCGCCGCTCTCGGTGCCGGCAAGCATGTCGTCTGCGAAAAGCCGCTGACGGGCTCGCTCGCCGGCGTCGATACGATCATGGAAGCGGAAAAGACTGCCAAAGGCGTGCTGATGCCGATCTTCCAGTACCGCTACGGCGACGGCATCCAGAAAGCCAAACGGATCATCGATGCCGGCATTGCCGGCAAGCCCTATACGGCTTCCGTGGAAACCTTCTGGCTGCGCAAGCCCGAATATTACGCCGTGCCCTGGCGCGGCAAATGGGCGACCGAACTCGGCGGCGTGCTCGTCACCCATGCCCTGCACCTGCACGACATGCTGATGCATCTGATGGGTCCAGCGGCAAGGGTCTTCGGCCGCGTCGCCACCCGCGTCAATGATATCGAGGTCGAGGATTGTGCCTCCGCCAGCCTGCTGATGGAAAACGGCGCCTTCGTCTCGCTGTCCTGCACGCTCGGCTCGCAGGAACAGATCAGCCGGCTGAGACTGCATTTCGAAAATGTCACCTTCGAAAGCACGCACGAACCCTATACGCCGGGCAAGGATCCCTGGAAGATCATCGCCGCCAGTGACGACGTTCAGGAAAAGATCGATCGCGTGGTCGGCGACTGGCAGCCCGTTGCGCCGCGCTTCACCACCCAGATGGGTCAGTTCCACGCCTTCCTCAGCGGCACTGGACCCCTGCCGGTGACTACGAAGGATGCGCGCCGTGCGCTCGAACTCGTCACCGCCATCTACCAGTCTTCCGACAGCGGCGCCGAAGTGCCGCTGCCGGTCGGTCCCGACAGTCCGAAATACGCCGATTGGCGCGCAAGAACGAAGTAACCTGTAAAAGAGAGGGGTTTTGAGAAGATGGCAACCAGTGTCGTTCTTCAGAAGGTCGAGAAGCGCTACGGCGCAATGGATGTGATCCATGGCATCGACCTGACGATCGATCCCGGCGAATTCGTCGTTTTCGTCGGCCCCTCGGGCTGCGGCAAATCCACCCTTCTGCGGATGATCGCCGGCCTCGAGGAGATCTCGGGCGGCGCGCTGCTGCTCGACAGCGAACGCATGAACGAGGTGGCGCCCGCCAAGCGCGGCATCGCCATGGTCTTCCAGTCCTACGCCCTCTATCCGCATATGTCGGTTTACAAGAACCTCGCCTTCGGTCTGGAGACGGCGGGGTACAAGAAGGCCGAGATCCAGCCGAAAGTAAAGCGCGCCGCCGAGATCCTGCAGATCGAGAAGCTCCTTGAGCGGAAGCCGAAAGCGCTCTCCGGCGGCCAGCGCCAGCGCGTGGCGATCGGCCGCGCCATCGTGCGGGAACCACGCATCTTCCTGTTCGACGAACCGCTGTCCAACCTTGATGCCGAACTGCGCGTGCAGATGCGTGTCGAGATCTCCCGCCTGCATCGGCAGCTCGGCAACACGATGATCTACGTCACGCATGATCAGGTCGAGGCCATGACGATGGCAGACAAGATCGTCGTGTTGAATTCAGGCCGCATCGAGCAGGTCGGCGCGCCTCTCGATCTCTACAACAACCCGGCGAACCGTTTCGTCGCAGGATTCATCGGCAGCCCGAAGATGAATTTCCTCAAGGCCCGCATCGAAAAGGTCGGCGAGGCCGAAACCAGCATTCACGTCTGCGGCAACTCCGTCCGCCTGCCGCGCCGGCTGAAAGGCGAGGCCGGTCAGGAGGTCACCTTCGGCATTCGTCCCGAACATCTTTCGCTTACAGAGGGCGCCATCACGCTCTCGACCGTCAATGTCGATCTCGTCGAAAATCTTGGCGGCGCCACCATGCTTTACACTACGACGCCGGATGGGCAGCTCTTGACGATCGCCCTTGACGGCCAGCAGAAGGTCGAGCGGGGCGCCAATGTGAAGACCTTCTTCGATCCCGCCCGCTGCCACGTATTCGACGCCGCCGGTAAAACGATCTGACTCTCGGGAGCGCTCCCGCGAGTCCGGAAGGATGCGTGGCGCTGCCGCCGCTGCTTGACAGCCGATCCTGCTCTGTCCCATCATTTCGGAAGGGTCCGCAAGGAGGGGTGAGCATGACGCCTGAGGATAGGATTCATGCGCTTGGCATCTGGCAGGGCTCGATCGAAATATCGCCGATAGCAGGCGGCATCACCAACAGGAACTATCTGGTCAGCGATGCCGTCGCGCGTTGCGTGGTGAGATTGGGCACCGACATTCCGATCCATCACATCAGCCGCCTGAACGAGCTTGCCGCCAGCCACGCCGCACATGCCGCCGGCCTGTCGCCTGCCGTCATTCACTATTCGCCTGGCGTGCTGGTGCTCGAATATATCGAGGCGAGGGCGCTTTTGCCGGAGGATATCAGGGCGCCTGGCATGCTTGCCCGCGTGGTCCCGCTGGTGCGTGCCTGTCACCATGATATCGCCCGGCATTTCCGCGGCCCGGCGATGATCTTCTGGGTCTTCCACGTCATTCGCGATTATGCCGCCAACCTGAAAGCGGCAGGCAGCGCCTACCTTCCCTTGCTTGCGACACTCCTCACCAAGGCCGAGACACTGGAAGAAGCGGCAGGACCTTTCGATATCGCCTTCGGCCACAATGATCTGCTGGCAGCCAATTTTCTCGATGACGGCAAGCGGCTTTGGCTGATCGACTGGGACTATGCCGGCTTCAACACGCCGCTTTTCGATCTTGGTGGATTGGCCTCCAACAACGAACTGCCGGAATCGGCCGAGCGGCTGATGCTGGAAATCTATTTCGACCGGCCGCCAGCCGATGAGCTGATCAGACGATACGCCGCGATGAAATGCGCCTCGCTCCTGCGCGAGACGCTCTGGAGCATGATTTCGGAAATCCATTCCACCATCGATTTCGACTATGCCACCTACACGGCCGAGAATCTCGCGCGTTTCGAGCGCGCCTACCAAGCCTTTGAACGGGACCAATAAATGACGAGACAGTTACCGAAGACGGCAAAGGCCGTGGTCATCGGCGGCGGCATCATCGGCTGCTCGACAGCTTATCATCTCGGCAAGCTCGGCTGGACCGATACCGTCCTGCTCGAACGCAAGAAGCTCACCTCCGGCACCACGTTCCACGCCGCCGGCCTCGTCGGCCAGCTGCGCACGAGCGCCAACATCACCCAGTTGCTCGGTTACTCCGTCGATCTCTACAAGCGGCTGGAGGCGGAAACCGGCCTCGGCACCGGCTGGAAGATGAATGGCGGTCTGCGCCTTGCCTGCAATGAGGAACGCTGGACGGAAGTAAAGCGCCAGGCGACCACGGCTCAATCCTTCGGCCTGGACATGCAGTTGCTGACGCCGCAGGAAGCCTTCGATCTCTGGCCGCTGATGACGATTGACGATCTCGTCGGCGCCGCCTTTCTTCCAACCGACGGTCAGGCCAACCCCTCCGACATCACCCAGGCGTTGGCGAAAGGCGCCCGTATATCGGGCGTCTCGCTTTTCGAGGATACCGAGGTTCTCGATCTCGACATCGACAAGGGAAAGGTCCGTGCCGTCATCACCGCTGAGGGGCGCATCGAATGCGAGCGGGTCGTCGTCTGTGCCGGCCAATGGACGCGCGCCTTCGCCGCCCGCTTCGGCGTCAACGTGCCGCTGGTCTCCGTCGAGCACCAATATATCATCACCGAATCCTTCGGTGTGCCTTCTAACCTGCCGACGCTGCGTGATCCCGATCGGCTCACCTATTACAAGGAGGAGGTTGGCGGCATCGTCATGGGCGGCTATGAGCCGAATCCGATTGGCTGGGCGAAAGATGGGATCCCCGAGGGTTTCCACTACACGCTGCTGGACAGCAATTTTGAGCATTTCGAGCAGATCATGGAGCAGGCGCTCGGCCGTGTTCCGGCGCTGGAGAAAGTCGGCGTCAAGCAGCTCTTGAACGGCCCGGAAAGCTTCACGCCGGATGGCAATTTCATTCTGGGCGAGGCGCCGGAGCTGAAGAATTTCTTCGTCGGCGCCGGCTTCAACGCCTTCGGCATCGCGTCTGCCGGCGGCGCCGGCATGGCGCTTGCCGAATGGGTGACGAAGGGAGAGCCGCCCTATGATCTCTGGCCGGTCGACATTCGCCGTTTTGGACGCCCGCATTTCGATACCGACTGGGTGCGCACCCGCACGCTCGAAGCCTATGGCAAACACTACACCATGGCCTGGCCGTTCGAGGAGCATTCGAGCGGCCGCCCCTGCCGCAAATCGCCGCTCTATGACCGGCTGAAGGCACAGGGCGCCTGTTTCGGCGAGAAGCTCGGCTGGGAGCGGCCGAACTGGTTTGCCGATCTCTTCGCCAATGAAGAGCCACGGGATATGTACAGCTATGGCCGTCAGAACTGGTTCGAGGCCGTCGGCCGCGAGCATAAGGCGGTGCGCGAAGCGGCGGTCATCTTCGACCAGACCTCCTTTGCCAAATTCGTGCTGAAGGGCAGGGATGCCGAGGCAGCACTCTCCTGGATCGCTTCCAACGATGTCGCAAAGCCTGTGGGATCGCTCGTCTACACCCAGATGCTGAACGACAGGGGTGGCATCGAATGCGATCTGACCGTCGCCCGTATCGCCGAGAACGAATATTACATCGTCACCGGCACGGGTTTTGCCACCCACGACTTCGATTGGATCGCACGCAATATTCCGGACGAGATGCATGCCGAACTTGTCGACGTCACGTCAGCTTATTCCGTTCTGTCGCTGATGGGGCCGAATGCGCGAGCGGTGCTCGAAAACGTGACCGGCGCCGATGTCTCCAATGCGGCCTTCCCCTTCGGCCAGGTCAGGACCATCGGCATATCGGGCTGCCCGGTGCGCGCGCTGCGCATTACCTATGTCGGCGAACTCGGCTACGAGCTGCATGTCCCAGTCGAATTTGCCACCACAGTCTATGACGTGCTGATGGCATCAGGCGGCGAATTCGGCCTTGTCAATGCCGGCTATCGCGCCATCGAGAGCTGCCGTCTGGAAAAGGGGTATCGCGCCTGGGGATCCGATATCGGCCCCGATCACACGCCTGTCGAAGCCGGCCTCGGCTGGGCGGTGAAGATCCGCAAGAACATCCCCTTCCGCGGCCGCGGGGCGATCGAGCGGCAGCTGAAGGACGGCGTGAAAAAGCGCCTTGGCTGCTTCGTTCCCGACGATCCCAATACAGTGCTGCTCGGCCGCGAAACCATCTATCGCGACGGCAAGCGTGTCGGCTGGCTCTCGAGCGGCGGCTTCGGTTATACGCTTGGGAAGGCGATCGGCTACGGCTACGTCCGCAATCCCGAGGGGGTGACCGAGGATTTCGTCCTCTCCGGCGTCTATGAGCTCGACGTCGCAAGGGAACGCATTCCCTGCAAGGTGTCGCTGGCGCCGCTCTATGATCCGGAGATGGCGCGCGTGAAGGGCTGACATGAAGTGACGCGAAGAGACGGCGTGCCGTGGGACACCCCCCTCTGCCCTGCCGGGCATCTCCCCCACAAGGGTGGAGATCGGCAAGAGGCGACCGCTCGGTCCCTTTCCAGCAATTCACGGACTGCCAAGCGGTGTTGTTTGGCGAAACCGCTGGGCCCAGCCGATCTCCCCACCTGTGGGGGAGATGCCCGGCAGGGCAGAGGGGGGTGCCAAACGGCAAGCCCTTTGCTGAAAGCCTTCAAGCTCTCAAAACAGCGGCAGCCGGTCGTCCTGGATCAAGATCTCGAGCTTGTCCGAAACATCCTGCGTCCAGGCCCGGAATCTTGTCAAAGCCGACGGGAAGAGGCCGGGCAGGGTGAAGAGCGCCGCCGAAATCGCCGGACCGGTGCGGGGGACATCGGCAATCAGCGCGGCGATTTCCTGAGCGCGGGGATCGCGCAGCTCATAGCGTTCGCCATTGCCGCGCTCGCCCATCGCATAACGCATCCATGCCGCGACGGCGATCGCATAGGTCTCCGCCCTGTCGCCATGGGCTAGCGCCTCGCAAGCCGGCTCCAGCAGGCGCTGCGGCAGTTTTTGCGTGCCGTCCATGGCGATCTGGTAGGTGCGATGCGCGATCGCCTTGTTTGCAAAGCGTGCTATCAATTCCTTGGCGTAATCGTCGAGATTGATGCCCGGCACGGCGTCGAGCGTTCTCGCGGCCGCGTGCATGTGGCGGTAGGCAAGGGCGGCGAGGCCCGCATCATCCATCACGTCGCGAATGAATTCATAGCCGCCGATATAGCCGAGATAGGCAAGCAACGAATGCGCGCCGTTCAGCATCCTAAGCTTCATTTTTTCGTAGGCCGAAACTTCCTCGACCATCAGCGCGCCGCGCACCTTTTCCCAGGCCGGCCGACCATTAGCGAAATGGTCTTCGATGACCCATTGCGTAAAGGGCTCGGTCTCGATCGCCGCCATATCGGTGCGGCCCGTCAGGCGTTCGGCATCGGCATACGTCGCTTCGGTGCTTGCTGGCGTGATGCGGTCGACCATCGTCGAAGGGAAGGGGACATTCGCTTCGATCCAGCGATGCAGGTCGGGATCGATGCGTGAGGTGAATTCCAGCACGAGTCGCCTCAGCACCGCTCCATTGCTCGGCAGGTTGTCGCAGCTGAGCGGCGTGAAGGGCGCTACACCCTTCTGCCGGCGGCGTGCGAGGCCTTCGACGAGATAACCGATGACGCCGCGCGGCGCATGCCGGTTGGCGAGGTCGGCGACGATGTCGGGATGTTTGAGGTCGAGGCCGCCGGTTGCGGGATCGAAGCCATAGGCTTTTTCCGTGACCGTCATGCTGACGATGCGGATGGCGGGATCCTCGAGCCGTGCCAGCAGTCCGGCCGGATCGCGCGGCGCAACATGCGCCTTCAGGATCGAGCCGATCACTTCGGCCGTGGTGCCTGACGTGTCGCGGATCAGCATCGTATAGAGGCCGTTCTGGGCGGAGAGATTATCCGCGACGTCGGGCGTGCGCAGGCTCGCCACCTCGATGCCCCAGTCGCCGCCTGCGGCCGCAAGCGCAGCATCCGTGAAGGGTGCGAAATGGGCGCGGAAGAAGGCGCCCGGGCCGAGATGCAGGATGCCGGCCTTCAGCGCATTCCTGTCATAGGCGGGAAGCTTCGCCGTCGGCGCAAGGCCGGTCACGTTCTGCAGTCTATCGCTCACAGCTTATAGGCCTTCTTTGCATTGTCATAGGAGAGTTCGCGCGCGACAATCTCGGCTTCCTTCCTGGAAATCCGGTGCTCGGCGGCGAGCCCAGCGAGGAAGCGGCAGACTTCGCGCCGCCAGACGTCATGGCGGGCCGGGATCGACAGCAGCGCGCGCGTGTCGTCGTTGAAACCAGCCATATTGGCGAAACCGGCAGTCTCGACCACCTGGTCGAGATAGCGGCGAATCCCGAGCGGGCTGTCATGGAACCACCAGGGCGGGCCCACCATCAGGCAGGGCCAATGGCCCGCCATCGGCGCCAGCTCCCGCGCATAGGTCGTCTCGTCGAGCGTGAACAGCAAGATGCGCAGGCCCGGCGCATGGCCATATTTGGAAAGCAGCGCATTGAGGCCGCCGACCCAGTCTGTGCGTGTAGGGATATCGGCGCCCATATTGGGGCCGCGGGTGGCAAAGAGCCCGCTGTCGGTATTGCGTCTCGAGCCCGCATGGATCTGCATTACCATGCCGTCCTCGGCCGAAAGACCGGCCATTTCGGTCATCATCTGGCCGCGAAAGAGCTCGGCGTCAACAGCCGAAAGCGGGCCCTTTAACGCCTTGTCGAGCAGCGCCTGCTTTTCGGCAAGCGGCAGATCGGCGGTGAAAGCCGTGGGCACGCCGTGATCGGTCGCCGTTGCGCCGAACTGGCGGAAATAGGCGCGCCGACGCCGATGCGCCTCGATCAGGCCGTCCCAGCGCGTGACATCGGCGCCGGTGATCTCTCCGAATTTGACGAGATTGTCGCGGAAGCCGACGGCATCGGGATCGGTGACGCTGTCCGGCCGGTAAGTGGTCCGGACCTTGCCGATCCAGCCCTCCGCCGCCATTTTCTGGTGATGGACAAGCGGGTCGAGCGCGCCTTCCGTCGTCGCGATCGTTTCGATGCCGAATCGCTGATGCAGCGCCCGCGGGCGGAATTCGGGACGGGCGAGCTGGGCATTGATGTGATCGTAGAGCGCGTCGGCATTATCAGCCGTCAGCGGCTCGGTGCAGCCGAGCACGACTGACATCGCGTGGTCCACCCAGAGGCTCGAGGGCGTTCCGCGGAAGAGATGGTAATGTTTGGCAAAGGTCCGCCAGATGGCACGGCCCTCGGCCACTGGCTTGCCGTCGAGCCTGGGAACGCCGAGTTGGTCCAGGGCGACGCCGACGCTGTGCAGCATGCGGAAGAGATAATGATCGGGAATGACCAGCAGCGAGGCCGCATCTTCGAAGGGCTTGTCGTCGGCGAACCAGGATGGCTCGGTGTGCCCGTGCGGGCTGACGATCGGAAGATTGCGCACTGTCTCGTAGAGGTCCCGCGCGATGGTCCGTGTCGCCGGGTCGGCCGGAAAGAGCCGGTCCGGATGAAGAAAGCCGTTGCCTGCGTCCATCAGTATTCCTCCCTGATGGATAGGGCACTACCCCACAACATCAGGCACGGCAAGGTCTTTTGGTAACCAAACGGTTCAGTTTTGCGCATGGCCGCGCCGGCGGTCGAAAACATTGACGTGGCGGCCTATTTCCGCTTTGGAAAACTCATCTATTCTGCCGGTGTCGGCAAAGGAGGATCGATGTCCGACGAGACCAACCGCATCACCCGGCTGGAGGAAATGCTGGCCTATCAGGCAAAGACGATCGAGGAGCTTTCCGATCAACTCGCCGAACAATGGAAAATCGTGGAGCAGATGCGCACCAAGCTCGACCGGCTGACAGAACGCTTTCTGTCGCTCGAGGAGCAGACGCTGGAAGCACCCTCGATCACCCGGCCGCCGCACTATTGAAGGCATGGCGGCATTGCGCCGCCTGCCAGTGCTTCTCGGATCAATGCAGCAGGTCAGACCCCGCCGATGCAGAGATATTTCATCTCCAGATAGTCGTCGGCGCCGTGGCGCGAGCCCTCGCGGCCAAGGCCCGATTGTTTGATGCCGCCGAAGGGCGCCGTCTCTGACGACATCAGGCCGGTATTGATGCCGATCATGCCATATTCCAGCGCTTCCGCCACCCGCCAGACCTTCTTGAGGTCGCCGGCATAGAAATAGGCGGCCAGGCCGAATTCCGTGTCGTTGGCCTGAGCAATGACGTCCTCGGCCGTCTCGAAGCGGAAGAGCGGCGCTACCGGCCCGAAGGTTTCCTCGCGCGCCACCGTCATACCGCGGGTCACGCCGGTCAGCACTGTCGGCGCAAAGAAGGTGCCGGTGCCGTCGAGGCGCTTGCCGCCGGTCAGAACATTGGCGCCCTTAGCAAGCGCGTCGCCGACATGGTCCTCCACCTTGGCGAGCCCCTGCTCGTCGATCAGCGGCCCGATCTCGACACCCGGCTTGAACCCGTCGCCAACCGACATTGCGGCGACTTTGGCGGCGAGCTTGGCGGCAAAGGCGTCATAGACGTTTGATTGGATATAGAGGCGGTTGGCGCAAACGCAGGTCTGCCCTGCATTGCGATATTTGGAGGCGATCGCGCCCTCCACTGCGGCGTCGAGATCAGCATCATCAAAGACAATGAACGGCGCATTGCCGCCGAGCTCCAGGCTCACCTTCTTGATCTGGTCGGCGCATTGCCGCATCAGGATACGGCCGACCTCGGTCGAGCCGGTGAAGCTGATCTTGCGCACTTTTTCATTGCCGCAGAGCTCGCGGCCGATCGCCGGGCCATCGAGCCCGACAATGAGATTGAAGACGCCGGCGGGAATGCCGGCCTGTTCGGCGAGCACGGCAAGGGCAATCGCCGTCAGCGGCGTCTGCTCGGCCGGCTTCGACACGACAGTGCAGCCGACGGCAAGCGCCGGCGCGATCTTGCGGGCAATCATCGCCGCCGGGAAATTCCACGGCGTGATCGTGCCAACGACGCCGACCGGCTGCTTGATGACGATCATGCGTTTATCGTTGGAAGGCGCCGGGATCGTCTCCCCGTAAATGCGCTTGGCCTCTTCCGCATACCATTCGATATAGGCGGCGGCATAAAGGATCTCGCCGCGTGCTTCCGGGAAGGGCTTGCCCATTTCGGCCGTCAGGATCGCCGCGAGTTCGTCGGCATTGGCGACGATCAGGTCGAACCATTTGCGCAGGATGACGCTGCGCTCCTTGGCCGGGCGGGCAGCCCAGGCCGGCTGGGCGGCATAGGCCGCATCGATCGCCGTTCGCGTTTCGGCTGCGCCCATATCGGGCAGGGAGGCGAGCAGCTCGCCGGTTGCCGGGTTGAGCACGTCGAAAGTTCCAGCAGCATTGCCTGATGTCCAGACGCCGTTGATGTAGCCGGCGTCGCGAAGCAAGGGAGAAGAGAAAGGAACGTGCTTTGTCAGTGCGGTGGTGAAAGCCATGTCATATCCTCATTGGGAATTGAATGCGGTTCCGATGCGGTCACTTGCCCGTGCTTGCTTCCAGCATTGACGTCTCGAGAATGTCGAGCGCCTCGCCAAAGACCTCGTCCTGAATGGTGATCGGCGCGAGGAAGCGGATGACGTTGCCATGGACGCCGCAGGTGAGCAGGATCAGCCCCTTGTCGAGCGCTGTCAGCCGCACCTTGTTGGCGAAGTCAGCACTCGGCAATCCCGTCGTCCGGTCATTGAATTCGACGGCGTTCATGAAGCCGGGTCCGCGAATATCGGCAATCTCCGGCACCTTCTCGCGCAAGGATTCAAGCCGCTGCTTCAGCCGTCCGCCGAGCTGGTTGGCGCGACTGCAGAGGTCTTCGTCCGCGATGACGTCGAGGACGGCATGGGCAGCTGCGATGCCGAGCGGGTTGCCGCCGTATGTGCCGCCGAGCCCGCCCGGTCCCGGCGCGTCCATGACTTCGGCGCGGCCGGTGACGGCAGCAAGCGGGAAGCCGCCGGCAAGGCTTTTCGCCATCGTCGTCAGGTCGGCGGCCACCTCATGATGATCCATCGCGAACATTCTGCCGGTGCGGGCAAAACCGGTCTGCACCTCGTCAGCGATCAAGAGGATGCCGTGCTGGTCGCAGAGTTCGCGCAGTGCTTTCATGAAGGCCACGGGCGCCGGATAGAAGCCGCCTTCGCCCTGCACCGGCTCGAGGATAATGGCGGCGACGCGCTGCGGATCGACATCGGCGGCGAAGAGTTTCTTCAGCGCTGCGAGCGATTGGTCGACGGAGACGCCGTGAAGTTCTACCGGGAAAGGAACATGGAACACGTCGCCGGGCATCGCGCCGAAGCCGACCTTGTAGGGCACGACCTTGCCGGTCAGCGCCATGCCCATGAAGGTGCGGCCATGGAAACCGCCGCTGAAGGCGATGACGGCCGAGCGGCCGGTTGCCGCGCGTGCAATCTTGACGGCATTCTCGACCGCCTCGGCGCCAGTGGTGACGAAGATCGTCTTCTTCTGGAAATTGCCGGGCAACAGCGCGTTCAACCGTTCGGCAAGGCTGACGTAGTTCTCGTAGGGCACGACCTGATGGCAGGTGTGGGTAAAGTGGTCGAGTTGCTCCTTGACCGCTGCGATAACCCTGGGATGGCGGTGACCGGTGTTGAGCACGGCGATGCCGGCGGCGAAATCGATATAGCGGCGGCCCTCCTTGTCCCAGATTTCGGCATTCTCTGCGCGGTCCGCATAGATCTGGGTGGTCATGCCGACACCGCGCGAAATCGCGGCATTCTTCCGGTCGGTAAGGTGTGTCGCGGTCATCGATCTGCTCCCGTTTGAAGTTTTTGGATTTATCTTACATAAGTTCTGTAAGATACTCTGGAAATTCCTACATTTTTTCTGCAAGAAAACAAGCGGCATTTTTTGCTTCAAACATCACGCAATTTGATGAATGCTCGCGCAACGAGAATCGGGGTATTGGCTGATGAGTGACAACGGGCCTGTGCGCTACAAGGTGGCGGAGGCCGCGCGGCTGGCGGGCGTCTCCGCCTCGACGTTGCGCCTCTGGGAAAGCCAGGGTCTGGTCGTTCCCGGCCGCTCCGAAACCGGCCATCGCCAATATAGCGCCGACGACGTGGCGCGACTGAAGCGCATCTCCTGGTATCGGGCCGAGCGCGGTCTCAATCCCGCGGCCATTCGCGAGGCGCTGGAGAGCGAGGAACCTTCCGCCGACGGTGCCGAACCCGGCCAAGATTCCGGCCTCGGCCGTAAATTGCGGAGCCTCCGCCACGCCGCGGGCAAAACGCTTGATCAGGTCGCCGGTGATATCGGCATCACCGCTTCGACGCTCTCGACGCTGGAACGCACCTCGCAAGGCGTCGGATTCAAGACGCTGCACGACCTCGCCGAATATTACGCCACCACCGTCTCCCGCCTCTCCGGCGCGGAAAGCGAGGAGGTGCCGGCAGTGATACGCGCCGGCGAGTGGCGCACCTGGCCGGAAACGACCCCCGGAGTCACGGTGCAGCTGCTTGCCGAAGGCCGAAGGATGATGGATTGCCACCGTTTCGTGCTGGCGCCCGGCGCCGCCAGCGAGGGCGCCTATCGCCACGAAGGCGAGGAATTCATGCATGTCCTGTCCGGCCGGCTGGAACTGGTGCTCGACAGCGACCAGTTCTTCGATCTCGGCCCGGGCGATTCAATGTATTTCGAAAGCCGCCGCTACCATTCCTGGCGCAACCGCCACGATGGCGAAACCGTGCTCCTCTGGATCAACACGCCGCCGACATTCTGAACCAGCCGCAGCAGGAAGCAGTTTCGCAATGTGTGCCTTTGCGCTATAGCGCGAGTGGAGAATATCCGAACGAAAGACAGTCTCATGGCCGCCACCATCCGTTATCACGAAGGCGATATTTCCGCGACCGATGCGGCCCGCTATACCGGCGCGATCGCGATCGATACCGAGACGCTGGGCCTAGTGCCGCGGCGGGATCGTCTCTGCGTCGTCCAGCTTTCTCCGGGCGACGGCACCGCCGACGTCATCCGCATTGCCGCCGGCCAGACAGAGGCCCCCAATCTCGTCGCTCTGCTCGAAGATCCCACGCACCAGAAGATCTTTCATTACGGCCGCTTCGATATCGCCGTGCTCTTCCATACTTTCGGCGTCACGACGAACCCGGTGTTCTGCACCAAGATCGCCTCGCGCCTCTGCCGCACCTACACCGATCGCCACGGCCTCAAGGACAATCTCAAGGAGATGCTCGATGTCGACGTCTCCAAGGCGCAGCAATCTTCCGATTGGGCGGCCGAGACACTGTCGCCGGCCCAGCTCGAATATGCCGCATCCGACGTGCTTTATCTGCACGCGCTTCGCGACAAGCTGACGGCCCGCCTGATCCGCGACGGCCGCTTCGACCACGCTACGGCCTGCTTCGCATTCCTGCCGACCCGCGCCAAGCTCGACCTTCTCGGCTGGGAAGAGGCCGATATCTTCGCTCACAGCTAAGCGAATTGCCGTCAGTCTCCACTGTCTGCAGCCGCGGATGAACTGATCCGCGGGCGTTAGCGATTGGTTAATCTCTGTTTCTTAATATCCGATTTAATTTTTAGGCATTCGATGGCGCCGCTTGCGTCATGCGGACAGGAGGATCTGCTCGGGATGCAAGGGACCGGATGAGCGCGGTCCTTTCATAGAGCCTGCTTTCATCGTCACTTTACGAAAGGGCATGCCATGTTGACCCCCGTTCGTGCAGCGTCCAATGCAAGCTTTTCATCTCAGGGCCAGACTGCGGCGATCGTTGCTGGCGGTCTTGACCGTTCGGTGATTGCCCCCGCGCCCGTCAACGCGGTCGAAGCCGCCGACCTGAATTCCGCCATTGCCGGCAAGCTCAATATCCTGCTCCTTGCGGCGCGCGAGCGCATGGTCGAAGCCCTTTTCGATGTCATCGATGCGGCCGGCCGTTCCATTTCCCACGATCGCCGTGAAGACGAGACCAATCTGGCCTTCGCCTCTCGGCTTGCCGACGCCATTCAGCGGCTGCCGGCCGCCAGAATCGATGAGGTCGAACGCCAGCTGAATGAGCAAGGTCACAACCTGCCGCTCCGGATGATCGCCGAAGCCCTGAAGAACCCGGCGGGGCCTGAGGCGGCGCGTATCATCGCCTATCTGGAAATGGTGCGTTACAAGGATCGCGATCTTGCCGCCCGTGCCGTTGTCCGCTCCTATGGCCAGAACGACGCGTCTCCGATGCGTGCCGAAGCCCGGCCCGAGATCCAGCTGCATGAAGACAGCCTGCCCGCCACGATGCGCCAGCCGGCGGAAAAGCGAACCGAACCAGCCGGCAAATTGTTCGAGACCGCCCTGCTTGCGGCAACCGAGGAAGCGGTGACCGCCGCAACCGTGGAAGCCGCTGATCCTGAAATTTCGCAGTCTGAAAACCGGATTCGCTCCGCTTCGGCGACAAAAGCAGAGGTTGCCCCGAAGGTCGAAGCTCGGCGCCCGGCACCGGCGGAGCCAGGTGACGACACGGCCGAGGTGACGGAACTGCCGGTCATTCAGCCTCGCGCAACGTCGGAAAAAGCCGATCCTGTCATTCCCCGGAACTGGACGGGAATCGTCGCCTCGATGACCGAAGAGGTCTCCGAGATGATCGTCACCATCATCCGCGAGCAGGACTCGGAAAACGTGATGGAGGATGGTGCTGTCGAGGCGGCGGTGGAGATCGATGTCATTCTCGACGAAGCCGTCATTAGCGAAGCGAAGGAGACCTTGACGAGACAGCCGGCAGATCTGGCCGCCGCCGACGCTCGACGGTCCGCAGCGCTCCACCCGTCGCAGATGGAAACCGGAGCCACGGCTGCCGCCGCCCGACAGTCGAAAGAAATCGCCGCACAGCCGCAACCGATGCCGCTTCCCGAGATGGCCGAGGCCTCTTATGTGCCGCTCGCGGCCAGGGTGCCGGAGGGCTTTGCCTATGCCCAGCTGCCCTATCAGTTCGCCAAGGATACGCCGTCGAACGAAAAGGCCGGTGAAACGAGTCACCAACATCACCATCACCAGGACGGTGCGCCGCAGGACGAGCAGCAGGCGAAATCCGGCGGTGAGGATGCCGAGCCCGATGCTGACGGGGCGGAAGCGGCACCAGAGCGCAGGACGCCAAGGATGATCGACACCGAGCCGTCGGCGTATCGGCCCGACACGGCAGCCGATCCGGTCTACGCGCTCTATCAGCGCATGGTCGGCTGGGAATAGCGGTTTTCATTAGTTGAAAATAAAAAACCCGCCGGATCGCTCCGGCGGGTTCCATATTTCAGACGTGACTGCGAGGCTTATTCGCCGCTGCGGTTCTTCAGGGCTGCGCCCAGGATGTCGCCGAGCGAAGCGCCCGAGTCGGACGAACCGAACTGAGCGACGGCTTCCTTCTCTTCCGCAATCTCCAGAGCCTTGATGGACAGCATGATCTTGCGGTCCTTCTTGGAGAAGTTGGTGACGCGGGCGTCGACGATCTGGCCGACCGAGAAGCGCTCAGGGCGCTGCTCGTCGCGGTCGCGGGCGAGATCGGCGCGACGGATGAAGGAAGTGATATCCTCGTGATTGACGAGCTTCACTTCGATGCCGCCGTCGTTGATGGCGATGACTTCGCAGGAAACAACTGCGTTCTTGCGCAGGTCGCCCGAAGCGGCTGCTTCACCAACCGAGTCCTTGCCGAGCTGCTTGATGCCGAGCGAGATGCGTTCCTTCTCGACATCGACGTCGAGAACGACAGCCTTGACGACGTCACCCTTGTTGTACTCCTCGATGACCTGCTCGCCCGGACGATTCCAGTCGAGGTCGGAGAGGTGCACCATGCCGTCGACATCGCCGTCCAGGCCGATGAACAGGCCGAATTCGGTCTTGTTCTTGACTTCGCCTTCGACTTCAGTGCCGGCCGGATGGCTGCGGGCGAATGCTGCCCACGGGTTTTCCAGCGTCTGCTTGAGGCCGAGCGAAATACGGCGCTTGGACGGATCGACTTCGAGAACGACGACTTCGACTTCCTGGCTCGTGGACAGGATCTTGCCGGGGTGAACGTTCTTCTTGGTCCAGGACATTTCCGAGATGTGGATCAGGCCTTCGATGCCCGGCTCCAGCTCGACGAACGCACCGTAATCGGTAATGTTCGTGACGGTACCGGAAATCTTCTTGCCTTCCGGATACTTCGCCTGGATGCCATCCCACGGATCGCTCTCGAGCTGCTTCATGCCGAGCGAGATGCGGTGGGTTTCCTGGTTGATACGGATGATCTGAACCTTGACCTGCTGGCCGATGTTCAGGATTTCCGACGGATGGTTCACACGGCGCCATGCCATGTCGGTGACGTGCAGCAGGCCGTCGATGCCGCCGAGGTCGACGAACGCACCGTAATCGGTGATGTTCTTGACGACGCCGTCAACAACCTGGCCTTCTTCGAGGTTCTGAACGATTTCAGAACGCTGCTCGGCACGGGACTCTTCCAGAACCGTACGGCGCGAAACCACGATGTTGCCGCGGCGCTTGTCCATCTTGAGGATTTCGAAGGGCTGCGGGTTGTGCATCAGCGGCGTGACGTCGCGGATCGGGCGGATGTCGACCTGCGAACGCGGCAGGAAGGCGATCGCGCCGTCGAGGTCGACGGTGAAGCCGCCCTTGACCTGGTTGAAGATCACGCCTTCGACGCGCTCGCCGGCTTCGAACTTGGCTTCGAGCTTGATCCAGCTTTCTTCGCGGCGAGCCTTCTCGCGCGACAGAACGGCTTCACCAAGCGCGTTTTCGATGCGCTCGACATAGACTTCGACTTCGTCGCCGACCTTCAGCGAACCGTCCTTGGCGCGTGCGCCGAATTCCTTGAGCGCGATGCGGCCTTCGACCTTGAGGCCGACGTCGACAACGGCGACATCCTTTTCGATGCCCGTGACGATACCCTTGGTGACATAGCCTTCAGCCAGATCGTTCTTGGCAAAGGACTCTTCGAGAAGGGCCGCGAAATCCTCGCGAGAGGGAGTTGCTAGTGACATAAAATCTCCTGCGTGGCCTTCGATAGCTTCAAGGCCCACGTATGCGCCGGTTGGTTCGAGTTGAATGGGCCTGAACCCAGTCCGCCCTCTTTCACGAAGGCAATCCGGCGCTTGGACGGAATTTCAGGCTGCATTAAAGCGATCCATGCGTCTGAGCATGCAAAATCGCTTGAATTTAGGCATTTCGGCTCAAGACCGCATCGATGATCGATTGAGCGGCTTGAAACGCGGCCTCTATACTCATTTCCGACGTATCAAGCAAGTGCGCATCATCGGCTGGTTTCAAAGGGCTGTCGGCCCGTCCCATGTCGCGTTCGTCGCGCCGCTTGACGTCCTCGAAAATCGCATCAAAATCCGCCGTCGCCCCCTTGCCGAGGATCTCATCGTAACGCCGTCTGGCGCGTACCTCCGGCGACGCCGTCACATAGAGCTTGACCGGCGCATCCGGACATACGACCGTGCCGATATCGCGTCCGTCGAGCACCGTGCCCGGCGTCTTTGCCGCAAACCGACGCTGCGCCTCGACCAGGGCCCGGCGCACCGCCGGCATGACGGCGATTTTCGAGGCGGCTTCGCCGATCTCGTGTCGGGAAAGTATATCGCGATCCAGCCCGGCAAGTTCAACCTCCCGCGCGATCTTTTCCGCCACCGCCTCGTCGTCGAGCGGCAGGCCGGCATCGAGCAGCGCCTTGGCGGTCGCGCGGTAGGTCAGGCCCGTGTCGAGATGGTGAAAGCCGTATCGCTCAGCGATAAGACGCGAAAGCGTCCCCTTGCCGGCCGCCGCCGGACCGTCGATGGCGATGGTGAAACTCTTTGTAGCCATGGGGATCAATCCTGCAATGATGCGCCGCGAGGCGCCGAAGGGGTCATCCTGCGCGGATGCGGCTGGAACAGCTGGAAGCTGGCGGCGGGCTGCGGCGCAGAGCCATGCATCGCGTAATCCTCTGTAACTGCAGCGCATTTCTTCCGAAGCGTCGGCCTGGCCGGCTGCTGCCTTCGTCCGCTTCTTCTACCGCCGCGCCTCGTTACCACAAACGCCGTCAGCGGTCATCCGCCAGCCGGCGAAAACGGCCGCACGGAGATGATAAAGTTTGGCTTTGACATGGGAAGCCACAGCGATTAAGGGGACCGGCTTATAAATTCCGATGGAACGCCGGCTTGCACGGCATTTTGCCGAATCGCGGATTCGGCCATTCTCACGAGGCTTATAGTGGCGAAAGCGGAACTTGGAACCAAGCGCACCGATCCGGAAACCGGCAAGAAGTTTTATGATCTGAACCGGGATCCGATCGTTTCCCCTTATACCGGCAAGTCCTATCCCCTGTCCTTCTTCGAGGAAACCTCGGCGATCGCTGATGTTGCCGAAGAAGACGAGGTCGCGGAAGTCGATACCGAAAACACCGAAGTCGAACTGGTTTCGCTCGAGGATGCCGATGACGCCGCCGGCGGCGACGACATCCCTGATATCGGCGATGACGATGTCGAAATCGAAGGCGACGACGATGACGACACCTTCCTCACGCCTGACGAAGACGACGATGACGACGACATGAGCGACATCATCGGCGTGACCGGCGACGAAGACGAAGTCTGATCAGACAAATGCCGGCCCGGATGACAAAAAATTTCCGGGTCGGTTTTTTTAGGCTTGCTATCTGCGAAAACCGCAAGTAAGAAGCCGCCACTCCAGAGGAAACGCCCTCCGGAGCATCCCAGGACCGGCCACGCCGGACTGCCTTGATGGGGCTATAGCTCAGCTGGGAGAGCGCTTGCATGGCATGCAAGAGGTCAGCGGTTCGATCCCGCTTAGCTCCACCACGCTTCGCCCTTACGGGCTTCGCGTGGCGCAGCCGCGAGGAACCGTTAGGCCGAAGCAGTGCCGGGCATAGCCCGAAGGGCGACGACGGGCTGAAACGCTGATGTGGTATGTCTATATTCCCCGAAGCGCCGATTTTCCCGATCAGGAATACACCGGGTGTACCACAGATCTGAAGCAGCGCCTTTTGGCTCATAATTCTGGCAAATCCGCCCATACCGCGAAGTTCGCACCATGGAAGTTGCTCTGGTATTGCGCCTTTCCTGACAAGCACAAAGCTCTTGAATTCGAAAAATACTTGAAATCGCATTCCGGCAGGGCTTTTGCCGGCAAGAGATTAGTCCAGCCGAACGTGAATTCAAACTGATTCGCCAACCGGAAGATTGACTCCCAATATGCGCCGGCGCGTGGGAAAACCGAAAGCCCGGCCACGCGATATGCGTGGCGCATTCGCAAAGAAAAGACTTTAACCCAGCCCGCCAACTCCGGCAGGCCGCTCCCACAGCCCGCCGGAGCCTTCCGCCTCACATCTCCACGATCGCTGCCGTCAACCGCTTCACCACCGGCAGCACCAGGAGCAGCACGGGAAAGGCGATTGCCCAGGAGAGAGCCCAGGCGGAGGGCCACATGCTAAGGGTAGCCGTGGTGAGGCCTTGTGCTCTGACGATGCTGATCGCCGAGACGACGGATGTCATCAGCAGCGAGAGGATGAGCGGCATGACGACCGAGTTGTAACGCTTGGGGAGTTTGCCTTTGGGCATTTTTAATCTCCGTAAGATGCCGATCGGACAATCGCGCAGCGCCGACCGGCGGGTTGCGCGTTGATTGACGTAAACGCTTACGGAGCTTCGGTCTGAAGCGACGCCGTTTTATCGCCGAAAAAATGCGGCCGTGCAAGCGTCCGTCTCGGCCAATCCTTTGCCAATTCCTCAAGAAGAGGACTTATCCTTCATGCAAGAATCTCAGTGATTCGGCTTCAGGACCCTTCGACCAATGACCAGAGCAAGACGCCGCCGTATCATTCGTACACGACGAACCCTGACCGGGCTCGCCCTCGTTGGTTCAATTTCGTTTCTGGCCGGCATGACCGATGCGACCGGGCTGCTGCTGACCGGCGATTTCGTCTCCTTCATGACGGGGAATACGACCCGGGCCGCACTCGCCCTCAGCCAGGGCAATCTTTATCATGCGGCGGTGCTGATCTCCGCCATTCTCGTTTTCGTGCTCGGCAATGCGGCCGGCATCGTCATCGCCCATGTCTCCGAGCGGCGCATCTTCGTCGTGCTCGGCTGCGTCGGCGCCCTTCTGGCGCTTGCTTCGATGACGACGGCTGAGGGCCTGATGCTCGCGCGGTTCTACATGATCGTTTTATCCATGGGCATGGTGAACGCCGCCGTCGAACATATCGAAGGTCTGCCGATCGGCCTGACTTATGTGACAGGCGCGCTGTCGCGTTTCGGCCGCGGCATCGGCCGCTGGATCATCGGCGATCGCCGTATCGAATGGACCATCCAGCTCGTACCCTGGGGCGGCATGATGCTCGGCGCGATCGCCGGTGCGGTCCTGACGCGGCTGAGCGGCGCCCATGCCTTGTGGCTGGTCTCCATCTTTGCCATGGCGCTGGCGCTTGTCGCCATGTTCATTCCCCGGCCGCTTCAGCGGCGCTTCAACCAGAAGCTCGCGCCGCACCGCACGGGCGCCCTGCGCTAGAGATAGGACCCGTCGCATTCCTGTTACCGTCGAATCGGATAGGAAGGATGCCGCTCGTCCTTAAGGAGTAGGTCTTGTTCGTCATTTCGAAGCTCGTCTGGATTTTTGCCCAGCCGCTGTCGCTGGCATTCCTTCTCGTCTTCTTCGCCTTTGCCGCCGGCCTCCTGCGCTGGCGCAGCTTAAGCATTCTCGGCGCGATGGCTTCAGCCCTCATCCTCTTCGTCACGCTCTACACCACGGCCGGCAACCTTCTGATGCAGGGTCTGGAGCAGCGCTTCGCCAAACCCGCCGCAGATCCCGATAGCCTCGAATGCATGATCGTGCTCGGCGGTGCCTTCGAAAACGAGGTGAATACGGCGCGTCACGGCATTGAATTCAACCCTGCCGCCGACCGCTTCGTCGAAGCCCTGCGGCTCGCGCAGAAATTTCCGCAGTCGCGGATTCTGATCTCGGGCGGCGACGGCTCACTCTCAGGCATTTACGAAGGCGATGCGGCGGCATCCGAGCGCTTCTTCCCGCTCTTCGGCATCGCGAGGGATCGTCTGATCGAGGAGCGGCAATCGCGCACAACCTTCGAAAATGCCGTCAATACCAAGGAATTCCTGGCGAGCCAGGGGCTTTCCAATTGCCTGCTGATCACCTCGGGCTTCCATATGCCGCGTTCCGTCGGCATCTTTCGTAAGCTCGGCATCGACATCGTGCCCTGGCCGACCGACTATCGGACCGACGGGCGGGTGAGACCGGGCCTGGATTTCACCCAGCCGAACCTCAATGCCCAGAATATGGCAACGGCGATCCGCGAATGGTACGGCCTAGTCGGCTACTATCTCGCCGGCCGGACGTCGGAGCTTTATCCGCGCTAAGCTTATTTCTTCGAGATGGTGACGAATTTCGTGCCGCGCACACGCGCGGTCACGATGCAGGGGTCGCCTTCGGTGCGGTCGCAGAAACGCGGATGCATCTTCATCGCCAGCACCATGTTGCCGAAGCGTTGGACGAAGTCATAGCCGAAGATCTGCGCCGTCGCGATCATGAAATAACCGCCTTCTGCGACCTGCAGATAGAAGTTATAGGTGCAGCCGTCGTCGTTGCATTGCGGCCCCTTCTGCCCGTCGCAGGTCAGCTGGCCTTCATTGACCACGGCGTCGATCAGCCCGTCATTGTTGATGTCCTGCCGGGTGATGAAGCCGTCCGCGAATTCGGCCGCCTTGCACTGTTCCTGGAAATGCTTCTTCTCGTAGATCTCGGGATCGGAGATCAGCGATTGCTGGGCAAGCGCGGCAACCGGCACGGCAAGCAGCAGGACGATGTTGAGAACGGCGAGCACCAGCGTTTTCACAGGCTTTCCTCTTTTGGACAAAGGCTCCGTAGTCCATGCATGCCGCCCAAAACTGTGCAGCGGTTTCTGGATAGTGACATGCATCGAATAAAGACCGATGCTTTATCGCCGCGCCGCCTTGCGCCGCCCTTGCCGCCATGGTTCTTTCCGGAAACTGTTCGCCGGCTCCGGGGTCCGCATGTCCTTGCTCGTCTATCTCGATTATGCCGGCATTGCGCTGTTTGCCGCGACAGGCGCGCTCGCCGCCTCGCGCAAGCAGCTCGATCTGATCGGCTTTCTGTTTTTCGCCATGGTGACGGGGACCGGCGGTGGCACGGTGCGCGACATCGTGCTCGGCCGCGTGCCGGTCTTCTGGGTGCTGAACCCCGCCTATATCCTCGTCTGCTGCATCATGGGCGTCATCGTCTTTTTCACAGCTCACCTGCTGGAATCGCGCTATCGCCTGTTGATCTGGCTAGATGCGATCGGCCTTGCCGCCTATTGCGTGCTCGGCGCCGCCAAGGGACTTGCCGCCACCGGCTCGCCGACCATCGCGATCGTCACCGGTACATTGACGGCAACCTTCGGCGGCATCCTGCGCGATCTGATGGCAAACGAGCCTTCGGTGCTGTTGCGGCCGGAAATCTATGTGACGGCGGCGCTGATCGGCGCCGGCGTGTTTACGCTCGCCAACGCGCTGGGGATGCCGCTCTATCTGGCCTCGGGCTGCGGTGTCGTGGCGGCCTTTGCTGTTCGCGGCGGCGCTCTTTGGTTCGGTTGGACCTTCCCGATCTACAAACATAAGCCCGGCCGGCATCCAGACGATGTGATGTGAATCTTTTAGGTGCCGTCAGCCTTGCTTGGCCCGCAGGCGGATCACCACGTCGACATGAGCGATCTCCATGCCTTCGGGCGGCTCCGGCAGATTGCCGATCGTCAGGTTGCTGACGGGAATGTCGAGCACCTCATTATGGCCTTCGATGAAGAAATGATGGTGGTCGGAAACATTGGTGTCGAAATAGGTCTTGGCGCTCTCGACAGCGAGAACGCGGATGAGACCGGCTTCGGTGAACTGGTGCAGCGTATTGTAGACGGTCGCCAGCGAAACCGGCACGCCGGCGGCAACCGCCTCCTCATGCAGTTCCTCGACGGTCAAATGCCGGTCGCCCTTGGCAAACAGGAGGTCGCCGAGCGCGATGCGCTGGCGTGTAGGGCGCAGGCCCGCGCCGCGCAGCCTTACCTCTATTGCGATCGGGAGTGTACCCGTCATCAACACGAACTCCGATTATTCCTGCATAAAGCAATCATGTTTCTTCAAGCGGTATAACTTTTGCATCGGAGCCTTTCAATAGTTCAGTGGGGACAGGAGCCTGATAAACGCGGCAAAAACGGGCTTTTGATGCAAATAGGTCTGGTCGCAGCTCTGGCCTTCCTGTATGCGACCACCAAATAATGGCGTAAGCCTGGTCCAAACCGATGAATGAAGCTGCCTTGCTTGTGCTTCATTTTCTGAAGAACTTGGACTACACGTTCACATCCATCGGCTTCACGCGGGGGGAAAAAGAAATTTTATGACCACCAGACAGTCCAGCTTCTCGTATGAAGAACTCATCGCTTGCGCCCATGGCGAGCTGTTCGGACCCGGTAATGCGCAGCTGCCGCTGCCGCCCATGCTGATGGTTCACCGCATCACGGACATCTCCGAAACGGGCGGCGCCTTCGACAAGGGTTATCTCAGGGCCGAATACGACGTACGCCCCGACGACTGGTATTTTCCCTGCCATTTCGAAGGCAATCCGATTATGCCGGGCTGCCTCGGCCTCGACGGCATGTGGCAGCTGACCGGTTTCTTTCTGGGCTGGCTCGGCGAGGAAGGTCGCGGCATGGCGCTTTCAACCGGCGAAGTGAAATTCAAGGGCATGGTCCGGCCGCATACCAAGCTGATCGAATACGGCATCGACTTCAAGCGCGTCATGCGCGGTCGCCTCGTGCTCGGCACGGCCGACGGCTGGCTGAAGGCGGACGGCGAGACCATATACCAGGCGTCCGACCTTCGCGTCGGTCTATCGAAAGACAAGACCGCCTGACGGCATTTCGAGCGGCTGACGAAAACAACAAAGGTTTGATCAGATGAGACGGGTAGTTGTCACGGGTCTGGGTATCGTTTCCTCGATCGGAAGCGATGCGGCCGAAGTCACCGAATCCTTGCGCCAGGCAAAGTCGGGCATTTCCTTTTCCAACGATTTCGCCGAACACGGCTTCAAGTGCCAAGTCTGGGGCAGCCCGAAGCTCGGCCCGGCGGAACTTGCCGAACTGGTCGATCGCCGCGCCATGCGCTTCCTGTCGCAGGGCGGCGCCTGGAACCATGTCGCCATGAAGCAGGCGATCGCCGATTCCGGCCTGGAAGAGAAGGACTATGCCCAGAACGAGCGCACCGGCATCATCATGGGATCCGGCGGACCGTCCACCCGTACGCTGATCGAGGCGGCCGAGATCACCACCAAGAACAACAGCCCGAAGCGCATTGGTCCCTTCGCCGTGCCGAAGGCGATGTCCTCCACCGCTTCGGCCACACTTGCCACCTGGTTCAAGATCCACGGCGTCAATTATTCGATCTCGTCGGCCTGCTCGACCTCCGCCCATTGCATCGGCAACGCCGCCGAAATGATTCAGTGGGGCAAGCAGGACGTGATGTTTGCCGGCGGCCACGAAGATCTCGACTGGACGATGTCCAATCTCTTCGATGCCATGGGCGCCATGTCCTCCAAATATAACGATACGCCCGACACCGCCTCGCGCGCCTATGACGTCAACCGCGACGGTTTCGTCATCGCCGGCGGCGCCGGCGTGCTGGTGCTGGAGGAGCTGGAGCGCGCCAAGGCCCGCGGCGCCAAAATCTACGCTGAAATCGTCGGCTACGGCGCGACCTCCGATGGTTACGACATGGTCGCGCCTTCCGGCGAGGGCGCTATCCGCTGCATGCGCCAGGCGCTTTCCACCGTCAAAGGCGATGTTGACTATATCAACACTCACGGCACCTCGACTCCGGTCGGCGACAGCAAGGAAATCGGCGCCATCCGCGAGGTATTCGGCGGCGCCACGATCCCGCATATCCAGTCGACCAAATCGCTGACCGGCCATTCGCTGGGTGCGGCCGGCGTGCAGGAATCGATCTATTCCCTGCTGATGATGCAGCAAGGCTTCATCGGCGAAAGCGCCCATATCACCGAGCTCGATCCCGAATTCGAAGGCGTGCCGATCGTGCGCAAGCGTATCGACGATGCGAAGCTCGATATCGCTCTCTCCAATTCCTTCGGCTTCGGCGGGACGAACGCCACGCTCGTCTTCCAGCGCTACAACGGATAACAACATGACTGGAATCATGCAGGGTAAGCGCGGCCTCATCATGGGCGTCGCAAACAACCATTCGATTGCCTGGGGGATTTCAAAAGCGCTCGCCGCACAGGGTGCAGACCTCGCCTTCACCTATCAGGGCGATGCGCTCGGCAAGCGCGTCAGGCCGCTGGCCGCCGAAGTCGGCTCGGATTTCGTGCTGCCTTGCGACGTCGAGGATATTGCGTCCGTCGATGCCGTGGTAGACGCACTCGGCGAGCGCTGGGGCAAGCTCGATTTTATCGTCCATGCCATCGGTTTCTCCGACAAGAACGAGCTGAAGGGCCTCTACGCTGATACGACGCGGGAGAATTTCAGCCGCACCATGGTCATCTCCTGCTTCTCCTTCACCGAGATCGCCAAGCGCTGTGCCCCGCTGATGGAAGGCAGTGGCGCGATGCTGACTCTGACCTATAACGGCTCGACGCGCGTCATTCCGAATTACAATGTCATGGGCGTCGCCAAGGCGGCGCTCGAGGCTTCGGTGCGTTATCTCGCTGCCGACTACGGCCCGCGCGGCATCCGCGTCAACGCAATTTCCGCCGGCCCGATCCGCACGCTTGCCGGCGCCGGCATTTCGGACGCACGCGCGATCCTCTCCTGGAACCAGCGGAACGCGCCGCTGCGCAAGACTGTGACCATCGATCAGGTCGGCAGTTCGGCGCTTTACCTGCTCTCCGACCTCTCCGCCGGGGTCACCGGCGAGATCCATTTCGTCGATGCCGGCTTCAACATCACCTCCATGCCGACGCTCGAAGCGCTGCGCAGGGCAGACGTGGAATAAAGACAGAAAGCCGGGCTTGAAGGCGAGCCCGGCTTTTCTTCAAGACTCATCCTCTAGAGCGGATCATTGCTTATCGGAATCGGTTCTGGATTCCCAAATCAGCAGATTTGTGATTCATGATGGATGCTGGAATGGAGGCCAGCATCCATGACGCGACCCTATTCGAATGATCTTCGCGAGCGAGTCGTTGCAGCGGTTGTGGACGGTCAGAGCTGCCGGGTGGTGGCGGAGCGGTTCGACATAGCTGTCTCATCCGTGGTGAAGTGGTCACAGCGTTATCGGGCCACCGGCAGTGTGTCACCGGGCAAGATGGGCGGCCATCGCCGACGTGTGCTGGAGCCGCACCGCGCCTTCATCGTCGAGCAGATCGAGCAGACATCGCATCTGACGCTACATCGGCTGAAGGATGAGTTGGCCGCCCGTGGCGTGAGCGTCTCCCACAATGCCATCTGGCAGTTCATGCGCCGCGAGGGCTTGAGCTTTAAAAAAAACGCTGTTCGCCCTTGAGCAGGGCCGCGCCGACATTGCCCGGCGCAGAGCCCGCTGGAAAGCCTGGCAAGACCGCTTCGATCCGAAGCGGCTCGTCTTTATCGACGAGACCTGGATCCGCACCAACATGGCGCCGTTACGCGGGTGGGGGCCGAGGGGCAAAAGATTGCGCGGCTTTGCCCCGCATGGCCGCTGGCGCACCCTGACCTTCCTCGGCGCCCTACGCTGCGACAAGCTCACTGCGCCCTGCGTCTTTGACGGTCCCATCAATGGCGAATGCTTTCACGCCTATGTCCGCCAGCAGTTGATCCCGACCCTCAAACCTGGCGACATCGTCATCCTCGATAATCTCGGCTCTCACAAAGCCAAAGCCATCCGCGACGCCATCAGGGCCGTCGGCGCCAGGCTCTGGTTCCTGCCAAAATATTCCCCCGACCTTAATCCGATCGAACAAGCCTTCGCCAAGATCAAGCACTGGATGCGCCAAGCCCAAAAGCGAACCATCGAGGAAACCTGGCGCCATCTGGGCTTACTCGCCGACACCATCAAGCCAGAGGAATGCGCCAACTACTTCTCAAATGCGGGCTATGCTTCCGTCAAAACATGAAAGGCTCTAGAGCACCTCCGTTTTTCTTCGAATCACGGAAATGCTCTATCTCTTTGTTTTCACGCAGTTCCGAACGCAAAACCCGTTACACACTTTTGCTGGAATTGCTCTAGGGATGAATGACCTGCCGCAAGATAGCCGCCGAATCCCTGGCGCCCCAGCGGGTCGCAATCTTTCCGTTTTCGACAACGAACCATTCCATTGCTGTGACTTCGTAGCTTTTGCCGGTCGGGTCATGCCCCACGAGACCGCGAAAGAAACCGGAGTAGCGCCCGGTTTCCCGGTAGCGGACCACGACATTCGTTCCCTCCGCGGCGATATCGAGGATCTCGAGGTTTATATTCATGCCCTCGTGAAGCTCGCGCCAGATGGGTTCGACGTCGTCCAGACCACCATACCCCAGAACACCGTAAATCCGCGCATTGGCGGCAAACAGTTCGCGCAGTGCGACCATGTCGAAGCGGTTGAATGCCTCGACATACGCCATGACGAGCGCCTTGTTGGCTTCAGTCTCCATCCCTCTCCCCTGTGATTTCTCCATCTGCAGCAAGTCTAGCAGATCACTCGAGGCTGCCAATGCGGACAGCTTACTTCTTCGCCCACAGCACCTTGAAGCGCGCATTGCGGCAGGTTTCGCCGCTTTCCTTGAAATTGGCCGCCAGAACCGGCTCGTAAGGCAGGCCGCGATTGGCGACGAGCATCAGCCGGCCGTTACCGCGAAGGGCGGATGCTGCGGCCTTGATCATCGCCTGGCCGAGCGAAGGCTCGGCGGCGTGGCCCTCATGGAAGGGCGGGTTCATGATGACGAGGTCGTATTTGTCCTTGACCGGCTCGCTCGCCAGATCGTGCCAGAAGAAGCGCACAGGCGCGTTTGGGCAGTTCTCCGCCAGATTGTCTTTGGCGGCCTCCAAAGCGGCGTGGTTGGCCTCGTAGAGGTCAAGGCGGGCAATTCCAGGCGATCTTTGCGCCATCTCGACGGAGAGATAGCCCCACCCCGCGCCGAAATCCGCGACGTCGCCGGCAAAATCCTGCGGCAGGCGCGAGGCGAGCAGTTCCGAGCCGGCATCGATCCGGTCGTGCGAGAACATGCCGGCAGCCGCATGGAAGCGATCGTCGACGCGCACCGGCGCCTTCGCCAGCTTGGAGACGATTTCGCCGGTTTCTGCCGGCCGGCCGAACCAGAAGGCCACGCCGTGATATTTCGGCATATGGTCGATGGCGAGGCCGAATCCTTCCATGCGCTTGCGCAGCGGCTGGATGCCGTCTTCCTTGGCGCCGGCAACGACGATCAGGCCGCCGGCCCGCGTGCGGGTGATCGCGGCGGCGAGATTGGCCTCGTTCTCGCCCTTGTGCTTGGTGCAGAGCACGAGTGCTGCGTCATAGTCCTCACCGTCGATCTCAGGCGTGGCTTCGATCCGCTGCGCCAGCAGCTGGCGGTAGAGCGGCCGGAAGCCCTGGACGGCGCTGAGCGCGGCGGCAAAACCTTCCGGCAGCGCAAAGCCAGCCTCGGCGCCGAGGAAGAGCACACGCTCGCCTTCGCCGGGCGCCTTGATTGTGCCGCTGGCAAAGGGGTGGAAAAGAGTCTTCAGCGTTTCGCGGCTCATGGATATCGTCTCATTT
Source organism: Rhizobium sp. YTUHZ045 (assembly GCF_051124255.1). Classification (NCBI taxonomy): domain Bacteria; kingdom Pseudomonadati; phylum Pseudomonadota; class Alphaproteobacteria; order Hyphomicrobiales; family Rhizobiaceae; genus Rhizobium; species Rhizobium sp. YTUHZ045. Next base: position 4,265,527 of record NZ_CP101432.1, read on the forward strand.
AGAATAGAAAAAGGGCGCGGAAGATTCCCGCGCCCGGAATTAAAGCTGGCAGAGGCGGCTTATTCGGCCGCTTCTTCCTTCTTCTTCTCGTTCGGAATCTCCTGGCCGGTGGCCTGGTCGACGACCTTCATCGACAGGCGAACCTTGCCGCGTTCGTCGAAGCCGAGCAGCTTGACCCAGACCTTGTCGCCTTCCTTGACGACATCAGTTGTCTTGGCGACGCGCTCGGAAGCGAGCTGCGAGATATGGACGAGGCCGTCGCGGGCGCCGAAGAAGTTGACGAAGGCGCCGAAGTCGGCGGTCTTGACGACAGTGCCTTCGTAGATCTGGCCGATTTCAGGCTCGGCGACGATCGAGTGGATCCACTTGCGGGCCGCTTCGATCTCCTTGCCGGAAGAGGAGGCGATCTTGACGGTGCCATCGTCCTCGATGTTGATCTTCGCGCCGGTCTTTTCGACGATTTCGCGGATGACCTTGCCGCCAGAGCCGATGACTTCGCGGATCTTGTCGACCGGGATGTTCATGACTTCGATGCGCGGAGCGAATTCGCCAAGCTGGCCGCGGCTTTCGGTGATGGCCTTGGCCATTTCGCCGAGGATATGGGCGCGACCGCCCTTGGCCTGGCCGAGAGCGACCTTCATGATCTCTTCGGTGATGCCGGCGATCTTGATGTCCATCTGCAGCGAAGTGATGCCATCGGCCGTGCCGGCAACCTTGAAGTCCATGTCGCCGAGGTGGTCTTCATCACCGAGAATGTCGGAGAGGACGGCAAAGCGATCGCCCTCGAGGATCAGGCCCATGGCGATACCGGCAACCGGCTTGGCGAGCGGGACGCCTGCATCCATCAGCGCCAGCGACGTGCCGCAGACGGTTGCCATCGACGACGAGCCGTTGGATTCGGTGATCTCGGAAACGACGCGCAGCGTGTAGGGGAACTGCTCAGCCGACGGCAGCATCGGACGGATCGCACGCCATGCGAGCTTGCCGTGGCCGATCTCGCGGCGACCTGGGGAGCCCATGCGCCCGGTCTCACCAACCGAGAAGGGGGGGAAGTTGTAATGGAGCAGGAAGCGCTCCTTGTACATGCCGGTCAGGCTGTCGACATACTGCTCGTCTTCGCCGGTGCCGAGCGTGGCAACCACGATCGCCTGCGTTTCGCCGCGCGTGAAGAGCGCCGAACCGTGCGTGCGCGGCAGAAGGCCGACTTCCGAAACGATCGGACGAACGGTTTCAAGATCGCGGCCGTCGATGCGGCTCTTGGTGTCCAGGATGTTCCAGCGGACGATCTTGGCCTGCAGGTGCTTGAAGATCGCGCCGACTTCCTCGGCCGTATACTTGGCTTCGCCTTCCTCGGGGAGGAAATGCGCCTTGACCTTTGCCTTGACGGCGTCGACGGCGGCGTAGCGATCGGCCTTCTGGGTGATCTTGTAAGCTTCGCGGAGTTCTGCCTCGAAATGCTTCAGCATCTCGCCTTCGAGCTCGGAATAGTCTTCCGGCTGGAAGTCGCGCGGCTCCTTGGCGGCGACTTCGGCGAGTTTGATGATCGCGTCGAGAACCGGCTGGAAGCCCTTGTGGCCGAACATGACGGCGCCGAGCATGACGTCTTCGGGCAGTTCCTTGGCTTCGGACTCGACCATCAGCACGGCGTCGTAGGTGCCGGCGACGACCAGGTCGAGGCTCGACTCATCCATCTCGTCGAGATGCGGGTTGAGAACATATTCGCCATTGATGTAGCCGACGCGCGCGCCGCCGACCGGGCCCATGAAAGGAACGCCGGAAAGCGTCAGCGCCGCCGAAGAGGCGATCATGGACAAGATGTCGGGATTGTTCTCGAGGTCGTGTTGGACGACGGTGACGACGACCTGCGTGTCGTTCTTGTAGCCTTCCGGGAAGAGCGGGCGGATCGGGCGGTCGATCAGGCGGGAAACGAGCGTTTCGTTTTCGCTCGGACGTCCTTCGCGCTTGAAATAGCCGCCGGGAATCTTGCCGGCCGCGTAGGTCTTTTCCTGGTAGTTGACGGTCAGCGGAAAGAAGTCCTGGCCGGGCTTCGGCGCCTTGGCCGAGACGACGGTGGCGAGAACGACGGTCTCGCCGTAAGTGGCGAGAACCGCACCGTCCGCCTGACGGGCGATCTTGCCGGTTTCGAGCTTCAGCGGGCGGCCGGCCCACTCGATTTCCACTGTGTGTGTATCAAACATATCTTGTCCTTCAATGCGGGAGCACGCGCCATCGCCGATATCAGGGCGCAGCGCACAGTCGACCGCAATCAATGTGACGTATCACGGGCAAGACAACGGGAGGCTTTTCATCGGCAGTTTCCCGAACTTGAGAGTTCCTGAGAAACTTAGGCCAAAGCCTTGGAGAGCTTTGGCCGAAAGCATCCGGCAATCCTGCCCCATGACAGGTCAACGGTTGGTTTGGCAGAACCGGCCCATCCGGGCCTGCCGGTCGTTCCACCGCATGAGATAGGGCGCGGGCGGAACATTTCATCGGGGACGTCGTCCCGAAACAGATCCGGCGGACGCTTAAAAGCGTCCGCCGGACAATTTTAGCGGCGGATACCCAGGCTGTTGATCAGCTTGGAATAGCGGCCTTCATCCTTCTTCTTGAGATAATCAAGAAGCGAGCGGCGGCTCGAAACCATCGTCAGCAGGCCACGGCGGGAATGGTTATCCTTCTTGTGGTCCTTGAAATGTTCGGTCAGGTTGTTGATGCGTTCGGTCAGGATCGCAACCTGGACTTCCGGAGAACCGGTATCGCCTTCGGCGGTTGCATATTCCTTGATCAGCGCAGCCTTGCGCTCAGCAGTGATCGACATCGGACGTTCCTTTCTATGAGAGGAGAAGAAGTCGCCACAAGCCGGGATGCCGTCCAGCTTTGGCCGTGAATGCGAGCAGGCGAACCTGACGCTGGCGCTGCCTATAAACCAAATCTGCAGCGATGGAAAGAGGGGACTCCCGCAGCCGCTTTCAACGGCCCGCCATGGCGTCCCGGATCATCGCATCATAACCTTCGGGATCCTGCAGCATGGCGAAATGGCTGGCATCCTTCAGGATCACGAGCTTGGCGCCGGGAATCTCCTTGGCCATCAATTCCGTATGATCGAGCTTGACGGCTTCATCGTGATCGCCGATCGCGAGCGTGACGGGAACCGTGATCTTTCCAAGATCGGCGGCCGTCCATGCCGGCTGGGTCTCCCACATGTGGGAGATCTGCGTGACGAAGGCATCGTACTCGTCCGGCGTCGGCGAAAGCTTTCGGTACTGATCGCCGGCGACATCGATGTAGGCTTTGAAGGTCTGGTTTTCCATGACGTCGGCCTTGACGCCGTCGGTCGTGACGTTTGCCGCCTGGGCAATGACGCGGGTCAGCTTTTCCGGATGTTTCATTGCCATGTCGATGCCGATGATGCCGCCGTCCGACCATCCCACCAGCGTCACCTTGCCGATCTTCAGATGGTCGAGAAGGGCCACGTAATCCGATGTCATCAGATCGTAGCCGAAAGGCTGCTGGCTGCGCGTCGAGCGGCCATGGCCGCGGCTGTCGGCGACGATGACCAGGTGATCCCTGGCGAAATCGGCGATCTGGTGACCCCAGACGTCGGCATTTCCAAGGCCGCCATGGATGAAGAGGATCGGCTCGCCTTCACCATATTCGGCATAATACATCTTGATGTCGTTCACATCGGCCACGCCGCTCGTCGTCGCCGCGGGCATCGAAGGAAAGGCCGGCAGCTCGGCCCAGCGCTCGGCGGATTGAGCGCCGGCGATGGTCAGGAACATCGAAAAGAACGTCAGTACTCCGATAGCGGTTGCGCGCATTTTCATCCCCTTGTCGGGCCACCATGGCCCCTCGGGCGCTATGGCCCGAAAGGAAGATATCGCATCGCTACCGCCTGACAATCGTCAGTGGTGCCGACTCAGGCGAAAACTCGCTTCGGTCGAAACTCGCCCTGGCCGATTTCGCCGATCGCGATCAGCCTGCCGCGTGCCGTCGCATAGGCTTCGCTCTCGGTAATCGGTGCATCGCGACCGCGCACCAGGATCGGATTGCCCATCTTCAGCCGGTGCGCCTGGTCGTCGTTGATGACGAGATGGGGCAGGGCCGACAATGCTTCGCAGGTGTCGATCAGCAGCGCGTCGAGGGCGGCAAGCCGCTCGTCCATATCCTCGATCGCTTCGAGTGCCACCAGGTTTGCGAGCGGCACCATGGCGTCTTCCGAAAAGGGCGCGACAAAGGTGCGCCGCAGCCCTGATATATGGCCGTAGCAGCCGAGCTCGCGGCCGAAATCGCGGGCGAGCGCCCTGACATAGGTGCCCTTGCCGCATTCCACTTCGAAATGCGCGGTATTGGCGTCCGGGCAGGCAAGCAGGGTCAGCCGGAAGATTTCCACCTCGCGCGAGGGGATCTCGACGGCTTCCCCTTCGCGCGCCAGGTCGTATGCGCGTTCACCCGCTATCTTGATGGCGGAAAACTGCGGCGGGACCTGGCTGATCGTGCCGATATATTTTGGCAGGATGTCGCGGATCTGCTGTTCGGTCGGACGCTTGTCGGATGTCTGCGTGACCTCGCCTTCGAGGTCGTCGGTCGCGCGCTCCTCTCCCCAGCTCACCGTGAATTCATAGATCTTGCGGCCGTCCATTACATAGGGAACCGTCTTGGTCGCGTCGCCGAGCGCGATCGGCAGCATGCCGGAGGCGAGCGGATCAAGCGTGCCGGCATGGCCGGCCTTCTGCGCCTTGTAGAGCCACTTGATCTTGGAAACGGCTTCCGTCGAGCCGAAATCCACCGGCTTGTCGAGAATCAGCCAGCCGGAAATCGGCCGGCCCTTGGGTTTGCGTGGTTTGGACATCAGTCTCTTCTATTATTGTTCGTCGTTATCGCCGTCGAGGTCGCGGCTCACCTCGGGCGAACGCAAGAGCTCGTCGATCTTCTTGTAATTGTCGAAGCTGGTGTCGTCGCGGAAGCGCACCTCCGGCATGTATTTCATCTGCCGAAGCTGCGGCCCGAGCCGGCCGCGGATGAACTTCGCATGGCGGTTCAACGCCTCGATGACGATGCTGTGGTCGGAAACGCCGAGCGGCGTCACATAAGCCGTGGCGATCTTGAGATCCGGCGACATGCGCACTTCGGAGATCGAAATCACGGTCGCCTCGATGATGTCGTCACGCACTTCGCCGCGCTGCAGCACCTGGGTGATCGCGGCGCGGACCTGTTCGCCAACGCGCAGCATGCGCTGCGAAGGCGCGGAGGATGTTGGTCTGGTCATTGTTATCTCTGTTTGCCGATGCGGCTGGGAATCGAACCCGTCAAAGGAGAGCGTCCATGACTCTTTTGGCTGAAAAGGTCAAGCCGGCAGGTAGAAAAGCCACCCGCCGGAGAGCGGATGGCTTTTGTCAAGCTGCTGGAACGCAGAGGATTAGAGCGTGCGCGTGATATGTTCGACGCGGAAGCACTCGATGACGTCGCCGACGCGCATGTCTTCGTAGTTTTCGAAGGCCATGCCGCACTCCTGGCCCATCGGCACTTCGGAGACTTCGTCCTTGAAGCGCTTGAGGGTCTTGAGCTTGCCTTCGTGAACGACGACGTCGTTGCGGATAAGGCGGACGCCCGCCCCGCGCTCGACCTTGCCTTCGACGACACGGCAGCCTGCGACTTTGCCGACCTTGGTGATGTTGAACACCTCCAGGATCTCGGCATTGCCGATGAAGGTCTCGCGCCGCTCCGGCGACAGCAGGCCCGACATCGCTGCCTTCACGTCATCCACGAGGTCGTAGATGATGTTGTAGTAGCGGATCTCGATGCCCTGGCGTTCGGCGAACTGGCGCGCCTGCGCATTGGCGCGAACGTTGAAGCCGATGATGGCCGCGTTCGAGGCTTCGGCGAGCGAAATATCCGACTCCGTGATGCCGCCTGCGCCCGAATGGACGATGCGGGCACGGACCTCGTCGGTTCCGAGCTTTTCCAGCGCGCCGGCAATCGCTTCGATCGAACCCTGCACGTCGCCCTTGATGACGAGCGGGAACTCCTTGATGCCGGTGCTCTGCATCTGCGTCATCATCTGTTCCAGCGAACCGCGCTGTCCCGACTGGCGGGCGGCCGCCTTGTCGCGGGCAAGACGCTGGCGATATTCCGAGATTTCGCGGGCGCGGCTTTCGCTCTCGACCACGGCGAACTTGTCACCCGCCTGCGGCGTGCCGGAAAGGCCAAGCACTTCGACGGGCATCGCCGGCGGCGCTTCCTTCATATGCTCGCCCTTGTCGTTGACGAGCGCGCGCACACGGCCCCAGACGTCGCCTGCGACGATGATCTGGCCCGGCTTCAGCGTACCGTTCTGAACGAGAACCGTGGCAACCGAGCCGCGGCCGCGGTCGAGCTGGGCTTCGATGACGGTGCCTTCCGCGGTGCGGTTCGGATTGGCCTTGAGGTCAAGGATTTCCGCCTGCAGCAGAACGGCCTCGAGCAGCTTGTCGAGGTTCTTGCCTGTTTTGGCCGACACTTCGACGTCAAGTGTTTCGCCGCCCATCGATTCCACGAAGACTTCGTGCTGCAGAAGCTGGTTGCGCACCTTCTGCGGATCGGCTTCGTGCTTGTCGATCTTGTTGATCGCCACGATGATCGGAACACCGGCTGCCTTGGCGTGATTGATCGATTCGATCGTCTGCGGCATGACGCTGTCGTCAGCTGCCACGACGAGGATCGCGATGTCGGTCGCCTGCGCGCCGCGGGCACGCATCGCCGTGAAGGCGGCGTGGCCGGGGGTGTCGATGAAGGTGATCTTCTGGCCGTTCTGCTCCACCTGATAGGCGCCGATATGCTGCGTGATGCCGCCGGCTTCGCCGGCAACCACGTTGGCATGGCGGATGGCGTCGAGCAGCGAGGTCTTGCCGTGGTCGACGTGGCCCATGATGGTGACGACGGGCGGACGCGAAACGCGGTCGCCTTCAACGTCGGCGATGTCAAAGATGCCGAGTTCGACGTCGGATTCAGAGACACGCTTGACGGTATGGCCGAATTCGCCGGCGATGAGTTCGGCAAGGTCGGCGTCGATGACGTCGCCCGGCTTCATCATCTGGCCTTCTTTCATCAGGTACTTGATGACGTCGACGGCGCGTTCGGACATGCGCTGCGACAGTTCCTGAATGGTGATGGTCTCAGGCAGGACGACTTCGCGGGAAATCTTCTCGCGAGTCTCCTGCATCTGGCTGCGGCGGAACTTCTCCTGCCGGCGGCGCATCGCCGAAAGCGAACGGCTGCGGCCGGCGTCCTCGCCGTCCACATCGGCAGTGGTGATCGTCAGCTTGCCGCGGCGCGCGTCCTCCTCCGCTTGGGGCGCGTTCGTCAACGGCTTTGCGGGCCGGACGACGACACGACGGCACGAGCGCGCGCGCGCCCATCGCGGCGCTAGCATCGCGCGTCAGGGCGCCGACCGCGTGCGGCGCACGCGCAGGTGCGGGCGGCCACGCGGGCTGCCACAGCGCCGGCGGCGCGACGAGACGCCGCGGCGCCGCTGAACGCGCTCGGCACGCCAGGCGGCGCACAACGGCGTGCTGCGGCGCAGTCGGAGCGCGGCGCTTCGGCCGAGCGCAGCTTCTTCCGCACGCGGCGCTGCTCCTCCCTCGCGCCTTGCGGACAGCCTCTTCGGCGGCGCGGCGTTTTTCTTCTTCGGCGCGGCGGATCGCATCCTGGGCGTCACGCGCCTGGGATTCGGCGAGCGCACGGCGGCGCGCATCCATTTCCTCAGGCGACAGATGGTTCAGCACGACAGGGCGCGGGCGATCGTTCGGACGCGGCTGCTGATAGGACTGCTGCGGACGCTGGTTGGCTTGGCCGCCACCGGGCTGATGAATCCGGGGTGCCGGCGTCGACTGCTGCGGACGCGCCTGAGCAGGTGCCGGCGCCGGTTCGGCTGCGCGAACCGGGGCTGCGGGGGCCGCAGGCGTGATCGGCTTTTCGTCTTCCGGGCGCATCGGGCGCCGCTTGCGGGTCTCGACCACGACCGCCTTGGTGCGACCCCGACCCATATCCTGGCGAACGGTACCCTGGCTCATCCCCGATGGTTTCAGGGTGAGCGTCTTCTTGCCCGTTACGCTGAGTGTCTTGTCGTCGTTACTATCGGTCATTCGTTCCCGTTCCTTCGGACAGGGAGCGATGACTAGATCAGACCCTGTCGTTCAAATACTGTCGATCAATGAGAATGAAACCGGCCGATGCCGGTGACCGCCTCATTGTTTTTGCCGGCCAGCGCCGCCCGCTGCCCGGGACTGACCGCCAATACGGTACTGTTCGAGCATCTTTGCGCGCTTCACTACACCCTCACCCGCCTGCCCTGCAAGCACTGCGGCATGGATAAAAGCATTCTGGCCCATCAGGCCTTCCATTTCGCTCTCCGAGAAGAAACGGTAGGAAGGTATCTCCTCCTCGGTCTCCATTCCGAGGTGCCAGGCCTTGCGGGCCTGGTCGATTTTTCGCACTCCATCATCCGCTGCGTCAGTTGCGTGGAACACCGCAAGGGCTGCTCCACTTCTGACCGCGGCATCCACTTTCGAGGCGCCGCTGACGAACTGGCCGGCTTTGCGCGCCATGTTCATCATCTGCATCAATTGCGCTGCCAGCAGCCGGTCGACGCTTGCGCCGAGATCGTCCGCCGCTTTCACTTCCGCTTTGAGCGCCCGGGCGAACAGCTTTTTCGCCACCGCCCTGTCGACCAGCGACCGGTCGGCCTTCACCCAGCAGCCGCGTCCCGGAAGCTCGCGCTTCAGGTCGGCGACGACGGTTCCGTCGGGAGCCGCGACGAAGCGGATCAGCTCTTCCGGCGATCCGCTTTCGCGCGTCACGATGCACATGCGTCCGTTCACGTCATACCCTGCAAGATCGTCGTCCTCGGGAAGAACGTTCGGCTCATGCGCGGTCATCATGCTTCCTGTTCGGCTTCGGTGACCTCTTCTTCGGTCCCCTTCGCCAGGTCCTCTTCGGTGATCCAGCCAGCCGCGAGGCGGGCCTGGACGATCATTTGCTCGGCCTCGACACGCGAGACGTCGAACTTCGAGAACAGGCCTTCGAACTTCTTCGTTTCGCCGTTCTTGCGTTCGCTCCAGCCGACGAGATCATCGGCCGCACAACCGGCGAAATCCTCGATCGTCTTGATGCCGTCCTCGCCGAGCGCCACCATCATCTGGGCGGTCATGCCGTCGATCTGGCGCAGCTCGTCCTCAACGCCGAGCGCCTTGCGCTTCTCGTCCATCTCGGCTTCGAGACGCTCGAGGAATTCGCGGGCGCGCTGCTGGATTTCCTGCGCGGTCTCTTCGTCGAAACCGTCGATCGAGGAAATCTCGTCGAGATCGACATAGGCCAGTTCTTCGACGGCGGCGAAGCCTTCGGACGCCAGAACCTGGCCGACCATTTCGTCAACGTCGAGCGAATCCATGAACAGGTTGGTGCGCTCGTTGAATTCCCTCTGACGGCGTTCCGATTCCTCGGCCTCCGTCATGATGTCGATATCCCAGCCGGTCAGCTGCGAAGCAAGGCGGACGTTCTGGCCGCGGCGGCCGATCGCAAGCGACAGCTGCTCGTCGGGAACGACGACTTCGATGCGCTCGGCGTCCTCGTCGAGAACGACCTTGGCCACTTCCGCCGGCTGCAGGGCGTTGACCACGAAGGTCGCCGGGTCCTGGCTCCAGGGGATGATGTCGATTTTCTCACCCTGGAGTTCGCCGACGACGGCCTGGACGCGCGAGCCGCGCATACCGACGCAGGCGCCAACCGGATCGATCGAACTGTCGTTCGAAATCACCGCGATCTTGGCGCGCGAGCCCGGATCACGGGCGACCGACTTCACCTGGATGATGCCGTCGTAGATCTCAGGCACTTCCATGGTGAAGAGCTTCACCATGAACTGCGGATGCGTGCGCGACAGGAAAATCTGCGGACCACGCTGCTCCCGACGTACATCATATACGTATGCACGCACGCGATCGCCATAGCGCACGTTCTCGCGCGGGATCATTTCGTCGCGGCGGATGATGCCTTCACCACGGCCGAGATCGACGATGACGTTGCCGTATTCGACGCGCTTGACGGTGCCGTTGACGATTTCGCCGACGCGATCCTTGAATTCGTCGAACTGGCGGTCGCGCTCGGCTTCACGCACCTTCTGCACGATCACCTGCTTGGCGGATTGTGCTGCGATGCGGCCGAAATCCATCGGCGGCAGCGGATCGGCGATGAAATCGCCGAGGGCTGCGTCCGGATTGCGGTCGCGGGCAAGCTCCAGCGGGATCTGCGTCGAATAATCCTCGGCCTTGTCGACCACTTCGAGCAGGCGCTGCAGACGGATTTCACCGGTCTTCGGATTGATGTCGGCCCGGATGTTGGATTCGGTGCCGTAACGGGAGCGCGCCGCCTTCTGGATGGCATCGGCCATTGCGGCAAGCACGATCTCCCGGTCGATGACTTTTTCGCGCGCCACTGCATCTGCGATCTGCAGAAGTTCGAGCCGGTTCGCACTGACTGCCATTGTCTTGTTTCTCCGTCTTTACTCCAGGATTCCCGTCCCTGGGAGCGGTCTGTTGATCGGTTATTCCTGGTCGTCTGCTTCGTTCTGGTTGGCGGCCTGCGCTTTCGCCAGCTTGTCGGCGCGCAACGCATCGCGGATCAGATCGTCGGTCAGAATGAGCTTCGCATCGCTAAGCGCCGTGAAGGGAATGATGACCTTCTGCTCTTCCCCGTAGGCGACCTGGTCACGCTCGAGCGTGAATCCATCGGCGTCTGCTTCGACGATCTTGCCGCGGAAGCGTTTGCGGTTGCCGATCATGATCGACGTTTCGCACTTTACAAGGTGGCCTTGCCAGCGGACGAAATCGGATTTCCGCACCATCGGACGGTCGATGCCGGGCGAAGACACCTCAAGATGATACTCTTTATCGATCGGATCTTCCACATCGAGGACGGGAGAAATCGCCATCGAGACTTCTTCGCAGTCCTGAACTGTCATCGTGCCGTCATTGCGCTCGGCCATCACCTGCATCGTCGCGCCGTTCTGGTTCAGCATGCGCACGCGGATGAGCCGGAAACCCATGCCGACGAGAACGGGTTCGATGATATCGGCAAGACGCTGGTCGAGCCCGGTTTCGGTAATCAGCCGCGGCTCAAGTTCGTTGTCTGCGTTTGTCATGTCCGACAAGCGGCGCTCCTCGCAATTTCAAGCTGTTCGGGCGATCGAGCTAATAAAAAAGAGCGGGTCCTTGCGGCCCACTCTTCATCAAGCGATCAAGAATTTGAGAGCCATATAGTCGGGTTTTTCCGAAATTGCAAGGTCTGCGACCTATTCCGCCAAATCGCTTCCGGCAAGGCGAACGAGCCTATGGCCAGCGAAGGTCTTGCGCATATATTGCCGGTGGGTCTCAAAAACAAAAGCGGGAGAAATCGTGGCCTACACCTCAGCGACATTGGCGCCCTTGCGGCACGATACCTATCGGGCCATCTGGTTTGCCAGCCTTTCCTCGAATTTCGGCGGCCTGATCCAGGCGGTGGGTGCTGCCTGGATGATGACGACCATCACCGCTTCGGAGGATATGGTCGCGTTGGTTCAGACCTCGACGGCGCTGCCGATCATGCTGTTTTCCCTGGTATCGGGCGCGCTCGCCGATAATTACGACCGACGCCGGGTCATGCTGACGGCGCAGTGCATGATGCTCGTGGTGTCGGCGCTGCTGACCGCATCAGCCCTTCTCGGCTGGATAACGCCCTGGCTGCTGCTCTTCTTCACCTTCCTGATTGGCTGCGGCACGGCGCTCAACAATCCCTCCTGGCAGGCCTCGGTCGGCGACATGGTGCCGCGCGCCGATCTGCCGGGCGCCGTCACGCTGAACAGCATGGGCTTTAATATCACCCGCAGCGTCGGCCCGGCGATCGGCGGCGCCATCGTGGCGGCGGCGGGTGCTGCTGCTGCGTTCGCGGTCAACACCCTGAGTTACCTCCCATTGATCTACGCTTTGCTGCGCTGGCGGCCGAGCACACCGGTCTCGACTCTGCCGCGTGAGGCGCTCGGCAGCGCGATCTTTGCCGGCTTGCGCTACGTCTCGATGTCGCCCAATCTCGAAAAGGTTCTGGTCAGGGGCCTTATATTCGGTGTCGGCGCCAGCTCCATCCTGGCGCTGCTGCCAGTCGTCGCGCTCGATCTCGTTGCCGGCGGTCCGCTGACCTATGGCTTCATGCTCGGCGCCTTCGGTATCGGCGCGATCGGCGGTGCGGTGCTGAGTGCAAGAATTCGCCAGGCGCTGTCCAGCGAGACGATCATCCGCCTCGCCTTTGCCGGCTTTGCATTGAGCGCCGTCATCGCCGCCATCAGCCCGAGCGCCGTCCTCACATCAGCCGGGCTGCTCATTTCGGGCGCCTGTTGGGTCTCCGCACTTTCGCTCTTCAACACCATCGTCCAACTGTCGACGCCGCGCTGGGTGGTCGGGCGCGCGCTGTCGCTCTATCAGACCGTCACCTTCGGCGGCATTGCCGGCGGCAGTTGGCTCTGGGGTGTCGCGGCGGACCGCTATGGCGTCGCCGATGCGCTGCTGATGGCGTCGGTCGTCCTGCTGCTCGGCATTGCGATCGGGCTGCGGTTTTCGATGCCGGCCTTCGCCTCGCTCAATCTCGATCCGCTGAACCGCTTCACCGCGCCGGCCTTAGGCCTCGACATCACCCCGCGCAGCGGCCCGATCGTCATTCAGGTCGATTACGAGATCGCCGACGACGATCTGGCGGAATTCATGGCGCTGATGGGCGAGCGCCGACGCATCCGCATCCGCGACGGCGCCCGGCATTGGGCGCTGATGCGCGATCTCGAAAATCCTGGCCTCTGGACGGAAAGCTACCATACGCCGACCTGGGTCGAGTACATCAGACACAACCAGCGGCGCACCCAAGCCGATGCCGAAAACATCGACCGGCTGCGCGCGCTTCATCGCGGCGAAGGCCCGCCCCATGTCCACCGCATGATCGAGCGCCAGGCCATCCCGCCAGGCGATGATGTCTTCCACAAGGCGCCGATCGATCTGCATCATTGAGAGCAGCCATGTACAGTTTCAGGCTCGCCCGCCTATCCGATCTCGCCACTATCGTCCGGCTTCTCGCCGATGACGATCTCGGCGCCGCCAGGGAAATCGTCTCCGATCCGGTCGATGCGCGTTATCTCTCGGCCTTCGCGGCGATCGAGGCGGACGCCAACCAGTTGCTGGCCGTGGCGACCGACGCCTCCGACCAGGTCGTCGGCTGCCTGCAGCTGAGCCTTCTTCCCGGCTCTCCCGAACCGGTATGTGGCGCGGGCAGATCGAAAGCGTGCGTATCGCAAGAGAGTGTCGCGGAGCGGGGCTCGGCGCGCAATTCATCGAATGGGCGGTCGCCCAATGCGTCGAGCGCGGCTGCGGCCTCGTGCAGCTGACATCGGACAAGACACGGAAAGAGTCCATCCGCTTCTACGAGAAGCTCGGTTTCGTCGTCAGCCATGAAGGGCTGAAACGCAACCTGTGAATCCGGCTACTTCAGCTTGCCCTTCATGCCGGCTTCGGGAAAGCATGTCGGTTTCATGCCGTTCTTTGCCTGCCACTGGCCGATCGAGCGCCGCGTCTTGTAGCCCGGCAGTCCGTCGGTGCCGCCGACGTCATAACCCTGCCGCTCCAGCGCCTTCTGCATGGCGGCCACATCCGAACGCAGCATCTTGCCGACATCGCCCCATTGGCCCTCGAAGGCGCCGCCGTTCGAGGCGATCCGGTCGGCGAGATTGCCGATATAAAGCGCGTAGAGGTCGGAGTTGTTATACTCCTTGATGATATAGAAATTCTGCGTGACAATGAATTCCGGGCCGTCGCGGCCGGCCGGCACCAGCATCATCCCTTGCGCCTTCATCTCACCTGAGGGAAAGGCCTTGCCGGAGATGCGCTCGATGCCGAGCGAGGCCCAGTGCGAAAGCGGTTTTGCCAGATCAGGCCCCTCCTGCGCGCAGGAGACCGCTTCGGGTATCGACACCTCGAAACCCCAGTCCCGATCGCGCTGCCAGCCCTTCTTGACCAGATAGTTGGCGATCGAGGCGAGCGTATCCGGCACCGAGGTCCAGATGTTGCGATGGCCGTCGCCATCGAAATCCACGGCATATTTCAGATAACTCGTCGGCATGAATTGCGGCTGCCCCAGTGCGCCGGCCCAAGACCCTTTGAAATCGGAAGGCGCGACGTCGCCGCCGTCGAGAATATGCAGCGCCGCCACCAGTTCGGTCCGGAACATCTCCTTGCGCGTCGACATGAAGGCCTTGGTCGCCAGCACTTCGATTGCCGATTCCGGGATCTTCGCTGCCCCGAAGCCGGTCTCGCGGCCCCAGATGGCAAGCACGATCGAGCCCGGCACGCCATAAGTCTTTTCGATCCGTTTCAGCGTCGAGCCATACTGCGCCGCAAAGCCGCGCCCTGTCGCTGCGAGCTTCTTCAGCCGGTCTTCGTTGAAATAGGGACCGGGCGAGGAAAATTCCGCCTGCGTCTGCTTCTGCTCCTTCGGCGGCGGGAAACCGGGCGGGGCGAGATCCGGCAGGTTCCAGTTCAGCGAGATGCCCGAGAAGGCGGCCCTGAAGGTCTTCTCGGAAACACCGCCCGCCTTCGCCTCGGGCCAGAGGTCGCTCTGCACCCATTTTTGGAATTGTGCCTCGACATCGGCTTTGGAAGGGGCTGCGTGGGAGGTGAGGGGGAGGAGGGTCGTCATTATCGTGAATGCGAACATCCGCAGCCGTCGTAGAACACCCCCCTCTGTCCTGCCGGACATCTCCCCCACAGGGGGGGAGATCGGATAGGAGCGTCTTCTCGCCCTAATCGACGGCCACAAATGGCCGAAGCCGCTGGGCACATGACCGAGATTTCGGGAGGCCTGCGCCTCTTGCCGATCTCCCCCCTTGTGGGGGAGATGCCCGGCAGGGCAGAGGGGGGTATGGTGCGGCATATATAAACCCCTCATATCACCGTCCGTGCCCGCAGCGCGGCCGCGAGCGTGCCCTCATCGAGATAGTCGAGCTCGCCGCCCACAGGCACGCCATGCGCCAATCGCGTAATCTTCACGTCGAGCCCCTGCAACTGGTCGGTAATGTAATGCGCCGTCGTCTGCCCCTCGACGGTCGCATTGACCGCGATGATCAGCTCGCGGATGCCGCCTTCGCCGATCCGGTCGATCAGTCCGCGGATATTGAGATCGTCGGGCCCGATCCCGTCGAGCGGCGACAGCGTGCCGCCAAGCACGTGATAGGCGGCGTTGATCGCGCCGGCCCGCTCCAGCGCCCAGAGGTCCGAAACGTCCTCGACGACGATGATGACGGATTGATCGCGCTGCGTATCGGTGCAGACGGTGCAAGGGTCTGTTGTATCGACATTGCCGCAGCGCGAGCAGATCTTCACCTTGTCATAGGCTTCGCCCATCGCGTTCGACAGTGGCCCGAGCAACTGGTCCTTCTTCTTGATCAGATGCAGTGCTGCCCGGCGCGCCGAGCGCGGCCCGAGGCCCGGCACCTTCGCCAGAAGCTGGATGAGTTTTTCGATTTCGGGGCCGGTGACTCGTTTTGCCATGCGCCGTTCTTAACTGATATGCAACGAAAACGGAATCGCGGAAGGATCGGCCGTCCCATGAAAATCCTGGCGCTGTGCATCGGCAATGCGGAAAAGCTGGCCGGCAAGAGCTACAAGACCGGTATTTTCAAACATGCCGTCAACGGCGCCGTGATGATCGATGCCGAAGGGCTGGTCGGCGATGCCATCTGCAACCGCAAGCATCATGGCGGTGTCGATCAGGCGGTTTATGTCGAGGGATCGCTGACGCTCGACTGGTGGAGCAGGGAGCTTGGCCGGCCGCATGAACCCGGCACCTTTGGCGAAAACATGGTAATCTCAGGCCTCGACAACCGCGACGTCGCCGTCGGCGACCGCTTCATAGCAGGCGATCTTATTCTTGAGGCCACCGCCTGCCGCATTCCCTGCGCCACCTTTGCGGCCAGGATGGCCGATCCGAAATTCGTCAAGCGCTATACGGTGGCCGCCCGCCCCGGCATTTACTGCCGCGTCGTCAGAGGCGGCGTGGTCGAGGCCGGAGTGACGGTCGAGTATCATCCCTTTTCCGGAGAGAGGGTGACGATGCCGGAGCTTATGAAAACATTCGGCCAACGGCTTTCGGAGGCGGACCGGTCGCGATATCTCGCTGCTCCCATTCACTATAAGCTACGGGCGACGCTAGAAGCGTAGCGTTAAGAACGGCGTTCTGTGGGGATCGTCGGCCCGATAGCAGCATCGGCTATCGGAACTGCAGTCAAAAGGAAGACCAATTGCCTGCTATCAAAACGGCAGCTTGAAGCCGGGCGGGATCGGCAGGCCGGCCGTGAGCGCCTTGGTCTTTTCGGCGGCGAGCGACTCGGCCTTGTCCTTGGCGTCCTTGTGAGCGGCAACGATCAGGTCCTCGAGGATCTCGACGTCGTCTTCCTTGAACAGCGAGGGGTCGATCTTCAGGCTTTTCAGTTCGCCCTTGCCTGAAATGACGACGGTGACGAGTCCGCCGCCCGCCTTGCCTTCGGCCGTCAGCTCGGCGATCTCCGCCTGCATCTGCTCCATCTTGGCCTGCATTTCCTTGACTTTGCCCATCATGCCCATGATGTCGCGCATCGTCTCGCTCCTTGTTGAAACGTCAAAATTCTATGTCGTCGCCGGGCAGGATGTCGCCTTCCTCGGATTCGGCGGCAGCCGGCGGCTTCAACTCGCCTTCCTCCTCCGGTTCAGGCGCCCGCACGCGCACGTCGATGATCTTGGCGCCGGGGAAATGCGCCAGGATCGCCGCGACATCGGGATCCTGACGCGCATCGCTGACGCGCTGTTCCTGCGCCCTGGCTTCCGCCTCCACCATCGTCGGCGCGCCTTCCTCGCGGCTGGTGCTGACGATCCAGTGGATTCCAGTCCATTCCTTGAGCTTGACGGCGAGCTCATTGAGCAGCGTATTCGGCGCGCCTTCGGTGAGGTTCACATCAAGCCGGCCGGGCTCAAGACGCACTGGCCGCACGAAGTTGCGCACCAGTGCCTTCAGCTTGACGTCGCGCTTCTCGGTCGCAAGGTCGACGATATCGCCGATGGAATTGACACGCACCAGCGGCTTCGGAGCCTCTGCGGCCTTGGCCTCGGTGCGGCCGATATTCTGCGGCTCCGGATTGGGCACGGCGCGCAGCATCGCGGTCGGCCCCGAGGGCTGCGGCCGTGGTGTCGGCTCAGGCGCGCGCGCGGCAACGCTGCTCTGATAGGGAACCCGCGTCCCGTTGCCGCCGCCACTGCCGGAGGGTGAGGAGGGGCGCTGGCCGGCGTTGTCGCCGGAAAACTCCGCAAGCCGCCGCGCCGCATCCTCGGGCGCCGGCAGATGCGCCGCATGCGCGAGCCGGATCAGCACCATCTCGGCGGCGCCCGCCGTGCGCGACGAGCCTTCCGTTTCGGGAATGCCCTTCAGCAGCATCTGCCAGATGCGCGACAGCGTCGTCACCGCGACACCCCCAGCGAATTCTGCCGCCTTGGTGCGCTCGATCTCGCTCAGAGAAGGGTCGTTTGCCGCATCCGGCACATATTTCAGCCGCGTTACCAAATGGGTGAAATCGGCCAGATCGGTGAGCACGACCACCGGATTGGCGCCGGCCTCATACTGGCTCTGGAACTCGCCGAGTGCACCGGCCACATCGCCTTTGACGATATGCTGAAAGAGATCGACGATCCGGGCGCGGTCGGCAAGGCCGAGCATGCCGCGCACGGCTTCCGCCTGCACGGCGCCCGCGCCGTGGGCGATCGCCTGGTCGAGCAGCGACAGGCCATCGCGGGCAGAACCTTCGGCAGCCCGCGCGATCATCGCCAGCGCGTCGCCTTCCGCCTCGATGCCCTCCTTGGCCGCTATTGTCGTGAACAGCCCGACGAGATCCGACGCGCTGATACGACGCAGGTCGAAGCGCTGGCAGCGCGACAGCACGGTGATCGGCACCTTGCGGATTTCGGTGGTGGCGAAGATGAACTTCACATGCTCCGGCGGCTCTTCGAGCGTCTTCAACAGACCGTTGAAGGCCTGGGTCGACAGCATGTGCACTTCGTCGATGATATAGACCTTGTAGCGCGCCGAAACCGGCCGGTATCGCACCTGCTCTATGATCTCTCTTATATCGTCGATGCCGGTATGCGAGGCGGCATCCATTTCGATGACGTCGACATGCCGGCCTTCCATGATCGCCTGGCAATGTTCGCCGGGCACGCGCAGGTCGATCGTCGGCTTGTCGATTTCTGCCGTCTTGTAATTCAGCGCGCGCGCCAGGATGCGCGCCGTCGTCGTCTTGCCGACGCCGCGCACGCCGGTCAGCATATAGGCCTGGGCAATGCGGCCGGTCTCGAAGGCGTTGGTGAGCGTGCGGACCATCGGCTCCTGGCCGACCATCAGGTCCGTGAAATCCTTGGGGCGGTATTTGCGAGCCAGCACCCGGTATCCGGTGCCCGTCGAGGCGGCATCTTTTGATTGTCGCTCGGTATCGCTCATCGCCCTGCTTGTCGCCCGAATTGTCGAGCATTTCGTGGAGAGAAGGTGGGAGGCTGGCACGATGACCCGTGCCGGGCTCGTTAGGGCTGCTTCCTTCCGGACCTGACCCGGTTGGCGAGTGGCTCGTCCACCACCAACCTCCCGGATGCACATATCGGCAATATCGTCATCAAAAGCAAGCCAACATCCAAAAAAACTGCTAGTCCTAGGAAAAGACAGGAGGAATGTCCCTTGGACGGTTTTGTGCTCGACCCCCGGCTGGAAAACGACAGCGTCAGCGTCATGGTCACCGGGCTCTGTGATCTCAGATTATCCAAGGATGCCCGCTGGCCGTGGCTCATTCTGGTCCCGCGCCGGGCTGGAATTACCGAAATCTTCGAGTTGACGCCGCTCGATCAGGTGCTGCTCGCCTTCGAGACGGAGCTTGTCGCCAAGGCCTTGAAAGACATCACCGGCGCGACAAAAATCAATATCGGGGCTCTTGGCAATATCGTCCGCCAGCTTCATGTTCATGTCATTGCCCGCTTCGAAGGCGACGCCAACTGGCCGGGTCCCGTTTGGGGTTTCGGGCGCGCTGAGCCTTACGAGGACGCAAGGAGAGACGAATTCACAGCAAAGCTGCGGGAAGCCCTTTCATCATGAACCATTCGCTTTTCGATTCGGATGTGCCCCATCCGGAACCCAGCAATCTCACTGCCTTTGCCGCCAACGACCTCAATCGCGATTCCGAACACCGCGACGAACATTCCGTCGAAAGGGCGCTGGCCAAGGACGGCACCCATATCTTTGCCTTCGCCCGGGACAAGCTGGTGCTGAAACATGACGGCCAGGTGCTCGATCCGCTGTTTGCCCGTTACGAATTGCAGGAATTACAGCCGGATTGGGACGAGACGGTGCTGCTCGGCTACCGCAAATCAGGCGAGCCGCGCCTTGCCGTTCCCGTCGGCATCGACGTCGAGGACCTTGCCAGCCAATACAAGCCGGCCGACGGCCGCACGCTGTTTCGCGAGATGCTGATCGACGAAGTCTTGCTCGGCGAATTCGCTCAGGCCGCAAGCCTCATCCGCTGGAATGGCGACAACCGCTTCTGCGGCCGCTGCGGCGCGGCGATGGAAATCCATATCGGCGGCTACAAGCGCGTCTGCACCGCCTGCGAACACATGATCTTCCCCCGAACCGACCCCGTGGTCATCATGCTGACGATCGATGAGCAGCGCGGCCTCTGCCTGCTTGGCCGCAGCCCGCATTTTGCGCCCGGAATGTATTCCTGTCTTGCGGGCTTCGTTGAACCCGGCGAGACCATCGAGAATGCCGTGCGCCGCGAAACGCTGGAGGAATCGGGCATCCGCACCGGCCGCATCCGCTATCATGCCTCGCAGCCCTGGCCGATGCCGCATTCGCTGATGATCGGCTGTTACGCTGAGGCCAAATCGACCGAAATTACGCGCGACGAGACCGAACTCGAGGATTGCCGCTGGTTCACCCGCGAGGAAACAATTGAGATGCTGGAACGCCCGAGTGCGACGGGCAAAGCCTCTCCGCCGAAAGGGGCGATCGCCCACCGCCTGATGCGCGACTGGGCGGAGTGGAAGCGGTAACACCATGCCGGTCGCCCGCTCGGAACGGCTGCTGACGCTGCTGCAGACGCTTCGGCGTTATCGGCGGCCGGTGACCGGAATTGTTCTTGCCCAGGAAACCGGCGTCAGCCTTCGCACGCTCTATCGCGATATTGCCAGCCTGCAGGCCCAGGGCGCGATGATCGAAGGCGAAGCGGGCATCGGTTATGTGCTGAAGCCCGGCTTCATGCTGCCGCCGATGATGTTTTCCGAAGAAGAGCTGGAAGCCTTGGTGCTCGGTTCGCGCTGGGTGGCCCGCGCGGCCGAGCCGCGCCTTGCCGGCGCCGGCGCCGATGCGCTGGCGAAGATCGTCGCCGTGCTGCCGGCCGACATGCGTGACATGGTCGATTCGGCGACACTCTTCGTCGGCCGCAAGCGCCAGGATGAGGACAGGGCCGATGTTTCGGCTATCCGCAAGGCGATCCGTCTGGAGCGCGTGCTTGAACTGCATTACGGCGACGAGCAGGGCCGTATCTCCCGTCGCCGTGTCTGGCCCTTCGCGCTCGGCTATTTCGAGCATGTGCGCATCATCATGGCCTGGTGCGAACTGCGCCAGGATTTCCGCCATTTCCGCACCGATCGCATCATTGATATGGCGGTCCATGAGATGCGTTATCCCCGTCGCCGCACAGCGCTCCTAAAGGAGTGGCGCGAGACGCAGGACGTGCCGCTGGAGACCTGAACGCTGCTGCCATAAACTGTCAGCAGGGAGAGTTATTATCAGTCTCACTTCACTACAGCGCCGCGCGTCTTCGGACGCGCAAGGACGCTGTGACATCCAGGTTTTAGCGCATCGTGCCGATGCGCTTGGGAAGGAGTACTGATCATGGTAACGCCTCCAGTCATTCAACAGGCCGGTGATCGCTTCGCCTCCGACAGCTTTGCCGATATCATTTCGGCCGAAACCTTTGCCGACGTCCGGCAGTCGGCAGGCTCCGGCCTACTGCGCCTGGCTATCAGCTTTTTTCGGATCTCCGAGGGCAACCGCTCGAAACTCGATATCGAAGCCATACCGGATTCCCGCAAGCGCGACCTCGGTTTCATGGATGGGCGCAACCCGCGCCTCCAGGACCGGTTCCCGCTCTAAATATCTGATTGTCCAACTCATCCACTCGCCGAGAACGGGCGTTGCCTTCGCAGCGCCTTTTGTTTCCTGCTGCCATAAATTGGCAGCAGGAGATCACGCCGACCCAACTTACTGCAACGGGAGAACCGAAATGACCAGCCCCAATCTGATAATTCTCTATGTCAAGGATCCGGCAGAGAGCGCGAGCTTCTATCGGAACCTCCTGAACCGCGAGCCGGCCGTCGAAGCGCCGAATTTCATCGCCTTCCCGCTCGATGGCGGCTTCACCCTTGGTCTCTGGCGGCGCAGCAAGGTCGAGCCGCAGCCCTCGGCCATCGGCAATCGAGGCGAAGTGGCCTTCATGCTGGCGGGAGAAAATGCCGTCGCCAGGCAATATGATGACTGGCGTCAGCGTGGCCTGCCGATTGCCCAGGAACTGACTGAACTCGATTTCGGCCCGACCTTCGTCGTGCTCGACCCGGACGGGCATCGGCTCCGCGTATGCGAGCCGGATAAATAATGAGAGAGCGCGAGGCCTGTTAAAGCAGGCCTCGCATCACATGCCCCTTGTAAACCCCGAGGATGCGCACCTTTTCGGAGAAGAAACGCAGCTCCTCCAATGCTCGGCGAACGTTCGGATCGTTCGGATGGCCCTCGATATCGGCGTAGAATTGCGTCGCCACGAATTTTCCGCCGAGCTGATAGCTTTCGAGCTTCGTCATGTTGATGTTGTTCGTCGCAAACCCGCCGAGCGCCTTGTAGAGCGCAGCCGGAATGTTGCGAACGTTGAAGACGAAGGTGGTGACGACCTTTTCCTCAGCCGAAGTGCGTTGCGCCCATTCCTCATCGCGCGACAGGATCACGAAACGGGTGACGTTGTTTTCCGTATCCTCGACATTCTCGGCGACGATCTCCAGCCCGTAGAGATCAGCGGCAAGGCGCGGAGCAAGCGCCGCCATCGAGCGATCGCCGGTTTCCTTCACGAGTTTTGCCGCCCCGGCCGTATCGCCGGCGATGACAGGCTTCCAGCCGTGAGCGCGCACAATCTTGCGGCACTGTCCGAGGGCGTGGATATGGCTGTGGACGGTGCGGATCTCATCCTTGGTGACCCCGGGCAGAACCATCAGCTGAAAGCGGATCGGCATGAAATATTCGCCGATGATATGCAGCCGCGATTCCGGCAGCAGATGATGGATGTCGGCGACGCGTCCGGCAATGGTATTCTCGATCGGGATCATTGCGATATCGGCGTCGCCATTGTCGACCGCCGTGAAGGCATCCTCGAAAGTCTGGCAGGGCAGCGGCTCCATTGTCGGAAACATGTCGCGGCAGGCCATGTCGGAATTGGCGCCGAATTCGCCCTGGAAGGCGATCCTGTTGGTCTTGATGTTCATGATAGTCCCGTCAGTTCTGCCGTGCAGAGAGGATGCGTCGCGCTTTTTCGAGGTCGGCCGGAGTATCGACACCGAGCGGGACCGTGTCAACGATCTCGGCATCTATGCGCATGCCGGCCTCCAGTGCACGCAACTGCTCCAGCGATTCGCGCTTTTCAAGCGTCGACGGGCCGAGCGACACGAACCGTTCGAGCGCTGCGCGCCGATAGGTATAGAGGCCGATATGATGGTACAGCGGCCCCTTGCCGTAGGGCGCCGTTGCGCGCGTGAAGTAGAGGCCGCGCAGGCGGGTGTCAGAAATCGGCGAGCCAATGACCTTGACGATGTGCGGCGCAATCTTGTCCTCCTCGTTGTCGATTTCGATGGTGAGCGTGCCGATATCGACCGCTTCGTTCTCGAGGGGGCGCAAGGCCGCCCGCACCGTTTCCGGCTCGATCGTCGGCAGGTCGCCCTGGACGTTGACGATGAACTTCGCCCTGCCGTCCGGATCAACCTTCTTCAACGCCTCGAAGATGCGGTCCGAGCCGGATTGATGATCCTTGCTGGTCATGACGACTTCGAAACCGGCGGCGGCCACGGTATCGAACACTTGCGGATCGTCGACGGCGACGACGACGCGGCCGATTTCGGCTTCTTTTGCGCGCATGGCCACCTGCACGATCATCGGCAGTCCGCAAATATCCGCGAGTGGCTTGCCCGGAAGCCGGGTGGAGGCCATCCGTGCCGGGATCAATACGAGCACGTCGTCGAAATTTGAATCACGCATGGTACGGGCCTTCTATTCCGGGCTGAAAAGTGTCAAAAAGTCTCACGCATAAGACCATTTAGACAGTTGCAACGAACAGTCAAAAGACATAGGTTCCGCGCGATTTCAAGATGGTCCGGTTCTGGTCTGCCGGCTGCAAGGGGAGCATTGCAGATGAATTCATACGTCAATACGGCCGTGGGGGCACTGCTCGGAACGATTTTCGTTCTGATGTCGGTCTCCATCGCGTCCGAGGGGATCTTCCATTCCGAAGCGCCGGAGAAGGAAGGTTTCGCGATCGTTGCCGAAGAGGCGCCTGCCGCCGGCGGCGAAGCTGCGCCGGCCGCTGCCGTTCCGATCGCCCAGTTGCTCGCTTCTGCAGATGCCAAGGCCGGTGAAGCGATCTTCAAGAAGTGTCAGGCCTGTCATGACGGCACCAAAGGCGGACCGAACAAGGTCGGTCCGAACCTCTTTGGTGTCGTAGATCGCCCGATCGCCTCGCATGAGGGCTTTGCCTATTCCGCTGCGATGAAGGATTTCTCCAAGGGCGGCAGCGAGAAGTGGACTTTCGAGAACCTCAACAAGTTCCTGCTGGCGCCGAAGAAGGACGTTCCAGGCACCGCGATGGGCTTCGCCGGTCTGGCGAAGGATCAGGATCGCGCCAACGTCATCCTCTACCTGCACACGCTCGCTGATTCGCCGGTGCCGCTTCCGGATCCGAAGACGGCCACGCAGTGAACGGCACGATGGTCGCATTCATGGAAAAGCCCGGCTCGCAAGCCGGGCTTTTCTTATTATGCCGAGACCCGCTCAGGCGCCGAGGAAATAGGCCCAGAGCGAGACGGTGATAGCGCCGAGCGCGGTGGTCACCGTGATCGTCGAGGCGGCGAGGCTGTGACCGACGCCGAACCGGTTGGCGATCAGCCAGGCGTTGACGCCTGTCGGCACCGACGAGGTCAGCACGATTGCTGCCGTCCATTCAGGGTTGAGGCCGAGGAGATGGCTCGCCGCCCAGACGCAACCGGGCAGCAGCAGCAGCTTTAAGCTCGAGGTGACGCTGGCAATGCCGAAATTGCCGGAGACGCCGTATCTCTCCAGCGCCATGCCGAGCGAGATCAGCGCCGCCGGACCGGCAATGCCGGCGATCTGATTGACGACCGTCGCCAGCGTCGCTGTCATGGTAAGGCCGGAAAGGTGCATGGCCATGCCGGCCGCAAGCCCGATCACCAACGGATTGCGTATGAGATTGATGGCGATCTGGCGAAGCACGAACACCATGCTGCGGTCGCTTTTGCCGGCGATCTTGCGCTCCGCGTGCTCCATCAGCACTGTGCCGGCGACCATCATGACAGGCAGATGCACGGCAAGCAGGATCGACAACGCCACGAGCCCTTCGTCGCCGATGGTCCGCTGAACGAGCGGCAGCCCGATGAAGACGTTGTTGGCGAAGGCTGAGGACACCCCGGCAAGTACGCCGATCCGTTCGTCGCGGCCGAAAAGCCGTGTGGCGGCGATATGCCCGGCCTTCCAGGTGATGGCGACGCCGGAGAAATAGACGATCCAGAGCCGGAAAGGGGAGGCGCCGTGGAAATCCGCTTCGGCGATGGTGCGGAAGAGCAGAAGCGGCACGGCGATCTTGAAGACGAATTCGCTGAGCGCGTCGCCGACATTCGATGCCATCAGACCGCTGCGAACGATCACCCAGCCGATGAGGATCAGGATGAAGATAGGAAGGACGTCGAGAATGATGGCTGACATGAGGCGGGATGCTCTGCGGGGAAGGGGAGTATCCGACCTCTACAGCATCGGCGCGAAAATCGGAATCGATTTTCGGTAAGTCCGATGCGTAGATCTAAAGAGTGAGAGCGTCCTTTGCGCGCCCGAACGGACGCACGGCGCTCGAGCAGCAAGGCAAGCGCCGCCCGCTCCGGCTGCGGAACTCTCCGCAAAGCAAAAAAAGCGGGCACAGCCCGCTTTTCCGCATCCGGCCTTCCCGGATGCCCGAATCGCGAAGCTGCCAGTTCATCCGTGGTCAGCATCGCGCCGGTAAGATCGAAGGGGTCATCCCTCGGGTGCCTGGCTGCAACTGAAAGCTGCTCATGCCGGTGTTCCTGCGAGTATTTCTAGATTTCGAAGATGACAGGGGCGTGACGAATGAGCGGCACTTTTGCGAAGAAATAGATGCGCCATTCACCATTTGTCCTTCCAAACCGCGGAAATTTCGCTAAGACCGAACCCCGGCTATCACAAATCCGGGACCCCCCATTTTATGACAAGATTCGATGTTCTGACGGTCGGCAACGCAATCGTGGATATCATCGCCCGTTGCAACGATCAGTTCCTCATTGACAACCAGATCACGAAGGCGGCGATGAACCTCATCGACGCCGAACGCGCCGAACTCTTGTATTCACGCATGGGGCCGGCTCTCGAAGCCTCCGGCGGCAGCGCCGGCAACACGGCGGCGGGCGTTGCCAACCTCGGCGGCAGGGCGGCTTATTTCGGCAATGTCGCTGCAGATCAGCTCGGGGACATCTTCACCCACGACATCCGCGCCCAGGGCGTTCACTACCAGACGAAGCCGAAGGGCACCTTCCCGCCGACCGCGCGTTCGATGATCTTCGTCACCGAGGATGGCGAGCGTTCGATGAATACCTATCTCGGCGCCTGCGTCGAACTCGGTCCTGAGGATGTCGAGGCCGATGTCGTTGCCGATGCCAAGGTCACCTATTTCGAAGGTTATCTGTGGGATCCGCCGCGCGCCAAGGAGGCGATTCTCGACTGCGCCCGCATCGCCCATGAAAACGGCCGGGAAATGTCGATGACGCTGTCCGACAGTTTCTGCGTCGATCGGTACCGCGGCGAGTTCCTCGATCTGATGCGCTCCGGCAAGGTCGATATCGTCTTTGCCAATCGCCAGGAGGCGCTGTCGCTTTACGAGACCGACGATTTCGAAGAGGCGCTGAACAGGATCGCCGCGGACTGCAAGATCGCCGCCGTGACGATGAGCGAGAACGGCGCCGTCATCCTGAAGGGCCGGGAGCGTTATTACGTCGATGCGATCAGGATCCGGGACGTTGTGGATACGACGGGTGCCGGCGACCTGTTTGCCTCCGGCTTCCTCTATGGCTACACGCAGGGACGGTCCCTCGAGGATTGCGGCAAGCTCGGCTGCCTGGCTGCCGGCATTGTCATCCAGCAGATCGGCCCGCGCCCGATGACCTCGCTTTCCGAGGCCGCCAAACAGGCGGGGCTTATTTGAAGGCTTCGCCGGGATAGGCGCCCCAGATTTCCGACTGCGCCACCCAGCCCGCGGCGCCGTCGGTTTCTGCGTGGCACCAATCGCCGTTGCATTCGCCGATCGTCAGCATCACGCCGGGTTCCAGCTTGGCGACGATCGAGGCGGAGGGCTGCGCCTCACGGCGCAGATTGACATAGACGCCCTTGCCCTTCGTCTTCATCCAGGGCGCGGCGATCGCTGCGCGCTGGCCCGATAGCAGCGACTGGTTGACCCAGCCTTCAGTACCATCGGCATCGCGGATGCGGCGCCAATTGTCGTATTCCTGGATGATCTCCACCGGAAGGCCGGATTTCAGATACATCCACGATACGGCGAAGTCCGTTCCCGGGCCGATGCGCAGGTTGACGCGCTTCGATTTCAATGTGACGAAGCGCGGCAATGGCAGGCCGCTCGGCCCCTTGGCCGCCTGCGCATGAGCAAATTCTAAGGTTCCCATGGATGCGGCCAGAGCGATCGCAAGGGCGAGGCAGGACTTCAGGACTTTGCTGCGCATGGAGGCTTCCGTTTGCTCGAATTCGCGCCAGGCACGGCCTGCGCGCGGTCCGGGCTTTTACATTCCACGGCTGCACCACGAGTTTTGTTTGTCTTCGCGTGCGGGTCTGGTAGAAATTGCCCGGAACGGGAAAATTATCACCCCTCTTGGTTAAAGACCTCTGAACAAGGCACCGCAGGCAGCCATGACAGCGAAGAAAAAACCGAAGGTCTACATCACCCGCAAGCTGCCGGATGCCGTCGAAACCCGAATGCGGGAGCTCTTCGATGCCGAGCTGAACATCGATGACACGCCGCGCTCCATTCCCGAACTTGTCGCCGCTGTCCGGACCGCCGACGTGCTGGTGCCGACCGTCACCGATCGCATCGATGCGGCGCTGATCGATGAGGCGGGACCGCAGATGAAGCTGATTGCCAGCTTCTCCAACGGCACCGACCACATCGACGTCGAGGCGGCGGCGCGCAAGGGCATCACCGTCACCAACACGCCGAACGTCCTGACCGAGGACACTGCCGATATGACGATGGCACTGATTCTCGCGGTTCCGAGGCGGCTCGGCGAAGGGGCGCGGGTCCTGACCGACAAGCCGGGCGAGTGGGCCGGCTGGTCTCCCACCTGGATGCTCGGCCGGCGCATTCACGGCAAGCGGATCGGCATCGTCGGCATGGGGCGAATAGGCACGGCGGTGGCCCGCCGCGCCAAGTCTTTTGGTCTTTCGATTCACTACCACAACCGCAAGCGCGTCAATCCGGCCGTCGAGGACGAGTTGGAGGCAACCTATTGGGAAAGTCTTGACCAGATGCTGGCCCGCGTCGACATCGTCTCGATCAACTGCCCCTCGACACCGGCGACCTTTCACCTGATTTCGGCGCGCCGCCTGGCGCTGCTGCAGCCGACTGCCTATCTCGTCAATACGGCGCGCGGCGACGTCGTCGATGAAACCCAGCTGATCAAATGCCTGAGGGAGGGCAAGATCGCCGGCGCCGGCCTCGACGTCTTCGAGAACGAGCCTGCCGTCAATCCGAAGCTCGTCAAGCTCGCCAATGAGGGCAAGGTCGTGCTGCTGCCGCATATGAGCTCGGCGACGATCGAAGGCCGGATCGACATGGGCGACAAGGTCATCATCAATATTCGCACCTTCATCGACGGCCACAGACCGCCGAATCGGGTGCTGCCTGGCCGCTGATGCGCGTCAGCGTATAAGGCTCTTCCGCATCTCGACGAAGGTCGTCCTGGTGAAACCGGGATGCGCCTTCTCGGCGGTTCTGGAAAATCCCCATGCGGCAAAGACGGCGTGATTGTCGGTAAGCTCGATGCGTGTCTCCAGCCGCAGGGCGGCAAGGCCGAATTCTGCAGCCGTCTCCTCGGCAACTGCCAGCAAACGCCTGCCGAGGCCCTTGCCCTGCACTGCCGGCAAAACGGCGAGCTTGCCGACATAGAGACAACCGGCCTCCGGCCGCAGAAACAGGCAGCCGGTCAGTTTGCCATCGTCGATGACGACATGGCCGATCTCGGCCTCAGCCTTTGCTGCCAGCGTTTCCGCCGTGAGACCGAGCGCCGAGGATGGCGGATCGATCCTGCCATTCATCGAAGCGAAGGCCGTGAGGATGAGGGCGAGCAGTTCGTCCCAGCGCGTGAAGTTCTGGTCGAGGCGGATAATCCTCATCCGGCCTGCCTGGCGCGGCGGCGCCTATAGCGTACGGTTTCGAACCGGGCCGAGAGTGCGTCGTAAAGCAGCAGCCGCCCGATCAGCGGTTCGCCGGCGCCGGTGATGAGCTTGATCGCCTCCATCGCCATCATCGTGCCGATGACGCCGGTGAGCGCGCCGATAATGCCGGCTTCAGCGCAGCTGGGAATCAGACCCGCCGGAGGCGCCTCGGGAAACAGGTCGCGATAGCCTGGGTTGGGCGCTCCGTCCTCGGCCGTCTCATAAGGTTTTAGCACGGTCAGTGAACCGTCGAAACGACCGACGGCGCCGGTGACGAGCGGGATACGTGCTTCCTCCGCCGCATCGGCCGCGGCATAACGCGTATCGAAATTGTCGGAGCCGTCGATCAGGAAATCGAAGCCGGATAATTGACGCCGGGCAGTCTCGCGAGAAAAGCGTTCCTCGAAGCGGACGAGCCGGACATGCGGGTTGAGCCTGGCAATTGCCAAGGCGGCGCTTTCGGTTTTCAGCTCGCCGATCGTGCCGGAATCATGGATCACTTGGCGCTGCAGATTGGACAGCGACACCCGGTCGTCGTCGACGATGCCGAGCGTGCCGATACCGGCGGCGGCGAGATATTGCAGGATCGGCGCACCGAGCCCCCCGGCGCCGATCACCAGCACACGGGCGGCTTTGAGTTTCTGCTGGCCTGCGCCGCCGATTTCGGGGAGCAGGATATGGCGTTGATACCGGGCGATTTCATCGGGGCTGAGAGGTTCCATGGCGGCGATCGTAGCATGGCCGCCGACATCGGCAAAAGCGACATCGGGAAAAGCTGTCTCCCTCATCCGAACACCCTTCCGTCCGCAACCGTAAAGAACTGCGCCCTGTCGCCGAGGGCCGAGAACATTCCCCGATCCGTTCCGGTCATGAAGGCCTGACCTCCCAGTCCGTCGATAAGGTCGAACAGCGCGGCGCGCCTGTTCTCGTCGAGATGCGCAGCGATCTCGTCGAGCAGCAGGATCGGCGCATGACCGGTGAGATTGCCGACGAGCCGCGCATGGGCAAGCACCAAGCCGACAAGCAGCGCTTTCTGCTCGCCGGTGGAACACCGCTCCGCCTCCATCGCCTTTTCGCGGTGGTGTACGATGAGGTCGGTCCGGTGCGGCCCCTCCAGCGTGCGCCCTGCGCCGGCATCGCGGTATCGGCTCTCGGCGAGCATCGCCGCGTAGTCGTCCTCGAGGTCGACCGATGGCCGCGAGAACTGGCCGTCCATGAAGCCGGAGAGCTGCAGCGAGGCTGACGGGAAAGGAGAACTCTCCAGTGTTTCCTCGGTCAGCCGGGTCAAGAGGCCGAGCATCTCCTGGCGGGCGAGCGCCATGGCGATGCCGAGGCTTGCCATCTGTTCTTCGATACCGGCAAGCCAGGAAGGGTCGAAGCGACCTTCGTCCAGCAGCTTGTTGCGGCTGCGCATGGCGCGCTCGAAATCGCTCGCGCGGCGGCCGTGGGCGGGATCGAGCGACAGCACCAGGCGGTCGAGAAAGCGTCGGCGGTCGGCGGAGGCGCCGGTGAAGAGCCCGTCCATCGCCGGTGTCAGCCAGAGAAGACGCAGATGATCGGTCAGCTCGTCGGCGGTTTTAGCCGGGGTGCCGTTGATCCGAAGCCGGCGAGCTGTGGTGTCCTCGCCCGTTTCTATGCCGGTTCCGATCTCGACTTCGCCCTCCATGCCGTCAAGCGCCGCGAAGATCGAAAAGCCGCCGGCCGCGCCGACGCGGGTAATGTCGCCATAGGCGGCTCGGCGCAGACCGCGGCCGGGCGAAAGCAGCGAGACCGCCTCCATGAGATTGGTCTTGCCGGCGCCATTGTCTCCGGTCAGCACGACATGCCGACCATCGAGACTAAGGCTCGCGGCGGCATAATTGCGGAAGTCTGTCAGCTTCAGACGGGAAAGAGAAACCTTATGCGGCATTGCGTATCCGGGTTCGTGAAGCGTGACAGCTAAGCCGAAGCGGCGCGGTTGGCAAGCGCGCCGCCTTGCGCCGCGGATCGCGCGCACTTTACCAGAAGCATCGCAAACACGATCGATTCCGGAACTTTTCGGTACCGTTTTCCCAAATCCTGGAAAAATACAACCGCATCAGAGGCCTCCGACATTGGGAGTCCTCACCGACGACGGTCACCGTCGGGGTTCTCGGATAGCCTGTATAGCAGGGCTTCTGCGACTTTCCTCGATGGCTGCTGACGTAACGTAATGCCCAGAAAAAGTCGGTTGAATTTTGCAACTGCCGGGTTGCGTTATCCCGGGAAAACGATATGGTGAACAAAAGGTTCATGTATAAGAGAGTGGTGAAGTGCCAGATCCGGTCGATATCATTGTTGGTCGCAACATCAGACAGCTTCGCGCCATTCGTCGTGTTTCCCAGCTCGAGCTTGGTGAAGCGCTCGGGCTGACTTTCCAGCAGATCCAGAAATATGAAAAGGGAACGAACCGCGTTTCAGCCAGTAAGCTGCATCAGATCGCGGTTTTTCTCGGCGTCGAGATCTCCGCCCTCTTCGAGGGGACGGATATATCGGAATTCGGCGGCCGTATCGAACTCAGCCCTGATGCCTATGCCCTTGCGCTGAGCTACGACAAGCTGAACTCGGCTGCGGGCAAGGAAGCTGTCAAGACCATCCTTACACTCATGAGCGGCGACGTGGTCGAGAGCGCCGCCTGACTCAGCCAAGCGGTCATCTGAGCTCGGAAAAGCAACAGGGACGACCTCCGAACCATGTCGGGGCTGCCTGTCCCCAGCGGTAGACGCATTTCGCGACGCGCTGGTGAATTAGTGAATCTCGCACCCATGCAACGCCGTCAGCAGGTCGTCCTGCGTCTGGTGGCCGGCGTGGTATAGGTCGATCGCGATACTGGCGATGGAAAGGCCCTGCTGGCTGCGAAGCTTGATATTGCGCTCGGCACACCATGTGTAGATTGCGCCGGCGAGAACGTCGACATCTTCGGACTGAGAGGAAAAGGCTGGCGCCATGATGGATACTCTTGCTTCGTGGTCCCCGTTAGAGCGTCTGCATCCAATGGGACGCGCCGGAAACGCTCTGTCGCTCTGAAACTGCGCATCACCCTCCTGACTTCGATGCCGAGATCCTGGGTCATGCGCTGACGGCAGAGATTGGAGTCATTTTAAAAACTTGCAAGCGGCATCATCGGGCTGCGTTAACGCAAGTTCCGGTTCCGATCGGGCGCCGTGTCGATCTGGAACAGATCGCCCGGCATGAACTCCCATGTCTCAAATTAGGATTTGCGCGAGCAAAAAAAAGCCGCAGACGTTTCCATCCCCGGCTCTCGCGATTGCGTATCGATCGACCGCTCAGCCTTCGAAGAATTCCTTCATCCGGGCAAAGAAGCCGGTCGACTCGGGATTGTTCTCCTTGGAGGAAATCTGCTCGAATTCCTGCAGCAGTTCGCGCTGACGTTTGGTGAGCTTTTGCGGTGTCTCGATCTGGATCTGGATATAAAGGTCGCCCGTCTGCGCCGAACGCAGCACCGGCATGCCCTTGCCCTTGAGACGGAACTGTTTGCCCGCCTGCGTGCCCTCAGGCACGCTCACCCGCGATTTGGTGCCGTCGAGCGTCGCGACATCGAAGGTTCCGCCAAGAGCAGCCGTCGTCATCGAGATCGGCACGGCGCAATAGAGGTCAGCTCCGTCGCGCTGGTAGAATTCATGCGGCTTCACCGACAGGAAGATATAAAGATCGCCGGCCGGTCCGCCGCGAGCCCCGGCTTCGCCCTCGCCCTGCAGGCGGATGCGCGTACCGTCCTCGATGCCGGCGGGAATATTGACCGAGAGCGACCGTTCTTCCGTCACCCGGCCCTGGCCGTGGCACTTCGGGCACGGATCGGGAATGATCTGGCCGCGGCCGTGGCAGGTCGGGCAGGTCCGCTCGATCGAGAAGAAGCCTTGGGCCGCGCGCACGCGGCCCGAGCCCTGGCAGGTGCCGCAGTTCTTCGGCTGGGTGCCTGGCTTGGCGCCCGAACCCGAACAGACGTCGCAGGTGATGGAAGTGGGAACGCGGATCTGCGCCGTCTTGCCAGAGAAAGCCTCTTCCAGCGTTATTTCCATATTGTAGCGAAGATCGGCGCCGCGCTCGCGGCCTCCGGCAGAGCGCTGGCGCGCCCGGCCGCCGCCCATCATCTCGCCGAAAATATCCTCGAAGATGTCGGAGAAGCCGCCACCGGCAAAGCCGCCGCCACCGCCGCCCATGCCGCCATGTTCGAAGGCCGCATGGCCATAACGATCATAGGCTGCCCGCTTTTGCGGGTCCTTGAGCATCTCGTAGGCTTCGTTGATTTCCTTGAACTTCCGTTCAGCTTCCTTGTCATCCGGGTTCTTGTCCGGATGATATTTCATTGCCAGCTTTCGGAAGGCGCTCTTCAGCTCTTTCTCGTCCGCCGATTTGGCTACACCCAGAGTTTCGTAAAAGTCCGCTTTTGCCATTAAGGATTAAACCCCGGAAATGGATTTCCGGCTGCCATGGTGAGCAGCCGGATCAGGTGTTGAAGCACTATCACGCCGCCGCGGATTACGCGGACTTCTTGCGGTCGTCGTCCTTGATTTCCTCGTAGTCGGCGTCGACGACATTGTCGCCGCCTTCCGCGGAGGTATCGGCCGTAGCGCCGCCTTCGGCCTGCTGTGCTTCATAGATCGCCTGGCCGAGCTTCATGGAAACTTCCATGAGCGTCTGGGTCTTGGCCTTGATGTCTTCGGCGTCGGCTTCGGTTGCCTCGGTCGAGGACTTCAGCGCGGCGATTGCATCCGAGATCGCGGTGCGGTCGGCTTCGGAGACCTTGTCGCCGTAATCCTTCAGCGACTTTTCCGTGGAGTGGATCAGGCTTTCGGCCTGGTTCTTGGCTTCGACGGTCTCGCGACGCTTCTTGTCTTCGGCAGCATGCGACTCGGCATCCTTGACCATCTTTTCGATGTCGGCGTCGGAGAGGCCGCCGGAAGCCTGGATGCGGATCTGCTGTTCCTTGCCGGTGCCCTTGTCCTTGGCCGAAACTTGCACGATGCCGTTGGCGTCGATGTCGAAGGTGACTTCGATCTGCGGCACGCCGCGCGGTGACGGCGGCAGGCCGACGAGGTCGAACTGGCCGAGCAGCTTGTTGTCGGCAGCCATTTCGCGCTCGCCCTGCGAAACGCGGATGGTGACGGCCTGCTGGTTGTCTTCGGCGGTCGAGAAGGTCTGGCTCTTCTTGGTCGGGATCGTCGTGTTCCGTTCGATCAGACGGGTGAAGACGCCGCCGAGCGTTTCGATGCCTAGCGACAACGGGGTGACGTCGAGCAGCAGAACGTCCTTGACGTCGCCCTGCAGAACGCCGGCCTGGATGGCGGCGCCGAGCGCAACCACTTCATCCGGGTTGACGCCCTTGTGCGGCTCCTTGCCGAACAGCTGCTTGACGACTTCCTGCACCTTCGGCATGCGGCTCATGCCGCCGACGAGAACCACTTCGTCGATTTCGGCAGCGGTGACGCCGGCGTCCTTGAGGGCTGCCTTGCAGGGCGCGATCGTACGCTGGACCAGATCGTCAACCAGGCTCTCGAGCTTGGCGCGGGTCAGCTTCAGCGTCAGGTGCTTCGGGCCGGAGGCGTCAGCCGTGATGAACGGCAGGTTGATTTCGGTCTGCTGCGACGACGACAGTTCGATCTTGGCCTTTTCCGCGGCTTCCTTGAGGCGCTGCAGGGCAAGCTTGTCGTTCTTCAGATCGATGCCGTTGTCCTTCTTGAATTCGGCAACGAGATATTCGACGAGGCGCATGTCGAAGTCTTCACCGCCGAGGAAGGTGTCGCCGTTGGTGGACTTCACCTCGAAGACGCCGTCACCGATCTCGAGGATCGAAATATCGAAGGTGCCGCCGCCAAGGTCGTAGACGGCGATCGTCTTGCCGTCCTTCTTGTCGAGGCCGTAGGCGAGAGCGGCAGCGGTCGGCTCGTTGATGATGCGCAGCACTTCAAGACCGGCGATCTTGCCGGCATCCTTGGTTGCCTGGCGCTGCGCGTCGTTGAAGTACGCCGGAACGGTAATGACGGCTTTCTCGACCTTTTCGCCGAGATAGGATTCGGCGGTTTCCTTCATCTTCTGAAGGATCATCGCGGAAATCTGTGCGGGCGAGTAGCCCTTGCCATTGGCTTCGACCCAGGCGTCGCCATTGTCGCCCTTGACGATGCTGAAGGGAACGAGATGCTTGTCCTTCTCGACGGTCGGATCTTCGTAGCGGCGGCCGATCAGGCGCTTCACTGCAAAGAGGGTGTTCGTCGGGTTGGTGACCGCCTGGCGCTTGGCCGGCTGGCCGACGAGGCGCTCGCCATCATCGGAAAAGGCCACCATGGAAGGGGTCGTGCGCGCACCTTCCGCGTTCTCGATGACCTTTGCGTCCTTGCCGTCCATGACTGCGACGCAGGAATTCGTCGTTCCAAGGTCGATACCAATTACTTTTGCCATGTCATTCTCTCCTTGAAGCAAGCTGTCGGAACCCCCAGAAGGCATTTCCCTGACAGCCCCTTACGGGATGGGTCTACTTGCGATTACGCAATCGTGATTGCGGTGATGCGGCGTATATAAGGAGCGGTTTTCTCGACTGCAAGGCGGGAAATGGCCCGGAATCCGGCAAAACGAATGTGTTGCCTTCAATTTTCGCAGCAGCCGGGAAAGAGGCCGCCCGATCCGCGGAAAGCGTACGATTTCTAGGATGTATGGCTTGCGCCGGGCATGCAGCACGGAATCTCATTGACCCATGATCAGGTCGAGCAGGGTCGTGCGCCGAGGCTGCACCGAGGAGGTCGTCTGAGACCCACCGACATCGCCGGGCGGCACGATGCCGTCGTAGCCTGAACTGCCGCCGTCGGCTACGTCTGCAGGAGGAACAGGGCCGTTGCCGGGGCTTGCCCGCTGTTGCCGGACAGGCGCCTGTGGATACCGTTCTGCATTCTCGCCGCCGCCGAAGACGCCGGAAATGATGCCGCCGATCGTCGTCTGTGGCGGCACTTCGGCCGTTACCGGCTGCCCGCCGTCAGGCGCTGCCTGCGCCATCGGCTGGCCGCTGTTCGGATCGTCGATCAGCTGGCCGTTGCCGAAGAGCGGCGCCGGCGAAAGACCCTTGTGGGCGGCGACCATGAATTCCTTCCAGGCTTTGGCTGGAAGACCGCCGCCGGTCACCTTCTTCATCGGCTTGCCGTCGTCATTGCCGAACCAGACGCCTGTCGTGAGGTTGCTGGTAAAGCCGACGAACAGCGCGTCGCGCGAATTCTGCGTCGTGCCGGTCTTGCCCGCCGCCTGCCAGCCGGGAATCTTGGCACTCTTGCCGGTGCCGTTTTCGATGACGCCCATCATCATCGCATCCATCTGCGCGGCAATCTGTTCGGAAAGCACGCGCGGCGGATTGTCATAGGTATTTTCGTAGAGAACCTTGCCCTCGGCGGTCGTCACTCGGCGGATGACGTGCGGCGTCGCCTTGTAGCCGCCGTTCATGAAGGCGGCATAGGAGGCGGTCAGTTCCATCAGCGACACTTCGGACGTCCCGAGTGCAATCGAGGCGTTCGGCTGCAGCTCGCTTTCGATCCCGAGCCGGTGGGCGAGCTTGATCACCTGATCCGGCCCGTCATACATGACCAGCTGCGCGGCCACCGTGTTCAGCGACTTGGCGAGTGCGGTCGCCAGCGTCACTTCGCCATTGTATTTCTTCTCGTAATTCTCCGGCGTCCAGTCGCCGATGCGAATCGGCGCGTCGTTGAACACCGAAAAAGGTGTGAGCCCTTTTTCCAGCGCCGCCGTATAGACGAAGGGCTTGAACGAAGATCCCGGCTGGCGCTTGGCCTTGACGGCGCGGTTGAACTGGCTCGTCGCATAGTCTCTGCCGCCGACGAGTGCCCGGATCGCCCCGGTGCCGTCGATCGAGACCAGGGCCGCCTGCGAGGCATCGAGCTTGCCGCCCTCCTTGTCGAGCACGTCGACCAGCGACTGCTCAGCCTTCTTCTCCAGCGATTTGTCGATCGTCGTATCGACGATGATGTCTTCCTTGACGTCGCCGATCAGTGCCGGCAATTCGTCCATGACCATATCGGCGACATAATGCCCGGCGCCCGACCAGTAGCTCTTGGCCGAAGCCGGGGTCTGCGACATCGCTGTCTTGACCTCGGAATCGGTGATGAACCCCTGCTCGCGCATCGCCGCCAGCACGAGTTGGGCGCGCGCATTCGCCGCTTCCGCGTCGCGGGCCGGCGAAAGCCGCGACGGCGCCTTGAGCAGGCCCGCCAGCACCGCTGCCTCGCCGAGGTTCACATCACGCGCCGATTTGTTGAAGTAGCGGCGAGAGGCCGCCTCGACGCCATAGGCGTTCGATCCGAAGAACACCCGGTTGAGATACATCGCAAGGATCTGGTCCTTGGTGTATTTCTGCTCCAGCCAGAGCGCGAGCAGCACCTCCTGCACTTTGCGTTCCAGCGTTCTCTCGGGAGAGAGGAAGAGATTCTTGGCAAGCTGTTGCGTCAGGGTCGAACCGCCCTGCACCATGTGGCCGGCCGTGAAATTGGTGACGATCGCCCGCCCAAGGCCGAGCGGATCGACGCCAAAATGCGAATAAAAACGCCGATCTTCGATGGCGATGACGGCTTCGGGAATATAGGGCGACATGTTTTCGAGCGACAGCGCCTCGCCGCCGGTGGCGCCGCGATTGGCAATGACGCTGCCGTCGACGGCGGTGATCTTGACGTTCGGCGGACGCTCGGGGATCGCCCATGTGCTGGCGCTCGGCATGCGCGAGCCGTAATAGAGAACGAGCCCGGCAACGCCGATGCCGGCCCAGATGAAAAGCACGACGCACCAGTAGACCACGCCGCGCAGGAAACCGAAAAGGCCGCCGCCTTCACGCTCCCGCGGCTCGCGCCGCCGCTGGCGGGCGGCACGCTGCGGCGGGGGCTTGGAGCCGCCGCGACGCGCGGATCTGCTTCCGATGACGCGGTCATCGGCGTCGAGCGAAAATTCATCATCTTCGCGGGCCGGGCGGCCGCTGAAGGACGGTTCGATTCTGTCGCCTGATTTGCCTCTGCCTGCCATCGCGGACCGGTCGCATCCCCTGTTCGATCGCGAAGCCCACTTCGCATAACGGCGCCCAGTTACAGCGTCAGGCGTCTCTATTAGACGCGAGAAGGACGCTGTAGCACTTTGAAGTGCTGCATAATTTTGTCCTTAAACTGATTTCGATTTAAGGAACCATACAGCGGGCGACGCGATCATCCGAGTGAACTGTAATTGCGGCGATTTAACGGGGTGTTAAAGGACAAAGAGTGAGTGGTCGCGCTGTCGAGGCGCGCGGGTCATGACCACCGGGGAGGCGGTGTAACAATAAAATGGAATTGCTGATTTAAGAATTATGCACCGACTGGAACCAATAGGCTCGACGGCTGTTTATGGAGAAGCGGGACAGCCCCTCACGTCCCGCGAATGATCGGCCGTCTCCCCTCAACGCGCGCCGATCGACATCAGGCCCGGTGCATCCCCCCAAGGAGCGCCGGGCTTTTTCTCGACTCCGTTCACGATGAGTGCTGTTGAGAAAAGGGCGGCATCGCTGCCGCCCTGCTCTTTCAGTCGCACTTGGGATCGCCCGGACGGCAGACGAAGGGCGAGGCCCTGGGGTCCGGATGATTGTAGGTGTCGGCTTTGCCGCCTCTGAACTGCGGCAGGTCACGGAAATCCGAACTCCTGGTATCCCTGTCCCGACGCTCCCGCCTGCGAGCTTCATCTCTGCGGTCGTCCCGTCGATCCTCGTCGCGCCAGTCCCGGTCCCGGTCGCGATCCCGACGATACTCGCGGACCCTGTAGTCCCGATCCAGGTAATCCCGATCCCGATAGTCGCGGTCACGGTAATAATAGTCCGGGCCGCGGCTCCAGCGGTCACGCTCGCGATAAAAATCGCGATGGCGGTAGTAACGGTCCCAATAATTGCCGACGCTGAAGGTGACCAGCGGAATGCCCAGCGGACGGTAATATTCCGGGCCAACATAGACGCGGCGTTGCTCGTAGACTGCCTGCACGTACTGGCCCGAAACCCAGCCGCGGCC
This sequence comes from Rhizobium sp. YTUHZ045, assembly GCF_051124255.1. Lineage (NCBI taxonomy): Bacteria > Pseudomonadati > Pseudomonadota > Alphaproteobacteria > Hyphomicrobiales > Rhizobiaceae > Rhizobium > Rhizobium sp. YTUHZ045. The sequence goes on from NZ_CP101432.1 coordinate 4,304,460, forward strand.
GCCGTAGAATTCGACGTCACACCAGTTGACGTTGGAAAGGCATCCACGGATTTCGACGGACGAACCGGCGGGTATGACGGCGACGGCGGGATACCGGGTGCTTGGCCCTGCGCGCATGTTGACGTTTGCCGTCGAGTAACCCTCGGCGGCCTGCGCTATTGCCGGAGCCAGCACAAGCAGTGTGGCCGCGGCTATTTTGACGATGAGTTTTTTCACGCTTCTCACTCCTCGTTGGCGTGTTTTCTGGCAGCGCTCGACTGCCTTTCCTTGGCATATGCCATTTGGAACAAAAGATAGAGCGATCGCCGGCATTTGTTAGGGCGTCACCATTCGCTTTTCTTTCAATACTTTATAGGCCGAGCGCGATGAACGTAGCTTGAACGGGGGGAGATTTGTGCTCTCATGCGCTGCTACAGGGCACGTGAACTGACAGAAGCGCGGAGCGTCTCCGGCACGTCAGGCTGTTCGGCAATTGAGGTCTGGTCCCGACCGAAAGGTTAACCTTTTGTTAACCTTTCGGCGGCAGTCTGACATCAATACCCGCTTGCTCCTTGACCACGGATGAACTGGCACTGAGCCGAGCGGATGACGAAAGGCCGGGCGACCGGCCTTTTTGTATTTTTGATTTTGGCGCGCCGACACTGCGCGCAATTGCCCTTCAGCCGGCGAGCGCCTGAAGGATCCGCACCCAGGAGCGGATGCCCTTGTGGTAGGAGACAAGCTCGTATTTCTCGTTCGGCGAATGGATACGGTCATCGGCGAGGCCGAAGCCGACGAGCAGCGATTCCATGCCGAGCATCTTCTGGAAATCTCCGACGATCGGGATCGAGCCGCCCATGCCGATGACGATGGCAGGTTTCGGCCACTCGTCGGAAAGCGCCGTCTTCGCCTTGGTCAGAACAGGCGAATCATAGGAGAGATGAATCGCCGGCGAGCCGCCATGCGGATGGAATTCGACCGAGCAGTCGGCCGGAATTTTCGACCTGACATAGCTGCGGAAAGCCTCGCGGATAGCAGCCGGATCCTGCGTGCCGACGAGCCGAAACGAAACCTTGGCCGAGGCCTTGGCGGCGATGACCGTCTTGAAGCCTTCGCCGGTATATCCGCCCCAAATGCCGTTGATTTCGGCTGTCGGCCGGGCCCAGGTGAGTTCCAGCACCGACCGGCCCTTTTCGCCGGAGGGAATGGAAAGGCCGACTTCACCGAGAAAACTCTCGGCCGTCTTGCCGAGCGTCTCCCATGACGCCTTGATGTTGTCGGGCGTTTCCTCGACGCCGTCGTAAAAGCCATCAAGCGTGATGCGGCCGGTCTCGTCATGCAGGCCGGCAAGCGCCTCGACGAGAATATGGATCGGATTGGCCGCAGCGCCGCCGAAGAGGCCGGAATGCAGGTCGCGGTCGGCGGCCGTCACGACCACTTCTTCGCCGACGAGGCCGCGCAGTGCCGCGGCGATTGCCGGCGTATCGCGGTCCCACATGCCGGTATCGCAGACAAGCGCATAATCGGCCTTGAGTTCGGCGGCGTTGGCTTCGAGGAAGGGTTTCAGGGACGGTGAGCCCGATTCCTCCTCGCCCTCGAACAGAATGGTGATGCGGCAGGGAAGTGCGCCGTTGATCTCTTTGTAGGCGCGGCAGGCTTCGACGAAGGTCATCAGTTGGCCCTTGTCGTCGGAGGTGCCGCGCCCGGTCAGGATCTTGCGGCCATCGCCGACATCCTTGATCGAGGGCTCGAAGGGATCGTTTTCCCAGAGCTCGATCGGGTCGACCGGCTGCACGTCGTAATGGCCGTAGAAAAGCACATGCGGCGCGTCGGCGGAAGCGCCGCCATGGTGGGCGACGACCATCGGATGGCCGGGTGTGTCACGCACCGAGGCGGTAAAGCCGAGGCCTTCGAGATAGGCGACCAGCCATTCGGCTGCCTTCCGGCATTCGGCCTTGTAGACGGGATCGGTGGAAATCGACTGAATGCGCAGAAGCTCGAACAGCTTTTCGAGGCTTGAGGAAAGGTTCTGATCCGCGCGCGCAAGCACTTGTTGTAGATCCGTCATTTTCGACTCCTTTTTGAAATTTGGCCGGACGATAGACCAAACGAGGAAAGCAGGCGAGGCGGAAAAGCAAATGGGCGGCGCGAAAGCGGCGGCGTCCGGATCGGGTGCAAGAAGATTACTGAGGCGATATAGAAGAACCTTCTAATTCAATTTACAGTTATTTAGTAGAACCCAAATAACTTGGCCGTATTCAGCTGTTCGGGGGAGCGGATGTTTTCGGTCATTACATGTATTCGCGACGATCATGATTGGCGGCTGGTGCTCGCGGCCGCGGCGGTTTGTCTGATCGGCGCGATGGCAGCGATGCTGCCGCTTTCACGCGCTCAAGGATGCGATGCCGGGCGCCGCAAGCTCTGGATAGGCGCCTCGGCTTTCGCCTTCGGCACCGGCGTATGGGCAACGCACTTCATCGCGATGCTGGCCTATGACGGCGGCATGCCGATCAGCTACCAACTGGGGCTGACGGCGCTTTCCTTTCTCCTGTCGGTTGCCGGTTCGTGGGCGGCGATCGTCGTCGCTTCGGAGAGCCGCGGCAGGTTTTCGCGCATCCGCGGCGGCGTCCTGATGGCGCTCGGCATCGCCTCGATGCACCTGACCGGTATGCAGGCGATTGAGACACAGGCGGTGATCGTCTACGATCCCTACATGACGCTGAGTGCGGTTCTCGCGGGGGCGCTGCTGTCGAGCGCTGCATTCTACGCCTTCTTTCAGTGGAGCGGCTTGAGGCGGCTCCTCACCTCGTCCGTCATCTTTGTCCTTGCAATCTGCGCTCTCCACTTCATTTCGATGGCAAGCATCACGCTTGTGCCGGATCCCGGCAAAGAGGTCCCGGCGATGGTGCTCGATACCAGCCTGCTGGCAGCGATCGTGGTGGCAGCGGCGACGGCTCTCATTTTGACCGCTATCGCGGTGGTCTTTATCGACAGCCATCTGACGGATCTGAGAGGGCTCGCCAATGCCTCGCAGGAAGGGCTGCTGATCCTGCGCGAAGGCAGGGTCATCGACGCCAATGAACGCTTCCAGGCTCTTTCCGGCTGGAAGCTTGCCGATCTTGTCGGCAAGGCGCCGTCCGCTGCTTTGACCGCCATACAGGGGCAGAACAGGCCCGGCGAGACCTTGCTCAGCACCAGCAGCGGCAAGGAGATCGCCGTCGAAGTCAATACGAGCAGGATCGTCTATCGCGGGCACAATTGTGACGTGCTGGCGGTGCGCGATCTGACGGAGCGCAGACAGGCCGAGGAGATGATCGAACATCTCGCCCACCACGATGTTCTCACCGATCTTCCGAACCGGTCGTTGTTCGATACGCGCATCCGTCAGGCGCTGCAGATGGCCGAACGAAAGAGCAGCAAGGTGGCCCTCTTCTATATCGATCTCGATCGGTTCAAGAGCGTCAATGATATTTTCGGCCATGCCGAGGGCGACCGAATTCTCCGCAAGGTTGCCTCGATCCTCCGGCGCGTCGCCGATGAAAGCGATACGATCGCCCGTCTCGGTGGCGATGAATTTGCCATCATCCAGCCCGCCGGACAGCAACCGGCGGCCGCGCAGAAGCTCGCAGCGGCGATCCTCGACGAATTCGCCGCCGAGATGGATACGGCACGCGACCCAACAGCCGTCGGCGTCAGCCTCGGCATCGCCCTTTATCCGGCCGACGGACGTGATGTGGACGAGATCTGCAACAATGCCGATATCGCACTCTATCGGGTCAAGCACGGCGGTCGCGGCAAGGCCTGTTTCTTCGACGCGGAAATGGACGAAGCCACGCGCGCCCGCCGCCAGATCGAAAGCGAACTGCGCCACGCCATCACCCGCAATCAGATCCATGTCAGCTATCAGCCGATTTACGGCGCACTGAGCGGCGAGGTCAGCGGTTATGAGGCCCTGATGCGCTGGAACCGGCCGGGGCACGGCATCAGCGAGCCGGATGTCTTTATTCCGATCGCCGAGGAAAGCGGATCGATTGTCCAGCTCGGCGAATGGGTGCTGCGCGAGGCCTGCGCAGAAGCTGCGCGCTGGCCGCATCCGCTGACGATCGCCGTCAATGTCTCGCCGGTGCAGTTCATGCTGCCGAACCTTTGCGAGCGGATCGAGGCAATCCTCGAGGAAACGGGGCTCGCGCCCGACCGGTTGGAAATCGAAATCACCGAGGCCGCTCTCATCCGTGACCGCGATCGGGTGATGGCCACGCTGCTGCGCCTGCGCAGTCTTGGTGTTCACATCGTCATGGACGACTTCGGCACCGGTTTTTCCTCGCTTTCCAACCTGCGAACCTTCCCGTTCGACAAGATCAAGGTCGACCGCAGCTTCACCGGCATGCTGGAACATGACGCGGCGTCACGTTCGATCGTGCGCGCAATCATCGGTCTCGGCCACAGCCTCGGCATGCCTGTCGTGACGGAGGGCGTCGAAACCGAGACGCAGCGCCAGATCGTCCTCGAAGAAGGCTGCTCGCAGGTGCAGGGCTTTTTGCTCGGCAAGCCGGATATCGAGCCGAGCATCAAGCTCGCCGCCAAAAGCCTTCTGTCCTCGACGGCCGACGCTGACGCGTCGCCGCCTCCGTGGCGGCGATCTACGCGTCTTGCCGGTGAATAATCTCGATCAGAGCGTCTTGGCGTTTTCCAGCAGCCGGCGGATATATTCGAGCGTCAGCTCGCGTTCGAATCCGCGAAAGCCTTTGAACAGCGCGAGGTCCGCCTGACGCGCGGTCTCGATCGCCTCAGCTTCCATTGCACGCGCCTTCGGCGTCAGGAAAATCAGCTGCGCCCGCTTGTCGGAGGGATGCGGCCGGCGCTCGATCAGCCCGTCGCGGACCATGCGCGAAAGCGTATTGGCCATGGTCGCCTGCTCGATAGCGACTCGGTCGAGAAGCTGTTTCTGGGTCAGCCCGTCCTCGGCCCAGAGTTCCAGCAGGATGGGAAACTGGCCGGGAGAGAAACCAAGCCCTATCGCGCGCTGGTGCAGCGAGCGGGCAAAACCCTTCGCCAGCTGGCTGGCAAGGTAAGCTCCCGAATCCATGCGGTTAAATCCCATGATCGCAAGTTAGGCTCAAAACCGTGCCGGAGACAATGCAGCAAATCGCAGAGGATGCTGCAAAAAAATGCAAGCTGCGATCAGAACTGCGCGAACCTGAAAAACAAAAGTCGCCATGACCTGGAGGTTGGCCATGGCGACTTTAAAATGGGGACAAAGGCCCGGAGAGGGGGATAAGGCCTTTGTCCAAGCCTGATGCGGCGGGGGACAAGCCGGTAATCAGACCCGCGACGCGATCAAGCGCCGGTGACATGCATTTGTAGCTACGAATGTGGTTTTTCAAGGGTAACGGTACGTTACAAATCGGTAACAGTTTGGTGAGCGGAAATTCTTTCCGCTCTTGGCGCACCGAACTTTATATGGACCTCGTTTCCTGCCCGCGCTATCCATGCACGCATGAAAAAAGGCGATCACCTCTTCCTAGTCGATGGTTCCGGCTTCATCTTTCGGGCCTTTCACGCACTACCGCCGCTGACGCGCAAGACCGACGGTCTTCCGGTCGGCGCCGTCTCCGGTTTCTGCAACATGCTGTGGAAGCTCTTGAGGGATGCGCGCAACACCGATGTAGGGGTAACGCCGACCCATCTTGCCGTCATTTTCGACTATTCCGCTAAGACATTCCGCAAGGATCTCTACGACGCCTACAAGGCAAACCGTTCGGCCCCACCGGAAGAGCTCATCCCGCAATTCGGCCTCATAAGAGAGGCGACTCGCGCCTTCAATCTGCCCTGCATCGAGACCGAAGGCTTCGAGGCCGACGACATCATCGCCACCTACGCCCGCCAGGCCGAAGCATCAGGCGCCGACGTCACCATCGTTTCCTCCGACAAGGATCTGATGCAGCTCGTCACCCCCAACGTCCACATGTATGACAGCATGAAGGACAAGCAGATCGGCATTCCCGACGTCATCGAGAAATGGGGCGTGCCGCCGGAAAAGATGATCGACCTGCAGGCGATGACCGGCGATTCCGTGGACAATGTTCCCGGCATTCCGGGAATCGGCCCGAAAACCGCCGCCCAGCTCCTCGAGGAATATGGCGATCTCGACACGCTGCTCGAGCGCGCCACCGAGATCAAGCAGGTCAAGCGGCGTGAGATGATCCTTGCCAATATCGAGATGGCGAGGCTTTCGCGCGAACTCGTCCGCCTGCGCACCGATGTGCCGCTCGATCTCGATCTCGACGCGCTGGTACTGGAACCGCAAAACGGCCCGAAGCTGATCGGCTTCCTGAAGACGATGGAATTCACGTCGCTGACACGACGCGTCGCCGAAGTCTGCGATTGCGATGCGAGCACCATCGAACCGGCGGTGGTCCCGATCGAGTGGGGCAAGGCGGCCCATGGTCCTGATCTCGATGCGGCCGAGCCGGAGCCTGTTGCCGGCGGCATACCGGACGTTTCGGGCGAATCGGTGCCCGTGCCGCCTCGCGCGAAGGCAAAGGCCGGTATCGAAGGCGCTTTTTCGCCGGCCGATCTCGCCAAGGCGCGGGCCGAGGCTTTTGCGGCGCTGCCCTTCGATCATTCAAACTATGCGACGATCCGCGATCTCGCGACGCTCGACCGATGGATCGCCGATGCGCGCGACACCGGCCTCATGGCTTTCGATACGGAGACCACGTCGCTGGATGCGATGCAGGCCGAGCTTGTCGGCTTTGCGATGGCGATCGCCGACAATGTCAGCGATCCCACCGGCACGAAGATTCGCGCCGCCTATGTGCCGCTCGCCCACAAGAATGGCGTCGGCGATCTGCTCGGCGGCGGCCTGGCCGAAAACCAGATTTCCATGGGTGACGCCTTGCCGCGGCTGAAGGCATTGCTGGAGGACGAATCGGTCCTCAAGGTCGCCCAGAACCTGAAATACGACTACCTCTTGATGAAGCGCTATGGCATCGAGACGAAGAGTTTCGACGACACGATGCTGATCTCCTATGTGCTCGACGCCGGCACCGGCGCTCACGGCATGGATCCGCTCTCGGAAAAATTCCTCGGCCATACGCCGATCCCCTACAAGGATGTGGCGGGCAGCGGCAAGGCGAACGTCACCTTCGACCTGGTCGATATCGACCGCGCCACCCATTATGCCGCCGAGGACGCCGACGTGACGCTGCGCCTCTGGCTGGTGCTGAAGCCGCGGCTGGCGGCGGCGGGGCTGACCAGTGTTTACGAGCGGCTGGAGCGGCCGCTGCTGCCGGTGCTGGCGCGCATGGAAGCGCGTGGCATTACGGTCGATCGGCAGATCCTGTCGCGGCTGTCCGGCGAACTGGCTCAGGGTGCGGCGCGCCTGGAAGACGAGATCTACCAGCTCGCCGGCGAGCGGTTCAATATCGGTTCGCCGAAGCAGCTGGGCGACATCCTGTTCGGCAAGATGGGCCTTGCCGGCGGCAGCAAGACGAAGACCGGACAATGGTCGACCTCCGCTTCGGTGCTCGAGGATCTCGCCGCCGCCGGTTTCGAGCTGCCGCGCAAGATCGTCGATTGGCGCCAGCTCACCAAGCTGAAATCCACCTATACCGACGCGCTTCCGGGCTATGTCCATCCGGAGACCAGGCGAGTCCACACCTCCTATTCGCTGGCTTCGACGACCACGGGGCGCCTCTCCTCGTCCGAGCCGAATCTGCAGAACATTCCCGTGCGCACCGCAGAAGGCCGCAAAATCCGCACCGCCTTTATCTCGACGCCGGGTCACAAGCTGATTTCCGCCGATTACAGTCAGATCGAACTGCGCGTACTTGCCCATGTGGCCGAGATCCCGCAGCTGACCAAGGCCTTCGAGGACGGCGTCGACATTCACGCCATGACCGCTTCGGAAATGTTCGGCGTGCCGGTCGAAGGCATGCCGGGTGAAGTGCGCCGCCGTGCCAAGGCGATCAATTTCGGCATCATCTACGGCATCTCCGCCTTCGGCCTCGCCAACCAGCTTTCGATCGAACGCTCGGAGGCCGGCGACTACATCAAAAAATATTTCGAGCGCTTCCCCGGCATCCGCGACTATATGGAAAGCCGCAAGGCAATGGCCCGCGACAAGGGTTATGTCGAAACGATCTTCGGCCGCCGCATCAACTATCCCGAAATCCGCTCTTCCAACCCTTCGGTGCGCGCCTTCAACGAAAGGGCGGCAATCAACGCGCCGATCCAGGGCTCTGCGGCCGACGTCATTCGCCGGGCGATGATCAAGATGGAGCCGGCGCTCGCCGAAGCCGGTCTTGCCGAGCGTGTGCGCATGTTGCTGCAGGTGCATGACGAGTTGATTTTCGAGGTCGAGGATGAGGACGTCGAAAAGGCAATGCCGGTCATCGTCTCGGTCATGGAAAACGCCACGATGCCAGCGCTCGAAATGCGCGTGCCGCTCAAGGTCGATGCCCGCGCCGCCACCAATTGGGACGAGGCGCATTAACCGCCTCCCCCAGCGAAAAAGATTTTTCCGCTTCTCCTAACTCATTGAAATCACGGCCATGTACCTCCCTCGGCCGTATCGGAACGATACGGCTGGAAGGAACTTATTAACCTTCCTTTTCTATCCCGGTAGGGTCGTAATTTGTTAGGCATGAGTGAGTAGCGGACGCATGCGTTTTCCCAGAACCAATTTGACGGATGCCGCAGATTTTTCCAGCGGCATTGAAACGGAGCTTCCGGAGGAAAATCCAGGCGAGAGGCCGCCGGCACCGATCTGGCAGAGCAACTTCTCGCTCGCGCCGAATGTTCGCTTCACCCGCACGCCCGAAACGCTGATCAGCCGCCGCCGCCCGTCGAACGAGCCCGTTCGCAGTGAACCGGAAGCGGAACAGCAGGCGATACGGATAGAACCGGTCGCGGTCGACGTGCCCTTCGATATCTACCTGCCGGAGCCCGCTGAACCTGCCGTAGCGCAGGCTGAGATCGAGACGCTGCAGCCGCCGGCCGCCGCGGTGGAGGCTCCTACCCTGCGCGTCGCTTCCGAACTGTCTTCGATTTCCGATTTTGCCTTCTGGGAAGTCATGGCGTTCGAGGAGGGCGAACCGGTGCGCGCGCCCTCGATCATTCTTCCGAAGATCGAGACCGCGCCCGAATCGATCACCTCGCTGTTTCGCGTCATGGAATGGCGTCCGGGCGCGCTGAAGCCCGCTCAGGCGGCATCCCGACCGGTCCAGCCGCCGGCTGCAGCGCCCGCGCCGGCGGCTCTGCGCCCGCCGGCTGCGATTTCCCTGGAAAGGCCCGTGCGTACCCGCGAGGCGGCGATTGCACCTGCGCCTCAGGTCGCACCCCAGACTGCGCCGATGCCTCAGGTCACGGCGGTCCCTCAGGCCGCCTCTATGCCTCGGCCTACGCCCCCGGTCGCCGCAGTCCTGCCGTCGCCGCGCCTTGCGGCAAGGCCTGAAAAGATCGATGCATCAGGTTATGAATTCCCGCCGCGCGCCCTTTTGCAGGAGCCGCCTGAACGCCTCGGCGAGATCATGTCGCAGGAGACGCTGGAGCAGAATGCCGGTCTTCTGGAAAGCGTGCTTGAGGATTTCGGCATCAAGGGCGAGATCATTCATGTCCGCCCCGGCCCCGTCGTCACCCTCTATGAATTCGAGCCGGCGCCGGGCGTGAAGTCGTCGCGCGTCATCGGCCTGGCCGATGATATCGCCCGCTCGATGTCGGCGCTTTCGGCCCGCGTCGCCGTGGTCCCGGGCCGCAACGTCATCGGCATCGAGCTGCCGAATGTCACCCGTGAAACCGTCTATTTCCGGGAGATGATCGAGAGCCAGGATTTCGACAAGAGCGGCTATAAGCTGGCGCTCGGCCTCGGCAAGACCATCGGCGGTGAGCCTGTGATCGCCGAGCTCGCAAAGATGCCGCATCTGCTCGTCGCCGGCACCACCGGTTCGGGCAAATCGGTCGCCATCAATACGATGATCCTGTCGCTGCTCTACCGCATGACGCCGGAGCAATGCCGGCTGATCATGGTCGACCCGAAGATGCTCGAACTCTCCGTCTATGACGGTATTCCGCATCTGCTGACGCCCGTCGTCACCGATCCGAAAAAGGCTGTCATGGCGCTGAAATGGGCGGTGCGCGAGATGGAGGAGCGTTATCGCAAGATGTCGCGCCTCGGCGTGCGCAACATCGACGGCTATAACGGCCGCGTCTCCCAGGCACGCGAAAAGGGCGAGACCATCCACATCATGGTTCAGACCGGCTTCGACAGGGGAACCGGTGCGCCGATCGAAGAAAGCCAGGAGCTGGATCTTGCGCCGATGCCTTACATCGTCGTCATCGTCGACGAGATGGCCGATCTGATGATGGTCGCCGGCAAAGAGATTGAAGGTGCGATCCAGCGTCTGGCGCAGATGGCGCGTGCCGCCGGTATTCACCTGATCATGGCGACCCAGCGTCCGTCGGTCGATGTCATCACCGGCACGATCAAGGCGAATTTCCCGACCCGCATTTCCTTCCAGGTCACCTCGAAGATCGACAGCCGCACCATCCTCGGCGAGCAGGGCGCAGAGCAACTGCTCGGACAGGGTGACATGCTGCATATGCAGGGTGGCGGCCGCATCGCCCGTGTCCATGGCCCCTTCGTCTCCGATGCCGAGGTCGAAAAAGTCGTCGCGCATCTGAAGACGCAGGGCCGTCCTGAATATCTGGATACGGTCACGGCCGACGAAGAGGAAGACGTCGAGAATGAAGAAGACGGCGCCGTCTTCGACAAGAGTGCTATGGGCGCCGAAGACGGTGACGAGCTCTACCAGCAGGCCGTCAAGGTCGTCATGCGGGACAAGAAGTGCTCAACCTCCTACATCCAGCGCCGCCTCGGCATCGGCTACAACAGAGCCGCCTCCCTGGTGGAGCGGATGGAAAAGGAAGGTCTCGTCGGCCCGGCAAACCATGTCGGCAAGCGCGAGATCGTATCCGGACGCGGCGAGGGCGATTGATCGACGATGGCCGGAGTGCGCGGCGCATTCCGGTTTCATGTTTTCGACGTAGCCAATCTCATCGTTTCCTCGACGAACTCGGTCTTGCCGCCGGTATAGAAATCCCAATCGCCGTCCGCCTCCGCGGCCAGGCGGCGTTTGAGGTCGGCATAGGCCTTGGCCTTTGCGGGATGGTCTCGGAGATAGTTGCGAAACAGGATGCGCTGCCGATGCACGGGATTATCGGGCGGGCAAACATAGAGCCTGTACCCGCAAGCCTCGCGGTTACGGGTAAAGACCCAGCGGCCGTCTCCGTGAGGGTCACCGTGAAAGGTGAAGTCGGCAGCGCGTACCAATTCTATCGCTGCCGGTAAGGCGTCGTCAGATACCACGACGACATCGAGGTCGATTTTCGGCTTGGCTGCAAGTCCAGGCACAGATGTGCTGCCGATGTGGTCGATGGACTGCACGAGATCACCGAGCAGGACGGAGACCTCGGCGCTGATTGCGGCAAAGAGCAGTGGCCAGGAAGTGTCGTAATCGACGACTTTGATGGCGCGCATCCTGCCTCCCTACTGTGGTCGCTGCACTTCGGCCAGCAATTCGTCCAGAATCGCGATCATCTTCTGTTCGGCCTCTTCCAGCGAACCGCTATTGTCGAGTTCCGTCACGTCATAGTCGCCGCGCACGGTCAGCGGGCCGCGGGCAAGCCTGGCCATGATGTCCTCATGTGTCTCGCGGCCGCGCGCTTCCAGCCGGCTGGCGAGCACTTCGGGACGGGCCGTGACATTGATGACCTTCAGCCGCGGGAAAGCGGCCTGGAAGCGGTGAAGCGCCGAGCGCGAGCCGTTGGCCACGACGATATGGCCTCTCGACAGCGCCACCGAGACTTCGGCCGGAATGCCGTATTTCAGGCCATGCGCCTCCCACCACACGGCGAAGGAGCCTGACTGCTCCATGGCGGCAAAGCCTTGAAGGGAGACGGAAAGATGATCCTCGCCGCCGGCATCGCGGTGGCGGGTGATGACGCGGCGGGCGAAATGGACGTTGTCGCGGCCGGAAAAACGCCGCGCAGCGAGGTTCATCAGCGTGTCCTTGCCGGCGCCGCTCGGCCCGACGACGACGACCATGATGCCGCGTTCGGCTCCAGCAGCCGCATGGGGTTCGTGCGGCGTCATGCGACACGGCGTCCCTGGCGCCAGACGGAGCGTGTCACCGGCACGCCGTGCGAGCGGTGGACACGGACGAGATCGGCGCGCAGCCCGGGCGCGATCCGGCCTCGATCATTGAGGCTGACGGTGCGGGCAGGCGTCGACGTCACCATCGCGATCGCTTTCGGAAGGGTGATGCTTTCCACCTCGTCGGCAAGGATGAAGGGTGCATGCAGCAGGCTGAGCGGTACGTAATCGGAGGACAGAACGTCGAGCACGCCCATTTCGGCGAGATCGCGGGCGGCGATGTTGCCGGAATGGGATTTGCCGCGCACGATGTTCGGCGCCCCCATCAGCACGCTCATGCCGTGCTCGTGCGATGCCCGGGCGGCATCGAAGCTGGTCGGAAACTCGGCAAGGCGCACGCCATTGTCGATCGCCTCGTCGACATGGGAGAGTGTGGCGTCGTCATGGCTTGCGACCGTGATGCCGCGCTCGGCGCAGACCTTGGCGATGGCGTTTCGATGTGGCGTCGAATTGCGCGCCGATTCCGCCTGGCGCTTGGCGACGAAACGGGCAAAGGCCTCATCGCTCAGACCACGCTTCTTTTGGTAGTAGAAGATATATTGATCCATCGTCTGGAACTGCCGCTGGCCGGGCGCGTGATCCATCAGCGAGACGAGCCGCACATGCGGATCATTTTCGAAATCGGCGAAATGTTCAAGCACATTGTCGGCCGATACCTCGCAGCGCAGGTGGATGAGGTGTTCGGCGCGCAGCCTGCCTTCCTTCTCCGCCGATTGGATGGCGTCGGCCATTTCGCGCATCTCGCCATGTTCGAACCCGCCGTCCTCGTCCGCGCCCATGCGCAGGCAGTCGAAGACCGTCGTGATGCCCGATGTGACGATCTGGGCGTCATGAGCCTGGACGGCAGCCGTCTTGTGCCAGCGAATGCCCGGACGCGGCTGATAATGGCCTTCGAGATGGTCGGTATGCAGTTCGACAAGTCCGGGAATGACGTAATCCCCCTCGAAATCTTCGCCGGCTACCGAATTGCCTTCAGAGATATCGGCGATCTTGCCGTCGCGGATGAGGATCGATCCTGAAAGAATGTCGTCCTCGAGAACGATGCGGGCGTTGGAAAAGACGGTTTCTTTGCTCATATTGTCAGGTCTTTCAGTTTTTGGCGCCGGCAAGGGGCAGCCAGGAACGAACTTCGAACGGGGCGCCGCGCGTCTCCTCGATGAAGACGGCTAGACCGGAGATCGAAAGCGGCCGGCCGGTGAAACCGGCAAAGCGCTCGGTCAGAATCGCTTTCATCACCTCGGCGCGTGTCTCCGGGACCTGGCCGCTTAGCGTCATGTGAAAGCCGAAATCCTCCATGACGTAAGGATAACCCCAGCGCTGCAGATTGGCGCGTTGGCTTTCGCTGAGCTTCTCCGGGTTACGCCTGATGATATCGGCTTCGGAGAGCGCCGCGCGAAACGGCTCGAATGACTTTACCACCTTCGCGGCGAAATCCTGAAGAGGTTGATGAAGAGAGCCGGGAACAAGGGCGAAGAAGCGGCCGAGCTGGCCAAGCACCAGTTCGGGAATCTCGAAAGCCGGCGTGCGCGCGGCAAACTCCTCGGCAAAGGCCATGAGATCCTTTTCGGTGACAGAAGCGGCAAGCGAAAACGGCGCCTTGATCGTCGCATGAAAGCCGTAGCGTCGCGGGTCGGCAGTCAGCTCGAACTGCTCTGCCGCACTCAGCGTCTCATGTGCGGGTGCAGGATAGGTTTTGCCGCTGAACGCATCGCGGCCGAGCCAGAGCGAAGCCGCGCCGGTCAGAGGGTCATCCTTTGGCGGCGAAAAATAGAGAGCGTAGCGCAAGGATTTTGTCCTGGGGATCGTCGAAACGGGGAGCGCAATGTGCAGTGATTTGGCGGCGAACCGCAAGCAGGCTCCCGGCTAAAAGATTTCCGTGACAGAATGATGATGACGGCCGGGCCGCCACCGGCCTTCATCGAGTGCTCAGTGCGAATTCGTGCCCATCAGCCGATGGCGCAGCGCGTTCGAAGCCGCGTCGAACAGGAAGACGACGATCAGGATCAGAATGACCATATAGGCGACGTTTTCCCAGTTGGCGTTGGTGCGCATTGCCTCCCAGAGTTTGAGGCCGATGCCGCCTGCGCCGACAGCGCCGATGATCGTGGCGCCGCGCACGTTCGATTCCCACTGGTAGAGCGTCTGGCTGACGATGACGGGGACGATCTGCGGCATGATGCCGTAACGATGGACGAGCACGGTCTGGGCGCCAGTCGATTTGATGCCTTCCCGCGGCTTGTTGTCGATGTTCTCGAGCCCCTCGGAATAAAGCTTGCCGAGCGTGCCGGTCTCGGTGAGGAAGATCGCGCCGCTGCCGGCAAGCGGCCCTGGGCCGAAGGCGCGTGTCAGGAAAAGCGCCCAGATCAGCATGTCGACAGAGCGCAGGAAATCGAAGAAGCGCTTGAGAATCTGGTTCAAGAGGCGGTTCGGAGTGATGTTGCGTGCCGCCAGGAAGGCGAGCGGGAAGGCGGCAAGCGCGCCGAGCAGCGTTCCGAGAAAGGCCATGACGATCGTCTGGAAAAGCTTGGTCCAGACGTCGCCGTGCTGCCATTCGCTGTTGTTCCAGATGTCATCGAAAGCGAGCGACAGGTTGGACTGGTCGGGCTTGATGCGCGGGCCGGAGACAATGAGGCCAAGGACGTCGCCGACCGGCTTGTCGAAGAATGACGATTGCGTGTCGAAGAGGAAATTCGCCCAGCCGAGGAAACGCTTGCGAACTTTCACGCGATCAACGGAAATGCTGACGTCGCCGGCAAAGCCGAGATCAGCGAGCACGTTGTCGTCATAGACCGTCATCCAGCTCGGCACCGGGCCGACCACCTGGGGCGCGCCGCTCGAAACGTTGACCGGGACGCTGACGCCGTGCGCGGTCACGATCGTTTCGCTCTTCGAAACGGTGATGCTGCGGCTGGTGCCGCTGACGGAAACGGTGATGCTGCCATCGGGATTGTTGACCACCCAGTCCGGATGCGGATTGTCGCCGAGCGGCGAGAAGCGGGGATAACGCACCTCGATCGAGCCGTCGTCCTGGATGCGGAAGTCCGGCTGCACATCATAACTCACCCATTGGCTGAGATAGATGCCGACGCGCTCCCAGTGAGCTTCGGCAAGAAGCTTGGGCAGGTCAAAGAACCAGACGGCGTAGAGGCCGTAGAGGAGGGTCGCAATGAGGATCATCAGCCCGCCGAAACGCTGGCGGAACGACCGGTGGAAATATTCCGGATAGCGCGCTTCAATCTCTTGCATGCGGTTTGCGTCGATCACCGTCATGGCGGCCTCAATGTTGCAGAAGGAAGGCGTGTTCGCCGACGAGACGGCGGCGCAGCCAGGCGGAGAACTGGTCGACGGCGATGATCGTCACGAACAACAGGAGTACGAGGGCAACGGTCTTTGCGCCGAAGCCGCGCGAGATCGAAAGCTTTAGCTCTTCGCCGATGCCGCCGCCGCCGACGGCGCCGATGATGGTCGAGGCGCGCACGTTGATCTCCAGGCGCAGCAGCGCATAGGAGGTGAAATTCGGCAGCACTTGCGGCAGGACGGCGAAGCGCACCCGCTCCCACCAGTTGGCGCCAACGGCCTTCATCCCCTCATGCGGCTTCATGTCGATGTTTTCGGCAACCTCGTAGAAGAGTTTGCCGAGCGCGCCGATCGTGTGCAGGGTGATGGCGATGATGGCGGCGACCGGCCCGATCGACAGGATCGCCGAAAATAGGCCGGCGATGACGATTTCCGGGAAGGCGCGCAGGAATTCCATCAGCCGCTTGGTGAAGACGCGCAGCGGCCACGAACTCGTCAGGTTGCGCGCCGCAAAGAAGCTCAAGGGCACGGCAAAGACGAAGGCGATGATAGTCGAGATCAGCGCCACGTTGATCGTGATGATCATCAGCTCGAAATATTCCGGGATGTAGAAGTCTCCCGAGATATAGACGCGGCCTTTGATGAAGTTGAATTCCTCGCCGCCCTTGTCGTTGACGCTCGCTATGTCGAAGATCGCGCGCCAGACGTCGTTCCAATCCTTGGGGATGAGCCAGCTCAGGAAGTCGAATAGGTGCGGCAGGCGTTCGAAGAAATGGCCGGCATTGCTCTCATCGGCAAAGCGGACGGAGCTCACGAAAGCCGCGATAAGGATAACCAGGCCGAGCACGGTGTAGAAGCGGCGCTTGGCGACCATCCGGTCCCAGGCGGTGCCGATCTCCTGCGTGCTCTGCATGTGCGGCTGTGTGTCGGCAATGGTCATGGACGCTCCGCGCGATAACAAACAAAGGGCGGCCGTTGTCAGCCGCCCCCGTATTCAAAAGGCGATCAGCCGCCGATGGCCGCCTTGCGAACTTCGACGACGGCCTTGTAGAAGTCGTGCTTGACGGGAGCGTAGCCCTTGTAGTCGCCGCCTTCGACAGCCGAGAAACACTTGTGATCCTTTTCCGGCAGGGCCGTGAAGAAGGCTGCGAGCTTCGTCTGCCACTCCTGGCCGAGAGCGTTGCGCACGACCAGCGGGCCGTTCGGGATCAGCGGCGAACGCCAGACTTCAACGAGCTTGTTCGGATCGACGGCGCCCTTGTCGACTTCCTTGCGGAACGTGCCGGAAGTGTAGCCATCCTTGAAGTCGCCGATGCCCGACGAGTCGTCGACGGCGACATCGACCTTGCCGTCATAGGCGGCAAGCAGGTTGTTTTCATGACCGCCGTTGAACTGGGTCGAGGCAAAGAACTTGTCGTTCGGCATGCCGGTGTCCTTCGGGATCTGCGTCAGCGGCACGAGGTAACCGGAGGTGGAGTCCGGATCGGCGTAGCCGAGCTTCTTGCCCTTGGCGTCCTTGATGGTCTTGATGCCGGAGGACTTCAGTGCGAGGCCGATCGAGTAATAACCCGTTGAACCGTCTTTCTGCTGCGTCGTCAGGATCGGCGTAACAGCCTTCGGATCCTTCAGGTAGACGGAGGCGTAACCGGAAGCGCCGAGTTCGGCGAAGTCGAGCGTGCCGCCGAGCAGGCCCTGGATAACGCCGTCATAGTCGGCGGCCGGGAAGAGCGAGACCTTCTCGAAGCCGAATTCCTGCTTCAGGTGGTCGGCGAGGCAGGCATAGTTGCGCAGGCGGTCAGTTTCATTTTCGCCGCCAAGGATGCCGATGCGGAATTCCTTGAGGTCTGCGGCATTGGCGGCGCCGGCGAGCGCAAACAGCGCCGTTGCCGCAAAGAGTGCTTTCTTCAACATGCGTTCTCTCCTATCGACCGGTGTCTCCGGCCTTCCCGTTACGAAGAAGTGTGCCCTTAACGCGGGCGTTCGATCGCGGCCGCCTCTGTCAGAGACCAGCCAACGCCAGCGGCTGGACGCCGGCGGATTGATTGTTGGCGCCCTCGGGAGCGATATTGATGGAGGTCGAGGTCATCGTTTCGTCGATGCCGGCGCCGTCCTTGTCCGTGCCGTAGATTTCCTTCACTGCTTCGGCCGTCAGCTCCGAGGGCTTGCCGTCGAAGACGACGCGGCCGCTGGCCATGCCGACGATGCGCTCACAATAGTTGCGGGCGGTGTCGAGCGTATGCAGATTGGTGATGACGGTGATGCCCTCACGCTCGTTGATGTCGCGCAACGCATCCATGACGATCTTGGCGTTCAGCGGATCGAGCGAGGCGATCGGTTCGTCGGCGAGCACCATCTTCGGGTTCTGCATCAGCGCGCGGGCGATCGCCACGCGCTGCTGCTGGCCGCCGGAAAGCGTACCGGCCGGCTGCAGCGCCGTCTGCTCGATGCCGAGGCGTTCGAGTGCCGCGATCGCATGCACGCGCTCCTCGCGGGTGAAGATGTTGAGGAGGCTCAGAAGCGTCGGACGGTGATTGAGGCGGCCGAGCATGACATTGGTCAGGACATCGAGGCGCGGCACCAGGTTGAACTGCTGGAAGATCATCGCACAGTCGCGCTGCCAGTTGCGCAATGCCTGGCCGCGAAGCCCGGAGACCTCGACGCCGGCGAAATGAATGGAGCCGGAGCTCGGCTCCTGCAGGCGGTTGATCATGCGCAGCAGCGTCGACTTGCCGGCGCCGGAGCGGCCGATGATGCCGACCATCTGACCCTGGGGAATGGTGAGGGTCACGGCATCGACGGCGAGCTTTTTTCCGAAACGACGGGTGACATCCTTCAGCTCGAACATCATGCTGGTCCCTTGCACTTCAGGCCTTGGTCAGCACCGCATTAGTCCCGCTTGATGAACCTCAAATGTCAGATTTGTGTAAGAAGTGTCACAAATCTCCGCGCTGCGGAGGCGGTGTCTAGCCCTCGTGGCGGACCAGAAAATCTTCCGCGCTTAAGTTGCGGAAATCTTGCAAAGCCAGGCGCAACCGGTCGTGTTGCCAATCCCACCAGGAAAGTCTGTCCATGCGTTCGCCGATCTCTTTCGGGAAACGTTCGCGGATGAGCTTGGCCGGCACACCGCCGACGATCGTGTATGGCGCAACGTCCTTCGATACGACGGCGCCGGCACCGATGACGGCGCCGTTGCCGACTTTGACGCCGGGCAAGATGGTCGCACCATGGCCGATCCAAACGTCGTGGCCGATCGTCACCCGGTTTGCGCGCCGCCAGGCGAAGAAGTCCGTCTCCATGTCGGCGTCGGGCCAGTAGTCGGCGGCGCGATAGGTGAAATGATGCAGGGTCGCGCGCCAGGTCGGATGGTTGGTGGCGTTGATGCGCACGGCGGCGGCGATATTGACGAACTTGCCGATCGTCGCGCACCAGACGGCCCCGTCCTGCATGATGTAGGAATAGTCGCCGAAGGTGGCTTCGCTAATGCGGCAGCGTTCTGAGACCTCGGTGTAGCGCCCGAAGATAGAGTCGCTGACATCAGCCGTTTCGTGGATATAGGGCTCGGTACCCAACTGGCGGCTCATGCGGCGATCTTCCGAGGAGAGAACTGCTGGACGTCGAGGATGCGGTCGGCGACGGCCTCGCGCACTTCCTCGTCGTGGAAGATGCCGAGAAGGGCGACGCCCGCCTTCTTCTTCTCCGCGATCATGCCGACGACAACGGCGCGGTTTTTCGCATCGAGCGAGGCTGTGGGTTCATCGAGGAGCAGGATCGTATGCTCGGTGATGAAGCCTCGGGCGATGTTGACGCGCTGCTGCTCGCCACCGGAGAAGGTGGCGGGCGGCAGCTGCCACAGCGCTTCCGGCAAGTTGAGCCTGGCGAGCAGGGCGCCTGCCTTTTCCCGTGCAACGACGACATCTTCGCCGCGCGCCACGAGCGGCTCGGCCACCACGTCGATTGTCGCCACGCGCGGCACAGTGCGCAGGAATTGGCTGACATAGCCGAGCGTATTGCGGCGAACGGTGAGCACGGTGCGTGGATCGGCGGAGGCGAGATCGACGATCCGCCCGTGGTGGCGAATGAGTATCTGACCGGTGTCGACGGCATAATTGCCGTAGATCATCTTGAGCAGCGAGCTCTTGCCGATGCCCGAGGGGCCGCCGAGCACGACGCATTCACCCGCAGATACCGAGAAGGCGACATCCGAGACGACAGGCAGCCTGATGCCGTCGCGCAGGTGCATGGTGAAGCTCTTCGAGACTTCGGAGACGACGAGGGGCGTTGGCATGATTTGGGTTTCCTGGTTTCTAACTCAGACCTGCAGGATCGAGGAGACGAGCAACTGCGTGTAAGGCTCTCTGGGATCGTCGAGCACGCGGTCGGTAAGACCCTGTTCGATGACGTAGCCGTCCTTCATCACCATCATGCGGTGCGAGAGCAGGCGAGCGACGGCGAGATCGTGGGTGACGACGATGGCCGAGAGGCCGAGATCGTTGACGAGGCCGCGCACGAGATCGAGCAGGCGCGCCTGCACCGATACGTCGAGGCCGCCTGTGGGTTCATCCATGAAGACCAGGCGCGGACCGGTGACGAGATTGCGGGCGATCTGCAGCCGCTGGCGCATGCCGCCGGAAAAGGCGCGCGGCTGGTCGTCGATGCGGTCAGCGTCGATCTCGACGCGTTCGAGCCAGTCGATGGCGGTAGAGCGGATCTTGCCGTAGTGCCGGTCGCCGATCGCCATCAGCCGTTCACCGACATTGGCACCCGCCGATACGGTCATGCGCAATCCATCGGCCGGGTTCTGGTGCACGAAACCCCAGTCCGTGCGCATCAGGAATCGGCGCTCCGCCTCGTTCATGCGGTAGAGGTCGCGGTAGTTGCCATCGCGCATGTGGTATTCGACGCTGCCGGTCGTCGGCATCAACCGGGTGGAGATGCAGTTGAGCAGCGTCGTCTTGCCGGAGCCGGATTCGCCGACGATGGCCAGCACTTCGCCGGGCCAGAGCTCGAAGGAGACGTTCCGGCAGCCGATGCGTTTGCCGTAGAACTTCGAGAGGTCGTTGACCTTGAGAAGCGGTATATCGGTCATTCGGCAGCCTCCCGGGCCAGCATTTCGCCGGCATGCCCCTGGGCGCGGCGGTCTTCGCAATGGTCGGTATCGGAGCAGACGAACATGCGCCCGCCCTTGTCGTCGAGAATGACCTCGTCGAGGTAGACGTCCTCTGCGCCGCAGAGCGCGCAGGGCCTGTCGAAGCGCTGGATCTCGAAGGGATGGTCTTCGAAATCCAGACTGACGACATCGGTATAGGGCGGCACGGCATAGATGCGTTTCTCGCGGCCGGCGCCGAAAAGCTGCAGCGCTTCCGACCTGTGCATCTTCGGATTATCGAATTTCGGCGTCGGCGAGGGATCCATCACGTAGCGGCCATGCACCTTGACCGGATAGGCATAGGTCGTGGCGATGCGGCCGTTGCGGGCAATATCCTCATAGAGCTTCACATGCATGAGTCCGTATTCCTCGAGCGCATGCATCTTGCGCGTCTCGGTCTCGCGCGGCTCAAGGAAGCGCAGCGGTTCGGGGATCGGCACCTGATAGACGAGCACCTGGCCGGGCCCGAGTTTTTCCTCCGGGATGCGGTGGCGTGTCTGGATGATCGTCGCCTCGCTGGTGTGCGTCGTCACCGCGACATTTGCGACCTTTTGGAAGAAGGCGCGGATGGAGACAGCGTTGGTCGTGTCGTCGGCGCCCTGGTCTATGACCTTCAGCACGTCATCAGGGCCGATGATCGAGGCCGTTACCTGCACGCCGCCGGTGCCCCAGCCATAGGGCATCGGCATTTCTCTACTGGCAAACG
Source organism: Rhizobium sp. YTUHZ045 (assembly GCF_051124255.1). Classification (NCBI taxonomy): domain Bacteria; kingdom Pseudomonadati; phylum Pseudomonadota; class Alphaproteobacteria; order Hyphomicrobiales; family Rhizobiaceae; genus Rhizobium; species Rhizobium sp. YTUHZ045. The sequence goes on from NZ_CP101432.1 coordinate 4,325,802, forward strand.
GCACCTGGTAGCCGGGAATGGCGATTGCCTTCAGGATGGCGCGGCGGATCATCCGCTTGGTCTGTTCATCGAGATAGGCGAAGTTGTAGCTGGCGAGATCGCTCATTCGGCGGCTTCCTTCATCTCTTCGCCGCTGTTGCGGGCGGCTTCGAATTCGTGACGCATGCGGCGGACGAGATCGAGTTCGGCCTGGAAATCCACATAATGCGGCAGCTTCAGGTGCTCGACGAAACCCGTTGCCTGAACGTTGTCGGAGTGGGAAATGACGAATTCCTCGTCCTGTGCCGGCGCGGTGATATCCTCGCCGAGCTCTTCTGCCCGCAGCGCCCGATCGACCAGCGACATTGCCATCGCCTTGCGTTCGCTCTGGCCGAAGACCAGGCCGTAGCCGCGGGTGAATTGCGGGGGTGCCTTCGCCGAGCCCTTAAACTGGTTGACCATCTGGCACTCGGTGATCAGGATCGTGCCGAGCGAGACCGCGAAACCGAGCTCAGGCACGTCGAATTCCACCTCGACTTCGCCGATGCGGATCTCCCCGGTGAAAGGATGGTTGCGGCCGTAGCCGCGCTGGGTTGAATAACCGAGCGCCAGCAGGAAGCCCTCGTCGCCGCGGGCAAGCGCCTGCAGGCGCAGGTCCCGGGTCATCGGGAATTCCATCGGCTCGCGGGTCAGGTCGCCGATCTCGTGATCCTCGGGCATGTCGCCGTCCGCCTCGATCAAGCCTTCCTCGCCGAGGATTTCGGAGACGCGCATGACGCGGCCGGTCTCGGCCGGACGCTGGGCCGGCGCCTCGACCGCTTCGTCCTCAAGCAGGGAGGGATCGAGCAGCCGGTGGGTATAGTCGAAGGTGGGGCCGAGCAGCTGGCCGCCCGGCAGATCCTTGTAGGTCGCCGAGATACGGCGTTCGATCGCCATGCCAGCCGTGTCGAGCGGTCTGGAATAACCGAAGCGCGGCAGCGTCGTGCGGTAAGCGCGCAGCAGGAAGATCGCCTCGATCATGTCGCCGCGCGATTGACGGACGGCCAGCGCTGCGAGAGTCCGGTCGAAAAGCGAGGCCTCGGCCATGACGCGGTCGACGGCGAGGGCGAGTTGTTCGACGATCTGGTCGATGCCGATCGCTGGCAGCGACCGGTCACCGCGGCGACGGTCGGCGAGCAGACGGTGGGCATTGGCAATGGCGGCCTCGCCACCCTTGACGGCAACATACATGAGCTCAGATCTCCGTTGCTGTGATCTTGGTGGTGCGCGGCAGGCAGACGAAGCGCTTGCCCGATGTCAGCACGATGTCGATGCCGCGCGGAAAAAGCGCGCGGTTCTCGGCCCAGAGCCTGAGGAAGGTCTCCGGTAGGCCGACAGGCGCGATCTCCACGACGCTCTGGATCCCCGGACCCATCAGCACCAGCCTGCGTCCGCCGTCGAGTTCGGGAAGTTCGATGACAACAGTCGTCGAGCGGTCGGGATATTCCTGCGTGCCTGACGCAAACAGGCCGAAGGAGCAAAGCGCAGTGCCCGCCTCGATGAAGGCAAAGCGCGCATCCGCCTTTTCGGCGGTCAGCGGGGCGCCGGTGTGGAAGCCGAGCCAGTCCGGCACAGCGGATTTCGCTAGTCCCGAGGTAAGCCAGACTGATGTGTCATGGTCGCAAAGAGTGAGCGCGATCGTGCCGGCGGCAATACCGAGCGGCGCCGGCGGGTCGATCTCGGGCTCAACGGTCTGGATGGTGCCGGGGCGGGCCATGCCGTCCATCAGCATCTTGAAGACGCTCTGCGCATGGAAAACCGGATCGGTAAAGCCACCGGTAAAGACTTCTGTCGTCAGACCCATCAGTTGTCCCCCCGCACCATGGTGAAGAAGTCGACGCGGGTTGCCGCCGTCTCATCCGCCTTGCGACGTTCGGTGGTGGCGATCCTTTCCGCGATCGGCAAAAGCAGCGCCTGTTCGACGAAATCCCTGGTCGCCTCCTCCTGCCAGAGCGCGTCGAAGATCGCCGCAAGACGGGCCTTCTCCCGGTCGGTGCCGAGCGCCTGCGCATGACCGATGGAGCCGGACTCGAGCCGCACCGTTGAGCGTGTCATCGTCACCTCGCCGAGATTAAAGGGAGCTCCGCCGCCGCCGATGCGGCCGCGCACCATCACCAGTCCCGTCTCCGGTCCGCGCACCGGATAAGCCACGGGCTTTTGCGGCAACGCGTCCCAGGCCGCCTGGAGTTCGCTCCGTCCCGCATGCGCCAGCAGATCGGCGGCGCGTTTGCGCTCCAAGACCGTCTGTGACGCGGCGTTTGTCTTGTCCGCTGATATCATCGCTGCTTCCTCAAATGTCTATTGATATAGACAACCATACAAGCTATACCTAGCCTTAAATCGGTGTCGTGACAAGCGTGTGACATCGTGAGGCAAAGCAGAGGCGGAATGGCAGGACTGAAGCAGGTGCAGAGGCAGACGGGTGTGGCGCTGTGGCGTCAGATCGCCGATCGGATTCGCGAGGCGATCGGCAACGGCGCCTATGACGAAACCGGAATGGTGCCGCCGGAAACGGTGCTGGCGCTGCAATTCGGCGTCAACCGCCATACGGTTCGCAGTGCGCTGGCTGCGCTGGCGCAGGAGGGAATCGTGCGTGCTGTGCAAGGCCGCGGCACGCTGATCGAGCGCAAGGAGCGGCTGAATTTCCCGATCACCCGGCGCACGCGTTTCACCGCCGGCATCGGCGATCAGGCGCGCGAGATGCGCGGCCTTCTGCTCGATGAGACGCGGGAGGAGGCGAGCGCCGACGTTGCCCGTTGGCTGGGCCTGAAACAGGGTGAGCAAGTAATCCGGCTGGAAACATTGCGCCATGCCGACAGGCGGCCGGTTTCAAAGGCGACGAGCTGGTTTCCCGCCGAACGTTTCGCCGGGATCGGTGAGGCCTACCGCAAGCACGAATCGATCACCAAGGCTTTCGCCGAGCTCGGCCTCGGGGACTACGTCCGGGCGACGACCGAGATAACAGCCGCCCATGCTGCGACAGCCGACCTTGCAGATCTGGAACTCACTCCCGGCGCGATCCTGCTGATTGCCAAGGCAATGAACACCGATCTCGACGGCGTACCGGTGCAATATTCGATAAGCCGTTTCGCCGCCGACCGGGTACAGTTCACGATCGAGAACTGAGGCCAGGAATTGAGACAAGGTGCGCCGACCCGTTCGGTGGCACGCCTCACAGAATTCAGTGTGCGCCGGACATATCGCCCAGCACTTCCTTGGAGGCGACGGTGGAATCCGCGTTCAGCTTGTAGACCATGGGAACGCCGGTCGCGAGGTTGAGGGCGAGCACGCCTTCTTTGGTCAGCTTGTCGAGCACCATGACCAGCGAACGCAGCGAATTGCCGTGGGCAGCGACCAGCACCTTTTCGCCGCGGAGCACGCGCGGCAGGATCTCGGTGAGGTAGTAGGGCCAGACGCGGGCGCCGGTATCGCGCAGGCTTTCACCGCCGGGCGGCGGCACGTCGTAGGAGCGGCGCCAGATATGCACCTGTTCCTCGCCCCATTTGGCGCGCGCGTCATCCTTGTTGAGACCGGAGAGATCGCCGTAGTCGCGCTCGTTCAGCGCCTGGTCGCGGATGGTCTCGAGATCAGGCTGGCCGACCTTGTCGAGGATGAGCTTCAGCGTGTGCTGCGCGCGCACCAGCGCCGAGGTATAGGCGACGTCGAATTTGATCCCGTATTCGGCAAGCGCAGCGCCGCCGGCTTTGGCTTCCTGAATGCCGAGTTCCGTCAGATCCGGGTCCTTCCAGCCGGTGAAGAGATTCTTCAGGTTCCAGTCGCTCTGGCCGTGGCGAACGAGGACGAGGGTACCGCTCATGAATATGCCTCCGTAGTATCCTTATTGGGAAGAAAGCCCGAGCACGTCGAGCATGGAATAGAGACCCGGCTTCTTGTCGCGCGCCCAGAGCGCGGCTTTGATGGCGCCGCGCGCGAAGATAGAACGGTCGGCCGCGCTGTGCGACAGGGTGACGATTTCGCCTTCTCCGGCGAAAAGCACGGAATGCTCGCCTATGACCGAGCCGCCCCGCAGCGTCGCAAAACCGATCGTGCCCGCCTCGCGGGCGCCGGTATGGCCGTCGCGAACCCTGACCGATTTCGACGCAAGATCGATATTGCGGCCCTTGGCCGCGGCTTCACCGAAGAGAAGGGCGGTGCCGGATGGCGCGTCCACCTTGTGCTTGTGGTGCATTTCCAGGATTTCGATGTCCCAATCTGCGGGATCGAGCGCCCGCGCGGCCTGCTCTGCCAGCACGCTGAGCAGATTGACCCCGAGGCTCATATTGCCCGACTTGACGATGCGGGCATGGCGGGCCGCGGCGGCGATCTTCGCGTTGTCCTCGCTCGAGCAGCCCGTTGTACCGACAACATGAACGATGCGGGCCTGAGCGGCGAGACCGGAAAACTCCACCGTGGCGGCAGGCGCGGTGAAGTCGACTACGCCTTCGGCATGCAGGAAGGCCTGGAGCGGGTCGTCGCCGATGATGACGCCGGTCGGCCCGAGTCCGGCAATCTCACCGGCATCCTTGCCGACGAATGGGGAGCCGGCGCGCTCGATCGCGGCATGCAGCGTCACGCCTTCGATCGAATGAATGAGCCGGATCAGCGTCTGCCCCATGCGTCCAGCTGCGCCGACCACCACCAGTTTCATCGCAGCATCGCTCATGTCAGTCTCGCCATGTTAGTATGAATCCGAGGCCGAGGGCCTCTGCAGGTTGTTGAGGCGAGCGTAAAGACCGTCGCTGACCTTCGCAAGCGTCTCATGATTGCCCTCCTCGACGACCCGGCCCTGCTGCATGACGACGATCTTGTCGGCGCGCACCACGGTCGAAAGTCGATGGGCAATGACAACGACGGTGCGTCCGGTCATCGCCTCGTCGAGCGCCTTCTGCACGGCGGCCTCGGATTCGGTGTCGAGGGCGGAGGTCGCTTCGTCGAGCAGCAGGATCGGCGCGTTGCGCACCAAAGCGCGGGCGATCGAAAGCCGCTGGCGTTGGCCGCCCGAAAGCGTCACGCCGTTTTCGCCGACAGGGGTATCGTAGCCCTGTGGCTGCGCTGAGATGAAGTCATGCGCATAGGCCAGCCGGGCCGCCCCTTCCACCTCGGCATCGGTCGCTTCCGGCCGGCCGTAGCGGATATTGTCGCGGATCGTGCCCTCGAACAGGTAGGGCTGCTGTGAGACATAGGCGAGCTGGTGGCGCAGCGACTTCTTGGTGACATGGGCAATATCCTGCCCGTCGATCAGGATTTCGCCTTCGCGCGGATCGTAGAAACGCGGAATGAGGCTGATGACGGTGGATTTACCAGCTCCCGACGGGCCGACGAGCGCCGTGGTCGCCCCACCCTCGGCGACGAAGCTGACGCTGTTCAGCACGCTTTCATTGCCGTAGGCGAAGGACACATTGCGGAATTCGATTCTCGCCTGCGTCACCGTCAACGGCCGGGCATCCGGCAAGTCGCGCTGGCGCGGCTCCATGTCGAGCAATTCGTAGATCATCCGCGCATTGACGACGGCGCGTTCCATCTGCACCTGCAGGCGGGCAAGGCGGCGGGCGGGATCATAGGCAAGCAGCAGCGCCGTCACGAAGGAGAAGAAGGCGCCCGGGGCCACATTGTAATAGATCGAGCGATAGGCGGCATAGGCGAGCACGCTGGCGACGGCAAAGCCTGCGAAGCTCTCCGTCAGCGGCGAGGTTCGCTCGGAAAGCCGGGCAATCCGGTTCGCCCGGTTTTCGGCGGCCGTGATGAGCTTGTTGACCTTGTTCTCCAGTTCCTCTTCCATCGTAAAGGCTTTGACGATGGCAATACCTTGGATCGTCTCCTGCATGGCCCCCAGCACGTGGCTGTTCAGATGCACGGCCTCACGGGTCGCCGAGCGAAGACGTTTGGAAACATAACGCAGTGCATAGAGCAGCGGCGGCGCCATGACGAACACGGCGAGGCTGAGCAGCGGGTCCTGCAGGACCATCACGCCGATCAACGAAACGAAAGTCAGGAGGTCGCGCACCGTCGAGGTGATCGTCAGGTTGAGCACGTCACGGATGCCGCTGACGTTCTGGCTCACCTGCGCTGCGATGTGAGCCGAGCGTGCCTCGCTGAAAAAGCCCACGGAAAGCGTCATCAGATGCGCATAGAGGCGGCGCTGATAGCGGGCGACGATATTGTTGCCGACCTTGGAAAGCGCCACGGCCTGGCCATAGCTGGCAAAGCCGCGCAGCACGAAGGCGACGAAGATCGAAAGACAGATGATCCAGACGACATCGGCGCGGCGGTTGGCGAAGGCTTCGTCGATGATCGCCCGCATGATCCAGGCGGTGAATGCCGTCGAAAGCGCCACGACCACGAGGCAGGCGATCGCGAAGACATAACCCCAGAGATGGTCGCGGCCGTTTTCAGCGATGATGCGCTTCAGGATGCCGGTTACGGTATCGCTGCTGACGCTCTGCTTTCTGCTTTCCACGGCTTCCAAATATCAAGCTTCCTGTCCGAGACGGAGCGCGTCCTGAACGTGGCGCGCACTTTGGCCGGCTCTATAAAGAGTTGGGACTGGTTTGGCTAGACCGCGGCGCGGCCCGGAGGGACGTGCGCTGGCTCAGCGCCGCCACCGGCGGCCTTCGGTCGATACGCCGAAATTGCCCGGCATGCGCGCATAGGAGGAAAGCCCTGCGAGCGCCGCCAGCGGATGCGTCACCACATAAGTCGGGATGGTGCGAAGCAGCGCGCTATGCGGCGCCTTGTCCTCGAAAGCCTGGCGGAATTCCGGTTTCTTCAGCGCCGGGAGGATCTTTTGCGAGATGCCGCCGGAGAGGTAGACGCCGCCGCGCGCCATGAACACCATCGCCATGTCGCCCGCCACGCGGCCGAGATAGGTGGCAAACAGCGAAACGGTCTCGACGGCCGCCTTGTCGCTAACCGCCAGCGCGTGCGAGGTGATCTCGGCCGGATCCTTCATCGTCGGCTGGATGCCGTCGGCCATGCAGATGGCGTTGTAAAGATTGACGAGGCCGCGTCCGCAGAGGATCTGTTCGGCCGACACACGGCCTTCGATCGTCTCGACATGCGGAAAGATCTCATAATCGCGCTTGCTGCGCGGCCCGAGATCGATATGGCCGCCTTCGCCGGGAACCGGGATCCAAGTATGCTGGGCATGCACAAGCCCGCCGACGCCGAGGCCGGTACCGGGACCGAGCACAACGCGCGAGGCGACCATGTCGCCGGTGGCGCTGCCGATGCGTTCGCGGTTTTCATCCGATAGGGCGGCAATCGCCAGCGCCTGCGCCTCGAAATCGTTGACGACGAGCACATCCTCGATGCCGAGGCCCTCGATCATCGTCTTCGGCCGCACCACCCAGTCGCAATTGGTCAGGGGGATCTCATCGTCGTTGATCGGGCCGGCGACAGCGAGGATCGCCGAGCGCGGCTGCACCGCCGTCTTGTCGAGCACGCCCTTCTGGATCGCTTCGTCGATCGTGGCGAAATCCGCCGTGCGCACGTTCGGAAACTGTTTCGGCTCGGCATAGGCATCGCTGAGGATGGAGAAGCGGGCATTGGTGCCGCCGATATCGCCGATCAGGATCGGGAAGGGAAGCGGAGCAGTGCTGTGGTTGGGTTTGGGCATGGCCGGTTCCGTGCTGATCAGGCTTCGAGGGTGGGTAGGAGCTTTATAGCGGTCGCGAGGTTGAGCGCCATCGGAATGTCGTAGACGATGGCGAGCCGCATCAGCGCCTTCACGTCGACATCATGCGGCATCGGCGTCAGCGGGTCGACGAAGAAAATCAGCGCGTCGACTTCGCCGGTCGAGATCAGCGCGCCGATCTGCTGGTCGCCGCCGAGCGGCCCGCTTTTCAGCCTAATGACGTCGAGATCGGGAGCAGCATCGAGCACCCGACCGCCGGTGGTACCCGTCGCGACGATCTTCCAGTGTGAAAGAAGGTCCTGATTGGCGCGGGCGAAAGCCGCCATGTCGTCCTTCTTCTGGTCATGCGCGATCAGCGCAAGGCATTTGCTGCCGGCCATGAAGTGAATCTCCGCCCCAACAATTCAATCGATTTGATCGCTTTATACCAAGTGTTTGCGATTTAAAAGACAGCGCCTCTGCCCCTTCATTGGACCGCCGGCTTGTCGTTCGGTAACGGGCCGACATCCGGCAACCCCTCGTCGTCATCAGCCGGCGCGGCTGCCGGAACGGCGGCGAGCGCGCTTGCAGCGGAAGGCCCACCATAAGTGGCGGCTTGCATCGAAGCGACGGAAGCGGCATCGAGCACAGCGGCGCAGGCCTTCGGCAGGTCGGACACCATCATCTCACGCGGCGGCTTCGGCGGCTTGGCGCCGGGCTTGGGCGGTTTCGGTGGCGCCCAAGGCGCCGGTGTGAACCAATAGGCGAGCGACTTGTCGCAGCCGTCTCCGGCGGGCACCGGGGCTTGCGGCGTACATCCGGCAGCACCGAGCGGGCATTTGATGCGGATGTGGAAATGCGAGTCATGGCCGTATATCGGCCGGAGCTTACCAAGGTTGGTACGGTCGCCGGTCCAGGTGTCGCACATCTTCTTCTTGATCGCCGGATTGACGAAGATGCGCTCCACTTCGGGATAGCTCGCCGCCAGCATCAGGAGCCGCGCCCGCGATTCCGTCCATACCTTCGGGTTGACGGTGAGGAACTTGTCCTTCTGCAGCATGCTTGTGAAGGGCAGGTCCTCGCGCTCCTCAGCCGTCATGCGGCGCGCCGGCATCGGGGTGAACCAGATATCGGCATCGAGGCCGACCTGGTGCGAGGAATGGCCGTTGAGCATCGGCCCGCCGCGCGGCTGGGCGACATCGCCGACAAGGATGCCCGGCCAGCCGGCATATTTGACCGCATCCTGCGAGAACCGTTCCAGGAGCGCAATCATCGCCGGGTTGCCCCAGCGGCGATTGCGCGAAAGCCGCATCGCCTGCCAGGTCGGCCCGTCGGTCGGCAGCGCCACCGCGCCGGTCATGCAGCCCTTTGCATAAAAGCCGATCGGCTGCGCCGGCCCCTGCGTCGGCAGGCTGACGCCTGCGAACAGCGCCTTGGCGCTGCCTGGGCTTGGCGTCTTCTGCTCGGCGCCGACGTCGCCGGCCGCAAGGCCGGCACCGATCGCGCCGGCAATTGCCAGTTTGCCGAATGTCCTGAAAGCTTGAGCGAAGCCGAATGCCATGCTGTTCCCTTGAGCCGCTGCTGAAGTGATTTGCGTTCGAATCTATCGTGAAAAGCGATTTTGGTGAATCGATGATTTGGCGGACGAACGCAGCACGAGCCGGTGACGGATCGCCGCGGCGCCCAAGCACTGCGTTCCTGACGGGAACTGGCGGCTCAAAATTTCGCGAGCTGGTCAAAAACCAAACTCTCTCCTGTTTTTCGCCCCTATTTCTCGTATTGTCGAATCCATCAATATTCAGGGGAATGCGTGAATGGCGGCTTTGTGGTCGAAAATCGGTCTGTTTCTATCGCTTGCGGGTGCTCTCGTCCCGATCTCGGCTATGGCTGAGGATCAGCCGTTTCAGATCGGAAGCTCGGTCATCAGTGAGATGAAGTACAAGCCGGGCTTTGCGCATTTCGACTATATCAATCCGAACGCCCCGAAGGGCGGCGACCTTCGTCTCTCTACGACAGGGACGTTCGACACCTTCAATCCGCTATTGGAAAAGGGCGAAATCGCAACCGGCATTGCTCTGGTCTACGACACGCTGATGAAACCTGCCGAAGACGAACTGCTCGTGTCTTACGGGCTGCTCGCCGAAGGGCTGTCCTTTCCCGCCGACGTTTCGAGTGCGACCTTCCGGTTGCGCAAAGAGGCGAAATGGGCGGACGGGCAGCCGGTAACGCCGGAAGACGTTGTCTTCAGCTTCGACAAATCGAAGGAGCTCAATCCGCTCAACTTCAATTATTACCGCCATGTAGTGAAAGCGGAAAAGACCGGCGATCGTGATGTCACCTTCACCTTCGACGAGAAGAACAACCGCGAGCTTCCGAATATCCTCGGCCAGTTGGTGGTCGTGCCGAAACACTGGTGGGAAGCGCCGGGACCGGATGGTAAGCCGCGCGACATTTCCAAAACGACCTTGGAACCGGTCATGGGTTCGGGTCCCTACAAAATTGCCGATTTCTCGCCAGGTGCCAGCACACACTTCGAGCTTCGCGACGACTACTGGGGCAAGGACCTCAACGTCAACGTCGGTCAGAATAATTTCCGCAACATCATCTATACTTATTTCGGCGATCGGGATGTTGAGTTTGAAGCCTTCCGTGCGGGCAATGTGGATTATCGCCAGGACAATCAGGCAAGCCGGTGGGCGACGGCCTATGACTTTCCGGCCGTCAGGGATGGCCGTGTGAAGCGCGAGGAGCCGACGAACGCTTTGCGCGCAACGGGCATCATGCAGGCTTTTGTACCCAATATGCGGCGCGACCTCTTCAAGGACATCAAGGTGCGGGAGGCATTGAACTACGCCTTCGACTTTGAGGATCTCAACCGCAACCTTGCCTACAATGCCTTTGAGCGTATCGACAGCTATTTCTGGAACACCGAGCTTGCCTCCTCGGGCCTGCCGCAGGGACGTGAGCTGGAAATATTGCAAGGCTTGAAGGACAAGGTTCCTCCGGAGGTATTCACGACGCCCTACACCAATCCTGTTGCAGGCGATCCGCAGAAGCTTCGCGACAATCTGCGCAAGGCCGTCGCTCTTTTCAAGGAAGCCGGCTGGGAGCTCAAGGGCAATCGCATGGTCAACGTGAAGACCGGCCAGCCAATGAGTTTTGAAATCCTCCTGTCCAACCCTTCTTTCGAGCGGTCGGTTCTTCCCTATGCGAACAACCTGAAAAAGATTGGCGTCGATGCCCGTCTGCGCACGGTGGATGCCTCGCAATATACCAACCGCGTCAGGAGCTTCGATTACGACATGATCTGGGGGATTTGGGGCGAGACGATGAATCCCGGCAATGAACAGGCTGACTACTGGGGTTCCGAGGCTGCGAAACAGCCGGGCTCTCGCAACTATGCCGGCATTGCGGATCCGGCCGTCGATGCCCTGATCCGCATGGTGATTTTCGCGCCGAACCGCACCGAGCAGGTGGCGGCCATCAAGGCCATGGACCGCGTCTTGCTCGCCAATCATTATGTCGTGCCGCTGTTTTACTCCAGGACTTCCCGAATCGCCTATTGGAACACGATCACGCGGCCGGCCGAATTTCCGGCTTACGGTCTCGGCTTCCCCGATGCCTGGTGGTCGACCTCGGCAAAATGAGCGGGCTTGCAATGCTGGGGCTCTGGGCTCCAAATGGCACGAGCGAATCACGGAGAAGCCGGCAGGGCCGGCAAGGGAAGGCTGGCGGATTGAGCGGCATTAGACTGGACGGCAGGCAGACAATAAGAAGATTTCCGGAGGCTGAAGGCTGATGGGCGCCTATGTCATTCGCCGCCTGCTTTTGATGATACCGACGATCGTCGGCATCATGGCAATTTCCTTCATTGTCGTTCAATTTGCCCCCGGCGGCCCGGTCGAGCAGGTGATTGCCCAGCTGACCGGCCAGGCCGACAGCGCCGATCAGCGCCTGTCCGGCGGCGGCGATCTGCTCGGTGGCGGCGGCAGCGACGAAGGCTCGAAATATCGCGGCGCCCAGGGGCTCGATCCGGAGCTGATCGCCAAGCTCGAAAAACAGTTCGGCTTCGACAAGCCGCCGTTGACGCGATTTGGCGAGATGATGTGGAATTACATCCGCTTCGATTTCGGCGAGAGCTTCTTCCGCAATACCTCCGTGCTCGACCTCATCAAGGAGAAACTGCCGGTGTCGATCTCGCTCGGCATCTGGATCCTGATCTTCTCTTATGCGATTTCCATCCCGCTCGGCATTCGCAAAGCAGTCAGGGACGGGTCGACCTTCGACGTCTGGACCTCGGGCGTCATCGTCGTCGGTTATGCCGTTCCGAGCTTCCTCTTCGGCATTCTGCTCATCGTGCTTTTCGCCGGCGGCTCCTTTTACGACTGGTTCCCGCTGCGCGGCCTCGTTTCCGACAATTTCGGTGAGCTCGCCTGGTGGCAGAAACCGCTCGACTATTTCTGGCACCTCACCCTGCCGCTGATCTCGCTTTCGCTCGCCGCCTTCGCCACCACGACGCTTCTGACCAAGAATTCCTTCATCGAGGAGATCAAGAAGCAATATGTCGTCACAGCCCGCGCCAAGGGCCTGAACGAGCGGCAGGTGCTTTACGGCCATGTTTTCCGCAATGCCATGCTGATCATCATCGCCGGTTTTCCCGGCGCCTTCATCTCCGCCTTCTTCACCGGCTCGCTGCTGATCGAGAACATCTTTTCGCTCGATGGCCTCGGCCGCCTCGGCTATCTCTCGGTGGTCAACCGCGATTATCCGATCGTCTTCGCGACACTCTACATCTTCTCGCTGCTCGGTCTTTTCGTCAGCCTGATCTCAGACCTGATCTATACCTGGATCGATCCGCGCATCGATTTCGAGCGGAGGGATGTCTGATGGACGCCGCCGCAAATCCTGCCACCGCAACCCCGGTCAAACCGCCGCGCAAGGGGCTGCTGTCGCCGACCAATATCCGTCGGTGGAAGAATTTCCGGGCGAACGGCCGCGGCTATTGGTCGTTGTGGCTTTTCCTGCTGCTGTTCGTGCTGAGCCTCTTTGCTGAATTCCTCGCCAACGACCGGCCGATCATCGCCTCCTATAAGGGCGAGATCCTGTTTCCGGTGTTGATCGACTATCCCGAGGAGAAATTCGGCGGCTTCCTCGCCGAAACCGACTACCGCTCCTCGGTGATAGCAGATGAGATCAATGCCAATGGCTGGATGATCTGGCCGCCGATCCATTATTCCTATCGCTCGGTCAACTCGAACATTCCGCATTCGGCGCCGACGCCCCCCTTCTGGCTGATGACCAAGGAGGAGCGTTGCTCCGGTTATCCGCAAGGGGTGAACGATCCCGGCTGCACGCTCGGCAATCTCAACTGGCTCGGCACCGATGACCAAGCGCGTGACGTGCTGGCGCGCGTCATCTACGGCTTCCGCATATCGGTGCTGTTCGGCCTGGCGTTGACCATCTGCTCGGCGATCATCGGCGTCACGGCAGGGGCGGTGCAGGGCTATTTCGGCGGCCTGACCGATCTCTTGCTGCAGCGCTTCATCGAAATATGGTCGTCGATGCCTGTGCTTTATATCCTGCTCATTATCGCCGCGATCCTGCCGCCCGGCTTCTTCGTGCTGCTCGGAATCATGCTGCTCTTCTCCTGGGTCAGCTTTGTCGGCGTCGTGCGCGCAGAGTTCCTGCGCGCCCGCAATTTCGAATATGTCCGCGCCGCCCGTGCGCTCGGCGTCAACAACCGCACCATCATGTGGCGCCACCTGCTGCCGAACGCCATGGTGGCGACGCTCACCTTTCTGCCCTTCATTCTCTCAGGCTCGATCACGACGCTGACCTCGCTCGATTTCCTCGGCTTCGGCATGCCGCCCGGCTCCCCTTCGCTCGGCGAGATGATAGCCCAGGGCAAGACCAACCTGCAGGCGCCTTGGCTCGGGCTGACGGCCTTCTTCACCATGTCGATCATGCTTTCTCTTTTGATCTTCATCGGCGAAGCCGTGCGCGACGCCTTCGATCCGAGGAAGACGTTTCAATGAGTGACATGACAGAACCGCTCCTCTCCGTCCGCGATCTCTCGGTTGCCTTCCACCAGGGCGGCGAAGCCTCGCTTGCCGTCGATCGCATCTCCTTCGATATTGCCAAGGGCGAGGTCGTGGCGCTCGTCGGTGAATCCGGCTCCGGCAAGTCGGTCTCGGCCAATTCGATCCTGCGGCTTTTGCCCTATCCCTCTGCAAGTCATCCCTCCGGCGAAATCCTGTTCAAGGGCCAGGACCTGTTGAAGGCATCCGAGCGGGCGTTGCGGGAGGTGCGCGGCAACGACATCACCATGATCTTCCAGGAGCCGATGACCTCGCTCAATCCGCTTCATACGATCGAGAAGCAGATTGCCGAGATCCTCGCCCTGCACCAGGGGCTCACCGGCCAGGCGGCGCGGATGCGCGTGCTGGAACTGTTGAACCAGGTCGGCATTCGCGAGCCTGAGAAGCGGCTAAAGGCCTATCCGCACGAACTCTCCGGCGGTCAGCGCCAGCGCGTCATGATCGCCATGGCGCTCGCCAACCGGCCGGAACTGCTGATCGCCGACGAACCGACAACAGCGCTCGACGTCACGGTGCAGGCGCAGATCCTCGAGCTTCTCCGGCAATTGAAGGCGGCACACGGCATGTCGCTGCTGTTCATCACCCATGATCTCGGCATCGTCCGCAAATTCGCCGATCGCGTCTGCGTGATGACCAAGGGCAGGATCGTCGAGACCGGAACCGTCGAAGAGGTCTTCGCCAATCCGAAGCATGACTATACCCGCCATCTTCTCGCCTCGGAGCCGCGCGGCGAGCCGCCGCTTGCCGATCCGTCGAAGCCGGTGGTAATGGAAGGCTCGGATATCCGCGTCTGGTTCCCGATCAAGGCGGGGCTGATGCGCCGCGTCGTCGATCATGTGAAGGCGGTCGACGGCATCGATCTTTCGCTGCGCGCCGGCCAGACGCTCGGCGTCGTCGGCGAATCCGGTTCGGGCAAGACCACGCTCGGGCTTGCCCTCACCCGTCTGATCTCGTCGCAGGGACGGATTGCCTTTGTCGGCAAAGATATAGCCGGTTATTCTTTCAGCGAAATGCGGCCATTACGCAACCAGCTGCAGATCGTCTTCCAGGACCCCTACGGGTCGCTCAGCCCGCGCATGTCGGTCGGCGATATCATTGCCGAAGGGCTGAAGGTGCATGAGCGCGCCTTGAGCGCCGAGGAGCGCGACCAGCGTGTCTGCTGGGCGCTGGAGGAGGTAGGCCTCGATCCGCTGACCCGCTGGCGCTATCCGCATGAATTTTCAGGCGGCCAGCGCCAGCGAATCGCCATAGCTCGCGCCATGGTGCTGAAACCCCGTTTCGTCATGCTCGACGAGCCGACATCCGCGCTCGACATGAGCGTGCAGGCGCAGGTGGTCGACCTGCTGCGCGATCTGCAGAAGAAGCACGACCTCGCCTATCTCTTCATCAGCCACGACCTGAAGGTGGTGAAGGCGCTCGCCAACGACGTCATCGTCATGCGTTTCGGCAAGGTGGTGGAGCAGGGACCGTCCGCGGAAATCTTCCGCGCGCCGAAGGACGATTACACCAAGGCACTCATGGCGGCCGCCTTCAACATTGAGGCGGTGCCGACGCCCGCCGTGCAGCAGTAAAGAAGATCATGTCAGTTCGTCCTCCCGTCCTCGTCGATATCAAGTTCAACCCCGAAGGTGTCGCCCGCGTCCTGAAGACGGCCTTTGCCGACCGCGGCAGCATCAATCTGGCCGATCCCGCCAATCGCGAGCGTGATTTCAGCGAAACGGAATACGCGCTTCTCTGGAAGCCGGATGCCGATCTCTTTCGACGCGCGCCGAACCTCAAGGTGATCTTCTCGGGTGGTGCCGGCGTCGATCACATCATCGGTATGGCCGGCTTGCCTGACGTTCCGATTGTCCGTTTCGTCGACCGCAGCCTGACCACCCGCATGAGCGAATGGGTCGTCATGCAGTGCCTGATGCATCTGCGCGGCCAATATGCCCATGACGTCAAGCAGCGGCGGCGCGAATGGGCCAAATTGATTGCGCCGGAAGCGGCGGAGGTGACCATCGGCGTCATGGGGCTCGGCATTCTGGGCCTGGATGCGGTCGCCAAGCTGAAAGTGATGGGTTTCAGCGTCATCGGCTGGTCGCGCACCCGCAAAACAATCGAGGGCGTCGAGACCTTCGACGCGGGCGAACTGGACCGGTTTCTTGCCAAAACCGACATTCTGGTCGGCCTGCTGCCGCTGACGCCTGAGACGACCGGCTTCTATAATAGCGGGCTATTTAAGAAGCTCCACCGCGACGGTGCGCTCGGACAGCCGGTCTTCATCAATGCCGGCCGCGGCAAGAGCCAGATCGAGACCGACATCGTCTCGGCCATCAGGGAAGGGACCCTCGGCGGCGCTTCTCTCGACGTTTTCGAAGTGGAGCCGCTCGCCGCCGACAGCCCGTTGTGGGAATTGGAGAATGTGTTCATCACCCCGCATGACGCGGCGGTCTCCGAAGAGAACGCGCTGTTCCGCCATGTCGAGATGCAGATCGCCCGTTTTGAGCGCGGCGAGCCGCTGCAGTTCGTGATCGATCGCGCCGCCGGTTATTAGCGGCATCTCGCGCCAAAGCTGCGGCGGTTTGGCTGTTCCAAGATCGCGGCACGTTTGAGCCCGGAACCTTCCAGACGGCCACCCGTTTTCCTTGCGAAGTTCTTTGCGGCCAGATCGGCCGCCAACGCAGCGGAAGGAGACGATGATGGCGCATCAGACCGAAACACGCTGGGAAAAATCCGACGGAAAGCTTCACAAGGAACAGCAAATCCCGCCGATCAAGGCAAAGCAGGGGCGTATGGGTTATCGTATCCTGACCGTGCTGCTCGTGGCGCTGATCCTTGCTTTCGTGGTCTGGATTCCAGTCGAGATCTGGGGCCGCCGCGAGGCGAACGAGGTGGCGCCGCAGCAGCCCGGCCAACAGCTCCAGCAGCAGCAGTCGGACGCAGCACGCGCGCCGACCATGCAGAATGGCAATGCGGGTCCAACCGAGACGCCGGCAACGGCGCCTGCCCCTAATAGCGCGCCTGCGGCACCGACCCAGCCTGCGGCACCGGCCCAATAGGCCTTTGGCAGACGATCTCCCGCATCCCGCCGCCACGCTGCGGCGGGATGTTTATGTTTTGTCTGGACTTTCTCCGCCGATTTTTCGATAAGAAGGCGCACGAGCCGGTTTCGTGCGCCGGCCCGGAACTTGGCAGCACCTGACCGGAGTGGACAGGGCAGGAATCTCATGGCCAAGACCGATATCGCGAGACGCGTCTACAATCACGCCTGGAAACTCGACCCGATCATCCGCAGCCTGATCGATACCGACTTCTATAAGCTGCTGATGCTCCAGATGATCTGGAAGCTCTATCCTGATGTGAACGCCTCCTTCACCCTCATCAACCGCACCAAGCGCGTGCATCTCGCCGAAGAGATCGATGAAGGCGAACTGCGCGAACAGCTCGACCACGCCCGCACGCTGCGGCTCTCCAAGAAGGAGATGATATGGCTGGCGGGTAATAGTTTCTACGGCCGCGCGCAGATCTTCGAGCCGGAATTCCTTGCGTGGCTGTCCAACTTCCAACTTCCCGAATACGAGCTGTCGAAGAAGGAGGGGCAATATGTGCTGGACTTCCATGGGTCCTGGAAGGAAACCACCATGTGGGAGATCCCGGCGCTTGCCATCGTCAACGAGCTGCGTTCGCGCTCGGCGATGAGGGCGCTCGGTCCCTTTACCCTCGATGTGCTCTATGCGCGTGCCAAGGCAAAGATGTGGTCGAAGGTAGAACGGCTGAAGGAATTGCCGGGCCTGCGCATCTCCGATTTCGGCACTCGCCGCCGTCACAGTTTTCTCTGGCAGCGCTGGTGCGTCGAGGCGCTGAAGGAAGGTATCGGTCCGGCCTTCACCGGCACCAGCAATGTCTTGCTGGCGATGGATTCCGATCTCGAGGCGGTCGGCACCAATGCCCACGAGCTGCCGATGGTGGCAGCCGCCCTGGCGCAAACCGATGAGCAGCTGCGCAACGCCCCTTACAAGATCCTGCGCGACTGGAACAAGCTCTATGGCGGCAACCTGCTGATCGTCCTGCCGGACGCCTTCGGTACCGCGGCCTTCCTGCGCGACGCCCCCGAATGGGTCGCCGACTGGACCGGCTTCCGCCCGGACAGCGCGCCGCCGATCGAAGGCGGTGAAAAGATCATCGACTGGTGGAAGAAGATGGGCCGCGATCCGCGCCAGAAGCTGTTGATCTTTTCCGACGGCCTCGATGTCGACGCCATCATCGACACTTACCGCCATTTCGAAGGTCGCGTGCGCATGAGCTTCGGCTGGGGCACCAACCTGACGAATGATTTTGCCGGCTGTGCGCCGACGGAAATCTCAGGCCTCAATCCGATCTCGATCGTCTGCAAGGTCAGCGACGCCAACGGCCGCCCGGCGGTGAAACTCTCCGACAATCCGCAGAAGGCGACGGGCGAACCGGCGGAGGTCGAACGCTACCTGAAATTCTTCGGCGCCGAGGATAGGGTCGATCAGACCGTCCTGGTATAGGCACGAGGTGAGGCACGGGCATCCCGGGGTAGATCGATATGCCCCGCCATCGCATCCTCGATGGACCAGCCGAAGCGCCAAGCGTCGAACATCGAATACCATTCCTGAAAATCGGTGATCGGCAGCACATCCGGCTTCGACATCGGATTGTCGGCCAGGCTGCGGCCACGAGCACGGTCGCGCACGCCGCGCTCCTGCATCTCAAGCAGATTCTCGAACATCATGACCCCGGCCTCCCGTTCCATGGGTTTATGCAATCATGCTAATGAAGCATTGTCGAGTCCGGATGTGAGCATTCCGGTTTTTCACAGGATTAGCCCCAATTCGCTATTTCAGGGCGATTACAGCCCGACCTCGGATCGATCCGGCGAAACGGATGGAGTGACGGGGAGGCTCGGCTTCCTGGCTGGGGTCCGCCACCAAGCCTCCCGGCTGACCGAATCTCTGAAAGCGGCAGCACTGATAGAGTGCCGCTTTCTGCTCGGGCTGATCCAACTGTGATGAAGGCGAGAGTTAACCGGGGATTAATATCCACCGGCACTGTCTCGATCCGACGCAATCCCGGCCGGGCCGACGGTCTCAGGCAGCCAGTCTGCGAAACCGCGTCCTGATCCGGTCGAGGTAATAATGTCCGGGAGACGGCGCCGCCGTCATCGCATGGGCTTCCGAAGAGGGCACGCCCTCGAACAGACGCTCCTCGCCATTCTTGAAACAGATCCTGAGTCGCCCGTCTTCCTGGCTGAAATAGACGGATTTGATGATCTTCGACTTCACCGAAAGTTCTTCCACCTGTTTTACCTCTGTTTTGGGTTTGCCAGAAGCCTAAACCCAAACGTGCAAAGACGCGGTGAAGCAGCGTGGTAAAAATTCAGGAATCTTTGCGGTGTGCTGTCAACCTCCGACATATTCCGGGTTCCCCAGCACGTTGATGACCGTCCCGCATTTGACAGCCGTATATTTTGATGACGATATCTTCGACTCAGCAACGACGGCGGATGGCAGGGGTGATAATGCTACGTGAAACGATTTCCTTCATAAGATATAATTTATTCCTCGTTTGTTTATTTGTCACAATGAGCTGCGCAATAATATTATTTTCAGAGTACAACGAAAGTAGTGGTGTTGGTTCTACTCAGTTCTTTATTGCGTTATATACAGGATTTTGTGTCCAAAATGCGATATTGAGCGGAACCGGGCGAGTGCAACTCAACCGGGGCATGGCCGGGTTTGGCAGCTACATCTTTAAAAATATTCTTATCCTGCTTGTCGTAATAGGTATCGGAATCGGCGTTCCTCTTGCGTTCGGCGCTGTTTCTTTCTCGAGGGGTGCATTGGTACTGCTATGCGGCGGGCTGTTCGCAATTTTCTATCCGTTGCTCCTCGCTCTTGTCGGAACTTGGCCGACTGCTGGAATAGCGGGCTCAACTAGCGGGCTTGCAGAGGCCTTTGCCGGGGGGCGGCGTAATTTCCTTCCAACCTTTTTGCGCCTGTTTGCGGGGATGATTCTTCCTCCCGTTGTTTCGTTTCTATTGATAGCCATAGCGGCGTCGATGTCATACGAAGCGGATGCTGTCTTTCAGGGTGGTAAAATAAGCCTCATTACATTGGCGCTCCTTATTGTTTCGCAAAGCATGCAGACATTTGGAATCTGCTATGCCTCCACGGTTCTGGCTCACAAATTTCAGATGTCCGAAGGAGGACCTCAAGGGGGGACAGTCTCAGCGACAAATGTCTCGGAGATATTCGAATAGAGTCTGGCTATCGTCACGCTGATCCCTTCGTCGGCAGCATCGGCGACCGTACAGCTAAATAGGTTCGGCTACTCAAGTGCCTGCCAACTTCCGGTCTGGTGTCGATCAGACCGTGGTTGGGAGGGAATGGGTCTCTTCCGACGCCCAGCTACGGGTCGTTCATCGCGGTGGATGTCGGCGGGCACGCAGTTTCGGCTGCTACCGCATGCAATTGGATTCTCGCGAGACTTGACGGCCTGCTAAAGAGAAAGCAGCAACGGTTATTAACTGCCCGGCCTGAGAGATAGGTGACGTTTTGTACCGGAGACATGGGTAACACTTTTCGCTTTTTTGCGGGAGGTGTTGATGCCGTGGAGAGAGACTTCGGTCATGGATGAGCGTCTTCGATTTGTCGCCCGGTTGCTGGAGGGCGAAGGGATGAGCGAGGTTTGCCGGGAGTTCGGGATCTCGCGCAAGACCGGCTACAAGATCTTCAATCGCTACAAGGAGGACGGGCTGGAGGCCCTGACGGACCGGTCTCGGCGACCGGTGCGCTATGCCAACCAGTTGCCCGAGCCGGTCGAGGCGATGATCGTGCGATGCAAGAAGGACAAGCCGCACTGGGGCGCGCGCAAGATCCGCGAGCTCCTGGTCCGCCGTCTGGCCGGCGACGTGCGCATCCCAGCCAGAAGCACGGTGCACGCGGTGCTCGACCGGTACGGCCTTGTGAGCCAGGCCCGCAAGAGGAACCGGGCGAACAAGGCCGTGGGCACGACGCTCTCGACAGCCATCGGACCCAACGATCTTTGGTGCGCCGACTTCAAGGGCGAGTTCAAGCTGGGCGACGGCAGATATTGTTACCCCCTGACGATCACCGACCAGGCTTCGCGCTATCTCCTGTGCTGCGAGGCCTTCGAGACGACCCGCGAACGCGGCGTCTTCGGTGCGTTCCGGCGAGTCTTTGCCGAGCGTGGGCTTCCGCTTGCCATTCGTTCCGACAACGGCCTGCCGTTTGCCAGCCCGAACGGGCTCTACAATCTCTCGAAACTGTCGGTCTGGTGGCTCAGACTCGGCGTCGCCTTCGAACGCATTCGCCCCGGCCACCCGCAGGAGAATGGCCGCCATGAACGCATGCATCTGACGCTGAAGAAGGAAGCCACCCGTCCGCCGGGACGCAATATTCTCCAGCAGCAAATGCGCTTCGACGCATTCGTCAGCGAGTTCAACACCGAAAGACCGCATGAGGCCCTGTCGATGAAGGTCCCAGCCGATGTCTACAAGGCTTCGCCGCGACCCTATGAGGGGCTGCCCGAGATCAGCTATCCCTTCCATGACCGCGATGCCATCGTCACCAACTGCGGCCGTCTGTGCATCCATCGCAAGAAGATCAACATCTCAACCGTCATGGCCGGTCAGAGGCTCGGCCTCAAGGAGGTCGACGACGGCATTTGGCTCGTCAGCTTCATGCACTATGATCTCGGATATATCGATCTGGAGCAGAGGACTTTACAAACCATCGACAACCCGTTCGGCACGAGGTTGTCACCCATGTCTTAGGGACAATCTGTTACCTATGTCTCCGGGTCGGACAAACGAAAAATGGCGGACAGAGAGGGATTCGAACCCTCGGTACGCTTTCACGTACACACGCGTTCCAGGCGTGCGCCTTAAACCACTCGGCCACCTGTCCTTTGGCGTTCGCGCCCGGATAGGAGCAAATCGTCGGAACGGCGCGATATATACCGATGAATTTTTGCCGATCAACCCAAATCTAACAGTTTTTTGACTTCTTCTGATAAAACTCCGCTCGGCCCATCCCATTGTGCTTCACCTCAGCGATGACTATGTAATTCTAAAGGTGGAGAATGGCGCGGGCTCGCCGGAATTGTCCGGCATATCGAAGCGTCGGAGGGATTGATGCGTTTCCTGTTGCGTCTGGCGAGTCTTGTCGCACTTGCGGCAGCCGTTATTGCCGGGACCATCGATTCGATCCAATCGGTTGCCGCCTCCGCCGTGATCATGACGCCGATGTCGGATGCCTGGCAGGATGTGAGCCCGGACACACTGACGTCGCTGCAATCCGCGCTTTCCTACTATATCCACCCGCGCTTCTATGCCTTCATCTTTCAGTGGCTGATGCTCCAGCCGGCCTTTGCGGTTTTTCTGGTGATCGCGCTGCTTCTTTGGATGGTCGGCTACAAGAAGCCGCCGGTGGCCGGCCGTTTTACGGCATAGGCAAGCTGGTCTTGCCGCTGCGGCTCGGCCGAAGATTCGGTCGCCGCCGGTCTTTCGGTGATCCCGACATGGCTGTCGGCTTGCCGGGAAATTTTGCATCCCGGCAGCGGAAATGTCCAAAAATCAGCCTGACAGAACTGATTTTCAGCAATCGCTGCAAATCTTTACCGCCTGAAAAATTTCTGGTGAATTTTTCTGTGAGCCATGCAAGGATGCGCGCAGCCAGGCCTCCGGGGGGAGGTCGGTGGTTCCGCAGACATGCCCAAAAGGGCTTGCGGGAGGACCCCTAATGAATAGCAACAACAGGGCTGCACAATGAAAAAATCCCTTCTCACTCTCCTTGCCGTGGCTGCCATGTCGACGACGGCGCTTGCCGCCGATGTCAAGCCGGCGCTGGTTTACGGCACCGGCGGGAAGTTCGATAAGTCTTTCAACGAAGCGGCCTATAACGGCGCCGAGAAGTTCAAGGCCGAGACCGGCATCGCCTATCGCGATTTCGAGCCGACCGGCGACACCCAGGGCGAACAGGCCATCCGCAACTTCGCAAGCCGGGGTTTCAATCCGGTGGTTGCCGTTTCCTTCGCCTGGACTTCGGCCATCGAGAAGGTCGCAGCCGAATTCCCGGATACCAAATTCATCATCGTCGACTCCGTCGTTGACAAGCCGAACGTCCGCTCGGTCGTCTACAAGGAAGAAGAAGGCTCCTACCTCGTCGGCATTCTCGCCGGCATGGCCTCCAAAACCGGCAAGGTCGGCTTCGTCGGCGGCATGGACATTCCGCTGATCCGCAAATTCGAATGCGGCTATGAGCAAGGCGCGCGCGCCGCCAAGGCCGATATCGAGGTGTTCCAGAACATGACCGGCACCACAGGCGCTGCCTGGAACGATCCGGTTCGTGGCGGCGAGCTCACCAAGAACCAGATCGATCAGGGCGCCGATGTCATTTACGCGGCTGCCGGCGCCACCGGCCTTGGTGTTCTGCAGACCGCCGCCGACAACAAGAAGCTGTCGATCGGCGTCGATTCCAACCAGAACCATCTGCATCCGGGCTCGGTCCTGACCTCGATGGTCAAGCGCGTCGACCTCGCCGTCTACAACGCCTACACCGACACCAAGAACGACAAGTTCACCGCTGGCGTTCAGGCCCTCGGCGTCAAGGAAGATGGTGTTGGCGCCGCGATCGACGACAACAACAAGTCGCTGATCACGCCGGAAATGCAGGCCGCCGTCGACAAGGCCAAGGCCGATATCATCGCCGGAACCGTCAAGGTTCACGATTACACATCGGACAACGCTTGCCCGAAGTGATCAGCGCCCTGATGTAATATCGAGATCGGGCGTATGGCGGAGGGGATTTTCGCCATACGCCCTTTTCTTATTTGGAGCCTGCAGTGACAGATAAGCCCGCTATCGAGCTTGTCGGCATCGATAAGAAATTCGGTGCCGTCCATGCCAACAAGGACATCAATCTCACCGTTGCCAAGGGAACGATCCACGGCATCATCGGTGAAAACGGCGCCGGCAAATCGACGTTGATGTCGATCATCTATGGTTTCTACCACGCCGACAGCGGCGAGATCCGCGTCAACGGCAATCCGGTCACCATCCGTGACAGCCAGGCGGCGATCGCCGCCGGCATCGGCATGGTGCACCAGCATTTCATGCTGGTCGATAATTTCACGGTGCTCGAGAACGTCATGCTCGGCGCCGAAGGCGGATCGCTGCTGGCGAGAGGCGTCGCATCGGCCCGCGCCGAGCTCAAGCGACTGGAAACCGAATACGGCCTCGAGGTCGATCCGGACGCACTGATCGAAGAGCTCCCGGTCGGCCTGCAGCAGCGCGTCGAAATCCTGAAAGCCATGTATCGCGGCGCCGAGATCCTGATCCTCGACGAACCTACAGGGGTGCTGACGCCGGCTGAAGCCGACCACCTCTTCCGCATCCTCAAGGTGCTGCGCGACCAGGGCAAGACGATCATCCTCATCACCCATAAGCTGCGCGAGATCATGGCGATCACCGATACGGTCTCCGTCATGCGCCGCGGCGAGATGGTCGCCACCCGCAAGACGGCGGAAACGACGGTGGAGGAGCTTGCCGAGTTGATGGTCGGCCGTCGCGTGCTGCTGCGCGTGCAGAAGGGCGAAGCCAATCCAGGCGCCGCCGTGCTCTCTGTCCGCAACCTTACGGTCAAGGACAATCGCGGCGTCACCATGGTCGATAATGTCTCCTTCGAGGTGCGTGCCGGCGAGATAGTCGGCATCGCCGGTGTCGCCGGCAACGGCCAGTCCGAATTGCTGGAGGCGATCGCCGGTATCCGGAAGCCCGTCTCGGGCGAAATCCTTCTCGACGGCCAGACGATCGACAAGGCCGATCCCGCCCGCCTGCGCGACCTCGGGCTTGCCCATATTCCCGAGGACCGGCACCATATGGGACTGGTGCTGAAATTCGAGGAATATGAAAACTCCGTCCTCGGCTATCACCGCCGTCCGGGCTACAGCAAAGGGCCGCTGCTCGATCTCGACGCGATCCGCCAGGACGCGATGGAGAAGATCGAAAAATACGACATCCGCCCGCCGAATCCGCGGCTGAAGACGGCCAATTTCTCCGGCGGCAACCAGCAGAAGATCGTCGTCGCCCGCGAAATCGAACGCGATCCGAAGATGCTGATCATCGGCCAGCCGACGCGCGGCGTCGATATCGGCGCCATCGAATTCATTCACCGCCGGATCATCGAGATGCGCGACGCGGGCAAGGCGATCCTGCTCGTCTCCGTCGAGCTCGATGAGATCCGCGCCCTTTCCGACCGTATCCTTGTCATGTTCGCCGGCCATGTCGTCGGTGAGAAGACGCCCGATGCCGGTGAACAGACCCTCGGCCTGATGATGGCCGGCATTGCCGCGTGAGGCCTTTATGAGCACTGCTTCCGTTCCGCTTCCGAGATGGATCAATTACGGTCTGATCCCGCTTTTAAACCTCGTCGTTGCCTTCCTGATCTCGGGTTTCGTCGTCTGGCTGATCGGCGAAAGCCCGCTTGCCGCTCTTTCGCTGCTGATCGAGGGTGCCTTCGGCAGCGGCGAAGGCATAGGCTTCACACTCTACTATGCAACGAGTTTCATCTTCACTGGCCTTTCCGTAGCAGTTGCCATCCACGCCGGTCTCTTTAACATCGGCTCTGAAGGTCAGGCCTATATTGGCGGTCTCGGCTGTGCGCTGGTGGCGCTTGCGCTCGACAATTACGTGCCCTGGTATGTGACGATGCCGATCGCCATTGTCGGCGCCGGGATATTCGGTGCGGCCTGGGCCTTCATTCCCGCTTTCCTGCAGGCCAAACGCGGCAGCCATATCGTTATCACGACGATCATGTTCAATTACATCGCAGCCGCTCTCATGGTCTATCTGCTGGTGCACGTGCTGATCGTGCCGGGCAAGATGGCGCCGGAAACCCGTACCTTCCTCGAGGGTGGGCAGCTTCCGAAGCTTGGCTGGATCATGAGCATCTTCGGAGCCAAATTGGGCGCAGCGCCCTTCAACGTCTCCTTCATCATCGCCCTCCTTGCCGCCTGGTTTGTCTGGATCCTCATCTGGCGCACTAAGCTCGGCTTTGAGATGCGTACACTCGGCGTGAGCTCGACGGCCGCTGCCTATGCCGGCATACCCTATGCACGCATAGTCATCATCGCCATGCTGATTTCAGGCGCGCTCGCCGGCATGATGGCGCTCAATCCCGTCATGGGCTCTTCCGCCCGTCTGCAGGTTGAATTCGTCGGTGGCGCCGGCTTCGTCGGTATTGCAGTGTCGCTGATGGGCCGCAACCATCCGCTCGGCATCATCTTTTCCGCAATCCTTTTCGGCACCCTTTACCAGGGCGGCGACTGGATCTCTTTCGAGATGCCGAATATCACCCGCGAAATGATCCTGGTCATTCAGGGACTGGTGATCCTCTTTGCCGGCGCGCTGGAATACATGTTCCGGCCAGCAATGGTGCACATTTACCAGCAATTCAAACGAGCCTGAGGAGCGGACGATGGATTACTACGACATCTTCATCAACGTCCTGAGCTCGACGGTCAGGCTGTCTATTCCGCTGATCTTTACCGCGCTCGCAGGACTGTTTTCGGAGCGCGCCGGCATCTTCGATATCGGCCTGGAAGGCAAGATGCTGGGCTCGGCCTTCGCCGCCGCCTGTGTGGCCTACCTTACCGGTTCGGCCTGGGCGGGCCTCGGCGCCGGCGTCATCTGCTCGGTGGCACTCAGCCTGGTGCATGGCTTTGCCTCGATCACCAATCGCGGCAACCAGATCGTCTCGGGCGTGGCGATCAACTTCTTCATCGCCGGCATTACCATCGTGCTCGGCCAAGCCTGGTTCGGCCAGGGCGGCCGCACGCCGCAGCTGGCGCCTGAGGCCCGCTTCGCGCCGATCATCCTGCCGGGCGCCAATGCCGTCCACGACATACCGATCATCGGTCCGCTCTATGCAAGCGTGATATCGGGCAACAATATCCTCACCTATCTTGCCTTCCTCGCCGTGCCTTTCTCCTGGTGGGTCCTTTACCGCACGCGTTTCGGACTCAGGCTGCGTGCCGTCGGCGAAAATCCGGGCGCAGTCGATACGGCAGGCATTTCGGTTGCCTGGCTGCGCTACCGCGCCGTCATGTGCGCCGGCATCCTCTGCGGCTTTTCCGGCACCTATCTTGCGATCGCCCAGTCCGCCGCCTTCATCAAGGACATGTCGGCCGGCAAGGGTTATATCGCGCTGGCGGCGCTGGTCTTCGCCAAGTGGAAGCCGGTGCCGGTGATGTTCGCCTGCCTGCTCTTCGGCTTCCTCGATGCTCTGGCGAACTTCATGCAGGGCAAGCAGGTACCATTTGTCGGTGAAGTGCCGGTCCAGGTTTTCCAGGCGCTGCCCTATATCCTGACCTGTATCCTGCTTGCCGGCTTTATCGGCGTCGCAATCCCGCCGAAGGCCGGCGGCGTGCCCTATACGAAGGAGCGTTGATCATGTCCCACGACCTGTTCGAGGCCGCTCGCGGCGCCATGGCCTTTGCTCATGCGCCCTATTCGAAATTCCCGGTCGGTGCGGCGATCCGCGCCGAGGACGGCAAGGTCTATACCGGCGCCAACATCGAAAACCTCTCCTTCCCGCAAGGATGGTGCGCCGAGCCGACCGCGATCAGCGCCATGATCATGGGTGGCGCCAGGAAGATCGTCGAAATGGCCGTGATCGCCCAGAAGCTGCCACTCTGCCCGCCCTGCGGCGGCTGCCGCCAGAAGATCTCCGAATTCGCCGCCAAGGACACGAAGATCTATCTCTGCGATGAGGCGGGCGTGAAGAAGACCATGACAATGGAAGAGCTTCTTCCCTTCAGCTTCGAGACGGAGCTCGGATGAGGGCGACGGTCGACCTGCTCGCCGCATTGCTCGGCGCGATCAAGCCGCGCCATGGCATCGTGCTCGGCTCTGGTCTCGGCTCCCTCGTTGGCCAGTTGGAAGGCGCCGTCCGTATTCCCTATCGCGATCTGCCGGGCTTTCCCGTCAGCGCCGTCTCCGGCCACGCCGGCGAAGTCGTCGCCGGCCGCCTCGGTGGAAAGCCGGTCATCATGCTTTCCGGCCGCGTGCATTATTATGAGAAGGGCGATGCCAGCGCCATGCGCCTGCCGATCGAGGTCTTGAAGGCGCTCGGCGTCGAGGCGCTGATCCTGACCAATTCGGCCGGATCGCTGCGCGACGATATGCCGCCCGGTTCGGTGATGCAGATTACCGATCACATCAACTATTCCGGCATGAACCCGCTGATCGGCGAGGAAAGCGACCATCGCTTCGTCGGCATGACCAATGCCTATGACGCCGGCCTCGCCGCGGCGATGCGGAAGGCGGCGGCAAAACTCAAGATCGAGCTGGGGCAGGGCGTCTATATGTGGTTTTCCGGTCCGAGCTTCGAAACGCCGGCCGAAGTCCGCATGGCGCGCATCCTCGGCGCCGATGCCGTCGGCATGTCGACGGTGCCGGAGGTGATCATCGCAAGAATGCTGGGTCTGAGGGTTGCGGCCGCTTCCGTTATCACCAACTATGGAGCGGGCATGACCGGCAATGAGCTCAGCCATGAAGAAACCAAGGACATGGCGCCCGTCGGCGGCACCCGTCTCGCCGCCATATTGAAAGAGATGATTGCGGGAGAAAGCGAAAATGAATAGCCATTCAATCCGGGAAACGGCGGCGGTCGCCCTTTCCCTTCTCGACCTCACCAATCTGAAGGACGATTGCACCGAGGCACAGATCGATACGCTCTGCGCCCGCGCGCAGACGCCCTACGGTAACAGCGCCGCGATCTGCATCTGGCCGCGTTTCGTCGCCCATGCCCGCAACATCCTCGGCGCCGGCCATGCCGTGCGGATCGCAACGGTCGTCAATTTCCCAGCAGGCGATATGGAAGTGGCCGATGTTGCCGCCGAAACCCGTGAGGCGATTGCCGATGGCGCCGATGAGATCGATTTGGTCATCCCCTACCGCAAGCTCATATCAGGCGATGAGAAGGCGGTGACAGACATGGTCAAGGCGGTGCGCGCCGAATGCGCCGGCCCCGTCCTGCTGAAGGTGATCATCGAGACCGGCGAGTTGAAGGATGCGGCTTTGATCCGCCGTGCCTCCGAACTCGCTATTGAAGCCGGCGCTGATTTCATCAAGACCTCGACCGGCAAGGTCGCCGTCAACGCGACGCTCGAAGCCGCCGACATCATGATCCGGGCCATTCGTGAGAGCGGACGCAAGGTCGGCTTCAAGCCGGCTGGCGGCATCGGCTCGGTGGCGGATGCGGCGCTCTATCTCAGCCTTGCCGAAACCATCATGGCGCCGGACTGGGCCATGCCCTCGACCTTCCGCTTCGGCGCTTCCGGCCTGCTCGACGACATACTGGCCGTTCTGAGCGGAGCGCAGCCGGCACCGGCTGCGGCGTCGAGCTATTGAGATGATTCCGCAGGAAATCATCCGGCGCAAACGCGATGGCGAGGAACTCGACGCCGCCGATATCAGCGCCTTCATCGCGGCACTTGCCGCCGGGCAGCTGTCCGAAGGCCAGATCGGCGCCTTCGCCATGGCCGTCTGGTTCAAAGGCATGTCACGCGAGGAAATCGTAGCCTTGACGCTGGCGATGGCCAATTCCGGCGACAGGCTGCAATGGGCGGGCATCGACCGTCCGATCGCCGACAAACATTCGACCGGTGGCGTCGGCGATAACGTCTCGCTGATGCTGGCGCCGATCGCCGCTGCCTGCGGCCTCGCCGTCCCGATGATTTCAGGGCGCGGCCTCGGCCATACCGGCGGCACGCTGGATAAGCTCGAATCCATTCCCGGCTATGCGATCACCCCTGATGCGGAGCTCTTCGGCAAGGTGGTGAAGGAGGCGGGATGCGCCATCATAGGCCAGACCGGAACCTTGGCGCCTGCCGACGGCAGGCTTTATGCCGTGCGCGACGTCACCGCCACCGTCGATTCCATTCCGCTCATCACTGCCTCCATCCTGTCGAAGAAGCTCGCGGCCGGGCTTGAGACGCTGGTGCTCGATGTCAAGCTCGGCAACGGCGCCTTCATGGCTGACCGCCGTCAGGCGGAGATGCTGGCGCGTTCCTTGGTCGAGGTGGCCAACGGAGCCGGCGTGAAGACCTCCGCTCTGATCACCGACATGAATGAGCCGCTCGCCGATTGCGCCGGCAATGCGGTCGAGATGCGCAACTGTTTGGAGTTCCTGGCGGGCAGGAAGAGCGGCACGCGGCTCGAGACCGTGGTTTTTGCCTTCGCCGCCGAGATGCTGGTGAAATCGGGCATTGCCG
The DNA here is from genome assembly GCF_051124255.1 of Rhizobium sp. YTUHZ045. Lineage (NCBI taxonomy): Bacteria > Pseudomonadati > Pseudomonadota > Alphaproteobacteria > Hyphomicrobiales > Rhizobiaceae > Rhizobium > Rhizobium sp. YTUHZ045. The sequence continues at coordinate 4,355,835 of NZ_CP101432.1, forward strand.
CCTCCTCTGAAGAAGCCAATGGCATGGCGCGCCGCGCGCTGTCATCGGGCGAGGCGGCCGAAAGCTTCGGGCGTATGGTATCCATGCTCGGCGGACCGGCCGATCTCGTCGAGAATTCGGATAGATACCTGGCCAGGGCGCCGGTCGAAAAAGAAGTCCCGGCCGCCCGATCCGGCTGGCTTGCCGCCTGCGACGCGCGCGGTATCGGCATCAGCGTCATCGATCTCGGCGGCGGCCGCCGGCATCCGGCAGATCGGATCGATCACCGTGTCGGCTTCTCCGGCCTCTTGCCGCTTGGCACCCAAGTTAATGCGGGCGATCCGATCGCTGTCGTTCACGCTGCCGACGAAGCCGCGGCGGAAAAAGCTGCTGCGGCCCTTGCCGTGCATTATCGCATTGCCGACGACAGGCCGGAATTGGCCCGCGTCATTGCAGGCCGGGTCTGATGCGGTTTACTGTTTGAGGCTGAGCGAGCCGTCGGCGACGGAATAGGAGGCGAGTTTCTGCAGAAAGCTCATGCCGACCAGGGTGGTCGTGAGCGCGTCGTCCCTGAGCACGAAGGCCTCGACATTCCGGACGCGGATGCCGCCGATTTCGACCCGATCGAGGGTCAAATGCGCGGCCTTCGTCTGGCCGTTTGCCGTGTTGACACCATAGCGGAAGTCGAGCTGGTTTGCGGCATAGCCGAGCCGGCGGGCGAGTGACTCGTTGAGGGCGACGTAGGTCGCGCCGGTATCGATCAGCCCTAACACAGGCTTGCCGTTGATCTTGAAGCTGCCGGTATAGTGGCCCTGCGCATCCGCCTGCAGGCGGATCGTACTATTGCCGGAAGCGGGCGCCGGTGCCGCGGACTGGCGGGCGTCGGCAGATACGTAATTGGCGGAGAGAACGTCGGCAGGTTGCTGGCTGACGCTTCCAACGAGAGAAGGTACCTGTGTGGCCAGCACCGCGGCGATGCTGGCGAATATGACGGTACGCACGAGCATGAAACAGAAATCCTTCCTGTATAAACCCCGCTTCATGCAGGGCCTCATGCTTCCAGCTTGCTAAGCCTCAAATCCTGATAAGTTGCTAATATCGATAACAAAAAGGCCCGGAGCGAACCGTCCGGGCCATAAAGCCTTTCGATTTGGTAAAGGAAGGCTGAAATTATTTGGTGCCGTACATGCGGTCGCCGGCATCGCCAAGGCCCGGCATGATGTAACCCTTCTCGTTGAGATGGCTGTCGATCGCCGCGGTGAAGACCGGAACATCCGGATGCGCAGCGCGGAAGTTGCGGATGCCTTCCGGGGCGGCGAGAAGGCAGAGGAAGCGGATATTGTGGGCGCCGCGTTCCTTGAGCTTGTCGATCGCCGCAATCGAGGAATTGCCGGTCGCCAGCATAGGATCGACGACGATGATCAGGCGCTCGGCCACGTCCTCTGGCGCCTTGAAGTAATATTCGACCGGCTGCAGCGTCTCGTGATCGCGATAGACGCCGATATGCGAGACGCGGGCGGATGGCACGAGATCGAGCATGCCTTCGAGCAGCCCGTTGCCGGCGCGCAGGATCGAGGCGAAGACCAGCTTCTTGCCCTCGAGGATCGGCGAGTCCATCGTTTGCAGCGGCGTCTCGATCGTCGCCATCGTCAATTCGAGATCGCGGGTGACCTCGTAACAGAGCAGCGTGGAGATTTCGCGCAGCAGGCGCCGGAAACTTCCCGTCGATGTCTCCTTGCGCCGCATGATGGTGAGCTTGTGCTGCACAAGCGGGTGATCGATGACCGTGACGCCGTCCATGGGGAAGCCTTTCATTCTTTCTATCGAATGTTTCTTTCACGGAAATCGGCTCGACCGCAAGAGTGGAGCCGAATTTGCGTCGGTCTTCCCCAGCCTCTCGCCTTAAAGGCGGGCAAGCAGCGCCTTACGCGTCTCATCGTCGACGAAGGCAGCCTCGATTGCAGTGCGCGTCATGGCGTTGATTTCTGCATCGGCGAATCCGAAAACATCGGCGGCAAGCTCGTATTCCCGCTTCAGCGATGTATGGAAAAACGGCGGATCGTCGGAGCTGATCGTCACCCGTACACCCGCTTCCTTCAGTCGCCGCAGCGGATGCGAGGTGAAGTCGGGAAAGACCCTGAGTGCGATATTGGAGCCCGGGCAGACTTCGAGCACCGTGCCGAGATCGGCAAGCCGCTTCACCAAATCGGTATCCTCTATGGCGCGCACGCCATGGCCGATGCGCGCGGGCCGCACGGCATCGAGCGCGTCGGCAACGCTGAAGGCGCCGCAGACCTCGCCGGCATGGATGGTCAATCCCAGGCCGGCATCGCGGGCGATGTCGAAAGCTCTGATATAATCGGCCACACGGCCCATGCGCTCCTCGCCGGCGAGATTGAAGCCTGTTATCAAAGGGTTGCCGGCCTTTGCCGCATATTCGGCCGCGCCGATCACGCTTTCAGGACCGAAATGCCGTTCCCCGGTGACGATCAGCCGCGCCTCGATGCCGCTTTTGGCCTTGGCCCGCCGGATGCCTTCACAGACGCCCGATATATAGGCATCTGCGCCGAGCCCGATGCGCTTGCCGTGGTCCGGCGACACGATAAGTTCGCTGTAGATCGTGTTGATGCCGGCAAGTTCATCGAGATAGGTTTCGGTCAGAAGCGCATAATCCTCCTCCGTCCTGTAGACCTCGGAAACCTTGTCGTAACACTCGAGAAAACTTGCGAAATCGTGCCAGACATAGGCGCCGTCACGAAGCTCGCCGCTGATGTCGACGCCGTATTTCCGCGCCTGCGCCTCTGTCAACACAGGCGGTGCCGCACCTTCCAGATGGCAGTGCAGCTCGACCTTCTTCAAATGCGATGTCACAGGAAACTCCTTCCATGCGCTCCGCCGGGGATGCCGAGGTGGCGCGCAATGCTTTCGCCGATATCGGCATAGGTGCGGCGAACGCCGATGGAACGCGACCGGATGCCGGGGCCGTAGGCAATGATCGGCACGCGCTCGCGCGTGTGATCCGTGCCGCGCCACGTGGGGTCGCAGCCATGGTCGGCGGTCAGCACGACGAGGTCGCCGGGTTTCAGCTTTTTGTGGACCTCAGGCAGACGGGCATCGAAGGCTTCGAGCGCTGCCGCATAACCGGGCACGTCGCGACGATGGCCGTAGATCATGTCGAAATCGACAAAATTGGTGAAGACGAGATCGCCGTCCTCGGCCGCGTCGATTGTCGAGAGCGACGCATCCATCAGCGCCTCGTTGCCGGTGGCCTTGATGACTCTGGAAATGCCTTGATGGGCGAAGATGTCGCCGATCTTTCCCACGGCATGCACGTGCCTGTTGTGCTCGACCAGCCGGTCGAGCAGCGTCGGCTCCGGCGGCAGAACGGAAAAATCACGCCGGTTTCCGGTGCGCTGGAAGGTGGAGGCGGATTGGCCGATGAAGGGCCGGGCGATGACGCGGCCGATATTGTAGGAATCGAGAAGGGCGCGAGCCGTGTGGCAGAAGGCAAGCAGCCGGTCCAGGCCGAAATGCGCTTCGTGCGCCGCTACCTGAAAGACCGAATCCGAGGACGTATAGCAGATCGGCTTGCCGGTGCGGATATGTTCTTCGCCGAGCCTGGCGATGATTTCGGTTCCCGAGGCGTGGCAATTGCCGAGAATGCCGGGAATGTCGCCCTCCCGGCATAATGCCTCGATCAGTTCCGGGGGAAAGGCATCGCCTTCCGTCGGAAAATATCCCCAATCGAAATTGACAGGCGTCCCCGCGATCTCCCAATGGCCCGATGGCGTGTCCTTGCCGCGGGAGATTTCGCTGGCCGCGCCATAAATGCCGTAGACCTTTTCCGGCAGGGGCATGCCGGCCGGAAATTGGCCGGAGGCCGCCCGGGCGATGTGCAGAAGCCCAAGTTCCGACATGTTCGGCAGGGAAAGCGGCCCGCTGCGCAGCCCGGCGCGGTCTCCGGCACCGGCCGCGCAGAATTCGGCAATATGGCCGAGTGTGTCGGCGCCCTCGTCGCCATAGGCTGCCGCATCAGGCGCCCCACCGACGCCGAAGGAATCGAGAACGAAAAGAAAGGCGCGCGCCATTTTACCCCCGAAAGGACCGATCGCCGGCCTCCGGACCGTCGGAGGCTGAAGCCCACGCATATAGCGCCGCGCCTGGCTTGGCAAATTCGAGATGGGGAAGCGGTCAGCAGTCGCCGCAGGGGATCGAGTCGCCTTGCCGCTGACGGTAGAAGTAACTGCGGCTGATGGTAATCGTGCGCATCCCATCCGGCATGAAGTTCGGCGCGAACAGGAACATCGTATAGGGGATGCTGAGCTCGGTCCGGACGAGGAAGCTGTTTGCCGTCTTCATATCGGCCGGCACGTCGCTCACCGTCCCATTCTTGGCGTAAGGCGCCGTTCCGTCCTGCGCCCAGGACCAGAGCACTTTCGCATTGGCGCCGGCGTCGATTGAAATTCCGGTGATTTTCAGCGTCAGCGATGTTGAATTGTAGGGCACGAACATCGCCGTTGCGACCGACGGCATCTGCGCGAGCGCGTTCTTCGTGACGGATTGCTGCTGGGTGACGAGGTCGGCAATCGAACCAGCGGCCCGTGTAGCGCGCTTGCTGACGCTGAGGCCGATCGTGATCTCGAAAGCGCCGATGTAGAGCATGATGAGCACGGGAAAGAGGATTGCGAATTCGATCGCTCCGGCGCCCTTGCGCTCTCGCGCCAGCCGACGCGCCTGCTGTACCAGTCTGGAGAACGGGTTGCGCATCGCCATTATGGATACTGCTCGTTCTGGAAGGCGGAGGTGGCGATAATCAGATATTGCGTCGGCATCGAACCGTCGGACGGACGGACGGTCGTGATATAGGGCCGGACCAGATCCGTGATGATTTCCCATCGATAGTAGGCGCGCAGCATGTTGATCGTGCCGGCGCCGCCAGGCGCATATTTGAAGGCGGCGGTGTTGATGTCGGCATATCGATCACTGGAAACTTTGGGGATCGTCGTCGGAATGGCCGAGAAGGTGGCGAACGTCTGCACATCTACGTAAAGCTTGCTCGGCGTTGCGGCTTCGCTTGTCGAGCAACTGATCAGGATCGAGATCTCGTTGCAGAACGCCTGGCGGAATTGCGTCCGGCTCATATCAGTCGTACGGCCGAGATTGTAGGTGATCTGCCCGGTTCGCATCCGCCGGCTCATCGTATCGACGGCGTTGGAGACGAGTTCCTCGGCGGCGAAGGCGATGAAGGTTTCGAGGATCGCGAAGATCACGAGGAAATAGGGGATGGCAAGCAAGGCAAATTCGATCGCCGCTGCGCCGTCGCGCGAGCGGGCGACAGCGCGAAACTTGGAGAAACGGTCCGGCGCGAAGGCGCGCTCCCCATCCGTCTTCTGATCAACTACCGTCATTGCCTGGACCCGAGCGACATCTCTGCCTGCCACACTAGGGTCCGTTCGTTGATTTTCCGTTTCAGCCCGATACGACGATTTTAACGAATGGCAGAAGATCCGAGCCGGGCCGGTCAGGGTGATGTGGCGCCGGCGGCCGCTTGCTGCGCATGCTGCTCGCAATTGGGTGTGCAGGACAGCACGGAGCGCTCGGTCTGCCGGTAGACGCGCACCGTGTTGCCCTCGTCTATCGATACAAGGATGCGCTCGTCCAGGATTGCATTGCCGTCGGCGTCCAGAAGGACCAGATTGGTGGTGCCGAAGCTGCGTCCTGTCAGCACGATGGTCTTGGCATCGGCGACGGTCGCGTCGGCGACCTGGGCATTACCGACGATGACCTTGCTGACGGGGCGGTCGAGCTTCAAGACGCGCGCGTGATCCATATAGACGCGCAGCATGTCATCGTCTGCGGCCGAGGAAACTCCCGAAATACCGGAAACGGCGATCATGCCGGCAAAGAAAATGGTTTTGCCGCTCGATGACATTTGGTCCTCTTTCACGATCACAGCGCAACAGGCGCATAGAATGGGAAAAAATGGTGAATGAAGCTTTAAACCCACCACGCTGTTTCGCGGTGAGACGGGATGATCTGATTTGGCACGAGATCCGGTCGGCGTCATTGCGGCTCGATACGGCGCCTGTGCTATTGCTGGATGAATCCCCTCGTTAACCTCTGAAAATCATTAAATGTTGAGCGAAATGAATAGCGTAAAGCTTACCATACAAGAGCCTCCGGCGGCTTTCACATGCTGTTAACTCTTTTTCTTAAGCCGATAGAAACGCCCATTCATTAGATTGCTGTCATCCGATCAACGGCAACAGTTGGCGGACGTGCTGAACATCAACTGGAGTTAGGAGTACCCATGACCAAGCTTTTTAGCCGTTTTCTGAAGGACGAATCCGGCGCGACCGCAATCGAATACGGCCTGATCGCAGCCCTCATTTCCGTAGCACTCATCACCGGCGCGACGACCCTCGGCGAGAAGATCGGCAACACGTTCGAAGGTTTGAGCAACAAAATGGACGACGCCACTTCGAAGGCGAACTAATCCAGGTGCCGCGAGGCGGCACTTTCCTGATTCTGGTCGGATCTGATCTGGCTGGTCTATCGAGCGGGCTCACGCGCTGAACGGCCGTGAGCCTTTTCGCATCTTGCTATGATCGGGTATTACGCATGATCGCAGCTGCAGTCTTTGTAATACTGCCACTCTGCCTCGCCATGGCGGCCTTCTCGGATCTGTTCACCATGACGATTCCGAACCGTATTTCTCTGATCCTAGTTGTCTCTTTCCTGGTACTGGCGCCGTTTTTTGGTCTCGGCCTGCAGGCAATCGGCATGCATCTTGCAGCCGGCGCGATCGTCTTTACCGCATGCTTCGTTCTCTTTGCCTTCAACGTGATGGGCGGCGGAGACGCAAAACTGTTGACTGCCACCGCGCTCTGGTTCGGCCTGAACGAATCCCTGCTTTTCCTGATGACCGATGTTGGCATTATCGGCGGCCTCATCACTCTGCTCATTCTGCTGGTGAGGGGACAGTCGAATACCATCCTTGCGATCGGACTGCCGGTGCCGAACTCTTTGCTGCTCGCCAAGAAGATCCCCTACGGCATTGCCATCGCGATCGGCGGCTACATGGCCTTCCCGTCCTCGCCGCTCTTCATCGCTGCGCTGGAAAGCTTTAAATAACCGTATTTTAAATGCCCGTTAACTTAAAATGTAAGCATTCCATTAACTATAATTATACCAATTCCTGAGCATTCTGCAGGGCGAACATATCGTGCCCTGAGGAATGATCGATGAAACCGGCCCGCCTTATAATTCTCGCTGTCGCCGTGGTGGCAGCCGGCCTAGCCGGGCTCCTGGCAATGCGCATGGCCGGCAGCGGTGGCGTCGTCACGCGGGTGCAGTCGGTCATCGAGAAAGAACCCACCGTCAACATCCTCGTCTCGAACAAAAATTTGCCGGTCGGAGCGAGACTCGGCGATGACACGGTGCATTGGATGGCCTGGCCGAAGGACGGCGTCGTTCAAGGCTTCATCACCGAAGCCGACAAGCCGAATGCGATCAAGGACCTGCAGGGCGCCGTCGTGCGTCTGCCGATCTTCGAAGGTGAGCCGATCCGGCCTGAAAAGGTCGCCGATTCCAGCAGCCGCATTCTGTCCTCGCTGCTGCCGGCCGGCAAACGCGCCGTCGCAACCGAGATATCCGTGGCAACAGGTGCCGGCGGTTTCATCCTGCCGAACGATCGCGTCGATGTCATCATGGTCCGCAAGGGTACCGAGGCCAACAAGCTCATCACCGAGACCGTGCTGAGCAATGTGCGCGTTCTCGCCATCGACCAGCAGATCCAGGAAAAGGACGATGGCTCGAAGACGGTGGTCGGCACGACCGCAACGCTCGAGCTGACCCCGGACCAGACGAAAGTTCTCGCCGTTGCCCAGCAGATGGCTGACCGGCTTTCGCTCGCTCTGCGCTCCGTCGCCGATGCGCAGGAGCAGGACACCAGTGCGGCGGACTATCTGCTGAGTGGCGACAATGGCAGCGCGATCATTCAGGTCATCAAGTCGGGCTCTATCGTGACGAATGCCGGCGCAGCGCCGAAGGCGGAGTAAAGGGACGTGCAAATGGGTAATTCAACGCGGCGCGCCAAGCTTCTCCTGACGGGCTGCCTTTCGCTGGCAGTCGGCGCGATCGGCATGGCGCCGGCCTCTTTCGGACCGCTTCTCGCTGTCAGTGAGGCGCGTGCAGCGGAAAGCCTTGTCCGCATCTCGCAGACCGGCCCCGACGCCCATCGCCGGCTGAAGCTCGGACTGAACAAGGCAGTCGTCGTCGATCTGCCGGAGGATGCCCACGATATCCTGGTCTCCGATCCGACCATGGCTGATGCCGTGACCCGCACTTCGCGGCGCATCTACCTGTTCGGCAAGAAGGTCGGCCAGACGAATATCTTTGTCTTCGGCGCCGGCGGGCAGGAGGTCGTCAATCTCGACATCGAGATCGAGCGCGATGTTTCCGGCCTCGAAACCAATCTCCGCCGTTTCATTCCCGACTCCAACATCAAAGTCGAAATCGTCTCCGACAACATCGTGCTGACCGGCACCGTTCGCACGCCGCAGGACGCGACGCAGGCGGCCGATCTGGCGCAGGTCTTCCTGAAGGGCGGCGAAGCGACGACGAGAACCGAGACGGCATCCGGCACCGGCGGTGACAGCTCGGTGGCGCTCTTCGCCGAAGGCCGCCAGACGTCGCAGGTCGTCAACCTGCTGCAGATCCAGGGTGAGGACCAGGTCACCCTCAAGGTGACGATTGCTGAGGTTCGCCGCGAGGTGCTGAAGCAGCTCGGCTTCGACAACCTCGTCTCCAATTCCTCCGGCATGACGGTCGCTCAGCTTGGCGCTCCGAGCGCCGACAGCGCCACAGCCACCGTCGGCGGCGGCCTGGCGGCGCTCTTCAAGAGCTCGATCGGCAAATACGACATTTCGACTTATCTTAACGCCCTGGAGCAGGCCAAGGTCGTCAGGACGCTTGCAGAGCCGACGTTGACGGCGATATCCGGCCAGGCGGCGACCTTCAATTCGGGCGGCCAGCAGCTGTATTCGACGACCGACAACGACGGCAACGTTACTGTCGTTCCCTTCAACTACGGCATCAATCTTGCTTTCAAACCGGTCGTGCTGTCGTCCGGGCGCATCAGCCTGGAGATCAAGACCAACGTCTCCGAGCCGGTGGCCGGCAGCGGCAACGCCACCTATCAGCGCCGTTCGGCGGAGACCTCGGTGGAACTCCCCTCGGGCGGCTCGATCGCGCTGGCCGGCCTTATCCGCGACAATGTTTCCCAGACGATGGGCGGCACGCCCGGCGTCTCGAAGATCCCGCTTCTCGGCACGCTGTTCCGCCAGAAGGGCTTCGAGCGCCAGGAAACCGAGCTCGTCATCATCGCGACCCCCTACCTGGTGCGTCCGGTGGCGCGCAATCAGCTCAACCGGCCGGATGACAATTTCAGCCCTGAGAATGACGGCGCAACCTTCTTCCTCAACCGTGTGAACAAGGTCTATGGCCGCCGCGAGGCGCCCGTCGCCGACGCGCAGTTCCACGGCTCGATCGGGTTCATCTACAAATGAGCGGGGCACGGTCGGCAGCAATGGCACAGAACAGAGATCAGGCGATGGCCCATATCAATGCGACGACACACCGCCTCGGTTACTCCAGGGCGCTTTTCACCACGGTGATCATGTCGGTGGCGATCCTGTCCGGATGCGCCGGTCCGCATGACCAGCTGACGACAGGCGGGATTCCTGACGACTACCGCGCCCGCCATCCGATCATCGTCACGGAGGCCGAGCAGACGGTGGATATACCCGTCGCCTCGACCGACCGCCGCCTGACCATCGCCCAGCGCGACCTCATCCGCGGCTTTGCTGCAAACTACATATCACGCGCCTCGGGCCCGGTTTACGTCCTGTCGCCGGAAGGTTCGCCCAATTCCGCGGCCGCCTATCAGCTGCGCAACCAGGTGCGTGCCGAACTGGCGGCGAGAGGGATCGCAAGCTCGAAGATCATCAATACCTCCTATGCCGCTGCCGGTGCCGGCGATGCCGCGCCGATCCGGCTGAGCTTTACCGGCACGACCGCGGTCACCACGCAATGCGGCCAGTGGCCGAAGGATATCTCGAACGATCTCGCCAACCAGAATTATTATAATTTCGGCTGTGCATCGCAAAACAACCTCGCCGCCCAGATCGCCAATCCCGAGGACCTGGTGGCGCCTCGCGGCATGACCCCGATCGATGCGCAGCGACGCAACAACGCCATCCAGGAATACCGGACGACGACATCGACGATCGAGGATGTCGCCGGCAGCGACAGCAGCTTCTGAGGCGGAACGGGACGATGAGCACGATCGAATACGAAATCAGGAACCCCAGCGAGCTTCGCCATGCCGAGGAGGCGGTGCGCATGGCGGATCTGGAAACTATGCGGCCGCTGCCGCGCATCTCCGTTCACGCTTTTTGCGAGAGCGAGCCCCTGCAGCATGTTATGGAACGCTGCGCCAATGATCGGCGCATGGCGAAGGTGAGCATGCGCATCACCAGCGGCGGCATAGCCGCTGCCGCCAATATGTTTGCCGGCATTCCGACGCCGAACCTGATCATCCTCGAGACCAAAGCCAATTCCGGAAGTCTGCTGGGCGAACTTGCGCCGCTCGCCGCCGTCTGCGACCCCAGCACCAAGGTCGTGATCGTCGGCTACTACAATGATATTGGACTCTATCGCGAACTCATCCGCAACGGCATTTCCGAATATATGGTTCAGCCGGTCGCCATGCCCGACATTCTGGCGGCAATGGCCTCGATCTTCGTCGATCCGGAAGCCGAGCCGCTCGGCCGCAGCATCGCCTTCATCGGCTCGAAAGGCGGCACCGGCGCCTCGACCATAGCGCATAATTGCGCCTTTGGTATTTCCAATCTTTTCTCCACCGAGACGATCCTCGCCGATCTCGACCTGCCCTATGGCACGGCCAATATCGACTTCGATCAGGATCCGGCACAGGGCATCGCCGAAGCGGTCTTTGCGCCCGATCGGCTCGACGAGGTCTTCCTCGACCGCCTGCTGACGAAATGCTCCGAGCACCTTTCCCTGCTTGCCGCACCCTCGCTGCTCGACCGCGCTTATGATTTCGATGGCCAGGCTTTCCAGCCGGTGCTCGATGTCCTGCAGCGCAGCGCGCCCGTCACCGTGCTCGACGTCCCGCACGCGTGGTCGGAGTGGACGCGCACGGTTTTGGCGAGTGTCGACGAGGTGGTCATCACCGCGGTTCCCGACCTTGCCAACCTGCGCAACACCAAAAACATGCTGGACGCGCTGCGCAAGATGCGGCCGAATGACAAGCCGCCGCATCTGATCCTCAATCAGGTCGGCATGCCGAAACGTCCGGAGATATCGCCGTCGGATTTCTGTGAGCCGCTGGAGATCGATCCGATCGCGATCATTCCCTTTGACATCAACCTCTTCGGCAACGCCGCCAACAGCGGCCGGATGATCTCGGAAGTCGATCCGAAGTCGCCGACGGCCGAAACCTTTTCGCAGATATCGCACATCGTCACCGGCCGGGTCGCCATCAAGAAGGCGAAGAAGGGCGGCCTGCTCGGCCTCCTGAAGCGGAAGTAGATGTAGAATGAAGAGATCGGATTAAGCGGCATGTTTGGAAAACGCGGAAACGAAGGTTTCGGAAAGGCCGGAGGCGCAATAGCTCCTCCTCCTCCGCCGGCCCCGGCCGCCGCCGCCGTGGCTTCTTCTCCTGCCGTCCTCGTCGAACCCCAGCGCGAACCCTTGCGCCAGCAGGTGACGCCGCCGCCGATGCAGGCGCCGCAGCGCAAGCGGCCGGTTCGCACCGACGAATATTATGATACCAAACAGCAGGTATTTTCCGCGCTGATCGACACGATCGATCTCTCGCAGCTTTCCAAGCTCGATGGCGAGAGCGCGCGCGAGGAAATCCGCGACATCGTCAACGACATCATCACCATCAAGAATTTTGCGATGTCGATCTCCGAGCAGGAAGAACTGCTCGAGGATATCTGCAATGACGTTCTGGGCTACGGTCCGCTGGAGCCCTTGCTGGCGCGCGACGACATCGCCGACATCATGGTCAACGGCGCCGGCCAGACCTTCATCGAAGTCGGCGGCAAGACGATCGAATCGGAAATCCGCTTCCGCGACAATGCGCAGCTTCTGTCCATCTGCCAGCGCATTGTCAGCCAAGTCGGCCGTCGCGTCGATGAATCGAGCCCGATCTGCGACGCGCGCCTGCCCGATGGCTCGCGCGTCAACGTCATCGCGCCGCCGCTGTCGATCGACGGGCCGGCGCTCACCATCCGCAAGTTCAAGAAGGACAAGCTGACGCTCGATCAGCTCGTCCGTTTCGGCGCGATCACGCCGGAAGGCGCGACCGTGCTGCAGATCATCGGGCGCGTGCGCTGCAACGTCATCATCTCAGGCGGCACGGGCTCCGGTAAAACGACCCTCCTGAACTGCCTTACCAACTATATCGACCGGGATGAGCGCGTCATCACCTGCGAGGACACGGCGGAACTGCAGCTGCAGCAGCCGCATGTCGTGCGTTTGGAAACGCGTCCGCCGAATATCGAAGGCGAGGGCGAGATCACCATGCGCGATCTCGTCAAGAACTGCCTGCGCATGCGTCCCGAACGCATCATCGTCGGCGAAGTGCGCGGACCTGAAGTCTTCGACCTCTTGCAGGCGATGAACACCGGTCACGACGGCTCGATGGGCACGATCCACGCCAACACGCCGCGCGAATGCCTGAGCCGTATCGAATCGATGATCGCCATGGGCGGCTTCTCGCTGCCGGCAAAGACGGTCCGCGAGATCATCTCAACCTCCGTCGACGTTATCATCCAGGCGGCACGCCTGCGTGACGGTTCGCGCCGCATCACCCAGATTACCGAGGTGATCGGCATGGAAGGCGACGTCATCATCACCCAGGATCTGATGCGCTACGAGATCGAGGGCGAGGATGCGGGCGGCCGACTGATCGGCCGGCACATGTCGACCGGCGTCGGCAAACCGCATTTCTGGGATCGGGCTCGTTACTTCAACGAGGAAAAGCGCCTGGCCGCTGCCCTCGACGCGATGGAAGCGAAATCGAAGGAATAGGGTGATGTTCGGATTCGATCCGCTAGTCCTGGCAATCGTCGTCCTAGCCGCTGTATCCGCCGCGGCGGTCGCCTATGCCCTGTTGTTTTCCCGGATCGAGGCCGACAAGAAATCGGCAAGCCGCATCAACCGTGTCAAATCGGCTGAGGTCGACCGCGCCAAGGTCAAGGCTGCCCGCGACCGCGTGCAGGAGATGTCGAAGCGGCGCAAATCGGTGCAGGACAACCTGAAGGATCTAGAAAAGCGCCAGAACGAAAAGACCAAGAAGACGCTGTCGATGAAATCGCGGCTGGTGCAGGCCGGCCTGACGATCACGCTGACGCAGTTCTATCTCTTCAGCGCCATTTTCGCTTCGGTGCTGCTGTTCATGGCTTACATCATCGGCGCGTCGTGGATGGTCATGATCGGCATCGCTTTCGTGGCCGGACTCGGTCTGCCGCGCTGGGTCATCGGTTTCCTGATCAAGCGCCGCCAGAACAAGTTCCTCAACGAGTTGCCCAATGCGCTCGATGTCATCACCCGTTCGATCAAATCGGGATTGCCGCTCAACGATGCGATCCGCCTTATCGCGACCGAAGGCACTGAGCCGGTCAAGAGCGAATTTCGCCGGGTGATCGAGGCCCAGCAGGTTGGCCTCAGCATTCCCGACGCCTGCGCCCGCATGACGCTTCACATGCCGCTCCAGGAAGTCAACTTCTTCGCGATCGTCATCGCCATCCAGTCTCAGGCCGGCGGCAATCTCTCCGAAGCGATCGGCAACCTGTCAAAGGTGCTGCGCGAGCGCAGGAAGATGAAGGCCAAGGTCTCGGCACTGTCGATGGAAGCCAAGGCGTCGGCCGTCATCATCGGTGCTCTGCCCTTTATCGTCGCGACCCTCGTTTACCTCACCTCGCCGAACTACATGATCGTTCTTTTCACCGATCCGCGCGGCCATTTCATCATGGGCGCCTCGGCGGTCTGGATGTCTATCGGCATCCTCGTCATGCGCAACATGGTCAATTTCGACATCTAGCGGGAGAGAAGCACCATGTCGCAGGATCTTGCCGCAACGCTGACCAATCCGAGCATGCTGATCGCTGTTTTCGTCGCGATCGCCGTCTTTGCGACTTTTTACACGATCGCCGTCCCCTTCTTCGAGCGTGGAGATCTCAACAAGCGCATGAAAGCGGTCTCGACCGAGCGCGAGCAGATCCGCGCCCGCGAACGCGCCCGTATGAACACGGAACCTGGAGCCGGCAAGACTTCGCTCAGGAACCAGAACAACCGCTCCGTCCGCCAGATTGTCGAACGCTTCAATCTGCGTAAGGCGCTCGTCGACGAAAACACGGTCAACAAGCTGCGCGCCGCCGGTTTTCGCTCGGAAAATGCGCTGAATACCTTTCTCGTCGCTCGCTTCCTGCTGCCCTTTCTCTTCCTAGCGCTCGCCGCCTTCTGGGTCTTCGGTCTCGGCGGCCTTGCTGATCGCGGCATGCCCATGCGTATGCTCGCCGTCATCGGCATCGCCTATCTCGGCTTTTATGCGCCGAATATCTATATCTCCAACCGCATGAGCAAGCGACAGTACTCGATCAAGCGCGCCTGGCCCGATGCGCTGGACCTGATGCTGATCTGCGTCGAATCCGGCATCTCGATGGAGGCGGCGATGCGTCGCGTGTCGGAGGAGCTCGGCGAGCAGTCGCCGCCGCTTGCCGAGGAGATGGTGTTGACCACCGCCGAACTCTCCTTCCTGCCGGATCGCCGTGTGGCGCTCGATAATCTCGCCGCGCGCACGCAGCTCGAGCTGGTGCGCTCGGTGACCCAGGCGCTGATCCAGGCGGACCGCTACGGCACGCCGGTTGCGCAGGCGCTGCGCGTTCTCGCCCAGGAAGGACGCGACGAGCGGATGAACGAGGCGGAAAAGAAGGCGGCCGCTCTGCCGCCGAAACTGACGGTGCCGATGATCCTGTTCTTCCTGCCGGTGCTGATCGCGGTCATTCTCGGCCCGGCCGGCATTCAGGTGGCGGATAGGTTCTGAACCGCAGGGGCCACTTCGACCCGCGTGACCGGCGCTGGCATAGCTGGTAAACGGGATGGGGTCGGAAGCACGGAAGTGACCGCCCCAGCGCTATCCGATTCCGAAAGAGAGGTTCCGATGTCTTCCGCAGGCATTTTCATCAGCATCATGGCAGCCTTGGTCGTCGGCGCGATGAGCCCCGGCCCGAGTTTCGTCGTCGTCTCCAGGATCGCCATCTCGCGTTCGCGGCTGGATGGACTTGCGGCCGCATTCGGCATGGGCGCCGGCGGCGTCGTTTTCGCCGGTCTGGCGCTCGCCGGTCTGACTGCATTGCTGTCGCAATTCGAATGGCTCTATGTGATGCTCAAGGTGGCGGGCGGTGCTTATCTCCTCTACATCGCCGTCACTATCTGGCGAGGCGCCGCAAAGCCGATCGAGCTCTCCGATGCCGCCAATGGCCATCGCGCGCCCGTTCGCAGCTTCATGACCGCATTGCTGACGCAGCTCAGCAACCCGAAGACCATCATCGTCTACGCCAGCCTTTTTGCGGCGCTTCTGCCGCGGACGGTGCCGCTCGATCTTCTCGTCGCGTTGCCGGTCGGCGTTTTCGCGGTGGAGGCGGGGTGGTATTCGGTCGTGGCTCTCGCCTTTTCGGCCCGCCACCCGCGGCGGCTCTATCTCCATGCCAAGGGCTGGATCGACCGGGCCGCCAGTGCGGTGATGGGCGGTCTTGGTCTGCGGCTCATTCTTTCGGGCCTCAGCGTCAGGTAGATCAGGCGGAGAAGGCCTGGTCATCCGGCAAAATGACGAGGTCAGTTGGTGTTGCTGTCACCGGCTGCGCTCGGCGCCTTGTCCTTGGCAGCGAGCTTCTGCCAGGAATTCTGCTGCGAGAGCATACCCTTGAGATAGGCCACGTTGGCATCGGCCTGCTGCGGCGAAAGCTCCCGCCGCGCGATCTGTTCGGCTTCTGCAAAACGCCCTTGAAGGCCGACGACGAGGGCAAGATTCTGCCGGACGCGGCTGTCGGCGGTCGGCTGGCCGGCGGCGGAGCGCAGATAGGTTTCGGCCGTGCGCAGATCGCCCGTCAGCACATAGGACATGCCGAGGTTGGAAAGGATGGAAGGTTCATTCGGCTGAATGTCGAGCGCGTCACGGTAGCGCTGCCGGGCCTCGCTTGCCCGGCCCATCTGGTCGAGGATTGCGCCTTCGGCCGAGATCAGCCTCCAGTCGGGACGATCGGGTGTCTGGGCGCGGCCGATCGTGTCGAGCGCCTGCTGCAACTGCCCGGCCGCCGCCTGCGCCTTGCCATAGGCGGCCAGCACATTGCGGTCGCCCGGATTGGCGATCGCCACCTGCTGCATGACGGCGAGCGCCTGCGCGTCGCGGCCGCTCATGCGCAGCAGGTTGGCGTAGTTGACGCCGTTGACGGGATCGCGCGGGTTTTTTTCATAGGCCTGGCCGATCCGGTCCGTCGCCGAGCGCAGCTCGGTCGCATCCATCTCTTCGACCGGCTTGGTAAGCTTCGGCACCGAGCCTGTCGTCATCCGGTCCTTGGCCGTCGTCGAGCAGCCGGCAAGAGTGAGGATGATCAGCGAAGCTGCTGCGCCCTGCAGGATACGGTTGGTGGATATGGTGATGCGCGAGGCAGGCATGTTGCGTTCCTGATTCCGAAATCGGCGCCTGACCTCGAAGCGGAACAGGGAAAGGTTTGACGCAATCTTCGCTCCAGCAATAGTCTGTTAACCCTAACAGACCGTTAAGGAACGATTCCTGACGACCGCCGAAGGACAATCATGGCCCCCTATCAGTTCATCGAAAGACCGACTCCCTTCAACACGAAGGGCGGCTCGACGCTGCCGATCTTTGCCGTCACCCCTGCCCATATCGAAACCGGCACGATCGATCCGATTGCGCTCGATTGGGCGCGTAAGGCAGGCTACAAGGCCGAAAGCGGCTCGCTCTTGCTGATCCCGACTTCCGACGGCCAGCTCGGCGGTGCGCTTTTCGGCCTGGGGACCAACCCGTCCGAACAGCCCTACATCACCGGCAGGCTGGCCCGTGCGCTGCCCGCCGGCGACTGGCACATTGAGACCGCGCCGCTGACGGCAAATCGCCTTGCCCTCGGCTTCGGGCTCGGCAGCTACCGTTTCGATCGCTACAAATCGGAAAAGTCGTCGGCAGCGACCTTGATGATCCCCCGCGATGCCGACGGCGCCGATATCAAGCGCCAGCTCGCCGGCGTCTTTCTTGCCCGCGACCTCATCAATACACCGACGAACGACATGGGACCGGAGCAGCTCGAGGCCGCTTTCCGCGCCCTGGCAGGACATTACAAGGCGGAACTATCGGTCATCACCGGCGATGAACTGCTCACCCAAAATTTCCCGCTGGTTCACACTGTCGGCCGCGCCAGCGCTGACGCGCCGCGTCTGCTTGAGCTGCGCTGGGGCAAGAAGGGTCATCGCAAGGTGACGCTCGTCGGCAAGGGCGTGTGCTTCGATACCGGCGGTCTCGACATCAAGCCTGCCGCCTCGATGCTGCTGATGAAGAAGGATATGGGCGGCGCGGCGAATGTCATGGGACTGGCCCTGATGATCATGGACGCCAAGCTGAAGGTCGATCTGCGCGTCATCGTACCGGTCGTCGAAAACGCCATCTCCTCCAATGCCTTCCGCCCCGGTGACATTTACTGCAGCCGAAAGGGCCTGACCGTCCAGATCGACAATACTGACGCCGAAGGCCGTTTGATCCTGGCCGATGCGCTTGCCTATGCCGACGAGGAAGAGCCCGAACTTTTGATCGACATGGCGACGCTGACGGGGGCTGCCCGCGTTGCCCTCGGTCCGGATCTTCCGCCCTTCTTCACCGATGATGCCAATCTGGCCCATGACCTGACCGAAGCAAGCCTGGAGACGGATGATCCGATCTGGCGCCTGCCGCTCTATGCTGGCTACGAAAAAGATGTCCGCGCCAAATTCGCCGACCTGACGAATGCCCCGGCCGGCGGCATGGCGGGGTCGATCACCGCCGCGCTTTTCCTCAAGCGCTTCGTCAGCAAGACCAAGAGCTGGGCGCATTTCGATATTTACGGTTGGGCTCCGTCCGAACGGCCACATTCGCCAGGCGGCGGCGAGGCACAGGCGATCCGCGCGCTCTTTCACCATATTCGCACCAGCCTGCGCTGACGCCTCCTGGATAATGCTAAGGCGCATTTGCACGACTCTGTTGCGCACTGCGCCTGGCGGCCGATCGTTAAAATTTTATTCACCCTGCCGGACGGCAGTTCCCGCCACCACTTGCATGTCCACGGCAACTGCCGGAAAATGAAACGCTAGCGTAACGATTTCCGGAGGGGCCGTGCCGATCGAACTGACCGCCTCGCAGGCGCTGGGGCTCTGGCATGGCGTGGCGCTCGACCAGGTTCGTCATGACGACCGCGATTTGACATTGCGCCAGATGGCGATCCTCCTGCATATTTACCTGGTGCCGCCGCCCCACACGGTGCGCGGGCTTGCCGCCACGCTCAACGTCACCAAGCCGGTCATTACTCGCGCCTTGGATACGATGGGTGAGATGGGCCTGGTTGATCGCGTGCGCGACGATGCCGACCGTCGTAATGTGATCATCAAACGTACCGTCGGCGGTGCGCTTTACCTGGAAAAGCTCGGCGATCTCGTCCGGGATCAGGGCCGGCGCCTACCGATCTAAAAGGGCGATCTGAAAGGGACATAAATGATGATGCTCGACCGCCGCCTGCATGCCTATCGGCCGGATCTCGCGGAAGCGGGGCTCAAGGGCAAGGTGGAGGCATCGCGCTTCGTGGAAGGCGCCGCAGCGCGTGTTGCCGTTCCCGTCGTTGCCCTGCGCCCAGAGCCGGAACTTGCCCGCGGCATCGATACGGAACTGCTCCTCGGCGAGGAGGTGACCGTTTTCGATCGTGCCGACGGCTGGTGCTGGGTAAAAGCTGCCTCCGACGGCTATGTCGGTTATCTCAAGGCAGAGGCGCTCTCGCAAACCGGGCCGGCGCCGACCCACATCGTCACCGTCCAGCGCACCTTCCTCTATCCGGAGCCGGAACTGCGCAAGCCGCACCACGCCATTCTGTCAATGGGAAGCCGCGTTCACATCACCGGCGAGGCAGAAGTGCGCGGCAACCGCTACGTCGTGCTGCCGGACGGCACGGCAATCTTCGCCAGGCACGTGCAGCCGATCGGCGCTCTCGACGGTGCCGATTATGTCGCGATCGCCGCCCGTTTCCTCGAGACGCCCTATCTCTGGGGCGGCCGATCCGGCCTTGGCATCGATTGCTCCGGCCTCATCCAGCTGGCGATGCTGATGGTGGGCAGACTGGCGCCGCGTGACACCGACATGCAGGCGGCCGGACTCGGCGAACCGATCGACCGCTCCGAAATCCGCCGCGGCGACCTGGTGTTCTGGAAAGGCCATGTCGCGATATTCGAAGATCCCCAAACCATTCTCCACGCCAACGGCCATAGCATGACGGTGGCGCGTGAGAATTTCGAGGCGGCCGTCGAGCGCATCGGCTCGCTGTACCAACGGCCGACGGGCTATCGCCGCCCGTTTGGCTAAGTGATCGGCCGCTGCGGCCAGATGCTCAAGCCGCCGGTCCAATCCTCGAAAGCTTTCGACAGTCTCAGCACCCGCATGTCGTCGAAACGCGGTCCGACGATCTGCAGCCCGATCGGCATGCCCGACCGGGAGAAGCCGCAATTGATCGACGCGGCCGGCTGCTCCGACATGTTCCACGGTACGGTGAAGGCGATATGTTCGAACGGTCTCGTCGGATCATTGGTCGGCGATGCCCACTCGGCCGGATAGGAGATGATGGGGTTGGTCGGCGAAAGCAGGGCGTCGACCGTGGTGAACAGCCGCCCGCAACTCCTGCGCATTTCGATCGTCTGATTGAAGCCTCTGACTGCATCGACGCCGCTAATACCGGCGCCGGCCTTCGCCCAATCTCTGATATAGGGTAGGATGCTATCGCGCCGCTCTTCGTTGAGCCCTGCGATATCGCTCCACAGGCGAGCGCGCCAGAACGTGTCGAGCCCGTCAAGCATCGCGCGCGTTAGCACCGGTTGAACGGAGACGATGGTCGCGCCGGCTTTCTCGAAACGTTTCGCTGCCGATTCGACCGCGACCCTGATCTCATCATCGACAGCAAACCCGCAGCCGGCATCGAGCATCAGGCCGATTTTCATGCCTGACATGTCGACAACGAAATCCATCCAGTCGAAATCGTTGGGCGGCAGGCTGGTCCCGTCGCGCCAGTCGGGCCGTGACAATGTCGCCATGGAAAAAGCGGCGTCCTCGACAGTGCGCGTCATCGGGCCGAGACAGCGCCCGACATAATAGGGATCGGCCGGAATGCGCCCGTGGCTCGGCTTGAAGCCGAAGATGCCGGTCCAGCCGGCAGGAAGCCGCACCGAACCGCCGATATCCGTGCCGATGTGCAGCGGCCCGTAACCGGCCGCGGCCGCGGCCGCGGCGCCGGCGCTCGATCCGCCGGGATTCTGCGCAATGTTCCAGGGATTGCGGCTGAGGGGATGAAAGCTCGACAGGCCGGAGGAAAGCATGCCGTAATCCGGGCAGGTGGTCTTGGCAAAAATCACCGCGCCGTCCTCGCGCAGCCGCGCGGCAGCCGGCGCGTCAGCCTCCGCCGGCTTCAGTTCCACCGCCCTGGTGCCGAGCGGCACCGGCTGCCCCTCCGTCGCGATCAGTTCCTTCAGCGTTGCCGGGATGCCGTCGAGCGTGCCGAGCGTTCGTCCCTTCGCCCAGCGCTCCGTCGAAGCTTTCGCCTGCACGCGCGCCGCCTCCGGGTCGTAGAGGTAGAGTGCTGAGATCGACGGCTCCCAGGCGGCGATATGGTCTTCGAGGGAGAGCCAGTATTCGAGCGGCGAGAGGCTCTTATCGGCGAAGCGTCGCCTGAGTTCACGGATGGTAAGGTCGGTTTCGGCCATCAGCGGCTCGCCTCGCGTGGATCGAGAAGATCGCGCAAGCCGTCGCCGAGCATGTTGAAGCCGAGCACGGTGAGCGCGATGGCAAGGCCGGGCAGGACTGCCAGCCAGGGGGCCAATGCCAGATAGGTTTGCGCATCCGCAAGCATTCGGCCCCATGTCGGCGCCGGCGGCGCCATGCCGAGCCCGAGAAAGCTGAGGCCGGCCTCGGTCAGGATCGCCAGCCCGAGTTGGATTGTCCCATGCACGATGATCTGGCTGATGATGTTCGGCAGCACATGGCGCAGCGAAATGGTCAGGCGCGTATTGCCGATCGCGCGTGCCGCCGTCACATAATCGCGGCTCCAGGCCTGCAGCGAGGTTGCCAGCGTCACCCGTGCAAAGACCGGAATCATGAAGACGGCGATCGCGGTGATTGCGGTGAACCGCCCCGGGCCGAGAAAAGCGCCGAGCACCATGGCCGACAGGATCGGCGGCAAGGCGAAGATGACGTCGCAGATGCGCATCAGCAGCGCTTCGGCTGGACCGCGGATCGCCGCTGCGGAAATGCCTGATATCGAGCCGAGCGTCCCGCCGATCGCAACCGCAGTGATGGCGATCGACAGGGAGTTCCAGCATCCGGCCATCAGCATCGATGCCACGTCGCGGCCGAACTGATCCGTGCCGAGCAAGCCGAAGGCAAGCGGCGGCTGCAGTTTATGGATGATCTGCATCTTCGCCGGCGGCAGCGGCGTCCAGACGAGCGACAGCAGCGCAACGGCGACCAGCAAGCCAATGATGACAGTGCCCGCGATGAGGTTCATTCGCCGGCTAAGGCTGGCAGTTCTTCGGCGGCACGCAATGGCGGGGGATACGATCTGGGCCATGTTTCAGGCCGCCTTTCTCATCCTGGGGTCGATCGCCAGATAGGAGAGATCGACGACGAAGTTCACCACGATGACCAAGCCTGCGAAGAACAGCACGACATCCTGCATGACGATGACGTCGC
The DNA here is from genome assembly GCF_051124255.1 of Rhizobium sp. YTUHZ045. Classification (NCBI taxonomy): domain Bacteria; kingdom Pseudomonadati; phylum Pseudomonadota; class Alphaproteobacteria; order Hyphomicrobiales; family Rhizobiaceae; genus Rhizobium; species Rhizobium sp. YTUHZ045. The sequence goes on from NZ_CP101432.1 coordinate 4,377,895, forward strand.
GCTGGGAGAGTGCCTGAAGCGCAAGCCGCCCGAGCCCCGGCAGGTTGAAGACGTTTTCCACCAGCACCGCGCCGGCGACCAGAAAGGTGAATTGCAACCCGATCATCGTCAGAATCGGGATCAGCGCATTCGGCACGATATGCCGCCACAGCACCGCACTGCTCGACAGCCCCTTGGCCACCGCGGTGCGGGCAAAATCCTCATGCATCGCCTCGATCACCGCCGAACGTGCGACGCGCGTCAACACCCCCGCCTGCGGCATCGCCAGCGCGACGGTCGGCATGACGAGCGCCTGCAATGCCGGCAGAAACCCCTCGTGCCAGCCAGGAAAGCCGCCCGCCGGCATCAGTCCGAGCAGCGTCGAGAACAGGATGATCATGAGCAGCGCCACCCAGAAGGCGGGCACGGCGATGCTGACCTGCGAAAAGAGCGTTGCGATGATGGCGAAGACGCCGCCGCGGCGCGAAGCGGCCAGTGCGCCGAGCGGCAGGGCAATCGCCACCGACAGCACGATTGCCATCAGCGCCAGCGGCAGCGTCACCGCCAGCCGCTCGACGATCAATCCGGCGACCGGGACGCCATAGGTGTAGGATTGGCCGAGATTGCCCGATAGCACGCCGGCGAGCCATTGGCCGTAACGCAGGATGAGCGGCTGGTCGAGGCCGAGCTCGTGGCGCAACGCCGCCAGCGTCTCCGGGCTTGCCGAGGTGCCGAGCATGATCGAGGCGGGGTCGCCGGGCAGAAGATCCATGAGGGCGAAGATCAGCAGCGAGACGATGAGAAGTGTGAGGATGAGGCCGGTGAAGCGGCGGGCGAGGAGGGTGATCATATGGGGTCGAGAACGACTGCGGTGGGACGCGGCACGCCCCTTTTGCCCTCACGCGGAGCACCCGACGCGCCGGCGGCAAGTTTGGCGAGAACGCCAACCTCACTTTCCGTCCCAGACCTTGAGCCTGGGATCCATGCCACTGCTGTTGATGGATGTGGTGTGGATGCTCGGGTCAAGCCCGAGCATGACGGAGCGTGAGGCTGGCGGGAGGAGGCAATCAGCGCGCAGATGCCCATGCCAGGAATACCATACGTCAACAAAACCAAACAATGCCGGCCCGGACTGAACTGGCCTGGTGAGGGAGGGAGAGGGCTGCGTGCCATATCGGCCAAATGTATATCGGATCTCCCCAAGGCCATCACCTCATCGCACCCCTACCGAGCTTACCGCTCACTCGTCCCAGGAAACACCGGAAAGCACATTGGAGGGAATCGGCTCGTTCTCCCATAGCCCCTTCAACTTCCTGTCCCAGACACCGAGTTTCGGCATGACGAAAAGGTAGAGCGCCGGCACGTCTTCGGCGAGAATCTTCTGCGCCTCCCCATAGATCGCATTCTGCGCCGCAGGATCGGCCGTCTCCTGGACCTTCTTCATCAGCGCGTCGAAGGCCGGGTTCTTATAATTGAAATAATAGGGATCGCGCGCATAGATGTCGATGTCGAGCGGTTCGGCATGGGCGACGATCGTCATGTCGAAATTGCGATCCTTCATCACGTCCTGAACCCATTTTGCCGGGAATTCCGTCGGCTCGATGTTCATTGTCACGCCGATCTCGGCAAACATCGCCTGCATTACCTGGGCGCTGCGCGGCGCATAGGCCATCTGCGGCGATTTGATCGTGAAGGTGAAGCCATTGGGGTAGCCGGCTTCAGTAAGCAGCGCCTTTGCTTTTTCGACATCATAGGGCAGCACGCCGGTCATGTCCTTGTAGCCCGGATCGTTCGGCGTGTAGTGGCTGCCGATCGGCGTGCCGAGGCCGGACCACGCCCCGTCGATCACCGTCTGGCGGTCGATCGCCATCATCAGCGCCTGGCGGACGCGCTTGTCGTCGAAGGGCTTCTTCGCATTGTTCATGCCGGCGACGACCTTGAGTTCGGTATTGCCGACCTTGGTGATGAGTCTGGTGTCGCCTTCGAAGGAACTCATCAGCTCGGGCGCGGCAAATTCCGGAAAGGCGTCGAGATCGCCGGATTTCAGCGCGGCCGCCTGCGCCTGCGGATCGGCGATGAAGCGGAAGGTCACCTTCTCGAGCTTGGCAAACGCATCCTCGTTCCAGTAGTCGCCATTCCTGACGAGTTCGACCCTGTCGCCCTTCGTCCAGCTGGCGAATTTGAAGGGACCGGTGCCGATCGGCGTCACTTTGTCGTTGTCGGCCGTCTTCGGGGCGACCATGACGGATGCCGGCCAGCCGAGCCAATAGATCAGGCTGCCGGTCGGCGCCGAGAGATGCAGCACCAGCGTTTCGGCGTCTGGCGTCTCTATCGAGGCGATCGAGGCGAAGAAGCGCTTCTGCGGGTTTACCGAATCCGCCCCGCGGGCGCGGTCCAGCGAAAACTTGGCGGCAGCGGCATCGAATGCTTCGCCGTCATGAAATTTGACGCCGGTCCGCAGCTTGAAGGTATAGATCAGGCCATCGGCCGAGATTTCCCAGCTTTTCGCCAGCTGCGGCTGGACCTTGCCGGTCTGATCAATCGTCACCAGCCCCTCGAACACATTCTGCCAGGTGACCTGGCCGATCGCGACCGGTGCGGCGATCGTCGGGTCGAGGCCGGTTGGTTCGACGCTCATGCCGAGATTGAGGGCGGTCTTGGCCGCTTCAGCCGGTGTCATTGCCGTCACTACGAGACCGGCCGACAACGCAGCACCGAGGGAAAGCCGCTTGATGAAGCGCCCCGAAGACGCAAACGAAACCTTGTTCATCATATCCCCCGGCACATGATTCGGTTCTCACCAGCTCGTCGAAAATACATCAGCGCCAGGATCTGCATTCACGTGTCTCCGCCATTCTATCAGGTTGCGACCCTATTCAATCAATGGCGTTCAGCATAGCGGTCTCGCCATGCTATTTGTCCGCCTTCGGCCGGAAGGGCGCTTGCCATATAGACGCCGCGCGCGATTGCCCGCGCCATCACGATCGTGGCGAGGTGGCAAAGTTCCACCAGGCTTGCCATGTCGTTTCTGGAATGTCTGGCGGTCGAAGCGGCAAAGACGGTATCGCCGTCGAGCGGCAGATGTGCCGGCAGCAGCGCCCGGGCAAGGCCGTCATGACCGGCAAGTGAAAGCCGATGCGCTTCCGCCTTCGTCAGCTGCGCGTCGGTAACGACAGCGCCGATCGTCGTTGCCGGCGTGCTCATTCCCTTGAGCCGCATCCGGTGATCGGTCGTCGCAGGCATGCCGAGCCCGCCGAACTCGCCGTCTTTCTCGAAGGGTGCCGCCCAGAAATGCGGCCCGTCGGCGATCGTTGCCGAACCGAGCGCATTGACGGCGACGATCGCACCGATGCGGTGACCGGCGCTGCTGACGGCACTGGCCGAGCCGAGCCCGCCCTTGAAAGTGGCCGTCGTCGCCCCTGTGCCGGCGCCGGCGGTGCCGAGCGCAAATTCACCCTTGGTCGCGGCCTTCAATGCCGCATAACCCATCTCACGATAGGGAGAGTGAAGGCCCCAATCCTTGTCGCCCCCGTTCAGCAGGTCCATCAGGATCGCTTGCGGTACGATCGGAATCCTCACTGGCCCGACTGCAAAGCCGCGGCCGGCTTCGCGCAAGCCGGCCTGCACGCCGCCGGCCGCGTCGAGCCCGAAGGCCGAGCCGCCCGAGAGCACGAAGGCATCGACGGCACTGACGGTCATCGACGGGTCGAGCAGGCCGGTGTCACGTCCGCCCGGCGCGCCGCCGAGCACCGCGCCGGAGGCAACCGCCGGCTCGTCGAAGACAATGACCGTGACTCCGGATCCCAGCACGAGGTCGGTCGCATGGCCGACGGAAACGCCTTCGATGTCGGTGAGCAGATTGAGAAGATCGGGCAAGGGCTGATCCTGGTGGCGCTGATCCGGCCGATAGGACTGCAATTGCCCTCAAAAAACAAGACCGGCCCTTCTGGCAGGACCGGTCACATCGGAAAAGCCGCGAAAGTCGGTAGCGGCCGCATGCCGTCAGGCATGAAGCGGCTTCGGATGACGGCGGGTCATCAGGTCGTGGATGGCCAGCCGCACCTCGTCGGGCGAACCGAACCGCTGCTCATCGAGGTCGTGGACATGGAATTTCACGGCGATGAACTTCAGCCGATCTTCGTCGGGGATAACGATGCCGACGGGAACGCCTGCATATTCGATAACTTGCTTCTTCATAGATAGAACTCCTGCCGCGCGGGCATGCGCAGCCATGGCGAATTGACTTGTCTGGTACCGTTGAAAGGAGGACGAACGTCACATTCGACAGTTCGGGCGGGAGAGGGCGCCCGGACGGTCATTGCCAAGCACAGATCGCCCAAGGAGAGTGGCGAGAATTTCGATGTCTATCATGTCTCGTTCCTTTCGTTGGCGTTGCGCTCGATGGTCCCGGAAGAGTCCCGGGGCCGGTGATTGCTGTCTTCAATATCTACTAACTTAGTAGAGATTACTCGACAGCCTGTCGGAAACATATTCCGAAACGTGTCAAAATATCGACGATCCGAAAAAATTCATTCCATTCTGGCCCGAACTTACAGAAGGAAACATATCAGCTCTTCGTAAAATTCGCATGACAGAATCGAAACTCTTTCGATCGCCGCAGCAGAAATAGGAAGTCTGTCTGATTCCGGCAATGGGCCTCATCGTTAAAAATCGAGATGCCTCGAAATGACCGATTTGGTTAACGTCCGAAAGCATGGATCACCAGCCTTCCTGGAGCACCTTTTCCAGCATGTCTGCGAAGAAATCCGCGCTTTGGATACTGAGGCAGAGCGGGGGCTTGATCTTCAGCACATTTTGGTGATCGCCGGTTGGCTGCATGACGACACCGAGCTCGAGAAGCCGGTCGCAGATCGCCGCCGTCTCTTCCGTCGCCGGCTCAAGCGTCGTTCTGTCGCGGACGAATTCCAGGCCGAGATAGAGACCCATGCCGTGGACGGCGCCGGCGATCGCGTGCCGATCGATCAGCGCGGCAAGCCGCGCTTTCAGATGATCGCCGACCGTGCGGACATTTTCCTGCAGCTTCTCCTCAGCAATGATATCGAGCACCGTCATGCCGGCGACGCAGCTGACCGGGCTGCCGCCGGTGGAGGAGAAGAAAGGCCCTTGCTTCTCCAGCGACTGCGCAATCTCCCGTCTGGTGATGACGGCGCCGAGCGGATGGCCATTGCCCATGCCCTTGGCGATAGTGATGATATCGGGCACGACCCCTTGCTGTTCGAAGCCCCAGCAATAATGGCCGAGCCTGCCGTAACCGACCTGCACCTCGTCGGCGATGCAGAGCCCGCCGCGGGCGCGCACCTCGGCGTAGATCTCCTTCAGGTATCCTTCCGGCAACGGAATGCCGCCCGCATTGCCGTAGACCGATTCGCAGATGAAGCCCGCAAGGCCTTCGCCGCCGGCGTCGATCGTCTCGAGTATCGGCTTGACGGCGGCCAGGTAGCTCGCCGCCGTGTCGGGTCCGCGAAACGCGCCGCGATAGGTATTCGGCGAAACGGCCGCATGCACCCAATCCGGTCGGGTGGTCAGCGCCAGCGGATTGTCGGCGATTGAAGTGGAGACGGCGTCGCTCGCCGCCGACCAGCCATGATAGGCTTCGAGCAGGCAGAGCATGTTGCGGGCGCCGCTATGGGCCTGTGCCAGTTGAATCGCCAGATCGTTCGCCTCGGAGCCGCTGTTGACGAGGAAGACCGCGTCGAGGCCATCAGGCGCGAGCGCCGCGAGACGCTCGGAAAACTCCGCAATCGCCGCATAGTGGAAGCGTGAATTCGTATTGAGCCGCAGCCATTGGGCGTTGATTGCCGCCGCCAGTCTGGGATGGCCGTGGCCGACAATCGTGACATTGTTGACCATGTCGAGATAGGCGCGGCCCTCGACATCGAACAGATGTTCCCTCCAGCCGCGCTCGATCTGCGGCGGCGCGGCATAATAGTTCTTCTGGGCGCCGGCGAGATGAGCCTGCCGCCTGACGAGCAGTTCGGCGGTCTCCGGTTGCGGCGCATCCGCTCCCGGGCTGAGAAGGGATGAAGGCGAAGGGCACAGCACCGACCAGGCGGCTGCCTCGCGCGGCGTGGCAAAGAGCGGCGGCTCGAGGCCCACGACTCTGCAGAGCTGGAGGCGCAGGCCACCGAGCGACGAAGTCTCTCCGAAAACTGAACCGAGCGGATCGCCGGCGGCAAGCACGGCGCCATCCTCGACCCCACCCTCGATCAAAGGGTCGAGCCCATCGAGGTGCAAGGTCATGCTGTCGTCCGTCAGTGTCAGATGCTGGTCCTTCCAGCCGATGCGGCCGGCAAAGGGCGCCGCGACCGCGCTTCCTGCAGCAAGGCAGATGTCGACATGCAGGGCGAAGGTCGCCTGTGCCCTCGTGTTTCCGAGGGCAGCGCGGGAAAGCCGATATTCACCATAGCGCGTCGCCGCCGTGCCGTTTTCGGTTGCAGCCCGGGCAAGCAGCCGCCAGTCCATGTCGGCGTCCAGCCAGTTGCCTGCGGAAAAATGCGCACTTCCTACGCCAAGGTCGACATAGGCGATCGTGGTGGGGTCGATATCGGGCAGCAAGGGCAGCCATTCTGATGCCGACGGGGCGGCGACATCAGCGCCAGCGGCCTTGAGGATCGCAGCTTCCATGAGTTCGAAAGGAACCGACATTGCCGTATCGAAGATCGCCCGCTCGCGGTCGAGATTGCTGCGGACATAATCGTTATCGGGATCGATCGACATCTGCTGTTCGCTGCTGGCGACGAGGATGACCGCGCGTGCGACGATCAACGGCCACAGTGCTTTCAGTTCTTCGTCGGTCAGCGGATAGATCGCCTGATAGGCGGTGACGGCGGGCAGGATATGAAAGGGATCGCCATTCGCCTGATGCAGCAGCGAAGCGCAGGTGACGGCAAGATCGCCGACCAGCCAGCCGCGGATGATGTCGCCGAAATCGATCACGCCATCAGGGATCGTGTGGCCACGGGCGTCGCGATGGCCGACGACATTGTCGCCGGTGACGTCGTGATGGACGGCCTGAAGCCGAAGCGACGGCGCCAAGGGCTGGATGCGGCGAACGGCCATCACCATGGTTTTCGCGATCCGGTCGCGGGCAGCGCTGTCGGTGATCGCGGATAGCAGCTGTACGGCGACAGGGCCGGCGCGTCGCAAATCCCACTGCAGGCTACGGTCGAGGCCGGGATGGTCGAAATCGGCAAGCGCCTGCGCCAGTCTCGCGCAGAGCGCGCCAAGCGCCGCGACGGACGCCGGCGCCACATATCTCATCTCCGTCAGTCCCTGGCCTTCCAGATATTCCAGCAGCCGGACCTGATAGTCCCGCCCGCGCACCGTAAGGACGACAATTTCCCGCCCGTCATTCGTGGCGATCACCTTCGGAACACGTGGCGCGTCCTGCCGGCTCTTGAGATGATGGAGCGCGGCATTCTGCGCCTCGAGCTCGCGGGCCTCGTAGGCGGCGTGGCAGATCTTCAGGACGTATCGACCGCGATCACTGTCGAGGCGGTAGTTCCGATCCTGCTGGCTGCCGAGTTCGGAGAGAATGCCGGATAGGCTATAATGGGCAAGAAGGATTTCTTCCGCGTCGGCAACGGTAACGTCGGGACGCGGCAGCGTCATGCGATCAACAAGCGCCTCGTCGGTCATGACACCCCTCCCGCAGTATGATTCGATTACCCCTTAAGCGCGATAATCAAATACTTGCAGCTGGCAGGCAACGGGAGATTGTTGTCCGCCAGCAAAAGGGATGCGCGGCCTCGGCCGACTCACCCCATGCGTTCGGAGGCGTAGCTTCCGGGGCTGGCCGGGAAGACGACGGTGCGGTTGCCGTTGATGAAGGTGCGGTGATGGATATGGGCGTGAATGGCGCGCGCCAGCACCTGGCTTTCGACGTCGCGGCCGATCGAGACATAGTCGTCGGGCGACTGCGCATGGGTGATGCGGGCGGTGTCCTGCTCGATGATCGGGCCTTCGTCGAGGTCGGCAGTGACGTAATGGGCGGTTGCGCCGATCAGCTTGACGCCGCGGCTGTAGGCCTGCTTGTAGGGGTTGGCGCCCTTGAAGCTCGGCAGGAAGGAGTGGTGGATGTTGATGATCTTGCCCGACATCTGCTTACAGAGCTGGTCGGAGAGAACCTGCATGTAGCGGGCAAGCACGATCAGCTCGGTGCCGGTCTGCTCGACGAGGTCGACGAGCTGGGCTTCGGCCTGCGGCTTGTTCTCCTTGGTCACCTTGATGTGGTGGAAGGGGATGTCGTGATTGACCACAACCTTCTGGTAGTCGAAATGGTTGGAGACGACGCCGACAATGTCGATCGGCAGGGCGCCGATCTTCCAGCGGTAGAGCAGGTCGTTGAGGCAATGGCCGAAGCGCGACACCATCAACAGCACCTTCATGCGGCTCTCGCTGTCGTGGAAGTCGTATTCCATGGCGAAGGGCGCGGCGACGGCGGCAAAATCGGCGCTGATTGCGGAACCGGAAAGTCCTTCCTCGGAAATGAAGCTGACGCGCATGAAGAACCTGCCGGTATCGAGATCGTCAAACTGCGAGCTGTCGATGATGTTGCAGCCCTTGTCGGCCAGATAGCTCGAAATCGCCGCAACGATGCCGCGAGTCGACTTGCAGGATACCGTCAATACATAGCTTTTCATGTCTCTCCCTCTTCCCTCTTGGAGGCCGCAGCCCGTGCATAGATCAAAGCCCGTGCCGCGAATAGGCCGGCGCACTTTCATTTATGCGACAAATTGCAAGATAAACCATCACGTTCCTGCAAGTTCTCTCATCGCGACATCAGCTTAGGAGAAGTTGCTCAAAACGCTGTGCCGCCAGCGCCGCGCGGATGTGTATTCTCGCCTTCAGTGAATGAAACTAAAGCATGTCGCTGAAAGCTGATGAGCAATTTGCGACATCGAGAGGCGGGAAACCAAGGATGTGAAGGACAGGAAGTGAATCCGATGGGTTAGGCCGGCGGACGGCTCACGGCCGCCACTTTCCGGCGCGGCGTGGTGATTTCGTGGACGATTGCTCCGCCGATCGACGAAAGCACCAGCGCCAGGACCACGAAGAGCAGCGGCTGCTGCAGGATGCCGATCGGCAGGCGGTCCGAAGCCACCCTCAGGAAAGCGAGTGTGAAGGCGTGGGTGATGTAGATGCTGTAGGAGCAGTCGCCGAGATAGTTCAGCCATGCCAGAACCGGCAACCGGGAAAAGTCGATGGAAACTGCCCCGTAGATGATGAAGATCGCCGGGATTCCCCAGGCGTAGAACCGGCTCTCCGGCGGCATCAGCGCTTCGTTGACGAAGAGGAACACAAAACCCGTGGCCAGTGCCGCCCATGCCCAGCGGTTCGGCAGAAGGACCTTCTGCCCGTAAAGCCAGCCGAGCACGACGCCGGCGAGGAACTCCAGCATGATGGGCTGACCGTAGAACCGGGTGGCCGTCGTTTCCGGCAGCAGCCGGCAGGCAATCAGGATCACGGCAAAGACGGCGAACATCGCTGGAATCCGGCGGGCTTCCGACAGCGGCAGCAGCAAGGCAAACACAAAATAGAAGAACATTTCGTAATTCAGCGTCCAGCCCGGCACGACGACAGGGCTGATCGTGCTTGGATCGGCGGCATTGGCCCATGGCAGGAACATCAGCGAGGCGATGAGATGCGGAAGGCCGAACACCGTGGATTTCAGCAGTGAAGGCGCCACCAGCGCCACGGCCGCCGAAAACAAGGTTGCCAGCCAATAGAGCGGGACGATCCTCCTGATGCGGCGGCGGGCGAAATCGCTGGGGCTGATCGCGCGCCCGCTCGTCGTCAGCCACATGACGAAACCGCTCAGCACGAAAAAGATGTCGACGCCCGTTTCGCCATAAAGAAAAGCCGTGGCGTCGACGGCGGGATTGACCTTGGCAAGCTGCAATATCGCATGGAAATAAACGACCATCAGCGCCGCAACAGCGCGCAGATATTGAAGCTGGACAAGCATCGAAGCGTCTTGCTCCTCGGGCTCGCGGACGCCGGTTTCCACCGTGCCGCTACGGTCAACTCAGTACATCTGCCGCACGACCCTGCCGGATGCGCGGGCTGTCGTGGAAGCGCATATACCCGACGACGAACCACAAGAGGCCGGCAATCTTCATCGAGAAAACGGCGGTCCCCCCGATCATCATATTCAGAAAAATGAAAAGAGAAAGTGAATGGGCGCATCGCCGCTGCGCCGCCGTACGGCCGGCGGGGAAGAGGCAGACGAACAGCCAGAGCGCGATGACGCCGAAGATCGTCGCCGCGTAGATCAGGTACACGTAGCCGCTGTCGGCGAACTCGGCGACCCTGTCGACCGAAAGCCCGAGTACGGCGAGAGGATCGAGCTCCATGATCTTCTTCATCGTCAGGTTGATGCGGCCGGTGAAATTGTCGCCCGTCGCATTGGGTTTGAGGGTATAGACGACGAACCCCGCGGCGACGATCAGCGGCATTAGCGCCAGATTGAAATTCCTCGGGATCTTCGGAAAGACGAAATAGCCGACGATACAGGCAAAACAGAAGATCAGCATTGTGCGCGTATCGTTCGTCACCAGGATCAGCACCGCCGTGCTGATGAAGAGCAGCCGGTCCCAGCGCCCCAGTCTTTCCCACATGGAAATCAGGTAGATCGCGATCACGCCGCAAAAATTGGCAAGCGACACTTGTTCGAGAAAAATCGACGACGAGCGATGGTCGATAATGCCGAAGGAAAAGCGCTCGGGAAAGCCGAGAGCGTTCTGGAACAGGCCTGTCGTGTTGTAGCTCAGCGGCAGCAGCCCGCGCGTATTGGCGAAATAATCGGACGGATGCACGATGCTGACATAGAAGGGCACGCTGATGATCTCGAAGATCAGGAAGATCAGCACCGCAAGGCTTGCCCAGCGGAAGGCCAGCTTCATCGTTCTCTCGTTGCTCCAGCCGCCGAGGCCGGTAAAGCAGAAGATGATCAGCACGTTGCGGAAATGATCGACGAACGGCATGCGGTTGAGCACGCTGACATAGATGGTCACGACAAGCGTGAACAGCAGGAACAGGAAGCCCGGCAGATCCGTCTCGTAGATCCCCTTATGAAGGATGTAGATGATCGCGCTTGCCAGAATCAGGCCTTCGCTGGCGGCGACATGCGTCATCGAAAGCGGCATGATGTTGTGGTTGATGAAGGCAAGAATGCCGTTATAGAGCATCGAAAGCAGGCCAAGCCAGAGCACCGCATGATCGACGCGAGACGCCCCCCCGGCCGCGTCGAGGCGGTTGCCCGACACCGTGAAAGTCGCTGCCTTCTGATCGACTGTCGCCACGTTCAATTCCCCGCAGGCTTGACGGCGGTGCAGGCGCCGGCGTCCGCTTTCGCCGACGCGGCGAGAAGCCGCATCTGCGGTCGCTCAGGGCCCTTGCCCGGCTGAACGTTGAAAGGTTCGTCCGCCGGCCACCATTCGCCCGCCGCCCAATAGGACCAGCCGAGCCAGACATCGCTATTGCCGGACATGGTCGCGTAGATCTTGGTCAGGCCGCTCATGCAGTCCTTGTCGGCGGAACCGCCGAATTCGCCAAGAAAACCGCGTTTATGGTTCCGCTTCAGCCAGGCGGTGACCCCGGTGATGGCCTCGACCGCGGTGGCGGCGCCTTCGCAGGTGGCATGGGTTCCCGACGAATCGACGTCGAGATATTGATGGACCTCATAAGCGTAGAAATCGAGCGGGTCGCGCACGCCGAGCATGACAGTACCGTTGGCACCGCCGATCACATCCTCTTCCCAGCTGTGAGCGCCGCTCCAGGCGGTGCCCGGCACCAGGATAAGGTTGCGAGCGCCGACGGCGCGGATGGCGCGGATCGCCGCGTTGGCGGCATCGAGCCAGTCGGTGGCCTTGATGTCGTGCGGCTCGTTCATCAGGCCGAAGAGAATGCCGTCCTGATTGGCGAATTCGACCGCGAGCCTTGCCCAGAAGTCGGCGAAAGCAGCGTCCGTCGCCGGCGCGGTGCCGATCTGCGCCTTATCGTAATAGCCGAAATTATGTGGGTCGAGCAGAACGGCCATGGCCCGCTTTCGGATCAGGCCGACCGTATCCTTGATCCGCTTGAGTTCGTCCTCGTCCAGCCGCCCGCCGAGCGCCGGCTGCAGCCGCTCCCAGCGGAAGGGCAGCCGAATGATCGTCATGCCCTTTTCGGCGAAATAGCGGATCGTCTGCTCGCTCGGATAGATGTAGTTCGTACCGTAGATGGCGCCGCGCTCGCCATATTCGCCGCCGGAAAGATTGACGCCGCGATAACACGGCGCGCCGGCCGCAAAGGCCGGCGACGGCATAAGGGCGGCCGCAAGCAGCAGCGCCGCCAGATGTCGTGTCGTCCTCATAGCTATCCTCGCAATCACGGCAAATCGCAACATCGACGTCGCTGCGCCTATCTTAACGGTCCGTTAGCTAAGAATTTCTAAAGTCGCAGCACCTCGGCTTCAGTCTTTCACGCTGGGCGGGACACGAGTGCGCGTATGAGTCACTATGACAGGAACAGGGTAAGCCGGCTGCCCGGCTGGCGCAGTTACGAGCCGTCTCCGACTGCGTCGGAAGGCGTGCGCCCGCGCAGTCCGGTTATTCGTCCGGATGATTTCGCCCGTCCCGAGCCCAAGCCAGCCCCACCGCCTTTCGTGCCACCGTCGGCACGGGTTGCAGACATCCGTCGATCCGAGCCGCCGTCCGCCGCTGCCGCCGTACGGCCTGCGGCCCTAGAACCGCCTGCGGCCCCAGAACCGGCTGTGGCCAATGTGCCGCTGCAGAACACATCCGCGCCCGCCGCCGCGCTTCTCGACCTCCGCTCCAGCATCGCGGCGATCTGGAGCCGCCGGCTGGTGGTGTTTGTGCTGGCCCTTTTTGGAGCCGTCGGGGGCGGCGTGGTGGCGCCGCTGATCGGCCAGAAATTCACTGCCGTCAGCAGCCTTTATTTCGATCCGCGTCAGATCGGGCTGGCCGAGGCTGGCGCGCAATCTTCGGGCCCGTCGCCGGAGATGATCTCGGCGCTGATCGACAGCCAGGTGCAGATCCTGACCTCGGGCAATGTGCTGCGCCGCGTCGTCGAGGCGATGAAGCTCGACCAGGATCCGGAATTCAACGGCGGCAGGACGGATGGCGCGGCCGTGATCGGCGCCCTGCAGAAGGCGCTTGTCATCACCCGCCAGACCGGCACCTATGTCGTTTCGCTCGCCGCGACGACGAACGACCCCGAGAAATCCGCGAAGCTTGCCAACCAGGTGGTCACCTCCTTTACCGAGGAGGAAAACAGCGCCTCGAACGGCCTCTACGAAAACACCTCCTCGACGCTGGACGGACGCCTTGCCGATCTGCGCCAGAAGGTGCTGGAGGCCGAGCAGGCGGTCGAAACTTTCCGGGCCGACAACGACATGGCCGCGACCGAAGGCAACCTGATCTCCGACCAGCGCCTCGTCTCGCTGAACACGCTCTTGGTAACGGCGCAGGAAAAGACCATCCAGGCGAAGGCCCGCGCCGATGCCGTCGCCCATCTGCGCGTCGAAGACATTGTTGCCGGAAACCAGGCGGAAGGCGGCGTCACCTCGCCGCTCGTCAGCTTGCGTCAGCAATATGCCGCCCAGGCCGCCGCCGTCGGCAGCCTTGAAAGCCAGATGGGCACGCGTCATCCGCGCCTGCAGGCGGCGCGCTCCTCGCTGCAGAGCATAGCAGGCGAAATCAGGGGCGAATTGCAGCGCCTCGCCACCTCGGCAAAGGGCGAATACGAGCAGGCCAAGGCCGCCGAGGACAGCGTCGCCAAGGAGCTCGCCGTTCAGAAGGCGCTGCAGGCGACGACCTCGGACAAGCAGGTGGAGCTGAACGAATTGCAGCGCAAGGCAACGGCCGCGCGCGATATCTACGAAACGGTGCTCAAGCGCTCGAGCCAGACGAGCGAGGAGCAGAACCTCAGCCAGAGCAACATCCGCGTCATTTCTCCGGCCGACCCACCGGTCAAGGCCGATGGCCCGGGAAAGAAGATCCTGATGGTCGCCGGCATCATCGGCGGCTTCCTCGCCGGGTTCTTCCTGGGCGCTGCCTTTGCCATCCTCGCCGGTCTCTTCGGTCACCCCATCATCAGAGGCTATTTCAGGAAATCGCCCGCCGCAGCGGCTTGATGCGGGCCGTCGATTTTCCTACATGCGGAAGAAGCGGTTTGTCGCCGGCAGGAGAATTCCCATGCGGCTGTTGATGATGCTTCTGATATCACTCGGCGTCCTGTCCGGCCTCGCCCCGGCGTCAGCCTTCGCTGTCGACTGGACGAAATCCGTGGATTCTACTGTTCAACCCCTCTATCCCTACAAGGGCCTTCCCGGCGTCAAGGCGCAGCCGGACAAGAAGGAAGAGGAATCCTATAATTGCCGCACCGAGACCGTCCAGATCCGCCGCCGCTATGACGAAATCTTCCGCTCCGGCGGCATGCCGACGCTGATGTATGTCTGCGACCGCGACGGCTTCGTCACCATGGGCGAAAAGGTTCCGCTCCGCGGCCATTACCAGCCGGTGCGGTGAGAATCGTACCAAGCGGCGGTGCGATGATGGTCAGTTGCAGGCTGAGAGTTGGCCGCCGGAGGCTTGCGGGATGTTGCAAGACGCGGCGGAGTTTTCCGCAGGCCATGCGCTGAACGATGGAACCGCGTCCGCACCGCTCATTCATCTTTTGCCCAAATCATTCATGAGCGCTGCTCTATCGGGCAACGAACGCGCCTTCCGCTCCCCGGCATGCTTCTTGCTTCATTACTAATATTCTAACCTTTGGGGAGAAAGTGTCATGCAATGGAACGCATCACCGAATTTTGCACCTCTTGTCCTCTTTCTTGGCGGTCAGCGTAGGGTCGTCAAGACGCTCCGAGACGCGGCCGAAGTGCTGATAATCGATTGGCCATTCGACGATGGAGAGGAATATGTCGCGGCCGTGAAGGCTTGCGATGATGCCCTCGCGGGAGAGGCCGGGATGGAGGAATTGAGGGAATTGCTTCTTCGCGCCGCCAGGGAAGCCGGCATTACCGCTTTGTCAGTCGTATCGGGTAGCGGCAAGACGACATCCCACATGGCGGCGTGACAGGCCTTCAACCTGCGCCGATTCTTGGAACCGGTATCCAGACAAGCAGGTCGATGGCCTCTGTCAACAGGGCCAAGTGCGCAATTTTGGAAAGATCTGAATGTTTGATCTTGGCAGCGATCAAAAGGAAATGGTGCCCAGAAGAGGACTCGAACCTCCACGCCTCGCGGCACAGGTACCTGAAACCTGCGCGTCTACCAATTCCGCCATCTGGGCGACGGAGAGCGATGTAAGGGGGTGGCTCGTGACTGTCAACTGGGTTTTTGAAGTTTTCCTGACAGTCTGCAAAAAACAACCGATCACATGCGAGGGAGCGGCCGGAGGGGAGCCATAGCGCTTCGGTCCGGGCGACCTATATAGAGGGAGTCTCGAAAGGAATGCCTCATGCCTGCTGCTCGCACGCTTCTGCTCGCCGGCCTTTTTGCCGTTTTCGCGCCTCTCATGGCCGGCGCTGATTCGCCGAAGCCGGGTCTCGGGCCGGTCAACACGGGATCGACGCTCTGCGATTTTCGCGGCTGCTTCGGTTTTGGGCCGCAGCAATGGCATCGCCCGGCTTATGTCCAGCCGAATTACCGTCCGCGCGGCGCGGGGCCGACCTATTACCTGCCGGGCGCGGCGGGACGGCCGCAGCTGACCTATGACCCGCCGCCGGTACGCCAGGTGCAGCCGCCACGTGATCTGAACAAGCACATCGCCTGGTGCACCAATGAATACCGTTCCTACAATCCGAGGACGGATCACTTCCTCACCTATGAAGGCGTCTACAGGGTCTGCCGCTCGCCCTATCGCTGAGCGTGCTTGGTCAGCTTTCGTGCGAGACGCGGTCGACATGGCCGAGATCGCGGCCGGGCTCGATGATGTCGCGGACGCGTTGCTTCAGCTCTTTCGGCCCGGGAAAGCCGCCGTCGCGCTTACGCTCCCAGATGAGATCCCCATTGACGCGGATTTCGAAATTGCCGCCGGTGCCCGGGATCAGCGCCACCTCGCCGAGACTGTCGGAAAAGGTGCTCAGCAGCTCCTGCGCCATCCAGGCGGCGCGCAGCAGCCAGTTGCACTGGGTGCAGTAGAGGATCGAGACGCGGGCTTTTTCGGTCATGGCGTTTTCCTTTCGTTTGGCATGATTTAAGCGCTTGCGGCGTGCAGACGCAATCGCGCACGGGCAAGCATCTTGCGCGCCGTTCTTCGGCATGGTTTCTAACTGCCGACCACCGGGGAGAACCTATGCGAGTCGCAGTCGTCGAAAATATGCGCAACACCGGCCTCGGCGCGCTTGCCACGGCGCTAAACGAGGCGGGTGCTGAGATCGAGTGGTTCCGGGTCTGGCGGGATGGCATCCTGCCGCCGGACATATCCGGTCATGACGCGCTGGTCGTTCTCGGCGGCGAGCAGAGTGCGCTGGATGACGAGACGCATCCTTATCTGCCGGAGCTCGCCCGGCTCGCGCGCCGCTTCGGCGATGCCGGCAAGGCCGTGCTCGGCATCTGCCTCGGCAGCCAGATTCTTGCCCGCGCCTATGGCGCCGACAACCATCTCGGAGCCGCCCGCGAATTCGGCTGGCACAGCATCGGCGTCACTGATGAAGGCCGCTCCGATCCGCTGCTCTCGGCGCTTGGCGGCGAATTCACCATCTTCGAGTGGCATGCCGATACCTTTTCCCTGCCGAAAGGCGCCGTTCGTCTCGCGACCAGCCTTGTCGCCGAGAACCAGGCCTTCCGTATCGGCCGCGCCGTCTACGGCACGCAGTTTCATTTCGAGGCCGACAGAAGGGTGGTCGAGCAGTGGAAGGCGGAATTCCCTGACACGATAGAACGCATCGCGCCTGGTTGGCTGCAAAGCTATGCCGAACTGGCTGCGCGGCATGCTGGTGGCGCCGATGCCGCCGGCCTTGCCATCGCCCGCGCCTGGGTCGGGCAGATCGAACGGCAAGAGGTCGAGATGCGGTCGCAGGTCCCGGCTTGAAGAGCGATGCGATGACGGCAAGCGAACGCGAGAAGATGGCGGCGGGTGAGTGGTATTGCTGCCTGGATGACGAACTCGATCACCTTCGCCGGCAGGCGCGGCTCGCCGTCCACGCCCACAATACGCTGCCGCCGGACGAGCGCGGCGCCGCAGCCCCCGCCCTCAGGGCGCTTTTTGCACGAGCCGCCCCCGATATCTTTATCGAAGCGCCGTTTCATTGTTCCTACGGCATCAACATCACCCTCGGCGAGCGCGTCTATATCAACTCCGGCTGCGCCATCCTCGATTCCGGCAGCGTGACGATCGGCGATCGCACCATGTTCGGACCGGGCGTGCAGATTTATTGCGCCGAGCATCACAAGGATTCGGCGCTTCGCAGTAGGGGAATCGAGATCGCCCGGCCGGTCGCAATCGGCAGCGAAGTCTGGATCGGCGGCTGCGCCATCATCCTCGGCGGCGTGACGATCGGCGATGGCGCGATCGTGGGTGCGGGCGCCGTCGTCACCAAGGATGTGCAGGCGGGCGCAACGGTGGTCGGCAATCCGGCGCGTCCGATAAACCGCTTTTGAGATTTGCACCGGTGCGCTCCCTCGACAATGACGCCGCATCCTCTAGATCAGAGGACGGAAGGGGAGAAAGATCATGACATCACCGAATTTGCCCATGCAAGGCGGCTGCCGCTGCGGCCGGGTGCGCTTGAAGATCAGCGCTCCGCCGCTGCTGGCCATGGCCTGCCATTGCACAGGCTGCCAGAAGATGACGGCGAGCGCCTATTCGCTGAGTGCCGCCATCCCCAGCGAAGGTTTCGAGGTTACCAAGGGCGAGCCTGTTATCGGCGGCCTGCACGGCGCCACCAGGCATTATTTCTGCCCGCACTGCATGAGCTGGATGTTCACCCGGCCGGAAGGCATGGACTGGTTCGTCAATCTGCGCGTCACCATGCTCGACGACCCGAGCTGGTTCACGCCATTCATCGAGACATGGACGAGCGAGAAGCTGTCGTTTGCCGAGACCGGCGCGGTGTATAGTTACGAAGCGCTACCCGAGATGGACGCCTATGAGGGGTTGGTGAAGGAGTATATGAGCAGGGGATAAGGCTCAGAAGCCTTGGAAGAGAAAGTCCATGGCGCCGATGATGACATCGCTTTTGCCCGATAGATCTGTGACGGCTTCTCCAATTTCCGAGGTCGGGACAGAGCGGTTCTGCGCTTCAATCAAAAACTGAACCGCTCTAAAACTGACGGTACTCGGCGAGCGGCAGGCCGTGTTTTTCGACATATTCGTTTTCGAGCCGGATCGCCTCGGCGTTCTCGATCCGCCACAGCCGCTCGCGTTCCGCCTTTATCGCTTTCGCAATACCTTCTTCCGCCGCCCGCGATATGTTGATCTTGAGCTCGCGGGCCTGGGAAACGAGGCTTTCATCAAGTGAAAGATTCGCTGCTGTTCTCGCCCGATGACCCATAACGATCTCCTCGTCTTATGCGCAAATCATATGCGCATAAGCGTCATTGAGAAGCGTTATTCGTCGCCCATCTTGAGCGCGGCGATGAAGGCTTCCTGCGGAATCTCCACCTTGCCGAACTGGCGCATGCGCTTCTTGCCTTCCTTCTGCTTGTCGAGCAGTTTGCGCTTGCGAGTGGCGTCGCCGCCATAGCACTTGGCGGTCACGTCCTTGCGCAGCGCCGAGATGGTTTCGCGGGCAATCACGTTGCCGCCGATCGCCGCCTGGATCGGGATCTTGAACATGTGCTTCGGAATAAGCTCCTTCAGCCGCTCGCACATGTCGCGGCCGCGCTTTTCAGCTGCCATGCGATGCACAAGCATCGAGAGTGCATCGACCGGCTCGCCATTGACGAGGATCGACATCTTCACGAGGTTGCCTGCACGGTAGCCTTCGAGGTGATAATCGAAGGATGCATAGCCCTTGGAGATCGATTTCAGCCGGTCGTAGAAGTCGAAGACGACTTCGTTCAGCGGCAGTTCATAGGTCACCATCGCCCGGGTGCCGACATAGGTCAGCTCGGTCTGGATGCCGCGACGGTCCTGGCAGAGTTTCAGGATGCCGCCGAGATAATCGTCCGGCGTCATGATTGTCGCCTTGATCCACGGCTCGCGGATTTCGGCAATCTTGACGACATCGGGCATGTCGGCCGGATTGTGCAGTTCGCGCTCGCTGCCGTCGGTCATCGTCAGCTGATAGACGACGGAAGGCGCTGTTGCGATGAGATCGAGGTCGAACTCGCGCTCCAGGCGCTCCTGGATGATTTCGAGATGCAGCAGGCCGAGGAAGCCGCAGCGGAAGCCGAAGCCGAGGGCTGCCGACGATTCCATTTCGAAGGAGAAGGACGCGTCGTTGAGGCGAAGCTTGCCCATGGCGGCGCGCAAGTCTTCGAAATCGGCGGCATCGACAGGGAAGAGGCCGCAGAAGACGACCGGCTGCGCCGGCTTGAAGCCCGGCAGGGCTTCGGCGGTCGGGCGCTTGTCTTCGGTGATCGTATCGCCGACGCGTGTATCGGCCACTTCCTTGATCGAGGCGGTGATGAAGCCGATTTCGCCGGGGCCGAGGCTGTCGACATTGACCATCTTCGGCGTCAGCACGCCGACCCGTTCAACCTGGTATTTCGCGTCGGTGCCCATCATGCGGATCGTCTGGCCCTTGGTCAGCACGCCGTCGATGACGCGCACGAGAACCATGACGCCGAGGTAGGTGTCGTACCAGCTGTCGACCAGCAGCGCCTTCAGCGGCGCCTTCTCGCCGCCCGGGCTCTTCGGCGCCGGCAGCTTGTGGACGATCGCTTCCAGCACGTCGGGAATGCCGAGGCCGGTCTTGGCCGAAATCAACACGGCCTCGGAAGCGTCGATGCCGATCACTTCCTCGATCTGTTCCTTGATGCGGTCGGGCTCTGCGGCCGGCAGGTCGATCTTGTTGAGCACGGTGACGAGCTCGTGGTTGTTGTCGATCGCCTGGTAGACATTGGCGAGCGTCTGCGCTTCCACGCCCTGGCTGGCGTCGACGACCAGCAGCGAGCCCTCACAGGCCGACAGCGACCGCGAGACTTCATAGGCGAAATCGACGTGGCCGGGCGTGTCGATCAGGTTGAGAATGTATTTCTCGCCATTGTTTGCCTGATAGTGCAGGCGCACGGTCTGGGCCTTGATGGTGATGCCGCGTTCGCGCTCGATCTCCATATTGTCGAGCACCTGCTCGGACATTTCGCGCTCGGCAAGTCCGCCCGTCGTCTGGATCAGGCGGTCGGCCAGCGTCGATTTGCCGTGGTCGATATGGGCCACGATCGAGAAGTTGCGGATATGGGACAGCGGAGTGGTCGAATTGGTGTTCATGCGCGCCATATAGCAGCGCCGCCCCCTGCCGCAAAGCGGTAATTAATCGGGAGTTTACGCTATTTTGCGGGTCTGCCCGGCCTGCGTCAGACCGGCCAGCTCTCCAGCCGCCAGGCCGAATCCCAGAACATCCATTCATATTGGGAGGCGCGCACGAAAACGTCCATCATTTCGGCGCGCTCCGTCTCCGATGCGGCGCGGGCGGCGATATCGGTCAGTGCGATCACTTCGCGGGCGCCAGCGGCGAATTGCGGATCGCCATAGGTGTTGATCCAGGCCTGATAAACATTGCCTTCGATCGCGGGTCTGCCTTTGATGCCTTCGCCGACATGCATGTAGATCCAGAAGCAGGGCAGGATGGCCGAAAGCGCAACAGCATAGGACCTATGATAGGCGGTCGCCAGAAGGAAATTCGTATAGGCGAAGCAGGAAGGCGAGGGCTCTGCGGCCGTCACATCTGCGCTCGAAATGCCGAATTGAGAGAGGAAGCCTGCATGCAGGCCCTGCTCGACGGTGATCGCCTTCTGCGCCGAACCGAGGAAGCGCAGCACCTGCGCATTGTCGGGCGCCTTTGCCGCGACGATGGCGAGGCACCGGGCATAATGCTTCAGATAGATTGCGTCCTGCAGGATGTAGTGACGGAAAACCTCCGGCGGCAGCGTGCCGTCCGAAAGCCGTTCCAGGAGCGGCAATCGCTCGATCTCGGCCATGAGAGGCTTGATCCGGTCCCAGGCGGCGGCCGTGAAGTTTCCTGTGATTTCGATGTTCTGCAAGCTGCCGTCCATGATGTCCTCCCCTCTCCAAGCGCCGCTGCCATATATCGGCGGCACGGCGGTGAAGGCAAGCGCGACGACGCATCAAAAAGACGCTTGATTCCATGATGAGATAAGGTATTTCTCTTATAGTAGAATCTAGGATCGGCGATGGAACAGGAACTCGAACAGGCGATCGGCAGCCGCATTCGCACCTTGCGGCTGGAAAAGGGCCTGACGCTGGATGAGCTTTCCGAGGCGTCTGGCGTCAGCCGCGCGATGATTTCGCGCATAGAGCGGGCGGAGGCGAGCCCGACCGCCTCGCTGCTGGCAAGGGTCTGCGCCGCGCTCGGCCTGTCGCTCTCAGCCTTCTTTGCAGAGGAGGGGCAGCAAGCCTCGCCGCTGGCGCGGCGGCAGGAACAGCAGGTCTGGCGCGATCCGGAAACCGGTTATCTCAGGCGCGCGGTATCGGCGCCCGGCACCGGCTCCGCCGTCGATATCGTCGAAGTCGAATTTCCACCCGGCGCCCGCGTCAGCTTCCCACCGCATGCGGCATCCCATGACATGACGCAGCATGTCTGGCTCTTCGATGGCGAGCTGGAGATGACTGCGGGTGAGACGGTCTACCGGCTGCGTCCAGGCGACTGCCTGTTCATGCCCGTCGGCGAGGGCCATTCCTTCCATAATCCCGGCAATGCCCCGGCGCGCTATTGCGTCGTGCTCGATCGCGGCGGCCGATGACGACCTTCATTTCAGGAGAAGACCATGCCTGACATTCGCATCCTTTCTGCCGAGGAGGCCCGCGCTGCAATTCCGGCCCTCTCGGAGGTACTGGCCGATTGCGTCACGGGCGGCGCTTCCGTCGGCTTCATGCAGCCCTATGGACCGGAAGATGCCGAGCCATATTGGCTGGACGTTGCAGATGCAGTCGCCGCCGGCAGCAGTCTACTGCTGGTCGCCAAACTCGATGGCCGGATCGTCGGCACGGTGCAGGTGGGTGCCGCGCAGATGCCGAACCAGCCGCATCGCGGCGACCTGAAAAAGCTCCTGGTGCATCGCTCCGCTCGCGGCAAGGGTCTCGCACGCCTGTTGATGGAAGCTGCCGAACGCGAAGCGGCCGCCCGCGGTAAAACCCTGCTCGTGCTCGACACGGCAACCGGCAGCGATGCCGAAGCCATCTACCCGCGCCTCGGCTGGCAGCGCGTCGGCGTCATCCCGGATTATGCGCTGTGGCCGGAAGGCGGCTTCTGCGACACCACGCTGTTCTACAAGCGGCTCGCCTGATTGCGCCCGCGTGGCCCATGCTCACCTTGCGAATATTGGAAACGCGCCGGTAAGCGTCACGCCCGCCGTCCAATGCGTCGCGTTCCAGCCGAACTGCCGCGCTGCTTCGATGTTGGCCGCCATATCGTCGACAAAGGCGATCTCCTCAGGCAGGACCCCCGCGCGTTCGGTCGCCAGCCGGAAGAAATCAGGCGACGGTTTGCTGTGTCCGAGTGCTGCCGAATAGATGATGTCGTCGAAGTGGGCGCAAAGGCCCAGCTGTTCCATCAGATAATGCGCCCGCCTGTGCTCCTGGTTCGTCGCCAGGAAGAGAGTGATACCGCTTCGCCTGAGAGCGGCGAGATCCGCCAGCAGATTGCGGTCGAGCCGGGAATCGTTTTCGAACCAGTAGTCGATCAGCGCCGCGGCGCTGAGATGGGGCGCGATCTTTGCGAGCACGCCGGCGAGCGTTGGCTCCAGTGCTTCGCGGCCGATGATGATGGCGCCCCAGTGAACCTGGAAAAACTCCTGCTGCAGCAGATCGGGTCGCAGGCCGAGATCGCGCTCGAGATAGGTGAAGTGGGGCAGCCCGTCGGCCGGGCGGCCATGGATGAGCACGCCGTCGACATCGACCATCAGCACTTTCATGCGGCAGTTTCCTTCGGACTCAAAACATCGCGAAGGGTGAAGTCATTCACTTTGGCGATCAAGGGCGCCGCGCCGGCTTTTTTGTCGCGGCCGACCCATGTAAATCTCGAATTCCAATCAAGGACGGATCCGAAATGCGCGTCATCTATTCCGAAGACCATAAGCTGCGTGACGCCAGGACCGAGCTCTATGCCGGCCAGCTGGTGACGCCCTTCGAGGCGCCGTTTCGGGCCGAGTGGATCCTGGCGGCGGTCAAGGAAGCGGGTTTTGCCGATGTCGCAGCGCCGGACGCGCATGGGCTGGAAGCGGCCCGAAAGGTGCATGACCCCGCCTATCTCGATTTTCTCGCCACCGTCTGGGATCGCTGGGTGGCGGCCGGTTTCGAAGGCGAAGCGATCGCCAATTCCTTCCCGGTCCGCCGCACCAGCCATCGCGTGCCCGACAATATCGTCGGCGCGATCGGCCATTATGCCAATGCCGCCGACACCTCCATCACCAAGGGCTCTTATGAAGCGGCGATCGCCTCCATGCGTTGCGCCATCACCGGAGCGGATTGGCTGAATGCCGGTAACCGGTTCGCCTTTGCGCTTTGCCGTCCGCCCGGCCACCATGCCGGCATCGATCTCTTCGGCGGCTATTGCTTCATCAACAATGCGGGCGTCGCGGCCCAGCGGCTCATCGATCACGGCGCGAAGAAGATCGCCGTGCTCGATGTCGATTTCCATCACGGCAACGGCACGCAGGACCTCTTCTATCACAGAGGCGATGTCTTCACGGCCTCGCTGCATGGCGATCCGATGTTTGCCTTTCCCTATTTCCTCGGCCATGCCGACGAGGAAGGAGAAGGGCAGGGTACGGGCAGCAACCGCAACTATCCGATGCCGCCGCACACGCCCTGGCAGGTCTGGTCTTCGGCCCTTGCCGATGCGCTCGCCCGCATCAAGGCTTTCGGCGCCGAGGCGATCGTTGTGGCGCTCGGCGTCGATACCTTCGAGCGCGACCCGATCTCCTTTTTCCAGCTGAAGTCGGAAGACTTCATTCGCATGGGAGAGATGATCTCCGCCGCCGGCCTGCCCGTCGTCACCTGCATGGAGGGCGGTTACGGCGTGCCGGAAATTGGCCTCAACGTCGCCAATGTCCTCAAGGGCCTGGAAGCCTGATTGCTTGATATGACCGACGAGATCGTTCCATCCGACATTCCGACGCCTCGCATGCTGAGCTGGGCCCGCAACTCCGCCATCTATCGCTTGGAGCGGCGGATGATGACCGAAAAGCAGCTGTTTGACGCCATCACCCGCAAGGCGAAAGAGAAGTTCGAGGATATCGGTGCGGCGCAACTCAAGGCCCTTGCCGATTTCGCCGTCAGGTTCGCCTATGACAACAAGGCGCTCGATGATGGCGCCTATGCCGAGATCAGCACGCGTTCTCAGCTGCGCGGCGGCAAATCGAAGCGCGCCATCGCCCGGAAACTTGCGGCCAAGGGCGTCGCTGGTGATAAGGTAGAGGCCGCCCTTGAGGAGGCTGACGATCTCTATGCTGCTGCGATATTTGCCCGCAAACGCGCCTTCGGCCCCTTCCGCCGCGTCGAGCTTGACGAAAAGCGAAAGGCCAAAGAGCTTTCGGCCTTCGCCCGCAACGGCTTCAGCTTCGACATCGGCAGGAAGGTGTTCGACATGAGTTTGGAGGATGCCGAAGAGGTCATCCTGGCCTGCCGTCTCTAATCTTGCATAAGGCCTTTTGCTGGCCGGATCAGAAGTTTGAATTTGTCGCTCGCAGACCGTCTTCGTAAGAACAGCGCACAATCGGCGAGGGGACGGGTATGGAAGAAAGAGCAAATGCCGGCGCGGGCACGCTGACCGCAGAGGCGTCAACAGCATTTGGCGGGGTGGCGACTGGCGGGCTAATGTGTCTCCTATCCATGTCGTCGATCCAGTTCGGCGCCGCACTCTCATCCTCAGCCATCTCAACCTATGGGCCGGCCGGCGCCTCTTGGCTGCGCCTGGCTTTTGCGGCCATCATTCTCGCCCTTGTCGTGCGGCCGCGCGTCCTCAGCTACACAAGGGCGCAATGGACGAGCGCTCTGGTCCTCGGCGCGGCGACAGCGCTGATGACCATGAGCTTCTTCGCGGCGATCGAGCGCATTCCCCTCGGTCTTGCCGTAGCGATCGATTTTCTCGGCCCGCTTTCCGTTGCGACCATCGGCTATGGCCTCAGCCGGCGTCTCCTCTGGCCTCTCATTGCAGCATTTGGCGTTCTGGCGCTTGCTCATGACGGTGAAGGCTGGGTCGGCAATATCGAGGGCATTCTTTTTGCACTCGGCGCCGGAACCGGATGGGCGATCTATATCGTCCTGACAAAAAGGATCGGCGCGAGCTTCAAGGGGCTGGAGGGGCTTTCCATATCGCTGATGGCCGCCGCTCTTGTCGCGACACCCTTCGGCATCGCCGGCGCCATCCCGAAGCTCGATGCTTACGGCCTTGTTGAAATGGTCGGCCTTGCCGTTCTCGTGCCGCTGCTTCCCTACACGCTGGAGCTGATCGCCTTGCGGCGCATGCCGACGGCATCTTTCGGCATTCTCATGAGCCTCGAGCCGGCCATCGCGGCACTCGCCGGTTTCGTCATTCTGGCCCAGCCGATGACGCTGCTGCAGATGGCCGGAACTGCCTTGGTGGTCGCCGCAAGTGCCGGCGCGACCTTTTCCGCTCGGCAGTGATCAGCCCGCCTTTTTCGCCGGATCGTCGAGAGCGGGATTGTAGAACAGCGACAGCGTCAGGCTTTTGGCAATCCGCTCGGCGGTCGCCATGAACCAGACCTTGGCTTCCGACGAGGGGGCGATCTCGTCAAGCGTTGCGGCGAACAGCGACAGCCACTTCGGAAAAAGATCGGGCGTCAGGTTCTGAACGCCGGTATGCGCCTGCACCGGCTTGCCGCCATAGGCGCCGCTGCGGAAGGCAACGGCCGACCAGAAGCTCTTCATCTTCTCTATATGCTCTGGCCAGCGGCCGGAAAGCCGCGCATCGAATACCGGACCGAGATCGGGATGCTCCAGCACGCGCGCGTAAAACGTTTCGACCAGCCTGCCGATAAAAGCCTCGTCGACCCCTATCGTCCGCATCTCGGCCTCCGCCTTTTCGCGGATCGCCGCGACATGGGCAGGGCGGCCCTGAATGTCATTGTTCATCATAAACCCCGGCGCCGCATGATGCGGCGTCTCTCATATAAGTCTTTACCTCAGCGAACCAAAGCCGCTCGTGCGGATTGCGGCAATCTGTCAGCCGGTCCGCCTCGGCCACTTGACCACCATCGCTTCCTTGCCTAGGTTTAGAATTATTCTAAATTTTTTGGAGAAGTTTATGCTGGCGCGTTTTTTCAGGTCGCCGAAACGATCCTTTGATTCGCTCTCCGAGCAGGAGATTCTCGCCCTTGCGATTGCCTCCGAGGAAGATGACGCCCGCATCTATCTCGCCTATGCCGACAAGCTGCGCCCTGAATTTCCGGCTTCGGCCAAGGTCTTTGAAGATATGGCCGAGGTCGAGGATACGCACCGCAAATCGCTGTTCGAAATCCATCGTCAACGTTTCGGCGAGCGCATCCCGCTGATTCGGCGCGAGCATGTGCAGGGCTTTTACGAACGCAAGCCGGACTGGCTGCGAGCCAACCTGTCGCTCGATGCGATGCGGCAGGAGACCGAGGCGATGGAGGAGCAGGCCTATCGATTTTATGTCGAGGCGGCAAAGCGCACCACCGACGCCTCGACGCGTGAGCTGCTCGGCGACCTCGCACTCGCCGAACAGGGGCACGAAGACATCGCCCGCATGCTTGGCGACAAACATACGCCTGAGGATATCAGGCGCGACGAGGACGAGACGGCGCACCGGCAATTCGTGCTGACCTATGTGCAGCCGGGCCTTGCCGGCTTGATGGACGGCTCGGTTTCGACGCTGGCGCCGATCTTTGCCGCAGCCTTCGCTACCCAGGATACATGGCAGACCTTCCTCGTCGGTCTTTCCGCCTCCGTCGGCGCCGGCATCTCGATGGGCTTCACCGAAGCCGCCCATGACGACGGAAAAATCTCCGGCCGGGGCTCGCCGGTCAAACGTGGCCTTGCCTGCGGCATCATGACGGCGCTCGGCGGCCTCGGCCATGCGCTGCCCTATCTGATCCCGCATTTCTGGACGGCAACGATCACTGCCGCCATCATCGTCTTCTTCGAGCTCTGGGCAATCGCCTTCATCCAGAACCGCTACATGGAAACCCCCTTCCTGCGCGCCGCCTTCCAGGTCGTGCTCGGCGGCGGCCTGGTACTCGCCGCCGGTATTTTGATTGGGAATGGGTGAGGAGCGGTCGGCGAAGCCGAGCAATCGATCCAGTGAATCGATTGCAGCGACGAACGCCCTGAGCCAAAGCGAAGGGCCGGGAGACGGTGCGGCGTATCAACACCTCATCTCCGGCGGCACGCAGACGATCAGCCCTCAATGAGGTGCACAGCACGGACCTCGAAGGACGAGGACTGCGAAAGCTAACGACGACGCGTCTCCAATCTCCAAAAAGCAAAAGGCCGGCTTTCGCCGGCCTTTTCCCCCGCATCCCCTTGAAAATTCTTAGCGAAGAGCGCCGACCAGAAGGTCGCGGCCGTTCTCGATGGTGACCCAACGGCCGGCATTGTAGCTCGACTGGCGCTTGACGAAGGTGTAGGGCGTCGCAAACCAGGGCTTCACGTCGGCTGCGAGATTGTCGAGCACGAAGTCGCCGTCGGCTGCGCGCAGCGTCAGGACGGCATGGCCTTCACCGTCAGGCTTGCGCACGACGGTCATCAGAAGGTCGGCGGCCGAAAAGCCGCGCTGGATCAGCATGCGGCGCTTCAAGAGCGCGAAATCCTCGCAGTCGCCAGCGGTCGTCGGATAGGCCCAGACCTCGTCCTTGCCGTAGATTTCCTTGTCGGTCATCGGTTTGATCGTGCTGTTGACCGTAGCGTTGACCGAGCGGACGAGCGACCACTTCGCAGGCGTCATCTCGACCGGACCCGCATTGCGGTTCGCGCCGCACTCACTGCTGTGGGTCTGACAGAAATCATAATGGCCGATCGGCTGAGAGGTGGCGTTGCCTGTTACCATGGAAGCATTTCTGCTTGGAGCTGGGATGGCGGCAGTCGCCATCGCAAACACGGCCGTCATGGCCACAAAGATACCCTTGAATCGCACGCCCGCCCTTTCCTCGATCGCCCCTTAAATTATTAACAAATTGTTAATGGAGAGGGCCGAGAAGAGTCAATCGTTACTTCTTGGGAGAGCGTTGCGACGCGCCAACATGGTTAAAATGCAACGGGTTGGCGGCTTGCGTTAGGGGAATTTCGCGGTCGGTGCTGTTCAAATGGGCATCTGCATATTTGTTGATGAACGAATGATGCCTTTGACGGCGCTGAGCAGAAGGGCGATATCGCCCGGGCGGGAAAGGCGGTGGTCGCCATCGCGGATGAAGGTCAGCACCACGTCGTCGGCGGGAAGGTGCTCCAGAAGCTTCATTGCGTGCGCATGCGGCACGTCGGGATCTTTCATGCCCTGAAGGATATGCACCGGGCAGCCCGTCTCGATCATGCCGTCGAGCACACGGTTCTTGCGCCCGTCCTCGATCAGTGCCTGCGTATAGATGTTCGGTTCGGGGCTGTATTGCGAGCGCTCTTCGAAATAGCCGCGCTCCGCCAGCGACTTGCGCTCCTTGGCCTTAAGGTTCGGCTCGATCAGTTCCGACGTGAAATCGGGCGCCGGCGCGATCAGCACCATACCGGCGAGCTTCGGACCACCCTGTCGGGCGAGTTCCTGCGCCAGCCGGAGCGCGATCCAGGCTCCCATCGAGGAACCGACGAGAATGATCCTGTCCGGCGCAAGATGACGAATGACGGCAAGCACTTCCTCCAGCCAGCGCGAGATCGTGCCGTCGCGGAAGCTGCCGCCGGAAAGACCGTGGCCTGAATAGTCGAAGCGGATGCAGGCGGCCCCGAGTTCGCGCGCCAGCCCGTCGAGCTCGAGGGCTTTGGTGCCGCTCATGTCCGAACGGTAGCCGGATAGCCAAACGAGAGATGGGGCGGTATTGCCGGCTTGGGCGGGGCGGACGAGCATGGCGATTTCACGCGCCGCCTCGCCTTCACCGACCGTCATGAACTGGGGTTGGGTATTCTCCATCGGATCGGACATCGGCGAAACTCCTGTTGTTTTGGCCTATAAAACAGATTCTTGGCAGGCTGACAGCGGGTGATTTTTCCGCTATAGGGTGATATTGACTCCGTTGCAGCGATAACGAGATAGGTTTGCGCCCCTGATGATCGGGAGCGCGCGGCTGCAACGTTCCGAAACAACGCGAGGAGAATACGACCATTCGCAGACCTTTTAAGACCGATGCGCCCGTGAAGGACGGACCGCGCTCGAATCGTGAAATCCGCATTCCCAAAGTTCAGCTGATCGCGGCTGACGGACAGAATATGGGCGTCGTGCCCACCGACCAGGCCTTGAGAATGGCGGAAGAAGCCGGCCTCGATCTTGTCGAAATTTCCCCAAATGCCGAACCGCCGGTGTGTAAGATCCTTGATCTGGGCAAGCTGAAATATGCCAACCAGAAGAAGGCTGCCGAGGCGCGCAAGAAGCAGAAGATCGTCGAAGTCAAAGAAATCAAGATGCGCCCGAACATCGACACCCATGATTATGAGGTGAAGATGAAGGCGATGGGCCGCTTCTTCGACGAGGGCGACAAGGTCAAGGTGACGCTGAAATTCCGCGGCCGCGAAATGGCTCACCAGGAACTCGGCATGAAGCTTTTGCAGCAGGTCAAGGCGGATACGACCGAGATCGCCAAGGTGGAAGCCGAGCCCAAGCTCGAAGGCCGCCAGATGATGATGGTGCTGGCGCCGAAGTAAGCGCCAGTCACTTTTTGCCCAAGGCCGTCCGCAAGGGCGGCTTTTGTGCGTTCGGCCACCCTATCTTCGGCCCCTTTGTTTTATGCATGTCGTTATCCCGGAACCGCCGCACACTTCCGCGCGACATGCATAGCCGAAGATTCCTCCGCGGCCCCGTTGCACTTTCGTGACGCTGCGGTTATAAGCGCGCGTCCGAACTGACCGGCAGGGCATGCCGTGGCAGTTTCGAATGCTTGCGGAACGGTTCGTCGCCGATGCCGCAGATCAACAACAAACGCTCCCGCACCTTGTTGCGACGGCCGGAGAACCGGACTTCGCGAGGAGGGCTTTTTGATGAAGCGTGCAGGGAGGACAGAAGGAGTAGCAAAATGCCCAAGATGAAGACGAAGTCCGCTGCCAAGAAGCGGTTCAAGATCACCGCATCCGGCAAGGTCAAGGCGGCTGCCGCTGGCAAGCGCCATGGCATGATCAAGCGCACGAACAAGTTCATTCGCGATGCACGCGGCACGATGGTTCTCGCAGAACCCGATGGCCGCAAGGTCGTGAAGAACTATCTGCCGAACGGTCTCTGAGACTATTCCGGTAACGCGTTAGATTAAGGAGATCATGAAATGGCACGTGTAAAGAGAGGCGTCGCAGCCCACGCCAAGCATAAGAAGGTTCTGAAGCAGGCGAAGGGCTTCTACGGCCGCCGCAAGAACACCATCCGTACCGCCAAGGCCGCCGTCGATCGCGCCAAGCAGTACGCCTACCGCGACCGCAAGGTCAACAAGCGCAATTTCCGCGCACTCTGGATCCAGCGCATCAACGCTGCCGTCCGCGAATTTGGCCTGACCTATGGCCGCTTCATCGACGGCCTGAACAAGGCAGGCATCGAAGTCGACCGCAAGGTTCTCTCCGACATGGCGATCCATGAGCCGGAAGCATTCGGCGCCCTGGTTGCTGCCGCCAAGAAGGCTCTTGAGTATCTCAAGGAAACCGGCACGGCGAACGAGTTTGAAGGCGCGGTTCGGTAACCAGCGCTTCCCAAGCTTGACGCTTTTTTGAATTTTGGGAAACCCGCGCTGGTTTGGGCTGGCGCGGGTTTTTCTTTCTCTATACTCCTTGCGCCGGCCTCTCCAGCCCGCCTCTCGAACGCCGCCTGATCTGGACGGAAAGAAGACGATGTCAGATATCGACCAGCTTAAATCCACCTTGCTTGCCGAAATTTCCGCCGCCGGTGATGAGCCCGCGCTCGAGGCCGTGCGCGTGTCCGCCCTCGGCAAAAAGGGCTCTGTCTCCGAGCTCTTGAAGACGCTCGGCACCATGACGCCGGAGGAACGCCAGACCCGCGGCGCGGCGATCAACGCCTTGAAGAACGAGGTGACGGACGCCATTGCCGAGCGCAAATCGGTGCTGAAAATGGCGGCGGTCAATGCCCGTCTTAAGGCCGAGACGGTCGATGTCAGCCTTCCGGTGCGCTCCTCGCCCGCCGAGCGCGGCCGCATCCATCCGATCAGCCAGATCGTCGACGAGATCACCGCGATCTTCGCCGATATGGGTTTCTCGATCGCCGAAGGTCCCGATATCGAGACCGACTACTACAATTTCACCGCGCTGAATTTTCCCGAAGGCCATCCGGCCCGCGAGATGCACGACACCTTCTTCTTCAATCCGGATGAGAACGGCGAGCGCAAGGTGCTGCGCACCCATACCTCGCCGGTGCAGGTGCGCACCATGGAAGCGCAGCAGCCGCCGATCCGCATCATCATTCCCGGCAAGACATATCGTCAGGATAGCGACGCCACCCATTCGCCGATGTTCCATCAGGTCGAAGGCCTCGTCATCGACAAGAAGGCCAATGTCGCCAACATCCGCTGGGTGCTGGAAGAATTCTGCAAGGCCTTCTTCGAGGTCGAAAGCGTGACGATGCGTTTCCGCCCGTCCTTCTTCCCCTTCACCGAGCCCTCCTTCGAGGTCGATATCCAGTGCGACCGCTCCGGCCCGATCGTCAAGTTCGGCGAAGGCACCGACTGGATGGAGATTCTCGGCTGCGGCATGGTCCACCCGAACGTGCTGCGCTATGGCGGGCTAGATCCGGACGAATACCAGGGTTTTGCCTGGGGCATGGGTCTCGATCGCATCGCCATGCTGAAATACGGCATGCCCGACCTGCGCGACTTCTTCAATGCCGACGTCCGCTGGATGACGCATTACGGCTTCCGCCCGCTCGACATGCCGACGCTGTTCGGCGGTCTGAGCGCTTGAACGGAGATTTGGGACGATGAAATTCACGCTCTCCTGGCTGAAAGAGCATCTCGAAACGGATGCCACGCTGGATGAAATCTGCGCCCGCCTCACCGAGATCGGGTTGGAAGTTGAAGATGTCGACGACAAGGCGGCGTTCAAGCCCTTCGTTATCGCCAAGGTCCTCTCGGCGGAAAAACATCCGCAGGCCGATCGCCTGAAGGTGCTGATGGTCGATACCGGATCCGGCGCGCCGGTACAGGTCGTCTGCGGCGCCCCGAATGCGCGCGCGGGCCTCGTCGGCGCCTTCGCCGCACCTGGAACCTATGTTCCCGGCATTGACGTCACGCTCGCCGTCGGCAATATCCGCGGCGTCGAAAGCCGCGGCATGATGTGCTCCGAAAAGGAGCTTGAGATATCCGACAGTCATGACGGCATCATCGAACTGCCCGAGGATGCGCCGGTCGGCCAGAGTTACGCCGCCTATATCAATCTCGACGATCCGGTCATCGAGATCAACCTGACGCCGAACCGGCCGGATTGCACCTCGATCCACGGCATTGCCCGCGATCTTGCCGCCTCTGGTCTCGGCAGGCTGAAGATGCGCCCCGCGCCGTCTTTTGCCGTCGAAGGCGAGACGCCAGTCAAGCTGACCCTCGATCTCGATGATCCCAGGCTCTGCCCGGGCTTCGCGCTGCGTCTCGTGCGCGGCGTCAAGAACGGCCCGAGCCCGCGCTGGATGCAGCAACGGCTCACAGCCATCGGCCTGCGCCCGATCAACGCGCTGGTTGACGTCACCAATTACATGACTTTCGATCAGGGCCGGCCGATCCATGTCTTCGATGCCGCCAAGATCAAGGGCAATCTAACTGTCCGCCGCGCGAGGGAAGGTGAGACCGTACTGGCGCTCGACCAGCGCGAATACAAGCTCGGCCCGAACAATGTCGTCATATCGGATGAAGACGGCATCGAATCGATCGGCGGCATCATGGGCGGAGAACATTCCGGCTGCGACGAGAACACCGTCGACGTGCTGATCGAATCAGCTCTGTGGGACCCGATGAACATCGCCAAATCGGGCCGCAGCCTCGGCATCATCACCGATGCCCGCTACCGCTTCGAACGCGGCGTCGATCCGGAATATATGGTTCCCGGTCTCGAACGCACGACCGAACTGGTGCTGGAACTCTGCGGCGGCACCGCTACCAGGGCCGAGATTGCCGGCTATCGCGGCTGCGAACCGAAGGTTGTCGATTTCCCCTATTCGGAGGTCAAGCGCCTGACTGGCCTCGAAGTCTCCAATGAGGAAAGCAACACGATCCTGACGCGTCTCGGCTTCACGGTCTCAGGCTCCGGCGAGAGGGTCTCCGTCGCCGTTCCCTCCTGGCGTCCTGATGTCGACGGCAAGGCCGATCTCGTCGAGGAGGTCATGCGCATCCACGGCGTCGACAATATCAAGCCGGCGCCGCTCGAAAGCCATGCCGCCGTCAATGGCCGGATCCTGACGACGCTGCAGATCCGCACCCGCACGGCGAAGCGGGCGCTCGCCGCGCGCGGAATGCTGGAGGCCGTGACCTGGTCCTTCATTCCAGAGGATCAGGCAAGGCTGTTCGGCGGCGGTTCGCCCGCGCTCAAGCTTGCCAATCCGATCGCCGCCGAAATGTCGGACATGCGCCCGTCGTTGCTGCCGGGCCTGCTGACGGCGGCTCAGCGCAATGCCGACAAGGGTTACGCCGACGTTGCGATCTTCGAAGTCTCCGGCACCTATGAAAACGACCGGCCGGAAGGCCAGCGCCGCGTCGCCGGCGGCATCCGCCGTGGCACGGCATCGCTCGCCGGCGCCGGCCGCATGTGGTCCAATACAGCCAAGGGCGGTGGCAAGCCGGTCGACGTCTTCGACGCCAAGGCCGATGCGCTCGCCGTCATCGAAGCCTGCGGCCTGCCGATGGGCAATATCCAGATCGAGCAGGGCGGCCCCGAATGGTACCATCCCGGCCGCTCCGGCACGATCAAGATGGGGCCGAAGATCGTGCTCGGCTATTTCGGTGAATTCCATCCGCTGACGCTGGAAGCCCTCGATGTCTCCGGTGCTCTCTGCGGCTTCGAAGTCTATCTCGATGCCATGGCGGAGCCGAAAAAGAAGGCGACCCGCACCAAGCCGGCGCTCGATCTGTCGCCTTTCCAGGCCGTCAAGCGCGACTTCGCCTTCGTCGTCGACAAGACGGTGGAATCAGGCGCGATCGTCAAGGCTGCGACCGGCGCCGACCGTAAGCTCGTCACCGGCGTCACCGTCTTCGACATCTTCGAGGGCGCATCGGTCGGCGAGGGCAAGAAGTCGGTAGCGATCGAGGTTCAGATCCAGCCGGTCGAGCGCACGCTGACGGACGAGGATTTCGAGGCGCTGACGCAGAAGATCGTGGCGAGCGTCACGAAATTCACCGGCGGCGTCCTCAGAAGCTGAGCTTCATCTGCCGAAGATATATTGGACCGGTCGCGCGAGCGGCCGGTCTTTTCATGTGTGCAAATGATAGAGTTTGCTGACGATCACCCATCGGCCTTCGATCTTCAGCAGCGATAGATAGTCGGTGAAGCGCATTCCGGCGAAATCGTCGGTGACCTTCACGCTTGCCGCGTCACCCTCGACATCGACGTTCTGGATGTCCATGAAAGGCTGCGTGCCGGGAGGGGCCGGCTCCTCGGCCAGAATTGCGGCGATGAATTCGTCCCGCGTCAGCCATTCGACGGCATTCTGGTAATAGCCGATGATCGAGCTTTTCGGGTGAAAGGCCTTCTTCAAGGCTGCCGCATTGGCGAAGGCCATGCCTTCGACATAGAGGTGAACCGTCTGCTCGACTGCCTGTCTGTCCGACATGTTTCCATCCCGTTCTCCAAGATGGCGTTAGATAGTTTCGCCGGCCGCGAAGGCAAGCCCGACCTGTGCGACCGGCCGGGCTTGTCCGTTCTCAAATATTCGTCATGGCAAGCGAGGCATCCGAATAGCGCTTGCCCGCCACCTGTGCCGCTGGGATCGCCTCGCCGAGTTGATCGAGCTCCACCGCGCTGAGCGTGATATCGGCAGCAGCGACGTTTTGTTCGAGGTGGTGAAGCTTGCGCGCGCCGGGGATCGGCACGATGTCGTCGCCCTGGTTCAGCACCCAGGCCAGTGCCAGCTGCGCCGCGGTCACGCCTTTTGCGGCGGCAAGCTTTTCGAGCGTTGCGACAAGCGCGGCATTGGCGTCGAAATTCTCCGCTTGGAAACGCGGTACCTGCCGGCGGAAATCGTCGTGGGCAAGGTCGTCGGCCTTGCGGATCGCTCCTGTCAGGAAACCGCGCCCGAGGGGGCTGTAGGGCACGAAGCCGATGCCGAGTTCGCGGCAGGTGGCAAGCACATCCTCTTCGGGATCGCGCGTCCACAGCGAATATTCGCTCTGAAGCGCTGCGATCGGATGGACCGCATGAGCGCGGCGGATCGTGGCGCTGCCGGCTTCCGAGAGGCCGAGGGCACGGACTTTCCCTTCCTTCACAAGCTCGGCCATGGCGCCGACCGTCTCCTCGATCGGCACGTTGGGGTCGACCCGGTGCTGGTAGAAGAGATCGATGGTCTCGATGTCCAAACGCTTCAGTGAGGCTTCGGCAACCGCACGCACATGCTCAGGACGGCTGTCAACACCGGCGATGGCGGCAGCGCCGGCCTGGCTGGTATCGATCTTGAAGCCGAATTTGGTGGCGATCACCACGCGGTCGCGGAAGGGCTTCAGCGCTCTTCCGAGAAGAACCTCGTTGGTGAAGGGACCATAGACTTCGGCCGTGTCGAAGAAGGTGACGCCGAGATCGACGGCGCGGTGCAGCGTCTTGACCGATTCCGCTTCGTCGCTGGCGCCATAGGCAAAGCTCATGCCCATGCAGCCGAGGCCGACGGCAGAGACCGTGAGATCGTTTCCGAGTTTTCTGGTTTTCATGATGCGCTCCTTTTCTGAGCTGACGTCGAACCGGTTGGGAGATCATTGCGGTACAGCCAGACTATATCGGCGCCGTATCAATCAAAAATGCATGCAGTTTCTAACAACCTGTTCTATAATTTAGATCAATGAACAGAAGGCAACTCTCTCAACTCGCCGTTCTCGCCGCCGTCTCGGAACATCGCAGCTTCCGAGCCGCGGCCAAGGAACTGCTCGTCGCGCCGTCGGCGGTCAGCCACGCCATATCTAGCCTGGAGGAAAGTCTCGGCGTCAGGCTCCTGGCGCGCACGACCCGCAGTGTCGCGCCAACGGAGGAAGGTCGGCTGCTTCTCGAAAGGTTGCGTCCGGCGCTCGAGGAAATCGGTATCGCATTGGAGGCGGTCAACGATACGCGCGGCAAACCGGCCGGAAACCTGCGCATCACGGCGCCGCGCTTCGCCTCCGATATTCTGCTCGCCCCGCGCCTTGGCGATTTCCTCAATCTCTATCCCGATATCACGCTGGAGATCGCCAATGAGGACGGCTTCACCGATATCGTCAAGGAGGGTTTCGACGCGGGCATCCGGCTGGAGGAGAGCCTGGAGGCCGATATGATCGCCGTCAGAATCTCGCCCAATTTGACGACAGTGATTGCGGCCTCGCCCGAATATTTCGAACGCCATCCGAAGCCGCAGCACCCGCGCGATCTCGTCCATCATCGCTGCATCAAGCGACGCTTCACCAACGGCTCCATCTATCGTTGGGAATTCGAAAAGGACGGGCAGGAACTGATCGTCACGGTCGACGGGCCGCTTGTCGTCAGCGAGGACCGGCTGGCCCTTCTTGCGGCGCTGAACGGCGCCGGTCTTGCCTATCTCTTCGATATGCGCGTGCATACTGAACTGTCGGCCGGCAGGCTGGTGCGGGTGCTGGAGGATTGGTGTGCGCCCTATCCCGGGCCGTTTGTCTATTATCCGAGCCGGCGGCAGATGCGGCCGGCGCTGCGCGCCTTTATCGATTTCTTCAGGTATGTGGAGAGGGATGCGGGCGGCCGGTGAGGGCCGCCGCTCGTTTGCCTCGTTTCCTCAGGCGGCTTTTGCCTTCTGGTTTGCCGCCGTCGTGGCGAGCTTGGTAAGGATCTTGTCGGTGGCCGTTTCCTCCTGCAGCGTCTGGTCGAGCAGGGCGACGACATCCTTCAGGCCGATCGTTGCGGCCCAGGTCTTCAGCGTGCCGTAACGGGCGATTTCATAGTGCTCGACCGCCTGGGCGGCGGAGATCAGCCCGGCATCCAGCGCCGCTGTGCCCTTGAATTCTTCCATGATCTCTTCGCCCTCGGCGATAATGCCCTGGATTGCCTCGCAGGTCTTGCCCTGGGCGCGCTTGCCGATCTTTTCAAAAACCTGCTGCAGGCGCTCGACCTGGGCTTCGGTTTCCTCGAGATGCTTCTGGAAACCGGCCTTCAGTTCGGAGGACTGGGCGGCGCGCGCCATCTTCGGCAGGGCGCGCAATATCTGCCGCTCGGCAAAATAGATGTCCTTGAGCGTGTCGTAGAAGAGATCTTCCAACGTCTTTTCCTTGGCCATTTTCTCGATCCTTGTTTTGGGAAAGGCCGCGAACGCGGCGACACACTAAGAAGCAAAGATCGCGCAATTTGTTCCCGACCGATTTCGGGTGGACTGGAAAACCGCGCCGGGCAATCATCCTGCCGCCGATGTGGAGGAAGAAAAGCTCATGCGAAAGCCGGGTTCGATGAAAGGTCTGGAGGATCTCGGCCGCGTACGGCTGTCGCAAAACTTCTTCTTCCGCGATTTCCTCCATTCCGAAATCGCCGATTTCTACCGAATCCCCAATATCCCCGAGGATCCCGATCTGGCGATCGAAGCCGGCACGCAGCTTTGCCAGGAACTGCTGGAGCCGCTCGAAGCGACGTTCGGGCGCCTGCACATCCGCTCCGGTTACCGCTCGCCTGAGGTCAACCGCTTCGGCAACGCGAACAATCTGAACTGTTCCACCAATGCCGCCACCGCTGCGCATCACATCTGGGATCTCAGGGATTTCGACGGCTGCATTGGCGCCGCCGTCTGCATTGCCGTGCCGTGGGTGATCGACCGCTATCGCGATGAAAGCGACTGGCAGCGGCTCGCCTGGTGGATCCACGACCATCTGCCCTACGCCACGCTCTGCTTCTTCCCAAAGCTTTGGGCCTTCAATATCCAATGGCATGAACGGCCGAAGCGGGTGATCCAGAGCTATGTCAGGCCGCGCGGCATCCTGACCAAGCCGGGCATGGCGAACTGGGAGGGTGATCACGGCGCTTTCTATGAGGGATTCCCTTCACTCAGAAACTGATGCGGTAGCGGATGTGACCGTCGCTTTCGACATAGCTGTCATAGAGCGCGCGGGCCGTCTTGTTCTGCTCGCTCGTATGCCAATAGAGCCGCGACCAGCCCTTCGCCTTGCAGAGCGCGATGAGATCGTCCATCAGCGACCGGCCGACGCCCTTGCCGCGCGCATCGGGATCGACGAAGAGGTCTTCGAGGTAGCAGTCCCTGCCGCGGATCCAGGTGCCCTCATGCGTCAGGAAAAGAGCAAAGCCCATAATCCTGCCGTCGACCTCGGCGACGCGCATTGCGATCGCGGAGGCCGGATCGAAGACGCGGCGCCATGTCTGGTCGGTGATATCTGCATCGACAGTCACCTCGTAAAAGGCGAGATAGGCGGCCCAAAGTTCGCGCCAGCGGGCTTCGTCCTCGGGGCGGGCATCACGTATCGTTGCGGTCATGGCTGTGTTCTTTCAGCGCCGGCTTCGTCGAGCAGCGCCATTGCGTCGTGGGAAAGGGAAAGTGTCGCCGACGTCACCAGGCTTTCGAGCTGTGACAGGCTGGTCGCGCTGGCGATCGGCGCCGTCACGCCCCTCTTGCGCAACAGCCAGGCAAGCGAGATTTCCGCCGGCGTGGCGCCGGTCTCGGCAGCCACCTTGTCGAGCGCGGCGAGAATGCGCAGGCCCTTTTCATCGAAATACTGCGAAACGCGGCCTTCGCGGGCCCGTCCCTGCGTATCGGCCTTGCTGCGGTATTTGCCGGTGAGAAAGCCGGCGGCGAGGCCGAAATAGGTGATGACGCCGATATCCTGACGAACGCAGAGATCGGCAAGCGGCCCTTCGAAACTGGCGCGTTGGTAAAGATTATATTCCGGCTGCAGCACGTCATAGCGGGTCAGGCCTGCCCTCTCGGCCGCGTCGAAGGACGCCTGGAGCAGATCCGCGTCATAGTTCGAGCAGCCGATGGCGCGGATCTTGCCCTGCTGCTTCAGCTTTGCAAAGGCGCCGAGCGTTTCCTCGTGCGGTGTGTCGGCATCCGGCCAATGCGCGAGATAGAGATCGATATAGTCGGTCTGCAGCCGGCGCAGCGACGCCTCGACCGCCTTCAGAATATAGCTCTCCTTGAGCGTCTTTCCCTCGCCCATGTCCGAGCCCACCTTGGTAACTATGATGGCTTTGTCGCGGCCAACCTTGGCCTGTTTCAGCCAGCGTCCGATGATCTCCTCGGAATCGCCGCCCTTGCTGCCGGGAACCCATGCGGAATAGACGTCCGCCGTATCGACCGTGTTGAGCCCGGCATCGAAAAATGCGTCGAGAATGGCGAAGGATGTTTTCTCGTCGGCCGTCCAGCCGAAGACATTGCCGCCGATGACGATCGGTGCGACCGAAAGACCTGTTTTCCCAAGCCGGCGCAGTTCCATAAGGCTCTCCAAAATGGGTGAAATATAAAAGGCTGTATTGAATCGCGGATACGGCAGAACGCCGTTTGGCCAAGTTAGCGCGATCCCGGCACTAGGCAAACCCGACTTCTGCAATTTCATATCGCACCATTGCGTCGCGCTCGAGGCCTGAATATGGTTCGACGGCATTGGTTTTGGGAGGCTCGCACATGCTGCGTTTCGGTATCATTTCAACGGCGAAGATCGGTCGCGACAATGTCGTTCCCGCCATCCAGGACGCTGAAAATTGCGTCGTTACGGCGATCGCCAGCCGCGATCTGACGCGTGCAAGGGAAATGGCCGATCGCTTTTCCGTGCCGCATGCCTTCGGCTCCTATGAGGAAATGCTGGCTTCCGACGTCATCGACGCCGTCTATATCCCGCTGCCGACGTCGCAGCATATCGAATGGTCGATCAAATCAGCCGATGCCGGAAAGCATGTGCTCTGCGAAAAGCCCTTGGCGCTGAAGGCCGATGATATCGACGCCGTGATTGCTGCCCGCGACCGCAATCGCGTGGTGGTCACCGAAGCCTACATGGTCACCTATTCCCCAGTCTGGCATAAGGTGCGTTCACTGATCGGCGAGGGTGCGATCGGTTCGCTCCGGCATGTGCAGGGCGCTTTCACCTATTTCAACCGCGACCCCGCCAATATGCGCAACGTTCCGGAACTCGGCGGCGGCGGCCTTCCCGATATCGGCGTCTATCCCGTCATGAGCACGCGTTTTTCCACCGGCAAGGAGCCGCTCTCAGTCCAGGCGATTACCGAGCGCGATCCGGATTTCGGCACGGATATTTATTCGAGCGTCAAGGCCGATTTCGGCGATTTCGAGTTGAGCTTCTACGTCTCGACGCAGATGGCCAACCGCCAGGTCATGGTCTTCCATGGCACCGAAGGTTACATCGAGGTCAAGTCGCCCTTCAACGCCAATCGCTGGGGACCGGAAGAGATCGAACTGGCCGATCGCAGCCACAATGAATCGCGCATCTTCCGCTATCAGGACAGCCGCCAATACAGGCGCGAGGTCGAGGCCTTCGCTCGGGCGGTAAAGAACGGCAAGGAAGAGATCGTCACGCTCGAAAACTCGAAGCTGAACCAGAAGGTGATCGATGCGATCTACCGCGCCAGCGAGAAGGACGGCTGGGAGCCAGTCTGATCATTCCCCTCATTCCGCGCGGAAGACGAAGCGCGAATAGCCGAAGAAGCTGAAGACCATAGAGGCGACGCTGGCGATCACCATGGCCGCCAGCGGCTGGAGCGTGGGCAGCGAAAGCAGCAGCGCAGAGTAAAGCCCGTAATTGACAAGCGCCGCCGTCACGCCGACTGAGCCGTAGCGGAAACCCTCGGCAGCAAGCGACCGCCCGGAACGATCGAAGGTGAAGCTGCGATTGAAGGCCCAGGTGGTCGCCATTGCCACCCCGATGGCGACGAGCCGCGCCAGAAATGGGCCGAGCGGCGTCAGATGGAGCAGCGCCGCCAGCATGCCGGCATCGACAAGGAAGCCGATGCCGCCGCCGATCGCGAAGCGGACGAGCTTTCTCATGCCGCATCCGCCTTTCCGGGACGTTCACGCGATGCCGGTTTTGCGTCGGCGAGCGGCGCCTTGGCCGCGCTGGCGGTCTCCAGGCTCATATAATGGATGCGAAGCTGCTCGGCCCGGGCCCGGGCCACGGAATCCAGGATGACGCCGGCGGTAAAAAGCATGAAGGAGATCATCATCAGCGCCATTGATAGCACCCAGGTCGGCATGCGGCTGACGAGGCCCGTGTCGAAATATTCCGCCAGCACCGGCGTCATGAAGCCGAGGCTCGTCAGCATGAAGGCGGCGCTGATCGCGCTGAAGAAGGCGAAGGGTCGCGTTTCCTTCATCAGCATCGCGAACATCCAGAGGATTTTTCCGCCGTCGCGGAACGTCGAAAGCTTGGAGTGCGAGCCTTCCGGGCGGCGGCCATAATCGAGCTCCAGCTCGCTCACCGGAAGTTTCAGCCGGGAGGCATGCACCGACATCTCGGTTTCGATCTCGAAGCCGCCGGATACTGCCGGGAAGCTCTTGACGAAGCGGCGCGAGAAAGCGCGGTAACCCGAAAAAATATCGGTGAAGTCGGGGCCGAAGATCGTCCGGTAGAGCAAGTTGAAAAGCCGGTTGCCAAGCGCATGGCCCTGACGGCCGGCATCGGCATGCACGCCGCGTCGGGTTCCCACAACCATGTCGGCGCGTTCGGTCAGAAGCGTCCGCACCAGCTCCTCGGCATCGCCGGGTGCATAGGTTCCGTCGCCGTCGGCGATGATGTAGATGTCGGCCTCGATGTCGGCGAACATGCGGCGCACGACATGTCCCTTGCCTTGCCGCCGCTCGCGCACGACATGCGCTCCGGCCAGCATCGCCTGCAGCGCGGTGCCGTCGGTGGAATTATTGTCGTAGACGTGGATTGCGGCATCCGGCAGCGTCGCCCGGAAGCCCTGCACCACGGAGCCGATCGTCGCAGCTTCATTATAGCAGGGAAGCAGGACGGCAATGTCCGGGTGATGGGAACGCGTTCGGGCCATGACTCTACTCGTTACACTGAAAAGCCGCCAACAGCTTAAATCATGCAGCGTTAATAAGACCCTATGACCGAGGCAAAATCGGCTGCCTGCGCAAACGGCTTTACACTTTCTTGATCGGCGCCCGCTAAGGTTCGGCGATCTGGAAACGAGTTGCTAACCACGATGAATGCCGTGCAGCCGATTGCCAATGCGTCGACCGTGACCGCCGCCCGCAGGAGCCGACTCGGGGCGCTGCTGACGCGTCTCTGGCCCGCCGTCATCGCCTATAGTGTCATCCTCGCCGCCGTCATCCTTGTTACCAAGCTCTCCGGCGCCACGGATTATGTCGGTCCCGACAATGACGATGGCATGCGTCTCGTCGAGGTTCGCGATTTTCTTGCCGGTCAGGGCTGGTTCGATCTGATGCAATATCGTCTCGGACTCGCCGGCGGTACGTTGATGCACTGGTCGCGTTTGATCGATCTGCCGATCGCTTCGCTGATCTGGTTCTTCGACCTGTTTGCGCCGCGTGAAACCGCCGAGGCGCTGGCGCTGGCCGTCTGGCCCGTATCGCTCATCTTTCCTGCCATGCTCGCCATGGGCGTTGCCGGCCGGCGGATCGGCGGCATTGCGGGTATGCATATCGCCCTCGGTCTCACTGCTCCGGCGATCTACATTGGAAACCGCTTCGCCCCTGGCGCCATCGATCATCACAATGCGCAGCTGGCGCTGGTCGCGACGATGGTGGCGATGCTCATGGATCCCGCGCGTCGCGGTTGGAGCTACGCGGTCGCCGGCGTTGCGGCGGCTGTCGCCATCGCCATCGGCGCCGAGACCACTCCTTTCGTCGCTGCCGTCTGCCTCACGGTCGCGCTGCTCTGGGCATGGGAAGGCGAGAATTTTTGCGCTGCGGCCCGGGCCTTCGGGCTGTCGCTGACGATTGCGATCAACATTCTTTTCTTCGCAACGGTTCCGCCCCGGCTCTATTCGATGGTTACCTGCGACAATCTCTCGCTCGGCTACTACAGCCTGGCGGCGATCGGCAGCGGCCTCCTGTTGTTTTCGGCCATTTTTGCGAGCGGCTTGCGTCGACCCTTGCGCTTTATCGCGCTCGCCTTTGTCGGCGCCGGCGTTTTTGGTGCGGCGATCGTCATCGCACCGCAATGCCTGAGCGATCCGTTGGGCAGTCTCGATCCGATGCTGGTCGAACTCTGGCTGCGCCATATTTCGGAAGCCCAGTCGCTCCTGGCGCTGGCGCGCACCGATCCCACCTTGGTCGGAGCCTTCTATGCGGCAGGTCTGCTCGGCATTGCCGTCTGCATCTTTCGCCTCATTCAGCGCGATCGCGTGCAGATCCACCTTATCCTGCTCTTCCTGCTTGCCACGAGCTGGGCGATCGCGCTGGTCCAGGTGCGCGGCTCTTCCTTCTCGAACCTGCTTTCGATCCTGCCGCTCACCCTGCTGATTATCGATGTCAGGCGCATCTCCAACAGCGACAGCGAAAATGTTGCTGCCGCCCTTGTCTATGTGACGAGTGTTCTCGCAAGCGTTCCGGCGGTCTGGGCCGTCGGCGGCGGGCTTGTTTCAATGCAGATGGAGAACGATGCGCAGAACAAGGCGGCGGAGCCGGCAAAAGCGTTTTCCTGCACATCGAAAGAGGCGCTGGCACCGCTTGGCGAACTACCGCCCGGCCTGGTCTCCGCGCCATCGGAAATGGGTGTGCCGATCCTCCGATTCACGCAAAATCGGGTTCTCGCCGCCCCCTATCACCGAGATCAGGGCGGCATGCTGACGCAATTGCATATCGGCCTGGCAAAGCCGCAGGAGGCGGAAGCCTTTTTGAAGGGAGCCGGTGTGACGGCGCTTGCTTTCTGCCCGAAGGACCTGCAGACGCGCGAACTTGCCAAACTGAAGCCGGATGGGCTCTATGCCGAACTCGGCAAGGGGAATATTCCGCCCTATCTGGAACCACTTGCAAAAGTGCCGGATACGGGCGTCCAGTTCTTCCGCTACCGGCCGACGGCGAATTGACGCCGGCAGCCTTTATGTTGCGCTGACGTCAGTGAGACGTGCGGACGGCCCGCAGACGGTCGCTGGCATAAAGCCCGAGCACAAAGAGGATAAGACCGCCATTATAGCCGAGAATGGCATAAACAAGCGCCAGAAGTGACACTGGCCCCGGCGAGGTTATCGTCGCCAGGGTGAAGCTCATTCCGATCAGCGCGGCCACCAACGCGATCCCGGCGGCCGAGCGCATTAACCCGGCGCTGATGCCCAATGCTGCTGCTGTGAGAATAATCATTTCAGCACCTTCCCAGAGAGAACGAGGGGAAGAATAGGAAGCGCCAACTAACAAAGATTTACCGGCTCTCTCGGCTGAAAATCCTTTGTATTGCGGTGGTTAGCAATCCCTTTCGGGTAAAACGCGCTTTTTATCTATGCGTTCCCCGGCGAAACGGATTTTCCCGTT
Organism: Rhizobium sp. YTUHZ045; assembly: GCF_051124255.1. Lineage (NCBI taxonomy): Bacteria > Pseudomonadati > Pseudomonadota > Alphaproteobacteria > Hyphomicrobiales > Rhizobiaceae > Rhizobium > Rhizobium sp. YTUHZ045. The sequence goes on from NZ_CP101432.1 coordinate 4,422,767, forward strand.
TTTCTTGTCATTTTTTCTCCTGCAACGACCGCATGTACGCAATGCCCATAGTATGAGCCTTGATAGAACGGCGTCGACTCTGCCACGCTAACCGTTCAGCCGTCAGGAAAACGGGTCTCTCCGGCGGTCGCGGACCTTCCTGTTTCCCGCCAATGGAAATAGAAAGGAGGGATGAGCAACCTCTTCGACAGCGATTCGCCGACCAACCTTGCCGAATATTCGGTTTCGGAGCTTTCCGGCTCGATCAAGCGCACCGTCGAAACCGCCTTCGATCAGGTTCGCGTGCGCGGGGAAATATCCGGTTATCGCGGTCCGCACTCCTCCGGCCACGCTTATTTCGCACTGAAGGATGATCGCGCCCGCATCGACGCCGTGATCTGGAAGGGCACGTTCTCGCGGCTGAAGTTCCGCCCCGAGGAAGGCATGGAGGTGATCGCCACCGGCAAGGTCACCACTTTTCCGGGCTCCTCGAAGTATCAGATCGTCATCGAGACGCTGGAGCCGGCAGGCGCCGGCGCGCTGATGGCGCTGATCGAGGAGCGCAAGCGCAGGCTCGGTGCCGAGGGCTTGTTCGATGCGGCCCGCAAGAAGCGGCTTCCCTTCATGCCGCATGTGATCGGCGTCGTCACTTCGCCGACCGGCGCCGTCATCCGCGATATCCTTCACCGCATCTCCGATCGGTTTCCCGTGCATGTCCTCGTCTGGCCGGTGAAGGTACAGGGGGAGGGATCCGGCGAGGAGGTGGCGAACGCCATCCGCGGCTTCAACGCGCTGGGGCCCGCGGGCGCCATCCCCCGCCCGGATGTGCTGATCGTCGCGCGCGGCGGCGGCAGCCTGGAAGATCTCTGGAGTTTCAACGACGAGATCGTCGTGCGCGCCGCTGCCGAAAGCCGCATACCGCTGATCTCGGCCGTCGGCCACGAGACCGACTGGACGCTGATCGACTATGCCGCCGATGTTCGCGCTCCGACGCCGACCGGGGCGGCGGAAATGGCCGTGCCCGTCAAGGCGGAGCTCGAGGCGCAGGCTGCGGCGCTTGCCGCCCGGCTGCAGGGCTGCATGAACCGGCAGATGGATCAGCGCCGCCAGTCCGTCCGTAGTCTGATGCGGGCATTGCCCTCGCTCGATCAGCTTCTCGCCTTACCGCGCCGCCGTTTCGATGAAGCGGCCGTCGGTCTTGGTCGCGGGCTGGAACTCAACACCATCAACAAGCGTCGCGGCTTCGAGCGTATGGCCTCGCATCTGCGCCCCGATGTGCTCTCCAATCGCATCGCCGAGCGACGCCAGCTTCTGGGTGAGCGCATGGCGCGGGCCGAGCGCACAATCGAGCGTCTGCTCGATCGCTCGACGTCGCGGGTCGAGCGGGCGGAGGCGATCCTTGCTTCGCTGCCGGCACGGTTGAAAGCACAAACCGACCGCGCGCGCGAACGCCTCGGCAATCTTTCGCGCCATGCCGATACGGCAATCCGCCATCAGCTGACGCGCGCGCGCGCCGAACTCTCCGCGCAGGACCGCGTGCTGCAGTCGCTCTCCTACAAGAATGTGCTGAAGCGCGGCTACGCCGTCATTCGCGATGAGGACAACAGGCCGGTCTCGCAGGCGGCGGCACTTTCTGCCGGTATGGGCATCGCCATCGAATTTGCCGACGGCCGGGTCGGCGCCATGACCACAGAAGGCGGCGTACCGCCCACCGGGGCGAAGAAGCGGGGTGCAAGACCAGCGGATGCGCCGAAGCAGGGAAGCTTGTTCTGACGATGCGGATCCTGCTGGTGCTTGCCCATCCGCTGCCGGAAAGTTTCGCTGCCTCGGTGGCGCGCACGGCCCGCGAGGCACTGCAAGCGTCCGGGCATGTTGTCGATCTCATCGATCTCTACGCTGAGGATTTTGATCCGCGCCTTTCCGAAGCCGAGCGCCGCGGTTACTTCGATATGCCCTACGACACTTCGGCCGTTGCCGGCATCGTTGGCCGCCTGAAGGCGGCTGATGGTCTCGTCCTCGTCTTTCCGCAATGGTGGTTCAATTTTCCAGCCGTGCTGAAAGGGTTCTTCGATCGCATCTTCGCGCCCGGCGTGGCCTTCACGCACGATGCCGCCGGCGGGCGCATCGTGCCCGAACTTACCAATATCCGGCTGCTCTATGCGCTGACCACGACGGGATCGCCCTGGTGGCTGGTGCATCTTTATATGGGCGATCCCGTCCGCCGCCTGCTGAAGCGCGGCATTGCCGCATTCTGCGCGAAGAAGCTCGTCTTCCGCATGCTGAGCCTGCACGACATGGAGCGTGCGACTGATGCCAGGCGCAAGGCGCATTTGGAGCGCGTCCGTAAGTTGCTCGCCGCAGTCTGACTATTCAAAGTCCGACAGGAACTTCTTGAGCAGCCGGTCGAACGTGGCCCTTTCCTCGGGTGTCAGATTGCGCGTCAGCCGCTGCTGATTGGCGACATGGGCGCCGACCGCCTCTTCGACGGTCGCAAGTCCCTTGTCGGTCAGCGCAATCAGCACGCTGCGCCTGTCCTGCGGATTGACGATGCGCTCGACGAATCCAGCTTTCTCCAACTGGTCAATCCGGTTCGTCATCGTGCCGGAGCTCACCATCGTCATCTCCAGAAGCTCGCCCGGCGAAAGCCGGTGCGGCGCGCCTGAACGGCGAAGTGTGGCTAGGACGTCGAAGGCCGGCGTTGAAAGCCCGTGCTTCATGAGCACGGCTTCGACCTCGCGGCCGAGATGGGTGCCGAGGCGCTTCAGGCGCCCGAGGATGCCCATCGGTTCGACGTCGAGGTCGGGCCGCTCGCGCCTCCATTGCGCCAGGATTCGGTCGACGTGATCTTGCTTCTCTTCACTCATGTCACATCGATAGCAGTGGATATCTTGACGTCAAGATAAAGTGGACTATGCTGAATTTATCTTGATGTAGAGATTCTTGATATGAAGACAAATTCCCGCCATATCGCCGACGTGTTGACGACCGCTATCGCCCCCGCCATCTGGGGCAGCACCTATTTCGTCACGACGTGCTTCCTGCCGCAGGGGTATCCCCTGTCTGTCGCCATGCTGCGTGCTTTGCCGGCCGGCCTGCTTCTCCTGCTCATTGTCCGGAGGCTGCCGACGGGGGTCTGGTGGGCCCGCGCCTTCATTCTCGGCGCGCTGAACTTCTCGTTCTTCTGGGCAATGCTCTTTGTTTCGGCCTATCGCCTGCCGGGCGGCGTCGCGGCCACGGTCGGCGCCGTTCAGCCGCTGATTGTCATCGCCCTGTCGCGCCTCTTCCTCGGCAAGCCGATCCGCTTCCTTGCCCTCGTCGCCGGCCTGATCGGTATGGCAGGCGTCGCGCTGCTGGTGCTGACGCCGAATGCGGCGCTCGATCCTCTGGGCGTTGCGGCTGGCCTCGCCGGCGCCGTCTCCATGGCCTTCGGCACCGTGCTGACCCGTCACTGGCAGCCGCCTGTTTCCAGCCTTACCTTTACGTCATGGCAATTGACCGCGGGCGGTATCCTGCTCGTGCCCGTCGCCTTGCTGCTTGAGCCGGCGCTACCGGTGCCGACGGCCGCCAATATTCTCGGAATCGCCTGGCTTGGCCTGATCGGAGCGGCCTTTACCTATCTGCTGTGGTTTCGCGGTCTGTCTCGCATCGAGCCCTCGGCTGCGGCGTCGCTCGGCTTCCTGAGCCCCGTCGTTGCCACTCTTCTCGGCTGGCTGGCGCTCGGCGAGAGCCTGACGCCGGCGCAGCTTGCCGGCTTCGCCATGGTCCTTGCCAGCGTCTGGCTCAGCCAGCGCACGGTGATGCCGCTCAGGCCCACTCGCCCTGCCGCATCACCGGAACCCGCCCACCGTCCGGTGTGATGCCGTCGATATCGACCTTGTCGGAGCCGATCATCCAGTCGATGTGGATCAGGCTGGAATTGCCGCCCTGCGCCTTGATCTGCTCCTGGCTCAGTGAAGCGCCATCGAGGAAGCACTTGGAATAGCACTGGCCAAGCGCGATGTGGCAGGAGGCGTTTTCGTCGAACAGCGTGTTGTAGAACAGAATGCCGCTCGCCGAGATCGGCGAGGAATGCGGCACGAGCGCCACTTCGCCGAGCCGGCGCGCGCCCTCGTCGGTATCAAGCACCTTATTCAACACTTCTTCGCCGCGTGACGCCTTGGCTTCGACGATCCGCCCACCCTCGAAGCGCACCTGGATATTGTCGATCAGCGTGCCCTGGTGCGACAGCGGTTTGGTGCTCGAGACATGGCCTTCGACCCGCAAAGCATGCGGCGTCGTGAACACCTCTTCAGTCGGAATATTCGGATTGCAGGTAATGCCGTTCTTGGCGGTGGAGGCGCCGCCATGCCACTCATGTCCGTCGGCAAGACCGACCGTCAGATCGGTGCCCGGCCCCTTGAAATGCAGCGAGGCAAAACGCTCGCCGTTCAGCCAGGCTGAGCGCTTGGCGAGATTGGCATTGTGCTCCGCCCAGGCGGCGACGGGGTCGCTGACATCGACGCGCGAGGCGGCAAAGATCGCCTTGGCGAGCTTGGCGATTGCGATCGGTTCCGGGTCGTCGGGGAAGACCACCTTGGCCCAGGAGGGGTTGGGATAGGAGACGATGTTCCAGTTGATGTCGAAATTCGAGATCTTTTCCAAGGCCGGCTTATAGGCGGTTGATGTGGCGCGATTGGCGCGGCCGACCTTGCCGGCATCCTGCTCGGAAAGCAGCATTGGATTGTCGCCGGCGACCGCCAGACGGGCCGCCCCGTTGGCATAGGCCTTGGCCATGCCCTCGTAGAGCCAGTCGGAGGCGCGGTCGAAGCTCTCGTCGCTGCCGTACTGATAACGCGCCAGCGTCGTTTCCTCGTCGGAGTAGAAGGCGCTCACCAGACCGGCGCCGGCCTGATACGCGTGTTTGGTGATGAGGCGAACGAGCGGGAGCGCCACAACAGGCGCGGTGATCACCAGATCCTGGCCCTTCTGCAGCTGCAGCCCGACCTTGACCGCGACTTCCGCGAGTTTTTCCAGCTTGACGGGATCAACGGTGTTCTGGCTCTGGGGCATGAAAGTCATGGTGCAACCTGCCTTCTGTCATCGACGCTAAAGCAATTCCAGGAAAAGTGCGAAGCGGTTTTCCGTCTGGAATTGCGTAAGTTCAAGAGATTAGAGCGGTTCTGCTCTTCCGTGAAAAGCTGAACCGCTCCAAGAGGCTGAAAGACTTAGACCCGTTTGCGGCGAAAATGAAGCGCGCCGCCGCCGATTTGAAACCGGCCGGCGCCATGCCCGACCCGCTTCAGCATCACGCCTCAGGCCGCGACGGGCAGCCTGAGCAGGATCGACTTGTGCTTTTCCAGGAATTCCAACAGCCGCTGGGGATAATCCTCGCCGACGGCGTCTTTCACGCTCCGCCGTTCGCCGAGCGCGCTCCGCCAGCGCGTCACCCGCTCGAGCCCCTCGAAGATGCCGCTATCCCCCAGCCTGTCGAAAACATCGAAATACCGAAAGATCGGCGCGAAGACGGCATCGACGAGGCTGAAGCTGCTGCCGGAAAAATAAGGTCCATCCGCGAGCGCTCCTTCGAGCGTCGTGAACTTGGCGATCAGCGCCTTGCGCTTGGCCTCCAGCTGTTCCACCTCCGTGGCCGTTTCATAGCCCCAAAGATCGGAAAGCACGGACGAGCCGAACTCCATCCAGCCGCGATGGCGGGCGCGGGCAAGCGGATCGGCAGGATGCAGGGCAGGTCCCGCCTGCGTCTCCTCCAGATATTCGCAGATGACGCTGCTTTCGAAGAGGACGGCCTCGCTGCCATCCTCTTCCTCGATCCTCAGCAGCGGCACCTTTCCGAGCGGCGAGATCTGCAGGAACCAGTCCGGCTTGTTGGCAAGGTCGATGTTGACGCGCTCGAAGGGAACACCCTTTTCGTGAAGCGCGATGGCGGCGCGTTGCACATAGGGGCAGAGATGGTGGCTGATGAGGGTAAGCCTGCTCATGAACGTCTCCTCGCAGTTTTAATAGATGCATTTGCATATAGTAGTGCTTGCGGCTTTGCGCAAGATAAATGTATCTGCATCTATCATGGAAAAGATGCTGAAGCCGAGCGAAACCGCCACCTCTGCCTGGACCAGCATCATGCGCGCTCGCGAACGGCTGCTCGCCGCGATCGAAGCCGATCTGAAAGCGGCCGGCATGCCGCCGCTTGCCTGGTATGACGTGCTGTGGGAACTGGCGCGCGCGAACGACGGCAAGCTGCGGCCCTACGAGATAGAGGAGCGGACATTGCTGGCCCAGTATAATCTTTCCCGGCTGATCGACCGGCTGGAAAGAGAGGGCTTGGTCCGGCGTGAGGTCTTCGCCGAGGATGGCCGCGGGCGCTGGGTTCTGATCACCGACGCAGGCCGAACGCTTCGCACGCGGATGTGGACTGTCTATGCCGCAGCGATCGAGAGCCATGTCGGCAGCAAGCTTGCCGAAGACGAGGCGAAGGCGATTTCCGGTCTGCTCGCTCGTTTCCTCTGATCAGGCGACCAATGGCGCGCCGACGGCTTTTACCACCTTCAGTGCATCCTTCGGATCAAGCCGCACCTGCAGTCCGCGCTGTCCGCCATTGATATAGACGAGCGGCTCGGCGAGAGCGATCTCCTCGATTGCCATCGGCACGGTCTTCCTCTGGCCGAAGGGGCTGATGCCGCCGACATGGTAGCCCGTCAGCCGTTCGGCATCGGCAGGCTTCATCATATTGGCCGATTTGCCGCGAAAGGCGCTGGCGAGTTTCTTCATGCTGACTTCGCGATCCGACGGCACGACAACGCAGACGGGTTTGCCGTCCACCTCCGCCATCAGCGTTTTCAGCACGCGTTGCGGCGCCTCGCCTAAGGCTTCCGCCGCCTGCAGCCCGACACGCTCCGCGCCCGGATCATAATCATAGCTGTGGATGGTAAAGGTGACACCCGCCTGGGAGAGAACCTGTGTCGCGCGCGTGGTCTTGGACATTGCTCAGCGCCCGAACAGATCCGAATAATTCTCCGGCCTGAAGCCGATCAAGAGCTTGCCTTCCGCCTCCAGCACCGGCCGCTTGATCGTCGACGGCTGGTCGAGCATCAGCGCGATCGCCTTCTCCCGGCTCAGGTTCTCGCGCTCGGCATCGGGCAGTTTTCGAAAGGTGGTGCCGGCGCGGTTGAGCACCGTATCGAGGCCGGCTTCATCGATCCAGGCTTCGAGATGGGCGCGGTCGATGCCGAGTGCCTTGTAATCGTGAAACTCATAATCGACGCCGTGTTCTTCCAGCCAACTACGGGCTTTCTTCATCGTGTCGCAATTCTTGATGCCATAGATGGTGACGGCCATGCCCGATCGATCTCCCTGTGATGGCAACGGGATAGCATGCGCGACAGCCGGCGCAAATGCCGCCCGGGCATTTGTCCCGGGCAGCACCTGCTCAACTCTCCAGCGTGCCGGCCTTGCGTGTGGCCTTGCTCGGCCTGGCGCAGACGATCTTCATCAGGTCGCCGCGCCGGCGCACCAGCCGATCCGAGGTTCGGGTCAGGACCAGCCCATCCTGCGGCGCATGCAGGTCGATGCTGCCGTCAGGTTGACCCGGCCGGGTGACGATCGTCGCCAGAAGTTCGCCCTCTGCAATCCTGTCACCGATCGTGCGATGGAAGAGCACGGCGCCGCCTTCGGGAGCGCGGATGATCTCCACATTGTCGAGCGGCACGGCGGGACCGACAAACATGGCCGGCGCCATTCTGTCGTCGCTCACGATCCCCCGTGCGGCGAGAAAACGCCAGAGCCCGTCCGCATCCCGCTTCGCCAGCAGCGGATCGACGTCGCGCTTGCCGCGCAGCTCGACGGTGACCGAAAGCTTGCCCGGCAGCCGGGATTGTCGTTCGCCGGGAACCGCATATTTCCATGCAAAACCGACGGCCTCCTCGAAGGCCGAGCTTTCGCCATCCGAAAGCAGCACGGCCTCCATGTCGAGCGCGGCGGCAAGGTCGGCCGCCTCCGGCCAGAAGGCCTCATCGATATAGGCATATTGCAGTGATTCGTCGTCGCAGTGCAGATCGAGGACGAGGTCGGCCCCGAGCGCCATGTGCAGAAGCCGCCGCTTCAGCTGGTCGGTAGCCGGATAATCATTGAAATCTTCCGTCAGCATTGCCCGATCGGTGACGCTTATCAGCGGAAAATCCCGGTTGAAATTGGTGCGGGAACCGAGATCGAAGCGACCCTGCAATTCGCCGAAATGCGATTGCGCCGCGCCAATGGGGTTGGCCTGCGGTACGATGGTGATGTCGCCTGCGACCGCGCCTTCGCTTTCCGCCCGACGCAGCCGCTCCGAGAGGAAATGCAGGAGCGCCGTTCCCGGCAGCTCACCGGCGTGAAGCGCCGCCTGAATGTAGGCCTTCGGCGCCTTCGGATCACGGCCAGCAAAACGCAGCACCGGCAGCCGCCATGCCGTTCCCGGCGTATCGCCTGGGATGATGATCTCCGAAACGTCCATGCTGTCCTTGCTCCGCATTCACCAGCCCGACCAGCTTTAAGCGCTGAAAACCGGCGAGCGCAAGCCTCACCGCCACCCTTGCCTCACCGAGGCCCGAAGAAAAGCAGTTGCCGCTATGATTGATCTTGCCTCGCCGTCGAGATGATGCACGAAACATCAAAAGTGCCTGCTTAATCGGCTTCCAAGCCTCTAGGAACAAAAAAAGAACGATCTAGGCAAGAAACGGGTTGAAACAGCGGCAGCTCCATACGATCCTTTGGGACATCGAAAACGCGGAGGCTGTGTCATGGCTGAGGCAAGGCACCACTATCTCATCTTCGAAACCGCGGGCGGCTTCTGCGGCATCGCCTGGAGCGATGCCGGCATCGTCCGTTTCCAGCTGCCGACGAAAGCCGCGGAGGCTACCGAGCGGCTGCTTCTGCGCCGACTGCCCGATGGTGCGCCCGGCGCGCCGACGCCTCAGGTGCTCGAGACCGTCGCAGCGGTGAAACGCTATTTCCAAGGGGAGGAAACCGATTTCTCCGGCGTCCAACTCGATCTTGCCGGCCAGAACGACTTCTTTCGGGATATTTATGCGGCGGCACGGCGTGTCGGCTGGGGCCGCACGACCACCTATGGCGCGCTGGCGAAGGAGCTTGGCGTCGGGCCGGAAGCGGCCCGCGATGTTGGTCAGGCGATGGCGAAAAACCCAGTCGCCCTGATCATTCCCTGCCATCGGGTGCTCGCCGCCGGCGGCAAGATCGGCGGCTTCTCCGCGCCCGGCGGCTCAACATCGAAGGCCCGCATGCTGGAGCTTGAAGGCATCAGCCTCGCCCCGCCGCCGCCCGCCCAGCAATCGCTGAGTTTTTAGGCGAAATGCCGGCAGCTCAATGCGGGCTGGCCGTCGGCCGGATGACGATCTCGCTGACATCGACGTCATCGGGCTGGCTGATGGCGTAGAGGATCGCATTGCCGACGGCTTCGGGGCTGATGGTGACCGCCCTGAAAGCCTTCATCGCATCCCGCGCAGTGGGATCGGTGATCGTCTCGGCCAGTTCCGAGGTCGTTGTTCCGGGAGAAATGACGGTGACGCGGATACGATCTGTCTCCTGACGCAATCCATCCGAGATTGCCCGCACCGCGTATTTCGTCGCGCAATAGACGGCGGCAGTCGGCGAGACGCTGTGGCCGCCGATCGAGGACAGGTTGATGATCTGCCCCGAGCCCTGTGCCTTCATGATCGGAAGAGCGGCCGCTATGCCGTAGAGAACGCCCTTAATATTGACGTCGACCATTCGGTCCCACTCGTCGACCTTGAGTGCGTCGAGCGGCGAGAGCGGCATGACGCCGGCATTGTTGACGATGACATCGAGGCGGCCGAATTCGGACTTGGCGAAGCCGGCAAAGGCTTCCACCTGGACACGGTCGGTGACGTCGAGCTTGCGCAGACGCACCGTTCCGCCCCCGGCTTCGATTTCGCCGGCGAGCGCCTCCAGTCGGTCGCTGCGGCGCGCGCCGATCACGATCCGGGCGCCCGCCGCGGCCAGCACCTTTGCCGTGGCCTCTCCAATGCCGCTGCTGGCTCCGGTGATGGCGATGACCTTTCCTTCGATGTCAGACATTTCACACTCCATGTGCAGGTTGAGGGTTGTTGTGGCGATCAGTTGGGGAAATCGGCGCTGAGCGTCGTGTCAGCCCAGGCATCGAAATTGGCGCGCAGCGTGTCGAGCCGTTCGCGGGCGATCTTCAGGGAAGCTGCCCCGAGCAGCAGCCGCAGCGGCGGCTTGCCCGCCTCGAAGGCCGATATGATTGCGCTTGCCGCGCGTGCGGGATCGCCCGGCTGCTTGCCGGAAATCGAGCGGATGGCCTGGCGCCGCTTGCCCGCGGTCTCGGCATAGTCTTCGAGGATCGTGCTGGATTCGACCATCGAGCGGCCGGCCCAATCGGTGCGGAAGCCGCCGGGCTCCAGGATCGTCACACGAATGCCAAGCGGACCGACCTCATGGGCCAGCGACTCCGACAGGGCTTCCACCGCAAACTTGGTAGCATGGTAGTAGCCGGTTGCAGCGAACGCGACGAGCCCGCCGAGCGAGGAGACGTTGAAGATATGCCCCCGCCGCCGTGAGCGCATGCCAGGCAGAACTTGTTTGGTCACGGCGATCAAGCCGAAGACATTGGTCTCGAATTGGGCGCGGATCTCGGCATCCTCGCCCTCTTCGATTGCCGAGAGATAGCCATAGCCGGCATTGTTGACGAGGACATCGATGGCGCCGAACTGCACCTCGGCTTCACGGACCGCAGCAGCGATAGAGCGGCCGTCGGTTACGTCGAGGGCGAGGGCCAACGCCCGCTCGCCATGTGCTGCCGTGAGGTCGCCGAGTGCATCGGGTTTGCGCGCCGTAATGGCAGCGCGCCAGCCGCGCGCCAGAACCGCTTCGGCGAGTGCCCGGCCGAGGCCGGATGATGCGCCGGTAATGAACCAGATGGGTGTGGTGGAAGACATGTCGTCATCCTTTCCGGCCTATGCGGCCTTTTCGGTGTGCGGGGGTCATTTGCGGCGAAGCACCATGCCGCCATGATGGAGCGTGTTGTCGTCGACGAAATCGCCATCGGCGGTGAAGCCGGTATCGTCCCAATACTCGATATGTGTTCCGGTGACTTCGTAGCGTCCGCGATAGGCGCTCTCCCGGCGTCCGCGGGCCTCGTCGTAACGATTGTCGGGCAGGAGTTCGTGTCGGACTCGGCCGTCGTCGGTGACCCACATTCCGACATAGGGATGCTGCTGCATGGTGTTCTCGCTTGGCTGTTGGAACTTGGATTTTCGCTCGTTCGAGGCGTCGGCGGGCCACGTGGGGAGCGCCGTGCCGGTTAGAATGATTGCGGTGAAGAGATGCAGAACTGGGCTGCTGTAAAACTTTGGCATCGCTCTTCCTTTCGACGCGGGCAGCACTCGGGGCTAGCTCATGCCTTGCCCTCGACAGAAGATAATCTTGGCGAGCCGCGCGATTAAGTTGCCAATGCCGAATGGCTTGGTTAGCATAGCTAACCAATGGCCGATGATCTCGAAGGCATTTCAGTCTTTCTCGCAATAGCGGAGGCGCGGAATTTCCGGCTCGCCGGCGAGCGCCTCGGCGTGACCCGCTCCGCCGTCAGCCAGGCCTTGCAACGCCTTGAGGACCGGCTTGGTGCGCCCCTGGTTCAGCGCACGACGCGCAGCGTCAGCCTGACCGAGGCCGGCGAAGTCTTCCTTGAGGCGGTTCGTCCCTCGATGCGCCAGGTCAGCGATGCGATGCAGACGGTGCGCGACATGCAAGCGCGCCCGAGCGGCCTGCTGCGGGTCACTGTTTCCTCCATCGCCGAGCGCTTCCTATCCGGCACTTTGCTCGCCGGCTTCATGCAGGCCTGCCCCGGCATCAAGCTCGATATCACCATCACCGATGACGAATTCGACATCGTCGAAGCCGGCTTCGATGCTGGTGTGAGACTGGGCGAAGTGATCGAGCGGGACATGATCGCGGTACCGGTCTCGTCTCAACAGAGACAGTGCGCCGCCGCATCGCCAAGCTATCTCGAGCATCACGGTTCGCCTCGCCATCCCCGCGACCTGCAGAACCACGCCTGCATCGGATGGCGGCCGCGCCCGGATACCGCGCCCTATCGCTGGGAGTTCACGGAGAACGACCGCGACTTCGACGTGGCCGTCGATCCCGTGGTCACGACCAATGACATGGGAATGATGATCCGCATGGCCTGCGCCGGGGCCGGGATCACCTTCGGCATGGTGGAAACCTTCGCGCCCTATGTCGGTCGCGGCGAGCTCATCCCGCTGCTGGAGGATTTCTGCCCGCCCTTTCCTGGTTTCTATCTCTACTATCCCAGGCGCCAGAGGCAGCCAGTGAAACTGCGCGCGCTGGTCGACTATGTGCGCCGGTCGGCCGGTCGTTAGACCTACTCGAGTGCCGTGCCGCCGGCATGGTTGCTGCGAGCATGTGGTTTTGGTATTTCGAGCCTTCAGTTGGATGGCGAAGCGGGCGACGTCGTGCTGGCTGCTCCGGTCGCCGTTCTGACCATCCCGCTGGCGGAGAACATATGCTCGACGACGTCTTTCCCATTCCGACCAGGGCAGTGATCCGCCAGGGTGGTCGAGCCTGCTTCCATCGCCTCGTCACTACCAGCCCGCTGCTGATCCAGGTCCAGTCTGGAACGAAGATCGTCATGTCGGATGACAAGCCTTTGCGCCTCGAGGCGGGCGACTACGGTCTGTTGCCCGACTACCGGCCGTTGACGATGGAGAACATTCCCAAGGCGCCGCAGAAATATCAGACCCTGGCGCTTCCAATTCCGCGACAGCTTTTCGAGGATGCTTATGATAGGATGGGATCAGTCGCCGTGCCATCACGGCCTCTTCCGGCCAGCACCTCGAGGCTGCCGGAGGAAGCTGCTGCATTGTTCGAATATTGCAGTCAGCCGGGCAATCTGGCGCGGCTTCCGGGCGCCATCGCCAAGGCCCGTCTGATGGAACTCGTCACCTGGTTCGCGCTCTGCGGGGCGGTGCTCGGCCGATGCGAAAGCCCCCGGCTTGAGGACCGGCTGAGGCAGATGATCGAAGCTGATCCGGCCGGCACCTGGACGCTGGCGCATGCTGCGGGCTTGTTCAACATGAGCGAGGCGACGCTGCGGCGCAGGCTCTCCGCCGAGAATACAGCCTTCAGCGAGATCTTGAGCGATACCCGGATGAACCGTGCTCTGGCGCTCATTCAGACCACGACATTGCCGATGGCGCAGGTTGCGCTGGAGGTCGGTTACGATTCGCCTTCGCAATTTTCCGCGCGCTTCAAGGAGCGGTTTGGCGTCAGCCCACGCCATGTACGCAGCGGACCCGAACAATTTGAGCGGATCGGGGCAGAAATTGAGCAGAGCGGGGCAGATGCGCTGGCGCGGTGACGATAGTTTCCCAACATCGTCAACCACAGGAGAATAGCAATGCGATTGATCACAGCAGCACTTATGGCCGCCTCCGTCATCGGCGCCACGGCCGCCCATGCCGAAATGAAGCTTACCTCGAAGGATCTGACCGCCGGCAAGGCCATGGCCGATGCGCAGGTCTTCAACGGCTTCGGCTGCTCGGGCAAGAACATCTCGCCGGAACTGGCCTGGTCGGGCGCACCCGAGGGAACCAAGAGCTTCGCCGTCATGGCGTACGATCCGGATGCGCCCACGGGTTCCGGCTGGTGGCATTGGTCGGTGTTCAACATCCCGGCAAAGACTTCGGGGATTGCCACGGGTGCAAGCGGTGACAAAAAACTTCCCGCAGGCGCCGTGGAAGGCCACACAGATTTCGGCACCTCCGGATATGGCGGCGCATGCCCTCCGGCCGGCGATAAGCCGCACCGCTACCAGTTCACCGTCTACGCGCTCAAGGTGGACAAGCTCCCGCTTCCCGAGACGGCGCCGGGCGCCATGGTCGGCTTCTATGTCAGGGCCAACACGCTCGACAAGGCCTCGATCGAGGTCACTTACGGCCGCTGAGGCGGCTTGGAGCCGCAACATCCTTGCATACCAAAGACCGGCCGTGGTGACTAAACCTCGGCCGGTCTGTGCGCTGAGGCAAGCGCAGGCGGCATCAGAGGGATGCAAGAAGCAATGTTGCGGCGTGCTTCGAGGCTACGCCTATGGGCTTCGGACCTTAGCATGAGGGAGGTTGGAGGAGGCCGCGCTCATAACTGCAGGCGCGAGAGTGCGCGCCGCCCACGATCGGACAAGTTTACTTGCGGCTCCTTGGACTAGGCAGGAACATAGGTCAGCTTGATCACATTCTCGTCGATCAGATCATGGCTCACAAGACGAAGCGGCGGCCGGGGCCCGGCGAAATAGGGTTTGCCGTGGCCAAGCACGACGGGATGCAGGTAGATGTGATATTCATCGATTAGCCCGAGTCCGGTAAGGCAGTGCGCCAAGTCCGGCCCGGCAACTTCGATCTCCCCGTCACGCTCGGCCTTCAGCGCGCGCATCGCGCCCCCGAGATCATCCCCGACAAGGCTGGCGTTGGGGCCGACCGACGTCAACGAGCGCGAGACCACCCATTTCGGCTGCTTCCGCCACGCCGCTGCAAAAGCCTGTTCCTCTGCATTCCACTCGGCATGATCCTCATCCCAATAACGCATGACCTCATACATCCGGCGGCCATAGACGCTGCCCGCCTGCCTCTGAGCCTGCTCGACGAAGTGGCGGAAGAGGGTGGGACTTGGCCCGAAGGCCGTGTGGTCGACGTAACCGTCCAGCGACTGGTTCATCCCGAAGACGAGCTTAGCCATGCCAACTTCCTTCTTGAAGAGAGTATGTGCGTGAATTCGGCTGCGTAGCGACGGGAGTAGGTTAGGCCAACTGATTTTACATTGCAATTGGTTTCTGGCTGAACTCGAACGCGTCCGAACTGATCGGGGCAGGCGCTTCATTGGGCATCGATCCGCTTACATCAGCGATGCACCGGCAGTCTCAGCCCCACCTCGTCTCGCCTTTTGCGACCTTGTGTTGGTCGACCGATCGATCGAGGCAAATGGCGAAGCTATCAAGGCCGGCGAGTCGCTGGCGGACGCTGCGCGGCGACGCGCGACTTCCAAATATTTGCCAGCGGCTTAGCTTCTTGAAGTGCCGCAGCATGAGGCGCTGGCGGAGGTGCTTCTGCCGCTCAAATAGCTACCTCGGAGGGCGGCTTCTGCCCTCACTCCCACTCGATCGTGCCGGGCGGCTTCGACGTGACGTCGTAGACCACCCGGTTGATGCCGCGCACCTCGTTGATGATGCGGGTGGCGGCGCGGCCGAGGAATTCCATGTCGTAGTGGTAGAAATCCGCCGTCATGCCGTCGACCGAGGTGACGGCGCGCAGCGCACAGACGAATTCATACGTGCGCCCGTCGCCCATCACACCAACAGTCTGGACGGGAAGCAGCACGGCGAAGGCCTGCCAGATCGCGTCGTAGAGGCCGGCCTTGCGGATTTCGTCGAGATAGATCGCATCGGCCTCGCGCAGGATCTCGAGCTTCTCGCGTGTGATGCCGCCGGGGCAGCGGATGGCAAGGCCAGGGCCGGGGAAGGGGTGGCGGCCGATGAAGCTGTCGGGCAGGCCGAGCTCGCGGCCGAGCGCGCGCACCTCGTCCTTGAACAGTTCGCGCAGCGGCTCGACGAGCTGCATGTTCATCCGCTCCGGCAGGCCGCCGACATTGTGGTGCGACTTGATCGTCACCGACGGGCCGCCGGTGAAGGAAACGCTCTCGATAACGTCGGGATAGAGCGTGCCCTGGCCCAGGAAATCGGCGCCGCCGAGTTTCTTCGCCTCTTCCTCGAAGGTTTCGATGAAGAGCCGGCCAATGATCTTGCGCTTGGTCTCCGGGTCGCTGACGCCCTCGAGTTCGCCGATGAAACGGTCTGAGGCATCGACGTGCAGCAGATGCAGATTGTAGTGCTCGCGGAACATGGCGACGACATTGGCCGCCTCGTCCTTGCGCATCAGCCCGTGGTCGACGAGGATGCAGGTCAGCTGGTCGCCGACGGCCTCGTGGATCAGGAGTGCCGCGACGGAGCTGTCGACGCCACCTGAAAGCGCGCAGATGACGCGCTTGTCACCGACCTGCTTGCGGATTTCGTCGACCGCTTTTTGGCGATAGGCCGACATCGACCAGTCGCCCTTGATGCCGGCGACATTGTGGATGAAGTTGCCGATCAGCTTGGCGCCGTCGGGCGTATGCACCACCTCGGGGTGAAACTGCACGCCGTAATATTTGCGCTTCTCGTCGGCGATGAAGGCGAAGGGCGCATTGCAAGAGGTGGCGACCACCTCGAAACCATCAGGCAGTGCCGTGACACGGTCGCCATGGCTCATCCAGACCTGATGGCGCGAGCCGGAGGACCAGAGGCCTTCGAACAGCTGGCAATCCTTGTCGACATCCAGAAAGGCGCGGCCGAATTCACGGTGATGGCCGCTTTCGACCTTGCCGCCGAGCTGCATGCACATCGTCTGCTGACCGTAGCAGATGCCGAAGACCGGCAGGCCGCTATCGAAGATGATCTGGGGCGCTCGCGGCGATCCCTCGTCCACGGTGGAAGCCGGGCTGCCGGAGAGGATCACGGCCTTCGGCTGCAGGCGCTTGAAGCCTTCTTCGGCGGATTGAAAGGGGACGATCTCGCAATAGACGCCGGCCTCGCGCACGCGCCGTGCGATGAGCTGGGTCACCTGGCTGCCGAAATCGACGATGAGAACGGAGTCGGGATGTGCTGTCTGGGTCATGGCGAGGCTTTAAAGAAAAGCGCTTCGCCTGGCAATCCGGGAAATCGACGGTGTCGGGTTTTTATTGTTCCGATTGTCCCCGCGCCGGAGAAGACGCGCGGCGCAGAACTCTAAAACCAGAAAACCCCGTCCTCCAGCGCCGTGAACAGACTGTCGACGCCGTAGGAAAGCTTACGATCGACGATGTGCAGATATTCCGTCCAGCCGGAGATATGCTGCAGTTCGACCGCACCGTCGGAAATGCCGCGCAGGCCGATCAGCGGCAGCTTGTAGCCCTGGCAGGCGCGCAGCACCGCATAGGTTTCCATGTCGACCATGTCGGCGTCGATGTCGCTATAGGCGGTACCCGAGATGACGTTGCCGCCGGTGGAAAGGCTTGCCTCGGGAATGCCGGGGATGCGTAGCGGCAGCTCGAGAGCAGCGGGCAGGTCGAGAAACGGCGTCCTACCCTTTTCGAAACCGAGCGGCGAGGCGTCCATATCGCGATAGGAGACCGAGCTCACCTGATAGACTTCGGTCTGCTCCAGTTTCGCCGAACCGGCCGACCCGAGCGATACCACGAGATCCGGCAGGTCGTCGGCCGCATCCAGCCGTGCCAGGGTTTTGGTCAGCGCGACTGCCGCCTCGACCGGGCCGACGCCCGTCATCAAGGGTTCGATGCGCGAACGCAGGAAGGAGCCGTATTCGGCCTCCGCCGCCATGACGAAAAGCATGGATTTGCCTGCGACCGACTTCAGCTCGAACTTCATCCTGTAATTCCTTCTCTCCCGCGGATGACCATCATCGTTCCGGTCATGGAGGCGATGAGTTTCGCCGGCCCGTCGCTGATCGCGTAGCCTCGCCCGTCGGCGACGATAATGGTGGAGCCGGGTTTGGTGATTTCCCCGCGAAACAGGAAGCGCTCGCCACGCCCCGGCGACATGAGATTGACCTTGAACTCGATTGTCAGGATCGAGGCTTCAGGGTCGATGACGCTGTAGGCGGCAAAGCCGCAGGCCGAATCCAGCGCCGCCGAAATGATGCCCGCATGCAGGATGCCGTGCTGCTGTGTCAGTTTGACGTCGAAGGGAAGCTCGATCTCGACGACGCCGTGCTCGACGCGCGTCAGCTCCGCGCCGATCGTCTGCATCGCCGCCTGGCGCGCAAAATTGCGGCGGATTCGCGCGCGGAAATCGCCCCTGTCAGTCTCGCTCATGGCTACCCCTCTCGAAGCCGGGAAAGTGGCATGGCGGGCCGGATTCGACAAGCTGGACCTTGCCGAAATCCGCCCGGCCGACACCGGAAACCGCAAACCGTGTCGCCGGGGCAACCTTTCGCCATGCGTTGTTGTACCAACCCGCTTCGTCAGCGCCGCCAGCCTCGTGCAATGGCGATTGCAGCTTCGCGCGGAGCGCGTATTCTCGCATCCACACTCGAAAGGATGGATGCATCAGCGGCATGACGACGATATCGCAATCAGTCCGGAATTTCGAGAACTGGCTGAGCGGCGAACTCGGCGACGATCTCGTCAAGAAGGATCTCAGGGAGAAACATAAGAAGATGCGCAGCAACGCGTTCGTCTTCCTGCGCGCCACCTATTGGCGCTGGTGCGAAACCATCCTCGGCATCTGCCAGGAACTTGCAGGCGCACCTGAAGTGCTGGCGATCGGCGACACGCATCTGGAAAATTTCGGCACCTGGCGCGATGTCGAGGGCCGGCTCGTCTGGGGCGTCAATGATTTCGACGACGCGGCGCTCATGCCTTATGCGCTCGACCTCGTTCGTCTGGCGGCAAGCGCCATCCTGGCGCGTGGCGACAATCGTCCGTCCGTCCGCAGAATCGGCGAACTGATCCTCGCCGGCTATCGCAGGGGCCTTGAAAATCCGCTGCCTGTCATCCTCGAGCGCGATTATAAATGGCTGCGCAAGGCATTGGTGCTGCCGAATGCCGACCGCCAGGAATTTTGGGAGAAATACGACACGCTGCGTCCCGGCAAGAAACCGGTGCCTCCCGCCTATATCGAGGCGCTTACCGGTGCATTGCCATCCGGCACAGGTCGCGTCGTGGCCAAGCCGCATCGCGCCGGCACCGGCAGTCTCGGTCGGCCGCGTTTTGTCGCCTATAGCGAATCGCAAGGCGGGCCGGTTCTGCGCGAGGCGAAGGCGCTGGTGCCCTCGGCCTGGTCGCTTTGCCACGGGCCGCAGCATGGGACGATCGATGCAGGCAAGATTGCCGGAGGGCGGATGCGCTCGGCCGATCCCCACTATCAAGTCTCCGGGCGTATCCTCGTACGCCGGCTCTCGCCGAACAGCCGCAAGATCGAGATCGACAAGCACCCGGAAATCCTGCTTGCGCCGACGATGCTCGAGCTGATGGGCTTCGAGATCGCCAACTGCCATTCCGACGATCCAGCGGCGGCCGCGGCGATCCTGGAGGACCTACGGGTGCGCGGGAGCGAATGGCTGCATCAAGCGGCAAGGGCTGCGGCGTCGGCGATCAGTGCCGAGCAGAAGGCCTATGCGCGCGTCGGCTGAGAGATCCGAACGATGTGCTGATCCCAGGCGACGTCGCTGCGGGTCGACAGGAAGTCGCCATCATAGGAGGAGACGGCAAAGCCCTCTTTTGCCGGCGCGATACCCGCGGCATCCGCAATTGCCGTCTCGGCCAGCACCTTGCCCGTCCTCGCGTCGATCGTCACCGAGGCGCCGCCTTTCGGGGAGGTGATGCCGACGAGGCCTTCGCTGCGATTGACGGCGATCGCCCCGACGTAATTGGCAAGCCTGCGCGTCGTCTCCTCCGGCAGTTCGACGAAGGAAAGATCCTCGCCCTTGGCGAAATGGCCGACGAGCGGCGGCAGATCCTTGCGGTGGCCCTCGTACTGGCAGGCGAACCAGATGCGGCCGTCGCCGTCGAGGTCGACGTGGCGGGTCGACAGCTGCGACCATTCGGCCGGCAGCACATGTTTTTCGATCAACGCGCCCGTCGCCGCATCGATCAGGACCAGCGACGGCTGCATCGCCCGGAGATTGAGCTTGGTGCGGCCGAAGTCGGGATGGGTCTCGATGCCGCCATTGGCGACAATGAGAAGGCGTCCGTCATCGGACACGGTCATGTCGTGCGGGCCGATGCCATAGGTCTCGAATTCGCCGATGCGGGTGAAGCGGTCGGTCGCATCGTAGATGCCGATCATGCCGCGATTGCCGTCGAAATCGTTCTCGCTGGCGTAGAGAATGCGGCCATCGGGCGAGAAGACGCCGTGGCCGTAGAAATGCCGGTCTTCCCGGGAGCTGATGACGATCGGCTGACCCTTATCCCGTGGATCGAAGATCATCGCATAGGTGCCGGGCCGGCGCGCAAAGGCGGCGGTCTTGCCGGTGGCGGCGCTGAAGGCCATGCCGTGAGCTCGGGCGGGAAGCGCCACCTGATCGACGATCTCGCCGCGCTCCGTCACCGTCGCGATGGCAAAGGAGCCGTCGGCGGCGCGAATGCCCGAGGCATAGACGGCGTCCGACCGCTCCAACGCCATCAGCGATCTTGGCGTCAAGGCCGCAAGGAAGCCGATCCCTGCCGCCTTGACGAAGCCGCGTCGATCGATCGTGGTGCTTCGTATCATCGCTTCAGTCTCCGTCCGAAAAGGAAAAGCCGGCCGAAAGGCCGATGGCCGAGCCATATTCGTCGCTGATTCTGGTAATCAGCTGGCGGCTGTCGGCGAGCAACGCTTCGAGTTTGGCCTTCTCGGCATCGCTCACGGCGACGTCAATGTCGGGATTGAGCTTCGGCACGCTGTCGAGCAGCGATTTGAAATCCGCGTCGATCGAGGCGGCGACCGACCGCTTGTCCGTCGGCAGAAGCTCGGCCATGCCGGCCTTCTGCCAGAGCGTGCGCAGGCCTTCCAGATTGGCAGCCATCGATTTCCAGGTGTTCTTCGAACGCCAGTAGATGGCCATGCGCGGGCGCGGCGTGGTGTCCTTGCCCTTGTAGAACTGCTCCAGCCGCTGGTCGCGGACATTCTCTGCGCCGTGGACGAGAATGCCGAGGAGCGCAGTCACGGCTTCCTTGTTGTCCATGAAATCATTGCTCTGCGGGCCCGGATGTTTCCAGCTCGCCTGCACGCCATCGGGTTTTTCCCAGGCCGCGACGACTTCGCCTGCCTCACGCTGGATATTGCCGGCGACCGCGGCACCGTAAAGGCAGCGGAATCCGCCCTTCTGCTTGAGGAGATCGTCGGAGCCGTTGCCATAGAGCACATATTCCAGCGCCGTCAGGCCTTGCAGCGCGACGCTCTTGCTGGCGATCGCATCGACGGTCGCGTCCTTAGGATCAGCCTTGGCGATCAGCGCTTGCACCTGCTTCAGGCCGACACCCTTGCGGTCGGGATAGAACAGGATATGCTCGAAGAGATTGTCTTGGATGACGGGCCCTGTCTGGACGATCTCGATGATCGACCAGTAGCGGATCGTGTCGTCGAAGGCGGATTTCGCCTTGTCGAGCGTCTGTTGCGTTCCGCCGTCACAGAGATCCTTCATCGCCGTCGTCAGCCGGGCGGCCGATTGCTGCATGTTGCGATAGCCGGGGCGGATCACCTCATCGACGGCGCGCTGCATGACGGCGGGAACGGCATCCTCATTCAGCCCTGCCGGCGGAGCGGCGGTCTCAGCGGCCGCCGATGTGGCGAGGCCGATCAGAGTGAGGCAGAGCAGGGGGTGCCAAAGGCGCATCAAAGTGACTCCAGGAATGTAATCAGGGCCGCCCGGTCGTCTTTCGACAGGAAGGAAAAAGCGTTGCGGGCCTTTTCAGCTTCGCCGCCATGCCAGAGAATCGCCTCGGTGACGTTTCGCGCACGGCCGTCATGCAGGAAAAAGCTGTGTCCGCTGATAGTCCGGGTCAGTCCTATACCCCATAGCGGCGGCGTGCGCCATTCACGTCCGCTTGCAAGCCCGACCTGTTGCCCATCGGCCAGACCCTCGCCCATGTCGTGCAGGAGAAAGTCGGAATAGGGCCAGATCAGCTGGAAGGATTGCGCCTTTTCGGCTGCATCCCGGCGGGTGACGAATTTCGGCACATGGCAGGAAATGCAGCCGGTTTCGTAAAAAATCCGCTTGCCCCGCAGTGTCTCGGGAAAGCTCGCCTTGCGCCGCGCCGGCACGGCGAGATTTTCGGAATACAAGGTCACGAGGTCGAGAACGGGGCCTGGGGCTTCTTCTGCACCCAGCCGTTTCTGCACCCCGGTCGGCATCTCAAGGCATTTTTCTTCCGGCTTGGTGCAATCGCCATGTGCATCCGGCTGGTCGGGCGTCGAGATGCCGATATCGTTGGCGAAGGCATCGGCGCTCTGATCGCGCACGGTGGCGTTTTGCGCCTTCCAGCCGAAACGACCGAGTGCGATCTTGCCGCTGCGATGGTCGCGCACGATCGCCGCCTTGCCCGAAATGCCGTCGCCGTCTGCATCATTAGGATCGGCATGGGCAAGAATGTCCGTTTCCGGAATGGCTTCGATCAGCCCAAGGCCGATCATCGCCGGCGCCACGCGCGCCGAAATGGTCGTCGCCGTGTCGAGCGGCCCGTAAGCGAGGTTCGTCGCCGTATAATGCGGCCGGCGAAGCGATGCTTTTTCACCGTCGCCGAGCGTCACCGTCTCCACATCATAAGTGATCGCCATCCGGCCTTCTGCGGCAAGGCCGGGCACCGCAAGGTCCTGCAGTTGATGGCCATAGACCGGATCGGGAAAGTTCACGACGTCGGCATTGGCGATCGCCTTTTCTTCCTCCGGCGTGGTCGCCGCGCGTGCCAGACGCAGGAACATCGAGGTGGCGCTTGTGGCCCCCTCCGGCGGTCTGCCCCGGCCGTCATTGACATGGCAGCTCATGCAGGAGCGGGCGTTGAAGAGCGGCCCGAGGCCATCAGAGGCCTGCGTCGAGGAAGGAGCGGAAACCCAGAGCTTGCGAAAGAGCGCATTGCCGAGCTTGAAATTCTGCTCTTCCTCGAAGGGGATGTTGGCGGAAATATGCGAGAAGCTGTCTTCAGTGACGGGATCGATCGAGGTCGCGGCCCCCGCCTGCATCGCTTCATATTGCTCGGCCTTGGAAAAATCCGCCGTCGGCCGCGTGATGTCGGCGACGCGTTTGAGATCGGTCTCGGAGAGGTCGGTGCGTTTGGTTGGCAGGTCGAAACCGCCGGCGATGGCTGCGGAAAATCCGGCAAACATGGCGCAGAGCGCTGCGCTGGCGATCAATCGGCGGGCCGGGGCATGCGACATTTCAAGAGTCCGGGCCGCTCCGGCTGTCGAGGCGGCCCGCCTTTTTGCTTATTTGAAGACGGCGTTAGGATTATCCAAGCTGTCGGAACCTTCAAGCTGAACCGTGCCGAGATCGAGTGCGGCAATAACGCGCTGAATCGACTTCGTCTGGTCGATCAGCCCGTCGATGGCGGCTTGGACGACGGCATTGCCTTCCTTGTTGCCCTCGGCGATCATCTGGTCATACTTCTCGACCGTCTCGCCACGCTTGGCCATGGCGTTCATCGCATCGAGCGTCTTGTTGAGCTTGCCTTCCAGCTCGGCATCGAGCGCCTTGTCCTTGGCGGCGACGAGGTCGTGCAGCGACGGGCCACTGAGCTTGGTGCCGTCGACGCGGGTATAGTTGCCGGTATAGGCGGCGGCGATGCCGATCGCGTCGTTGAGATGCGAATTGTAGGTATTGTCGGAGAAGCAATCATGCTCTTCTTCCGGGTCGTGCAGCAGCAGGCCGAGTTTCATGCGCTCGCCGGCAAGTTCGCCGTAGGAGAGCGAGCCCATGCCGGTCAGGATGGCGACGAGACCGGCCTTCGGATCGGCTTCGACGTTCTTCGTCGCCACCCCGTCCGGCTTCCAGTTGTCGGTCATTTCCTGCAGGTCGGAAACAAGCAGGGTGGAGGCGGACTTCAGATATTCGGCGCGGCGGTCGCAATTGCCGTGCGTGCAGTTCTTGAGGTCGTAATCAGTGGCCGGGCGGTTGCCGGCGCCCGGACCGGTGCCGTTCAGATCCTGACCCCAGAGAAGGAATTCGATGGCGTGGTAACCGGTCGCCACATTGGCTTCGATGCCGCCGGCTTCGGCGAGCGTGCCGGAGAGGAAATCAGGCGTCAGCTTCGAGGCGTCGACATCCTTGCCGTCGATCTTGATCGTCTTGTTGGCGATGACATTGGCCACATAGAGCGAGTTTTCGTCGCTCTCGGTCCCGTAGGCGGCATCGACATAATCGATTAGGCCCTCGTCGAGAGGCCACGCATTGACCTTGCCTTCCCAGTCGTCGACGATCGGATTGCCGAAACGATAGACTTCCGTCTGCTGGTAGGGCACGCGCGCCCTGACCCAGGCATCCCTGGCGGCCTTCAGCGTCTCATCGGTCGGCGCCTTCAGGAAGGCGTCGATGGCGGCGTCGAGCGCCTCGGCCGTCGTCAGCGAGTCCTCGTATTTGGCATGCGCCACTTCGGCATAATGTTTCACCACGGCGCTAGCTTCGGTCTCGGCCTGCGCGGGAAGGGCGAGCAGAGCGGCGGGAGCAATCGCCAGCACGGCTGCGCGGAATTTGCTGTTGAGCTTCATAATCCTCTCCTGTGACGGATCTTCCATCGGGCTCCGTCTCTTCGCGCAAAAGTAAACTGGTGTCAAACGCTCTAGTTTGGAATGATTTTAACTGGGGGCGAGCCGGAACAGCCACTCTTTCAGCTGCATCGGCCTGAAAACACCACCGTCACTTTCCCGAAATGGCGGTCCCAATCTGCGGCTCTCGCGGGGGTCTCAGCCCTTGCGCTGCATGCGGCAGAAGAAGAAGCCGTCCGTATCGGTGGAAGCCGGTGTCAGCGTCACCGTCAGACCATCGGAGGAGTGCGGACGCGGCGCGTCTTTGCCGAAGAGAGCGTCCCAGGCGGGCAGGGCGCTGACGATCTCAAAATCAGCATTCCTGGCCGTAAAGCGGCGCACCTGCTCCTCATTTTCCTGAGGCAGCACCGAGCAGGTGACATAGATCAGCTCACCGCCCGGTTTGACGAAGCCGCTTGCCTGCGCCAGCGCGTCCTGCTGCTGGGCGGTGCGTTCGTCGAGGTTCTTCGCCGTCAGCCGCCATTTCGTATCGGGGCGGCGGCGCCATGTGCCGGTGCCGGTGCAGGGCGCGTCGACCAGCACCTTGTCGCAGCGCCCGGCAAGGCCCGAAAGCCCTCTGGCGTCGTCATGCACCTGGACATTGCGCGTGCCCGCCCGCTTCAGCCGCTCGATGATCGGCGCCAGCCGTTTGCGATCGGCGTCATAGGCGTGAACCTGGCCCTTGTTTTGCATGGCGGCGGCCATGGCGAGCGTCTTGCCGCCGCCGCCGGCGCAATAATCGAGGATCTGTTCGCCATCGCGCGCCAGCACCAGATCGGCGACGATCTGCGAACCCTCGTCCTGAACTTCGAACCAGCCTTTCTGGAACGAAAGCTCGGCTGTCACGTTGGGAAGACGCGAGGCGCCTTCGCCTGCGGCAATCCGGATGCCGTAACGGGCGATCTTCGCCGCATGCGCGCCGGCTCTTTCGAGCGCCTTGACCGCCTTGTCGCGCGAAGCCTTTAAAATGTTGGCGCGCAGATCGAGCGTCGGGCGGGCGGCGAGCGCCTGTGCTTCGGCGAGCCAGCCCGTGCCGAAAGACTGTTCGAAGGAGGATTGAACCCATTCGGGAATATCGCCGCGGATATGCGGCGGCGCGTCTTCGAGCGAGCGGCTGCTAAAGGCGGCAAGGGCTTCGGGTGAAAGTGGCGCCGGCGCGAATTTGTCGTCGGCCAGCTCGGCGGCAAGGCTTTCGGGCGTGAAACCCCATTGACGGAACATGACGGCGTGGGCAATGGCCGCAGCGCTGTCGTCATCCATCAGCCAGGCATGCGAAAGCCGCATGCGCAAGGCGTCGTAGACGATGTTGCCGATCGCGGCACGATCGCCGGAACCGGCGAAGCGATGGGCAAGGCCCCAGTCCTTGAGTGCGTCGGCGACGGGTCGCTTGCGGGCATCGATGTCCGCGAGCACAGAAATCGCCCCTTCGAGGCGGCCGCCCAGACGCATTCACATATCTCCTGTTGCCGTACCGTGCGAACGATCCGCACCCAGAGGTCGGGCGGATTGTTTACAGGTTTCGATCGCGTGGTAACCGCGATTGGCGGCAAGAGCAAGCGCCGCTGACAGTGCAGCCGGTTGCAAGCTCCGGACTTAGCTGATCACTTGGTAGCAGACCTTCGCCGTGCCGGAGCTCACCATGCCGATATTCTGTGCGGCGGCGCGCGACAGATCGAGCACACGGCCGCGGATGAACGGGCCGCGATCATTGATGCGGACGACGACGGTGCGGCCATTGTTGCGGTTGGTGACCTTGACCTTGGTGCCGAATGCGAGCGAACGATGCGCGGCAGTCAAGACGGCGGGGTTCATACGTTCTCCGGAAGCAGTTTTGGAGTGAAGAGCGTACCACGAAGCACCGCCACAGCCATTTGCAGCAAAACCTTCCGCCGGAAGCATGGAAGAGCAGGCTGCAATAGTTGCGGCAGCGATAATAGAACGGCTGATTTTCTTCAAAACGGAGTATCCCTCAACTATTGAACTCGACGCCCTGGCAGGCGGCGGGGCTTAAATCCGCCGAAAAATGGCAAAAAAGTGCCGCATGCGATCACGGAATATTACAGTCTGTAATATTTGCCAGGCCGTTGATAAAAAATGAGAATTTGCCGCGCATGGCGATATAAGAAAAAAACGCAATGAAATCAGCCAAAATTCAAATGATTTTTCCGGGGAAGCCCTAAACTTCGCGGCCCTCACAAAAATCACGGAATATTTTTTCTGACTTCGCCATATTTCCCGCCACATTTGCGCAAATTCAAAGGCTGTTAACCATGATATGCGGCGAGAATTGTTCTGCCAACTGTGCAAAGTAGGAATTTCCTACTCAATTTGGGTGATAACCCCGGTCACCTCAAGCGGCCCGGACTTACCCGCGCCAGCGCCCGTCCTGCCACAATTGAGCAAGCGACATCGGATAGTTCGGGAAGGAAAATCGGAAACCGGCCGCCTTCAGTTTCGCATTGGAAATCCGCTTGTTCTCGCCGTAGAAAGAACGCGCCATCGGCGTCAGTTCGGCGGTTTCGAAAGCCTGTTCTGGAGGCGGCTCGACGCCCATCAGCCGTGCCGCCTCGACGATCACATCCTGCGGCGGCCCAGGCTGGTCGTCGGTGACATTATAGATGCCGCCGAGCCCGCGCTCCGACAGGAAGCGCGCCGCCGCGCCGATATCCTCGACGCGGATGCGGTTGAAGACCTGGTCCTTCTTGATCAGCCGCCGCGCCGTGCCTTTTTCTAGGTTGCAGAAGGCATTGCGGCCCGGCCCGTAAATCCCGGAAAGCCGCAGCACGGCCGCCGGCACGCCGCGCCTCGCGCCCATTGCCAGCCAGCCCTCTTCCGCCTCGAGCCGCTCCTTCGACCGTCCGGAGACGGGCACGCAAGGTGTTTCCTCGTCGACCCATGCGCCCTTGTGATCGCCATAGACGCCGACGGTGGAGAGATAGCCGATCCATTCAAGCCTCGGCAGCAGGCTCGCGCCGTCCTTATCGAGCAGCCGCAGCAGCGGGTCAGCCTTTCCGGGCGCGATCGACTGCACGAGATGGGTGACATCGGCCAAAGCCCGGACGAGCTGCTCTTCCAAGGTTTCGCCATCGAACAGGAATGCCTCGATGCCGGCGCGGCGCAGCGCTTCCATCTTCTCTGCCGAACGGGTCGTTCCGGACACGCGCACGCCGTCGCCGGCGAAGGCCTTGGCGATCGCCGTACCGGAAAAACCGCAGCCGAAGATCATCACATGCATCAGCCCACTCCTGCCAGGCGCCATTCGTTCAGGACATTATCGTCGCTCTCATCAGCCCTTTTTGCGGCAAAGGCCCAGAATTCGTCAGCCTTCATCAGCCTTGAAAGCGCCCAGACCGCCATCCCCCGCACCACCGGCGAGGCGTCGTCGGCGAGTAGGCGGCATTGCGGGATGAGCGCCCTCTCGCGGGAATTCCCGGCGGCGATCAGCACGTTGCGGATGAAACGGCCGCGGCCGATCCGCTTGACCGGCGAGCCGCTGAAAAAGGAGCGGAAGGCGGCGTCGTCGAGCGTCAGCAGAAAGGCGATCGACGGCTCCTTCAGCTCTTCGCGCGCCTGCAGCTTCATTTCGGAGGCGGAGCTTGCGAACTTGTTCCAGGGGCAGGCGGCGAGACAGTCGTCGCAGCCATAGATGCGGTTGCCGATCAGCACCCGCAGCTCGGGGTCGATTGGCCCCTTGTGTTCGATGGTGAGATAGGAGATGCAGCGCCGCGCGTCGATCTGGTAAGGCGCCGGAAAGGCGGCGGTCGGACAGATGTCGAGACAGGCGCGGCAGGAGCCGCAATGATCGATTTCCGGCGCATCGACGGCAAGATCGGCGGTGGTGAACATCGTGCCGAGAAACAGCCACGAACCATGCGTGCGGCTGACGAGATTGGTGTGTTTGCCCTGCCAGCCGATACCGGCCGCCGCCGCCAACGGCTTTTCCATGACCGGCGCGGTATCGACGAACACCTTCACATCGGCGCCGGCCCGCGCCGCAAAGCGGGTGGCGATCTCCTTCAACCGGCCTTTGATGAGGTCGTGATAATCGCGATTGCGGGCATAGACGGAGATCGCCGCTTTGTCGGGCTTGTCGAGGATGCCGCGCGGATCTTCTTCCGGGGCGTAGTTAAGGCCGAAGACGACGACGGATCGCACCTCGCTCCAGAGGGTCAGCGGATCGCCGCGCCGCTCGCGCGTCTCCGCCATCCACTCCATCGTCCCGTGCCGGCCGGCATCGATGAACTCACCGAGACGCCGTTTGGCTTCGGGGATCGCGTCAGGGCGCGTGATGCGGCAGAGATCGAAGCCCTTCGCGACCGATTCCGCCCGAACGAAGTCGGTCAAATTGTCGCGGCGCCGCCGCTCTTTGTCGTCTCTATAAGCTTCGGGCATGAAGAGCCCTCGTCAGAAATCCAGATCGGCATAGTGTGAAACGGGGGTCAGGCCGCGCACGCGCTCGGTGAGCATCGGCCGGAAGGAGGGACGCGATTTCAGCCGCTGATACCACTCCTTGACGACGGGGGCTTCGGCCCACTCGATCTCGCCGAGATAATCGAGGATCGAGATCGAGGCGGCGGCGGCGAGATCGGCATAGCTCATCCGCTCTCCCGCCAGCCATTGGCGCGAGCCGGCAAGCCAGGTGAGATAACGCATATGCTGGCGGATATTCGCGCGGGCCGTGCGCAAAATCTTCGAATCCGGCGCTCCGCCGCCCTGATCGGCGGTCATCTGCAACTTGTAGACACGCTCACGTGCGAGCGGCTTTGTCACGTCGTTTTCCATCTTCTGCATGAACCATTCGGTCAGCCGGCGGATTTCCGCCCGCTGGAATGGATCCTCGGCGAGCAGCCGCCGGTCGCGTTTCAACACCCCGTGCGTCTCGTCGAGATATTCGGAAATGACGCTGGCGCCACAGAGCGCGCGCATGCTGTCGTCGACATAGACCGGCAGCGTGCCGGCCGGATTGAGCGCCAGGAAATCCCGGCGCTTCTCCCATGTCTGCTCCTCGATCAGATCCGCCTGATAGCCGTATTCCGCCAGGATCAGCCGGACGAAGCGGGATGCGGATGACATGGGATGATGATAAAGCGTGGGCATCGATACTCGGGCTTTGTGATTGCTGTTACAGGACTGTGTGGCAGCTCGTTTATAGCGCCTTAGTCGTGACTCATTGGTTGAAGCTATAGGAGCTTGGCCCCGCCAATACAAGCGAATCGGATTTTACCCCATCTGACGATGGCAAAACACGGTCTAACGAACGAATGGAAACGGCAGCCTGATCGACCCAAGCGATCAGGCCGACCGAACTTTAAACCGGAGACAATGTATGGATTATATCAATGCCGCAATTCTCGGTGTCATAGAGGGGATCACCGAATTTCTGCCGATCTCGAGCACCGGCCACCTGATCATTGCCGAGCAGTGGCTCGGACACCGCTCGGACATGTTCAATATCGTCATTCAGGCGGGCGCCATCCTCGCCGTCACCATTATCTACTGGCGCCGCCTGCTGGATCTGGTGCTCGGCTGGCGCGAGCCTGAGAATCGGGACTATGCCGCCAAACTGATCGTCGCATTTCTCATCACCGCAATCCTAGGCCTCGTCGTCAAGAAGCTCGGCTTCGAACTTCCCGAGACCGCCACGCCGATCGCCTGGGCGCTCATCATCGGCGGCATCTGGATGATCTTTGCCGAATGGGCCGCCGCGCGCCGGCCGCCGCATAAGAAGATCACCTGGCTTGTCGCCATCCTGGTCGGCATCGCCCAGATCGTTGCCGGTGTCTTTCCGGGCACGTCACGCTCCGGCGCCACGATTTTCGTCGCCCTGCTGGCCGGCACCGGCAATCGCGCCGCGGCGACCGAATTTGCCTTTCTCGTCGGCATTCCCACAATGTATGCCGCAAGCGGCTATGAACTGCTGAAGACCTTCAAGGACGGCGGCGCGGCAGGTGAAGACTGGACGGCGCTCGCCATCGCTTTCGTGGTCTCCACGATCGTCGCTTTCATCGCCGTCAAATGGCTGCTCGCCTATATCAGGAGCAACCGTTTCACGCTGTTTGCCATCTACCGCATCATTCTCGGCGTCCTGCTGCTCGGCATGGCCGCGACCGGCTTGATCGCCTGAGGCATCTGCGACTGCATTCGCGCAACTCCCGGCGCGAATGCATTGCCCTGTCGGAATTTGGCGCACGATACCCGCTCGCCGGCAAGCGTCGAGTTTTCAGAACATCTTGAGAGGAAGGACGCTCGTCGCCGCTTTTGAAGCAGGCAATATCGAGCCGTCATTGCGGAACGCCTTGTTCGGCGTTCCCGATTGCTTGTCTTTTGGATGCCGGCGCAAGGCGCCGGCCTTTTCGTCAATGGCTGATCGAAGCCGTCGAGCAAGGATCGACGCCGTAAGCCGGCGAGCAGTCGCCCTTGACCGCCGCGACCGAACCGGGCGCAACGAAGGAACCTGCCATGATAATCAGCGCCGCACACGCAAAAAGGAGCGCGATTGACTTGCCCATCGAGAAATGCCTTTCACAGTGATTGCCGCACGCCTTCGCAGACGTTGAGTCCGTTGGAAGGCGCGGGGTTTGGTAGTCAGTGGAATGACAAATAGCAATAAACGTTCCTGCTAAATTTGGCGTTAATTCCACAAAATTTCCGCTGCGCCTTTTATGCAACGCTGCTCGATATGGCTGGCAGGAAAACATGCCGAGCTTGCGCCGGCATGGCAGAGCCGCACGCCCCTTCAAAACGCCCAAAGGACGCCATAACGGTTAAGGTGCTGCGGCAAAGCAAACGCCGCCCGCGGGACCGGCGGACGGCGTTATCGTTTCTCGGCAAAGATGGTCAGGCGGCCTTGCCGGAGCCGGTATACTGGCCGTGCGGACGGTACTGCACGAGATAGGAGCCGAGCACCGATGCCGGCATTGTTGGTGTGATGCCGAGTCCCTTCAGCGTGCGGCCTTCCGCCTCGGCTTCTGGGGAAACGACGTTGTCGCGCTTGAGCAGGCGCACCTGGTCGGGCGTGATCGGCGGCGTCACGAAGGGGATCAGCGAGGCGATGCTGCCGATCAGCGAAGCCAGGCCGAAGGGCAGGGACACCAGCCGATTCTTGCGGCACGTCACCTTCAGCATCGTCTCGAGACATTCGCGGAAGCTCAGCACCTCGGGCCCGCCGAGCTCATAGATCTTGCCGCCGGCAACCCTGCCATCGACGGCGCGGGCAACCGCCTCGGCGACGTCCTCGACATAAACAGGCTGGAATTTCGTCTTGCCGCCGCCGACCAGCGGCAGGACGGGCGACATGCGAGCCATGTCGGCAAACTTGTTGAAAAAGCTGTCCTCCGGCCCGAAGACGATCGATGGACGGAAGATCACCGCATCAGGCTTGATGGAGAGGATGGCCGCTTCCGCGCGGCCTTTGGTGCGGCCGTAATCCGAATCGGAGTTGGCATTGGCGCCGATGGCCGAAATATGGGTGAGGGTCGCGCCGGCATTGCGCGCCGCTTCGGCAACCGCGCGGGCGCCGAATTCCTGCACCGCGTCGAAAGTGTTGCGGCCGGTCTCATGCAGAATACCGACGCAGTTGACGACGTGGCTGGCGCCCTCGACGGCACGGTCGATCGAGTTGCGATAGCGCAGGTTCGCCTGCACGAAGGAAATCTGGCCGACATTGCCGAGCGGCTGCAGGAAGCCGGCGAGATCGGGCCGGCGCACGGCGACGCGGATGCGATAGCCGCGCTTGGCGAGCGCCCGCACCACGTGCCTGCCCACAAAGCCGGAGCCTCCGAACACGGTGACGAGCGGCGGCAGATTGGCAAGGGTCATGGCAGGTTCCTCGAAAGGCTTGGGGATGCTTTGTCGGCACCGTATTAGCCCAATCTCGAGGCGACGGGAAGGCCTATCGCGCCGTCGGTTTTTGGCTATGCGCGCAGCTTAGACGCCTTCGACGACGACCATTTCCGCATCCGCCACTTCCTGGCGGATCTTGGCGGCGATCTGGTACTCCGGCGAATTGTAGCAATCCACCGCATGCTGCATTGAAGGGAATTCGATTACGACGTTGCGGGCGCGCGCCTTGCCTTCGAGTTCGGTGATGGCGCCGCCGCGCGCCAGGAAATTTGCGCCATATTTTTCGAAAGCCGGTTTGGCCGCCGCCACGTAATCCTTGTAGCGCTCGGCGTCGCGAACATCGACGCGAGCGATCCAATATGCCTTGGCCATGATCTTCTCCCTTGTGCTTTTTGAATTCACCGGTTTGCCGGCCAGAGCGCGCTCACCATCTCGTTGAGGACAGCGCGGGCCGCCTCTTTCGGATCGGGCGCCTTGACGATCGGCCGGCCGACGACGAGATGGGTTGATCCCGCTTTCAGCGCATCGAACGGTGTCATCACCCGCTTCTGGTCGCCCTTGTCACTGCCGGCCGGGCGAATGCCGGGCGTGACGATCGCCATGTCGGGACCGACGACCTCCCGCACCTCGGCCGCCTCCGCCGCCGAGCAGACGACGCCGCCCATGCCGGCGGCGCGCGCCTGTCCGGCGCGGCTGAGCACCAGGCTGTGCGGGTCCTGGCTATAGCCGGCCTCGGCAAGATCCTCGGCATCCATCGAGGTCAGCACGGTGACGCCGAGCAGGCAGAGGCCGGAGCCGGCCGCGGCCTGCACCGCCGCTCTCATCGCCTTCGGATAAGCATGCAGCGTCAGCATCGACATGCCCATCTTGGCGATATTCTCGACGCCCGACGCGACCGTGTTGTCGATGTCGAGCAGCTTCATGTCGAGAAAGATCTTCTTGCCGCTGGCGGCAAGGTCGCGGGCGAATTCCAGCCCGCCGGCAAAGACCAGCTGATAGCCGATCTTGTAAAAGAGAATGTCGTCGCCGAGCGTGGAAACCAGTCTTTCCGCCTCGCCGATCGTTGGAACATCCAAGCCGACGATCAACCGCTCGCGTGCGTCCATGTGAAGTCACCCCCGCCAGTCTTCGATGGGCGTCCAGTCGCATGTTAGGCCGAGATCCGCAAGGCCGAAAGCATAGAGATTGCCGCCGCCCCCCGGCTGGTCGCGGTCGCGGGCAATCGGCCGCCCCGCCAGATGGCATTTGAGCAGCGTGCCGACGCCGCCATGACCGACAAAGGCGATCGGTGCGGCCGGATCATGCGTGGCGAGAACGGCCTTGACCGCCGCCACGATGCGGGCCTGCGCGTCAACGGCGCGTTCCCAGCCTTGGAAGCTTTTTTCCGGATGGGCAAAGAACCAGTTGGCCGCCTCTTCGAATTGCGGCGGCGGCAGGAAGCCGGTCGCCGACCGGTCGTTCTCGTGCATGCCATGCACGATCTCGATGCTGATACCGGAGGCGGCCGTCAGAATTTCGGCCGTCTCGATCGCCTTCGTCTCGTCGCTGGAGACGATGCGGGTCAGCCGTTTGGCCCAGCCGCTCTCGGCAGCTTTGCGGGCGCGCGCAGCCCCGACATCGGAAAGGCCCCATTTCGGCACGGGAACATTCGCATCGATCTTGACTTGCGGGTGGGTGATATAAAGTCCGAACATCTCAGCCGCGGCGGTAGATCCAAAGCTGCGCCGGAGGGATGTTGCGCATGACGAAGTCGAAGTGCTGAATGTGATACCGATCGGGATTGGCGGCGATCGGCGAAATCGCGCCATAGGAGATCTGCACCACAGGCCGGCCGGCAGGCAGGCGGTCGAGCAGGCTTTCGAGCAGAGAGACGCGCATCGACATCGGAAAATTCAAGAGCGGAATGCAGGAGATGACGCAATCGAACGTCCGGTCGCCGTAGTCGCCGAGCGTGGTTTGGAGATCGAAAGCATCGCCGTTGATGAAGTGCACGCCGGGATAGGTCCGCAGCAGATGCTGGTGGAAGTCCGTCGAATATTCGATTGCGACCAGATTTTCCGGTTTCACGCCCCGGCCGAGGATGGCCTTGGTGATGGCACCAGTGCCCGGGCCGAGTTCCAGCACTGGCAGCCCCGAATGCATATCGATGACGCTGGCCATGCGCTTGGCGGTAATCGAAGAGGTCGGCACGATCGAGCCCACCGTCTTCGGCCCCTGCATCATGCCCCGGAAGAAACGGATTTCCTCATCAAATCTCTTCCCGAGGTGTTCCTTCACCTTGACCCGTAAGCGCATTCTCCACCCATCCGCATGTTGATCGACTGTCTTAATATGCCGCTTGTCGCTCCCGGGACAAGGATTTTCGCAACGAGAACATCGACATCAACAGCTCATGCGGCCTTTCGCTGGGAACGAGGCATGAGGTCGGCAAGTCTTTCGCTCAAATGGCCGGCGTCAACAGGGGCGCGAAGTTTCTTATCGGTGTTGTCGAAATAAAGATAGACGTCGCGGCCCTTGGCTCTCGCCGGCAGCGGCGCAAGGATCCGCGTCGCATTCTCTGGTTCTCCGCCCGTTGCCCAGGCGCGGATGCGTTCCGCCCATAGATCGAGCGCTTCGTCTTCATAGCCGCTGACATAGAGCTGTTCGGACCCATGCAGACGGCAATAGATGAAGTCGGCGGTGATATCCATCAGCAACGGCCATTTCACCGTATCGGCGCAGACCAGCGCGGCCTTGTGTCGCCGGAGCATTTCGATGAACTCGGCTGAGCGGAAGCTGTCGTTGCGAATTTCGAACGCATGGCGGATCGGCTGGTGTCCGTCGCTTTTGAGCCATGCCTGTTTGAGGCGCTCGTCATGCCGCCTGGCAAGCGTTATCGCCGCATCATGATCATGCGGCAGTAGCGACAGGAAATTTTCGAAACGATCAGCATCGAAGACCATGTTGGCCGGAAATTGCCAGAGGATCGGCCCGAGCTTGGGGCCGAGCCTGAGCAGGCCCGAGGCGAAGAAATTGGCAAGCGGCGCTTCGATCTCCCTCAGGCGCCGCACATGGGTGAGGAAGCGCGGCCCCTTGACCGCAAAGACGAAATCATCTGGCGTTTCGTCCCGCCAGCGGCCGAAGCTGTCGGGTCTCTGCAGCCCATAGAAGGTGCCGTTGATCTCGATCGAACGGAAGTGACGGGCAGCGTAGGAAAGCTCCTGCTTCTGCGCCAGTCCTTCCGGATAGAATTGCCCGCGCCAGGGCGCATAGGTCCAGCCTGAAATGCCGATGCGCACCGCTCCCGTCTTATTCATTCTGGAATCCTCCTGTTCGACAGGAGGAAAACCGAAAGCGGTCGCCTTCGTTCCCGTCAGACGCGCATCGGCATCAAGACGTAGAGCGCGTCGTCACCGGCGGTGTCGCGGATCAGTGTCGGCGAGCCGGCGTCGGCCAGCAGGAAGATCGCTTCCTCGCCGGAAAGCTGCGCGGTGATGTCGAGCAGATATTTGGCGTTGAAGCCGATTTCCATCGCATCCGTGTCGTAGCCGACGGCGACTTCTTCCGTTGCGCTGCCGGAATCGGGGTTGTTGACGGTTAGCATCAGCTGACCGTCGGACAGCGCCAGCTTCACGGCGCGCCCGCGCTCGGAGGAGATCGTCGAGACGCGGTCGACGGCCTGGGCGAAGGTCGTGCAATCGACGCGCATTTCCTTGTCGTTGCCGGTGGGAATGACACGCTGGTAATCCGGGAAGGTGCCGTCGATCAGTTTCGAAGTCAGGACGATCGAGCCAATCGTCATGCGGATCTTGGCGTCGGAAACTTCGACGGTGACGATCGCTTCCGGATTGTCGACCAGCTTCTGCAGTTCCCCGACGGTCTTGCGTGGAATGATGATGCCGGGCATGCCCTCGGAGCCCGACGGCGCGTCGACATCGGCGCGGGCCAGCCGATGGCCGTCGGTCGCGACCGCCCTGAGCTTCAGCTCACCATTGCTCTCGATCGTGTGGAAGAAGATGCCGTTCAGATAATAACGTGTCTCTTCCGTCGAGATCGCAAACTGGGTGCGGTCGATCAGCATCTTCAGATCGGTCGCCTTCAGCTTGAAGGAGTGCGTGAAGGTGCCGGCGGTCAGATCCGGGAAATCGGATTCCGGCAGGCACTGCAGCGAGAATTTCGAGCGGCCGGACTGGACGGTCATGGAGCCGCCGTCGGTGCTGGTCGCCAGCAGCACTTCGGCGCCATCGGGAAGCTTGCGCACGATATCGTAAAGAAGATGGGCGGGAACGGTGGTGGCGCCTGCTTGTTCGACGCTTGCCGGCGTTGCCTCGGTGATTTCGAGGTCGAGGTCGGTCGCCTTCATGTCGAGGTTCTGGCCGTCGGCCTTGAGAAGTACGTTGGACAGGATCGGGATCGTGTTGCGACGCTCGACCACACGGTGGACGTGGTTCAGCGATTTCAGAAGGTTTGACCGCTCAATAGTAATACGCATGGGATGCTACCGCTTTCGACCGTGACTGCCCGGGCGCATCGAAGGCCCGAAGAATGCTTTCCCGATTTAGGTCGGGGGAGTGGAGGGGCAAAATGGCAGACTTCAGCATTGGATGGCAAGAGGCATGGACGGCTGAGCCCCCGCATTTCAGGTTTTCCGGCGCAATCCTCACAGAAATCCCAACCCTTGCCGAAGCGCCGCCGCTCGCCCATAAAGGCCCGATGACGGGCGAAGGCCGTCGGGACGAAGGTTAAGGCATGAACGAGCAAACCACAGCCGAGGACGCCAGCCGGCGAAGCTTCCGCCTGCACAACATGGCGGTGCCAGCGCGGCCGCTGGAGCCGGCCCTCTATCTCGTCGCAACTCCCATCGGCAATCTCGGGGACATCACGCTGCGCGCATTGGAAACGCTGGCCGGCGCCGACGTGCTTGCATGCGAGGATACGCGTGTCACCCGCGTTCTGCTCGATCGCTACGGCATCCAGAACCGCCCTTTCGCTTACCACGAGCACAATGCCGACGAAGCCGGCCCGCGGCTCATCCAGGCGCTCGAAGCCGGCCGCTCGGTGGCGCTGGTGTCCGATGCCGGCACGCCGCTCGTCTCCGATCCCGGCTACCGGCTGGCTCGGCAGGCAATTGCCGCCGGTTACCGCGTCATTCCCATTCCAGGCGCCTCGGCTCCGCTCGCCGCCCTTGTTGGTTCCGGCCTGCCGAACGACGCCTTCCTCTTTGCCGGCTTTCTGCCAGCCAAGGACAAGGCCCGCCGCGATCGTCTCAGTGAATTTGCCGCA
This sequence comes from Rhizobium sp. YTUHZ045, assembly GCF_051124255.1. Classification (NCBI taxonomy): domain Bacteria; kingdom Pseudomonadati; phylum Pseudomonadota; class Alphaproteobacteria; order Hyphomicrobiales; family Rhizobiaceae; genus Rhizobium; species Rhizobium sp. YTUHZ045. Next base: position 4,460,193 of record NZ_CP101432.1, read on the forward strand.
GCTCCGGCGACGCTGATCTTCTTTGAGTCACCGCATCGCATCGCTGCCACGCTTCTTGCTGCCGCCGATGTGCTCGGCCCGGCCCGGCCGGCTTGCGTCTGCCGCGAATTGACCAAGACCTATGAAGAATTCCGCCGCGGCACGCTGTCCGAACTCGCCGCCCATTACCAGCAGGTGGAAAACGTCAGGGGCGAGATCGTCCTCGTCGTCGGCCCGCCGCAGCCGGTAGAAACCTCCGAGGCCGATGTCGAAGCCGTGCTCGCCGACCTCTCGATGTCGATGCCGACGGCAAAGGCTGCGACCGAGGCCGCCCGTCTCACCGGCCTGCCGCGCAAGGCGCTCTACCAGCGCCTGCTGGAGATGAAGGGCGGCAATGGGAGATAAGGAGCTTACCGCCATCAAACGGAAGGCGCTACGCCGCGGCCGCATGTCGGAATATGTCGCCGCCGCCTTCCTGATGCTGAAGGGATACCGTATCCTGGCGCTGCGCCACCGCACCAGGCTCGGCGAGATCGATATCGTCGCCCGCAAGGGCGATCTCGCCGTCTTCGTCGAGGTCAAGGCCCGCCATGGCGAGGCTGCGGCGATCGACGCCGTCTCTGTCGCCGCTCAGAAGCGCATCCGGGCGGCAAGCGATCTGTGGCTCGCCCGCCAGGCGGATCAGGCCCGCCTTTCCCAGCGCTACGATATCGTCGCGGTCATGCCCGGCCGGCTGCCACGGCACTTTCCCGACGCCTTCTGAGCGCTTTCAGCCCGGTCGAGTTTCCGGATTGTTAAAATTTTAGTCCCCCGTTGAACGAGCTCCTTACGACTTTCTGCTACCCACCGTCGCAATAGGGGTTGAGATTTGGGGGTTGTTGCGTGGCCTTGAAGATGATGCTCGCAAGCGCGGTCGCCATGGCGGCGCGCTCGGTGCCGTATATTGCGCTGAAGCCGGCCGGGAAATCCTTCGTCGCCCATGCGAGCGACCACCTGCCGCTGAAATCAACGCCGATCAATCCCGACTGGATCATCAGCGGCAATCCTGAAGCCCGGACCGCCGAACATTCGCGCGGCCATGACGAGGCGTCGCTGACCGCAATCTGGGACTGCACGGCGGGCGAATTCCGCTGGTATTTCGGCTGGGACGAGACCGTGATGATCCTCGAAGGCGAGGTCCATATCACCGCCGAGGATGGCACGGAACGAACCTTGCGCACCGGCGACGTCGCCTTTTTCGCCGGTGGAACCTGGGCGAGCTGGCGGGTCGACAACTATGTTCGCAAGGTCGCCTTCCTGCGCAAGCCTTTCCCGAAGCCTCTGGCGATCGCCTATCGTCTGCGCAACATGCTGCGCAATGGCGGCAGCCAGGGCATCGCCGCCTGAAAGTTGCGAACGCCCGAAGCCCTTGATGACCGTTGCGTTTAATGCCGGGCCGACCTACATCTGTCCGGCATTCAGCGAGGGACGGAAATGGCCAAGATCACCAATGTAGCGGTCCAGATGGATCATGTCGCCGGCATCAATATCGCAGGTGACTCCACCTTCGCCATGAGCCTGGAAGCGCAGGCGCGCGGCTACAGGCTCTTCCATTACACCCCCGAGCGCCTGAGCTTTCGCGACGGCAAGCTCTTTGCGAGCGTCGAGCCCATGGTGCTGCGCGACGTCAAGGGTGATCACTTCGAGCTTGGCGCACCCGAGCGCGTCGATCTTTCGACCATGGATGTGGTGCTGCTGCGCCAGGATCCGCCCTTCGACATGGCCTATATCACCTCGACGCATCTGCTCGAGCGCATCCACCCGAAGACGCTCGTTGTCAACGATCCGGCCTGGGTTCGCAATTCGCCGGAGAAGATCTTCGTCACCGAATTCTCCGACCTGATGCCGAAGACGCTGATCACCAAGGATCCGGCCGAAATCCGCCGCTTCCGTGACGAGATGGGCGACATCATCCTGAAGCCGCTCTATGGCAATGGCGGCGCCGGCGTCTTCCATTCTACCCGCGACGACCGCAATCTCTCCTCGCTCTTGGAAATGTTCGGCCAGCTTTTCCGCGAGCCCTTCATCGCCCAGCAATATCTGCCCGACGTGCGCAAGGGCGACAAGCGCATCATCTTGGTCGACGGCGAGTTCGCCGGCGCGATCAACCGCGTGCCGGCCGAACATGACAGCCGCTCCAACATGCATGTCGGCGGCCGCGCCGAGGCGACCGAATTGACGCCGCGCGAGAAGGAAATCTGCGCCCGCATTGGCCCCGCGCTGAGGGAACGCGGGTTCCTGCTCGTCGGAATTGACGTAATCGGACATTACATGACCGAGATCAACGTAACCTCGCCGACAGGCATCCGCGAGGTCAGGAAGTTCGGCGGCGCCGATATAGCAAGCCTGCTCTGGGACGCGATCGAGCGCAAGCGCGGCTGAGGCCGCGATCGGGTACAACCGCGTCCGCCACCGATTATCTGCCTGCGTTCTTTTGTTGTTCTTGTTTTAGTCCCGCTTCCGTGCAAGATTGCAACCGCTGGCTTTCAATGGCCACAGGGGCGGTCTCTAAGAGTTTGCGGGACAAGGGTGGGCATATGGTCGCGCGTGTCAGTACAGTGGCATTCCAGGGCATCGAAGGCGTGCCGGTCGAGGTTCAGGTCATGATCGCGCCCGGCAAGGTCGGCATGCAGATCGTCGGCCTGCCCGACAAGGCGGTGGCCGAAAGCCGTGAGCGCGTGCAGGCCGCCCTTCATGCCTCCGGCCTGGCGCTGCCGGGCAAACGGGTGACCGTCAATCTGGCGCCCGCCGATCTGCCGAAGGAAGGCTCACACTTCGATCTGCCAATCGCACTCGCGCTGATGGCGGCGCTCGGCGCCATTCCTGGCGACGCGCTGACCGATTATGTCGTCGTCGGCGAACTCAATCTCGACGGCACGATCGCCGCGATCGCTGGCGCGCTGCCGGCCGCCATCGGCGCCAATGCGCTCGGCAAGGGGCTGATCTGCCCGGCCGAAAGCGGCGCCGAGGCCGCCTGGGCCGGCGCCGAGGTCGATATTCTCGCCCCGCGCAGCCTGATTGCCCTGGCCAATCATTTCCGCGGCACGCAGGTACTGTCTAGGCCGGAGCCGTCGATCCGCGCCAATGCCGCCAACTTGCCCGACCTTGCCGAGATCAAGGGCCAGGAAAGCGCCAAACGCGCGCTCGAGGTGGCGGCTGCCGGCGGCCACAATCTCCTGATGGTCGGGCCTCCCGGCTCCGGCAAGTCGATGCTGGCGTCGCGCCTGCCGTCGATCCTGCCGCCGCTTTCGCCGGCCGAACTGCTTGAAGTGTCGATGGTTCATTCGATCGCCGGCCAGCTCACCGGCGGCAAGCTGTCCGACCGCCGGCCCTTCCGTACCCCGCATCATTCCGCCACCATGGCCGCCCTTGTCGGCGGCGGGCTGCGCGCCCGTCCGGGCGAAGCCTCGCTTGCCCATCACGGCGTGCTTTTCCTCGACGAGTTTCCCGAGTTCACGCCGCAGGCGCTCGATGCGCTGCGCCAGCCGCTCGAAGGCGGCGAATGCATCATCGCCCGCGCCAATCACCGCGTCTCCTATCCGGCGAAATTCCAGCTGATCGCGGCGATGAACCCCTGCCGGTGCGGCATGGCCGGTGAGCCCGGTCACACCTGCGCCCGCGGCCCGCGCTGCATGAGCGATTATCAGGCCCGCATCTCCGGACCGCTGATGGACCGCATCGATATCCGCATCGACGTGCCGGCCGTCTCCGCCGCCGACCTCATCCGGCCGATGGCGGCCGAGGCCAGCGCCGACGTCGCCCGCCGCGTCGCCCGCGCCCGCGAAATCCAGCAGGAGCGCTTCGAGCGCGCCGGCGCTGGGGATATCGGCACCAACGCCCGCTGCTCCACCGCGATGATCGAAAAACTCGCCGAACCCGATTCCGCCGGCCTGCAGCTCCTGCGCGACGCCGCCGACAAAATGAAATTCTCCGCCCGCGGCTACCACCGCGTCCTCAAGGTTGCCCGCACGCTGGCCGATCTCGACGACAAACCGACAGTGGGCCGTTTGCATCTCGCCGAAGCGATCTCTTATCGGATCGCCGGCGAGAGGCTGACGGCGGCGGCCTGAGAACACAAGGTTTACACCTGGAGCCCCGTCCTGATGCTGGACTCCGCAGCTTTTCCTGAGGATTATGAGTGGCTCCGGCGGAGGGCAGTCATGCAAGGGATCGAGTTATCCCGTCGTTTTTACGCAGACGTGGTCAGGCCCTGGCTGGCTCAAACCGCGCCGGAGCTTGCCCATTCGGCGGCGCTCATTGGCTACGGATCGGAACTGCTTGGTTTGGATGACGAAGTCTCCAGGGACCACAACTGGGGTCCCAGAGTTCATATCTTCCTGAGCATCGAGAAGTTTAATGATCATGCCCGACGGTTGGTCGGCGAGTTTACCAAGGTGGCGCCCGATAGCTATCTCGGCGAGCCTATCGGGTGGCGGAGTCGTCCGCATCCACCTGCCGATGGCCCGGAGGCCGCTGGCACCATCGAGCATGGGCTTGAATTCCATACATTGGAGGCCAAGCTGGAGGAGCATTTCGCCGTTCGCTCCATTGAAAACCTGACGTCCGTGCAGTGGCTTGGATTTGCCGAACAGAAGCTTCTCGCGTTTACGGCGGGGGCCATATTCCGCGATGACGACGGGCGATTGCAGAACGCCCGTGAGCGCCTTGCCTATTTTCCGCACGACGTGTGGCTCTACAAGATCGCATGTCAGTGGCGACGGATCGCTGAAGAACAGGCCTTTGTCGGCCGAGCAGGGCAAGTGGGGGACGATCTGGGTTCGCGAGTCATCGCCAGCCGGCTGATCCGCGACGTGATGAGAATGGGCTTCCTGCTTGAGCGCCGTTATGCACCCTATGCCAAATGGCTTGGAAGCGCCTTTGCCAAGCTCTCGATTTCAGATCGGCTCATGCCGCACTTGGAGCGGGCAATTCTCGCGAGCGAGTGGAAGGGGCGAGGCGATGCGCTCGCCTCCGTCTATCTTGAGCTGGCGCACCGGCAAAACGCCCTGCAAATCGCCAGTTTTAAGCCTGTCGTCGGCCCGTACCACAACCGGCCATTCACGACGATCAATGCCGATGATGCCATCGCGGGCGCCGTCGCAGCGATCACCGATCCACAACTTCGAAAGCTGCCGGTTATCGGCTCGCTCGATCAGGTCAGCGACCTTACGCCACTCCTGGAAAATGCTTCTTTTTCGCAGCGCCTAATGCATCAGCTGTTGAGCTAGATTGCAGCTTGCGGCGCCTCGCTAGTCAGCGCGGCGCGCGGATAGAAGCGAATAGGAGGATAGCGAATAGTTAATTGGCTTACTCCTCATGAGCCAGGCTACATCCTATTCGCTATTCAGCTCCCCAACCCCTCAAACAGCGCCGTCGAGAGATACCGCTCCGCAAAAGACGGAATGATGATGACGATGTTCTTGCCGGCATTTTCCGGCCGGCTGCCGACCTTGATCGCGGCGGTCAGCGCCGCCCCCGAGGAGATGCCGACCGGCACGCCTTCGAGCCGGGCGATGAGGCGGGCCTGTTCGAAGGCCTCGTCATTGGTCACGGTGACGACCTCGTCATAGATGCCGGTATCGAGGATCTTCGGCGCGAAGCCGGCGCCGATGCCCTGGATTTTGTGCGGGCCGGGATTGCCGCCTGAGAGCACCGGCGAATCGGCCGGTTCGACGGCGATGATCTGGATCTCGGGCTTGTGGCTCTTCAGCACCTGGCCGACGCCGGTGATCGTGCCGCCGGTGCCGATGCCCGAGACGACGATGTCGACCTTGCCCTCGGTATCGTTCCAGATTTCCTCGGCCGTCGTCTTGCGGTGGATCTCGGGGTTGGCCGGGTTTTCGAACTGCTGGGGAATGATGGCGTCGGGAAGCGACGCTGCCAGCTCCTCCGCCTTGGCGATCGCGCCCTTCATGCCTTTCGCGCCTTCGGTCAGCACCAGCTCGGCGCCGAGCAGCGCCAGCATCTTGCGCCGTTCGACCGACATGGTTTCCGGCATGGTGAGGATCAGCCGATACCCCTTGGCGGCGGCGGCAAAGGCGAGTGCGATGCCTGTGTTGCCCGAGGTCGGCTCGATCAGCACCGTCTTGCCGGATGTGATCTTGCCCTGCGATTCCAGGCTTTCGATCATTGCCACACCGATGCGGTCCTTGACGGAAGCGATCGGATTGAAGAATTCGAGCTTGCCGATCAGGTTTGCCGCCACGCCCTTTTCCCGCGCCAGTTTGTCGAAGCGCACCAGCGGCGTGTCGCCGATGGTCTCGGTGATCGAGGAATAAATGCGGCCGCGGCCGGGTTTGTGCGACATGGTGCTCTCCCTTTGGACTTCGAAATCGAGGAGGAGAATAGGGTCAAAGACGGAATGAGACCAGAGCCCGTTCGTCCCGGGCTGGGGTGGCGGAGAGAAAATAAGCTTTAAAAACCGTTCCTTGACGGATGTTTATTTCACGCAGCCCGCGTGGCGATGAAGGCTGCCGTGCCCGCGAGAATCCCGGCTGCAACCCGGTTCAGCGCCTGCAGGGCGCGCGGCTGTTTCAGCATGGTGCGGGCGCGAGCGGCAAGCAGCATATAGGGCACCAGCACGGTGATCAGCACCACGAAGGTGACGGCGAGCAGAAGCGCATAGTCGCGCAGGGTGATATTGCCGATATCGATCAGCGTCGGCGCCAGCGCGACATAAAACAGCATCGTCTTCGGGTTGCCCAGCGTCACCAGCAGGCCCGAGAGGAAGGACAGGCCGACATTGCCGGATTTTTTTGCGGCGATATCCTGCGGCAGCAGCCCTGCCGTCCACAGTTTCCAGGCGATGTAGCCGAGATAAAGGGCGCCGGCGATCTTGATGATGAGGAAGACTTCCGTGAAAGTCTGCGCCACGAAAGCCAGGCCCAGAATGACCGCGGTGAGATAGGTCATATCGCCGAGCACCAGGCCGAGACCCATGAAGAAAGTCTCGCGGAAATTCGAGCCGAGCGCACGGGCGACGATGGCGGTTATGCCGGGTCCGGGAATGGCTGCGGCGATAAACAACGCTCCGGCATAGGCGAGCAAGGCGGCAAGGCTCATGTGGCGGCTCCCTCTTTCCGGTGTTTTATGTCAGGCAGGCCGTGCCATCAATCCGCCGGCGCTGATGGATGCATCACCAGAAGGAATGCCTGCCGCCGCGTGCCTGCCGATACCTCAGCCCTGAAGCGCCCTCGGCCGCAGCCATCTTGGGCTCCAGCCGAGATTCATGCCGGCGGCGGCCAGCAGGATGATTGCGGCGCCCGCGATCTGCATCGGCTGCAGCGCATGGCCGAAGGCCAGCCGGTCGACGAGGATCGCGGCGATCGGATAGAGGAAGGAGAGCGCCCCGGTCAGATGCGTCGGCAGCCGCTGGATCGCACCGTAGAGCAGCACATACATCAGCCCGGTATGGACGACGCCCATCGTCACCAGGATCGCCCAGCCGCCGGCATCGCCGGGCAGTTGCGAAAACTCCGTCATCGGCGCCAGCATCAGCATGCCGGTTGTGACCTGGATCAGTGCGATCAGATGCGGCGGCGTGCCTTTCAGCCATTTCGCGGCTAAGGCTGCCAGCGCATAGAAGAAGGCGGCGCCGAGCGCCATCAGAATGCCGAGGCCGTAGCCATCCGTTCCCCCGCCGGCCTGAGGTTTTGCCTCGACGATTGCTGCCATGCCGGCAAAGGCGAGCGTCAGCCAGAACAGCTTGGCCGCGGTGATCTTTTCGCCGAGGAACAGCGCCCCGAGCACCAGCAGCATGAAGGGCTGAGTGTTGTAGACGGTCGTGGCGATCGAGATCGTCGCATGTGAATAGGAGGCGAAGAGCAGCAGCCAGTTGACGACGATGGCGACGCCGCCGATGACGGCGATGCCAAAGGCGCGCAGCGTGATGATGCCGGGCCGCAGCAGTCCGAGGGCGCCGCAGATGACGAGCAGGGTCAGCGCGCCGAACAGGCAGCGCCAGAAAACCACACCGCTGACCGGCTGGCCCGACATGACGACGAACCAGCCGATCGTCCCCGAGATCAGCATCGCTGCCGTCATTTCCACCGAACCTCTTTTGATATCGCCGCTCATGGTAGCCTCCGTTTTGCTCGGACAATAATATTGCGTCAGCAGCTGGTTCCATATAGAAATAAGAAGGATCAAAACGACTTTTGCCTAATAATTGAAGGGAAAATAATTACGATGCCTAATGGTGTGCTGGAGCTCGACGATATCGATCAGTCCATTCTGGAGGCGCTGGCCGGCAATGCCCGGATTTCGCTGAAGGAGCTGGCGCAGCAGGTCGGGCTTTCCTCGCCGAGTGCCGCCGAGCGCCTGCGGCGGCTGGAGGAGCGCGGCGTCATCAAGGCCTTCACCATCGATCTCGATCCGGCCGCCGTCGGTTATCCCCTGCAGGCGCTCGTCCGCGTGCGGCCACTGCCGGGACAGCTGCACATTGTCGAGCGCATCATCCAGGACATTCCCGAAATCGTCGAATGCGACAAGGTGACGGGCGAGGATTGTTTTATCGCTCGCCTGGTCGTGCGCTCGATGGCGGAGCTCGACGGCATTCTGGACAAGGTCGCCGAACGGGCGGAAACCAACACCTCGATGATCAAATCGTCGCCTGTCAAACGTCGCCTGCCGCCGCTCTCACGCGGGAAACAGGATCGCTGAAACGGTCAGAAATCCGCCAGTGGCGAAAGCATGGCCGGAAAATGCGGGGTGACATCGCCGAGCCCACGCAGCATCAGTGTTGTGGTGCTTTCCAAAGGCTGTGGAGTACCCACCCAGTCCAGTTTCTCCGGACGGAAAAACACGTCAATGGCGGCGGAGGCGATGTCGAGTCCGCCGAGGATAGCGGCAAGTGATGGGATCTCGCTCGCGACGACGTCGAGAAGGCTGAAGCGACCCGCCGCATCCATTTTCCAGGCGATGACTGCTTGCTGATCTTCGAGGAAGCTGACACGGATCTCGGGATCGATCTGCGTATTGATGAGAAACATCGCCGCATTTGTAGTCACCGAGAGCGTCGTCGAAATGGGGCTGCGCGTTTTCAGCAGCGCTTGCAGCAGGGCAAGATCGTCCGCATTCGCCGGCGAAAGCGGCAGGGCCGGTGCTGTGGGTGTCGACGGAGCAGGGGCCGCCCCTTCGTACCGGTGCAGCGGTATCGAGCGGAAACCGTAGGGTTCATAGAGCGATGGTTTGTCGGTATAGAGGATGACAGCCTCGAAACCCTGCTGCTCGCACCAGTCGAGCGCTTTCACCGTCAGGTCGCGATAGAGCCCGCAGCCGCGCCACTGCGGCCGCACCGCGCCGGATTGCAGGCCGGCGGCATGAACGACCCTGCCATTGATGACGAAGGGTAGCGCAAAGGCGGAGATATTGGCAGCAAGCTCGCCTGTGGCATCGAACCAGCCGAAGGGCATGCTGGTAGGGTCGGGTCCGCCGAGATGCTGCAGCGGGCCGATGTCAATGCCGAAAATATGTTGAAGCAGGCGCACCAGCGCTGCCCAACCAGCGGGGTCGCCGAAATAATCCTGTCGGAAGGTTAAGCCCGTGCTGTCGAGGCGCTTTGCCATCAAACGCCGGTGGAGCCGAAGCCGCCTGCGCCGCGCGCCGTTTCACTCGCCACTGACAGTTCCGTCACCCGCGCCTGGGTCACCGACGCGATCACCATCTGGGCGATACGCATGCCGCGCTCGATGACAAAGGCTTCCTCGCCGAGATTGGCGAGCAGCACTTTCACCTCGCCGCGATAGTCGCTGTCGACGGTGCCGGGCGAATTAAGGCAGGTGATGCCGTGTTTGAAGGCAAGGCCGGAGCGCGGCCGCACCTGCCCCTCGAAGCCTTCCGGAATTTCAAAGATGAAGCCGGTCGGCACCAGCGCCCGCTTGCCAGGTAGCAACGTCAGCGGTTCGCCGTCGGCGACGGCGGCGCGCAGGTCCATGCCGGCCGCCCCCTTGCTTTCATAGGCGGGCAGGTCGAGGCCCTCGCCGTTGGCCAGGCGGATGAGGTTCAGCGTCGGGCTGAGATCGTGATGAATGGTCATGACCCATTACTTTGCGCGTGAGCGGCCGGGGTCAATTGCAATCTCAGCCTTTAATCGCTAGTTAAGCCGCAATTCCACAGGATTCACATCATGGCCGAAAGCCTCTCCGAGGCGGTTTCCCGCCGCCGCACATTCGCTATTATCGCCCACCCAGACGCGGGCAAGACGACACTCACCGAAAAGCTGCTGCTGTTCGGCGGCGCCATCCAGCTTGCCGGCGAAGTCAAGGCGAAGAAGGACCGCATGCAGACGCGCTCCGACTGGATGAAGATCGAGCGCGAACGCGGCATCTCGGTCGTCACCTCGGTGATGACCTTCGAGTATAACGATAATGTCTTCAACATCCTCGACACGCCGGGCCACGAGGATTTCGCCGATGACACCTATCGCACGCTGACGGCCGTCGACGCCGCCGTTATGGTCATCGATGCCGCCAAGGGCATCGAGCCGCGCACGCTGAAGCTCTTCGAAGTCTGCCGCATGCGCGATATCCCGATCATCACCTTCATCAACAAGATGGATAGGGAAAGCCGCGATCCCTTCGAGATCCTCGACGAGGTGGAAGAAAAGCTGGCGCTGGATACGGCGCCGATCACCTGGCCGATCGGCCGTTCGAAGACCTTCTGCGGCTCCTATCATCTCGCCAACAGCACCGCCCGCGGTTCCGACACCGAAGTCGAGACGACACCGGTCAACGGCCCGCAGGCCGTTGCCGACAGGCTGCCGGAAAACGAACGCAAGGCCTTCATCGACGAGACGGAGCTTGCCATCGAGGCCTGCCGTCCCTTCGACCGGCAATCCTTCCTCGAGGGCCATATGACGCCTGTCTTCTTCGGCTCGGCACTGCGCAATTACGGCGTTCGCGACCTCATTAACGCGCTCGGCGAATTCGCGCCCCCGCCGCGTGACCAGGTCGCCGACACCAGGACGGTGCATGCGACCGACGACAAGATGACGGCCTTCGTCTTCAAGATCCAGGCGAACATGGATCCGAACCACCGCGACCGCATCGCCTTTGCCCGCATCTGCTCGGGCAAGCTCGAGCGCGGCATGAAGGCGAGGCTCGCCCGCACCGGCAAGCAGCTCGGCCTGACGGCGCCGCAATTCTTCTTCGCCTCGCAGCGCCAGCTCGCCGACACCGCCTATGCCGGCGACGTCGTCGGCATTCCCAACCACGGCACTCTCAGGATCGGCGATACGCTGACCGAAGGCGAAGCGCTGGTCTTCCAGGGCGTGCCGAACTTCTCGCCGGAAATTCTGCGCCGCGTGCGGCTCGAAGATGCGATGAAGGCGAAGAAGCTCAAGGAAGCGCTGCAGCAGATGGCCGAGGAAGGCGTCGTCCAGCTGTTCTCGCCGGAAGACGGCTCCCCGGCGATCGTCGGCGTCGTCGGCGCCCTGCAGCTCGACGTGCTGAAGGAGCGGCTGATGGCTGAATACGGGCTGCCGGTCTCCTTCGAAATGTCGCGTTTCTCCGTCTGCCGCTGGATCTCGGCCGATCAGCCGGCTGATCTCGACAAATTCCTCACCGTCAAGCGCGGCGATATCGCCCGCGATCTCGACGGCGATCCGGTTTTCCTCGCCCAGGATGCCTTCTCGCTGCGTTACGAGGCGGAGCGTTATCCGGCGATCAAGATGGTTGCGATCAAGGAATATCACGCCGCCAAGGCGGCGTGAGCGGGGTTCTTGGGAAGAGTGGGGGCTGCGGCTATTTTTCCCGCATCGCCCGGCGGAAGTTCTGTGTGATCGGCTCGGCGAGGTAAGAAAGCACGGTGCGGGCACCCGTCCGGATCATCGTCTCGCTCGACATGCCGGGCAGCAGCTTGCGGCCTTCCAGCTTGGCAAGCTCGCTCTGGTCAATCACAACGGTCGCGGCGAAATAAGGCGCGCCGCTGCGTTCCTCCACCATCCTGTCGGCCGATACGATCTCCACGACACCGTCGAGCGGCGGCAGGTTGTAGCGGGCAAAGGCCGGGAAACTGACACGCGCCGGCTGTCCGGGAGCGATCGTCTCGACATCTTCCGGTCTGACCATGGCCTCGATGACGAGCTGCTGTCCCATCGGCACGATCGTCATCAGGGTCTCGCCTGGTTTCACCACGCCCCCGGTCGTATGGACCTTCAGGTCCATGATGATGCCGTCGACCGGCGCGACGACGTTGGTGCGGGCGAGCACGTCTTTGGCGGACCGTTCTTCCTGCCTGAGGTCAAACATTTCCGCTTCAACTTTGCTCAGCTCCTCGACGGCCTGGTTCAGCTGCAAGGTATTGAGGTTGACGATCTGCATGTCGATCTCGGCCATGGCGCTCCTGGCGCGAGCGATGGCTGCGACATTGGTCGCGCGCTCCCCTTCGACTTCCCGCTGCTGCCGTCTGAGCAGCAGCCAACGCTCGCGGGTGACCAAGCCGCGCTTGACGAGGCTCTCGAGATCTCTGGTTTCGCCCTCGAACACCTCGATCTGCTTGTCCTCGGTAACGATGAGCTCCTGCAGCCCCGTTATCTCTTCCTCGGTCTGGCGGCGGCGCTGGCTGAGAATTTCTCGCTCGTCCTTCAGATTGTGGTGCTTGGCCGAAAACACGTCACGTTGGGCGGCCACCGCGTCCCTTGCCGATTTGGTGGGGTTTGCAAGCAGCGCCGGGTCGAACTCGATCTCGGCTTTGCCGTCGCGCTCTGCCCTCAGGCGAGCGGCCAGCGCCTCGCGCGTTGCGATCCGGTTCTGGACCAGATCAAGCCTTGCCCTCGCCTGCGTGTCATCGAGTTGGAGGAGGACCTTGCCGGCCTTGACGATGTCGCCGTTGGCGGCGGTCAATCCTGCAATGATCCCGCCCTCGAGGTGCTGGATGAGCTTGCGGTCACCGGCGACCTTGACAAGGCCGGGCGCCACTGCGGCGCTGTCCAACGGTGCCAGCGTCGCCCAGCCTCCGGCCATGCCGAAGAACAGGAACATGATCGCAAAGCCGGTGAAAGTTAGGCCCGTGAGACGCAGCGGGACCGGTGCCGGGGACGGCGAAACGGGTAACGGAACCACCTTCAGATCCTTTTTCATGGCGGTTTCGTTCCCTTGCTACTTCGCCACGATCGTCGGCATTTGAGCGACCTTGCGCACGCGCGCAGCGAGTTCATTGAAGACATAGTCGCGTGGGCCGAAGAGATCCTGTTGGCCACGATTGAGGACAAGGATCTTGTCGACCGTCTCCATGATGTTCGGTCGATGGGCGATCAGGATGACGGTCGTGCCCGCCGCCTTGATCGTGCCGAGGGCTGATATCAATGCCTCCTCACCGTCACGGTCCAGGTTGGAATTGGGCTCGTCCAGGATGACGAGCGCCGGGTCGCCGTAGAGAGCCCGCGCCAAGCCGATGCGCTGGCGCTGCCCGCCGGACAGCACCGCGCCGGATTCGCCGATTTCGGTGAGATAACCTTTCGGCAGTCCTTTGATCAGTTCGTGAACGCCCGCCAGCTGCGCGGCCTTGACGACCTTGTCGAAGATCACCGGGCTGAGTTTGGCGAAGCGGCAGATATTTTCGGAAACCGTCCCCGCGAAGAGTTCGATATCCTGGGGGAGGTAACCGACATGATGGCCACGGTCCTCCGCCGCCCATTGGGCGACATCCATGCCGTCAAGCAGCGCCCGCCCGCCGGAAGGGCGCCAGGCGCCGGCCAAAATGCGCGCCAGGCTGGTCTTGCCGGCCGCACTCTGGCCGATCAGGGCCATGGATTCACCCGGCTCGAGATGGAAGCTGATCCCTTTCAGGATATGTTCGCCACCCTGCCGGGAAAGCACGATATTGTCGGCCTCGAACCTCCCCGTCGGCCGCGGCAGCGCCAGAACCGGGGTTGCCTCGGGGTGCTGGCCTGCAACGGCGGTGAGGCGCCGGTAAGCGGCCCGCGCGCCGACCGTCGCCTTCCATGTGCCGATCGCCTGTTCGACCGGCGACAACGCACGACCCATCAGGATCGAGGCGGCGACCATGATGCCGGGGGAAGCTTCGTTGCGGAGAACGAGATAGGCTCCAAGCCCCAATATGCCCATTTGCAGGGCCAGCCGGTGACAGCGGGCGATGGCGGAAATGATGCCGCCGCGGTTGGCGGCAACGACCTGACCTTTGTTGGCTTCGTCCTGCTGCAGCTTCCAGCCCTCGAGCAAGGGTTTCAACATGCCCATCGCCTGGACGACCTCCGCATTGCGGATCGCCGCCTCCGCCTGGACATAGGCGCGCGACTGCGCGCCGGCAGCCTCGGTCAACGGCTTGCGTGTGAGCCATTCGTTGAGCAGGGCCAACACGAACAGCACTCCGCCGCCGCAGAGGGCCAGCCAGCCCAGCCAGGGGTGCATGAAGAAGATAGCGGCGAAAAACAAAGGCGCCCAAGGCGCGTCGAGGATCGGGAAGATGCTTGGGCTGGTGAAGAAGTTGCGCACCTGATCGAGGTCACGCAACGGTCGGGCGTTGGCCTGGCCGGGCGCCGAGGCGGCATATTCCACCGATGCGGTCAGCAGCACCGGCGCCAGGCGTGCGTTCATCCAGGATCCGACCTTTGCCAGAAGACGCCCGCGCACCACCTCCAGCCCCGCCATTGCCACAAGCGCGCCGGCCGCCATCAACGAAAGCATCGCCAATGTCTCCAGGCTGTGGCTGGACAGCACGCGGTGGTAGACCTGGAGCATGTAAAGCGCTCCGGTCAGCATCAGCACGTTGATGCTCCCGCTGAACCAGAGAAGCGGCCGAATGGCGCGTCTGGCCTCTTTCATCACCACCTGCAGGGCAGGGGGCTGCTGATTTGTTTTCATCATCATGTCTCTGGCCTACGAGATTCCATGAGCATGCAAAGACAGTGGGGGGCAGCCATGGCTGCCCCCTCCTCGTCAGTTATCAGGCGATGTCGACTAGGATGTGCTGCATCGCTGTCTGATCGCCATCGGCGTCCACCACATTGAAGGCGAAGTCGAGATTGGCATCCGGTGTCTGGGTCACGGTCGAGGTAAAGCCGATATCGGTGATCTTCAGCACGTCGTTATCGGTGGCGTCGAAGTCGACCAGACTTGACGTCGCATTGCTGCCGCCATTGGCGCCAGTCACCCTGTTGAGGTCGATCGCCGCAGCGGTGCCGGTGATCCCATTGCCCGACTGCATGATTTGCGCACCCTGCAACACGTAGTCTTCACCGGCGGCGTTGTAGTCGTTCTGCTCGACGATCACGAGGCCGTCATTATTGTCGAGCGTGAACTCGGTATTATAGGGCGCTGGGACCTGGCCGGTCTTGTAGATGTCGGCGTTCGACACATACATGGCCCGGGTGATCGTCGCATTGTCGTCGCCGTTGCCTGCGATATTGTCGGCGCCGTTCGTGTCGATCAGGTTGAGGATCAACATCAGGTCTTCGCTGTTGCCGATGCCGTCAAACTTGATGGCCATCGCGCCGGCGGTCGCCGTCGGGGTGAGGGCGAGGTCCTCGTTGGCAATGCCCACATTGCTGTTGAAGAACCGCAAGGTGAGCAGTTCGTCTTTCTGGATCGTGTCGCCGGCAACACCGTTGGTGCTCTGTGTTGCTGAGACCCAGGTTTCGTTGGTGTTGCTGACCATCTCGTGAGCGTCGGGGGTGAAGGTGGAGTCATTGGATGACCCCTCGCCATTGGTGGTCAGGCTGAACGGATGCGACCTGTCGATCAGGTTGCCGGTGAACTGCACGTAGAAGTCTTCGTCAGCCGGCGTGTTCGCGTCATCCGCCTGCAGCCGTTCCAATACGATCTGCGGGTGGCCGGTATTGCCCGTTGGCTCCTTGGACAGGAGCTCACTGGTGTGGAGCACGTCGAAGCTGAAGCCTTCGAGCGGGTCCGTCAGTTGTATTGTATACGTGTCGAGCGCCTTGTCGAAAACGAGAGTGCCGCCCGCCGTGCCAACCTGGTTGCCGGCCGCCGGATCCTTGTCATAGGTGAAGGTGAAGTTGAACGTCGCGGAGGTCAGGCTCTCCGAGGCGAGCGTCACATTCGAGCTGAGGAGGCTGCCGCCGCCGCCGCCGGTGATGGTGCCGGTCAGTCCGATCTGGACGCCGTTCGTCACGCTATCCTGGTCGACGAAGTCGGAGCCGGTTGCATAGAACGCGGCCGGGTGGACATCCGCGCCGATATTGTAGCCGAAGGCACCGCTGGCCGATGCGTTGAGCGTGTTGACCAGGGTCTCATGCTGAATGCCTGCCAGAGCTGGGTTGCCGTCGAACGGCTTGGTGATTGTCGGCCCGTCATCCTCGAAGTTGAGGTTCTGGCCGATATTGCGGGTTGCCAGGGCGTGATCGCCGTCACCGTCGGTGATGGTGGCGGTCAGGGTGACGAGATCGGCGGCCGCAAGGGTTCGGCTGTCGTCCGGGTTGCTAGCATTGTCATGGATGACCGCCCTGTCCTGGTCGAGGGTGACGACGCCGGCAGCGCTGACGCTGACAGTGAAGACGACAGGACCGCCGACACCGGCGCGCCCGACTACATTGCTGCCGTCCTTGAAGAGCAGCACGGACGCGCCGGTTTCGGTGTCGGTAAGGCCGCTGACATTGTTGTTCACGTTGATGTCGAGCGTATAGGAGATGGCTCCGCCGATTGCACCCCCGTCGGCGCCGGCACTCGAGGTGAAGGCGGTGGCGAAGTTGCCGGTGCCGTTCGTCCCCAGATCGGTCTCGTCGACTGTCACTTGCGGTGCAGTGGCGGCTGCCGTGATCGTCGGTCCGTCATCCTTGAAGGTGAGGTTCTGGCCGATATTGTGGGTGGCCGGCACGTGATCGCCGTCACGGTCGGTGATGGTGGCGGTCAGGGTGACGAGGTTAGCGGCCGCCAGGGTGGTGCTGTCGTCCGGATTGCTGGTATTGGTATGGACGATTGCCCGTTGCTGGTCGAGGGTGACGATGCCGGCAGCGCTGACGCTGACGATGAAGACGACAGGTCCACCGACACCGGCGCGCCCGACCACGTTGCCGCTTTCGAGGGAGAGCAGCACGGCTTGACCGGTTGCGGTATCGGTGAGGCCGCTGTTGCCCTGATTGATGCCGAGCGCATAAGTGATGGCGGTGGCGGCGCCCCCGTCGGCCCCGGCATTCGAGGTGAAGAAGGTCGAGAAGTCGGCGCTGGCATTATCCGCCAGGGTGGTCTCGTCGACTGTCAGTTGCGGCGGGGTGCCGGTTGCCGTGATGCTGGGCCCATCATCGTCGAAGTTGATGAACGACCCGACTTCTTCATTGTAGGCGTTGCCCACAGCACCGCTGAAGTGCACCTCCTTCACATCGAAGAAGTCTTTCTCGGTGTCGATATTCTTGATGGTAAATCGGTCGAAGGTTCCGCCAGCTCCGCCCGCGGTCGTGAAATCGATCGTCACGCCCTCTCCGACATTCTCGAGGATCAGTCCGGTTCCGCTGAGATTGACCGTGATACCGAGCTCAGCGGCTGTTTTTGTGACGCCGTTCAGCTTGAATGTCACGCCGGTGATGTTGATCTCGGTATCGTTATCGTCTGTGGGGAAGGCAGCGCCTTCGACATTGTCGTCATTGTTATAAGCGTGGATCTCGATGTCGGCGACGGTGCCGGTTGGCGTCGACTGCGAGACCGAGAAGCCGGCGCTGAAGACGTTCTCGATGTGAGAGCCGTAGTCGGGCGCGGTTGGCGTGTTGGTGAAATCCTTGCCCGCGCTCTGGGTGCCGCCGGTGATCAGGTCGATCTGGAGCTCGCGGCCGAACCGCACGTCCTGCGATGCGACACCGAGGCCCTGCGTGCTGACGTTGACTTCCGCCTGCACGCCACCGTCGTGAGCGGTGACGAGGATCTTCTGCGGGCTGGCTGCGTCGGCGTCGAGAATATACCAGTTGTTATGCCCGGACGGAGCGTCGCCAAGCTGGCTGAAATTGACCACCGAGGTTGCCGTAACCGACGCAAACACCTTGTTGGTCAGATCGATGCGGTCGTCGGCATTGGTCGCATCGGGATGGAGCAACGGCACGTACTGGACCGTGTAGAGGTCGGCATTGGTGGCGCTGGTGCTGAGGAGCGCCAGCGAGAAGGCGAGCGGCCCGGTTGCGGCGGGCGCAGTGAGGGGGTTGGTGGTGCCGATGACGCCGATTACGACGTTTGCATGGTTCGGATCCTGGAACAGCCAGACATAATTGCCATCGACGGTGCGAATGTTGCTGTTGACCCCGACCGTGGTGGAGTATGGGGTCCCGGAAGAGTTCTGGGTGAGAACGACCGCGCTGATGGTTTCCCCGGCGTTCGCCGAGGCCACGACGAAATTGCTCTGGTAGGCGACCTCCGGCGTGGTCAGCCCGCCGGCAGCGTCGCGGCTCAATAGATATTGCACCGTCGCATTGTCGTGTGGCGGAAGTGCCGGGTTGACGTCGTCGTCCTGCAAACCAGCGGTTTCGTCGATGATGAGATCTTGAGTTGTGATATCGAGTGCCATGGAGCTTCTCCCTCGGCTAGAGCCTTTCATGTTTTGACGGAAGCATAGCCCGCATTTGAGAAGTAGTTGGCGCATTCCTCTGGCTTGATGGTGTCGGCGAGTAAGCCCAGATGGCGCCAGGTTTCCTCGATGGTTCGCTTTTGGGCCTGGCGCATCCAGTGCTTGATCTTGGCGAAGGCTTGTTCGATCGGATTAAGGTCGGGGGAATATTTTGGCAGGAACCAGAGCCTGGCGCCGACGGCCCTGATGGCGTCGCGGATGGCTTTGGCTTTGTGAGAGCCGAGATTATCGAGGATGACGATGTCGCCAGGTTTGAGGGTCGGGATCAACTGCTGGCGGACATAGGCGTGAAAGCATTCGCCATTGATGGGACCGTCAAAGACGCAGGGCGCAGTGAGCTTGTCGCAGCGTAGGGCGCCGAGGAAGGTCAGGGTGCGCCAGCGGCCATGCGGGGCAAAGCCGCGCAATCTTTTGCCCCTCGGCCCCCACCCGCGTAACGGCGCCATGTTGGTGCGGATCCAGGTCTCGTCGATAAAGACGAGCCGCTTCGGATCGAAGCGGTCTTGCCAGGCTTTCCAGCGGGCTCTGCGCCGGGCAATGTCGGCGCGGCCCTGCTCAAGGGCGAACAGCGTTTTTTTTAAAGCTCAAGCCCTCGCGGCGCATGAACTGCCAGATGGCATTGTGGGAGACGCTCACGCCACGGGCGGCCAACTCATCCTTCAGCCGATGTAGCGTCAGATGCGATGTCTGCTCGATCTGCTCGACGATGAAGGCGCGGTGCGGCTCCAGCACACGTCGGCGATGGCCGCCCATCTTGCCCGGTGACACACTGCCGGTGGCCCGATAACGCTGTGACCACTTCACCACGGATGAGACAGCTATGTCGAACCGCTCCGCCACCACCCGGCAGCTCTGACCGTCCACAACCGCTGCAACGACTCGCTCGCGAAGATCATTCGAATAGGGTCGCGTCATGGATGCTGGCCTCCATTCCAGCATCCATCATGAATCACAAATCTGCTGATTTGGGAATCCAGAACCGATTCCGATAAGCAATGAGCCGCTCTAGCTCGCAGAGGGTCACAGAGCCCGGATGCCGAACTGCATCCCCGGACCCACCCTCTTGCGTATTGAACCTAGAGCTCTCGATCGACTGCGATTGTGGTCGATCGAGAGAACTAGCTCATTCACAGTTGGAGGGTATTAAGACTAAAGTCCCTATACGCGTTACGACTAAAGTCCGCATCTAAGGCTGCTATGATAGCTTCTCTGAAGCCTACGTCCAAAAAAATGCAATACGAGGATGTAAAATTCAGAGGAAATCCACTGAGTACTGTGGCAACCTTCCGCGCCGTATGCGCGATTATCCCCTCATCTTCCATATACTATAAATTGATCTTAGATGCACTTAGCCAGTTCGAGCTAAGATCACAGCAATATTGACGGGTTCTCTTTTTGGGTGTTCGCGCAACACTGGAATTGACGCCACCCAGTTCTGGGATGCCCAGTGGAAGTCAATTGACGGCGCTCGACCGGGGTGGTCTTTGGCTTGCGCCGTCGCCACAGGCGGCCCATCAACATGGCGGCCCGGCAACTCAACGCGCTGACAAAGCGGCCGATGACCGAATGCGGCCTAACCCCCTCCATTAGTCAGGTCCTAAGGATCTTGGCTCCGTTAGCCTCGCTGTCGAACCGCGGCAGCGGCTCGATATTCGCCACCCACGGCAGAGCCGACCGGCACCATATCTGTTTCTTCGGCGTCAGGTCTCGCCGCTGGTCGATGCTACCGACGCGGATGCCGATCGCGCGGCCTTCGCCATCCGTGCGGTAGAGTGGCGATCCGCAATTCGGACAGAAGAATTGCCGGCTGAGGGCGCCGCTGTCGCCATGTTTCGTATACATGTGCGGCTCGCCGGAAATGAGCGTGAAGCTTTCCGGTTGCGCCGGCGCGGTGACGCGATAGGCCGAGCCCGTCAATCGCTGGCAATCGGTGCAGTGGCAGATCGAGATGCGTTCCGGATCGATCTCCGCCTGATAGCGGATTGCGCCGCAATGACATCCTCCCGTTATATGCATCGGCAACTCCTCAATCCGCCGGCTGTGCGGCCGGGCGTGCGGCATAGAAGGCCTTGGCATCGGCCGTGAAGGCGGCCCGTTGATCGGCTTGCGTGTAGAACATATGGCCGCCATGATAGAGCTTCAGCCCGACGCGGCCACCTGCGAGCGACGGCGGCAGGTGGTCGACCACATAGCGGCTGACGCTGTACGGTGTCACCAGATCGCTGTAGCCATGCGCGATCAGCAGATGGAAGGCCGCGTTCGAGGCGAGCAGTTGCCTGATGTCGTCGGTGGCGCTTGCCTGGAAGCGTGATCCGCCGCGGCCGCCGCCCCATTCCCAGCGCCGGCTGATGTCGCTGTCAAGCAGCGAATAGGTCATTTCGGTTTTGAAGCCGAGCTCGTTGCGGGCATAATCGGCGAAGGCGCCGCCATAGGCGCGGGTGAAGCCGTCCAGGATGGCGTCGTCGCCGCGATCGTAATCCGATTCCGGATAGGGATCGGGCGCCGCGAAGGACGCATCGTAGGGGCTTGTCACCTGACCACCGTCGTCCGAGTGCTTGACGAAGGAATTGCCTGGGAAGCCGCGGTTGCGGGCGATGATATCCTGCGGAATGCCGGTTAGCCCGGCGATCCTGCCATAGAAGGCTGCAGCATCGGCGCCGGTCGGCGGCGGGCCGGCGAGCGTCGTCAAATAATCGCCAAGCGCGAAACGCTCCGCTTCCCTCTGCTTCTCCTCGGTAAAGCCATTTTGCCGGTCGAGTTCGGCCGCAGCCAACGACGGCAGCTCGAGTGCCGCACCGAGCGCGAACTGGTCGGCATCGAACATCAGCTGCCCTTCCAGCAGCGGCGAGAGCATCACGGCGCCGGCAACGACAATGCCCTGGCTTTCCTGCAGGGTGGAGGCGACCTTGGCGGCGCGAAAGCCGCCGTAGCTTTCGCCGAGCAGATATTTCGGCGAGTTGGAACGGTTGTTATGCGCGACATAGAGCGCGATCGCCTTGGCGATGCTCTGGGCATCCGAGTTGACGTTGTAATAGTTGGCGGCATCGTCGGCCTTCGCCGTCCGGCTCCAGCCGGTGCCGATCGGATCGATCAGCACGAGATCGGTAAAGTCGAGCCAGCTATGCTCGTTATCGACGAGTTTCGCATGGGCGCCGTCGCGTGCCTGAAGCCCGAAATCGAGCACTTTGGGCCCGACCAGCCCGAGATGCAGAAAGGCGGAGGCCGCGCCCGGCCCGCCGTTGAAGACAAAGGTCAGCGGCCGATCCGGCCCGCCGCCCCTGGCAACATAGGCGGTGTAGAAGATCGCGCCGGTCTGTGCTCCGTCCTGACCGAACAGATCGAGCGTGCCGGCGGTCGCCGTATAGGCGATCTTCCGGCCGTCGACCGTCAGCTCGTGCTCGGTGACGGAGTCGGCCGGCAGCAGCTTCAGCACGCCGTCGCGCGCGCTGCGCTCGACATTGGCCTGGCGCCCGCCGCTTTCCTGCGCCGGGGAAAGGGCAGGCCAGAGCGATGGCACGAGGGCGGTCAGCAGAATCAGGGTTCGTAGGCGCAACGTTTTGTCCTCCCGCGAATGCAGGCTGAGATAGCGCAGCATCCGCGTCTGACGACCGGCATCAAGAGATGGTGATGGGCCGGTGAGGTGCAGGGCCGCTCAGAGTTTCTCGACCGCGTGCACATTCACTTCCAGCGCCCGGCCGGCCTTCCAGCCGTTGATCGAGGCCCCGAGCCCGAGTGCGATGAAGAGAGCCGCACACCAGGAAAAGCTGCCGGTCCAGCTGCGGATCAGGCCGACGATCAGCGGCCCGATGGCGGCGAGGAGATAGCCGACGCATTGCGCCATGCCGGAGAGATGGGCGGCAACATCGGGATCGCGCGAGCGCAACACGATCGTAGTCATGGCGGCCGCGATCAGCCCGCCCTGGCCGATGCCTTGCAGCACCGCCCACAGCCAGACGCTCGAAAGCGGGGCAAAGAGCAGCCCGAGCAGGGCGATGACGGCGACGCCGCAGAGGCCGGCATTGATCCATCGCTGATCCCGGCCGCGCACGGCGACATGCGGCACGACAAGGCAGGACGCCGCCTGCACCATGACCGAGAGCGAAACGATCGCTCCGGCCGTGACGCCGTCGAGGCCGCGTTCGCGCAGGATCGGAACGAGCCAGCCGAAGACGCAATAGGCCAGAGCCGATTGCAGCCCCATGAACAGCGTGACCTGCCAGGCGAGCCGGTCCCGCCAGAGGCCTTTGACGCGAAAGCCGTTTCGCCTTCCTCCGGCGCCGCCGCGAAGGACCTGCGGCAGCCAGATCAGGCCGACGGCGAGCGCCGGCAGCGCCCAGGCAGCGAGCGCGCCGTTCAGAGAGCCGCCGAGCGCATGCTCGATCGGCAGCGTCAGCCCCGCCGCACTGGCAGCACCTGCGCAGAGCGCCATCGTATAAAAGCCGGTCATCAGCGCGGCGCGCGTGGGGAAGTCCCGCTTCACCAGTCCCGGCAGCAGCACGTTGCCGACGGCGATGCAGGCACCGGCAAGGGCCGTGCCGATGAAGAGCAGCGGCAAGGAGGAAAGCCCACGTAAGGCGGTGCCGAGGGCGAGCAATAGGAGAACGCCGAGCAGTGTGCGCTCCGAACCGATGCGCTGGGCAAGACGCGGCGCAAGCGGCGAGAAGACGCCGAGGCAGACGACCGGCAGCGTCGTCAGCAGGCTGGCGCCGAGCGCGCTCAAGCCGAGCTCGGTACGGATCTCAGGCAGGAGTGCCGAGGCGCTCGAAAAGACTGGGCGCAGGTTGAAAGCGATGAGCACGAGGCTCGCGCCGAGCAGCAAACTGGCTGCTCCATCCCGCACCGGCGTCGCCTCTAGGGCGGGAAGGCTGGCAGCCTCGGCATCGATCAGCAATTCGTCGGCCACGTCAAGCGTGACGGCGGCATTGTTAGCAGGCGTGCTCATGACAGGATCATTCGATCGAGTGCGGCAAGAACGGGGGCCATGAAGCGGCGCACCGCCGCATCCGCCTGATCGGGATCGCCGGTTTCGATCGCATCGACAATATCGACATGCGCCTGCATGTCGGGTTCGGGAATATCCTTGCCGAGCGTCGCCGCAATGGTGTCGGCGATCGAGGCCGAGAAGAAATCGTAGATTTCGATCATCGCCCAATTGCCGGAAGCAGCGATGACCGCCTTGTGAAAGGCGAGGTCCCGTTCGATGAAGGCGGTTTCATCGCCGCCGGCGTAACTGCCGCGTTCGTTCAGCAGCCGGCGCAGCTCGGCTATCACCTGCGGCGTCTTGCGCATCGCCGTCAGTCGTGCCGCCTCGACATCGAGGGCGCAGCGCGCTTCGAACTGATCGCGCAGGCTGGCGCGCCGCGCCATGGTCAGCGGCCGGCCGGCGTCGCTGGTCGAGCGCACATAGGTGCCTGATCCCTGCCGCGTTTCGAGATAACCTTGGGAGACAAGCACCCGCACCGCCTCGCGCACCGTGCCGCGGCTGACGGAGAGCGTGGCCGACAGCGATGCCTCGTTCGGCAGCTTGTCGCCGACCGCCCAGCGCTTGCCGACAATGTCGCTGCGAATTGCCTCGATCGCTCCATCGGCGAGATTGGTCTTGCTGAGCGCCTGCATCTTCTACTCATAAAGTCATCAGATGACTTTATGAGTAGAAGAATTGCCGTCTTTTGTCAATGTTGGGAGGCGGGCAATAAAAAAGGGCCGCCTCGGCGACCCTTTCCATGAGTTTGGCCTCGAACTGGCCTGGACTGTCAAAGCAGCCCCAGGAAGGCGGGTCTTAGAGCGAGGGCTGCCTCGCTTTCATCACCTCTTCCATGCCCGATACGAGGTCCGAAATCTCATTAGACATTGGATCACCTTCCTTTCTTTCTGTTGCTGATAGGGAAAAGGTAGGACGATTCGCGCCAGATGCAAGAAGAAATTGCACTCGAGACATCCACTCGGGGCGGACCCGCGTTCACAAAAGAACACAGGTTTTCGCCGAATTTGAAGTTCCACTCGGTCACCAAACCGTCATGATCGGCCTGCAAATCAGTCGCGCGTTAAGCTGTTATTAGCCGTGGCGTTCGACAATTTAGAGCATGCCCGCCGATGCCGCGGGTTCCGGAGCAAAAGAGCCATGTGTCGCTGGGCAGCCTATCGCGGAGACCCTCTCTACCTCGAGGAGCTGGTATCCTCGCCGGCCCATTCGCTGATCGAGCAGTCCCATTGCGCCACTCGTGCCAAGACCGCGACCAATGGCGACGGCTTTGGCATCGCCTGGTATGGCGACAGGCCGGAGCCCGGCCGCTACCGCGACATCCTGCCGGCTTGGTCGGATTGCAATCTGAAGAGCCTGGCGCGGCAGATCCGCTCGCCGCTCTTCCTCGCCCATGTCCGTGCCGCCACCGGCGGCGGCACCCGCCGCGACAATTGCCATCCCTTCACGCATGAGACCTGGTCATTCATGCACAACGGCCAGATATCGGGCTTCGAGCGTCTGCGTCGGCCGATGGAGGCGATGCTTGATGACGAACTGTTCAATGCCCGCAGCGGCACGACCGATTCCGAGCTGATGTTCCTGCTGGCGCTGCAGTTCGGCCTGCGCGAGGCGCCGGTCGCCGCGATGGCTGATATGATCGGCTTCGTCGAAGATCTCGCCGAAAGCATCACCGGCTCGATCCTGCTGCGCTTTACCGCCGCCTTCTCCGACGGCAAGTCGCTCTATGCGATCCGCTATGCCACGGATCGCAAGGCGCCGACGCTCTACGCCTCGCCCGTCGGTGCCGGCTACTGCCTCGTCTCGGAACCCTTGAACGACGACGTCGACGCCTGGGCGGAGATTCCCGACGGCAGCGCCGTCATCGTCGGCAGAGACGGTATCAATGTCGCGGAATTTCGGCCGGAAAAGCCGAGCAAGACCAAATCGCAACGCATGGCTATCTCGGCATAATCCCTTCCGAAAAACGGGATCGATTTTCGAGGGGACTATGCGTGGAAGCGTTGGGCGATCAGCGCCGCCAGCCTTTCGGCGACCTCTTCCTTCGTCAGGTCTGGCCATTGCTCGACACCGTCGTGGCGAATGAGTTTGACCCTGTTGCGGCTGCCGCCCATGATGCCCGTCGCAGCAGAAACGTCATTGGCGACGATCAGGTCGGCGCCCTTTCGCTCGAGCTTCGCCTTGGCATTGCTTTCCACGTCCTGGGTCTCGGCGGCAAAGCCGATCACCAGCCTCGGCCGCATCGTGTGATGTCCCAGCGTTTTCAATATGTCGGGGTTCTCGGTCAGCGCCAGCGTCGGAATGGATTCGCCCGGATGTTTCTTCAGTTTCTGGTCGGCGGCGGACGCCACGCGCCAGTCCGCCACCGCCGCCACCATCACGGCGATATCGGCCGGCAGCGCCGCCAGCACCGCATCGCGCATTTCCTCCGCCCGCTCGACATGGACGACATTGACGCCGACCGGATCGGCGATCGTCACCGGCCCGGAGACGAGCGTCACGTCGGCCCCGAGCCTCGCCAGCGCTGCGGCGATCGAGTGTCCCTGCCGGCCGGAGGAACGGTTGGCGATGTAGCGCACCGGGTCGATCGGCTCATGGGTCGGTCCTGATGTGACGATCGCCTTGTGTCCTTTCAGCGGCTTTTCTCCGTCGTCGAGCAGGGTTTCGGCGGCCGCGACGATCTCCAGCGGCTCCGCCATCCGGCCGAGCCCGGCCTCGCGGCTCTCCGCCATCTCGCCGGCCATTGGCCCGATGAAACGCACGCCGTCGGCTCTCAGCGTCGCCGCATTGCGCCGCGTCGCGGGATGCGCCCACATGCGAGGGTTCATCGCCGGCGCGGCCAGCACCGGCCTGTCCGTCGCCAGTAGCACGGTCGAGGCGAGATCGTCGGCAAGACCGTTCGCCATTTTCGCCATAAGATCGGCGCTGGCGGGGGCAATCAGCACGAGATCGCAGTCGCGCGCCAGCCTGATATGGCCGACATCCTGTTCGTCCTGGCGCGAAAACAGATCGACAAAGACATGGTCAGCCGCTAGTGCCCCGACGGCCAGCGGCGTGACGAATTCCTGCGCGCCTTTGGTCATGATCGGACGCACGCTTGCGCCGCGCTCCCGCAGCCGGCGGATCAGATCCAGGCTCTTATAGGCGGCGATGCCGCCCGAGATGATGAGGAGGATGCGTTTGCCGCTGAGAGCCATGGCCTTCTACCCGTCGCCTTTTTCTGATTGATCTTGACCCTAAGCCTTTGGCGCAGAACATGCAATCGCGCGGGTTGCGCATCGCTGACCGGTTGCGCCGATGCCCCTCACCCTAACCCTCTCCCCGTAAACGGGGCGAGGGGACGTGCCCTGTGAGAGCGAGGTGGGAACGGGGAGGGTGCGGCATGTCCCTTCGCCCCGCGAGCGGGGAGAAGGTGGCGGCAGCCGGATGAGGGGCTGGTCTCGGCAATCAAACGCTGTGTAGCCGCAGCGAATAATCGCCCCACCATCTCAGGTGCGAGTGATCGAAATGCCGCCGTCGACCAGCGAGGCCGTGCCGGTGACGAAGCTCGCATCATCGGAGGCGAGGTAGAGAACCGAGCGTGCGACTTCATCAGGTGTCGCGACGCGCTTCAGCGCATGCATAGCGGTGATGGCAGCCTGCTTGTCTGCTGTATCGTTCACATCGCGGTACATGTCGGTATCGACGGCGCCCGGCAGAATGGCGTTGACGCGCACGCCCTGCGGTCCGAACTCGGCGGCGAGAGCCAGCATCAGCCCGATCAGGCCGGATTTGCTGGCGGCATAGGCGGCAACGCCGGGAAAGGCGAAGCTGTAGCCGACGAAGGTCGAGGTGAAGATCACCGAGCCGCCGCCATTTTCTGCCATCGCGCCGATCTGATGTTTGGCAGCGAGAAAGGATGCTGTGAGATTGACGGCCAGCGCCTCGCTGAAGCCTGCTTCCGAGACACCGGTGCTCGGACCGGCTTCGCCGATGATGCCCGCGTTGTTGAAGGCGATGTCGAGCTTGCCGTAATTCGTCATCGCGGCGGCCACCAGCGCTTTATGATAATCTTCCGAGCGGACGTCGCCGGCAACGGCAATAGCCTTGCCGCCCTCGGCCTCGATCTCTGCGACGAGGCTGTCGAGTTCGCGCTCGCGGCGCGCGCCGACGACGACCTTGGCACCTTCGGCGGCAAAGAGCTTTGCCGTGACGCGGCCGATGCCGGAGCTTGCGCCGGTAACGATTGCGACCTTGTTATTCAAGCGGTTCATGGTTGCATCTCCTGTGGTTGATCCGAGGCGGCCCTTGCCGTCCGTTTCGTTGATCAGAAGGTGGCATTTTCTTTTCGTTCGGATTAGTCTCCAGATTGAGGAACTGGAATTCGGAAATACCGAACGATGATCAGGATAGAAGGCATCGCGGCTTTCGTCGCCGTGACGGAGGCAGGCTCGGTCAGCGAGGCGGCCAGGCGGCTGCGGCTCTCCAAATCCGTCGTCAGCGAAAGATTGGCGGAATTGGAGAAGTCCTTGGGCGGCGTCCTGCTGCACCGAACGACACGCAAGCTCACCTTGACGGAGGACGGAGCTGCATTTCTGCGGCGCGCCGCGCGCATCGTGCGTGAAATTGACGAGGCCGCCGCCGATATGGCCGAGCGGCGCGGCACGCTGTCCGGCCCGATCCGCATCGCCGCCCCGGTCACGTTCGGCCGCATGCATCTCGGCCCGGCGCTCTACCCCTTTCTTGCCGATCATCCCGATATCGAGTTGACGCTCGACATCGATGACCGCCGCGTCGATGCGGCCTCGGACGGCTACGACGCCATCATCCGCAATGGCCCGATCGCCGACAGCAGGCTGATCGCCTGGAAGCTCACCCGCAGCCGCCGTCTTCTCTGCGCTTCGCCGGATTATCTCGCCCGCGAGGGAACGCCATCGTCGCTTGCCGACCTGAACCGCCATCGCGGCGTCTTCTACACCAACCGCGGCGTCGCCGATTGGCGCTTCCAGACGCCGGAGGGGGCGGTCGCCGTCCGCGCCAAACTGGCGCTCGGCATCAACAATGGCGACATGATGCGCGATGCCGCGATTGCCGGTCTCGGCATCGCGCTGCTGCCGGCCTTCATCGCCGGCCCGGCCATCCGCGAGGGCCGGCTTGCCGAAATCGATGTCGGTCACAGGCCGGAGGCCGAATTCATCTATATGGCCCATCCGGAAGGTCGAAATCCATCCGCCAAGCTTCGCGCCATCGCCGATCACTTGAGGAAGAGCTTCGGCGATCCGCCCTATTGGGATCCGGCGGGTTAACACATGAGTTCGAAGACCCGCCAGGATGAAGATATGCCGCCGGCAGCGCAAAGCGTGAAGACCGTGATCGCACGAGAAAAGCATTACCTGACGCGCGGCACAGGCGCTTATCGCCGCGCCAGCCTGGCGCTCTTTCTCTCCGGTTTTTCCACCTTCTCGCTGCTCTACTGTGTGCAGCCGCTGCTGCCGGTCTTCTCGCAGGAGTTTTCCGTCAGCCCGGTCGAAAGCTCGCTGTCGCTGTCGCTTTCCACCGGCTTTCTCGCGCTTGCCATTGTCTGTGCCGCCGCCGTTGCGGAGGGGCTGGGCCGCCGCAGCCTGATGTCGATATCGCTGGTTGGCGCGGCAGTACTGACAATTGCCACGGCTTTCGCCTCGAATTGGCACCTGCTGCTCGTCATCCGCGCCCTGCAGGGCCTCGTCCTCGGCGGCGTGCCGGCCGTCGCCATGGCCTATCTTGCCGAAGAAATCGATCCGCGCGGCCTTGGTGCCACCATGGGCCTCTATGTCGGCGGCACGGCTTTCGGCGGCATGTCGGGCCGCGTGCTCACCGGCATCTTCGCCGAATATTTTGGCTGGCGCCCGGCGCTCTTCCTCGTCGGCGCCATCGGTCTTGCCGCGGCGATCGGCTTCATCGCCCTTCTGCCGCCCTCAAGGAATTTCGTTCGCCGGCCGGGTTTCGATCCGCGTTTCTACGCGAAAGCCTGGCTTAGCCATCTTAGAAATCCGGCGCTACCCTTCCTCTTCGCCATCGCCTTCCTGGCGATGGGCTCCTTCGTGACAATCTACAATTACGCCGGTTACCGCCTCGTGGCGCCGCCTTATCGGCTCAATCAGACCGAACTCGGCTTGATCTTCACCGTCTATGTCTTCGGCATCGGCGCCGCCTCGACCGGCGGGCTGCTGGGAGACCGGATCGGTCACTTTCCCGTGCTGCTCTTCGGCTTCGCGCTGACGGCTGCCGGTAGCGCATTGACGCTCTTAGCCGCGCTGCCGTCGATCATCCTCGGTATCATCGTGCTGACCGCCGGCTTCTTCATGAGCCATTCCATCGCCAGCGGCCTTGTCGGCAAGCTTGCCTTTGGCAACAAGGGGCACGCTTCTTCCATCTACATGCTGGCCTATTACGTCGGCTCCAGCCTGATGGGCTCGGCCGGTGGCTGGTTCTTCGCGGTCGAGGGCTGGGCAGCTGTCGTTGTCTTCACCCTTGCCATGCTGGCCCTTGCCTTTATGTCAGCCTGTGTCGCTCAGCATTTCGCAAAGAATGCCCGATAATTTGGAGCGCGAGAGCTAGAGCCTTTCATGTTTTGACGGAAGCATAGCCCGCATTTGAGAAGTAGTTGGCGCATTCCTCTGGCTTGATGGTGTCGGCGAGTAAGCCCAGATGGCGCCAGGTTTCCTCGATGGTTCGCTTTTGGGCTTGGCGCATCCAGTGCTTGATCTTGGCGAAGGCTTGTTCGATCGGATTAAGGTCGGGGGAATATTTTGGCAGGAACCAGAGCCTGGCGCCGACGGCCCTGATGGCGTCGCGGATGGCTTTGGCTTTGTGAGAGCCGAGATTATCGAGGATGACGATGTCGCCAGGTTTGAGGGTCGGGATCAACTGCTGGCGGACATAGGCGTGAAAGCATTCGCCATTGATGGGACCGTCAAAGACGCAGGGCGCAGTGAGCTTGTCGCAGCGTAGGGCGCCGAGGAAGGTCAGGGTGCGCCAGCGGCCATGCGGGGCAAAGCCGCGCAATCTTTTGCCCCTCGGCCCCCACCCGCGTAACGGCGCCATGTTGGTGCGGATCCAGGTCTCGTCGATAAAGACGAGCCGCTTCGGATCGAAGCGGTCTTGCCAGGCTTTCCAGCGGGCTCTGCGCCGGGCAATGTCGGCGCGGCCCTGCTCAAGGGCGAACAGCGTTTTTTTTAAAGCTCAAGCCCTCGCGGCGCATGAACTGCCAGATGGCATTGTGGGAGACGCTCACGCCACGGGCGGCCAACTCATCCTTCAGCCGATGTAGCGTCAGATGCGATGTCTGCTCGATCTGCTCGACGATGAAGGCGCGGTGCGGCTCCAGCACACGTCGGCGATGGCCGCCCATCTTGCCCGGTGACACACTGCCGGTGGCCCGATAACGCTGTGACCACTTCACCACGGATGAGACAGCTATGTCGAACCGCTCCGCCACCACCCGGCAGCTCTGACCGTCCACAACCGCTGCAACGACTCGCTCGCGAAGATCATTCGAATAGGGTCGCGTCATGGATGCTGGCCTCCATTCCAGCATCCATCATGAATCACAAATCTGCTGATTTGGGAATCCAGAACCGATTCCGATAAGCAATGATCCGCTCTAACGCTCCCAATTCTCCACCCGCAACTCTGCCACACGTTCGAACTCCCGCAGGTTTCGGGTGATCAGGATGAGGTGGCGTGCGACAGCCTGGGCCGCAATCAATACGTCGTAGGGTCCGATCGGCGTTCCCGATGCATGCAGCGCGGCGCGGATTTCCCCCGCTTTGCGTGCATCGTTCCGGTCGAATTCCAGTATTGAAAACTGCAGTGCATCGATCCGCGCTAAGTTTTCGTGAATGCGAAGGCTTTTATAGGCGCCGTAAAACAGTTCATGCGCAACGATTGCGGGCACGGCGAAGTCGCGGGGCAGGTGTTTGCTCAGTTCGGCAATCAGGCCCTCGTTGCTTTTCATCAGGGCAATCACGGCATTCGCATCGAGCAAGTATTTCATTTGAAGAAGTCGAGTTCGGGACGTTCCTGCTGTGCAGGCTGCTCTTCCGCCGCCGTCGCAAAGTCGGCGTCAACAGGACCGATTACATCGGCAAGCCATCCCCAATCGTCGGAAATCGGTTCGAGAATGACCGCACGCCCCTGCCGCCGAATGGCGACGATATCGCCGTCGAAGCGAAATTCCTTAGGCAGCCGGACGGCTTGGGAGCGCCCCGACCAGAAGATTTTAGCTGTTTCCATGTCATTCGCTCCGGATGAGATATGGCAATGATATATAGCAATCCTCTGTCCGTTTCAACCAAGCCTGAGATAGGGAACGTCCTTCTTCGCCACCTCATCAAGGGCCTCTTCATATCCGGCATCGGCATAACGCATGACTCCGAGCGCCGTGTCGTTGGTCAGCGCGTGGTCGAGGCGTTCGTCGGCGGCATCGGTGCCGTCGGCAATCACGGTGACGCCGCAGCTCGTCATGTAGCCGGCATAGCCACCGCCGCCGGAATGGATGACGACGAGATCGGCCATCGACGAGCAGAGCATCATTGCATCGATCAGCGGCCAGTCGGCGATCGCATCGGAGCCGTCCTTCATCCGCTCGGTCATGATATTCGGATGCGCCATGGCGCCGGCATCGAGATGGTCGCGGGAGAAGGCGACCGGGCCCTTTAGGTCGCCGCTTCCCACCAGCATGTTGACACGTCGTGCGAGTGCGGTGCGTTCGCCATGGCCGAGCCAGGCGATGCGCGCCGGCAGTCCCTCGAAGGGAACATGCTCGCGCGCCAGCCGGATCCAGTTGGTGATGATCTTGTTGTCGGGAAACATCTCGAGCAGCAGATCGTCGATGCGGGCGATATCGCTCTCCTCGCCTGAGAGAGCCATCCAGCGGAACGGGCCGATTGCCCGGGCAAACAGCGGTCTGAGATAGGCTTCGGTGAAGATTGGAATGTCGAAGGCGTTGGTGACGCCGCCCTCTTTGGCCTGGGTGCGGATCAGATTGCCGTTGTCGAAGACTTCGGACCCGCGTTTCTGGAATTCCAGCATCGCGCCGACATGTTCGACGATCGAGGCGCGGCTTGCCGCCATCAATTGCCCCTGGCCATCGTCGCGCAGGTCTCTCACCTGATCGAGGCTCATGCCTTTCGGCACATAGCCATAGACGAGGTCATGCGCCGAGGTCTGATCGGTGACGATATCTGGCACGATGCCGCGCCGCGCAATCTCGGGATAGACCTCCGCCGCATTGCCGACGAGGCCGACGGACAGCGCCCGCTTCGCCTTTACAGCTGCGTCGATCATCTCAAGGGCGGTATCGAGATCCGGCGCGATCTCCTGGAGATAGCCGATCTGCTGGCGTTTGCGCGCTCGCTCCGGATCGATGTCGACGCAGAGGATCGCAGCGCCCGCCATGCGGCCGGCGAGTGGCTGGGCCCCGCCCATGCCGCCGAGTCCGGCCGTCAGCACGAAGCGGCCGTGAAGGTCGCCGCCGAAACGCCGCTCGGCGATGCGCATGAAGATTTCATAGGTGCCCTGGATGACGCCCTGGCTGCCGATATATTGCCAGGCCCCGGCCGTCAGCCCACCCCAGCAGATCAGCCCTTTGCGCTGCAGCTCGTAGAACACTTCGGCCTTTGCCCATTGCCCGACGATGTTGCAGTTCGCCATGATGACGAGGGGCGCCCTGGCATGGGTCTTTACGAGCCCGATCGGCTTGCCGGACTGGATGAGCAGCGTCTGGTCCTCATCCATCTCAGTCAGCGCCTTGACGATGCCCTTATGCGCCGCCCAGTTGCGGGCGGCCTTGCCGAGCGCGGCATAGACGATCAGATTGTCGGGATCCTCGCCGACGGCCAGCACGTTTTCGAGCAGCCGCAGCAGCGCCTCCTGCCGCCAGCCCTTGGCGCGCAACTCCGGTCCGCCGGGAATGGGAAATTTCGGATGGCGTGGATTGGCCTTCGGCATTGTGGGTTCCTCGTTTGTTCTCTGCTTCTCCTTCTCCCCGCTGGAGAGAAGGGCGAAAGCTAGCTTTGGTCACTTGCCCGGCAGCGATTCCACATAGGCTAGCGCCGCATCGAGCAGACGCCGTCTCAGAGCATCGTCGCCGTAAGCCTCGGCGGAGGCGCGCAGCCAGCCGTGCATGACTCGCTCGCCCATCACCATCCGGGTTACGCCCGGCAGCGCCAGCGTCCAATCATCATTGCCCTTGCCGAGACGGATCAGCATGCCGTCACTGCGCGCGCCGCAGAGAAGATTGCCGTTCAGCAGGAAGGCGCGGCCGCCGAACATGGATTTTTCGCTGAGGCCAGGACGATCGTCGAGTTCCTCGCGCAGCAGTTCTTCAAGGCCGGGATCGCGTGCCATGGCTCAGGCCTTCGCCGCCAGCGCATAACGCGCGATCTCGATACCCATCGCCTTTTCGACGACGGGATAAACTGTCGGATCGAGCACGCTGGCCGAGAGCGGAATGATCTCCATCGGCACATGCAGGATGAAGACGTGCATGCCTTCCTGCAACTGGCCGACGCTCAGCGGCTCGCCCTCCGGCGACAGCGTGGTGATCACGGCGGGGAAGGTCGCAAGCCGCCCGCCACCCGCATCGTCCACGGCCATATATTCGTTCATCACATGCAGCGTCACCGATTTATCGCCCGAGCCGACGGCGATGGTGCCGATATCGAAGGCCTCCTTGGTATAGACGACGTCCTTTCGGGTGATGACGCCGTCGGCGAGGATATGCCCGCCCGTCGTTTTGCAGATCGCGTCGATGACCGCTGGCCCGCCTCGCTTCTCCGCCGCAATGATCGCTTCGCCGAGCGCAAGCGCCATCGAGATTCCGCCGAGGGCCGCATGCGTCCGGACATAGGAAGCCCGGAGCGGATTGCGGCAGCTGGCGATGAAACCGCCGGACTGATCGGCGGCGACGCGCAGCACCGGCGAGATCTTCGCCGTCGCGCCCTTCACCACCAGCTCGATGTAACGGTTCTCGGCCCTGTTGCCGCCGACGGCGGTCTGGATCATCGGCTCGGGTGAGGCGGCCATGCCGATCGACCCCATGTCGCCGGTCGGGTGCGCGCGGATGTCGCCGACGGCATCGACTACCTTGGTGCCGAGGATCGCCGATGGCAGCCAGCCGTTCAGCGTCGAGGATTTGCCGTTCTGGCCGATGATCAGTCCGGAAAGCCTTTCGCCGAGCGCCTCCTGCAGCAATTGCACCGCCTTGATGTAATCGACGCCTTGCATTTCCCAGGGCGTGGTGGAGGCCGGCGCGCCGATCGCGGCCGCCGTGGCGACCCAGTCGTCATCCTTCAACTCGTCGATCGAGACCAGCTCCGGTTTGCCGATGGTGACGGCCGCATGCCCGAGCATCCGCCCGTGCTCAGCCCAGCCGCCACCGCCGGCGGCATAGACGGAGCCGCCTTTGACGGCGGCTTCCACGTCCTTCTCAACCAGTATGCGTCCCATCGGCCTTCTCCCGCTTCGAATCCTTGTCCATCTCGCGCACCGCTTGGAAAAGCACGGCGGCGCCGAGCGCGATATCGTCATTGTCGGCCCATTCGTCGGGGCAATGGCTGCGGCCTTCCCGGCAGGGCACGAAGATCATTGCCGCCGGCGCCACCTTGGCGATCCAGGCGGTATCGTGCCCTGCGCCGGAGGCCATGCGCCGGTATTTTGCGCCGACGCGGTCGCAGGCGGTCTCCAGCGTCGAAAGCAGCGCGGCATCGCTTGGCGTCGGCAGATTGTCGGAAACCCGATTCGGCGGCTCGATCGTAACGCCATAGGCGGTTGCCAGCTTTTCGACATGGCCCTCGAGCCAGCGGCAGAAGGCCTCCATGTCGGCGCGGATTTCCGCACGACCGTCGATCAGCAGCACGACCTTCGACGGCACGACATTGGCGGCATTCGGCTCGATCCTGAACTCGCCGACCGTCGCGGCGAAATGCCCCGGCGTCTTGGCAAGCTCGGCGGCGGCATTTCGGATGTCGAGCACCAGCTGCGAGGCCGCGACCAGAGCATCCGCCCGCCTGTCCATCGGCGTCGTGCCGGCATGGTCGGCCCGCCCCTCGACGGTGATCTCGATGCGGGTAATGCCGGAGATTGCCGTGACGATGCCGATATCCTCCCTTTCGGCTTCGAGCACTGGCCCCTGTTCGATATGGAGCTCCAGGAAGCCTGCCAGATCCGGTCGCTTCTGCTGTCCCAGCACGCCCGGCTCGCCGCCCACTTGGGCGATGCCGCCGGCAAGATCGAGCCCGCCGCTTGTCCGCGACAGCCAGGCCTCCGGCAACTGTCCGGTCATGCCGCGGCTGCCGATGCAGGAGACGCCGAAGATGCTGACCTCTTCGGCAAGGAAATCGACGATCTCAAGATCATGGTCGAGTTCCAGGCCGTGGTCATGCAGCGCCCGCGCCACCTCGAGCGCCGCAACCACGCCTGCAATGCCGTCGAAGCGGCCACCCTCCGGCACCGTGTCGGAGTGCGAGCCGATCATGATCGTGCCGAGCCAGGGCTTCCTGCCGGTGCGCCGGCCGATCAGATTGCCGGCGGCATCGATCCGTGTTTCCAGCCCTGCCGCCTTCATTCGTGTCTCGATATAGGCCCGGCCTTCCAGAAAGAGCGGCGTGAAAGCCCGACGTGTCCAGGAGCGCCCCGGCTCCGTGATATCGGCAAGCGCCTGGATATCTTCAGCGATCCGGTCGGCATTG
This sequence comes from Rhizobium sp. YTUHZ045, assembly GCF_051124255.1. NCBI lineage: Bacteria > Pseudomonadati > Pseudomonadota > Alphaproteobacteria > Hyphomicrobiales > Rhizobiaceae > Rhizobium > Rhizobium sp. YTUHZ045. The sequence goes on from NZ_CP101432.1 coordinate 4,496,427, forward strand.
ACGGGAAGATTGCGGCTCATGCGGCGGCTCCCGAAATGATTTGGCGCGGCGGCGGCCGGATAAACCGGCCACTGCCAGGCTCGGCCAATACCTTCCCGCCCTCGGCGATCTTTTCGCCGCGCAAATAGGTGGCGGAAACGGTCCAGGGCAGGCGGATGCCGTTATAGGGGCTCCAGCCGACGACGTTGTTGCCGCTCGCAGACGCATCGTAGACGCTTCCGCGCGGCTCCAGCACGGTGATGTCGGCGTCCTTGCCTGGGGTCAGCGCCCCTTTGATATGGTCGAGCCGGAAATGTTTCGCCGGGTTCTCGGCCATCAGCCGCGCGGCCCAGGTCAGGGGAATGCCGCGCTCGAGAGCGCCTTTGACGAATAGGGGCACCATCACCTCGAGACCGGGAACGCCGGATGCGTTGGCGAGCATGTCGGGATCGGTCTTGCGGTTCTCCGACCAGCTGACGTGATCGGTCGAGACCAACCAGACATCGCCTTTGGCCACCTTCCGCCAGAGCCTCTCCACCTCGGCGCGCGGCCGCACCGGCGGGTTGATTTTCGCCTTGCCGCCGAGGCGCCTCACATCGTTTTCCTCGTCGAGCGTCAGGTAATGGATGCAGCATTCGACTGTCGCGGCAAAACCATCGCGGCGATAGGCGCGGGCGATATCGTAGCCGCGCCCGAGGGAGCAATGCACCACATGCGCGGGGCAGCCGGTATTGGCGCCGGTCTCGAAGATCGTATGCATCGCCAGGAGCTCTGTGATTGGCGGCCGTGACAGACCATGCGCCCGCCAGTCGGTGATGCCGCTCGCTTTCACCTGTTCCATATAGCTGCGCACCGCCTCGTCATCCTCGTTATGCACGCCTGCCGTCAGCCCGGTCGGCGCGATTGCGGCAAAGCAGGCGTCGAGCAAGGCGGGGGGAATGCGCGGAAAACGTTTGGGATCGGTGCCGAAGGTCGAAAACTTGAAGGCGGCGACGCCGGCCTCAACCATCTCCGGGATTAGCGCTGGGCCCTCTTGCGGATCGATGGTGCCGTAAAGGGCAAAATCGACGCGCGCCTGCGGGGCGGCATGGTCGATCTTCCGCTTGACGGCCGCCGCCGAGCAGACGAGGTTGCCCTCGTCATAAGGCATGTCGACGATCGTGGTCACGCCGCCGGCCGCTGCCGACCGCGTCGACCAGACGAAATCCTCCTGATCCTTCTGGGAAAGCGAATGCACCTGCGCGTCGATGGCGCCGGGCAGGATCAACGCTCTTCCGAGCAGATGCCGTTCGCGCGCCGCAGGCGGGACGCCGAGGCCGACTTCGGCGATCTTGCCGGCGTGCACGGCGACATAACCCGCTTCGACGATGCGGTCCGGCAGCACCACCGTGCCCTGCAGAACGAGATCGAAGTCCATGCCGCTTCCTCCTAGACTGACGTCGGAACCGCTGTCGGCCGAAACGTGATGCCAAAGTTTGAAACGTCTTTCGGACGGCATCACGCATCGATGGGTTAATGTAGAGCAGGATCGAGATTTTGGGCCTCGGCCCGCAATCATCCTGCTCGGCTTGCCAAGCGCCCTTCGATGGGCTCCGGCGAGCCGAGTGCGAAGAAATCGTCGAAGGAGGCGATCGGAACCTGCTCGGTCAGTTTCGCGAGAAAGTCGTCCGATCCGAGCTCTTCCTCGATCGCCTCCACTTCAGCCGATAGCGGCCGGTCGACGGTATAAAAGGCCGCATGTTTGCGAACGACGTCGTAGAGCATGCCGGCCACGCCCTTCGGCTCATCGCCGAGAATGTCGACCGCCTGGGCAGACAAGAGCGCCTCGAGCGCCGCGAGGCGCTTCAGTGCCTGCATCTGCCGCTCGAAGCGCTCGATGACCAGCGGCAAGAAGGCGGCCTCATCCTCCAGGCCGGCTGCAACCACCAGCGACTGCGCCGAAACGGGGCCGGACATCGACAGGACGCGTGAGAAGATTTCGCCGGCAAGCTTGATGATCGGCCCGAAGCCGGTGGCAATCCGTCCCGACGGCACGAGGTTGACCGGCAGGTCGCGCCGTTGCCCGTTGCCGAGAATGACACAGCGGTTGAAGGCGTTGCGCGCCGCATGCGCCATGCAGAGTGCGGCCGATTCGAGCAGGATCGTCACATCGAGCGGAAGCGAACCGCCTGATGTCATCACCCGCCCCTCGACGACGACGGGATTGTCGTCCGAGCGTCCGGTGGCGGCGAGAATCTTGTGACCGGTCGAAAGCAGATTTTCGATGACGGCGCCGAATACCTGGGCGATCATGCGCAGGCTGAGCGGATCCTGCACATGCGTTGCAACAGGCCAGTCCCATTCGTCCGACGCGTTGCAGAGCCAGGCGCCGATCAGTGCCTCACGCGCAGTGCCGACATGGCGGACCGCCTTCCAGGGATCACGGGAGGCGCCGAGCGCACCCGATGCCATCATCCCGGTGGCGAGCAGAATGCGGATCGAGGCCGCGGCATTGCGCGTCGTTTCCGCCGCCGCCGCAAAGCTCACTGCATTGACGCTGAGCGAAGCGAGGCTGTCGCGCGGCGCCATCCGCACCGGTTCCAGCCCCGCAGCCCGGAAAGCGTCGGCCGCCTGCATCCGGCTGCCGCGATAGACCGCTTCGCCGACACCGGTCAACACAGCACCGATCTGCCCCATCAGGCCGATATCGGCGCAGCCGATCGAGCCGGTGCGGCGCACGACCGGGATGAGATCGGCCTCGAGCATCCTGATATAGGCGTCGATCAGCTCCGGCGTGCAGCCGACCTGGCCGGTCAGCGCCGTGTTGATGCGGATCGCCATGGCGTTGCGCACGACATTGCAGGAAAAGGGCGTGCCGGTGCCGAAATGATGGGCGCGCACCAGGCCGAGATTGAACGTGTCGAGTTCGTCGGCCGACCACTCCACGTCTTTCATGGCGCCGACGCCGGTCGTCGAGCCATAGACGGGCGTGCCGGCGGCAATCGCGTCCTCGACGATTTCGCGGGCAATCGCGATGCGGGCCATGCCGGTTGGTGAAGCCGAAATCCTCGCCTTGCCGGCACCAATCGTCACCATCTCGGCAAAACCGAGCGGCCGTCCGGAAAGTTCGATGCCAAGGCGTTCGTGCTGCATGTGCCGTATCTCCTAAACTGCGAGACTAAGCCAGCCCTCCGTCACATGGGATATCCTAAATGCTGAACACAGCATGTTGTCGGAGCGGTCAGCTCAACATCCAGGCAATATAGAGGAGCGTCAATGCGATCACCCAGAGCGCGATCCTGCCCGAGCGGTTGTGCCGCGCCTCGGCCTTGCCGATCGCCTCGGCCGTCTGATCGTCGAAACGCAGGCCGTGTTCGCTCATATGCAGCAGCTGATGGTGGAATTTCTCGGTTTTTGCTGCGATTTCGGGCGCGGCTTCGGCGAGCTTGACCGCCGCCTTCAGCCCATCCTTGAGATCGGTGACGATTCGTTTCGGGCCGAGATTGGTGCGGATCCAGTCGCCGACGACGGGCTCGGAGGCCTTCCACATGTTGAAACGCGGGTTGAGCATGCGCGACACGCCTTCGACCACGACCATGGTCTTCTGCAGCATCACCAACTCCGGCCGTGTCGCCATGTCGAAGAGTTCGGTCACTTCGAACAGCAGCGTCAGCAGCTTGCCCATCGAGATCGTTTCGGCGGGCTGCCCGTGGATCGGCTCGCCGATCGCCCGGATCGCCTGGGCGAAGCTTTCGACATTGTGGTGGCCGGGCACGTAGCCGGCCTCGAAATGCACCTCTGCGACACGGATGTAATCGCGGGTGATGAAGCCGTAGAGGATTTCGGCGAGGAACCGCCGCTCCTTCTTGCCGAGCCGCCCGACAATACCCATGTCGACCGCGACGATCATGCCGCCGGCATCGACGAAGAGATTGCCGGGATGCATGTCCGCATGGAAGAAACCGTCGCGCAGCGTGTGGCGCAGGAAGGACTGGATCAGCGTGTCGGCGAGCAGGTTGAGGTCATGGCCGGCCGCGCGCAGCCCCTCGACGTCAGACATTCTCGTGCCGTCGATCCATTCCATGGTGATGACGTCGCGGCCCGTGCGCTCCCAGTCGACCTTCGGCACGCGAAAGCCGGGATCGCTGTCGGTGTTTTCGGCAATCTCCGAAAGCGCTGCGGCCTCAAGGCGAAGATCCATCTCCACCTTCGTCGTCTGTTCCAGCGTCTTCGTCACCTCGACCGGCCGCAGCCGCCGGCTGGACGGCATGAAGCGCTCCTGCATATGAGCGACCAGGTACATTGCCTCGATGTCATGGACAAAACGCTGGCGCACGCCCGGTCGGACGACTTTGACGGCGACCTTCCTTCGGCCTTCTGTCGTTTCGACTTCGGCGGGGTGCACCTGCGCGATCGAGGCGGCGGCGATCGGCTCGCCGAAGCTCGCATAGAGTTCATCGACCGGCCGCCCGAGCGATCCTTCGATATTCGCCTTTGCGGCCGCCGAGGGAAAGAAGGCCATCCGGTCCTGTAACTGAGACAGGTCGTTGGCGAATTCGACGCCGACGACGTCAGGCCGCGTCGCCAGGAACTGACCGATCTTGACATAGGAGGGGCCGAGCCGCTCGACGGCCTTTGCCAGCCGATCGCTGCGCTTCTGATACCGCGCCCTGCCGCGCTCGAAAATCGTGACGAAGGATTTGGCAAGTGCGACCGAAGGCGGCAGGCCTTCTGACGGCAGGGCCGACACGACGCCTTCGCGCACGAGCACCCAGCCGACGCGCCAAAGGCGAAAATAGGCTCCGAAAGTGCTCATGCTGAAGTGCCCCGCCGAGGGAGGTTCGTCTTTTTTTCCTTCATTCCCTCAGAGCTTCCAGCCGGAATGGAGCGCGGCGATGCCGCCGATATAATTGGTATAGGTGACGCGCGAAAAACCAGCCTGGCGGATCATCGCTGCGAAATTCTCCTGGTTCGGAAACTTGCGGATCGATTCCACCAGATACTGGTAGGGCTCGGCATCGCCGGTAATCGCCTTGCCGAATTGCGGAATGGCGTTGAACGACCAGGCGTCATAAATCTTGTCGAGAAGCGGCATGTCGACTTCCGAAAACTCCAGGACCAGCAGCCGACCGCCGCGTTTCAACACGCGATAGGCCTCGGACAGCGCCTTGTCGATTCTCGGCACGTTGCGGATGCCGAAGGCGATCGTATAGGCATCGAAGCTGGCGGCCTCAAACGGCAGTTCCTCGGCATTCGCCTCAATGAAGGTGAGATTGTCGGAAAGCTTCTTCTTTGCCGCCCGTTCGGCGCCGACGCCAAGCATCGAGCCGTTGATATCGAGCACCGTCGCATGTGCCTTCCGACCAGAGGCCTCGATGATGCGAAAGGCGATGTCGCCGGTGCCGCCGGCAACGTCGAGCACCTTGTAGCCTGGCTCCTTGCGCGGGTTCAACGCCGAGATCATCGCATCTTTCCAGACCCGGTGCATGCCCATCGACATGACGTCGTTCATGATGTCGTAGCGCTTGGCGACCTTGTGGAATACCTGGTTGACCAGACCCTGTTTCTCGCCGCCCGGCACCTCGCGGAAGCCGTAAGAGGTCTCCATGCCGCCATCGGCGGAAGTGCGGCTTTCTGACATCAGGCTGCTCCGTTCCTTGAAGATCGGCGCGGCGACCGTAGCGAAAGACCGCGCGCGACGTTATCACTGGACCGCGCTCTCCGCGGCACATGGCGCTATAGCGCACATCGTCCTCGGTTGAAACACGTTCGATAGAGATGGGTTAAGATGCCGGAATTGCCAGAAGTCGAAACCGTCAAACGCGGCCTGGCGCCGGCGATGGAAGGCGCTCTGGTTGCCAGGCTGGAACTGCGGCGCAAGGATTTGCGCTTCCCCTTTCCCGATGCCTTGGCGGACAGGGTTTCCGGACGCACCATCGTCGGTCTCGGCCGCCGCGCAAAATATTTGCTGGTCGATCTCGACGACGGCAACACGCTGATTTCCCATCTCGGCATGTCCGGTTCCTTTCGCATCGAAGAGGGCGCCGCCTCCGCAACGCCGGGGCAATTCCACCACGCACGCTCGAAGGACGAGAAACACGATCACGTCGTTTTTCATCTGCAGGGTCAGGATGGCGTTCGCCGCGTCATCTACAACGACCCGCGCCGCTTCGGCTTCATGGATATGGTCGGACGCGCCGATCTTGCCGCCCATCCCTTCTTCCGCGATCTCGGCCCGGAGCCGACGGGAAACGAACTCGGCGCTGCTTATCTGGCCGAACGCTTCCGGGACAAGGCGCAGCCGCTGAAGAGCGCGCTACTCGACCAGAAGAACATTGCCGGTCTCGGCAATATATATGTATGCGAGGCGCTGTGGCGCGCGCATTTGTCGCCGCTGCGTGCCGCCGGCACGCTGGTGACGCCGGGCGGCCGGCCGAAGCAGCAGCTCGACCTGCTGGTCGCCTCGATCCGCGACGTCATCGCCGATGCAATCGCCGCCGGCGGCTCGTCGCTGCGAGACCATATCCAGGCCGACGGATCGCTCGGCTATTTCCAGCATTCCTTCTCCGTCTATGATCGCGAAGGTGAGGCTTGCGGCACGCCCGGCTGCGGCGGTACGGTCGGTCGCATCGTGCAGGCGGGCCGCTCCACCTTCTATTGCGCCGCCTGTCAGAAGTAACAGTGAGAAACCGGGAGAACAGCATGGCTTACGAGACCTTGATCGTCGAAACCCGAGGCACTGTCGGCCTCGTCACGCTGAACCGCCCGCAGGCGCTGAACGCGCTGAACTCCACTGTGCTGAGGGAACTGAAGCAGGCCTATGCGGCTTTCCATGAAGACAATGCCGTCGGTGCGATCGTGCTCACCGGCTCCGAACGCGCTTTTGCCGCCGGCGCCGACATCAAGGAGATGCAGTCGCTTCAGTTCGCCGATATCTATAAGAGTGATTTCATCAGCGGCTGGGATGACGTCGCCAAGGCGCGCAAGCCTGTCATCGCTGCCGTCAGCGGTTTTGCCCTCGGCGGTGGCTGCGAACTTGCCATGATGTGCGATTTCATTATCGCCTCGGAGACCGCGAAGTTCGGCCAGCCGGAAATCACCCTTGGCGTCATTCCCGGCATGGGCGGCTCGCAGCGGCTGACGCGCGCCGTCGGCAAGGCGAAGGCCATGGACCTGATCCTGACCGGCCGCGTGATGGATGCGGCCGAGGCGGAACGATCCGGACTCGTTTCGCGTGTGGTGGCGCCCGAGCGTCTCATCGACGAGGCTTTGGCCGCAGCCGAAAAGATCGCCTCGCTTTCACAGCCCTCGGTCATGATGGCCAAGGAGGCGGTCAACCGCGCCTTCGAGACGACGCTGGAGGAAGGGTTGCGGTTCGAACGCCGCCTGTTTCATAGTCTCTTTGCCACGGACGATCAGAAAGAAGGCATGGCCGCCTTCATCGAGAAGCGCAAACCTGCCTTCAAGCACCGTTGAATGCTTTTTGGCGCTTGCTGCCGAAAAGCTTGAAAATCCGCGTTGACGTGGGCCGGCTTTAGGGTTATATGCCCGCCCACGGTTCGGAAAGCCGCTCTGGTTTTCCGCGATTGCTCCCGTATTGCTGGACTTGGTGGCCGCAGGGCCCGCGGTAATGGCGGAGTTTGTTCGAATTCTTGAGAGAGGCATCCATGGCCAATACAACTTCGGCGAAAAAAGCGACCCGCAAGATCGCCCGCCGTACCGACGTCAATAAGGCTCGTCGCTCGCGCGTGCGTACTTTCGTTCGCCAGGTCGAAGAGGCCATCGCATCCGGTGACGCCGACAAGGCGAAGGCAGCTTTCCTGGCTGCTCAGCCGGAACTCGCCCGCGCCGCCAGCAAGGGCGTGCTGCACTCCAACACGGCATCGCGCAAGGTCTCTCGCTTGGCCGCTCGTGTGAAGGCTCTGTCGGTCTCCACGACCGCGTAATAATCCATTAACGACCTCCTCGTTATGATTAGCCCGGTAATTTTACCGGGCTTTTTCGATTCCGCCGAACAACCTCTGCATGGTAAATCTCACGACTGTTTCGTGTCAGTGCCATGACATGAAAAATACTTTAAAAACAAGTACTTGCGCAAGGATGCTTTCCCGTTGCGCGACTCTGGCCGAACCTTTGCGGATCACGGGCGAGTCAAGAAGATTTTTATTTTTTTTCTTTCTTTGCGTGTCAAAATAGCCCGAATGGGGAATCTCTTTGATTCAACTGCGATTCTTTTTTGACGCTGGTGTGACGCCCGAAAAGGGCGGCCGGAGTCAATGGCCGCATCTTAATTTTGCGTAAAATTCATCGTTGATCTTGCGATTTGATCCTGCCTAAATGGCGTCCAACAGAGGGCGCGGACATCACCTGCAGAGTTCGGTCTTAACTGCCACGTCGGCAGGGCGATGAATTTGTGCCATCTGTTACGGAGCCTTGCGCTTCCGTTTTTTCAAGCACTTGACGGATTTGGGCCGTAACGTGGCTGTTACGGGGCAGGGATGTTTTGTGCCTATGGCAGCCACACGTTTAACGTGAGGCTGCCGGATAGGGATAGTAATATTGCGTTCGGGCTGGTCGGCCGAAAACGAGGATTGACCGACAGCCTGGCACGGAAAGCCGATGAAGGCGCCGCATGAATGCGGTACCTGCAACGGACTTCTGTGTCGTGTTTGAGTGAACCGGCAGGCGAGTGGCTTCATGAGGATGCCGCCAGCCCGTCAAAGCGGGGAATGATCGGGCGGCTGTTTTAGCGGAGGCCGCCCG